>CAVXYT010000013.1:0-243302 GCA_963765995.1 uncultured Acidobacteriaceae bacterium | reverse complement strand
GCCCCCGCGGCAGCTAGCCGTTGCGCCTCTGGCAGCAAAATCAAAGTAAACGCGCCCTTGCCGAGAGTCCGCCAAGCGGTTTTGACTTCCATCCCTTCGACGAAGACCTGTTCCCTCACCCCGCGAAGCAGCGATCGCTTCGCGGGGATCCCGAGTCGCTGGGGATACCGGTTGAGGAAAAAGCCGCCTGGCGGACTGCCTCGGGGTACAGAAACGCTGATTTTGCTACCAGCCGCCTGGCCCAGCATTGATCTCCACTCATTCCCCTCAAACCAAGTCTGCCCTCCTGGTTTAACCCACAATACGTGACGCCAATCACATTAAACCGGCTTCCCGCAATGCAACCATAGCTGCTCAGGCCATTCAACACGTTTTTGCCCGTTCATCGCCCGCTTTCTTTTATCAGTGGAGGCCCAAGTGAAGCTAGACCCGACTGCATTCGTCGCCGACCCGGAGTTGATTCAGGCGCTCGAAAAGCGTTCCACCGCAATCTCCTGTGGCAGGGAAGATCGCGTTCTGTTCAACCAGGGCGATCACCCTAAAGGCCTCTACATTCTCGACCAGGGCGAGACCACCCTCACCATGACATCGCCCACAGGCGAGCACCTGGTGTCCATCCAGGCGCCTGCCGGCTCCCTGCTGGGCCTGCCGGGGCTGATCGGCAACGAACCTTATACGCTCACGGCCATCGCCCGCAACGGCGCGCGGCTCAGCTTTGTCCCCCGCGACGAGTTCACCAGCCTCATGAGCTCCGAACCGCCGCTGGCGCTCAAGATGCTGCAAGTGCTGGCCGCCGAGCTCCGCTCCGCCCGCCGCGCCTTGTCTAACCTTTAGGGAGAATTCGGGCCAGCGCCTCCGCCGTACCAAGCCTCTTCTGCCGCAGGAAGCGCGCGGCCCGAAAAGTCTCCGCCGCCAACCGCTTTTTTCTGCGAAAATATGCCTTGTGCCGAGATTCCATGAGGTCGATGGGGTTTCCGCGTCTCTGCGCCGCTTTTTCCTCTACTCCACCGAACTCAACGCCAAGGAGAAAGTTCATGAGCAATCCCGCGAAGCACCACAAGATCACCTACATCGAGTTCACCACCACCGACATCGAGCGGACCAGGAAGTTCTACTCGACCGTATTCGGCTGGAGCTTTCAGGACTGGGGTCCTGAGTACATCGGCTTTGAAGGCGCCGGCATCGATGGCGGGTTCGCCAAGGGCGATTCGCAGGCGCCGCAAGCCAAATCCGCGCCGCTGGTCGTGCTCTACTCCGCGGACCTGAAGGCCACCGAAGCAGCCGTTGTGGCCGCCGGCGGCAGCATCGTTGTGCCTACATTCGAGTTTCCCGGCGGACGCCGCTTCCACTTCTCCGATGGCGCAGGCAATCTGCTGGGCGTTTGGTCGGAGTAGAGCGCGTCCCGTTCAAGCGGAGCGTAACAGCACCTCAAGCGCATCTTCCGGCTCGGGCCGCACGCGGAAGTCTGCGTGAGCCTCGGCAAAGACTACGCGTCCAGCGGGACTGATCACAAATGTCGCGGGCAAGGGCAGCCGCCAGCTCGACTCGCCGTTTACAAACGGAATGTTGATGAGGATAGAGAGGTAGTAGTCGCGCAGATACTCGGGCACGGTGTGGGCCACGCCGAACTTTTCCGCCAGCGCGCACGCCGGGTCCGCGAGCACGGGGTAGGGCAATGCATGCTGGCTCACCATGAAATCATTTTGCCGCTCGGTCTGCGGGCCTATGGCCACCATCAGCACGCCGCGTTCGCGGAGTGTGCCGTGAAGGTCGCGCCAAGCCTCTAACTCCGTCACGCAATAAGGGCACCACCGGCCGCGAACGAACTTGATGACCAAGGGGCCAAGCGCCAGCATGTCTTGCGAGCGAATCAGGCGGCCTCTGGAGTCATTCAGCGCAAACTCCGGGGCGAGCGAGCCGACCGGCAGAATCCGCTCTTCGATACCGGAGGCGAATAGCTCCTCAATCGCCCGCTCCCCTATCGCCAGCCGCTCCGCCTGCACCAGCTCCCGGGTGCGAGCCGTGATCTCGTCGAACGTTCGCCAATAGCCAGCCGCTCCGCCTGTACCAGTTCGCGGGTGCGCGCCGTGATCTCGTCGAGTTGGTCCTGGAGAGTGGTCATTGCTACATGAACTTTCGCTTCTTGAATGCACTAATGTCTTCAGCGGAAAGATCGAACCACTCGCCGTGCTGACGCTTTTCTTTGAATCGCTCGTGCCAGTATTTTTCGATGCCCGGTGCATCATCGATGGCTGAGATGGTGTGAATATCAGTAATCCCCTCTGAAGTTTGCTTATGTAGTTCGCTTTTGCGTCGGAAGGGATTTTCAATTGAAAGTCCTATCTTGTACAATTTCCCTGACTTCACCAAATAGACATAGCCCGATGCGTTCAGTTTTACTGATCCAATATTGCTTTCTCGATCATCACTCTCAGGTTCTTCGCAAATAGTCTCTTGGGCTAAGATTGTAGCTACGTCAGAATACTCCGCCATTAAAGAACAGAAAATGCTAAACTTCTTAATAGATTCTGTCCTGCCTCCAGTCTCCTCAACAGTGTATTTGGAGCAGGTATCTTCTCGTTGTGTCTTTTATTAAGAAGAATTTCGCTATTGGTAGGATACCTGCCATATTGACGAACGAGCTTTGTAAGTAACTTAAAAATCTCTTCTTCACTTATTTAGCACCCCACTCCAGAGGAGTAAACCCAGCTTCTAATAAGCATCTCCCCAACGCGCCCAGTACACACCTCTCCATTCATAGTCAGCAATGCCTGTCTCTGTCCTTAATCTGTCCTGTCCCAAAGGCTTGCCGCCATTAAACTGCTGTCCTCTTGATTTCGCTGAGAATGAATTGCTTGTCTCTCATACTTTCATCTCCAAAATCAGTTCTTATCGCCCAAACCTCTGTTTCCCGCCCATGCCCATGGCGCCTAGGCCGCCGCGCATCATTTTGCCGGCCAGCCCGCCTTTGCCCATCTGCTTGAACATTTTGGCCATTTGCGCGTACTGGCGGAGAAGCTGGTTTACGTCCTGAACTGTAGTGCCGGAGCCGTTGGCGATGCGCTTGCGGCGTGTGCCGGAAATAATCTCGTGGTTGCGCCGCTCCTTCTGCGTCATCGAATTGATGATCGCCTCCAGCCGCACAAACTGCTTTTCGTCCACACTCTTCGACGCCTGTTGCAACCCGGCAAACGGCCCCACCGACGGCAGCATCTTCAAGATGCTCTCCATGGAGCCCATCTTCTTGATCTGTCGCAACTGCTCGCGGAAATCATCGAGCGAGAAGCCGTCGCCGAGGAGCGCCTTCTTGGCGAATTCTTCTGACTTCTTGCGGTCGAGCGTGGACTCGGCCTTCTCGATCAACGACATCATGTCGCCCATGCCCAGAATGCGGCCGACAATGCGATCGGGATGGAACGGCTCGAAGGCGTCCGGCTTTTCGCCCACGCCGATAAACTTGATCGGCTGGCCGGTGACGTGGCGAATCGAGAGCGCCGCGCCGCCGCGCGCGTCGCCATCCATCTTGGTGAGGACGACGCCGGTGAGGCCGAGTCGCTTGTGAAAATCCGCGGCAGAGTTGACCGCGTCCTGCCCGGTCATGGCGTCGGCGATGAACAAAATCTCGCTGGGGTTGAGCAGTTTTTTCAGCCGCTCCATCTCCGTCATCAGCTCTTCGTCGATGTGCAGGCGGCCGGCGGTGTCAACAATCAGCGTGTCGCAGCCCATGTTGCGGGCCTCGCGGCGGGCTTCGGCGGCGAGACGCTCGACGAGTGCGGAGTCGGCAGCTTCGCCCTTCTGGTCGCCCTCGTAGAGGCGGACTTCAACGGATTTGGCCACAACCTTGAGTTGTTCGCGCGCGGCGGGGCGATACACGTCCACCGAAACCAGCATGGGCCGGTGGCCGCCCTTCTTGAGCCATGCGGCCAGCTTGCCGGCGGTGGTGGTTTTGCCCGAGCCTTGCAATCCGGCCATCAGAATCACGCTCGGCGGCTGCGAGGCAAATTTGAAGCGCGCCGTGTCCTTGCCCAGCAGCGCAATCAGCTCGTCGCGCACGATCTTGATGACCTGCTCGGAGGGCGAGAGAGCGGTCAGCACCTCGGTTCCCACTGCCTTGACGCGGATCTGCTCGATCAGGTCGCGGACCACGTTGAGGTTGACGTCGGCTTCGAGCAGCGCCACGCGAATCTCGCGCAGAGCGTCGGTGATGTTCTCTTCGGTGAGCGTGCCCTGGCCGCGGAGGGCCTTGAAAGCGCGCTGCAATTTGTCAGTAAGGTTTTCAAACATAGGTCAACTACAAGTGTATCGTGGAGTGTCCTGCGGACGCAGGAACGAAATCAGCGGAATCCCAGGTCTCAAAATCGAGACCTGGGCTACCCTGGCGGACACGCTTCGCGCAAAGGGTTCATCGTATCCCACCCTTTCCGCATGAAGACGCGGAAAGGATGGGGCACCCATTGATTGTGGTGATGAGAAACATTATTCCGCCGGCGCGATCAAGTACTGCTCCAGCTTGCCGTCGGGATAGGTGTAGGTGGTCAGCCGCAGGCGCTTGCCGGGGTAGACGATCTGGAAGCTGCGGAAGGTCATGCCGCCGCGCAGCTCGGTCGTTGGTCTGGCGGAAGGTGAGCGGCTCGCCCAGCGGCGCCAGGCTCTCGCGGAAATCCGCCAGCGCCTCGGCGGTGAAGTAGTCGCTCAGGTTGGGCGCCAGCAGGCTGCGGTCAATGCGGCCCTGTTGCAGACCGTGGAAGATCGCGATCGCCTGCTTTTCGGCGTCGGTGGGCGGAAACCCAGCCACCACCGGAGCGGCCAGGCGCGCAATGGTAGATGGCCGCGCCCACTGCGTCCTGGTTGGTCAGCACGGCCACGGCCACGCCATCGTCCACCAGCACCTCGTTGTCGGAAACGAAGCCGGAGACCTCGCCGGTGTGCTCAATCGACCGGTGGCCGTTGCGGTCCAGCACATCCACGCCCAGCCCGTAGTGCGTTCCCTTGCCGTCCTTCAGCTTCACCTCGGTGAACATCTGCTTGTAGCTCTCGGGCTTGAGCACCGTCTGCGCGATCAGGCTCTCGTCCCACAGCGCCAGATCGTGCGCGGTCATGGCCAGCTCGCCGGCGGCGAACATCCAGCCGCGGCCCTCCTTGGGCGCCACACGCAGGGGCCCGAGGGCGTGGCGATAGTACGGCGTGGCGTCTACCTGGGTCAGCTTCACCTCGTCCGAGTTCCACACCGATTGCATCCCCAGCGGGCGGAAGATGCGCTGCGTGAGAAACTCCATGTACGGCTCGCCGGTGACCTGCTCCACGATGCGGCCGGCAATGACGAAGTTGGTGTTCGAGTACTGCCATTGCGTTCCCGGCTCAAAGTCCAGCGGCTTCTTGCCCCAGGTGTCGATGATCTGCTGGGCGGTCTCGGGCTGCAGCATGGTGGTCATCACGTAGTCCTCGGGCCAGTAGTCCTGGTAGCCGGAGGTGTGCGAGAGAATCTGCCGGATGGTCACCTCGTCGCCGCGCGTGAGGCCGGGAACGTACTTGCCCACCGCGTCGTCCATCGAGAGCTTGCCCTCTTCCTGCAGCAGCAGAATCGCCGCTGAAGTGAACTGCTTCGAAATCGATCCGATGGAATAGCGCATCTCCGGCGTGGCGGCCACGGCGGGCACAGAACCGGCGGCGAGCCGCGCCTTGCCGTAGGCATGCGTGTAAACCAGCTTGCCGCCCTTCACCACGGCCACCGATGCCGAAGGCACGCCGGTCTGCTCCAGCACCTGTGTAGCGATGCGGTCAATTCTGTTTTGGATGGCCGAATCGAGCGCATTGATCGTCTGCGCATGTGCAGTCACCGCGGCCAGCGCCAGAATCACCAGGCCCGTGCAAACCACTATTTTCTCCAACTGTTTCATCGCCACAAATCTCCTCCGTACGCGTTGCGCGCCGATAAAGCCAACACCGACTAAGGTAACAGGCCGGACGCCTTCGCGGCAGCACGCGAAGTCCAAAGGCCTGCGACCCCTCTGTCTGGGTTTCATGTCTGAGAAGAGCGGCCCCTGGCACACTGACCACCTGCCTGCAAACGTATACTATCTTCGCCATCTTCGGTCCCAGCGTGGCGCACTGTGCAAGCAGGAGCCAGCGCCGCTTACCAATAATCTCTTTGGCAATGGAGCCTCATGGATCGCCGCGATTTTCTCAGAATCAGTGGAACTGTCATAGCCGGTGCAACGGTTGCCTCGGGCCTGCCCGCCGTCGGCTCTGCCACCGAATCAACCCCTGCGGGAGAGGGGCGCATTGTGCTGCCCATCAACCGCAATTGGCGCTTTAGCCCCGCCGCCACGCCCGCGGCCCGCGCCCGCGACTTTGACGACTCCCGCTTCGCCCGCGTCACCGTGCCCCACACCAATTTTCGCGTACCATGGCACAGCTTCGACGAGAAGTCCTACGAGTTCGTCTCCGTCTATCGCCGCCGCTTCCGCCTGCCCGCCGCCGCCCGCCGCCAGCGCGTCTTCGTCGACTTTGAAGGCGTGATGACCGCCTCCACCGTCTGGCTCAACGGCGTGCGCCTGGGCGAATACAAGGGCGGCTACACGCCCTTCTCCTTTGAGCTTACCGGCCACGTTGACTTCGACCGCGACAACGTTCTGGCCGTCGAGGTGGACTCAAACGAGCGGTCCGACATTCCCCCCTTCGGCTACGAGGTGGACTACCTTACCTTCGGCGGCATCTACCGCGAAGTCTCCCTGCGCATTGTCTCGCAGACCTCCATCGAGAACATCTTCGCGCAGCCCAAAGACGTCCTCACAGATCACCCATCGCTCGATGTGCAGTGCTTCCTGGCGAGCGCCAGCAAAACCATCGAAAGCGGGCTGCGCCTGGAAGCGACGCTCTACGATGGCGATCGGTTGCTGGCCAAAACAGCCCTGGAGTTGCCGGTTGGCGGGAACGAAGGAAACTGGCCACGCACGCTTCACCTCGACAATCTCGGCGCCATCCAGCTCTGGGACCTGCACACGCCCAAGCTCTACCGCGTTGAGGTGCGCCTGCTGCGCGGCGCTGACTCGTGCTCGACAACGACACGCGCCGCATCGGCTTCCGCGAAGCGCGCTTCACGCCCCAGGGCTTCTCGCTCAACGGCCAAATCGTCAAGCTGCGCGGCCTCGACCGCCATCAGACCTTCCCATGGGTAGGCCAGGCCATGCCCGCCCGCGTGCAGCGCCAGGACGCCGTCATCCTGCGCAAGAATCTCAACTGCAACATCGTCCGCACCTCCCACTACCCGCAGTCGCGCCACTTCCTCGACGCCTGCGACGAGATCGGCCTGCTCGTGCTCGAAGAGATTCCCGGCTGGCAGCACATCGGCGACCAGGCCTGGCAGGACCTCGCCGTGGACAACGTCGGCCGCATGATTCGCCGCGACTGGAACCACCCCTCCATCATGCTCTGGGGCGTGCGCATCAACGAGTCGCGCGACGACCACGACTTCTACACCCGCACCAACGCGCTGGCCCACGAGCTCGACCCATCGCGCCAGACCGGCGGCATCCGCTACTTCCAGGACTCCGAACTGCTCGAAGACGTCTTCACCATGAACGACTTCGGCTTCCCGCTGCAGGCCGCCCAATCATCCGCTCTATCTGAATACCGAGTTCGTCGGCCACACCTATCCCACCAAGACCATCGACAACATCGAGCGCCTGCGCGAGCACACCATCCGCCACGCGCGCGTGCACGACCAGCTGGCCTCCAATCCGCAATACGCCGGCGGCATCGGCTGGTGCGCCTTCGACTACAACACCCACGCCAACTTCGGCTCCGGCGACCGCATCTGCTACCACGGCGTCACCGACATCTTCCGCGAGCCCAAGCCCGCCGCCGGTTTCTATCAGCTCGCAGTGCGACCCGGACGAGGAGATCGTCCTCGAGCCCGCCTTTCACTGGGCGCGTGGCGATGAGAGCGTCGGCTTCACCAATGCTCTGGTCTGCTCCAACTGCGATCACCTCAAGTTCTACATCGCCGGCAAGCTGGTGGCCGAGGCCGATCCCGACCGCAAGCAGTTTCCGCACCTCAAATACCCGCCCTTCACGGCGGATCTCAGCCACAGCTTCAACCCCTGGGGCGATCTGCGCATCGACGGATACATCGAGGGCAAGCAGGTCATCTCGCGCAGCTTCTCCGGCAAGGGCATCGATCAGAAATTCACGCTGCTGCCCGATGACACTACGCTTGTTGCCGACGGCGCCGACACCACCCGCGTCGTCCTGCGCGTCACAGACGAATTCGACGCCATCCGCCCCTTCGCCAACGACGCCATCCGCTTTGAGCTCACCGGCCCTGCCGAGATCATCGGCGACAATCCCTTTGCGCTGATCGGAGGCACCGGCGCCATCTGGATTCGCGCCGGCGAGCAGCCCGGCAAGGTGCGCCTCACCGCGCATCACCCTTGCCTCGGCGCCCAACACGTCGAGATTGACATCAGGCCCGTTCCACCCGAAATAGCCTGACGTTCATCTCAGCGCTTCTAAAACGTCACCTCCTTCCTGCAGTCTCGCGGGCATGCTTTTATCTGAATCAGGTCTTGTTTTCTACGTTTTGCACAATTCTCTTGCCAAATCAGTCAATAGTGAAATAAACTAGTTTGTATGCTAGTTGATTAGCCAGGCGGTTGGTTGGAGGTGATGATGGCTACAGTTGGAATTTTCGAGGCAAAGACCCGCCTCTCCGAAATTGTTCGGCAAGTTGAAGCAGGAGAGCGGTTTACGATAACAGTCAATGGCGAAGCCAAGGCCCAGTTAGTTCCGCTCCCGGTTCCAAGCCCTGTACATTCTCCTGAAGAGGTCGAAGCTGCCTATCAGCGGCTCAGGAACCCGCGCATCAAGGGAATCTCTCACGAGGAAATAAGGGCAGCAATTGAAGAAGGCAGACCGTGAGCATCGTTCTGGATGCGTCGATGGCGCTTGCCTGGCTCATTGAGCGGGCTGATCCAGCAGAAGTGTCACTCGCCCGTCAGGCCTTCGACGAAGTGAACGCAAACGGAGCGCGAGTCCCAGCTTTGTGGTACCCGGAGGTAGCGAATACACTGCTTGTCTTTGAACGCGCAAAACGGCTCACCGAGCAAGTTTCCGCAATCTATCTTTCCGATCTCGCGCTCATGACGATTACGCTGGATGACCTTTCGCCGGAGTTGCGGCTGACGCGTATCCTCGATCTCGGACGCATGCACAAACTCACGGCCTACGACGCAACCTACCTGGAACTGGCCATGCGCCGCGCCGCTACATTAGCTACCTTTGACCGCAAACTAACCGATGCCGCAAGAGCCGCCGGCGTGCTTGTCTTCGGCGATGCGGTGTAGAGTGATCATCGATCACTTCAATTGGCAATTAACTTTGTAACCTTCCTGTTTGGCTCGACCGCAATAATACTTTTCTATATCGTCTAGTGTGTCGAGTTTCTCGGGATGGTCAGTGTAGAGTGCGTCAAGACTGTTTTCGGCACCTAAAATAACATTGCCGGAGAAGTCGTAAAGCGCCTCCACCAAGAGCGGAATTGCCTGCCGGTAATGGCATTTTCCAAATAGTTCGAGGCTGGTTTCGTACTGCAATCCACCTTGGTTCCTGGCACGTCCGGTGCGAAGCCAGCTTAGACCAAGCGGATCGCATTTCTTCGCCAGATAGTTCGCCGGCCAATAGAGATCCTCGCCGTCATAAACTTGTTTACGGACCACCTTCTGCATAAACGCCGTAACTTCGGGTGTATCGAAATGGTAAGCGACGCGTTCAATGCCGTTACGGATGATCCACTTTTGTTCTTTCCAATAACGCATAATTAGATCGTGCGGGTCACCGCGGCCTGCAAGAAAGTCAGATATGGGCCAGCCCGTCGACCGGCTCTCTTCGACCCCACAAATCTTCCAGTCGTCGTAGCAGGAAAGAATCTGATCCGTTGTATATTCCCCTAGTCTCTTAGCAAGTTCATCGTTTATTGAAAGGGAGTCATCGGTACCACAAGATTTCGGTTTCCCTTGGCATGCCTTTAACTGTGCGGAAGTAAACTTGCTCAGATTAGGCTCAGCGGAGGACTTTTCGGTTTGGCCATTCAAGAGAGTTGACGAGATGATCAGCAGGAGTAAGAGAAGCGTCGTTTTCATGCGCGGTTTCCTAAACGGAATGACTATAGCACGAATCTCTCAATGCACCCCTGGCGGCAGCGGCGGGTGCTTGACGGGTTTCTTGAATAACCACGCGGCTCCGGCGCAGATAAAAGCCAGTACCGCCGTCCAGCGGAAGACGTCCACATAGGCCATGAGGGCCGATTGCTGCTCCATCAAGCCGTAGATGAAACCCATAGAGCCGGGCGGGCCGGCGCGCGGGCCGATGTGATGGCCTAGATAGCCGGCAATGGCCGCCGACTTCTGCTGGAAGACCATACTGGATGAGCCAAGATGCGAGCCAATCTCCGTCTGGTGCACTGCGGCGCGGCGAATCAGCGCGGTGGTGGCCATCGAAATCCCAATCGATCCGCCGATGTTGCGCAGCATGTTGAAGACGCCCGTGGCGTTGCCCATCTCCTCGCGAGGGATGGTCGAGGTGGCCATGGTGGCCAGCGGCACAAAGACAAAGCTGAGCGCGAAGCCGGTCAAAGTGATAGGAATCAGCAACGTATACGGGCCGATATCCAGATTCACCATGCCGAAGAACAAGGCGCAGATGCCAAAGCCCGTAAAGCCCGCGCAAAGCAGCTTGCGCTGGTCGATGCGCGAGCCGAGAATGCCAATCACCGGCGAGCCGATAAACGACCCGACGCCGCGCGGGAATACCACGAGACCGGCGGTAAAGGCCGTGTAGCCCATCACTTCCTGGAAGTAGAGCGGCAGAATGGCAATGGTGATATAGATGGCCATGCCCAGCATGGCGATCAGGAAACATCCCGTACGGAAGTTGCGGTCCTTGAGGACGTGCAGATCAACAAGCCCTTTGGGATTGGCCCAGGAGCGCCAGATCCAGAGGAAGAGCGCGGCCACCAGCGCCATCACGGCCCAGCGCACCCACGTTGCGCCGAACCAGTCGTCCTCCTGGCCCTTGTCGAGCACGATCTGCAGACAGCCGGTCCACACCATCAGCAGGCCGAAGCCGATGTTGTCGAAGGCGCCGACCTTGGCGTGCTTGATGTACGGCGGATCGTGGACGAAGCGCGTGATCATGAAGACGGCCAGAATGCCGACGGGGATATTGATGTAAAAGGCGTAGCGCCAGCTGAACGTATCGGTGAGCCAGCCGCCCAACGTGGGTCCGATGACCGGGGCGACCACGATGCCCAGGCCGTAGGCGGCCATCGACATTGAACGCTTCTGTATCGGAAAGCTTTCCAGCAGAATCGACTGCGAGAGCGGCTGCAGCGCCCCTCCACCCGCCCCCTGCACGACACGGGCCAGCAGAATCACCCCCAGCGAGGGCGCCGCGCCGCAGAAAAACGAGGCGATGGTGAAGATGCTGACGCAGATGAGCAGAAACCGCTTGCGGCCCCAGCGCCGGGCAAACCAGTTCGAGGCCGGCAAAATCACTGCATTCGCCACCAGGTAACTGGTCAGCACCCAGGTGGCTTCGGAGTTCGAGGCCGACAGGCTCCCGGCAATGTAAGGCAGGGCGACGGAGGCAATCGCCGTGTCCAGCACCTCCATGAAGGTGGGCAGCATCACAGAGAGCGTCACCAGCCACGGGTTCACGCCCTGGGTCAGCGGGTAGCGGGCTTGGGCGGCGGCGTTGGTCATGAAGGCAGGACTTTCTGAGATTAAATGATGAGGGGGCAGAGTGCCAGTGAGCAGGCGCTATTGGGCTATGAGAGATTCATTACTGATCCGGCCCCAAAGAAATGCAACATTCCCTCCCACCCATTCCGCAAAAAGCGCGGAATAGATGGGGCACAGCGTTTCAAAACTTCTGGGCCGGATCAATAATTCACGAAAGACGAGAGAAAGCGCCGTAAGACATTTTGAGCGGCGGCTATAGACTCGCCCTTTGATAGCAGAGGAATTTCTAAAAACTAAAAAAGATTTAGCCCTTCGACACCCAGGTCCACATCATAAACGGCTTCGCTGGTGGCGAGGATGGCGGTTCCGAGGGGGGAAAAGGCCAGGCCGACGAGGTTTGGGCCGGCCAGCACGAGGGTGGCTTTGCCCTGGGGGGTGATGCGCACCAGTCCGCGGCGGCCATGGAGGCAGGCGGCCAAGTAGACGTCACCCTCTTTGGAGAGCGCCAGGCCCTGGGGACGGCCCAGGCCGCGGTACCAGGCGCGCGCTTCGCCATGGATATCGATGGCCCAGATGGCGTCGTTAGAGGAGAGAGTGGGGCCGGTGACGAAAAGCGTTCCGTTGGCATCAACGGCCAAGTGATAGGCTGCGACGCTGGGCTCGAGAGTGGCGTAGACGAAGATCTGGCGCTCGGGGTTGATCTTGAAGATGGTGCCGCTGCGGTCGCCGACAAAGAGGTTGCCGCTGGCGTCGAAGACGGCTCCGGTGGCCACGCCCATGCCCTCGGCGTAGAGGGCGGGCTCGCCGGCCTCATTGATGCGGTAGACGTTGCCCTCGGCGCGGGAGGTGACGAAGAGGTCGCCGTCAGGACTGAAGGCCAGGCCGGTGGGGTTGAGAATTCCGGTGACGAAAGGGGTTCCGCGGCCGTCGGGGCTGACGCGTACAACGGATATGGGGGTCTGCTTGCCGCGTTGGCCGGAGATGGTGGCGTAGATCATGCCTGAGCGGCTGACGGCCGGGCTGGTGACCGGGTGCAGGCCCTCGGAGAGTTGGCGGGCCACGCGCAGGGGAGCGACGTTGCTGGCGCCGGCGGGGTTGCGAACCTCGATGAGGCCGGTGGTGGCTTGGTCGGGGACGCGGAGGGCCAGAGCGCCGGAGCGGCTCATGAGCACGTGAGCGGGGAGGCCATCGACCAGGACGGTGGGCAGAGCGGAGCCGAGCGGGCCGAGATTTGCGCCGGTCAGCTCGATCTCGCCTCCGGGCAGCGCGGCGGCAGGCAGAACGTCGTCGATGCGCGGCGGGCTGAAAGTTTCTGCGGCGGATTGGGTGCGGGCGCTCGGCATGGCTTAGAACCAAATATGTAACAGCGATGCTACACCCAAAGCATACAACCCTGCTCCCACATCATCGAGAACGATGCCCCAGCCTTCGGGGAGGGCTTCGAGCTGGCGTACGGGGAAGGGCTTGGTGATGTCGAAGAGGCGAAAGAGGATAAGGGCGATGAGCGCGTGGCGCCAGTCTGCGCGGCTGCCGATGAGGGCGATCCACTGGCCGGCGACCTCGTCGATGACTACGAAGCCAGGGTCGTGGATGCCGGATTCGCGGGCGACGATGGTGGAGGCGGGGATGCCGAAGAGGAGCGTGAGGGCAATGCCGGCGATGAGAGCGAGGAGCAGGGTTTGCGGCGTGGGATGGAGGCCCCAAGCGAAGGCGGCCCAGAGCAGCACGGCAGCTACCGAGCCCCAGGTGCCGGGACCGGGCTTGCCGAATCCCGCGCCGAAGAAGGTGGCGACTGTCCACGCCCAGAGGGTTTTGCCGGCGGGAAGTGGCTGCGTGGCGGCGTTGGGCGTGGGGTTAGTTTTCATCGGAGTCTCCGTTGCCGCCGCCGCTGAGACCGCCCAGGTCTTCGAGGACTTCGGGGTCGAGGACCGGCGAGCTGATCTTGTAGACGCCCATGGCCCATTTGCCGAGATCAATCTTGCGGCAGCGGTCGCTGCAGAACGGGAAGTCCTCGTCCGCGGGGCGAACCAACATGCCGCAGGTGGGGCAGTGGAGGAGCTTGGCGGATTTTTTCTTTGAGGGCATGTGCGTGTTCCTGCCTGGAGGCAGCCGTCCATGAATATGGTACAGGGTGGGAGCTGGCGGAGCGCGGCGGCTTGCCCCAGTGGCGGACGTTCGTGTAGGCTTCAGAAATTCGATAGGAGGACGCGGCCGTGTTCGACGCCAGACAAAGCAATATGCAGGATGTGACCACCTACGCGCCGATTCGGATTGCCCTTCTGGGGATCGCGCGGATAATCTTTGGGTTGCTGGTGCTGGGGATAGGCGCCGTTGCCTTCTGGGCATCGGTCAACGGGGACAGTGCGCCGCGGCAGCCGGGCGATATGCCGTCGTGGTGGATGTCGCTCGTGGGCCTGGCGCTGGGCTTTACCGGCGTGGCGATTGCCACAGGCGGAGTGGGGCGGGTGGTGAGCGCCTTCATACAGGATTGCTACTTTCGCGCCGGTCCGGAGGGGATTGCGATCCGGCTTCCGGTACAGGGCTGGTTCGGGCGCTTCCGGATGACCGAGTACAACTTCCAGTGGGGCGAGATCAAACAGTTGGTGCATTTCACGCACAGCATCAACCTGATTCCGGTTTCGAGAGAGCTGCGCATCGAGCTAGTGGTCGGCAAGACGGTGGTCATCCCGCGGCATTACTTCTCGGCCAGCGTGAAGAGCCTTCAGCAGCAGCTTGTGACGATACAAGCGTCGGTGGGCAGGTAGGCGTATTGGAACCGTGCAATTGCTTTTTTTTAGAAATGTCCTTGCGCCGTCCCTACGGGACTCCGGAGAGCATTTGTGGAAACCGCTTTCCCCACGCTCAAGCGCGGGGCTAACAAACGCTGCGCCTACGGCGCGGCTGCCAGGACATTCCTAATCCAGTTCTCAATCAAGCGGGCCGGAGAGGATGCGGGCGATTACGTCGTAGTCGTGGGCTTCGGTGATCTGCGCTTTGTAGAAGCGGCCGGGTTCGAGGGTTTCGAGCGCGCCGAAGTCGTTGATGTAGACCTTGCCGTCGATCTCGGGGGCGTGGAACTGGGTGCGAGCCTTCCCAGAGCAGCGGAGTCTCTTCGCTTTCGCCTTCGGCCAGCAGCACTAACTCGCGGCCTACCCATTGCTGCTTGGCGCGCTTGCTGATGGATTGCTGGAGCTTCATCAGGCGGCGCTTGCGGGCTTCGATGGTGCGGTTGGGGAGTTTTGCGTCGAGCGAGAATGCGCCCGAGCCTTCTTCGTCGGAGTAGTTGAAGACGCCGAGCCAGTCAAATTTCGCTTCTTTGATGAACTCTTCGAGGAGTGTCTACGTCTTCGGAGGACTCGCCGGGGAAGCCGACGATGAAGGAGGTGCGCAGGGCGATGCCGGGGACGGCGGCGCGGACTTTTTCCAGGGTCTTGAGGAAGATCTCGGCGCTGCCGCCGCGCTTCATGCGCTTGAGAACGGCGGGCGAGGCGTGCTGGAGCGGCAGGTCGAGGTATTTGCAGATGTTGTCGTGGCTGGCGATGGTTTCGAGGAGTTTGCCGGTGATGCGGTTGGGATAGGCGTAGAGGAAGCGGAGCCAGCGCAGGTCGTCGATGCGGGCGAGTGCGTCGAGCAGTGTGGCGAGGCCGTCTTTCAGGCCGAGGTCTTCGCCGTAGCAGGTGGTGTCCTGGCCGATGAGGGTGATCTCGCTGGACGCCGCGGGCGACGAGTTGCTGGGCTTCGGCGACGACCGATTCGAATCTGCGGGAGCGGAATTTGCCGCGCAGGTTGGGGATGACGCAGAAGGAGCAGGGGTGGTCGCAGCCCTCGGCGATTTTGATGTAGGCCGAGGATTTGCGGCGTGGTCAGGAAGCGCGGCGTGGTTTCGTCGTAGAGGTAGGTGGGCAGCAGGTGGGTTGCGCCCTGCCAGTCGTCGCGGCGGAAGCGGCCTTGTTGCTCGCGGTGGTCGCCTTCGGGGCGGAATGCAGGCTGCCGTCTTGTGGCGTTCCGGACTGAGCGATTCCCTGCCCGGAGCGCGATCTTCGGCGTGGCGGCGCTGGTGAGGATGTTGAAGGGCGACGGAGCGGCGGTGAGGCGCGGGCGCGAGGCCCGGCGGCTTCGAGGATGGATTCGAGTTCGCCGGTGCCGACTACGGCGTCGACTTCGGGAATGCTCTTGCGGATTTCGTCGCGGTAGCGCTCGACGAGGCAGCCGGCGACGATGAGCTTTCGCGCGCGGCCCGAGGTCTTGTGGCGGGCCATTTCGAGGATGGTGTCGACGGACTCCTGCTTGGCGGTGTCGATGAAGGAGCAGGTGTTGACGACGAGGATTTCGGCCTCTTCGGGATGAGAGGTGAGCCGCGCGCCGGCGCGGTCGAGCAGGCCCATCATTACCTCGGAGTCAACGAGGTTTTTGGGGCAGCCTAGCGAAATAAAGCCCACGGTGGGAGCCGTGGGTGGGGAGATTTGGTCACAGGTCTCATTGTACCGGGGAATGATTTGCGCGAGCGTGGGGGTACCCCCCCGTATTCTGTAAAGAAACTCCTTGTTTTCAATGAGATACTGGACAGGTACGCCGCAAATCCTGCAAGCAAAGAAGTTATTTGCAGATCTTGATTCTAAGGCAGTTAGCGCGTTTTTGCCTGTCCAGCGATCAGAGTCGATCCATCCCAAAGAAAAACGACTGCCACCGAGCGCTTTTTGACTTTACGAACCCAGTGTAGCCAAACTCGGCGTAATTATCTGCAATGCTGGCGGCAGATTCCATCAATGCGGATTATGAGCGCCGTCCCTCCGGGACTCCGGCGACATTATGGTTGATCCTTCCCCACCGTTGAAACGGTGGGCTAATGACCATGCGCCTACGGCGCGGGCGACTGGATGCTGCCAGCAGAGCTACCTCTAGGCTGGATTCAAGATGAGCGGCGCGGTTGAGCAGGCCCTAGATTTACAGCAGATGAATGAAGATTCGGTCGCCCCTCCGGGCGGCGCACCCAGGTTTCGCTACGCTCCACCCTGGCTATTTTCGCCGCCTCCCTCCGGGAGTGTGCGGAGCCTACCTGCTCAGAGGTAATAGGAATTCGGGCGGCCGTGGCTTCAGCCGGTGATCGCTCCGGCCGGGTTTTCCTTTGTCCTGCCAGTAACCAAATTCCAAAGCAGCCAAACACGAGGATGCCTACCAGACCAACGGTGCCACCCCAGAGGGTTGAGACGCCGGTGACCAGCAGCAGCCAGATTCCCATCGCTTCGGCGTTGATCGCGCCATGCAGGAAGGAAGTCAGCAGAACGCTGCGATAGCGAAGCAACAACGAGCACTGAATCAGCCCAATAGCGGTCGTGAAAGCGCAGAAGAACAAGATGCCGATAATTGGGTGTCCGGCGTAGTGAAAACCGCCAGCAATGATTGGAGCGTGCCACAAACCCCAGATCACGCCGTAGATGCCAACCGCTCTCCAGCGGCCCAGCGGCAACAGCGAGGGCAGCAGATAGCCGGTCCAGCCAAACTCTTCGCCGAAGGTGCCGATCAAGTTGAGAAAGGGACCGGCGACCAGCGAAACGAAGCTAAAATTAGCGATGAGCATCGGTCCAGAGGGTATCTTTTTGCCTGGTGGCAGTGGTGGGAGGATCTTCAAGAACACCGAAGGATCGGTACTGAAAACGCCGAGTCGTAACACGCACGTGAGAGTGTAGATCGCCACAAACAGGCATGGAACCCCCAGCAATACATACAGATAAGGCTTAAAGGGCCAACGGGTCAGGCTGGCGCTGGTGAGCCTTCGCGGGTGATCCAGCGGCGCACAATGAATGCCGAGGCCGCCGGGATCCACATGATCAATGCCAACAGAATCACCGTGCCCTTGGTCAGCATGGCGAAACGGACGCCACGAACAAGGGCAGTGATTTCAATGCTCCAGGTCAAGCCAAGACAGATGCTTAGAAACCATGCGATTCCACGCCAATTGACGGACGTTGGCGTTGCGGATTGGGTTGAAACTGTGCCGTTCAAGGAATGTCCTCAAATTTGATAATAATGGAATAGTATCACAAGTGAGAAAATAGTCAAATGAGCACCACGCGTGTTGATCTCATCCTCCACCCACTTCGCCTGCGGATCATCGAAACGCTGGTAAATTCGGATCCTCTCACGCCGCAGGAGATTCTGAATCGTCTTCCCGGTGTCGCGCAGGCCACGCTCTATCGCCATCTGAAGCTGCTTACGGATGCGGGCATCACGGCTATCACTGGCGAACGCCCGGTTCGCGGCGTTGTTGAGCGCAGCTATACGGTTGGCGAAAGCATCAGCCAGTCCCCGAAGGAGATATTGCATGCGGGCCGCAAGGATCAGTTCCGCTATTTTGCGCGGTTTGTCGCGGTATTGCTCGGGCAGTACGGCGAGTACCTGAACCGCGACAAGTTCGATCTGCTCGCGGATGGGGTTGGCTACCGGCAGGCTCCGATATACGCGACCGACGAAGAGTTTAAGGATTTTGCAGGAAAGCTTGCAGCCGTTTTGATGGAGGCGTATCAGCGTCCGAGAGAGGGTCGAAAACGGCGCTGGGTGACCACGATCATCATGCCTGCCACAGAGGCAACTCCATGACGACCTTGATTCCTGATCCCTCACTCCGGGTGCTAATTCGACAAGTGTCGGGTTCGGCGCGACGTAATCCTGCCAGCTAGTCATGATCCAGTCCGGCGGCTCTCTCAACCAATCGCGCAAGCGCAACCACTGACTCGATGAACCGCTTAACCGGCTGCGGTAAAAGGCCTGTTTCCAAGCGAAAGTCATGAAAAGCATACCGCAGGGGCTAAAGCCCGAGTCTGTTTGCAGCTATTTACGGCACGACTGAAGTCGTGCCCTGACACAAAGCCTGCTCAATTTCGAGTTTTTTCGCAGCCTGTAAAGGTCCTACTTCGCCCCGATCAGCCGAATGCGCGCGGTGAAGGCGCGGCCCAGAAATTCGCTGAAGGTTCCATACTGCGGCGAGACCACCACATTGTTGACTTCCACCGGATCTCTGCTGCTGGTGGCATTTTCCATCACGCCGCGCAAACCGAAGTATGCGCCGCGGAAGTGAAATCGCCATTCCAGCCCAGGGCTGGCGCTGAGATAATCCGGAAACCGCCGCGATCCCGCCGCGCCCACCACCTGCTGGTTGGCGTCGACCGAGGTGTACGGGAAACCGGTATGCCAGTCGAGCGTGTAAACAAAGTCCCAGCTCTTCCTGAGCTTTGGCAGAGGCAAGGGCAGCCAGCCCCAGGAAATCACGCGGTTAGGCGTATCCCAGGCCAGAGGCCCACTCTGTTGCGGCCCGAGCGGAGATGGAGTGGGCAGGTAGTCAAGCGCCGCGTTGGTGCGCGCCGAGGAATGCGTGTACGAGGCAAAGAGCGTATATCCGTTCGCGAATAAGCGCCGCGCATGCACTTCCTCGGAGTCGTAGTGGTCCTGTCTCGTATTGGAAAGCGCATAGTTTCCGGAGAGCGACGCCGGCGCGCTTTCATTCACATACACGAATCCATTGGACTCGCGCTTCTGAAGGAAGTTGGCCCCGGCAAAGATCGACGCGGGCAGTTTATGCTCCACGCCCAGGCTCCAGTTGACGGTTCGGGCTTCCTGGAGGGAGGCGTAGCCGGCGGTGAAATCCGTCTCCTGCGGCGCGCTGACAGGAGTCACACCGTCGGCCTCATAGTATGTGTCGTAGCGGATGCCCGCCAGAGCGCGCGTGAGGTATTCCAGTTGCGTGTGCTCGTAGTAAAGCCCGATGCCGGCCGACAGTTTGGTCGTGCCGTTGCTTCCTGGCGGCGAGTAAACCGCGGCAATCCGCGGCGACAGGAGCGGACGCCGGACGATCTCGTCCCAGTCGAGGCGCAGGCCCGGCTCGACAAGCAGTCCCGCCCGCGCCTGCCAGCGATCCTCGACGTAAGCGGCAAGCTCGTCGTTGTGGAGTACAAAGGGCGCTATCAGCGGGAAAACGCTCTGTCGCGACAGCGTTCCGTCCTCGCGCAGATAACTTACCGGCGCGCGTGTGACGTTTTCGTCGTAGCCGATATGGTCCACATCGATGCCGGCCTTCAGGTCGTGGAGTCCGGCCCAGTGGCGAGGCGGCAGATAGAGGGTTGCGGTTCCTTCCACGCGCTGCGAGCGGCCGGTAAGATTCTCGAAATAGCTGCCTGAGGGAAGTTCCGGAGTGATTTCATAGGGAGTGTTTCCGTGCGGTTCGTAGCCGTCGCGGATGCGCGCCACACCCACGCCCACGTCCAGCAGCGCGCCGCCGCCGATGCTCCACTTATCGCGCAGATACGGCAGCCATGCGATGGTGTCGCGCTTGGTGGTGCTCTGTTGCGGCGTCAGCGACGAGATGCCGTCGTAGAGCGAATGGTAATCGTTGAAGAGCAGCGCGCCGGTCAGAATGTTGGCGGGGGTCAGATTGGCCTGAACCTTCACCAGGTTGCTGCCGCGCACCAGTTGATCTGAATCGGCGTTGGCGGGCAGCTCTGTGATATAGATGTTGTCCCATTCTGTCTCCAGGCCGTCATAGAACCATGACCGGCCGCGCACCACAGGCCCGGAAAAAGTGAAGCGCGGGACGAATTTGTCAAAACGGATTCCGTTCAGGCTGCGGAAGGAAGGGATAAAGTTTGTCGCGTTGAAGCGGAATTTGTTGTCGCCCATTCCGGTATAAAACGCCAGCACGCCGCCGGTGGCACGCCCAAATTCCACGGGGTAGCGCGTGCTTTCCGCATCGATGGAGCGAACCGCGTCGGCGCTTACCCGCATGGCCAGCGTGCCGCTCAGCGGGGAGCGGATATCGAATCCATCCATCAGGTCCAGGGTCTCATAGGTCTTCGATCCGGCGACATGAACCTGTCCGGACGCATCCGCCACCACGCCGGGATTGAATGGCAACAGGTTGCGGATGTCGCGCGAGGTGGGATAAGGCACGTTCATGATCTCCGGCGTGTTCATGGAGCTCTTGTCGGAGGTCTGTTCAGTATCGATGCCGGGGAGCGACGCGGTTACATTCACCTGCTCCGTGACAATTTGTTCATGTGTCAGCACCAGCCGGAGATCGCTGACGCGCGCGTCGATTCCGTTCTCCACGGACTGGTAGAAACCGGGCTTCTGGGCGCGGATCTGGTAAGGCGCGCCCTGCTGAAGGATGTAAGCGCAATGGCCGGCATAGTCGGTCCACAGCCGGACAGCGGCAAGTCCAGGCTCAAGAACCGTAACCTGAGCGCCGGAAACCGCCAGGCTATTCTCGTCCACGACCGTCAAGATGACCGGCGCGCGAGCGGCTGGCGACTGTCCGCCTGCAAGGACTGCGCAGAAGAGAAGAAGCAGGCCAGGGATGACCCTGTTCGCGCAGTCGCGACGCGCCCTGGAGAAAAGCCGGGATCTCCGATTGATCTCACAATAGCCCACGTTCGTACCTCCTCAATGAGGAGTTTCATCGAACGACATCTCTCTGCGGTTAATTCTAAGCTGAAATCTGCATTTTGTGTTCGTGGGAGGTCCGGTGAGCCGCGTCGGCACGGTTGAGCAGGCCTAGCATGACCTCCGAGTCGCCGAGGTTCTTCGGGCAGCCTAAGGAGATGAAGCCCACGGTAGGAGCCGTGGGTGGGGAATTTTTGGTCACTTTTCTATTGTAGAGGGATCACTTTTTGTTTACCGTGACGATTTTCAAATAGGTATAATTGCGGCGATGATGCGGAAGAGCTTTCAATACGCTGGAATTTTTCTGATGGGGTGCGGGCTTTGCGCCGCGCAGAGCACAAATGTTCGAATGCCCGGCAGCCTTGTGATTGCGCGTCACAGTTTTATCGATGTTGGTCCTCCTTTTGATTTCTACGAGCTCATCCGCGTAAAAAGCGATGGCGCTGACCTTTCTGTTGAGCGTGTGCTGGTGACTCCTCCTGGGCAGGCTTGCTGGAATCCAGCAACGGTTGAGTCTGAGACTGTAAAGATTCACGAGACAATGGCGGATTTGCTTGCGGGCAAGAACCCATGTGCGATTCCAGAAAAGGAGCTGCACCGCGAACTGAAACGATGCAAGAAGTGCCTCACATTCAGTGGTGTGAATGTGACGATGCAGGTGAGTTGTGGGGGCAATGATCGGCAACTGCGAATGGACATACTGGACCGGGATTTATTTGATCCGAGGCCGCAAACGCCGGAGAATACATCCTGGACGATGAGCTTATTGGGAGAGTTGGATAAAGCACTGGGACCTGGCGCAATGGATAAGCCAATGTTTTCCTTGGGGAACACTGCCCGCCCAGGGGTTCCGGATACAGAGTTGGTTCGGGCAATCCGAGACAGTAAATTCGACGAGCTTTTCGATAAGGAGCATACAGTTTCAAAGGTAGTGTTTGATGCGGACAAACCTCCGCCGCCTCCGCCGTCTGTCGAGATTGAAAACGTCACGCCGATTGCGCCAATTTCTCCAAAGCTGCCGATCTATCCACCAATTGCGAAAGCGGCTCGTGTAGAGGGTCGAGTGACGGTCACATTCGACGTAAGCGTGGAAGGGAAAGTTCAGAACATCGTGGTAGTGGATGGGCCGAAGATGGTTGAACTTGGCGTAAAGGACGCGGTGACTGGATGGAGTTTTCCGCAATCGGCCTGGGGAATGAGCGGACATGCGGCAATTCGCTTCAATCTGAACTGCAAAGCCGGGCCTTCATAACAGCAGTTGTAATAGGGCCAGAAACCCTGCCGCTCGCCAGGTGGTAAAATCAACAAGTGCCGGGTCCTACGCGACGTAATCCCGCCAACCCCGCCAGGTCCGGAAGGAAGCAACGGTAACGGGCTCATGCGTGTGCAGTAGGCTACCCGGCGCTTTTATTGACCTGGATGGGCTGGATCAATCAAATGAGCAAGAGCAAATGCAGGTCCTTCGACTCCCCTTCGTAGCACTCAGGGTCGCTCAGGATGACAGACTGTATTTTTGCGCTCCACTCAGGACGACAATCGTAGATTGCCGCAAGGAGAAATGCATTGAGCCTTAGTGTTCGCCCCATCGTGGGCCGGCGCGCGAAGATTACCGCGCTTGGAACCTACGTTCCCCCGCAAGTTCTGACCAACAAAGACCTGGAAAAAATGGTGGATACCAGCGACCAGTGGATTATGGAGCGCACGGGGATCCGCGAACGGCACGTGCTGGCCAAGGGGCTGGGCGTGAGCGACATCTGCACCGAAGCGGCCAAGAAGTGCCTGGCGGCGCGGGGCATCGAGGCCAGCGAGGTTGAAGCCATCATTGTGGGCACGGTGACGCCGGACATGATGTATCCCTCGACGGCTTGCCTGGTGCAGAACAAGATTGGAGCCAAGGGGGCGTGGGGATTCGACGTTTCCGGCGGCTGCTCGGGATTTATTTTCGCGCTGCAGGCGGGCGTGAAGATGGTGGAGAGCGGGGCGCATAAAAAAGTTCTGGTCTGCGGCGCCGATGCCAATACGCGCATGACCGACTACACCGACCGGACGACGTGCGTTCTGTTTGGCGACGGAGGCGGCGCGGTGCTGTTGGAGCCGGCTGAAGTGGACGAGATCGGATTCATCGATTATGTGTATGAAGTCGACGGATCGGGCGGCGTCTCGCTGTATATGCCGGGCGGCGGCAGCCTGAACCCCTCGACCCACGAGACTGTAGACAAGAAGATGCACTACATCCACCAAGACGGGCCGGCGGTGTACAAGTTTGCCGTGCGCAAGATGGCCGAGACTACGACGAAGGTGCTGGAGCGCAATGGAGTGACCGGCGCGGATCTGGGCTGCTTTATTCCTCACCAGGCCAATTTGCGGATTATCACGGCGACCGCCGAGCGGCTGGGCATGGACCCGTCGCGGGTCATCATCAACATTGAGAAGTACGGCAACACCTCGAGTGGCAGCATACCTTTGGCCATGGAGACGGCCATTGAGGAAGGCAAGCTGAAGAAGGGCGACCTGGTGTTGCTGGCCGCCGTGGGCGCGGGGTTCACGGTGGGGGCGGCGCTGCTGCGGTGGGAGATGTAAGTCCAGTGGTCAGTGGTCAGTGATCAGTGGTCAGTGGTCAGTTGCGAGATAGCAAATTAGCAGGCCGGTTCCTTCGGGGATCGGCCTTTTTATTTGTGTTTTGTCTTTAGTTGTTGTGATTGCTCGATGGTTTTGCCGAAAAGCAATAAAAACTGTAGTTATAGGTATCCCACCTTAGGCGCAAAAACAAAGACGCGCCGAAGATGGGGCACCCGTTTTTAGTCTTCCTATTTCAACTGATCCGCGGAGAAGGTGTACTTCGGCAAGGCGCCGGCCTGGGCGGCCATGCGGAAGAAGACTTTCATGGCCTCGAGACATTCTTCGTCGAGGATGTAGTGGATGTTGGTGGTCAGGTAAGCGCGGATGGTCTGCTCGGGGATGGCAATCCGGCGGGACCACTCAGCGACGAGGGCGTCGATGTTCTCAAGGCCGTGGATGCGGGATTGAATGAAATCACTTGCGATGGTGGAATCCCAAGTCCCCAAATGCGAGGGACCTGGGGCACCCGAAATATTGGGCGCCGCGGCCCAGACGGCGGAGACGAAGGGCTGGCCGGTGAGGGTGCGCCACTCCTCGGCCAGGTCGTGATAAACCAACAGTTCGCCGGTGCGCTCGAAACGGTTGGCGCTCTCCTCGAGAGCCAGCAGGGCGGGATCGCCGATGAGGATGGCGGCATCGGCCCGTTCGAGCATGGCGTCGAGGTCGGCGACGGCGGGCAGGAAAGGCACGTCCGGATTGCCCCAGTGGCGAAAAAGGATGCGGGCGTGGGCCAGGGTGGTGCGGCTGGCCATGTCGGCGGCTACGGAGCGAAGTTCATGGAGCCGCTGGGCGGCGCGGCGCACCAGCAGCAGGGAACGCACACGGCCTTTGGAGGCGATGGCGCAGCCGGGCAGGATGCGCAGGCCGGGGGTGGTGGCCAGGGAGGCGATGGGGATCAGGCCGATGTCGGCCGCGCCCGAGGCCAGACGGACAGCGCACTCGGAGGGCAACATCCGATCAATGTGATAGCGGAGGGCGAGCGGGGCATCCAGCGGCGGGTGCTCGAAGTCCCACATCAGCGGCGCGGGGTTGAGAAAACCGATGGCGGCAACGCGCAAACGGGATTGGGGACGTAAACTCACGCTCTAATAGACTACCAACACGGGGTAGAGAATTTCGGTGGCGTACCCGCAGCGTCAATGCTCCCGACTTGACTTCTTCTAATGAAGAAAGGTAACGTGGGCAAAATTGCCAAAAAGTGCAGAGTTTGCTTTCCTGTGAAGAAAATCGAACTGTGCCGATTTCGGACAGACGGATTAGAGCATGAGCACACTGCCCCAAGACACGGTAAGTACGGCTACGGCTCCATTGGATGAGGAGCGGCTGGCCTGGCTGGCGCTGGTTCTGGCGCCGGGTCTGGGTCCGAAGCGGATCCTGGACGCGGTGCGGCAGTTGGAGGCCGCAAGCGAGATTTTCACTCTGCCGCTGACCTCACTGGAAGGGCTGCGGTTTCCTGCCGAGGCGGCGCAGTTCATCTTTGACGGCAAGGCACGCCAGGCTGCCGAGCAGGAGTGGGCGCGGGTGGCGGCGCAGGGGGCGACCCTGGTGACGTACAGTTGCCCCGAGTATCCGGAGCGGCTCAAGGAAATCTACGACCCGCCGCCGGTGCTGTGGGTGCGCGGCGCGGCTGCACTGCTGAGCAGGCCGGGGATTGCGATTGTGGGCACGCGGCACCCGTCTCCGTACGGCTCGGGGTTGGCGGAGATACTGGCGCGGGACCTGGCTGTGCGGCGGCTGCTGATTATCAGCGGCATGGCGCGTGGCATCGACTCCTGCGCTCACAAAGGGGCGCTGGCGGCGCGCATGCCCACCGTGGCCGTGTGGGGCACGGGCATCGACGTGGTTTATCCCAAGGAGAACAAAAAGCTGGCCGAGGAGATTCTGGCCACCGGCGGGGCGATTGTGAGCGAGATGCCGATGGGGACATTTCCGGCGCCGCAGAACTTTCCCCGCCGCAACCGGATTTTGAGCGGGCTGAGCGTGGCGGTGCTGGTGGTGGAAGCGGCGGAAAACTCCGGCACACGGGTGACCGCGCGCTGCGCCGCCGAGCAGAACCGCGACCTGTTCGCGGTGCCGGGGAATGTGACCAGCAAGGGATCGTGGACACCCAACACGCTGATCAAGCAAGGGGCCAAGCTGGTGGCCACCTGGGAGGACGTGTGGGAGGAGCTGCCCTCGCCGGTGAGGCTGGAGCTGGAGGCCGAGGCGCCGGCTGCCTCCAAATCCGAGGCCACCGCATCTCTGCTGCCTGAGCAGGTTCTGCGACCGGAAGAGGCCTTGGTGCTGGAGGTTCTGCGCACCGACGAAGCCTTGCAGATCGACGAGATTCTCGAGATGCTGGAGACGCAACTGACTTCTTCGGAGGTGTTTACGGCGCTCTTCGAGCTGGAGATTACGGGCCGGGTGCGATGTATGCCGGGGAAGAACTACGTGCGGACGATGTGACGGCTGTTTGCTGGTGCGAGATTGACGGTTTCCCGCCATGCTTGCCTAAGGAAGCCACAGAAACGACAGTTATTCTCACCGCTACTCTTTCAGCGTCACTGTAATCCGGCGCGCGTCGCCACCGGTGGAGGCAATCTTTATCTCGCCGGTGGCTTTCTTGCGGATGCTCTTGAACTTTTCTCCCCACTCGACCAGCACCAGAGCGTCTGGAGTCAGCAACTCGTCAAGCCCCAGAGTTTCCAGTTGCCGCTCTCCTTCCAGGCGATAAACGTCCAGGTGAAAGAGCTTCACGGGATGGCCCTCCCGCGCGCCGTCGTACTCGTGAATCAATGTAAATGTAGGGCTGGTAACCTCATCTGCCTCAGCCGCGTCCAGGGCCTGAGCGATGCCTTTGACCAGCGTGGTTTTGCCGGTGCCCAGGTCGCCGCGCAGGATCAGCAGTTGCGGCGGCACAAGCAGATTCGCCAGCTTGCGGCCCACGTCGATGGTGTCCGCGCCGCTCTTGGAGGTGAACTCGTGCGTCCGGGCAAATGCGGCAGGGGCTGCGCTGGTCATTGCGATTCCTCGTGAAAGGCCGCGGCGCGTGACAACTCCGCCGGCAGCCCCTGCAACCAAAGATACCCGTTGGGGCCTCCTGTGCGAAAGTGAAAAGCCTGTGCAAGCTGCGCAAGACTGTCGGTGGCCAGTAGCGTGTGTTCGTCGTCACGCCGAACGGCCAGGTCTGCGGCCAGCCCGTGCAGATAAACCGCCGCCTCGACCGCCCGCGCGAACTCGGATGGATGTTGTGCTAGCAGGCCGGCAATCAGCCCGGTGAGCAGGTCGCCGCTGCCGCCCTTAGCCATGCCCGGATTGCCGGTGGTGTTGACGGCCACGCAGCCGTCGGGATGGGCAATGAGCGTGCGCGCGCCTTTGAGCACCAGCGTGACGCCGGTGCGTTGGGCGAAACTGCGGGCCACCTCGAGCCGGTTGGCCTGGACTTCGGTTACGGTAATGCCGGCCAGCCGCGCCATCTCACCGGGATGCGGGGTGAGAACAAGCTTGCGCCCCTTGGCCAACTTCACCAGCAGCACCGGCTTGGCCGCAAGAATGTTGAGCGCGTCGGCATCGATTACCGCTGGAATTTTTGTCGCCGAGAGCAAGCCGGTAGTGAATTTGACCGTATCGGGGCTTTGGCCCAGACCGGGGCCAATTGCCAGCACGGTTTTGCCAGCCGTGAGCGACGCCACTGTTTCCGGCGCGAGATTCTTTGCTGAAATACTGCCCGAAGGGGTTGCGGCAAGCGGGCAGGTCATCAGTTCCGGCGCAATAGCCGTCACCAGCGGCAGCACCGGGGCGGGAACGGCCGCCGTGACCAGGCCCGCCCCAGCCCTCAACGCGGCAAGAGCCGTCATGGCGGGCGCGCCAGACTTGCCGACCGAGCCGCCGACTACCAGCGCATGCCCATAGTTGCCCTTGTTGGCTGCAGCAGGACGGAGCGCCTGCGCAAGCGAGAGCGCCGATCCGGCCCAGGTCAGATTCAGGCTCGAAAGCATGGCCTCTTGCGGAGAACCGATGGGAGCTACCACGATGGGCTGCCACCAGTGCCGAGTGAGTTGCCCGAAGACGTGCGCCGGTTTGGGCGCGGTAAAGGTGATGACGGCATCGGCGGGGAAGACCGGAGTGGCCACCATCGCGGCGGTCTCATCGGCCGGCCAGCCGGAGGGAAGATCGACAGCAAGAATCGGCGCCGTGCTGCCCTCGAGCCATTTGAGAGCGGCAGCGGCGAGCCCCTTCAGCGGCGGCTTGAAGCCGGTGCCGACCACGGCGTCGAGAATCAGATCGGCATCGAGCGCGGCTTTGTGCCGGGCCAGATCTTCAGCCGTCTCGATGATGTGGATGAGGCCGTGCGACGGCCCGCCTTCCAGACTGCTGAGCTCGCGCCAGGCCGCGGCTGCGTTGCCCGTGAGCCCGTCTTGAGAGCCCAGCAGCAGCGTGGTCACCTCCAGACCGGCTGAGGCCAGAAGCCGCGCGGCCATCATGCCGTCGCCGCCGTTGTTGCCGCGCCCGCAGATAACCGTTACCCTTCGCGCCCGGGGAAACTCGTGGCGCGCGAATGCCGCCACGGCCGCCGAGGCCGCCCGCATCAGATCGAGCGACGGTACTCCGAACCGCTCGGTGGTCAAACGGTCGCAGGTCTGCATCTCGGCTGCGGAAAGAACATGCATGGTGACATGGTAGTGCATCAGGGGTCAGGGATCAGCCGCTTGGCCGTGGCCCTCCCCCAGATTTCTCAGAACTCGATTCTCGCCTGAAATGCAATCATGCGCGGCGAACTGTCTCCACCCAGACCAACGCCGAGCAACCCTGTTGGCGGCGAGATGGTGCTTTCGAGCGTGCCGAATTTTGCCGGGATATACACTCCGGGCACTCCAGCCTGCACGTTGCTCGGCAAGGCGAAGTTGGGGTGGTTGAAGGCATTGAATAACTGCGTATCGAAGCGCAAGGAGACAGCTTTTGTTATCGGAAACTTTTTCGTCAGATAGATGTCCGAGTAGGTAAAATGCGGTCCTCGGACCGTGTTGCGGCCCGCATCCCCGAATTGACAATTGGAAGCGGAATCGCCTCCTGTGCAAGCGCCCGTTGTCGGATCGACGACAGAGATAAAGGCCTCTGGATTCAGCCACTGCCTGGTTCCCGCCACGGTGACACCGGAGTAGGGAGTTTTCTGATAGAGCGGCACCCCGGAAACTCTACGCGCAAATTGCGGCCCGCTGCTTTGAAAGACACCGTTGCCATTAGCCGTATAAGGCTGACTAAGCACGGTGAACGGAAGCCCGCTATGCAAGAATGCCGTTTCGGAAAACGACCAGCCGCTGAATGCCGTCCGAAGCAGCGCATGGGAAGACGAAAACGGGATCCGGTATATCACGAAAGCTGAGATGTTATGGCGCACGTCATAGTCGCAATCTCCATACTGGCGTCTGAGTTCACCCAGCAGCGGCGAAAGAATTCCCTGACTGGAAAATGAGAGCAGCCCTCCATTCGAGACCTCATCCAGGCAATGGCTGAAGGTGTAATTTGCTCGCAAAGTCAGGCCGCCGATCTGCTCGGTGAAATTGGTTTGCAGGCCGGAATAACTGCTGTTCGCATTGGTTTGAAACTCATTGACGCTGCCGAATCTTTGATCGAGCGGCTGCTGATAGGGATAAGGAGCAAAGCATCCGTCGCAGACCGTCTGGTAGCCGTTCAACTCCACTTGATACGGCTCATGGATGCCTCGTGTGCCAACATAATCGATCCGCGCCGCACCGTGCGCACCTACTCGTTCTTCAACCCCAAAGTTATATTGGTAGTAATAAGGCGTCTTGAGCGTGCCGCTGGGAAAGGTGTTCATGCTGACAGCCAGAGGGCATGTCGGTGCGCCAGCGGCAATGCCAGCGCATGGAGCAGCACCGTCGCTGAAGACTTGCTGAAAGCTTTGGTTAGCATCGGCGGTTGCATCGACAGCGCTGCAGGTTACGTTCGGCGCTATCCCAACGCCGCCTACCTGGCCACCGATGCCGCCGACAAAAGTTGGTGAATTAGGAGCATTGGTGGCGGCAAGGTCGGCAACCTGCGCGGGAATAATGTCGTTGAAGACACCAAATCCGGCATGCAGCACGCTCCCGTGAGTAACTTCGTAGGCCGCGGCAACGCGCGGCTGCCACACCAGCACGGGCGTAGCTGGAAACAGGCCGCGCACGCCGGTTTGGATAACCTGGTCCAAAGGCTGGTTTATCTGGTGAGACATATCCAGAAACGACCCTGCCGGCCGCGCAAACAAGCGTTGCTGATTCACGGGATTAGTATTCCATGTGGTCCGCATCCCCACGGTTAGTGTCGCGCGCTCTGTGGGCTTGTACGTGTCCATCGCATAGAGATCGAGATTACCGGCTGCGACTCGCTCCTTCAGGGAAACGGGAAACGTCTGGCTCGCCGTGTAGGCCACGCCATAGGTGAACTCGGCAAGATCGTTGTATATGACGGCGGGCACGATTCCCTCGCCCAGATCGTAGTCGCTCACGTCGATGCGCCGTGTATTGACGCCAAACTTGTAGGAGTTCTTGCCGCGCGTCCAGATCAGGTTGTCGTTAATCTGCCACTGGGTAACCTTCCGCCCTTGAGGATAGGTGTTGTCATTACCTCCGATGGTGGTGAATGGGGCATTATTGGTGCCTGCCGCAAGCATAATGGGGAAGGTCTGCCGAACCTGGGCAAAGTTGTTCGGCTCGAAGATGCTGGAATACCAGCTCGCGCCGGGATTGAACTGGTTGACTAGATTCGAACTGAACAGATGGGTATAACCGGCAACCAGAGTGTACTGCGGCTGCGGAGAGTAGGAGTTGAAGATTGAGTTAATAGGATCGGTATAGGCAGCCTGTAGCCCCGTGTCCTGTTGGTAGCGATACCAGACGCTGTTGTGCGTATTGATGGTGTGGTCGATTTTTAGCACGATAAGATTTTCCGTGTCGCTGTTGGTCAGCGACATCTGGCGCTGGTCCGCGCAACCGCTTCCATCGAAGAGGTGACCGCTCGTCTGGACGCCGGGAAGCAGTGCGCCGCTCGCATCCAGAGGGCAGGAACTCACTGGAACCGGCGTTCCGGCAGTATTGGTATAGAGATTGAACATCGAATGGTAAAAGGAAATCTCCTCCGGCTGAGCGGGCAGCGCGGTTCCGGTAATTGGGTCTGTACCGCCCAGAGCAAGTTGACCCAACACATAACTCTGATAAGCGGGCGTTGGAACGACTGCCTGCGAAACCAAAGGCAGAGCAATCCTGATGCCCTCATAGTGGGCAAAAAAGAACAGCTTGTCTTTGATGATGGGTCCGCCCACGCTCACGCCGAATTCATTGACCGTGGAACGGGGCTTTTTGGCGACGCTGCCGGGCGTGTCGTTGGCGTGAAGAAAGTAGTTCTCCGCATTCAACAAAGAGCCGTTCCATAGCTCGTATAAGTCACCGTGAAATCTGTTGGTTCCGGACTTGGTGAAGTAATTCACCTGCGACGCGCCATATCTTCCCTGATCGACGGAGTAGGAATTCGTATTGACGGTTGCCTCTCCCACAGCATCCAGGCCGATTACAAGATTCGTCGATAATCCGATATTCAGTCCGAGCCACGGATCGTTGCTGTCGTATCCATCCAATATGTAACCGTTCGAGGTCGCGGGAAGGCCGTTGAATTCGACGTTTCCGTAACCGCCAGCCGCTTTTGCATCGTTGGAAGAGCCGGCTGTATTCATCAGCGCCCCGGGCGCGAACTGAGTTAGATAGGTCAGGTCCTGTCCCGGATTAGGAAGGCTGGCGACCGTTTCGGCTTCGAGCGTGGTGGTGGTGTTTGGGTTCTCCAGGCTGAGCAATGCCTGTTGCGCATTCACTTCCACGGTCTGCGAGGTCGAGGACAAGGAAAGATTGAAGTTCAATGTCACGGTGCGCCCCACTGCGACGGCAACGGGACGCGACGTCTGCTCCGCAAACCCGTCAGCCTTCACTGTTACCGTATAGTTGCCGGGATTAAGCTGGGCAAATAGAAACCGGCCGTCAGAGTTGGTTTGTCCGGTACGGACGGCTTTCGTATCCACATTAATTACCGTGACTCCGGCATTAGGTAGTTCTGCGCCTGTCGAGTCCGACACCATGCCTGAGATAGCACTCGATGTACCGCTTTGCGCTTTGAACGGTACCGGGTTAACTATAGTTAACAGTAGAAGACAAAGAGAGAAATACTCGATTATTCGTGTATGTTTCATGCGTAACCTCCGGGGAAAGCGGGGAGTTAGTGACCCATCGCGGTTTCAATCAGGAGCCAGCCGTTCAAGCCGGCAATGAGGACAGCGACGAACCAGGCCAGGGCCTTGAGCCAGCGGGCGTTTACAAACTCGCCCATCATTTTTCGGTTGCCGGTGAAGAGAACCAGCGGCACCACGGCGAAGCTCAGTTGCAGCGAGAGAATGACCTGGCTCAGGATGAGCAGCTTTTCCGTGCCTTGTTCGCCGGTGATGGCGACAACAATAATGGTGGGAATAATTGCCAGCGAGCGGGTGATGAGCCGGCGCAGCCAGGGAGAGAGCTTGAGGTGAATGAAGCCCTCCATCACCACCTGGCCGGCCAACGTGCCGGTAATGGACGAGTTCTGTCCCGAGGCCAGCAGGGCAACTGCAAACAGCGTGCTGGCGCCGGCCACGCCCAGCAACGGGCTGAGCAGCTTGTAGGCGTCCTGGATGGCGGCGACATCGAAGAGGCCGCGGCGATTAAAGACCGCGGCGGCCACGATCAGAATGGCCGCGTTAACAAACAGGGCGATGGTGAGCGCCAGCGCGGAGTCGATATTGGCCATATGAATGGCCTCGCGCTTGCCCTTGGGAGTGCGCTCGTACTTGCGGCTCTGCACGATCGAGGAGTGCAGATAGAGGTTGTGCGGCATCACGGTCGCGCCCAGAATGCCGATGGCGATGTAGAGCATGCCGGGGTTGGAGACGATGGAGGGCGAGGGAATAAAAAGATTGCTGAAGACAGGCCAGTACTCCGGCTTGGAGAAAAACATCTGCACGGCGAACAGCGCCACCATTGTCCCAATCAGCGTGATCACCAGCGCCTCAACGTAGCGGAAACCCCAGCGCTGGATGACGAGAATCAGCAGCACATCCAGGCCGGTGATGAGCACGCCGTAGAAGAGCGGAATGTGGAAGAGCAGGTTCAGGGCGATGGCCGAGCCGATCACTTCGGCCAGATCACAGGCGGCGATGGCGATCTCCGCGCCGATCCACAGGGCATAGCTCACCCTGGGGCCGTAGCTCTGGTGGCACATCTGCGCCAGGTCGCGCTCCGTGGCCACGCCCAGCTTGAGCGAGAGGCTTTGCAACAGAATGGCCATCAAGTTCGAGGCCATGATGACGAACAGGAGAGTGTAGCCGAAGCGCGATCCGCCGGCGATGTCGGTGGCCCAATTGCCTGGGTCCATGTAGCCGACCGAGATCAGGAACCCGGGACCGAGAAAGCCCAGCAGCCGCCGCCAGTACCACGACGAGCGGGAGACCCGCACCGTCGCATTCACCTCCGAGAGCGAAGGCTCCTGGTGCTCCGGTCCCGGAGCGAGGCCAGGGATTACTGGCAAAGGGGGTTCGACGATTGCGCTCATATAACCGAGTATGCCACAGCTAGTTAACTATAGTTAATACATTCTCTTAAATTTAATTATCGCCGCTCTTCCGGGCGGAGCCAGACCGCCTCCGCCGCCGGATGGCCAAGGATGGAAATTCCTGCAGGCAGCTCAATTGAAACGGTTTGATCGTAGTTCTGGCTGACCACGCGCAGGCTCTGGCCGGGGCCTATGCCGTTGCTGTGCAAAAAAAGCAGCAGCTTGGGGTCGCGCTCGTGCAGGCTGATGACCGTGTAGCGCCGGCCCACGGCAGCCTCAGAAAGCGGCGTCTCGCCGCGCAGCTTGCGCTGGGCAGGACTCTCGGGCAGCACCTGGTTGCCGTGCGGACAGGCGCCACCCTCGCCCAGCTTTTCCTTGAGTTTGGCTTCAAAGGCCGGGGAGACGGCGTGCTCCAGACGCTCGGCCTCCTCGTGAATTTCGTGCCACTCCATGCCGAAGATCTCGGTCAACATGCGCTCGATGAGATGGTGGCGCAGGGCGGTGCGATAGGCGGTCTCGCGGCCGGTTGCAGTGAGCCGCACGATGCCGTCGGTGCCCACCTCAACAAAGCCGCCGCGCTTGAGCCGCTTGAGCGCCATGGTCACCGCCGGCGCCGAGACCTCAAGCCAATGGGCTAGCACGGCAGGAATCACCTCGCGCCCCTCGGCCTCGGCTTCGAGGATGGCTTTGAGGTAGTTTTCCTTCGAGACGTAAATTGCGTCTTTCATGGCGGGACTGCAATCAGTCTATACGGTGGAAGAGCCAGCACCGTCGATCCTACTGATCCGGCTCCAAAGAAATGCAACACTCCCTCCCACCCATTCCGCATCTTTTCCTCGATAAGCCGCGGAATGGATGGGGCACAGCGTTTCAAAACTTCTGGGCTGGATCAATAATCGCTCACCAACCCCTGGCGACTCGAAGCCGCACTCTACGGACACCTGTTCGCGCTGTGCTCGGATAGAGATAGAATGGTAATCGTAATGAAAACAGAGGCAATTCGCGGTGATTGGGCAGGACAGGTCATTGACGGCAGGTTCACTCTGCTGCAATGGCTGGGCGGCTCTGACGCGAGCGGTGTCTTCCTCACGCAGTTGCCGGGAGATCAACCGCAGAAAGCGGCCATCAGGCTTATTCCGGCTGACGCAAAAGACGCCGATGCGCAGATCGCTCAGTGGCAAGCGGCGACCTCACTCTCTCATCCTCATCTCATGCAGCTGTTGTACACCGGAAGATGTCAGATCGGCGGCGACCCTCTGCTATACGCCGTCACAGAGTATGCCGAAGAAAACCTCTCGGAAATTCTTCCCGAGCGGCCGCTGACGCCCGCCGAGGCCAGAGAGATGCTCGACCCGATCCTCGACGCGCTTACTTATCTCCATGGAAAAGGCTTCGTGCATGGGCACCTGAAGCCATCGAACATCATGGTCGTCAACGATCTCGTGAAGCTCTCTTCCGACAACATTCAGTTTGCAGGCAAGCGGAGCAAGCTCGATCCCGCGACCGGAGCGCATGACGCGCCGGAGTGCGCGGGAGGAACGATCTCGCCGGCAGCGGACGTCTGGTCGCTTGGCGCAACGCTGGTAGAAGCCCTGACGCAGCGCCCGCCGGTTTGGGAGAGAGCAACGCAGACTGACCCGGTTGTGCCGGAGTTCATTCCACAACCCTTCGCCGGCATTGCGCGGGAGTCTCTGCGCTGCGACCCCGCGCGCCGATGCACTCTCAGCGATGTCTGGGATCGTCTTCATGCCTCCCCGTCTCTTCAGAGACCAGCTGGCAAATCAGATAGAGCAGCGCCTGCCAGGCTTCGCGGGCCGATGATCGCTGCCGCAGCGCTGGTTGCGATTGCAGTCATCGCAGTCTTCCTAGTGCGATCTCACCAGAGCCCGTCATCGCCGCCAGCGGGAGAACAGCAAACCGAACCTGCGATCGCCGCTCCCCAAACGCAGTCTCCAGTGCCGAAAACTCATACTTCCAAGGGTGCAGCGCTGAAGGGCGAAGTCGCCAAGCGGGTTCTGCCCGACGCGCTTCCAAGCGCAAGTGCGACCATTCACGGCCAGGTCAACGTGAAAATACGGGTCACGGTTGATGCAACAGGCGCTGTTTCGAGTGCGGACTTCGACTCGCCGGGACCGAGCAAGTACTTTGCCAAGGCGGCCATGCAAGCAGCCCAGCGCTGGAGATTCAAGCCTGCGCATGTCAAGGGTCAGGCCGTCTCCAGCGTGTGGGTGCTCCAATTCCAATTCAAGCAAAGCGGGACTGAGGTTAATGCTGTCGAAGTATCTCCTTAGCGGATAGAGGCTGAATTTTCACTTCACTTTTACCTTGGGCTCTACCGACAATCCCGGCCTTAGTTCGTGGTTGGGGTCTTCATTTGCCAGATCGGTAAAGTCGATGCGCACCGGAACCCGCTGGACTACCTTCACGTAGTTGCCGGTGGCGTTCTCCGGCGGGAAGAGCGACAGCACTGAACCGGTGGCGCCGCCAATCTGAGTCACCTTGCCGTGATAAGTCCTGCCGGTAGAGTCCACGTCAATTTCGACGGCCTGCCCGGCGAACATGTGGCGCAGTTGGGTTTCCTTGAAGTTGGCGGTTACCCACAGGCCTTCGAGCGAAACCAGCATCATAAGGTTCTGGCCCGGCGCGACGTTCTGGTTGATCTCGACGCTCTTGCGGGTAATGATGCCTGCCGCGGGCGCCACGATTTTTGTATAACTCAGGTTGAGCCTGGCCATGTCGAGCTGGGCCTGGGCCTGAGCCACCTGCGCTTGGGCCTGCCTGGCGCGGGCGCTTTGCGCGGCCACCTGCTGCGGGCCGGTCAGGGCAAACTTCAATTGCGCCTTGGCCTGCGCCTCGCGCTCACGGGCCACCTTTACGCCGTCGCCGGCAGCCTGCTCGGAGTGGCGGGCGTCAGAGAGCGTGGCCCTGGCGGCGTCGGCAGCGGCTACGGCGGCGTCAAACTGCTGCTTACTGATGACGTCTTTCTCTACGAGCGGCTTGTAGCGCTCGAGATCGGCCTGCGCCTTGGTGTTGTTGGCCTTGGCCTGGGCGACGCGGGCGTGCGCCGCCTGGAGCTGCTGCTCAGCCTGTTCGACGGCGTCGTGAGAGCCGCTCAGATTGGCGTCGGCCGAGGTCAGATTGCTGCCGGTGTTGACGGTGGTGATGGGCACATTCACGTTGGCTGCCGCGGCGTTAGCCTGGGCGCTGGCCAGGGCGGCCTCGGCGTTCTCGACCGCAACCTTGTAGTCGCTGGGGTCGAGTTCCGCGATCACATCACCCGCCTTGACCACCTGGTTCTCATCGACATAGACCTTGGCGACCTGGCCCGCGATGCGCGCGCTGACCTGAATCAGGTGGCCGTTGACCTGCGCGTCGTCGGTGCTTTCGCTATAAGTGGAGCGCCACCAGAAGCCGGCGGCAACCAGCGCGAGAATCGCAACTACGACGATGACGATGCCTCTGCGGCTGGATTGCGGCTGGGCGCTCTCCATCTCAGCGTCCGGCACGATTGGGTCTGGTGTTGGGATAAAATCCGCCACGTCTACTTTCCTCCCAAAAATTTTCTGTAGTCCTCGCCTGCTCCCAAGGCACGAGCCAAACTGAGCTTGGCCACATTGTGCCGGTAGAGGCTTGTCACGTATTGATCGTTGGCCTGGGCCACGGACTGCTGGGCCTGGCTGACAGCCAGATTGTCGCTGACGCCGTTAGCGTAGCGCTGCTGGGCCTCGCTGAGCGCCTCGCCGGCCAGGTCTACACTTGAGCGGGCCACCTCGACCTGCTTCTGCGCCGAGGCAATGTCCAGCAGGGCGTCGCGCACATCGGCGTCCACCTGGGCGCTCTTGTCGCTCAACCGGGCTTGGGCGGTGTCGAGTTGCGCCTGGGCCTGCTGGGCCTCGCCGCGCAGAGCAAACTCTTTGAACAGCGGAACGCTCAGAGTGCCGGCGGCGTCACCGGTGCCGTGCGAGTGCGACAAGGTCACGCCGATATCGCCGTAGTCGCCGGAGAAGCTGAGCGTGGGCAGCCGGCCGGCGGTGGCCGCCTTGCGTTGCTGTTCGGCAGCCTGGGTCTGCTCCACCAGGGCTGCCAGATCCCTGCGGTTGGCGTGGGCTTCGCGGATGGCTTTCTCCACGTCAATCTGGTCGAAGGCCGCGTAGGGCGCCTTGTCGGCCAGGGTAAAGCTCTGCGCCAGCGGCAGCCCAATCGTCCGCGCCAGGGCCAGCTTGTCTTTTTCCAGCGCGTTTTTGGCCACAATCAACTGCTGTTCGAGCGACTGGTAATCCACGCGGGCGCGGAGTTCGTCGAGCAGCGGCGCCGTTCCGGCCTGGTGGTTGGCAACCGCCTGGTCGAGCGAAATTTTGGCTGTGGCCACCTGCGCTTCCACGCTGGCCACGCGGGTTTCATCAGCCAGCGCCAGCAGGTAGGCGTTGCCCACGACCAGCACCACCATCTCGCGCGCATCCTGAGCGGAGAGTTGGGCAGCGGTAAAGTTGTGGCGCGCGGCCAGGTAGTTGCGCAGCGAAGCCACATCGATCAGCGACCAGGTCAGCGAAGCCCGCAGATCGGTAAATCCAAATGGCCCGATGATGGTGGGAAAGCCGGGAATGCGCAACCCTTCGGCGGGCAGGTCCACCTGCATCACGGTTTCCTTGAGGCTGGCGTCCACCGAGGGCAGCAGGGCTTGCAACTGGCTGAGCCGTTCACCGCGCGCAGCGGCAGTCTGCGCGCTGCTGAGAATGACGCCCAGGTTTGCTTTCAGCCCCCGCTGGATGGCGTCGTCGAGTGTGAGGTCGATGGGCTGCGTCGAGACCTCGCCCTGGGTAACGCTGCCCTGAAAGCTCGACGCGGTCGGTTGCAACGATTCGCTGGGCGGCGTCTGCGCGGCCAGCCCCATGGAAGCCAGCACCGCCAGGCCCAGCGCCAAGGCACAGGCATAGGGCCGAATCGAGCTGTTGTTTGAAGTATTTGAGGGCATCAAGACCGTTCGACTCTCAGTGAAGCGCTGCTGACCCTGAAATTGTTCGCTCTCTAATGGATGCGAAAGCCGGGCAGCAGGGTTCGTATCTGTAGTGTATCGAATGAACGTGGCGAGCGGCTGGAGTCCGCCGCAAACGCTTGACCGATTGGGGAGCGAGGCATCGTTTCCGCCCAGGAAAGAGGCGCGGCGTTTTCCTTCTTGCGGCAAAGGTTGAATTCATGCTTTCCAAGGGAACCAGAACGATGGCCGGAAGAATCGATCGCGTTATCATTGTGCTGTATGGCATTTCCGGTCAAAATCTGCGTCGTCTGCTCGGAAGAGTTCGAGCTGAGGCCAGGCAAGCCCGGCTTCGCCAACCACTGCCCCGCGTGCAGCGCGCCGGAAGCAGCAGAATCCACGGGAAAGACCCGACTCGACGCCGTCGCCCGCAAAGCGGAGAGCGAATTGAACGAAGCCAGAAGGCGAACCATCCGCGATATGCTCTACCGCAAGGAAAGCTGACAGCGCTCCCCGAATTAGCCCACTTTTGCGCAAAAAAACCTCTCCTCCCGCGCACAGCCCTTTTCGCGCGTCTTATTCACCAATCTTTGCCCCCTATTCCCTGTTCTTCCAAAAAGCTGTAGACTGCCATCTACGGCGCACGGAACGGAAGCAATGGCCCGAACGACACAGAAACAAAAGCTCTTTAACGGCAGGGACTACTCCTGGATGCAGTTCAACCGGCGTGTGCTCGAAGAGGCCGAGGATGCGGCCAACCCGCTGCTGGAGCGGGTTAAATTCCTGGCGATCACGGGCAACAACCTGGACGAATACGTTGAAGTTCGCCAGGCCGGCCTGATGCAGCGAATAGAGGACGGCTACCGCGAGCCGGGCTATGACGGGCTGCGCCCCGACGAATCCCTCTCCGTGCTGACCGCCGAAATCCACAGCTTTGTGGACGCCCAGTACCGGTGCTGGAACGAACGCCTGCTTCCTGAGCTGCGTAAACAGGGCGTCCGGCTGCTGGAGTGGGAGGAGTTGGACGAAAAGGCCCGTGCCTTTGCCCAGGGTTACTTTCAGCGCGAGGTTGACCCGCTGCTGACTCCCATCTCGATTGACCCAGCCCACCCCTTTCCGCGGGTACTCAACAAGGCACTGTGCCTGGCGCTCCTTCTGCGGCGCAAGCGGCGCAGCTCCGGCCCGCAGGTACTGGGGGTGGTCACGGTGCCGCGCGCTTTGCACCGCTTTGTCCGCCTGCCCTCGGCCGACGGCGCCTTCGACTACCTGCTCTTGCAAGACCTGATCGCGCAGAATCTCGGCGGAATGTACCGCGGCTACGAGGTGCTGGCCAGGGCCGCCTTCCGCGTCACCCGCAATTCAAACTTGTATTTCGAGGAAGAGGAAACGCGCTCGCTGCTGGAGACCATCCGCGTGGAGCTGCACAACCGGCGCAAAGGCGACGCGGTACGGCTGGAGATCGAGACCGGTGCCGATGAGGAGATCGTCGAGCGGCTCAGAGTCAACTTCGAACTCGACCAGGATCAGGTCCTCCGCTGCGACGGCCCGGTAAACCTCTCGCGTCTGATGTTCTTTTATGACGACGTGCAGCGGCCTGAACTCAAGTTTCCGCCCTTTACCCCAAAACCCTTCAAGCTGAGCCGCAAGTCAGCCAGCATCTTCGACGAGTTGCGCCTGCACGACATACTGCTCCACCATCCCTACGATTCCTACGACCCGATAGTGGATTTCATACAACAGGGCGCCGAGGATCCGGCCGTGGTCAGCATGAAGCAGACCCTCTATCGAACAAGCGACGACTCGCCTATGTTCCAGGCGCTGACGGAGGCTGCTACCACCAAGGAGACCACGCTGGTGGTCGAACTGATGGCCCGCTTCGACGAGGCCTCGAACATTCGCTGGGCGCGCAGCATGGAGGACGCCGGCGTGCAGGTCTTTCACGGCGTGGTCGGCCTGAAGACCCATTGCAAGCTGGCCATGCTGGTGCGCCGCGACGAGGACGGCGCTACCCGCCGCTATTGCCACCTGGGCACCGGCAACTACAACCGCGATACCGCCCGCTTTTACACCGACCTGAGCCTGCTGACCAGCGACCCGCAGATCACCGAGCGGGTGCACATGGTCTTCAACTACCTGACCGCGCACGCCGAGATCGACGACTACCGGCCGCTGCTGGTGGCGCCCCTGACCATGGCCGAAAGCTTCCTGGGCCTCATCCGCCGCGAACAGGAGCATGCCCAGGCCGGACGTCCCGCCCACATCGTAGCCAAGATGAATGCCCTGCTCGAACCCTCGGTTATCGAGGCACTTTATGCGGCCTCGCAAGCTGGCGTCAAGATCGACCTGATCGTCCGGGGGCTTTGCATCCTGCGCCCCGGTGTCAAAGGCCTGTCGGAACAAATCAGGGTCCGCTCCATTGTGGGCCGGTTCCTGGAGCACTCTCGCATCTTCCACTTCGCCAACGGCGGCCACGACGAAACCTATCTGGGCTCGGCCGACTGGATGCCACGCAACCTCTTCGAGCGCTGCGAGGTGGCCTTCCCGGTCCGCGACCCGGCCGCCCTGGCCCGCATCCACGACGAGATTCTGCCTGCATATCTGGCCGACACCCTCAAGGCCCGCCTGCAGCAGGCCGACGGTAGCTACATCCGCGCCGGTAAACTACTCAAGGATATGAAGGCCTTCTCTGCCCAGGAGTTTCTGATGCAACTGGCCGAAGGCAAGGCGGACCTGGACGCCATTCCCAATGCCAGCGCCGCCAAGCAGCCGATAATGACTGGAAGAAAAGCCGACGCCATCGATTGACAACGACTATCGAAATGCCCAAAATGCGCTCAAGAATACCCCGTCCTCAATTGATTCTGCACTGTATTTCGATGATAAACAACATGCATTCAATAACTTACTTGGTGGTAATATTTTAGAGTCAGAGCGTTGACATTATTTTTAGTTAGGCGTATTTTCCAACTATGCTAGAAATTTCATCAGCAGAAATCATCCAGCGAATTCAAACCGAGAACCCGTGGTGGCAAGGCGACCATACGATCAGTTCTGTCTTTGGCGAAATGAAGCGCCGCGCATATTTCAAATTGCTCCTCCCGCTGGTCAAGGAGCAAAAGATGCGCCGAGCCGTTGTTCTCATGGGACCTCGGCGAGTCGGGAAAACAGTGCTCATTCACCACGCCATCCAAGCCCTTATCGACGAAGGCTTGCCACCTCGGTCCATCGGCTATTTTTCGGTTGACCACCCAATCTATAACGGACTCAGTTTGGAAAAACTGCTCGAATACTACGCGCAGTCGAGCGGTCTGAACCACAAACGCGACGAGATTTATGTTTTTTTTGATGAAATACAGTACTTGCGCAATTGGGAGGTTCATCTAAAGTCCGCTATCGACACATATCCGAACATAAAGCTGGTGGCGTCTGGATCCGCCGCTGCCGCGCTTCGGCTCAAGTCTCAGGAGTCCGGCGCGGGAAGATTCACTGATTTCCTGCTTCCTCCTCTCACCTTCTATGAATACATCGACCTCATGAATAAGACAGACATGGTAAGAGAGCCAGTCGAAGATCCTCCACGCCAATTTGCGGCAAATAATATCGAGTTATTCAATAATGAATTCATCAACTACTTGAACTTTGGCGGATATCCAGAGGTGATTTTCTCGCCTCAGATTCAAGCTAACCTAGGAAGGTTTATCAAGAGCGATATTGTCGATAAGGTTTTGCTCAGAGATTTGCCAAGCCTGTATGGCATCGGGGATATTCAGGAACTGAATTATCTATTCACTACGTTGGCATTCAACACCGCGAATGAGATTTCGCTGCAAGAACTGGCGCAGAACTCAGGCGTCGCTAAGAACACCATTAAGCGATATATTGAGTATCTTGAGGCAGCCTTTTTGATAAAGGTCGTTCATCGAGTAGACCGTAGTGCGAAAAGGTTTCATCGCGCCAACTTTTTCAAAGTTTACCTTACTAATCCAACTATGCGCGCCGCGCTCTTTTCCCCCATGAGCGCCGACGATAATGGAATCGGTAGTCTGGCTGAAACTGCGATATTCTCGCAATGGTTTCATAGCGACGCGACTCTTTATTACGCAAGATGGGATAGAGGTTCCGACAAAGGAGAGGTAGACTTAGTTCAGCTTGCGCCAGAAACGCAAAAACTATCCTGGGCTGTGGAGGTTAAATGGTCGGACCGTTATTGCGAAAAACTCAGTGAATTGAGCAGTCTTATCGGCTTCTGCCATAAGAATCACTTGAAGAGAGCTCTCGTCACCACCAGGACCAAGACGCTGAATTGCCAAGAACAAAACATCAACTTTGAATTTCTGCCTGCTAGCGTGTATTGCTACATGGTTGGTTACAACATTATCCACTCGAAGGATTTGAAGTTGGTCAAATGACAGTATCGATGCCCACCACCCTGAGCGAAGCTTGCACCTTGAAGCTGGACAGCAAGAAGCCATAGCCGCTGCAACGACGGATTCGTGTGATTTGCCAGTTTCTGAACGTTTCTCAATGCGCGCGCTTTCGTCTGAGCCTATACCGAGGAATCTCTGGCGACTCCGGCAGTATGCTTGCAGCGGAGCAATAACGAATGGCGCTCGATCCTGGCGGTCTTACAGACAGGTGGGCTAAAAAATGGCGGTTGACGTTTCCCGTGTTACGATAAACGTTAAGCATGATTCAGTCCTTCGCCGACCACGAGACGGAAGCGGTCTTCCTGACCGGAACGAGCCGGCGATGGGCGAGTATTGCGCGGGTTGCGGCGCGCCGATTACAAGCTGTGGATTTTGCGTCGGCGATTGAGGATTTGCTAAATCCGCCGGGCAATCGGCTGGAGAAGCTGAAAGGCGACCGGAAGGGCCAGTGGAGCATCCGCATCAACGACCAGTACCGGGTTTGCTTTCGCTGGGACGGCAAGGATGCCTGGGATGTGGAGATTGTTGATTATCACTAAGGGAGAGCCGCGCATGAGTATTCCGCGGAAACACGAGCAAAGGGGCGTGCCGATCCATCCCGGCGAGTTTTTGCGTGAGGATTTTCTTGTCCCGCTGGGGCTTTCGGCCAATGCTTTGGCCCTTGCCTTGCGCGTACCGGTTACGCGCATCTCGGAGATTGTGCGCGAGCGGCGGGGGATTACGGCGGATACGGCGCTGCGCCTGGCGCGGTACTTTGGAACCACGCCGGATTTCTGGATGAAGATGCAGATGTCCTACGACCTGGCGCTGGCCAGCCGGGAGGTGACGGCGCGGATAGAGGTGGAGATTTTCCCGGCGCCGCGAACAGAGACCGGTGAATTGAAAGCCCGGCGATTGCTTGATTGCCTCTGTCCGGAATTGGTTTCCCAGGTCTCAGATCGAGACTGAGGCAACCAGCTACTGATTCTGGACGAACTATTAGCGTGCAACAGGAAACGAGATCCAAAGCGACCATGGCCACGACCACGAACAAGGACTATTACGGCACGCTCGGCGTGAAGAAGACGGCGACGGCGGAGGAGATTCGCAAGGCCTTCCGCAAGGCTGCGCGACGGTATCACCCGGACGTGAATCCCGGCGACAAGCAGGCTGAGGAGAAGTTCAAGGTGATCTCCGAGGCCAACGACGTGCTGAGCGACGAGAAGAAGCGCAAAATCTATGACCAGGTTGGGTTCTACTCCGACCAGATCGACCCGGCGACGGCCGAGGCCTATGCGCGGCAGGGCGGCGGACACGGAATGCCGGTAGACTTTGGCGGCTTCGACTTCACGGGCTTCCAGAGCGGGCCGGGGCCGCGGTCAGGATACCCGGGGGGCCAACGGGCAGGGGTGGGTTCGCCGGCAGATTCGGCTTCGTGGGGCAGCTTCAAGGACATCTTTTCCGGTATCTTCAGCGGGGCGCAGCAGCCGCAGCATCCACGCGGTCCGCAGCCGGGCACCGATCTCGAGTACCAGGCGACAGTGGACTTCTGGACGGCCATCCGCGGCGGCCAGGCGCGGCTCGATGTGCATCGCCAGGAGAGCTGCCCCACCTGCCATGGGCAGTCCTCGACCGGCGGACCTACGCAGTGCCCGGAGTGCAATGGCACGGGCCATGTGACGCAGATGGGCGGGCGGATGAAGTTCAACATTGAGTGCCCCAGGTGCAACGGGACAGGACACACGACGAACGCCTGCGCCACCTGCCGCGGCGAGGGCGTGGTCAGCCGCAGCGAGTCCGTCGAGTTTCGCATCAAGGCCGGCACGCGCGACGGGCAGCGCATTCGCCTGCAGGGCAAGGGCAACGCCGGAGTGAACGGCGGCGCGGCGGGCGACTTGTACCTGATTGTCCGCACCGGCACGCACCCGGTCTTCACGCGCCTGGGCGACGACATTCATCTGACGGTTCCGGTGACTGTGCCCGAGGCCTCTTTGGGAGCCAAGGTGGACGTGCCGACGATTGACGGCCGCGCGCAGTTGAAGATTCCTCCCGGCACGCAGAGCGGACAGAAGCTGCGCATGAGGGAACGGGGCGTGGAGAACGCGCAGCGCCCCGACCAGCGCGGCGACCAGATAGTGACCGTCGAGGTGGTGGTGCCGCACCTGAACGACGAGCGCAGCCGCGAGATCATGCGCGAGCTGGCCAAGCTGAACAACCAGGACCCGCGGATACAATTGTTCGATAAGTTGTAAATTTTTTCGGAGGCATTCAAAGTGAGAGGCTTGGTCCAGAACGCAGATCGGCTGACCGCAAAAGATTCATTAACTTCAGTTCGACGAATAATCTTCCTGTTTGTTTCTGCCCTATTTCTTGGCATTATTTGTCTGAATGCTCAATGCCCAGATAATGGACAAACCAAAATCATCAAGCCAAATCAAGGAACCGGCTACTACTTTTACAGGTTCCTAGGCGATAGCAGTTTTGTCTATTTCCTGGATGGTAAGACCTTCTCGTTCAACGACAAAGATGATCCTGGCAGAACCTTCATCTTTATCGATGACATGGCCTATGAATCAATGTTGGTGGATAGAGCCGATTTTGAAAAATATATCAAAGGCTCAAAGCCCATCGACATTCTTCGTGCTCAGGCAAAATATGAACAGGACTACTTCAAAAAAATGGATCCTTCGTTGGTGATCACGGATTTTGGACCGCCTTCTAATGCGAATGATGGCACCAACGACCGTTCGTTCTATCTTTGGAAAAAGGAGAATCCTCCGGGAAAGCAAGCGGCAACACAATATTTGTTATCGACACTGATCAAAGATAGAGTAGTCGTATTGTCTATCATGCTGAAGGCATCCGTTGCTCAAGACGACGTATTTCTTCAGATTCAAAAATACACGGGCAAGTTCGATACGATATCGGGCGAGCAATGTGCGAAAGTACTCTCCATGCCAGTCGCGCCTTGATCACTTGTTTTCGGGATGCTATGTTTCAAATGGCGCACTTCATCGCACTTGAGTTACGGAGAAATGATTACCCTGATGATTAGGGATGCAAAATTCATGATGGTGAACTGATGGCCACGAAGAAAAAATCGAAGGGCGCGTACATGATCTCGGCGGTGGCCGAGATGTACGAGATTCATCCGCAGACGCTGCGCCTGTATGAGCGCGAGGGACTGCTGTTGCCTTCGCGCACCGAGGGCAACACGCGGCTCTATACCGACGAAGACCTGGAGCGGCTGGAGTTCATTTTGAGCCTGGCGCGCGAGCTGGGGGTGAACATCGCGGGCATCGCCATCATCCTGCAGATGCGCGAGCGGATGGAAGAGATGAACCGTCAGATGCAGAGCTTTGTGGAGTATGTGCGGACGGAGATGCTGGCGCGCTTCTCTCAGGCAGCGCCCGGTGCCGGAGCGATTGTGCCGCTGCGCAAGCCGGGGGCGGTGGCCAAGTCCCCCGCCAACGGCCGCAAGCCATAAGGCTGGCTGCATCCAGGGGCTGCGGCGTCAACCCAATCTCCCTGTTCCCGCCTGATTTGACTCCAGTGCATTGGTAGAGTGTATGGTTTATTCCGGGCCGTGAATGAACCCGGAGAACGGTTTGAATTAGCATCCGCCAGGGTGCTGGAAGAACCGGAGCCAACGGCGTCCCGACAGGGGATCATAGATCGATGACCGAGAACGAAGCGAACTCACTTCCAGCAAATGCTTACCTGCCGCTGAAACCCGGCGAATCCTACCAGCCCATCATTCCCGCGCAAGCCAAAGAACCGGAACTCACGTTTCGCGCGGTCGTTTGGGGCGTTTTGCTTTGTGTTATCTTCTCCGTCGCCTCGGCCTACTCCGGGCTGAAGGTCGGCCAGGGGATGGAAGCCGCTATCCCCATCTCGATTCTGGCCATCGGGTTGGCGCGCGTTTACAAGCGCCGGACCTCGCTGCTGGAAAATGTGATCATCACCGGCATCGGCGCGGCCTCCGGCAGCGTGGTGGCGGGCGCCATCTTCACGATTCCCGCGCTTTATACCCTCCACCTCGATCCGCACCCGGTGCAGACCATCTTTATCTGCCTAGCAGGCGGTTGCCTGGGCGTTCTGTTTCTGATTCCTCTGCGCCGCTACTTTGCGCGCGAGATGCATGGGCAGTTGCCCTTTCCCGAGGCTACGGCCATTACCGAGGTGCTGGTGACCGGCGAGAAGGGCGGCTCGCAGGCCAAACTGCTGTTGCAGGCTACCGCGATCGCCGGCGCTTACGACTTTTTCATCTGCACATTTCACGTCTGGAAGGAGTATCTCGACTTTCAGTTCGTGCCGGTGATGCGCTCGCTGGCCGAGCGCGGCCGCATGGTCTTCAAATTCGACGCAATCAGTTTCATCATGGGCCTGGGCTACGTGATGGGCCTGCGCAGTTCCATGATTTTTTGCGCGGGAAGCGTGCTCACCAGCTTTGTTCTGGTTCCGGTGATCTGGTACTTCGGCAGCCACATCGACGCCGCCGTCTATCCGGGCACCGTTCCCATAGCCCAGATGACCGCAGCGGAGATTGTGCGCAATTATGTGCGCTTCATCGGCGTGGGCGCCATCGCCACGGCGGGAATCATCGGCATTCTCAAATCGCTGCGCGTGGTGGCGGGGTCCTTCGGCATCGCGCTGCACACCTTCCGCCACGGCGAGGCTGCCACAGAGCGCACCGACCGCGATATTTCCATCATCTCCATTCTTCTCGGCGTAATTATCAGCTCCCTGGCGGTGGCCATCTTCTTCGGGCGTCTGCATGTTTCGTGGACGGTGCTGGCGCTGGGCCTGGTGTTGACGCTGATCTTCTCGTTCTTTTTCACCTCGGTGGCCGCCAACGCCATAGCCACCACGGCCAACAATCCTGCCTCGGGCATGACCATGCTGACCATCATCATCTCTTGTGTCGTGCTGTTGAACTTTGGCCTCTCCGGAGACACGGGAATGTTCTTCGTGATGGCTATCGCTGGCATGGTGTGCACGGCGTTGTGCGTTTCGGGACAGTTCATCACCGACTTGAAGGCCGGCTACTGGCTCGGCTCCACGCCCGCTGCCCAGCAGAAGGTGAAGTTCATCGGCGTGATCGCCGCAGCCATCACCGCCGGACTGACCATCGTCCTGCTGGCCCACGGGTTTACGTTAGGAGAGACTGGGGAAGGGGCACTGCCAGCGCCACAGGCTTCCATCATGAAGGCCCTGGTGGTGGGATTCATGAGCCACCAGCCGGTGGCCTACATGCTGTTTGGCATCGGCGCGATTATTACATTGATATTAGAGATGCTGGGCAAATCGTCAATGGTCTTTGCGCTGGGAATCTACCTGCCGCTGGATCTGACCGCGCCAGTGCTGGCGGGGGGCATCCTATCTCACCTGATTAACAAGCGCTCGGAAAAGACCGGCGGCGACGAGGGAAGCAGGATTCGCGAGCGCGGCGTCATTTTGGCCTCGGGGCTGATGGCCGGCGGCGCGCTGGGAGGCGTCCTGGGCGCGGCGCTGCGAACCTTCTCTGGCACCAGCAAATTGTTCCCGTCCATTGGTGGCAAGTTGGGCGAGGTCCTACACTCCGTTCCCCCATTTAGCGAGGATTGGATACGAACTCCGTTCTACAGCTTCAATCCCATCTCGCAATCGGTTTCAGCGCTGCTGTTTGTTGGAATTTGTTTGTATGTGTGGATTTATTCCGTGAAAAAGGAAAAGGTGTAAATGATGAATCAAGCAGAGAAGTTTATTGCCGACGCTGTTTTAGGCATCGACACGTTGTGGGGCGGGGACGTGATGAATCCCTCGGGTGTGGGACGCTTCATAGCCGATTCGTGGTTTTCTGATGAGCCGCTGCCCGCGGCATACACGCATCCTGCGGCGGCGAAGTTGCGCGCGGTTGGCGGCGTATCGGTGAAGAATCGCGAGGCTGTAGAGGAGTACACGCACGCGATTGACCTTCCGCAGGCGATTGCCGGAGTTCGGGAGGAAGCGAAAAAGATGGGCGGGCTGCGCCAAGCTTATTTGACCGGGATGGCGGATTCGCTGGATGTGATGTGGGATCTGGCGATGGAGGTGGCCGGCAAGGGCGATGCTGTGCCGTACGCGCGCTGCGTGGTAGCGGCAACGGCCAAGCCGCCGGAACCCTCGCAGCCGGAGAAGAAACGGGAACGCGTTGCCGAGTTGCTTGGCCGCGCCGGATTTGCCACGGCAAAGACTGGCGGGTTGCTGGAAGCTGTGGACGCATGGCGCAAAGAGCGCATTGTTCCGATGGCCTGTGTGCGCGCTTTGGGCGCGGCCGTGATCGCGCATTTTGACAATCTCAGCGCCAAAAATCTGATGTCCTGCCTTCCGCAGGAGCTGGCGCGGGTGCCGCGGGCGAACATCGACTTTCTCGCGATCAAGGACGCGTGGTTTTCCGGCTCGATGAACTACCTGGGGCGGGCGCGGAATGCGGACGGCTCTCCGCAATACGAGGCAACGTACGAGATCAATGCCTCGCTGCAGATGTCTTATCCGGAGTTTGAGCAACTGGTGAGCCACGAAGTTGTGCCGGGGCACGTAACTACATTCGCCTACCTGCAGGACTTGTATGTGCGCGGAAAGGCGGGCTTTGAGGCTACGATACTGACCATGAACACGCGGGCAGCTACTTTATTTGAGGGAATCGCCAACAATGCGATTCTGATTGCGCATGGCGTGACGGAGATTGACCAGTTGCCGGACGAAGACCTGCAGATCGGCGTGCTGCTGGCCCTGTTGCAAGATGACGCCAAGAATCAGTCGTCGTATCTGACCTGGGGCGAAGGACGGAAGCAGCCGGAGGTGGCGGCTACGCTGCGCCGCGATTTTCTGGTGACGGAAGAGCGCGCGGATAAATTGTCCGGCGCCTGGGGACGTCATCCGCTGCTGGGCCGGATGTATCTGCCGGCGTACCGCTGCGGCACGGAAAAGGTGGCTGAACTACGGCGGAACTACCCAGCGAACCGGGTGCTTCCGGCGATTTACGGATGCAACGGATTAGTGGACATCCAGACGATCGACCAAGTCCTGAAAGGCTAGAAGCAGCCTCATCAACATTCGGGCGGCTTAAATGGGGATTCCGGAGGCGCTCTGCGCACCTCCGGAATCGTCCCTGCGTAGGTTCCCACCTGCTGTTCTCAATATCTTCTTTTCAGATGTCAGTTCATCAGACGGGAACAGAGAATTTCCGGCGAATCTTTGGCGCGAATAACTTATTTAAATGCGCACTGCAATGAGTCGATGACCAAGCGGAGGCAATTGATAGCGCCTGGAGTGTTGGCCAAGGCATCGTCCATCGCAAAGCCATGGACCGTGCCGGGAAAACGGAAAGCAGTTACGGAGACACTAGCGTGGAACCAGAGACCCAGCCGGCAGCAATCAGCGGATTGTCTGAGCCAAAAAGCTTCCTTCCCGCATCGCCACCGGCAACGTCCTTGGCAAGTGCTATCGACGCCATCATTCGGTTGAGTTCCTGGATTTTCTGAAGAAGATAGATGCTGCTGTTCCCGCCGATCTCGACGTCCGCCTCGTGCTGGACAACTACGGCACCCATAAGACGGCTCTGGTCCGTCGCAGGCTGCAGAAACGGACACGATACCATCTGCATTTCACCCCTACGCATGCCTCATGGCTTAACCAGGTCGAACGCTGGTTCGCACCGCTCACACAACGACAGATCAAGCGCGGCTCGCACACCAGCGTTCAGCAGTTGGAAGCAGCGATCCGGGAGTTCATCACGGCCAACAGCCAAAGCCCTTTCGCTGGACTAAATCGGCAGACCAGAACTGGCCTCCATCGCTCGCTTCGCCACTTCCACTTTGGCCACTCACGCACCTGCCACTAATGCAATAAATCAATGACTCAGGAGACTAGACCTTGATCGGGCCCGTCGATTCGCGAACGACAAGCTTTGGTTTCACTGTGATCATATCGCGCGGAATGGCCGTACCATGGATGCGGTTAAGCAGGCTATGGGTTGCAATTCTGCCAATCTCCTCCAGCGGCTGATTAATCGTCGTAAGCCGCGGCATAGTATACGCGGCCGCCTTGATGTCGTCGAAACCAATAACCGAAACATCCGCCGGGACACGCAGATTGAAGTCGTGTAGCGCGCGAATAGCCCCGATCGCCGAGATGTCGTTGAAGGTAACCAGAGCGGTGAACGGCTGTTTGGTTGAGAGCAGTTGCTGTACCACCGGATAGCCGAGTTCCGGCGAGAACATATCGCGGTCGAGGCTAACAACCAGCTCTGGCTTGATCTCAAGGCCCAGTCTCTTCGCAACCGCCACCAACCCTTTCCAGCGCTCATCCGAGTCTGAGCTGAAGGGCTGTCCGCGCATGAACGCGATCTTCCGGTGTCCGAGGGAGTACAGGTGGGTTAGGGTAAGCTCTGCGGCACGTGCGTGATCGACTACGACATTGGTCACGCCCGCGATGTGGCGATGGCCCGCCACGGCGACCACCGGGATTATGATGGGATGCTCCAGCAGGGTGTCTATTGCGATGATACCCTGCGCGCGCCGCCCAATGAACATCCGCGTATATTCCTCCACCAAACTCGGCTGATGCCTGTGGTGCGCAGTGAAATAAAAGTATCCAGCGCTGATGAGCTGATCGCCGATGCCGCTCATCACTTGGGTGTGATAGCCGTCGCCCAACTCAGGCACGAGGATGCCGATCGTCTGAGTCGACCGGTTGCGCAGCGAACGCGCCAGCAGGCTCGGCTGGTAATTCATCTGCTTGGCAGCAGCCTTGATACGGTCGCGCGTGACCTGTGGAATCGATCGTCCTGGAACATCGTTGAGAACAACCGAGACGGTCGATGGATCCAGTCCTAAATGGGCCGCCAGTTGCTTCAGGCTGACCGGATGTTGGACCACGGGTATCACGGGCTCCTTGTGTTTCTTATTGGTTGAGGAATCCTTCATCACCGCATCTCACTTGCCTCTGTTATTTACCATTGCAATGCAATTGCCACATTATTAATTCTATATTCATGCCCCCCGGATTTCTCCGAAAATGTAAGAAACATGCCTTGTTTTCCTGCACAGAACCTCTCAACTGCCATCCATTCACGGACTTCAAGCTACAAATCGAGGTGTGACCGCCCCATACCTTTTCATAGTCTCCAACTGTATTTACTTGTTTTTTCCAGCAAGCCGAACGCACGTACAAATATCAATACTTGGGCGGCTAATTTCCATGAAACAACACGGTCTGTCCCGAGGTGGCGGCAGGCCGGCTGACTGGTCTTCGGCAAACACTAGTTGAGCGTCAACTCCGCGCTGAGTGGCGTGTTTTCGCTCGAATCGCCCACGCGAATCACGAACTTGCCTGGATCGATGGCCCACTTGTTGGCCGTCGCGTCCCAGTAGCTGAAAGAGCGGGCGTCCAGAGTCAGCGTGACGTGTTTGGTTTCGCCAGGAGCCAGGCGGACTTTCTCAAAGCCTTTCAGTTCGCGCTCGGGGCGTCTGGCCCTGGCCGAGGGGTCGGAGACGTAGAGCTGGGCCACCTCAGCGCCAGCGACGGAGCCGGTGTTGGTCACGTCGAAGCTGACCGTTACAGCGGAGCCGGAGGCGGCCGTCGCCGGAACCTGCAGGTTGGAAAAACTGAAGGTGGTGTAGCTGAGCCCAAAGCCGAAGGGGAAAAGCGGATGCTTGCCGGTGGTGGTCCAGTAGCGGTAGCCCACCATCAGCTTGTCCTCGTATTTCACGTGGGGGATGACGTAATCCACCGGCGGCCGCCCGTCTTCCGTCACGTGCAGCGCGGTGTCCGCGCCCTTGACGGGGTAGTAGTACGGCGCCGAGGGGTTCTCCTCCCAACTGCGGTCGAAGCTGACCGGCAGCTTGCCCTCGGGGTTATGCTTGCCGAAGAGAACTTCGGCGACGGCCGTGCCGCCCTCCTGGCCGGTGTACCAGGTGTGCAACAGCGCAGGAACCTTGTCGAGCCAGCACCGGGTGTCCATGCCGCCGCCGCCGGTCAGAGTGACGATGGTGTGGGGATTGGCCGCAGCCACGGCCTCGATCAGCGCGTCCTGTCCCCAGGGCAGCGAGAAGGTGCGGTCGTAGCCTTCGCCCTCGGTGGAGGGGTTGAAGCCGACGGCGACCACTACGGCATCGGCGATGGATGCGAACTGTATGGCATCGTCCGAGACCAGGTCGGGCTGGTAGGCGATGCCAAGTCCCAGGCGCACACCGGCGAAGCCGGGGAGATAGTCGGCGACTACGTTGATGGTTTGGCCGGCGGCGAGATCGAGGGTCCAGAACTGGGGCGCCTGGCCTTCGGCGTGCGGCGGAGAAAGCAGCGGCTTGCCGTCGATGCGGAGGGTGAAGTCGTCGTTGCCGGAGGCGGCGGCGAGGACGAGATATTTGCCGGTTTTTTCCGCCTTGTAAGAGGCCGTGTAGCGAATGCTGCGCGGCGTCTTGTCTTCAGGGCCCCACCACTCGTTCTTGTAGTTGGCGATAGTGTTTGCGGTGCTGGTATCGGGCGTGCCGGTGAAGTCCTTGCTGGGATAGGTGGCGACCTTAACAGCGCCGTCCCAGCGGGTGCGTGAGAAGACATCGGTCATCTCCGGCAGGCCGCGGCTGTAGACGAGGTGGACGTTGGGGCCGACCAGGTTGGCGATGCCGGTGAGAATGCTGACGGGCTCAAAAGCCTGCGCTTCCGACGAGCCGCCGCCGCCGGTCACCGCCGGCCAGGCGTCGGGGCCGATCACCGCGATGGTCTTGATCTTCGCGGCATTGAGCGGCAGAAGGTGGCCATTATTCTTGAGCATCGTAATGCTCTCCAGCGCGCCCTCAAGGGCTACGGCGCGATCAGCAACGGAGTAGGTGGAATTCGACGGATCAAATTGCGGGCGGTCCAGAAATCCATAACGCAGCACGGTCCTCAGCAGCCGCAGCACCTTGTCGTCGATGGTGGATTCCTTCACCGAGCCATCCTTGACCTCGGCCAGCAGCGTCCGGGCGTTCATGAAGCGCGCGCTGGGCATCTCCAGATCCAAACCGTTGTTGGCCGCCGCCACGCCATCATAAGTAGCGTCCCAGTCGGACATGAGAATCCCCTGGAATCCCCACTCGCCCTTGAGCACCTTCAGGTTCAGGAACTCGTTCTGCGTGGCGTGGACGCCGTTGACCAGGTTGTAGGAGTTCATCACCGCGTCCACGTGGCCCTGGGTGACGGCGGCCTCAAAGGCCGGCAGGTAGATCTCGCGCATGGTGCGCTCGTCCACGTCGGACGAGACGTTATGGCGGTTGTACTCCTGGTCGTTGAGGGCGTAGTGCTTCACCGTGGCGATCACGCCCTGGGACTGGACGCCCTGGATGAAGGGGACGACCAGAGTCGAATTCAGGTAAGGATCTTCGGAAAGGTACTCGAAGTTGCGGCCGGCGACGGGCGAGCGGGCGATGTTGACGCCGGGGCCGAGCAGGAAATGGACTCCGCGGGCGCGGGCGTCCGTGCCCAGGGACTCACCGAGCTTGCGCGCAAAGTTCGTATCCCAGGTGGCGGCCAGGGCTGCGCCGCCGGCGTAGGCGGTGGTAGGTCCCCAGGTGCGCACACCAACGGAAGCGTCAGACATCTTCAGGCGCGGCAGGCCAATCGCCGTCGCAGGTTGCGTGAACATGTCGTCGACGCCGCCCAGCAATTGAATCTTCTGCTCAAGCGTGAGCCTGGCTACCAGTGCGTGGGCCTTGGCCTCAATCTGGGGTGAGTCCGGCGCGGGGGCCTGTGCGAAAGCGGCCAGGGTGCAACCCAGGAGCATCGCGAGCAAACGCACAATCCCCATAGAGACAATCGATTGGGTAACGGGCCTTCTTGATTTTCTCATGACTGGAATGGTACCTCATTGGACCTTTGGATGTATACCGGAGCCCACTTTTTTAGTCAAATTGGAGTGGTGCGCCTTGGAAGGCGCTAGCTAGCAACAGGTGCAAGTTCCACCCAGAAACTGGATCGCGCCACCCGGTAACAACCAAAGCAGCGGGAGAGGCAATGAAGCCACTGGAACCTTCGATGTAAAGGGACGTATTAGCGACTCTACAAGCGTACGGGCTGCAATTTGCAGTAAACACTGCGTAGGCCATGTGACTGGCAACGCAAGAACCGCCCCGTCCACTATTCGTGGAAGGCGGATCTCGCCACCAAAAGAGCAGATAGGCCGACCAAGCCCTCGTACCGAAACAAGGACCGGTTGGCAGCGATGGCCGCAAACAGCAAGTGAAAGGGATGGATTACACGGTACTATTCTTGTGCACTCACTCCATCGAGTGCAGCTGACGGCTTTTGCCAAAGCCTCCGTGGTTGCTTATGTTCGTCACATGGTGGACGACAAGGTCGGAATCCACGGCGATATGTTTTCATTCCAAATTACACCCTGTCGACGTAATTGAGGACTTGTATTTGTTGGATTCTCAACCTCGTTGGCCGCTCCCCCACCCATAAACTCTCTTGCGGCTTTGAAGCCTTACGCGTACCCATTGCCATGATCTGACTTTATGGAGGATTTCTGTGGGTACCGCAAGCTGTTCCTGCACTGGTATTAAGACTTTCATCACAGGAGGCTAAACCTGTATAATTCGTCTCGCGGCATATTTCCCCCAGTTCCGGGCCACCGCTTCCTTCACAGACAGGCAAAGGACTGAGCACTGACCACATATGCAAACTCCCTGTGAATTCAAGGTCATTGATTTGTAGCTCGTATGAAGCCAAATCTGCACAAGCATCTGCCACATCCCAACTGGAGGGTTGGCCTGCGTATCGCCCACGCCTATTCGAGACAAGCCACCACCGGAATCTTTCTCGCTGCTCAACTGGCCCTTTGCCTGCTGTGGAGAATTCCCTACCTGTCTGCCCAAGCCCCGCCGGCCACACCGATTCAAGGGCCCGCGCCCCATCATGCAACGCAGCCACACCGGGCCGCTCCCGGTAACAAATCCGCCGATTCAGTAGTGCCAGCCGAGTCGGCGATCCAATTCGAAAACATCATCGAACAATCGAAGATCAAGTTCACGCTCAAAAACAGCGTCAGCCCCCAACACTACTCGATCGAGACCATGCTGGGCGGCGTAGCGGTATTTGATTACAACAACGACGGACTGCTTGACATCTTCTTCACCAACGGCGCGGCCATCCCGTCTCTCGATAAATCTGATCAGAGTTACTGGAACCGCCTCTTCCGCAATAACGGAGACGGCACCTTCACGGACGTAACTGAGAGTGCGGGCCTGAAAGGCATCGGTTATTCAATGGGAGTTGCGGTAGGCGACTACGACAATGATGGGTTTGAAGATCTATACGTCACCGGCGTAAATCGCAACCAGCTCTTCCATAACAACGGCGACGGCACATTCACTGACGTGACTGAAAAGGCGGGCGTGAGTGGGATTGTGCCTGGCCTGGGGAAAGCCTGGTCCGTAACTGCGGGCTGGTTTGATTACAACAACGATGGCCTGCTCGATTTGCTTGTCGTCAACTATCTGGATTACGACATAAAGACAGCCAAGCTTTGTCCCGCCGAAGGCATTCCGGCTTACTGTTCGCCGAATGAGTTCCAGGGAACTCCAAATTTCCTTTATCGCAACAACGGCGATGGAACCTTCACTGACGTCTCGTTGCAGTCCCACATATCGCAGTACGTAGGCAAGGGCATGGGCCTGGCATTTGCGGACTATGATGATGACGGATTTACCGATGTTTTCATCTCTAATGACACCTTCCCAAATTTCTTACTTCACAATAACGGCGATGGAACGTTCACGGATGTCGCGATGCTGGCCGGGGTACAATATAACGAAAGCGGCAAGACTGTGGCTGGAATGGGCGCTGATTTTCGGGACATAGATAACGACGGGAGGCCGGATATCTTCCAGACCTCAATGTTCGGAGACAGCTTTCAGTTATTTCATAACCTGGGCGACGGTCAATTCCAGGACGTATCTGCAGCTTCGGGGCTCACTCGCCTGACTAGCCGGCTGACGGCATGGGGTACCGGCGCATACGATTTTGATAACAGCGGGAGCAAGGAACTATTTGCAGCCGGCGCGGAGATTCTTGATAACTCCATGCAGATATTGCATCGCCCGTTTCCCCTTCCCAATCGACTGTTTCGCAATAAAGGCTATCTAGTATTTGAAGATATAAGTTCCAGCGCCGGGGCGGATTTTAATGTCCCTGCCGCCCATCGCGGAGCTGCCTTCGGCGACTTCAATAATAACGGGAAGATTGACATTGCCATAACTGTAATCAATGGACTGCCGCAATTGCTTATGAATCGCACTAAGACGAAAAACCATTGGATCCTTTTGAATTTGGTCGGGACAAAGTCGAACCGGGACGGATTGGGCACGAAAGTTAAAATTACAACTTCTTACGGAAGCCAGTACAATTACGCTACTACCACTGTAGGTTATAACTCTTCAAGTGATAAACGGGTGCACTTCGGCCTGGGTGACGCATCGGTAATCGATAGAATCGAACTTGCCTGGCCGAGTGGCATCAAGCAGGTGCTGACTAACGTGAAGGCGGACCAGATCCTTACCGTTACTGAGAACCGGCAATGATGTGAAGCTCTCAGGGGATTCGAGTTCCAGCCAAGCGTTGCGCGAGATCCATTTGCTGATTGCGGTTCAGCAATTCGATCAATCTTTCCATCAATTCCTGATCATCCCGCGCGTATGCGGCCACCATCTCTGCCGTCAGATTGGCATCCTTAACTTTGCCAAGATGGAAATAGGTGTCGCAGAGCATGATCAGCTGGGCGGGAGTTCGTGTGTGAGACCTCGACAACTGGTCCGCTGCTTCTGCCCATCTTTGCTGCTTGTAACGTACAACTCCCAACTCCGCTACTGCGGTTTGATAATTTGGATCATTTGCAATTTCTGCTGCAAATTCCTTCTCTGCTGCATCGAGCTTTCCCTGCTGCAGATCGAGTATCCCCAGGTAAGTGTGAGCTCCTCGAACTCTTGGCTCAATCTCCAAAGCGCGATGCAGATTGCGCAGGCCATTCGCCTGATCTCCCATGTATAAATAAAGCGCTCCTACCAGAAAATATGGATGTCCCGGGGTCGCTGACAGCCCTTTGGCATTCTCTTTGAACAACTTTATCGCCGTGTCTTCGCGGTGTTCAGCCAAGAGCTGTCGAGCCTGGTCCCAGACCTCTTTGTCTTCCTCGGTGCCCAAAGCGGATGCGGAAAATGAAATTTGTTCCATCATTTTATGGTGAAGGTCGGCCTGATGCTGCGCTTCCGCGGGATTGCCGAGTGCCGCATATGCTCTGGACAGATAGTAGTGTGCTAACATCTTTGCCGGATTGACTTGCAACAAGTGATCCAACGTATCAACGGCGCTTTGATAGTGTTTCAGCTCCAACTCGCAATGGCCGAGTCCGAGCAAGGCATCGGGGTCGTCGCTTTTCAGCGCCAGTACCCGTTTATAGACAACTGTCGCATCTTGCCACTGGGAGAGCTTTATCTCCGCGGAAGCAAGTATCTCCAGCGCATTGACGTCATTCGGTTGGGCCTGCACTGCTTTTTCTGAATACGTCTCCGCATTCTGAAAATCCATGTTATCTAAACTCGCCAGGCCAAGGTCGAGATCAATATGAGCGAGGTTCGGATCGGCTTCTTGAGCCTTAAGCAACCAGCCAAGGCCAGTCTCACTATCCCCTGAACTGCAAAGCAGCTCTCCATACTTCTGCAGGACCGATGGATTGTTCGGCTCATATTTCACGCACTCCTGAATGGCTTTCATCGCCAGATCGTCACGGCCAGTCAGATGATAAGCCTGCGCAAGGTAATAGAACGCGTCTCCATCTTTCGGTTCGAGCCGCAGATGGTGAAGCAAAAGTGTGACGGCTTGACGTTTGTCCCCTGCGACGAGTTGAAACACACCTACCTTAAACAGCAGATCGGCATCGTTGGGCGCCAGCTTCAAGCCCTTTCGGTAAGATTTAGCAGCTGCCTCTTGCTGCCCTGCCTCCTCCAGCAACATGCCCTGTAACTTCAGAGCGGGGACAAAATCTGGGTGGTGATCGAGCAACTGATTCGTCAACTCTAAAGCCCGGCGGTTATCGCCATGCTCGGCCATGCCGAGCGCCTGATGCAGTTGCTGCATGGCTGCCGACTGGGGCGCATGAGTATGTTCCTGGGCCGCCAGCGTGGCGATCGTAGAGCATAACGAGGCCATCACTGCTGCGCGGCTGGCAAGGCAAATCCATCGGGTAAGCTTATTTCTCATCAGGGTTGCCATCGCGGTTGATCTCGCCGGAGTGCGCCGGAGTTGGAGCCACCTTCAGTTGCTTGTAAACTGTCTGGAGCTTCTCTTTCATCGCTTTGTATTTCTTGTATAGCTCCATTTCCTGCTTCGCTTCGTCCTTTTTGCCCTCCTGCCAAAGCAGCCTGCTCAGAAGATAGTGCGCCGTTTCATTGGCCGGTTCCAGCCTGATAACCTGCTCAAGAATCGGCTGCGCCTTGTCATTCTGGTTGAGACGGATCATGGTGTGGGCCAGGCCCAGGTTCGCATCGATGTCTGATGGCGAAAGCTTGACTGCATGTGCATACTCGGATAACGCCTGCTGCAAATTGTTCCGGGCCACATCGAGGTCACCCAGCCGGCACTCGGACTTCGCATCACTGGGGTTCATCGCCAGAGCGAGCTTGTATTCGCTCTCGGCTTCGGCCTGATTGGCAGGGTTTAGAGAATTGCGGAGAGCTTCGGCAAGCTCATAATGAATGCCGGGCAGCCTGGGATCAATTTTGATGGCATCGCGATACTGAGCGATAGCCCTCTCAGAGTCCCCGTAACGTAGCGTCTCGTGGGCCATGACTTCATGAATCTCTGCCGAATCCGGATCAGCCATCGACAGGCTCAGTATCGATTCGTCATAAAGTTGCGAATAAACCTTATATGCCGCGAACAGCACCTGGACGTTGGTTGGATTGTGCGCGCGCAATATTTCGACTACCCCGGCCGCTTTATCAAGATCACCGCTATTTGAATAGATATCAATGAGTTGCATCCCGGCCTGAAGGCGAATTTTCTCGTCTTCGAGATGCGGAAAAGCGGATTCGAAGTCAGCGCGCGCGCCAGTCGCATCTCCAAGCTTCAGTTCGCAGAAGCCAAGCAGAATCTGAATTCGCCAAAACCCTGCTCGCTGCGTTGTCGCGGCACGCAACTGGGGTGCGGCATCGTCGCAATCTCCTTTGAAATAAAAAAGGACTCCTAGGTTTCCACGTGCTTCCATGTTGTTCGGGTCAAGCGCAACCAGAGCCTGCAATTCAGGAATCGCCAAATCGGGTCTCTTCTCCTCGAAATATTGCCTGATCTTTTGATTGTGTACGGCAATCTGCTGCTGCTTGTCATTCGCTTCCTGGGCAAGACACAGACTTAATCCCAGGAACAGGCCGCTTCCAATCCAACAAATGGCACGTTTCAAATTCATCTCAATCTCATTTTAGTCCCATCCAAGAAAGGTGGCGCGCAAATAAGGGAGAGACGGCACATGTGCCGTCTCTCCAGTCAGGTCGAAATCAACCTGGAGTTAGAAGTTCAGACGCAACATAAATTGCATTTTGCGCCCGCCAACCGTGAGGCTGGTAATCGATTGATTGGTACCTGCATTGGTGCCGGTATAAGGCGTGCCGGGAACCCCGCTCCCGATAACCTGCGCACCCGCACTGGGCACGTCGAAGCTCGCGTGATTAAAAACGTTCTGGGCGTCGGCTCGGAACTGAAGTTTAAGGTCGTGGTTCCACGCTTCAGCCAGGGCAAACTCTTTATGTGCCGAGAGATTGAAGACATTGATTCCCGGGCCATAGAAGGAGTTTCTTCCTACATTGCCAAAGGTGCCATTGGCCGGCTGGGTAAATGCGCCGGGGTTAATCCAGTTGTAAATGCTCCGATTTGCCGGGGTAACGCTGACACCAGGAGTCCGGTTCGGATAGGCTCCGCCACCATTGGCATACGTAAGATGCTGGTTGCCGTCGGTCACGGTAAAGGGATGGCCAGTGGTCAGAACAACCGTGCCTGAGATCTCCCATCCGCCGGCAATTTCATCCATGGCGGTGTTATGACTCAGGAACGGCTTGCCCTTGCCAAACGGCAACTGATAAACCACGTAGCCCTTGAATGCGTGGCGCACATCAAAGTTCGAGCTGGCGTAGTTTGCTCCAGGGTCGTAGGAACTCTGGTACTGGATTGGACCAGCATGTCCGCCCCATCCGGAAGAGTCCGCGTTATCAAGCATGTGCGACCAGACATAGTTGAAGTTGAAGCTCAGACCGTTGGACAAGCGCCGCGTGATCTGGGCCTGGAGCGAGTTGTAGTTGGATACGCCGTTGTTTGTATACCCTGTGATACTACCGTTGGCTGTGGGCGATGAATAGTTCGGGTACGGAACAGCGGCCCAGTTGACACCAGTCGGCAGGATCTGGCTCTGCGGAATCTGTTCGAGCGCAACGCCGCCGCTTCCACCGAAGATCAGGTCGAAAGCGTGGCTAGCCACATAGGCCACTTCGACGGCCGTGTTCGGAGCCACCTCGCGCTGCACGGACACGTTCCATTGGTAAATCCTTGGAACCGGAGTGTGATAGTCCGTGTAGATGACGTTTTGACCGTTGTAAGCGTCCGGGGACGTGTTGTTTGAAATGAATGGAAGCGGTGCGCCGGTAACAAAGTTTGTTCCGTTCCCATCGAGTTGCGTAATCGGTGTGATGCCGCCCGTGCTATCAGCGGCGCTGCCTGATGCTCCCAGCGGCGCTCCAATGCTCTGCCCGTAGTTGTCGGTACTCCAGTTGTAGGCGTAGAGGCCAAATCCGCCGCGCACCGTGGTCTTGGCATCGCGCAGCCAGGAGAAGCCCAAGCGCGGAAGGTAGGTGTTCCAGACATTAGCTTCCAGCGCTTTACGTCCATTGGCGCGGGTAGTCTCAAACCACATGGCGCCCAGGGTATTTGTTGCCGGATTCATCACGGTTGGATCGAAGCTGTCGATGTCTCCGTAAATGTCATTCCAGCCATGGTTGATCTGGTAGCGAAGGCCCAGGTTCACAGTCAGCGTGGGGCGAACCTTCCAATCATCCTGCACGAACAACTGCGGAGACTTCAGGCGGGCGCCATACTCAGGCGTCAACTGCGCGGTCCACTCCGCGGCATAGCCCAACAGGAAATCGGCCATCGCCCAGCCGGTGTTGGTGTTGATGCTGGCGGCGCCGGATTCATCTGTTGTCCATTGCGCGGTGTAGTCGTTGTCGCAGCCGCAATAGTTAGCGCTGCCGAACATGAATGCGCCGGCCTGATGTCCGCCATTCCAAATTTGCGAATCGTTGCGATACATCAGTACTTCGCCGCCGAAGTGGAGAATGTGTTTGCCTTTGATCAGGGTCACCACATCGGAGGGATCGAAGACATGCTCCTTGTACAGGTTGTTACCCTGCTTATTGATCCACGCCGGAGTCCAGTCGCCGTCGGTGAAATCGATATCCGGGAAATCATTCTCCTTGGCAAAATTCCATCCCAGCTGCGCGGGGTACCCCTTGCCGGCGCTTTCATCCTGGAACGCGTTGTACTGGTATGTGTAACCGATACGGGCTTCGTTGACCAGGTGCGGGCTGATGGTCCACACATCGGTAATCTGGGCGTTATTGTTTGAAATGTCCTGGGTCTGGCAGCCGATGGGACATGCTTCAACGCCGCTGGGATTGTCAACTAGCGGATTGTCGGTTTGCACGTCAGACATCGTTATGCGGTTCTTCGGAGTGACGTCGTAATCCAACCTGCCAAAATACCTGATGGTGGGATTGGGGGCAGTCAGAGCAGAACCCCAGTTGTTGACCGGCTCGCCGTGAGCGCCGGTGGCGCAGACAGGAGTGCTCGTGCCAGGTCCGCAAAGAAAGGCTCCGCCAGCAATGTGGTTGGTCGGCGTCGGATACCACTGGATAAACTTGGCAGCCACCGAATCCAGATTAGTGATCTTGTTGTTGGCAAAAGCCGTACGAGACGGATAAGGGTTATTGTTTGAGTCCGTCAGGATGACTTGGGTGGTTGGATCGTAAATTGGGGACATTCCGCCGAAGTCGCCGCCCATCATTGCCACGGTGGGAACGGTGTACTGTCCTGTACCACCGTTTCCTCCATTATCAATAATGTGGTCGTAGTTGAAATAGAAGAAGGCCTTCTTGATCTTCGGGAGCGGCCCGCTCAACGATCCGCCGAAGTCGTTGTAGTGCAAGGCAGGAAGAGGCGCGGCCTGCAAGCCAAAATTGAACGAATGTGCGGCCCCGAGGCCCTGATTCTGGATGAAGTCGTACCCCGTTCCGTGATAGGACTTGCCGCCGCTCTTGGTGATTTGGTTGAAGATAGCTCCGCCAACGCCGTACTGCGCCGAGAAAGACGAGGTATTGACCTGCAACTCCGCAACGTCTTCAAAGGTGGTGGGATTGGTATTCGCGCTTTGGCCAAGCGTAGTCGAAGCGCCATCAGAGAGGAAGTTGTTGTAAGGCAGGTTGCCGTTGACCGCGGCTATTTGGCCGGGGTTCGATGTGCTATTCATCCCGGAACCCATGCCGCTTGCTCCCGCAACGCCTGGCAGCAAGATCACGAAGTTTTGCCAGTCTTGTGTAACCTGGGGTAGTTCGTCCATCGACCTGGCGTCCAAAATGGTGGACTGCTCGCCGCTCTCAGTGGAAAGCAGCGGCACGTCCGTGGTGACCGTAACCTGTTCCGTTGCCGAACCGACTTTCAGTTGGCCGTTGACCGTGGTGAAACCGACCTCCAGGGTGATGGGTCCGCGCACCAACCTCTCAAAGCCGTCGCGCGTGAAAGTGATCGTGTAGTGGCCGGGTATGATCGAGTTGGTGTCGTAAACGCCATCTTGGTTGGCGGTGTAAACCTTCGACACTCCTGTATCGACATTCAATACCGTGACTTTGACCCCGGGAATCAGCGCTCCAGAGGGATCGGTTACGCTGCCGCGAATGTCGCCAGCGTTGATGCTTTGTGCCAGACATGCCCCGCTTCCAAAAATCAGAAGCAACGGCAGTATCCACCGCATTCCATTTCTCATGAACTGCCTCCAGAATTGCTAACCGTTACAACCGTTTCATCTTTTCCGCACGGGGAAGCCTTCATGAAGCCCAATCCGGCGCCGTGAAGCCCCACCCAGAACCGCTGCCCTATTTGCACGCAATCCGTTGGCGCAATGCCAGCAGCAACTTAAGACAATCGCTTGTTTTCGAGGCAAACAACTACCAATTTCGGATTCGGGGTGGATTTGAACACACTGTGACAATCGCTGTCAAGCAAAAAATCTTAAAATTTTGCCTAGACAAGCGGTTTGTCTGCTAATGTGGTTGGAGGCCGCCGTGCGTGGCGGCGCCGCAATGCGCTGCTCTCGGGCTTGTGGACCGCACTTCGCAAGGCCGCGTAATTCCAGGGAAACGCCTGTCTTGCCCGCATTTCAATTGCGGCAGGATGGCCGCGAAAGTATGGGTACGCTATTCATGAAAGCCAGCACTCGTCGCGTTTTTATGCAGCAGGCCGCCACGGTCGCCGCCTCATTGGCCTGCTCCAAAGGGTTGCCTAGCTGGGGTCTGGCGGCTCCCGCCTTCCCGCAACTTCGCGCCTGGATTACCACTGGCGAAGAGAGATTCAAAGAGCTTGGCGTTGAGCCTTGGCAATCAGCATCCGGCGCAACTCCCCCCGGAGTGGAAATTGACGCCACTCGGCGATTTCAAAGCATCTATGGATTTGGGGGAGCCTTCACGGACGCCTCTTGCTACCAGTTGAGCCGCATGGAGCCAGCTCGACGCGGGCAATTGATAGAGGAGCTGGTCGGCGCCCAGGGTCTTCGTCTCTCGGTGGGCCGCACCTGCATCGGCTCCAGCGACTACTCCCGCAGCGCCTACAGCTTTGACGACTCCCCGGAGCCCGATCCCGATCTGAAAAACTTCAGCATCGCGCACGACCGCGACTACATTCTGCCCATGCTCCGCGAGGCGGTGCATGCCAACCCAGAGCTATTCCTCTTCTCCGCTCCGTGGAGTCCGCCAGGGTGGATGAAGACCGGCAATTCGCTCCTCGGCGGGTCCATGCGCAAGCAGTATTTTGCCTCCTACGCCCAATACTTCGTTAAATTTCTGGAGGCCTATAGAGCCGAAGGGGTGACCATCGGGGCCGTGACCATCCAGAACGAAGTGGACACCGACCAGGACGGCAGAATGCCCGCTACGCTCTGGGGACAGGAATACGAGGCCGAGTTTATCCGGGAGTTCCTTGGGCCCGCCCTGCGCAGCGCCTCCCTTGATACGAAAATCTGGCTTCTGGACCACAACTACGATCTATGGGGGCGCGTCGAGGATCAACTCAGCGACCCGAGTGTCTCCCAATACGTCGATGGCGTTGCCTGGCACGGTTACGCCGGCACCCCGGACGCGATGACCAGGGTCCACAATGCCTTTCCTTCCAAGAATGCTTACTGGACCGAGGGCGGCCCGGAGATCACCGCTCCAGACTATGCAACCGATTGGGCAAGGTGGTCTGCCACTTACGCAGGAATCCTCAAGAACTGGGCGCGCACGATCGTTGCCTGGAATCTTGTTCTCGATGAAAAGGGAGATCCGAATATCGGGCCCTTCAGTTGTGGCGGAGTCGTCACCCTCGATTCCAAAACTCAGAAGATCACGCGTAGCGGGCAGTACTGGGCATTTGCCCACTACTCGAAAGCAGTGCACCGCGGTGCGCGCGTCATCGCCACCAAGGGAACTTTTCAGGACATCGAACACGTAGCTTTCGCCAACCCCGATGGAGACTATGTTCTGGTTCTCACCAACCAAGGAGAAGAGCGGGGGATCGGCTGCCGGTTTGAAGGTAAATCTTTGAATCTGAGCCTGCCGCAGAATTCCATCGTCACGCTTCAGTGGAGCTGAATTGGAGGCCACGGGACATTCGCTATGGCGGATGAAGCTCGCGGCCTGTTTCACCGTCCTGCCAGTGCGGCCACGGCTACTGAAACTGGAACCAGTTGACGTTCGCGATGCTGTCGGTCGTTCCGCCTCCGCCAAAAACAACATACAAGTCATGCACCCCTGAAGCGCCGGTAACGGTTGCGGTGACGTTCGTCCAGGTTTGCCATCCTCCGGTCACCGGTAACGTCGCGGCCGCAATAGGCGTTCCCGTAGTATTGTCGAGATAAAACGTGGCCGTACCGCCGTTGCCGCCGCTGGCTGTACGCACATTCACTTCGCTGACAGAAGTGCCGAAATCGACATTCTTGTAGAACACGTAGGCTCCAGCCGTGAGATAGCCCAGATCGTATTCACCGGTCGAGTCGCCGGTGACCTCCGTCTCCAGTCCGCTCTCGCTTGAGTAACTGGATCCCTGAATCTGCGCGGTGGCTGCAACGGGGGGCGTGCTGGCGCTCACGGTTCCGCTCCATGCAAACGTGGCGGTGGAGAGAGCGGGGAGCGTGTAGGAAAACGATTGAGTGCCCCACTGCACCTGGAAGTTCTGGCTGGAGGCGGTACTGTTGTACGCGATCAACGCTGTCGAGCCATCCGGATTCTGGAAGGCGACGCTGGCAATGGCGGGCGTGTTGCTGGAGTAGATGCGCACCGCGCCCGGCAACACGTACTTGCTGTAGTGGCCCAGCGTGTAATACTCGATGTCCTTGGTGACCACGCCGGTGGCGCTGTTGACCGTCACAATGGGCGTGCACGTACTGCATCCGGTCAGAGGGGGTGCGTTCTCCGTGAGATTCGGCCCCAAAGTTTGATCCAGCGCGAGGCTCCACTTCACAAAGGACCTGGCGGAGTTGCGCAGCACCAGCGTAATTTCCAGAAAGTCGGTTGTGAACTGATCGGTCTGCCAGGTGCCCCCGGAGTGTTCGGTCATCCAGTTTCCCTGCGCCGGGAATTGGTTCTGCACAAGTTGCTGCGCGCCGGGAGCGCCTGCATATCCATGCCAGGCCGTGCCGGCCACCTGGGCCAACTGCGGCGCCGTCAGGCTTCCCAGAACATACTCCGGATAGGACGGAGTATCCCAGTTGTGGTCATAGACAAAGACCTTGGTGGTGATGTTGTTGGCCGCCAGTGAGGGCAGTACGTAGCCCTGCAGCAAGGCCAACTGCGTGCTGTCGCTCATCCCCATGCTCGGATAAGCCGTGGTGATATTCAGCGGCTCGTTCTGCAGCGAGATGTAATCGATGTGCACACCGGCTGCCGCGTATGCCAGAATGTACTTGACTAAATAGTCTGCGAAAGCCGTCTCATTTGCGCTGGTCATCAGCAGCTTACCACCCATCATAGAGACCGGATTCATCGAGGTGGGATCCTTCATCCATCCTGGCGGGCTCCAGGGACTGGCCATGAGCTTCATCCCTGGATTCAGCGTTTTGGCTTGCGTGATGACCGGTAGGATATCTTCCTGATCGTGAGCGATGGAGAAATCCGCCAGTGTGGGATCTGTCTGGCCCACGGGCAAATCGTCAAACGAATAGACGGAACGCGCGATGTCGGAAGCGCCCATGGGTATACGCATGAAGCTGAGGCCGATCCCATTACCGTTCCTTGTGAACAGATCGTTCATGGTGCTTGTCAGCTCGTTTTTTTGCGCCACTTCGTTCAATAGGTAGGCGGCCGAATCCGTAAATGCCGCGCCAAAGCCTTCGATGGCCTGATACTGCTGCGTTGGATCGACAACGATGGTATTCGTGCCCGCGTCCGCCGTGCTCGTGATGAACCTGGCGCTGGCCAGAGAAGCCATAAGCTGGGTCTGGGTATTTGTGCTTTGAACCACGGCCACGGACCCTGGGATTAGATAAGTTCCCGAGGCGACGGCGCTGCTCGAGTAGCCTGGGGCGACGGCAATCGCCTCAATCGTCGTGGTGGAGGAAACGGCGATGGGCGACGGCGCCGAATAGAGAGTTGACGCGGTGGTGGGCGTCGTTCCGTTGGTTGTGTAATAAATCGAGGCGTTAGCCGTGGTATCGGACAGGGTCACGCTCTGGGCCGCGTTAAAGGCGCCGGGAGCGGGAGAAAAGGTTGGGGTTGCTGCGGCGGGCAGGTTGATGGTGTAAGTGCCCGAGGCGACAGAACTAGTCAGATAGCCTAAAGCAACGGCAATTGCCTTGATCGTCGCGGTAGATGAAACGGTGATGGGCATCGATGGCGAGTAGAGAGCCGACGCGTTGGTGGGCGTCGATCCATCGGTTGTGTAGTAAATTGAAGCTCCGGCGGTGGTGTCAGAAAGGCTCACTGTTTGCGCCGACGTATACGTTCCGGGAGCCGGACTGAGAGTTGGCGTTGCGGCTGTTTGTTCCGGAGGCTGTGTGCTTCCCCCGCCGCCACAACCGGCTATCCACAACATTGTGAAAACAATTGCGAGAATACCTCCGCGCATGGCCATCCAACCCTCCACATCCTGCCGCGTACCCGTGCCGCGCTAGATCCCGCCGTTTGGAGATGCGCAGAATACACTTAGCAAGAACAACCGTTTTTCTACTGGCGATTTCAAATGCTTCAGTTCTGTCACGGGTGTGAATTATCGGTCGTTCAGAGGATTGTTGTCAAGAAACGAGTCTCCACTTTCCCCGCCAGGAGAACGGTTGTCTCTTTCTACACTCCATCCCGGTCCCAAAGTGGCGGAATAACGAAGAAAACAGGAGTGCTTCGGCATCGCGCCTTGCGATGAGGCAAAACATATGATTTGTCCGGCAGAAAGTAGGTGGATGGTCAGAGTTGCGGGGAAGCGCTGGGGACCGAAGAGTCCGCTAGTCGAAAGCTGACGGAGTGCAGAACGATCATCAGGAGAGCGGCCCCGCAGGGCGCAAAGAGCCCATACCGCAGCGATCCGTAGTGCGCCGAGAACAGTCCGGTCAGCCATGGAAAGAACGCCGAACCGATCCCCGCGACGGCGAAGATCCATCCGCGCGGAGAACGCTCCAGCAGGAAGGAGAGCAACAGCGGGTAGAGCGGGCCGATGCACAGGCCCGCCACTCCCGCGGCGGCCCGGATCAGCGCCGGGTTGTGCGCGGCAATCAGCAGCGCGACGGAGGCCGCAACGCCCCAGAGAGTTGCACGGAGCACCCTGCGGCGGCCAATGATCGCCAGCAAACGAGTGGAAAACACCAGCCGGCTGAGCATGATTCCAAACCAGAACAGGGAGGTGGCGAAGGCCGCGCCTCCGGCGTCCCGGGGATTGGCGCGATGAGAATAGGTCGTCAACCACCCACTCAGCGAGCTTTCCACGCCAACGGCGCACATGGCCAGCACCACCAGCGGCAGCAAGGAGCACAGAGGCGCGGGGCCTTGCGGCTGCGATGCATCCATGGTCGATTGTGCGCATGTTGCCCTCTGCCGCTCGCGGAAAAACACCCAAACAAAGAGCGAGAGAAACAATCCCTGGAAGGTGAAGAAGAGCGGTCTGAGGCTAGCCAGATGCAAAAACGGCAAGAAGAGCATCGGGGCGGCCGTGGCTCCGGCAGACCATGCAAAATTGAGCCGCTCCAATTTGGCGGCACGGTCGTCGGCGTACCGGTCAGAAAACAGCAGACTGGTCGCGGTCATCGCCATGCCCAGTCCCAAGCCGAAGAAAAAGAAGATGACGAATGACAGGTGCAGGCCAGCAAACGCCAGGGCGCACGCGCTCAACCCTAGCAGTCCGTACCCAGTGATGAGCGCGCGCACGCGATTGGCTCCTGTCAGGAGCGCGCCTAGCGAAGACCCCAAAAACTGCAGGAAGAAGAGAAAGCCAGCCGTGTCGTCCCGCATCCCCCACTGTTGTGAAAGTGCTGGAAGCAGCACACCGAGCATGACCGTTCCGGCGCCGGTGAGGCCAAAGCCTACACCCAAAACCAGACTCGACACCATCCTCCGTCCTGGAAGAGCCACAGCAACAGATCTACTTTGATTCGTCATGCATCCCCGGCAGTGCTGGCAGTCTGCGGCAATCTCCAATGCTGGCAAGAATCAACTTTGTCTCCCTTGACTTTCAATCCAGGCTCCCAGTCCTCGGATTATAACCTCGGTCACTGTCAACCTCAGCCGCAATCAGGGCCTCGACTCATTTCGGTTTCCAGACGAACGTGGCCACCGAACCGGCAGGAATGGTGGTGGCCGCGGTCTTTCCGTGGAAGCCTATACACAACTCCTGGCTGGCGGTTCCTACATTCACCGTGTAGAGAACAACCGTGCCGTTGGGGTTGCGGAAGGCAACGTCCTTCAAAGCGGTCCGGGCCGGTTCGTCCGACGCGATGCGAACCGCGCCTGGCAGCAGAAACTTGCTTGCCTGGCCCAACACGTAGTAATCGACCTCCCGCTTCACCGCGGGTTTTGCCGGATCAGTCAGGTCGATGGTGACCAGGCCCCGGCAGGTGTCGCAACCGCCCACGAAAGGTCCGTGCCTCTGGTCTGTAGCCAGCGCCCAAAGTACGTAACCTTTGGCCCAGTTGCGGGTGACGGCGACCAACTCGGCTGCCTCCTCAGCAAGAATGTTGCCTTTTTGCCAGGTCCCTCCGCTGGCCTCGGTCACCCACTGATCCTTTTGCGGGAATTCCTCGTGATTTTTGGTCATCACGGACGGGTCTCCGGCATAGTGGTGCCATGCGGTTCCGGCGGCCAGAGCGCCGGCCTTGGGGTCTTTCAGGACAGTTTCGGGATAGTCGGACCGATCCCAGTTGTGGTCGTAGGCCATGATCTTGGGATTGAGGTGCGCGGCAGCCAGCGCCGGGCTCAGAAAGTTGCCCAAAAAGTCCGCCTGCTCGGTGGCCAGCATCCGCATGCCGCTGTAAGTAGGCGGCGCGTAGAGCGGTTCGTTCTCCACGCTCAGGGCGTAGACCGGCACGCCGGCGGCCTGGTAGCCCGCAACGGTTTTCACCAAATAGTTCGCAAAAGCCAAATAAGACTCCGGCCGCAGACTCGACGGCTTACCGTCCGCACTCGATCCCAGCATCGATCCCGAGCTCTTCATCCACCCCGGCGGGCTCCACGGCGTGAGCATTACGCTGATCTCAGGGTTCAAGGCCAACGCTTTCTTGAGCAGAGGCAGGATGTACTCATGGTCGTGAGCGAGCGAGTAGCGGATGAGGTTGGGGTCGGAGGCGCTGGCAGGCGTGGTGCAGGCCTTGGCCGACTGCTGGCAGAGATCGTCATAGGAGTAGAAGGTTACCGCCAGGTCCGACGACCCAATGGGCTGACGCAGAAAGCTCAGAGCAATGCCACCTTTCCGGCTGAACAGGGTTCTGAAGGCCGCGTTGGTCTGCGCCGGGGTAAGTTTCTTTGCAAAGAGCCATGCGGCAGCGTCGGTGAGCGAGGCGCCGAAGCCGTCGATCGTCTGGAAACGCTGGTCATCGTCCACTGTGATGAGCGGAGCGGTTGCAACTGGGGCAGCTTTGGTGGAGAAATGCAACGTCTGATGCCGTGAAAGGGCTTCGAGCAGGTCCGGGGTGGTCTGGTAAACGGAGACCGACTGGGCGCCAGCCCCGACAATGGCAAAAGCGGCGATAGCAAGGCAAGCGGTAAAAAAGGCACAGCGAGTCATATACCTCCTTCTAACGAAAAGAGAATCGTAGCGCATTTACGGGGGTCGGGGAAGTAGGTTCCGACTGATTTGCAACAACGGGATGATGTTCAGACTTTGGCAAGAACCAAGCCTAATTCGTGAATTTCCCTGTATTTTTCCCTGCTGGCAGGGAATCTGGGCCAGAGAACGGTTCGCAGGATACTCAGTCCACCGCCCACAGACTAAGATTATTTTAATTTGTTCAACTTATATCGAGAAAAGACCGCGCTTTTAGGGCCATTTTGGAGGCAGACACCCAGAGGTGTCCTCCGCAGGCGGGCTCGGGGAGTGTTCAGTTTACGCGAAGAAACGACAGGGCGAGGCCAGACGGGGACGGAAGGAACTTGGAGGGTTCAATTTGCTCATTTTCCCGGCCTCCATTGCCTTGCAACTTCTTGACGATGCGCTTCAAGGAACGCAGGCCGCTGTTCACAAGGGTGCGCACGGTCGGGGCCAACTGAGGAAGCGCCGATTGCTATACACTCCAAACTGTGGAGGACTCTCTTTGTTGTCTGTTCGCAGATTGTTTTTCGGTGGCCTGATCGTCACACCTCTGATACTCGGTGCGGCCTGGGGTGCATTGGCTGCACAGTCTGGACAGCAGGAAGGGATGCAACAATCCCCAGGTGGAATGGCCAATGCCGGTCCTAAGACGGCGAAGTTCGATAACCAACACCGCCCCATCACCGCAGGCGGCTTCGTAAAGACCGGTCCAATTATCTTTCAGGATGTGGCCAAAGAGGCCGGCCTTACAAGCTGGCATCACACGGCGGGCACTCCTGAAAAGCGCCTCATTTTGGAAGCCAAAGGACCGGGTGTGTGTCTTTTGGACTATGACAATGACGGCTGGCTGGACATTTATCTTGTGAACGGATCGACTTATGATGCGCTTGCGGGCAAAACCACCCCGCCGCACGCAGCTCTCTTTCACAACAATCACGATGGCACGTTTACAGACGTGACGGAAAAAGCCGGCGTTGCCAACGACCGCTGGGGTTACGGGTGCGCGGTTGGCGATTACGACAACGACGGCTGGCCGGACCTATACGTAACCAATTATGGAAAGAACCGCTTGTACCATAACAACCACGACGGAACCTTTACGGATGTAGCGGAAGAAGCAGGCGTTTCTATCGGCACATGGTCCACGGGCGCAACCTTCGGCGATTACAACGGCGACGGGCGGCTGGACCTTTTCGTGGCCGGTTACATCCAACTTGACTTGTCCAATCCTCCGTATTCGGGGTCGAAAGCGGTCAACTACTCTTTTTGCCAGTACCGCGGAGTGCAGGTGATGTGTGGCCCGCGCGGCCTGAAGGGCGAGCACGACCATCTCTTTCATAACAATGGTGACGGAACCTTTACGGATGTCAGCAAGAAGCTGGGCGTGGACAATTCCAACGGATACTACGGTCTTGGGGCGCTGTTTGTGGATGTGAACGGGGATGGCAAACCGGACCTGCTGGTGGCGAACGATTCTACTCCGAATTATTTGTATATGAACAAGGGAGATGGGACGTTCGAGGATCAGAGTTATGAAAGCGGATTTGCGCTCAACGCGGATGGGCGCGAGGCCGCCAATATGGGCCTTGCGGCCGGAGACTACGAGAACAACGGCCACCTGTCTGTGGTGAACACCACCTTTGCCGACGACTACAATATCCTATTTCAGAATGACGGAAAAGGGTTCTTCACGGATGTCAGCTATCAGGCCGGCATAGCGGAGTCCTCGATCCCATTTGTCAGTTTCGCCGATGGGTTCCTCGACTACGACAATGACGGGTGGAAAGATTTGCTTATTGTGAATGGCCATGTCTATCCGCAGGTGGATCAGCACCCGGAGTGGGGAATGAGTTATGCCCAGCGCCCGCTGGTGTACCACAACCAGAAGAATGGCAAGTTCGAATTGGTACCCGCCGTGGAGGGAACCGGACTTGCGGTTGTCAGCGTGGGCCGAGGCGCGGCATTTGGCGACATCTTCAACGACGGCAAGATCGACGTGGTCATCAATAATATGGACGGTGTTCCGGTGCTGCTTCGCAACGTGAATCCGGACTACCACCAATGGGTTGAACTGAGGCTCATTGGGGGGCCAAAGAGCCCCCGCGATGCGGTTGGATCGACGGTCTATCTGGAAGCGGACGGCATGCGCCAGCGCGGGGACGTGCTGAGCGGCGGAAGCTATCTTTCCTCCAACGATATGCGCGTTCACTTCGGGCTGGGCGACGCAACCGATGCGGGAACGGCGGAGATTCACTGGCCTTCCGGCGCGAAAGAGGTAGTGAAGCTGCCCGCGGTGGACCGGATTTACACCATCACCGAGGGCGAGGGAATTACGGGAGCGATGTGCGGCGGCAGGCCGTGCGCGGTTGCGTCTTCGGCACCGCCTGCGAAGGCGAGCAAGCCCTAACACAGACCGGGGGGTGTTCGCACAACCCGTTCAGAATAACTGCGGCATTGGTTGGGAGAAGGCTAAATTGCTGAAGGCTGCACCGCGGCCCGTAAAAAGGAATCGGGTGGCAACCCAGCGAGATGGGCTGCCACCCGAAAGTCACACTTTGAACGAACAATTCAGGAGACCATTTCAAGAGACATGCACAGATTACTGATAATTTCATGGCTTGTCTTGAGCCAAACGAATGAGCCTGGACCCCATCAATGGGTTGAGACTGGCCCGGCTTTTCTTGCGACAGTCTGCTTTTGCTCCTGTGCAATCCAGCACCTGTCCAATTACTGTGGAGTTGCGCAGTTTTGCGCAGGTTGACGTCTGCTTGAGGTAACTTCCACCCGGTCCCGTGGCCCAAAATCACGCCAACTCGATGGATGCAGCAGGAGAGGCCGCCCGGCGCTCGTTCTTGTCTGGCAGAACTCATGGCGCGATAGCGCTTCGCGGCCTTCTGGCAACGGCATTGCTATTGGGCTGCGGGCGCTCCGGCCTGGCGCTGGAGCCTACTACTCCGCTGGCCAACTACGGTCGCCAGACGTGGGGGATGGAGAATGGCCTGCCGCAGAATACGGTTCAGGCTCTGGTGCAGACCAAGGATGGATTTGTGTGGCTGGGGACCGAGGTGGGACTGGTCCGTTTTGACGGCAGCGGGTTTGTGGTTTTCGATAAAAATTCGACGCCGGCGTTGCCAGGGAACGATGTGCGCTGTTTGTTGGAGACGCGCGACGGGGCGCTGTGGATTGGGACGAGTGAGGGGCTGGCGCGGTGGAAGGATGGAGTGGCGACGGCGTTCTCTACGAAGGACGGGTTGCCGGGGAACGAGATTCTTGTGTTGGGCAAGCAGAAGAATGGCTCACTTTGGCTGTGGACGGACCAGGGTCCCGCGCAGCAAACTGGTGAGCGGTTTGTGAAAGCGAGGAATGTAGATGCGTGGCCTCACACCGCTTTGCCTTCACCAGGAGAGCCTCCAGGGCAAGTCCAATTTGAAGAGGATTTGCCAAATGATGTAGGCATGAAGGGCACTAGAAGCGATCTGACACTCTACAAAAGCCGCGAAGAAAGGCCTCGATTGTCAGACGAACTGAGAGTTGGCAAGGAGCTTCCTGGGAGCCGAATTCAAGTTGTCTTGACCGATCGCGAGGGCAGTTTGTGGGTTGGCACGAATGGCGGGTTGGCGCGTTGGACTGAGGGAAAATTGCAACGGCTGCCGGTGACTGATCCGCTGGCTACGGCGTCGGTGCTGACGCTGATGGAAGACCGCGAGGGCAACCTTTGGGTAGGGACTGAGACCGGCGGGCTGCACATTCTGCGCGATCAGCGCTTCCGGATTCTTGGAGCGCAGGAGGGGCTTTCTTCCGATTCGACTACTGCGGTAGTCGAGGACAGCGCAGGGACGCTGTGGGTGGGGACGAGCGGAGGCGGGTTGAATGCCTTTAAGCCTGGCGTGGCGGGCATGAACTCAATGCTAGTGAAGAGTTACACGGTACGCAACGGACTGATGAGTGATGTGATTCTGTCGTTGGCTACCGCGCCCAACGGCGACCTTTGGGTGGGGACGCCGGACGGGCTGAATCGGATTCGCGCGGGAAAGATTGATGCTTTTACTTCGGCGGACGGGCTGCCGGACGATTTCATCCGTTCCCTGCTGGCAGACGCCGATGGTTCGCTGTGGATTGGCACGCGGCGCGGCCTGACGCACTGGACTGGATTGAAGGTGGGAATGCCTTCCAGCGCGCAGATGGTGACCTTCACGCAGGCGAACGGACTGGGCAGCGATCTGGTGGGCGCCATGGCGCGGGATGCGCATGGGGACCTTTGGGTGGCGACGCTGGCGGGGTTGTCGCGGCTGCATGAGGGGAAGATTGAGAACTTTACGACGCAGAATGGCCTCTCGAGTAATGTGATTACGGCTCTCGCCACGCGCAAAGGCGCAACAACGCCGATCGGTGATGAGACCTTGCTGATCGGTACTCAGGACAGCGGCTGGGACTTGTGGGATGGAGAACAGTTTTTCGGGGGCGTGGGAGATACGGTGAACCTTCGCTCAGGGCAAGTTTTCCCATCCGGCATGGATCATGCGAGTATTCATGCGATTCTCGACGACAGCAGCGGCCATCTATGGTTTGCAACCGGCAACGGGATTACGCGTTGCGATGATAAACCAGGCATTGACCGATCACCATGCATGGAGTTTGGGCCGGCCGATGGGCTGCGCAGCCGGGAGATGGCCACCAACAGCCACCCTTCGGCCTGGCGCTCGCGCGACGGACGGCTTTGGTTTGCCACGCCGAAGGGGCTGGTGGAGGTGGACCCGGCGCACTTTCCGGTGAACACCGTTGCGCCACCGGTGACGCTGGAGCGCTTTGCGGTGGACGATGTACCCCAGGCACTACATGCGGCAGGCTCTTCCTTGCGCGTTGAGGCAGGACACGTACACTTCCAATTTGATTACGCAGGACTGTGCTTTAGCGCGCCACAGAAGGTGCGCTACCGCTTTATGCTGGAGGGTTTCGACCGCGGCTGGACCGAGGCCGGTACGCGGCGCTCCGCATACTACACGAATATTCCGCCGGGCCGCTACACCTTCCGTGTGCAAGCAGCCAACAACGACGGGCTTTGGAACACCGAGGGCGCGGCGCTTACCTTTGAACTGCGTCCGCACTATTATCAAACCGTCTGGTTTTATGCGCTGCTGCTGGCATCTGTTGTGGGCATGGCAGTGGTGCTGCTGCGGCTGCGGCTGCGCCGGGCCGAAGGCGAGTTTCGCGCCGTGCTGGGCGAGCGCAACCGCATCGCGCGCGAGATTCACGACACGCTGGCCCAGGGCTATGTAGGCATCTCGGTGCAGCTGGAAGTGCTGTCGGAACTACTGCGGCTGAATAAGGCGGAGGCTGCGGCAAAGCATCTGGACCAGACTCGCGGCTACGTTCGCGAGGGGCTTGATGACGCACGGCAGTCGATTTGGGCGCTGCGCTCGCAGGACTCAGACGAGACCACGCTGCCGGTTCGCCTGCGCCGCATGGTGGAGTCTGAGTGCGGCCACGGATTGGAGGCTACGTTCAGCGTCTTCGGCGCATACCGCTCCATGCCGCCGGGAACCGAGCGCGAAATTCTGCGCATTGCTCAGGAAGCCATCCATAATGTGAAGAAGCACGCAGGGGCGCGGCATCTCTTCGTCCAGTTGGAGTATGGTACGGCAGCTATTGCTCTGGAAGTGCGCGACGATGGTCGCGGGTTCGCGGCGGATCGGACACCGGAGTCAGTGGCAGGACATTACGGACTGACCGGGATGAGAGAGCGCGCGGCGGTCATTGGCGGTACGCTGGAGGTGAACAGTGGGCCGGGGGTTGGAACCACGGTCCGGCTAACTGCTGCTGCGACGCGTGAGGCCAGAAGCAGTTGAGGTTTGTGATTTCCCGGTCTCAAAAACGGGACCTGGGGTACCCGGAATTTGCGGGAGATACAGAAGGAGCAGGGGTGACCAAGAAATCGATTCGCGTGCTGGTTGTGGAAGACCACCACGTGGTGCGCCAGGGGCTGGTTGCTCTGTTGAACGTGGCGGAAGGCCTGGAAGTGGTGGGTGAGGCCGCGGACGGCGTGGAGGCCATCGCGGAGTATCGCAAGCACCAGCCGGATGTCGCGCTCATCGATCTGCGGCTGCCGCGGATGGGCGGCGTGGACGTGATTCAGCGCATCCGCATGGAGACGCCGCAGGCGCGCTTCATTGTGCTTACCACCTACGATGGCGACGAGGACATCTATCGCGCTTTGCAGGCCGGCGCGCGCGCCTACCTGCTCAAGGGCATGACTTCAGGAGAGTTGATCGCAACGATCCGCACGGTTCACGAGGGGAAGTCGCACATTCCGCTGGCGATTGCGCAGAGGCTGGTCGAGCGCATGTGCACAGAGGAGCTGACGCCTCGCGAGTTCGACGTGCTTGAGCAGATTGTTCAAGGCAAGAGCAACAAGGAGATCGCGACTGAGTTGGAGATTTCAGAGGCCACAGTTAAGACCCACATCAACAACCTGCTCAGCAAGCTGGGCGTGACAGACCGGACGCAGGCTGCTACGGCCGCCATTCAGCGCGGGATCGTTACACTCGAATCCCTCAGAAAGCCAAAGCTATGAGCCAAAACCTGACCCAACAGTTAATTCTTCCGGGATTTTTTCTTTTGTTTTTGTATCCGCTTGCACCGATAGCACAGGCGCAAAGAACGGCTTGGCGGCAAGCCACGGATGCTGAGCTGGCGTCGCTGCTGCCGGCGCGGGCGCCGGTAGAAAAGGAACACATCGAGACCGAGATGCGCACCGCTTCAGGCATCGTGAATGGCCGGGGCCGATTTATCGCCGGGGTGGTTCTGCTGACGGCCGGGTACTCCGCGGAGGGAAAATATTCGCACTACCTGATTGTGCAGACGCCAGTCCGCATCGGGGGAATAGCGCTCAAGCCCGGAGATTATGTTTTTGGATGGACGCGCGCACAGTCAGGCGATGCGCTGAGCGTGCACTTCTATGAGGCTGCGACGGGCTCGCCGATGGGCACTGCGGAGGCGCACCGCATTGCTGGGACTAGCCGCGTAGAGAGCCTGCACATCTGGCCTCCCGCAGACAGAGCACTGATTCAAATTGGACGGTTTGGCATTCCCTTCGAGTTGGGCGAGCAGTAACGGTCAACTAGAAGCGTGGCTCGCCGGTAGGCAGAAATGCATATCCCGAAACCGAATCCCCGGAAGCCAGCACATCTCTGAGCCGTTCTGGATTAATGCCACTGCGGAGTGCGGCTGCTTCCAGCAGGCTGAGCGCCGCGGCTGGAGCGGTTTGCTCAGGCAAGCGAAATATCCACGGAATGTTTGTTGAAGTCAGCTTCTTGTCGCTGCTCAGGGCAATCACCGGAACAAAGGTCTTGAGCGCCAATTGCTCGGCAAGGTGCGCGGCATCGCGGTCCAGCGCCACGATAGCCAACGCATGTTCGTCCATCAGAGCATGAACCAATTGCGTTGAAGCTGCGCCCCAGTTCTGATCGCTGGCCACTGGCAGCAGCGTCCACATCTTCTCCTTCGCCGCGCCGGCTTTCAACGCCGCCTGCATCTCCTGCGACTGAGCAACTTCCTTTGCATGCGGACCAAAGAGGACCACGCGCACGGGCCCTTTCAGGTCAGGAAGATGCGGGCCTGCATAGTCCACGCCATCCTCGCCAACACGCGCATAAGGCACTAACGGCGTTGCTGCTACAGGCTGCGGCGCAGGCTCCTTATCCATTGTCGCCAGACGATAAGTAATCGCGCCGTTATGCACAGTGCCAAGGTACATTGGTGCGACATTTTTTTGGTTGGGATCGAAGACCATGTGCCCGGTTACGCCGTCGTATTCTTCTATGTCCGCTAACGCATCATGAATCCGCGCGCGATTCAGTCCGGCTTTGCAGATTGAATCCAGCAGCATGTTCATTGCGTCATAAGCCAGCGAGGCAAACTGCTCTGGCTTCTCGTGGAAGCGGTCTTCGAAGCGTCGGTTGAAGTCGAGCCAGCGCGGATTGTTGCGCGAGGGGTCATAAGGGAAGATAGCCTCGAATCCTTCTGCTGCATCACCAGCCTCGGCCAGCAACGTGGGACCAAGAGTGCGATAGGAGCCGAAGACACGCTGCTTCATCCCCAGGTCGCGCATCTCCTTGAGGATTGTAGCCGCTTGCGGCTCGTCTGCCCACAACACGATGGCGTCAGTGCGCGAATCGCGGATCACCTTGAGTTGCCGCGTGAAATCAGTATCCCCAGGCATGAACTTTTGTTCGATAACCACAGGGTGGCCCAACCGCCTAGAGGCATCACGCAACTTGGGAACGCCAAGCCGGCCATAGCGGTTATTCACGCGCAAAATCCCCACGCGTTTCAGCCCCAATTCGGAGAAGATGCGGCGGGCCAGCGTATAACACTGTACGCGATCGTCCTGCAGGTCAGTGAAGTACCACGGGATGTAAGTTTCGGGAATCGTAGGATCGGTGGATGCGGAGTTCACAATGGGAATCTCCGCGCGCAAGGACACGCGCAAAGCAATATGCGTGGACTCGGAGCTGATAGACCCGAAAATCGCCCAATCCTGATCTTCGTAGATCATATTCACAACTTCATTGGAGGCCGAACCCCAGATGGTGGGATCGGTGGGGCGGTCGTCGCCGTATACCGCCTTGGCCTGCCAGTTATCGTAATCGTTGTGCAGCATCAGGCGGAAAGGTTTGCCCCCGTATCCGCCGTGGGCGTTGGCTTCCTCAATGGCCAATTGCGCGCCGCGCAACATGCGCAGGCCATAGACCGAATCTGGATTATGCTCGATGGGTCCAAAAAATCCTATACGCACTTCGCTGATATTTTTCGGCTCAGGAATGTCTCGCCCCGCGCCAGAGTAGATGTTGGGATGGGTGTAGTTGAGATAGTAAGGGGTGGAAAACTTCTCGAATGGGCTCAGGTCTTCCGGCTCTCCCGCGTAGGGCGCAACTTCACGGTCCTTGGGAGCGCCGGGAGGATGCGCACCGCAAGTGCAGGTTCCCGTGCCCGTAACCTTAGCCGGGATTTCGTACTGACTCGCCGCCTGGCCGGCGTTCTGACCTGAATATTGCGCGGCAAGGTTTGCCGCGCACACTGAGGCCAGCGCACACACTGTAATCAGCAACCATCCCTTGCGCATGAGAACTACTCCTTGTTGTTTGAGCCTTTGTCCGTACGGAACATTGCGATGGCCTCGATTTCGATAAGCAGTTCAGGGCGGCAGAGATGTGCCTGGATGCCGGTGGACGCGGGCAGCGGATCGAGCCCCTGCTCTTTGAAAAACGCGGTGCGTCCGGCATTGAAGACGTCGTAGTCGCGATCGATGTCCCGCAGATAGCAACTGGTGCGCACGATGTCGTGCCAGGTGCATCCTTCGGCCTCGAGCAAGCCGGTGATGTTGTCGAAGGTGCGCCGCAGTTGAGCGGGAAAATCGCCGATGTGAACACTGACGCCGTGCTCGTCAATCGAGGCCGTGCCCGAGATCAGCAGAATGGCGACGCCGCCGATATCAATTCTAATGCCGCGCGAGAACGAACTCGGCTTGGCGTAGGCGTAGGCCTCGTTGAGCACGGCGTGATTGGTTATGGCGCGCTTTTCGATGGGCGCGTGCGCGATGGCTTCCAGAATATCCGCTAATGCATTCATGGTGATGTTGCTCCTTTTGCCCTTATTGTTGTTGTCGAATTCCGTGGCTTAATCCCTTGGCGGTTGCGACCCATATATCGTCGCCTTGAAAGTCGATGCCGAGAATATAGTTGTGGGATGGCGCGGTGCTGACGGTGACCGGCGTTACCTTGCCTTGCGCGTTGCGCACCGTCATCTCGGGTTTGCCGTCTTTGAGCGAGGGGCGATAGACAGCCCAGTTGACGCCGTCGTAGTAAGCCAGCCCCTTGTCGGTGCAGAACCAAGCGCGTTTGCCGTCGACGCCCTTGATAAAGTTGATGAAGTTCGAGGGAAGTCCGCTGTCTTTGGTGAGAAAGTTATGCCAGTAGCGGCCATCGTAGCGGCTCGCTCCAAAGTACGTGGCGGCCCACAGAATGTTGTCAACATAACTGACCGAGGTGACAATCTCGTGGATCAGGCCTTGATCCTTGAAGAGCACCATCTCGTTTTCGCCGTCGGGATCGTCGTACTTATCCCAGCGGCCGGTCTTCTGGTCATACTCGAGAACGCCGCTGCCCCACACGGCATAATAGACCTTGGTGGGAGTGGCGGAAACTCCGTAGGTCCAAATCTCCATCATGGGCGTGTTGCGTTCGTTATAGAGCGCCCACTGGCCGGTACGGGTATTGAAGCGGCAACCGCCGGCAGCCGTGGCTACCCACACGTTCTCGCCCTCCACTGAAACGCCGTACACCACATCGTTGCTCAGCCCCGAGCTCAACTGTGTGAAGCTGTCGATGCGCCCTCCCGAGATGCGGCTCAGTCCGCCCATGGTGCCGGCCCACACGTCGCCGGTGCGGCTGTCCAGTGCCAGCGAGAGCACGGCTCGATGCGCCAGGCCATCCTTCGTGGTATAGCTCTTCCACTTGCCGTTTTCGTAAAGCCCAAGGCCATTGTCCGTGCCCGCCCAAATGCGGTCTCCATCCACCAGCACAGAGTAGACGTGATTGTCGGGCAAGCCATTTGCCGTGGTGAAGTTTTCAAATCGGTAGCGCGGCAGCACATGCGCGGCAGACGCCGGTAATGCGGCATGAGTTTTTTGAACACCAGGCGCAGGCTGCGGCGCGGCCACCGGTGCGGCAACCAGCAACCATGCGGTGGCCAAAATCACCCGCGGTGCGAACGTGTTGCATGTAAGCTTCATCATCGCGTCCTCAGGTACTCGACTAGATCGTTGAGTTCATCCTTGGTCAGGTCGTTGGTGCGGCCGTGTTTGTCCTCGGAGTTGTAAACTGTCCAGATCTCCTCAAGCGTGGCCGCTGAACCGTCATGCAGATAAGGCGCGGTGAGCGCGATGTTGGTCAACGGCGCCGACTTGTAAAGGCCGGAATTATCCGTGGGCTTGCGCGTGCCCACGTCGAAGATTTTCTGGTTGGTGCCCTTTGAGCCGCTGTGGCAATAGGAGCAGCGGTTGGTTACTGGAATCGGTTTGCCAAACTTGTCCACCGAGCGCACAAACAATGCCCGGCCGCGTTCCTGGGCCGGTGTTAGTTCATAGCCTGGCAACTTCCAGCGGTTGGGCCGCGGCGGCAGGCTGCGAATGTAGAGGGTCAGATCGGCAAGCGTGAGATCGTCGTAAGTCTCCGACCGCCAAAAGTATTTTTCCGTCCGCGGCCCGCACTCGGTCGGTATGTTGGGATTGGTGCCCGTCCACTTGTAAGGCTCGGTGTCCTTGATGCCCTCGAGTAGCTTGTTGTCCACGATGTTGCGGCCAAAGCCATCGGGTTCCAGGTTCCACTCAAGACCGTCGAAAGTGGAATCGATATGGCAGTTAGCGCAGCCGATCTGCCCCTGGAACGAGTAGCGCGAGGTGTAGAAGGTCTGCTCGCCGTGGCGGATCGGAGAGACGGTCTTCGGCCCGGCCAGCGCGATGGTGGCGACCACGTGATTGCTGCGCGTAGCGATAACGCTGATCGTGTCATCCAGCCGATTGGCCACGAACAGTCTGCGCCCATCGCGGCTCAGCGTCAGCCCGCGCGGATCGTGTTCCACGGAAACGCGCGCTACTACATAATTTGCGCTGGCGGAGAGATCCTGCGCGATAGAGCCGGATTGCGGATGAGGCCGCGCGTGAATGAAGCGCAGCAGCCGCGGCACATCGATGGCGATGACCATATCGGAGCCTTCGCAGCTGACATAGATGCGCGATTTGTCTGGCGCGATAGCTACACTGAAGGGCCGCGATGCATAACGCTCCAATTCATCCAGTGGAATCTCCACCGGCAGGCCCACGTCCGCGCCGAAGAGTGTGAGCGAATCGGTGAAGTACCCGCCGTGCTCCAGATGCGCCAGCGGAACCATGTTCTTGGGATGATACTCCGCCACAACACCCAGTCGGCCATCGGTAGAGACCGCCACGTGAAAGACTCCGGCGATACTGTGCAGCGGAATGCGATCGACCACTACCGCGCGCGCCACGTCGATCACGGTAATCTCCGACTCAGGCGCCGTGCGGTTGTCCCTATCGCTCCGCACCCGCGGCGGGTTCGGATAAACATGAGTAACGTAAAGCCGGCTGCCGTCGGGAGAAAGCGTCATGTAACTCGCGCCGCGTCCCGCCACCAGCCGCTTCTCTTCCACCCCGGTTTGAGCATTGAGCACGGCCACATCGTTGCTGATGCGATTGGCCACGAAGAGCCGCTTGCCCCAGCCGTCCTCCACCACGCTCGACGGCTCCGCGCCCACCGGCCACGTCGCCACTACTGCCAGCGTGCTCGTATCGATCACCGAGAGCGTATCGTCCCACGAATTGGTCACAAACAACCGTCCGCCGTCCGGCGAAAGCGAAAACCCGCGCGGCACGCGCCCCACCGCAATGTTCTTGATCACCACAAAGCTGGCCGCATCCAGCACCCGCACCTCTTTACTCTGCTGGCACAGCACATAAAGCCGTGTTCCATCCGGCGAAATCATAACCTCAAGCGGTGAAGCGTAGTCCACGGCATCGTCGGCGTTCGTTTGCGGGAGCGGCTGTTCCCCGGATCCAGGCAACCTCCTGGTTACCGGCGGCGTCGCATCGGAGGAGGTGACGAATGGCTTGAGAACAAGACGGCCGCGATGGCAGGTGCCGCAGGTCACCGGATCACCGGAGGTGTCGATCTTGGCCAAGTAACCTTTGTTGATCTCCTCGGTCATCGAATACATAGTGCGAGCCACCGCCTTCATCGGTTTGGAATCGTCGGCAAAGTTGAGACGCGGCTGGCCGTTGGGGCCGATATTGTGGGGATCCTCAGTGTGGCAGGAGTTGCACTGGGTGCCCAGCGAAGCTACCCACTGTTCCATGATGTTGTGGACCTGCTGACCAGTAAGGTTCTTGGGCAGCACTTTCAGGTTTGTGGGTGCGAGAAAGGTGCGGGGCTCAGGAGTCGGAGCCGTGTTATATGAGTCATGTGGAGACTGCGCAGAACCGGCGAGGATGAAGGCGGCCGCGAGCAACGTCACGGCCACCGCCGCCAGCCCCGTACCCATTGCGGTTTGGAAGCGCTGGCTCACTTCGACTTCCTTTCGCCCGGCTCCTGCACTGTGAGCACTTTATCCACGCTGAGTTTCTCTAGCGTCTGCTCGATCCCGCTCGGCCAGCGAACGATCAGCTTGTCGATAGTGGTGGCAGCGCCCAGTCCGAAGTGCAGGCGTTCATCGTTCTGTGAAAGATAACCTGAGCCGGCCACGCGCTCTGCCGTTTGGCGTTTGCCCGCGGCAAAAACTTCAACGCGTGCACCGATGCCGTCGCGATTGCTCTTTGTGCCCACAAGCTTGATCGCGATCCAATGCCCGGTATTCGTTGAGACATTGTGTAGCAGCGTTCCCTTCGCGCCCAGGTTCACCACGAACGCATCGACCTTGCCGTCGTTGTCGTAATCAGCAAAACAGGCGCCGCGAGCCGTTGTGCGCTCACTCATCACCGGCCCGGCCTCGCGCGAAACATCGGCGAATTTCCCTTCGCCCAGTCCGCGAAACAGCGTGTGCTCCTGCGGAATCAGATGAATAAGTCCGCCGTGAAAGATGAGAATGTCGAGCTGTCCGCTGTTGTCGAAGTCGTAGACGCCAGTGCCCCAACTGACGTATTGCCCATTGGTCTGCGAGACCCCGTTGGACGCGCCGATGTCTTCAAAGCTCATCTTCCCCGTGTTATGCAGAAGCCGGTTGTAGTGTCCGTCGGTCACCCATAAGTCCAGTACACCACGGCCTTCAAGATCGGCGAAGACCGGCCCCATCGACGAAGTCGACTCGCCATTCTGCCCGTAGGCCGTGCCCGTCTCGCTCCCGATTTCCTCAAAGGTTCCATCGTGTTTGTTGTGGAAAAGGAAGTTTTCCGTGCGGTCGTTGGCAACGTAAATGTCATCCCATCCGTCGTTGTCGAAGTCCGCCGCGGTCACGCCCATGGTGCGGCCCACATAAGCGCCGATGCCAGACTTATCGGTCACGTCCGTAAATGTTCCGTCGCAGTTGTTGTGATAGAGCTTGTTGGTTTCGCCCTCGTAGTCCAGCGGTCCCGGATAGTTATCCGCGGCATAGAAAGCACGGTACTTGGGATCGAATTTGACGTAACGGCCAATGAACAGATCGACGCATCCGTCCTTGTCGTAGTCCAGCCAGGTGGAGCTGATCGCCCAGCCGTCCACCTTGATGCCGGCCTTTGCGGTTACATCGGTAAAGTGGCCGTTGCCGTCGTTGTGATAGAGAATCGTCTTTCCGTAGCCTGTCACCAGAAGATCGATAAAGCCGTCGTTGTCATAGTCCGCTGCTGTCACCGCCATTCCGTACATGTCCGGATCGAGGCCGGATTGCTTCGTTACATCGGTAAAGTGGCCGTTGCCTTCGTTGCGATAGAGATGATTATGTGGCGGCATTGCCGGCTTCTCCTTGAGCGGATAGGGATGCATCGAGTCGTCCAGCGGCCGTCCGTTCACCACGTAAAGAGACTCCAGGCCGGAGTTGTTGTAGTCGAACCAGATGCAGCCCGCGCCCGTACCCTCTAGCAGCGATCCCAGTTGCCGCGACCCAAAGCTGTGAACAAAGTTGATGCCCGCCTTATTGCTGGCATCTTCAAAGCGAATAACGGGATCCTGCGCTACTTGTGGCGCGGCAGACTGCGCTTGCGTGGCAGACGCGGGCTGAACCGGGGAAGCAGCCGGAGCCTGAGGTGCAGTTTGCGCGGCAGCCATGCAACCCGCGCCCAATAAAAGAAGAAGACGAAGACTCATTTCAATTGCCCCCCGGCGAGCCACCCCGCGGACTAAGACCTGTCCGCGGGGATCCCGAAGTTTTCTGCGGCGATGCTTCTATCTGCGCCGAGCCTGTCAGATCAACCGGCGTCGTCGTGCGCAGCAGTACGTTCGGCACGCGATTTTCCGATGAGCGCTCTGGTCCTGTGTGGCAGCCGACGCAGATGCGCTGCTCGCCGCCGCGAATCCAGAACCATCCGCGCTCCCGGCGCAGCACTGCGCCCTTTTCATCGAGCAACGCAAAGCGAATCGGCTGGTCTGCCGGAACCTTGACGAAAAAGGATCCGTCCACTTCCACCGGCGCCGTGCCTGTAATGATCGCGTGACCGCCGGCAGTTATCGTCTCCAGCCGCACCGATGCGGGAGCCTTCTTTAAATTCCCGTCGCGCGACAGGCGCGAGTCGAGCGCGAGTAAATTGGCGTAGTCCCAGGGATGCAGACCCGAGGGATGGCGCTTGGGAGGTGTGCGCGACGCCAGCAGAACCGGCTCGACAATATCCTTCCCGCTCACGGCGAACACTGTTACGAGCGCCGCCGCCCCCGGCTTCCACAACTTGAGCGCAAACCGCGCGCCGGCGCCGGCCCGCGCGCTCACCAGCCAGGCGCCCAAATCCGTCTCGGCCATCGCGCCCGCGTACTCCGCGCGCGGCGCATCAATGTGCGCCTCGTGGGCCAGCGGCGAGGTGAAGCGCGCCAGTGAATCTCCGTGCGTGAACACCACGTCGCCCGAGGCCAATTGCGTCCCGCCCCAGCGCGCCCGGCCGTGATCGCAGCGGTACGACTCAACACCTGAGCCATCTGCGTAAACCAGATACAACTCCGGTGTCGCTCCAGAGCCGAGCGGAAAGCCGGCTTCAAACAGAATGCGCCCGTCCGCCAGCACATCCGCGGGGAACGCGCTGGCCTGCATGTAGGTGAGCGGAAGCACCCCCGGTCCAGCCGTCGGATTCAAGAACGTGTATGCCGGCAGATGACCGTCTTCCGCGGACTCCAGTTGGAATCCCCACGGCGTGCGCTGCGCCCAGACCATCCGTCCGCCCGGCAGATAGAACGGGCGCTCCGCATCGGTCGCGGTTGCAATCACCTTGCGCACGGAGCGATCCGCAAGCGTCAATTCCCATATCTGCCACGGGTTGCCGGAAGCCTGCTTGCCCGCAAACAGCACGTTCTTGCCATCGAAGGAAACATCGGCGTCCGCCGTGGCCGCGAAACCCGCAACCAGTGGCTCCACTTTGCCGTTGCGCACCACCAGTAGTTGCGCGCCTTGGGGAAACCGTTCTCGTCCGCGCAATTCCGCCAGCGGCTGGTAGACGGGCGCGACTGTGACTATGACGGGAACGGTTGGACTCTGTGCCGAATTGGGCGCAAACCCGCAAATCAGAACCACCAATGCAATCGAGCCAAGGATTGCCGAGACTCTGGCTGGAAATCTCATCCAACGGCCTCCATGACCCGCGCAGGGAGCGCCTCGCGCAACCGAGTCTCGCGCTCACGCGGCGCAATTCCCTGTCTGCGCAACGTCAGATACGGATCAAGCGAAGCCATCATCTCGTCGAATCCTTCAAAATCCAGAGACTGCTCGCCGTCGCTCCAAGCCTTGTCCGGGTCGGGATGCACCTCCACGATTAGGCCATCGGCTCCGGCGGCTACGGCAATGCGCGACAGCGCTGGCACCAGATCGCGATGCCCAGCCGCGTGGCTTGGATCGGCAATCACCGGAAGATGCGAAATTTGCTTGAGCAGCGCGATGGCCGTCACGTCGAAGGTGTTTCGCGTCGCCGTTTCAAAGGTGCGAATGCCGCGCTCGCAGAGGATAACGTTTGGGTTGCCGTTGTCCAGCACCATCTGCGCCGATCTCAGCAAATCGGCAACTGTGGCCATCATCCCTCGCTTCAGCAGCATCGGCCGGCCGGAGCGTGCCGCCGTCTCCAGCAGCGAATAGTTCTCCATGTTGCGTGAACCGATCTGCAGAATGTCAGCGTACTCCGCCACCAAGGGAACGTCGTCTTCCGACATGACTTCAGTGACTATAGCCAGACCAGTCTCCTGGCGCGCGAGGGCCAGCAGCTTCAGCCCTTCCAGGCCGAGACCTTGAAATGCATAAGGGGAACTGCGCGGTTTGAAGGCGCCGCCGCGCAGAATGCGCGCGCCGCGGCGGCGGACGTGGTTGGCGGTGGCCATCAGTTGGGCCACGGTCTCAACCGCGCATGGCCCCGCCATGACGATGAAGTTGCCGCCGCCTATCTCCAAGTCCAGCACCGGCACAATGGTGTGCTGGCGCTGCGCGCTCTTCAGGACATCCGGCGTCTCGGCAAACCGTTCGTGCCAGCTTTCGCACACCTTTCGCGCTCCTATCCGGGGAAGTGCAAGACTACCGCGATTATGCGTCCCACGCCTCAACCTAAAGGTGGAGATGCAGCCAGGGGCCAGGGGTCAGGGATCGGCGATCAGCGGTCAGGGATCAATCAACCCTGCGGATGCCCCACTTTGCCAATTCGCATTTTTTGAGAATTGGTTAAGATGGGTATTCCTATCTACAGTTCTTTAGAACCTACCGCGCTATGGGCGGCGGCTTATACCCAAATGCCGCATCTACAACCGCTGCAACGCCCAGCGCCGTCTCATCTTCAAAAGGACGCGCAACAATCTGCACCCCAATCGGCAACCCTTCCGGCGAACTGCCCACTGGGACCACCGCCGCCGGTGCGGCCAACGTATTGAACCACTGCGTAGGACGCACCGCGTCAAGATACTCCACGGCTTGCCCCTCGATGATCCACTCCCTCTCGTCGTGGCGAAACGCCGGGATGCTTGCCACCGGGCACAGCAGCACCGGATGCCCGCTCATCTCCGCCAGCGTCTTCGCCCGCAACATATCCAGCTCGGCCCACGCATCCAGAAGCTCGGTGGCCGCAAGCGGAGGCGCCAATTCGGCAATCGAAAGAAACTCGCTGAAGATGGGGCTCAGCATATGCTCCCGCCCGCGAATCTCAGGCGCATAAAACATGGCTCCGCACTGCACAAAAAACTTCCACCACAACTGGCGCAGTTGCTCCAGCGCGCGCGGCCGGAACGGCTCCACGCGGAAGCCCGCCTCGCGCAGCGCAGTCGCCGCGGCGTTCACCGCGGCGCGCGTCTCCAGCGTCACTGGAACGAGGCCGTCGTCCTCAAAAACTCCAATGGTATTCGCCCGCAGTTCGTTGAACCCCAGCTCACGCAAAGCAACCGGCGGACTTGCCGGATCGCAAGGATCTTGCCCGCTCAGCGTGCGGAACATCAGCGCGACGTCGGCAATTGTGCGCGCCAACGGCCCAATAGCCCCAAGAATCTGGAACGGTCCCACACACGGCGGCAGGTGGCCACGGCCAGGAATGCGCCCCGGCGTGGGCTTGAGCGAGCAGATACCGGTGAAGTGCGCAGGCACGCGCACCGAGCCGCCACTGTCGCTGCCCAGGCCGGCCGCCGAAAGCCCTGCCGCGATGGCAGCCGACTCGCCCCCGCTCGACCCGCCTGGCGTGCGCTCCACGTCCCATGGATTCAGCGTGCGCCCATGCAACAGGTTCGCCGTCTCGTAGGCCATCAGAAATTCCGGGCAATTGGTGGTGCCCAGAATCAATGCTCCCGCCGCGCGCAGCCGCGCCACAACCACCGCATCTTCGCCGGGAATTTCGCCCTCGTGCAGCCGGCTCCCAATTTCGCACTTGAATCCTCGCGTCGCGATCGATGACTTCACGGTCACCGGCAATCCGAACAACGGCCTGCGGGACCGCGTTCCACGCCACTCATCGTGCTTCCGCGCCCGCTCGCGGACACGCTCCGCGTCGAAATCCGCGAATACATTCAACTGCGGATTCAGCCGTTCAATCTGCTGGATGTGCGCCTCGGCCAGTTCAACCACGGAAATCTCGCCGGATCGCAGTAGCTCCAGTTGCCGCACCGCGGGTTCAAGCACCAAATCTTTCATGGCCGCGCCGCCGTGGCCGGTGCAGGCGCTCGATCGCCCTCAGGAGTTGAAGGCATCAGCCGATAGTCGAACCGATAGGACCTCACCGGCTCGCCTGAATCCCACCTGTCGTTCCAATTCAATTGGTAGTCGAGCGCATCCACATCGTCGGGAAATTTTTCGTTCGCCGGATAGGGATAGCTGCTCATCTTGTGAAAAGGCAGTTGCGCCACGGTAAAGGGTGATGCATCCCACCAATCCATATCCTTCACAAATCCGTTGGCGTAGAAGAAGTAGTCGCGCTTCCAGTGTTCAGGCAGCGCAGGCAGCCTGGTCGCGTCGAACTCCGCGGCGATCTCTTCGCCGCTGCCGAAGATGGCATAATGATCGTCGATGCCGCTGACCAGCGCGGTCACGTCGCCCATGCGCGTATAGTTGCCGCGTTGATGCTGGAACGGCCCGGTCAAACTCACTCGGTCATAGTCGTAATCGAGATCGCCGGGGCTTGCGCCTTCGATCTGCTTTGGGTAGCCGCGGAAATGAAGGGTTGCCAACGCCAGCGGCAGCTCCACTGTGCGTGCTTCCGCCTCGGCATGATTGTCGATGAGCACCTGGTCCCAATAAATCTCCAGATTCGTCACCAGCCGAATGTGCCGCGCGCCTGCGGGCAGCTTGCCGGTCAAATCCACCACAATAGTGCGCTCCAGGCCCGCAGGAAAACCTACATCGTCCGCGATCCGCTTCCATTCGCCATTGGGCAACTGCGCCTCGACGTAAGGCGATATGGGCTTCACGCCCGCCTGCCACGCAGCATAGAGCGAAGTAGCGCTGAAGTAGTTCACATAGCCGGTCATCAGCAGTCTCAGCGGCGCGCCCTGCCTGATCTCGCCCAGATCGAGCGTGAGCGCATGTAGGTTGGCGAATCCATCCCAGGGCAGCGCGGTAAATCCACTGGCAAACCTGTGATCGCGGCGGCTCACCTGATCGAGAACATCGCGACCTTTCCCATCCCACGCGCCCACCGGCAACCGCGAGTCCGCCGAAGCCACCACGCGGCCCGAGGCAAACGGCGGATCGTCCAGGAATCGCTCGTCGGGATTCACCTCGACATTCTCCGGATGATCGACCGCGACCAGCCGCAACTGGTCGATATAATTGACCTCTTCCATCGGCTCCATGAAGCGCAGGCTCATCCGGCCGTTCACCGGCTCAAGCTCGGCGCCGTCCACCTTGATCCATTCGCCGGGATTGGGCGTATTGCGCCGCGTGGGCGTGAACCAGTGGCCCACCACCGCCGCGCCAATCACATCCGTCACTAACTTGTATTTATGCCCATCCCACGCAAAGAGCACCGGACACGAACTGCCGCGGCGGTCCGCTTCCTTCATCGCGATCACCGGCGTATGCGGCAAGTCAATCTCGTCCTGCAGCACGCCCGTCGGCCACAGAATCCGCAACAGGTCAATCCCCTCCGCATCGCCAAGCCCCACAAGAATCTGCGGCGGCGCCTGCGTCTGGTATCCCACTGCGCCGGCCAGCTCCCACTTCTGCCAAAGCCCGTTGGCGAAGACTTCCACGTTCGCGCCAATCGCCGTTTTGTTATCGGCAAAGCCGGTCAGATCGAGACGCACAAAATGATTCTTGTTTGCGCCCACGTTGCGCAGCAGTACCGGAGGCGCATTCAATTGCGTCACAATCAAATCCGCCGCGCCGTCGCCAGCCACATCGGCGGCAATCAGCCCGTGCGGCGCGTGCAGAACCACGCTGTCCAGGCCCAGTGCGTGGCTCACATCCTCAAAGCTGCCATCGCCGCGATTGCGGAAGACGCGTACCCGCGGCCCCGCTTTCGTTTCGATAATCGCCGCCAGGTCGATCCAGCCGTCGTTGTCGATGTCGATGGGCGTAACTCCCCATCCGCGCAGTGCGCCATGCAGCGGCAGTTCCACGCGCTCAAACCGTCTGCCCACGTGGTTCGCACCTTCCACGTTACGCCACAGCGTCAATCCAGGCGCGCCGGCATGGGTCACGGCAATATCCATCCAGCCATCCTTGTTAAAGTCCAAAACCGCAATGCCCATGGTGGGCAGCAGATTCTTTCCCTCATACAGCGGCTGCGTTGGATATTTTCCCTCGCGCGGATTCACATAAATCAGCGGAGCTGGCCCATCGCCGGTTACCGCCAGGTCCACGGCATGATCGTTGTTGAAGTCAGTGAGAATCGCCGCCGCCGTCTGGCCGCTTCCGCCCAGCCCGGTCGACTCGGTCCGCTCGGCAAAAGTTCCGTTGCCGTTATTGCGCCATAAGACGTTTGATTCATCGCCTGGTTTGATGGGTGAGCCGGTCAGCAGCAAATCCAGATTGCCGTCGTGGTCGTAGTCCACAACCGTTATCCCCGAAGGCAGGTTGCGCGCAGCAAGCCCCGACTCGGCGGTTACATCCTTGAACTTCCCATGCCCCAAATTGCGAAACAGCAGCACCGCATCGTCCAGCGCAACCGCTAGATCATTCAGCCCATCGCCGTTGAAATCGCCCACCGCGCAGGCCACCGCGTGGCCATTCGCCTTCAGCCCCGCAGCCTCGGCGTTCCACTCTTCAAAGCTGCCGTCGCCCTTGTTGTGCAGCACTCGAATAGCTTGCGCGCCCGTCTGCATTAACACCAGGTCCATCCGGCCGTCTCCGACCACGTCCATCATGCATGCCCCGCCGGTAGTGGTAAAAGGCGCGGGTGCCCCAGGTCCCGATTTTGGGACCTGGGAGATTGCTGCAACCATCGGTTGCGCCACCATTCGTACTGGAATCATCCCCCTCCGGCCCGCTCCCGGCTCGGCAACCGGCGTGACAATCGAATAGTGGCCCTGCTCGCCGTAAGACAGCCCAATCGGTGATGAAATCTTGGTGTTGGCCAAGTGCTGGAAGCGCAGGAAATGCACCTTCGCCTCCGGCGTGTGGCCCGTACGCTGCAACGCCCGCGCCAGGGCAAACTCAGCCGACGCATGCAGCGGATTCACTTCCAACGCCTTCTGCAAAACCGCGATGGCCTTGTCAAACTGTTTCATCTCCTGGTAGCAAACGCCCTGAAAATAATAGGAGTCCGCGTCCCTTGGGTCGAGCTTTACCGCATGTTGAAAACTGGCCAGCGCCGGCTCCAGTTCATTGCCCGCGTGTTGCGCCAGGCCCAGGTTGTACCACGCTTGTGCGCTGTCGGGGTCCAGCACAATCGCCTGCTCCAGCGCCTTCTTGGCCTCGTCCAGCCTTTGCAAAGTGAGCAGTGCAATGCCCTCATTAACCGCCGCCTGCGCCAGCTTCGGATCTTTCTTGAGCGCTGCGGCAAAACTATCCGCGGCACGCTCGGTAAACTGCTGGCTCATTTGCGCCACGCCGCGATTGTTGAGCCGCACCGCCTCGGCATCGAAGCGCGCCTGCGCTCCGGCCGCGGTCGCAACAAAAAGAACAAAAGCCAACGGCTCAACTACCCTCATAGGTCCCTTTCCCGAAGCGGCCGGAAGACTTCAACCGAAAAGCCGCTGAATCCACAGCATAATCGAGAGCGCTGTAACGCCACATGGATTCGCGCCTTAACTCGGCTCCGGACGGAACCCAGGCCGATTATACTTGTCCTGTGATTCCGCCCCTCCACAGCATCGATTGGCGCGGCTTTCTGGCGCGTCCATCCTTGCCGTCGCCGCCTCTCGAAGTGCTCGATGCGCTGCGCCAGGAGCCGGTTCTCATCACCGGCGCGGGAGGCTCCATCGGCTCCACACTTGCTATCCGCCTTGCCGCGCTCATGCCGCCGAAGCTGGTTCTGCTGGAGGCATCGGAAAGCCATCTTTACACCCTGGAGCGCGAATGGGCTGCCGCCGCGACCGCAAACTACGGCGCTGCGGGACAAATGACGCCCATCCTCGGCAGCACAGCCGACCGCGCACTGCTGGATGAAATTTTTGCCACGCACGCGCCGCGCATTGTCTTTCACGCCGCCGCTTATAAGCATGTGCCGCTGATCGAGGAGCAGCCGCTGGCGGCCATCCAAAACAACATTTTTGCTACGGAAACCCTGACCCAGGCGGCCGTCATCCACGGCGCACGCGTGGTGCTGCTTTCCACCGACAAGGCCGTCGAACCGGCCGTCTCGCCGCGCACCCACGCCCTGCTGGTCGTCCATACCTTCGGCGTTCCGGCGGAGATGGACGCTCTGCAGACCATTGCCCGCCGCCACAACCTGGCCTTAATCGAGGACGCCAGCGAGGCTATAGGTGCCCAGTTCCAAGGGAGGCGCGCCGGCAGCTTCGGCGACCTAGCCGTCTTCGGCTTTTATCCCAACAAGCAGCTCACCACCGGCGAAGGCGGCGCCGTGCTGGCCCGCGATGCCGGCCACGCCGCCCGCCTGTGCAGCTTGCGCAATCAGGGCCGCTCGGGCAGCGGCGATTGGCTCGACCACGCCGAGCCGGGCTACAACTACCGCCTCTCCGAGCTGGCCTGTGCGGTGGGCCGGGTCCAGTTGGGCCGCATCGCCGAGATGCTCGCCCTGCGCCAGGCCGCAGCCCAGCGCTACGATGCTCTGCTCAACTCAATCCCAGGCCTGGAACTCCCGCCGCTCACACTCCCCAACCGCGCCATCAGCTGGTTCGTTTACGTAGTCCGTCTGCCGGAACAGGTTGACCGCGACCGTGTGCAGGCCTCTCTCGCCCGGCGCGGCATCGCCACCGGACGCTACTTTGCCCCCATCCATCTGCAACCGGCCTGGCGCAACCACCTCAGCGCAGGAGAGGCCACGCTGCCCATCACCGAATCCATCGCCAGCCGCACGCTCGCCCTGCCCTTCTTCAACCGCATCGACTCCGGCCAGCAGGAAGAAGTCGCCTCCGCCCTCCGGGGAGCCATCGAAGCCTAAGCCCCGAAACATAAACCCCCAGCCAAAAACATTACCCGTTCAGTCCTTGATCGTCCGGGGTGCGATATACTCCGGTACGTAGTAGAAAAAAGGAGGTTTCACGATGCGTAACCACGCAATTTTGAAGATGGCTGCGGCCGCTGCGCTGGCCATGTCGATGATGGCGGCGCCAGGCTTGATGAAGGCGCAGCAGGGCGGCGCAACGATTCTGAAGCCGGCGGATACGCAGAAACTGCTGCCGGCCAGCGTGTACTACTGCGGGCAGTCTGCAACCACGCAGGCGCGCAACTCGGGCGGCGTGAAGTTTGCCGACGGGCACTACGTGCTGGCTACCCTGGTGGACACCAGCGGTTACTCGACCGCCGTGGCGGGGAGATTCCAAGCTTACTTTATCACCGAGGTTCCCATCAAAGTGGGTGGCGAGAGCCTTGCCGCGGGCATCTACGGCGCGGGATTCGTTGGGGGCAAGTTCCTGGTCACCGACGTGGGCGCGCAAGACGTGCTCACGGTGAAAGCGGGCGAGGATGCGGGACTCAAGCGGCCCATGCCGTTACAGATTGTGGCCGACCCGTCCGGCGGCTTCAGGCTCTATGCCGGGCGCCAGTATGTGATCTTCAGCCGGTAGCAGAAGTCGGTTCGGTTGAGAGCCAGCCCTTCGAATTAGCCTAATAACGGCCGTTTATTCGATGGAGATTACCAGTCCATTCACTGCAGGCCAATGCCCCGCCAGGCGGGCGTTGCGGCGCTTGATCCACATACGGATATACTGAGCGACCACTGCCGCTAGAGGAGCGAGGAAATTATGCAGCGAGGTCCAAAGATTAAAGTGATTCCAGTGGACTCGCATGGCATATCGATAAGGTAATGGACTATCACGAAACAATGCCTCGTTTGAGAGTCACCAGAAGCTGTATCATAACCAGGTTTTGAAGCAGCTTCTATAAAACGGCGATACACTGACGAAGATTGCCGCCAATGTTATCGACCAAAACCTCTTTCATCAACGAGTAATGACAGCCTCTAGTTTTTCCCCGCTGCCGCGCCGTGCATCAGAATCTGGTAGCGGCGGGCGTATTCAGCTTTATACTCCCTGACCGCACTTTCGTAACTCTGACGGGGTACGCCGGGCTTGAGAGTCCAGTGGATGCGAACTTCCTTTGTCTCCGGAGGGACTGAGAGCGCGCCGTCGGTGGCCTTGACTGGCTTGCCGTCGGTAGTGGCGGACTTCAGATCAACAAACCATGGCAGATGGACAACAATCTTCTGCGGCGGTTGGGTAAAGGCAGATTTCAGATGAAGCACTGCTTCGTCCGCCGACGGTTGATCGAGAGAAAACTCGATGGCGCCGAAGTTCGTGGGGGCCTGGCGGACGGAGATCTTTTTGCCAGCGCCAATCCACTCCGGCGAAACGACCGAGAGCAGGTGGAGCTGGTTTCCTTCTTCGCGGACCAGCATGGTGCGCAACAGAGTCCGGTACTCCGCGGCAAACCATCCATGCGGGGCCAGGTTGTCCTCGAAGTTGCGGTCGCCCCAGGGCAAAATGGCAAATTCAAAGCCGGCTTGGGTCGAGCTGGTATGGACCAGCAACGCGTACAGCTCGCGCACCGCCTGCTCCTGATCGCCGCGGATCGCCTCGGTCATGGTGTTCTTGATGGTCAAGTAGTGGTGGAGAAATTCGCCGTTGGCATACGTCATAATGCCCTCGGCGTACTTGGCCTGAGTGGCTTTGAGCGTCGCCGTTACGCGCGGGTCGTGGGGATCGAGCGTTGGCTCCGGAACCACGGCCAGCAGGTTGCCCCAGTCGTAGCCGCCCTTCTGCCCATCGAGCGCCGGCGGAATATAGCCGTTGTTCGCGCTGGCACGCTCCTCCAGCACTTTGAAGAAAGCCTGGTGATAGTCGTCGTACTCCACCCGCCATGCTTTGGCAAGGCCGGAGTGGCCGGTCCCGTTCGCCATTTCAATGGCCAGCTTAAGTCCGCTCAACGCCAGAAAGTTATAGCCCGTCAGGTGGCCGGGGACAAACTCGTTGTCCTGCACATCGCTGGCCGGCATGATGTGCAGCGGATCGTCGGCGCGAGCCTGTTTGAGCCAGTCCACGGCGCGGGCAATCTGCGGCAGCGCCCATTCGGCAAAGGCCTTGTCGCGGGTGATGCGGTAATGCTGCGCGTAGCCCCAGACGGCCTCGCCCCAGCCGTCGTACTGCTGCTCCTGCGAAAGAAAGTTGCCGTTCGCTTTCTGCGATTTTGAAAAGAATTCCAAATCCTGTTTCGCAATCTCAGGGTACCCGGTCACATCGTAGCTGTGCGCGATGTCGGCTCCGTCGCGCAAAAAGAAGGCATGATAGTGGAGCTTGTTGACGGTCTGAATGTAGTCCGGGCCAATGTGATCGCGGGCAATCAAGTCATAAACCAGGCTGGCGTAAAACGTATCTACCGCCTTCTTCTCAGGAAGGCTAATCTGCATGCCTTCGCCGAGAATTGCGCGCCAGAATTTGAACACGCGGAACGCGGACTTGTAGAAACTTGCCTGATTGATTGCCGCAACCGTCGCAGGATCGGCTGTGGGAACCACCGGCATCTTGAAGTCGAGCGCGTACTCTTCGCCGGGCTTGAGCAGCCGCGAGTAAGTGACGATGCCCACCGGAACAGTTGGGTCAACATTCAGCTTGGACGGCTTGCCAATCTCCTGCAGATAGTTGTAGTAGCCGTGAAGGGTCCAGCCGCGGGATGCATAGCCTGCCGGATAGCTGTAGAGCAGGCGGCCATCGCGGAGAAATCCGCCGTCAGAGAAGCCGTAAACCCAGTCGGCGCTGAACTTCTCGCCAAGCTGGCGATAGTCGCCGGGGAATTTTCCCTCGCGCGGCCGGTCAAAGCGGTTGTCGCCGTGGCCCGCTCCGGTGTTGTTAGGCGCGTCGTAGCGGATTCCCGCGGCAAGAATCGCACGCGTGGGCTCGCTGCCCAGGTTCTTCATCGTGATGCGGATGAAGTTGACGAGCGTGCCCTCCGGTTTGCCATCGAGAGTCGATGCAAAAAGGGTAAAGCGGTAAGCCACGCCATCGCGCTCAAAATCATAATGAACGATGGGCAGGCGGCCTTCTTCAAGGGTGCGGATGCGCACGCTGGAGGGCGCGTACTCCGCACCCGCGAAGAACATCAGCTCTCCGTAGCCGGTGCGCAAATATCCCTCCGGAGTAATCTCGGTGGCAGCCTCGGCATCCATCACGCCGATTTCGTCCGTTGGCCTGGAGAAGTAAGAGAACGGCTGGTCAGGCCGGTCAATCGATGGAGACACCATCTGCGCACGCAGTCCGGCAGCGGCCAGCGAAGTAAGAAAAATCCCGCACAACAAAAGGAATGATTTGCAAGTCGTTATTTTGCCAGCCGAAATCATATTGTCCCTTACACCTTGATGAAGATCTTTTTGCGGTAGAGCACCCATACTGGAATAAAGCAAAATGCAAGAACCGTTAACGAGTAAGCAAATTGGCCAACTCCATGGCCCGGAATGTACACGAAAAGGTGGCTGATGACCCAGGCCACCACGTCGGTCCGCCGTCCATCCGCGGTGAAATGAATGTTATACAGGACACTTAACGCCAGTTCGCTGAACATGTAGGCGGTGATGGCGTTGGAGCCCAGCACCAGCCAGGGCCACGTCCACCCCTTGCGCCATCCACGCACGTCGGCTGCCCAAAACGTAAACGCCAGCCCTGCCAGCGACCAGCCCGCCGCAACCAGCACAAAGGAGCTGGTCCACAGGTTCTTGTTGAGCGGAAACCAGTGAGACCACATGTAGCCCGTTGCCAGGCAAACCGCTGCTCCGGCAGCCAGCCCCCAGACTTTTGCGGTCAGCGGCTTGTGCGAGCGCAACCATAGTCCGGCCAACAGTCCAAGAAGCGCTGAGCCAATGGCGGGCAGGGTGCTGAGCAATCCTTCGGGGTCGCGCATGTTGAACTCCGGCGGTTCCAGATAAAGGTGATAGGGCAGGATAAGGCGATCAAGCCACGAAGTCAGATTCTGGCTTACATCCAGGAACGGAATATCTCTGCCCGGCATCCCGGCTCCGGGCACGGGAACCCAGCGAAGCAGAATCCAGTAACCCACCAGCACTGCCACCAGCGCCGCGACTTTTGTGCTGACGCGCCGGTCCCATATATAAAACAGGCCGACGGCCAGATAACAAAGGGCTATGCGCTGCAAGACGCCAAAGACGCGCAGGTGAGCCAGCTTAAAAAATGGAAAGCTGTTCACCACGATTCCCAACAGAAACAAAACTGCCGCCCGTCGCAAGGTGTGGAGCGCCAATTGAGCGCGCGTTGCGCCGCGGGCCAGGCGAGCTTCAAAAGCAAAAGCAATCGAAGCGCCCACCACAAACACAAAAGTCGGAAAAACCAGGTCTGTGGCTGTCATGCCATTCCACGCGCTGTGATTCATGAAACTCCGCGATCCGGGACCGCCGTTGTTGTTCACCATGATCATAAAAGCGATGGTGAGTCCTCGCAGCACATCCAGCGACATCAGTCGCGGGGCATACGACGGTGCGAGTGAGGGGTTGGTCATATGCCTAGTATTCTCCGGCTATCACTTCCCATCATAATATCTGCGGCTCGGCTACAACGCTGGAATACTGCTATTCTGTTGCAATTCGGCGGCTTGCGGCCAGCAGCCACTTACCCAGTCGACTTATTGTGTTAAAGTGCAGTTAACTCTATGGTTCGGTTGTTGATCATCGCAGCGAGCATACTCGCGGTTCTCATCGCGTATTCGCAGGCTTCTCATTCCGGGGCCGAATCCGCGCGCGCAAATGGGCCGTCAGCTGCCGGCATCTCCACCAGCGAAAAGCCTTTTGCCCCGCCTGCGGCTGGGCTTGCCAAACCATTCATGCATTTTCGCGATATCTCCAGGCAAGCCGGACTCACCACCGTACCCTTCTCGACCGCCGATAGGCGCTATGTAGTGGACACCATGCGCGGCGACGGTATTGCGCTCTTTGATTGCAACAACGACGGCAGACTTGATATTGCCGTCGTGAATGACTCGACGATCGACCGGTATCTGAAGGGCGGCGATCTGATGGTCACGCTTTATCAGCAGGATGGCACCTCAGGCGCGATCCATTTTACCGACGTGACTAAGTCTTCCGGCCTGTTGACGAAAGGGTGGGCAACCGGCCTCGCCGTTGCCGACTTCGATAATGACGGCCTGCCTGACTTATACGTAACCGGCTACGGACACAACGTGCTCTACCACAACCTGGGCGGCTGCAAATTTCAGGATGTTACCGAAAAAGCCGGCGTCGGCGCTGGAGGATTCAGCGCTGGCGCGGCCTGGGCAGATTATGATCAAGACGGGTTTGTCGATCTCTTCGTGGCGCGGTATGTCAAAACTGACGTCCGCCACTTGCCCGATCCTAAGTCATTCGCATACCGGGGCGTGCTCGTGGAGCTGCCGGACACCACCGCCATCCAGATGGCTGGCCCGTAAGGAGAATCCCTTGTCCTCGGCCCTGCCCACCCTTCATCAAATATGAGGAAGAACCGGTTTTACTCCGCCCTTGACACAAAGCCACTATTTTCAGAATTATTCCGAAAATAGTAGCCATTTTTGCCAGTCCGCCGGTATTAAGTAAGTATGGAAACTGATGCTTCACTAATTCGAACAACCAGGAGCAACCTTGCGAACCCAATCAAGTCAACGGGCAGAAAGGACGGTTTGCCAGTTATCCACCCGCAACTCGGGAGCCTGGAGATTTCTCCGCATGAAGTGTTCGATGATTGCGTTGGCGATTCGCGCAAGAGATTTATCGCCAAAGGGTTTTCAAGCCCAACTGAACCCGCTCCGACGGAGCGGCAGGGTGCGAATCCTCTTGCCAGTGGCAGCGAAGATGGCATTGCCCACCGCGGGCAGAATCGGCGGCAGTGTCGGCTCGCCCAGCCCGGTCGGTGCGTAGCCGGTCTTGCGCCAATAGACTTCGATCTTCGGCACTTGCCTCATGCGCATAAGAGGGTGGTTATGGAAGTTTGACTGCTGGATCGCGCCATCCTCCAGCGTTATTTCCTGCGCCATATGGCCCATGCCTTCCATGATGCCGCCAAAGGCGAGATTCTCGGCCGCCACAGGGTTGATGATTTGGCTGCCAATATCCCCAGCGACCCAGATCTGATGCACCGTGACCTTGTTCTGCGCGTCAACGCTCACTTCGGCAACTTCAGCGAAGTAGCCCAGATGGCAAAACCATGCGGCAATGCCCATCCCGCGTCCCGGTTCCTTGCTCTGCTTAGTCCAGCCTGACTTTTCCGCGACTAATTCAAGCACGCCTTTGTACCGCTCCGGGATGAGAACGGACTGTCCCGTTGGCTCATGGTCGCCCACGGCGTCGTGTTCGCCCGCGGACCAGGGCGCTTGCTTGTTGCTGAGCAGGTCGAGCTGGAACTCGAGCGGATCGCGTCCGGCAGCATGAGCCAACTCGTCAAGGAAGGATTGCGCCACCCAGCAGTAGGCGTTGTCGCCGGGGGCGCGGAGCGCTCCCGTGCGCAGCGTGAGAGGCTGTGCGGAGGTGTAAAGCGCGTAAGCCGGCGGAAAACCGGCAGGATACGTGTCCTGTTCGATGCCGCCACCGGAGGTCGAGTGCTTTTCATCGCCAAAGGTGACAAAGTGCTGCCGCCAGGCCGTGATCTTGCCCTGCGCATCCAGGCCGGCTTTAAACCCAAAGGTTCCGCCAGGGCGGAAGGGGTCGTGAGCAACGTCATCTTCGCGGGACCAGAGCAACTTGACCGGCGCGTCCACGCGTTTGGCGATCCATGCGGCTTCCACCAGGTAGTCGTTCTGGAGCCGCCGGCCAAAGCTGCCTCCCGAGCGCACCATGTGGGTGGTGATGTCACTCTCCTGAATGCCGCCAAGCGTCCTGGCTACCAGTCCGCGGCCGTCGGCTGGCAGCGTACTGGTCGACCACATCTCCAGCTTGCCATCCTTCCAGTGTGCCGTGGCGCCCTGCGGCTCCATGGTCACGTGGGCAATGAACGGATATTCATAGGTGGCCTCGACGACCTTAATCGATGACTTGAGCGCCGCGTCTATATCGCCATACTTACGCACGGTGGTTCCGGGCGGCGCCTGGAGCAGCTCTTCAGCGCGCTTCTTGAAGCCCTCACTGCTTTGCGTAGCTGCGGGGCCAAGGTCCCAGTCGACCTTTAGCTGTTTGCGAGCCTGCTGCGCCTGCCACCAGGTGTCGGCCACGATCGCGATGCCCGGTTCCATGCCTGGCTCCCACGGCGTGTAGGCGGCGGGAGTGATGCCGCCATCGATGACCAGGACATGGCGCACGCCCGGCAGCGCTTTGATCTGATCAGTGTTGGCGCTTTTCACCTTGCCGGCGAACACCGGAGCCTTTTCAATGGCCGCGTACAACATGCCGGGCAACTGGACATCGATACCGTAGAGCGGCTTGCCAGTGACAATAGCGTGGGTGTCAACGCCCGCCTGCGAGTGGCCAATGATGCGGTAATCCCTGGGGTCTTTGAGCTTTACGCTGTTGAGCGCGGGTGCGGGCAGCGCAGCGGCTTTGGAGGCAAGCTCCCCATAACCTGCGGAGCGCCCTGAGGCGGCGTGAAGCACTCGGCCAGATTGTGTGGTACATTCAGCTGCCAGCACGCCCCACGTTTGCGCGGCAGCCGTGATGAGCAGTTGGCGTCCGGCTGCCCCCACGCGGCGCATCGGCTCCCAACCCTCCGGCGTGTTCATGGAGCCTCCGGAAAACTGTTCGCCGTAAATCTTCTCGTTCAGATCGGCCTGCTGCACGCGAACTTCCTTCCAGTCGACATCCAGTTCCTCGGCGATCAGCATGGGCAGCATGTTGCGCATGCCCTGGCCGGACTCTGAGGCGCGCGCCATGATGGTGACCACGCCGTCCGGAGCGATGTGGATGAAGGCCTGCGGTGTGAGGTCGGGCGGTGTCTCTGCCTCCTGAGTTGCGGCGAGCGGCGAGCGATAAAGATACAGAGCGAGGCCGCCGCCCGCAAGGGCCGTCAACTGTAGAAACAATCTCCGATTCATGCGCACCGGATGGCCCTCCTTCACTTGGCGCGGACTGTCGCGTCCGCCTCCGCTGCCTGGTGAATGGCTTGACGAATGCGCGAATACGTCCCGCAACGACAGAGGTTACCGCTCATGGCGGTGTCGATCTCCGCGTCCGTTGGGTGAGGCGTTTGCGCAAGCAGCGCGGTAGCAGACATGATCTGGCCGGCCTGGCAATAGCCGCACTGCGGCACGTCCAGTGCCTCCCAGGCTACCTGAACTGGGTGTAGACCATCTTGCGAAAGCCCTTCAATAGTGGTGACCGGCTGGCTGCCAACACCGCCCACTTTCGTCATGCAGGAGCGAACGGCATGGCCGCCCACCAGAACAGTGCAGGCGCCGCAAAGCCCCATGCCGCATCCAAATTTGGAGCCTTTAAGGTTCAGGATGTCGCGCAGCACCCACAAGAGGGGCGTATCTGGCGCCACGTCTACCGTGGCGGCCACGTTGTTGACATTCAATGTGATAGGCATCTGTTCACTCCACAATCCGGTAAGGGGAAAAGGATCGGTGACGAACATAGGCTTGCGCAAAGAGTCTATCAAATTTCGGCGATTGAATTCCACTGAGAAGATGAGCAGAACGGCTATCTGAGCGGTAAGGCGGCAGACAGAGGAGTTGGAGCAGTCATCTTCACTCAATCCACTTCTCTGGCTCCTCAAGCGCGGAAGCCAGGTCGTGGAGGAATGCCGCGACTTTTGCGCCGTCGGCGATGCGGTGATCGGCAGAGACTGTCAGCCGCAGCATGGGCCGGACCAGAACGCTGCCGTGAATGGGAACGACGCGGTCCTTGATGGCCCCCACAGCGAGAATGGCGGCCTGAGGAGGCGAGATGATGGCGCTGAACGAGTCGACGTGGAACATGCCCAGATTGCTGATGGTGAAAGTCCCTCCCTTCAGATCACTCATGCGCAGCCGCCCAGCGCGCGCCCGCTCGGTCAGTTCGCGGCGCTGTCTGGCAATCTCGGCCAGGGACGCCGTGTTCGCGTTGGCCACAACCGCGGCCACTACGCCATCCTCCACGGCCATGGCGATGGAGATATTCACGGCGGGATTGATGCGGATGCCGTTGTCGATCCAACTGGCGTTGAGCCGAGGATGCTTGACGAGCGTGCGCGCGACCAGCGCAATCAACAGATCGGTGTGGGTGAGCTTGACGCCGTGAGCCTGTTCGATGGCCGGCCCAAGAGCGGCGCGAACGCGGTTCAGACCACCGGCGTCAACCTCGCTCTCCACAAAAAAGTGCGGCACGGAAGTCCAGCTTTGAGTGGTGCGTTCGGCCATCAGGCGGCCAATGGAACTGAGCGGCTCTGGCTCTGCTGCCGCGGGAGACGCTGGTGCTGCAGCCGGCGCCGCAGCGGCAACTGCAGCGGCGGGCTGGGCCTGCGCATCGATTGCGTCGCGAATGTCGGAAGCCAGAATCTCGCCGCCGGGGCCTGTTCCTTTGACCTTGCTGATGTCGATGCCGGATTCTTTGGCCAGTCGCCGCGCCTTGGGCGAGATTTGCGACGCATGGGCTGCGATCTGCTCTGCAATTGCTTGCGGTTTCAGCGGCTCTTCGTTTTGCGGGGCGGCTGCGAGTGTCTCTGTTGCAATGGTCTCCGCCTTCCCTTCGCTCGGAATGCTTTCACCGGGACTCAGTATCCAGGCGATTACGTGACCGACCGGAAATTCCTCTCCCGGTTGAGCCGCGATGCCGGTCAGAATGCCATCGGCCTCGGCCTCCACTTCCATCACGGCTTTGTCGGTTTCAATCTCCAGCAGCAGTTCGCCTTTGCGGACACTGTCGCCTTCATTCTTCAGCCATGAGACTAGCTTGCCGGTCTCCTGAGCCACTTCAAGCGCGGGCATGATGACACGAGTAGCCATAGGCGTGTGAGCGGAAAAGGCGCAAGCCAATCCCGGCTAACTTCCCACCCTTTCTGTTCGCGCGCTGGCGACGAGCAAGTTGATCACGTCCTGGCTGGGCGGGTTTTCCAGTTCGCGCGTGGTCGGCAGCTGACCGCCCGTCGTGTAGTAGTGCGCCCCTGCCACCAAAAGCTTCTCCGCGGGGAAGCGCGTAATCACTTCGTGGCCTGTTTCGGTGACCACGATCTCTTCCTCGATGCGCGCCGCGCTCCAGCCGTCCTTCGACGGCCAGAAGGTTTCGAGAGCAAACACCATGCCGGGCTTGATCTCCTGCGGATGATCGAGCGAGACCAGGCGGCTGATGACCGGCTTCTCCCAGATGGCGAGGCCAATGCCGTGCCCGTACTGGAGCGCGAAGGCCGCTTCTTCGTTGGGGAAGCCGAAATCCGTTGCTTTGGGCCACACAGCAGCCACTTCGCTGGTGGTGCGCCCCGGTCGGATCAGCTCGATCGACGCGTCGAGATAATCGCGGCAGCGCTTGTACGCATCCACCATTGACTGCGAAGCCGAGCCGATGGAAAACGTGCGGTAGTAGCAGGTGCGGTAGCCCATGTAGGAGTGGAGAATGTCGTAGTAGACCGGATCGCCCGGCCGCAACATGCGATCGGAGAAGACGTGAGGATGCGGATTGCAGCGTTCGCCGGAGATGGCGTTCACTGCCTCGACGTATTCCGAGCCCAGGTCGTAGAGAATCTTGCTCACCAGGCCCACCGCCTCGTTTTCGCGCATGCCCGGCTTCATGGCCATATAGAGATCGTGGTAGGCCGCGTCCACCATGGCTGCCGACGTGTTCAGCAGCGCGATCTCGTCGCGCGTTTTGATCACCCGCGCCTCCGACATCAGTTGCTGCCCGTCCACCACCGTGATGCCTTCGCGCTGCAGCGCAAACAGAACAGGCAGCTCGATGATATCGATGCCTACCGGCTCCTTGTGCAGGCCGCGCAGTTCCAGTTCGATGCGGATTTTCTTCGCGACATCTTCAGCGCGGCCGTGCTCCGGCGACATGGTTCCACGCAGCATGGAGATGCCGGGCCGCGAGCGCTCACCGAGCCACGGGCAATGGAGCTGATGATGGCGCGCCGCCGATCCGAAGTCCCACAGAATAGGTTCGTCGTTCTGCGGCAGCAGCACAAAGCGATTGGCCTTGTCCTGGGCCCACGTGCCGATGTGCGTCGCCGTCAAGTAGCGCACGTTGTTCATGTCGAAACAGAGCAGCGCGCCCATCTCCGATTTCACCAGCAGGTCTTTCGCGCGTTGCAGTCTTTCGGTGCGGAGGCGCTCGAAATCGATGCGCTGCTCCCAATCAACCGCCATTGTCCCGCTCGTCGGCAGTGCCATGGTATTTCTCCTTCTGGTTAAGCTTCAGGACTTTCCGCAAAGTTTTCGCGCCGCTTCAAACACATCCTTCGAAGTCACCACGGTCAGGTCTTCAAGCGGCGGGGAAAATGGAATTGGCACGTGCATCGCGCCCATGCGCAGCACCGGGCCGTCGAGGCTGTAGAAGGCGCGCTCGCCAATCACCGCTGCCAGTTCCGCCGTCACGCCGTAGCGCCCGTAGCCTTCGTCCAGCACGATGGCGCGCGACGTCTTCTGCACGGATTCAACCAGCGTCTTCTCATCCAGCGGCCACAGCGTGCGCGGATCGACCACCTCCGCGCTGATGCCAACGCCCGCCAGCATCTCTGCCGCATCCAGCGCCACCTGCACCATGCTGCTGGTCGCCACCAGCGAAATGTCCTTGCCCGCGCGCTTGATGTCCGCCAGGCAGAAAGGAATGGTGTATTCGCCGGAAGGCACCGGGCCTTTCAGCTTGTGGTGCATCATCTTATCTTCGAAAAAGACAACCGGGTTGTCGTCGCGAATGGCGGACTTCAAAAGCCCCTTGGCGTCGGCTGGCGTGGACGGAATCACGACCTTGAGGCCGGGGATGTGGCTGAACCAGGCCTGCAGCGACTGCGAGTGTTGCGCGGCGGAGCGGCGGGTAGCTCCAAGCGTCGTCCGCAGCACCATCGGAACCTTCCACTTGCCGCCGGACATATAGTGAACCTTGGCCGCCTGGTTCACCATCTGATCCATGGTCAGCGTCAGGAAGTCGCCAAACATGATGTCCACCACGGGGCGCAATCCGGTCATCGCGGCGCCCACCGCAACGCCGGTAAAGCCGGCTTCGGAGATGGGCGTGTCAATCACGCGGCTGGTTCCGAACTCCTCCACCAGGCCAGAGAGCACTTTGAAGGGAGTGCCGGCCTCGGCTACATCTTCCCCTAGTATGCACACTCGCTCGTCGCGGCGCATCTCCTCGGCGAGAGCCTCCCGCACGGCCTGGGCAAATGTGAGTTCGTGCATCGGAGCATCAGGCATAGACGTGCATCTCCACTTCTTCCGGGCCAGGATAGGGCGCCGCGACGGCGAACTCCACGGCGGCCTTCATCTCCCGCAGGCCCTCAGCCTGAATGGCATCGAGGGCGGCCTGATCGGCTAGGCCCTCTTCGATCAGTCTAGCGCCGTGCAACTGGATGGGATCACGATTGGTCTTCCACTCCAGCTCTTCCAGTTTGGGGCGGTAGTACTCGCGATTGATGTCGCCCACATGATGACCCGTATATCGATAGGTATTGCAGAGAAGAAACGCCGGGCCTTCTCCCTGACGGGCGCGTTCAATGAGCCGCTTAGCTGTTGAGTAAACCGTCTCCACGCTCTGCCCATCTACTGTTTCAGCGTGCACGCCAAAGGCCGTGGCCCGTGCACAGATATCGCCCGCCGTCGACTCACTGAAATGCGTGTACTCGGTGTAGAGATTGTTTTCGCACACGTAAATTACCGGGAGCTTCCATAGTTGCGCCAGGTTCAACTCTTCGTAGAAGAGTCCCTGTCCCAGCGCGCCCTCTCCGAAGAAGCACACCGCAACGCGCCCGTTCTTGAGTTGCTTTGAAGTGAACGCCGCGCCCGTCGCAATGCCGAAGCTTCCGCCTACAATCGCGTTCGCACCCAGGTTGCCGGTGGCGGGGTCGGCAATGTGCATCGAGCCGCCCTTGCCGCGGCAGTAGCCGGCTTCCTTGCCCAGCAGTTCGGCGAACATCAGGTCAGGCTTGGCTCCCTTGGCCAGGCAGTGGCCGTGTCCGCGATGGGTACTTGTGATGTAGTCTGCACGGTTCAGCGCCTCGCAAACACCGACGGCGACGGCCTCCTCACCGCTGTAGAGGTGCGCCAGGCCGGGCATGATTCCCCGCTTGTAGAGCTCGTTCACCTGGTCCTCGAACAGCCTGATTCGCACCATCTGGCGGTAGGCGACGATGGCGCATTCCGCCGGCAAAGCTGGGACTTCCACGGGATGTCCGGTGGCGTCAGTCATTGGCCAACTCCCGTGTCAATGCCCGACATCTTTGCCAGCACATCAAACATGACTGCGTAATCCAGCTTTGCCCAGCCCATGCCACGCGCCGCCGTCAGGAACTCATTGGCCAGCGCCGTTGATGGGACCGGCACGTCCAGCTTGCGGCCCAGCTCCATGGCCAGCAGCGTGTCCTTTTGCATCATGTTCACGTCGAACCATGCTTCCTCCGGCTGTTGAAGCACAAACGGACCCCGGTACTTGATGCTAGGTGAAGCAACGGCGCTGTTCACCAGCACATCCACAGCCACCTCGCGCGGAATTCCGCTCTTCTCCGCCAGCAACAAGCCCTCTGAAAAGGCCATCATCTGCACCGCCAGGTTCAGGTTAACGGCGATCTTCATGGAAAGCGCCACGCCGTTGCCGCCCACGTGCGTCACCTTCGGCCCGATGTCCTCAAGCAGCGGCTTCAGGCGCTCGAAGGTCTCCTTGCGTCCGCCCACCATCACCGACAACTGCCCCTGTTGCAGCGTGATGACAGATCCCGATACCGGCGTGTCCACCATGTCGGCGCCCGTCGCCCGTACCTTTTCCGCAATCTCCCGGCTCAGGTCCGGATATACAGTGCTGATGTCGGCGAAGATCTTGCCTGCGCTCAAACCGGCAATCAGCCCATCGGGTCCTTCGGCGATGCCCTTCAAGGCAGCTCCATTGGTCACCATGGCAAAGACCACGTCTGCCGACTCGGCAACTTCGCGGGGCGTGCTGGCCAGCTTCATGCCCTTCTTCACCAGCCACTCGGCCTTTGACGGCGTGCGGTTGTAACCGGTCACGCGGTGTCCCTTGCTCAGCAGTCTGTTCACCATCTGGCCTCCCATGACGCCGAGACCAACAAATCCGAGATTCGCCATTCGCTCTCCCTTATGCTGTGATTGCCTGGTTAATGTTTCGCCCGACCGTCAGCCGACGCCGCCGAATCACGCCGGATCTGCTCGAGGTGTGCCCGCATCGCTTCGTGCGCCGCAGGCGGATCGCGCCGCTCAATCGCTTCCAGAATCAGTTTGTGATGGATCTGGCCCCGCTCCGGACCGCCCTCCACGCCAAAAATTCCCAGTCGCTGGCTGCGCAGCACGCCCACAATTGAATCCAGCAGCGACAGAATGAGCGGATTGCCCGCTGCCTCCGCCAGAGCAAGGTGGAAGTCCAGGTCCGCCTCGATGTAAGCCTCCGGCTGCTTCATGCTGCGGTCCATCACCGCAACCGCCTCGCGCATCATGGCCAACTGCTGCTCCTCAATCCGCGTTGCGGCCAGGATGGTCACTTCCGGCTCGATGATCTCCCGCAGTTCCACCAGGCAGGCGGGGTTCTCCAGGTCGCCGGTCTCAAAAAAGGCGTCCAGCGACTTCCGTGAGCTCTGCGGCCGGGGTGCGGTAACAAACGTGCCACGGCCGGAGAACGACTCCACCAACCCCTTTTCGGTGAGGGTCTTGACCGCCTCGCGCACAGCCGTCCGGCTCACGCCGAACTGTTGCGCCAGTTCCCGCTCTGTGGGCAGTTGGTCACCGGGGTTGAGCCGGCCCCCAACAATTGACTGCTCAATCTGCTGGACGATCTGTTCATAAAGCCGGGCAGTACGTACCGCCTTGTACATTTGCATAGGTATCCTCCTAGAAGCGCCAACGTAAAGGTTGGCATTGGTAGAAATACTGTACAGGATGCCACACTGCGCATTTGCGGCCGGTTCGCTCGGTACGTCCAAGGTTCGGTTCTTTGTCACACCAATAGCCATTTTCATTGCGTGATTCCGAAGGTAACGCATGGTTCAGCCATCATACCAATGAGCCGAATTATACGCAAGAGAAAACTTTTCCGATTTCGGTGCTGCTACTTCTCAATCCAGACGGTCTTGATGTTGGCGAACTCACGAATGCCCAGCGGGCCCAGTTCCCGGCCGAATCCCGACTGCTTGATGCCGCCGAAGGGCACGCGCGGGTCAGAAGCCACCATCTTGTTGACAAAGACCATGCCCGCCTCGATGCCATCGATGAGCATATCCCGTTCGGCAGGGTCGCGTGTCCAAACGCTGGCGCCGAGTCCGAAGCGAGTATCGTTGGCGATGCGGATCGCCTCGTGCGCATCCTTGACCCGGAAGAGGGAAGCGACAGGCCCGAAAAGCTCCTCGCTGTAGGCGGGGGAGTTGCGAGGGATGTCAGTCAGGACAGTGGGCAGGTAGAAGCAGCCTGGTCCCGGCGCCGGTCTGCCGCCGGTCAGAACGCGGGCTCCGGCCTGGACTGATCGCTGTACATCGCGGTCCAGATCGGACACAGCGTCGGGGGTCGCCAGCGGGCCCAGCTCGGTGGCCGGGTCCAGCGGGTCTCCCATGCGCAAGGCTTCCATGTGACGCACCATCTGTTGTGCAAAGGCGGCAGCAATTGAATCCTGAACGATAAAGCGCTTGGCGGCGATGCAGGACTGGCCGTTGTTGGCCACGCGGGCTTTGACAGCGGTGGTGGCCGCCTCCTCCAGTCCGGCGCTGGCCATCACGATGAACGGATCGCTTCCGCCCAACTCCAAGACCACTTTTTTGATACGTTTAGCGGCAGATATGCCTACCTGGACGCCGGCTCCTTCGCTGCCCGTCAAGGTGGCCGCCACCACGCGCGGATCGTCCAGAACCCGGTCCACCTTGACGGCGCCGATCAACAGCGTCTGGAAGGCCCCCACCGGGAATCCGGCGCGCAGGAACAGATCTTCGATGGCCAGCGCGCTTTGCGGCACGTTCGACGCATGTTTGAGCAGTCCCACATTGCCCGCCATCAAGGCGGGAGCCGCAAACCGCACCACCTGCCAGCAAGGGTAGTTCCACGGCATGATCGCCAGCACCGGCCCCAGCGGCTGATAGCGCAGATAACTCCGTCTCGCGCTGGTGGCAATCTCTTCATCGGCCAGGAACCGCTCGGCGTGTTCGGCATAATAGCGGCAGGCCCAGGCGGATTTGACAACCTCGTCGATCGACGACTGGATCGGTTTGCCCATCTCCAGGGTCATCAGCCGGCCCAGGCTCTCCTTTTCAGACTCCAGAATCTCGGCTGCACGCAACATCCGATCGGCGCGATACGCAAAGCTTGTTTGCCGGTAGGTTCTGAAGGTTTCCGCAGCCAAATCCAGCTTCGCCGCCAATTCCTCGTCACTGAGAGCCGCAAAAGTCTTCAGCACTTCTCCGGTTGCCGGATTCACGCTTGCGATGGCCATAGATCCTCAAATTCTTCCTGCCGGCTGCCGGCGCCGGGGTGTCCGGTCCGCCGCGATAACTGGTATGACATATATACCGCAGACAGCCGGCCACTTGTCAAATATTATTTTTAACCCTCCCTCAGAATTCTCTTGACTGTGGTTTTGTGGGCGTGGTAGTGCTGTCATACCAGGGTACAAATGCAAATATGAACGGGAGGAAAATCCGCTGTGAGAATCAACACACTACACTGTGACGGCAGATACAAGCCGGTCTCAACAAACAAGGTTGCGGCTCTTGTGACCGCTTTCCTGCTACTCTCTTCGAGTTTTCTTGCCGGCCAAACCAACACCGGCCGCATCCTGGGAACCGTGACCGACCCGCAGGGAGCATCCGTTGCGGGCGCCTCCGTGAAGGTCACGGACCTGGAGCGCGGGACGGATCGCAACCTCGTGACCACCGATGCCGGGGGATACGTGGCGCCCAACCTCGTCCCCGGCGTTTACAGGGTCCGCGTCATGGCCAAAGGCTTCAAGGCCGAGGTGCGTAGCGACATTCAGGTCTCGGTAGCTGCCGACTCGCAAATCGACTTCACGCTGCAAGCCGGCGCCACCACGGAAACGGTCGTGGTAACCACGGAAGCGCCGCTGATTGACACCACCTCCTCCACGCTGGGCGGCACGCTGAGCAACGAAGAGATCAACGATCTGCCGCTGAACGGGCGCAACTACGAGAACCTGCTGCAGTTGCGACCCGGCGTCGTCCGCTATCCCGGCGGCGGCTTTTCCACCACCAGCACCAACGGTCTCCGCGCGGAAGACAACGCCTACATTGTGGACGGCCTGTTCAACAGCGAGCCGTTTTCCGGCCAAAGCATCATCAACGGAGCCGGTATCGCCGGGGACTCGGCGACGATTCTTCCCGTGGATGCGATTCAGGAGTTCAATCTGATCGAGAATCCGCCGGCCGAGTATGGCTGGAAGCCAGGCGCCATGGTGAACGTTGCGCTTAAGTCCGGCACCAACACGCTGCACGGTACAGCGTACGCCTTTGGCCGCGACACGCCCATGGACGCCCGCAACTACTTCAACACCGTCTCCACCGGGGTCAAGAACCCGCGCAACCTGGAGCAATACGGCGGCACAGCGGGTGGGCCTATCCGAAAGGACAAGATGTTCTTCTTCGGCGGCTACGAAGGACAGCGCTACTCGGTTGCAAGCATCAGCCAGCTCACTACCCCGGCCACCGTCACGCTGGGTGGTGATCCGGTCAACAGCGTTCCGGACGCCATCGCCGGGGTCGTCACCGCCGGCTTTACCCCCAGCATCCCCAGCCTGAAGATCGGCGGCTGCACCCTGGGTCCGCCCATCTCCTGCGACGGCAGCGGCTTCCCCACCAACAACGGCACCAGCCCTCTGGGCGCTACCACCATCAACTTCGGCCTGCCTAACAACGTAACCAGCGACAACGCCATCGGCAAGGTGGACTATACCATCAACCAGCGCCACTCGCTCAGCGGCATGTACTTCTTCGGCAACAACAACGGTACGGTTTCCGACGCCAACGAGCTACAGACCAAGTGGCTCACCCTGATCCACACCCGCGCCCAGGTTGCCGGCGTGACGTGGTTGTGGATCGCAACCCCTAAGCTTCTCAACGAAATTCGATTCGGCTACAACAGGCTCTACCAGCCCACCTTTGTCGCCGACCATGCGACGCCGGCCTCGGACTATGGGCTCAACACTGGCGTCACCAACCCACTCTACGGCGGGCTGCCGCGCATCAACATAGGCGGCTTCTACATCGCAACGCAGGAACTGGGAGGCTTCAACTGGCCCAAGATTCAGGGCCCCGACACCCGCTACCAGGTTATCGACCACGTCTCCTACACCTTCGGCAAACACGCCCTCATGTTCGGCGGGGAACTGCATCAAGACGGCTTTTCCGGCGGCGCATATGCCGGCGGCCGCGGAAGAATCCAGTTCAAGACCTCGACCGAGGCCTTCGCTGGCGCTTCATCACTGGAAAACTTCTTTGCCGGTGTTCCCGACTCGGGCGCCCTGCTGGAAGGCGACCCTACCCGGCACATTCACAACTGGGGCATTGCCGCCTTCGGGCAGGACGACTGGCGCGTGACCAAAACCCTTACCCTGAACCTCGGCCTGCGCTATGAGTTGAACACGGTCATCAAGGACGCCAACAACTTGCTGGGCAACTTCAGCCCCACGGCCGGCCTGGAACAGGTGGGCCAGGGGTACAACGCTCCATACAACGGAGATCACTACCAATTCGCCCCTCGCCTCGGTTTTGCCTGGGACTTCTTCGGCAACAACCGCACCGTGCTTCGCGGCGGCGGCAGCCTCATCTATGAAACCCTCAACTGGGAGTCGTTCCTCGCTCTCAACAACTCGCTCGGCCTCAGCACCATTCCCACCGGCGCGCTCGGCGTTGGCCCCGGAGGAGCGCAAGGGACAGGCTCCATCGCCGTTGGTACCGTCAACTACGTCGGCGCCAATCTCAACTGGAATGCCGGCTACAACTCCGGTCCCGCCACGGTCTTCCCCACCGGAACCATCGACTGCGGCGCAAACCCGTGCAGCATTCTGGGCGTGGTGCAGAACCTGCGCACTCCCGAGGTCTACAGTTGGAACGTAAACATCCAGCACGCCTTTACCCCCACACTCACCCTGGAGACCGGCTACGTCGGCTCCCATGGCAGCAAGCTCGTCGGCATTCACGACATCAATCAGAACGTGCCCGCGCTGGACACTCTGCAAAACGAACAGTCCGGCCGTCCCTTCAATGCGGCCTTCCCTTTCCTCAGCTTCATCTACCAGATGGGCAACATCTACAAGTCGAATTACGACGGCTTGCAGGTGACCCTGTCGGCGCGGAATTACCATCGCCTCACCTTTGTTGCCGGCTACACCTATTCGCATTCACTGGACGACGTAGGCGCCAACTGGGACTTCGGCTACGGCAGCGGCATTCCCCAGGACAGCGCCAATCCGACCCGCGAGTACGCCAGCAGCGACTTTGACATCCGCCATCGTTTCACCTTCTCGCCCACCTACAACATTCCCGGCAGGAAGGGCTTTGCCCAGATGCTCGAAGGCTGGCAGATCACCTCTATCGTGAGCCTCTATGGCGCGCAACCCTGGGGACCGATGGATGCGGGCAACGATCTGAGCCACACCGGCGAAGCCACCGACCGCTGGGACTTCTTTGGCAAGCCGACCGACTTCAACTCTTCAGGCCCTACCGGAACCAACTATCTGGCCGGCGATGGAAACTTCGACACCGGCGCCAGCGCGGCGGAAAACGATCCGCTATGCTCGGCGCATGCCCGCGACCTAACCTCGCTGAACTTCGCCGGCTGCTACAGAGTGAACAACTCGGTGATGACGCCGCCGGCTCCAGGGACCTTCGGACTCATGGGCAGAAACACCTTCCGCGACTCCGGCTTCAAGAACTGGGATTTCTCTCTCGACAAAATGTGGAAGTGGCGCGATCGCTACAGCGCCCAGTTCCGCGGCGAATTGTTCAATATCCTCAACCACCCCAACTTCGCCAATCCGTACGGCGGCCAGAATGGCTGGGGGCATAACGATCCCTCGGTACCGGGCCAGTTCGGCTGCGGCTGCGCCACGCCCGACGTAGCCGCTTCCAACCCGGTCATCGGCTCCGGCAGCAACCGCGCCGTGCAACTAGGCCTCAAGCTGTCTTTCTAGCCGTCTACTGTGTGCCGGCCGTGCCCCTGTCTCTCGCCATCCATGCGAATAGACGGGGGCGCTGCACGGCCGGTATGTTTCCCTAACACAGCCGGAGCGGCCTCGTTGCTGCCAGCAGTTCCGGCTCAGTTTTCATCTCTTTCAAACTCATCTGTCCTCGAGGAGCTCCGGAAATGAACATGCCAATTGTTATGTGCTTACTGGTTGCCTGCTCTGCCCTCACCCAAGCCACTTGCCGGGCCCAGGAACACCGGGAAAGAACTCTTGAAGAAATCAAAGTTGAAGCCGTTCACCGCGCCGAGGTGGGAGGCTATCCCTTGATCGGCCTCAACCCGGACGACGTTCGGGAGGCCTTCCAGTCCATCCACACAAAAGACAGGGATGAGTGGGCGAATGCCTTCATCGGCGTCGCCGACCGCTACATGAGCGAAGGCAAATCCCTGCAAGCGACCGATCCCAAAAAGGCCGACGCGGACTTCGTGCGCGCCTGGCGGCTGTACTCCTTCGGCCGCTGGCCCACGCCCTCTTCGCCCCGGAAGCAAGTCGCCTATGAAAAGGCGATCGACGCCTATCTCACCCACGCCCGCTTCATGGACCCGCCTCTTGAGGTGGTTCACATTCCTTTTGAAGGCAAGCAGATCATCGGCTATCTGCGCCTGCCCAAAGGAGCCACTCGCCCGGTGCCCTTGGTTCTGGCGGTCAATGGGCTCGACAGCCGCAAGGAAGACCTGACGGAAAGCTTCTCCGCCATCCTCCCCTTTGGCATTGGATACCTTGCCGTAGACGGCCCCGGAACCGGACAATCGCCCATCAAGGCCAGCCCCACGGCAGAACGCATGTTATCGGCGGTCCTTGATTATCTGGCCACGCGCCCGGAAGTGGACAAAACCCGCATCGCCATGCACGGCGTAAGCTGGGGAGCCTACTGGGGCACCAAGATGGCCATTGTGGAAAAGGCCCGCCTGCGAGGCGTCAGCGTTCAGTCGCCTCCCACTGACCGCTTCTTTCAAAAAGAGTTCGTTCTGAACTCCCTGCTCGGCAACCGCGAGTATCTATTCGACCAGATTCCAGCAATAATGGCCATCTTCGACAACGTAACTACTCTGGACCAAGTGGTCGACATCTTCCAGCAGATGTCGCTGGTGAATCAGCATCTGCTAGGCAAGCCCACCGCGCCCATGCTCATCCTGGCCGGCACCCGCGACACGCAGGTTCCCATCTCCGACATTTACAAACTGCTCGACAGCGGCGATGTTCCCAAAGAAGCATGGATCAACCCGCAGGGCGGCCATCTCGGCCGTCAGGTGGGCGTCTGGCCAGACCCGCGCATCTTCAAACAGGTCATTATTCCCTGGCTGGTGAAAGATCTGACTGCAGACCAGACGCATCCCTAGCCGTGAGTAAGCATCGCTGCATTTCTGAGCCAGCCAGCTCGCGGCTAGCCGCGAACTGGCAGCAACCTAAAACCGCCGCATCCTGGCACTCCGCCTCGCCGGAGGGCGCAAAAAGTGAGATGTTCCCACCCGCGAACCTTCAGCGCCGGATGCGGAGCGGCAAACCGATCAAAGATATTGCGCATCTTCCTTCGCTATGCTTAGGATGGTTCTAGAGCAGTTCTCCAATACATGTGCCCTTTCCAAGTCCGTGCAAGGTGGCTTTTTCTTAAGGAAAAAGTCACTCGGCAATTGTGGTTTTTGTTTACAGCAATTGGAGAACAGCTGTATGCACTTCCTTGGAGAGCGATTTCGACGCATGGCAGAACCTAAAATGGAGAACAAATCCTCAATGACCAAGTTGTGGCCGGATGCGCGCGCCGCGCTGGACGGCATTGTGCGCGACGGGATGCTGCTGGCGATTGGGGGCTTTGGCCTTTGCGGCATTCCCGAGGCGCTGATCGCCGCCCTACGCGACAGCGGGGTTCGCAACCTCACCATCGCCAGCAACAATGCGGGAGTTGACGGCTACGGACTTGGGCTGCTGCTTGAATCCCGACAGGTCAAAAAGATGATCTCCAGCTATGTGGGCGAGAACGTCGAGTTCGAGCGGCAGTTTCTCGCCGAAGAGCTGGAAGTGGAGTTCAGCCCACAGGGCACGCTGGCCGAGCGCATGCGCGCGGGCGGCGCCGGCATCCCCGGCTTCTACACGCACGCCGGAGTCGGCACCCTCGTCGCCGAAGGCAAAGAGCACAAGGAGTTCGACGGAGTTACTTACATTCTGGAACACGGCATCGTTGCCGATCTGGCGCTGGTGAAAGCCTGGAAGGCCGATCTCCACGGCAACCTCGTCTACCGGCGCACCGCGCGCAATTTCAACCCCAGCGCCGCCACCTGCGGAAAGATCACCGTGGCCGAGGCGGAGATTATCGTCGAGCCTGGAGAGATCGATCCCGACGAGATTCACACGCCGGGCATCTTCGTTCATCGCCTGGTGCATAATCCCAATCCTGAAAAGCGGATTGAACGAAAGACCACGCGGGAGGGATAGACCAGTGTCCTGGACACGTCATCAGATGGCCGCGCGTGCCGCCCAGGAGTTGCGCGAGGGCTTCTACGTCAACCTGGGAATCGGCATCCCCACCCTGGTCGCCAACTACATTCCCGCGGGAATGACAGTGGTCTTGCAGTCGGAAAACGGGCTGCTCGGCATGGGACCGTTTCCCCGCGAGGAAGAAGTGGACGCCGACCTGATCAACGCAGGCAAGGAGACGGTGACCATGGTGGCGGGCGCCGCTATTTTTTCCAGCGCCGATTCCTTTGCCATGATTCGCGGCGGACACATCGATCTGGCGATTCTCGGCGCGATGCAGGTCTCCGAGCGCGGTGATCTGGCCAACTGGATGATCCCCGGCAAGCGCATCAAAGGCATGGGCGGCGCGATGGATCTTGTCTCCGGCGTGCAACGGGTCATCGTGCTGATGGAGCACACTGCGCAGGACGGCAGCCCCAAGCTGTTGCGCCATTGCACCCTGCCGCTCACTGGCGCGGGCGTGGTCGAGCGAATCATCACGGATCTGTGCGTGCTGGATGTTACGCCCGACGGTTTTGAAGTGAATGAGATCGCGCCCGGCGTAACGCGCGAGCAGGTGAAGCAACAGACGGAGGCGCCTGTACGCTTCAATGCGTCGGCAATTGAGTTAGCAGGTTAGTAAGTACAGGTTCACCGCATTGAAGTTTGACGCATCTTCTTTTGCTTTTCTAGGGGATGGCGGGATGCAAACAATTACCATCATTCTTACCACGCAGGCTTCCGCTTCTCCAGAAAAGCCGCCACTCCCTCGCGAAAGTCCGCTGTCTCGCGGGACTGCGCGCTGGCCTCGATCGCCAGAGCGATGGCCGCATCCAGCCAGGCCTTGTTCTGCGCGGCCATCAGCCGCTTTGTTGCCGCCATCGACGCAGGACTGTTGGCGGCCAGCGTCTTGGTCAGCGCAGCTGCTCGGCCCTCCAGTTCGTCCGGCGGTAGCACCTCATTCACCAGCCCCAGCTGATGGGCCTCGGCTGCATCAAAGAGCCGGCCGGTCAACAGCAAATCGCGCGCCCACTTATCGCCGACCTGCAGCGCGAGAAAGGCCGAGACCAGAGCCGGCACAAATCCGATACGGACCTCGGTATAGCCGAACTTCGCTCCCGGTTCGGCCAGCGTAAAGTCGCAGATCGTCGCCAGGCCGGTTCCTCCTGCGACGGCCGCGCCCCGCACCGCCGCGATGGTGGGAATAGGCAGCTCATACAGGGTGCGGAAGAGCCGGCTGATGCGCTCGGCGTCGGAGCGAAGCTCTGCCGCGCTGCGGCCATTCATTGCCTGCAAGTATGACAGATCCATGCCCGAGCAGAATGTCTGGCCCGCGCCGCGCAGAACGACCACTCTACAGCCGGCGGTCGCGGCCTCTTCCAGCGCCGTTGTCAGCTCCAACTGCATCTGGGGCGTCATCGCGTTGCGTCGCTCAGGGCGATTCAGAGTAATCGTCCGTACCGCATCTTTATCGGCAATCAAAATCGTTGCGTCTTCCAAATCGTCCTCTCTAACTACCTGTGCTTTACTGCGCTCTGGGGCCGAATCTGCGCGCCAGCTCCGCGCTGGCCTCGATCAGTGGTTCGAGTGAATCGAGAGCCGGCAGCCCGGCTCCCAACGACTTCAACTCATCAATCAGAATCTCAGTGGGAAGATTTCCCACCAGCGCATCCTGCGCGAAGGGGCAACCGCCCAGCCCGCCGATGGCCGCGTCGAAGCGCCTGCACCCGGTCTCATACGCCGCGCGTATCTTCGCCGCCGCCTCAGCCGGCCGCGCATGAAGATGCACACCGATCTCGACCGCATTTCCGTCGGTAAACACGCGGGCCATGGTCTCTCCAATTCGCGCGGGCGATGCCAGTCCCACCGTATCGGCCAGCGAAATCTCCCGCACGCCGGTGTCGATCAGCAGTTTGCACGCGTCTGCCACTTCATCCACGTTCCACGCATCGCCATAGGGATTGCCGAAGGCCATGGAGATGTACGCCGCTACATCCAATCCTGCCTTATAGGCCAATTCGCCCACGGCCTCCAGCGCGTCGAGCGACTCCTCCGGCGTCTGATGCTGATTCCGCCTAAGAAACTCGGGCGAGATCGAATAGGGAAAGCCCAGCGTCCGCACCGCGCCGGTGGCGATGGCGCGCTCCGCGCCCCTGGCGTTCACCACGATTCCGATGATCTCCACGCCGCCGGGTGGGTCGAGTGCCCGCAGCACCTGCTCGGAGTCGGCCATCTGCGGCACCGCCGCGGGCGATACAAAACTCACCGCGTCAATATGCGTAAACCCCGCAGTCACCAGCTTGCGCAGATAGTTCGCCTTTAATTCCGGAGGGATCTGCGCGGGCAGCCCCTGCCAGGCATCGCGCGGACATTCGATGATCTTGACGGAATTACTCATTGCCATTTCCTGAGTTAAATGAGAGCGCGGCCCATGTCACCCGCGCGATGGGTGCAGTTTGAGAACCTCCCGGGCGATAATCATCCGCTGAATCTCGCTGGTGCCCTCGCCGATGGTGCATAGTTTCACGTCGCGATAAAACTTCTCCACCGGAAAATCCTTGATGAAGCCGTAGCCGCCAAACAACTGCACCGCCTCGTCGCAGATGCGCACAGCCACCTCGCTGGAAAACAGCTTGGCCATCGACGACTCGCGGGTCACCGTGCGGCCGGCGTCCTTCAGCATAGCGGCTCGCTGTGTCAGGAGGCGCGCCGCGTCGAGTTCAGTCGCCATATCCGCAACCTTCCACTGGATTCCCTGAAACTCCGCGATTGTCTTGCCAAACTGACGCCGTTCCTTCACGTACTTCAATGCGGCGTCGAGCGCGCCGCGCGCCATCCCCAACGCCAGCGCGGCAATCGAGATTCTTCCGCCGTCGAGAACGCGCATGGCATCCACAAAGCCTTCGCCCTCCGCGCCCAGCAGATTCTCCGCCGGTATCTCGCAGTCCTCGAAGATCAACTCGCTGGTGTTGCTGGCGCGCAGTCCCAGCTTATTTTCCTTTTTGCCCGCGCGAAAACCCGGCGTGCCTTTCTCCACTACGAAGGCTGAAAGCCCATGAGTGCCCTTGCTCTTGTCGGTCACCGCGACCACTACTGTTGCGTCGGCGTAATGGCCGTTGGTGATGAAAGTCTTGACGCCGTTCAGCAGATAGCGGTCGCCTTTCTTTACGGCGGTGGTCCTGGCGTTGCCGGCATCGGAGCCCGCGCCGGGCTCGGTCAACCCCCATGCCGCCAGCCACTCGCCCGTCGCCAAACGCGGAATATACTTTTTCTTTTGCTCTTCGTTGCCGGCCAGAAAGATGTGGTTGGTTCCCAGCGAATTGTGCGCGGCCACCGTGATTCCCACCGATCCGTCCACGGCGGAAAGCTCCTCGATGGCCAGCACGTAGTCCACGTAGCCGAGGCCGGCCCCGCCGTACTCGGGAGGAAAAATCACCCCAAGCAACCCCATCGCGCCCAGCTTCTTGATGACGGCCAGAGGAAACTCGCCGGCCTCGTCCCACGCCATCACATGCGGCGCAATCTCCCGCGCCGCAAACTCGCGAATCTCCCTGCGCAGATGTTCCTGGTCTTCCGTCAGTAAAAACGGATACAAGCTCTCAGGCGACTCTGACCCATGGCTCATGAGATCGCTCCTTTTCTGTCGACGCCCACTGCACTGCCTGTTTGGTTGAACGGTTCACAGTATTCCAACTCCGCGCCAGCCGCGGCCACTCGTCAGGTCTGCATTACGCCGGGATTGAATCTTGGTATCTCAGGATTAAGAGCGCATGCCTCCAGAGCGGTCATCAGCGTCTCGCGCGTCCTGGCCGGATCGATTATCGCGTCAATCCACAGCCGCGCCGCTCCATAACGCGGATCGGCCTGCGCATCGTACGCGTTCTTGATCTCGTCGAAGACAGCCTTTTTCTCGGCTTCCGAGAGATGCTTTCCGCCGCGCTCTATCTGCCTGGCACGCACCCCGGCCAGCGTATTGGCGGCGGAGTCGCCGCTCATCACAGCGTAGCGCGCCGTCGGCCACGCAAACAAAAAACGAGGATCGTAGGCCTTGCCGCACATCGCATAGTGCCCGGCGCCAAAGCTGCCGCCCACAATCACAGTAATCTTCGGCACCACGCTCGTGCTCACCGCCGAAACCATCTTCGCTCCCGCGCGAATGATGCCTGACCACTCGGCATCCTTGCCCACCATGAATCCATTCACATCGTGCAAAAAAATCAGCGGAATCAGGTTCTGATTGCAATCCATGATGAAGCGCGCTGCCTTCTGCGCGCTCTCGGTATAAATCACGCCACCAAACTCGGTGCGTTTCATCCCTGCCGCCGGCCCGGTCGCCACGGTTTGGCTCTGGTGCATCTTCTGATTTGCGACAATGCCCACCGCGCGGCCGCCGATGCGCGCGTATCCACATAGCACTGTCCGGCCAAAATCGGCCTTGTACTCGTCGAACTGGCTGCTATCCACAATGCGCGCGATCACCTCGCGCATCTCGTAGACGTTGCTCGCGCCCGGCACAGGATTCAGCAGGTCGTACACGTCCTCGGCGGGAAACTTGGGCGCATCCCGCTCCGCATCGAACTCCGCGCGATTGAATATCTCCGCCGCCGGCGCCGCACCTTGCCGCTCGCCCATCTTCCCCACCAAAGACCGCAGCCGCGCCAGGCAGAGATGATCGTTTGGCTCTTTGAAATCCACTGTTCCGGAGATCTCGGCATGCATTGAGGCGCCGCCCAACTCCTCGGCCCCCGTCTTCTGGCCAATCGCCGCCTGCACTAACGAAGGCCCGGCCAGAAACAGCCCCGACCCCTCGGTCATCAGCACAGTATCGGTCATCACCGGCAGATATGCGCCGCCCGCAACGCACATGCCCATAATTGCTGTAATCTGCGGAATCCCCAGCGAGCTCATCACCGCGTTGTTCCGGAAAATCCGCCCGAAGTCGTCCGTATCCGGAAAAACATCTTCTTGCAACGGCAGAAAGACTCCGGATGAATCCACCAGATAGAGCGTGGGGATATGGTTTTCAAGAGCGATCGTTTGCGCGCGCAGAACCTTTTTGGCTGTCATGGGAAAAAACGCGCCGGCTTTCACAGTCGCATCGTTGGCGATGATCATGCACAGCCGGCCGCTGACACGCCCCATGCCCGTCACCACGCCCGCACCCGGAGCGCCACCGTACTCGCCATACATGCCGTGCGCGGCCCAAAGACCCAGTTCCAGAAACTCCGAGCTTTCATCGAGAAGCAGTTTCAGCCGCTCCCGCGCCGTCAGCCGGCCCTTGGCGCGCTGCGCCTCGGCGGCCTTTGTCCCGCCGCCCTGACGAATCCTGTCTTCTTCTGAGCGCAACTCGGCCATCAGCGCCGCCAGAGCTGTCCGGTTGGCCTGCGCGCGCGCATCCCGCGGGTCCATACTCGATCCCAACGTGTTGTCCAGCTTGAACTTGCCTGTCATTGCGCCATCTATCGAAACTCGAAAGACTATAGCATATCCCGTCCTGTGCGCGCTCAAATTAGATGATGGAAAGGCAACAGTATCGCGGCCCTGGTTGGTGGTGCACTCGGATGAGGTAACGGAGTTGTATGCCAGTGTGCCGATGACGCGTTCGATTTCCAACGACACGTCCCGAAGATGCCGCTAATGAGGCCAAAGAAGAGGCCGGCTTGCCAACTCATGCTTGATGCCGCGGGAGTCTGAACTTCGAAATACGGATTTCGAGTGGCTGGTGGCAATACACCAGGTACTGTTCGGTTAGGCGGGTCTACTAGATTCCGTCTCCCTAGCTGCACCCGCTGGTGGAGCCGCAACTCATGCAGCGGTAGCAACTGCCGTTGCGAACCATGATGGCGCCGCAGACCGAGCAACTGGGAGCGTCGCCCATTTCATACATCTCGCGCATGGCGTCGGCGGCGTGATAGATGCCGCGGTCGCGTAGGTGCGGCCCGTGGGTTGGGTTCTCGGCGAGGGGCGAGGCGGCCTGCGCCTCGGGCGCGATGCCGCCGCCTCCCGCATTGCCCATTCCGGAGCCGCCAAAACCGCTGACCTGATTGAGACGTCGGGCGACCTCCTCAGCCAGCCGGGCCAGGTGGCCCTGCGAGAGCGAGTCGTACTCGTGCTCCGGCTCGGTCTCAGGGATCAGGCTGGGCGAGGCTGGCAGTTGCGGAGCCTGCGGAGCCAGGCTGGCAAACAGCGACAGTTGCGTGCCGGAGAGGAAGCGCAGATGGAGCCAGCGGAAGATGTAGTCCATGAGGCTCTTGGCGTAGCCGATCTGCTCGTTGCCGGTCCAGCCGGAGGGCTCAAAGCGGGTGTGGGCGAACTTCTCGCAGAGGACCTTGAGGGGAACACCGTGCTGCAGGGCGAGCGAGATGGAGGTGGCAAAGGCGTCCATGAGGCCGGAGACGGTGGAACCTTCCTTGGCCATCCTGATGAAGATTTCTCCCGGCTGCCCGGTGGGGTATAGGCCGACGGTAATGTAGCCCTCGTGGCCGCCGATGGAGAATTTGTGAGTGATGGAGGCGCGTTCGTCCTGCAGGCGATGGCGGACGGCGCGAGGCGGTCCGTTGAGGTCCTGCGCGGCGGCCTTGGCGGCCTCCTGGGCGGAGTCAGGCGTAGGCTGGAGCAGGGGCACGGCGGCAGCTTTGGCGATCTCCTCCAACGCGCGTTGGAATGCGGCGGCGGCGGCTAAGACCTGCTGCGCAGGGACTTCGAGCTTTTCGCCGGCCCTGGCCTCCAGAGCCTTGAGGTCGGATTCGGCGGCGGGCTGTCCGGCGGCCAACTGGGCCAGCACGCGGCTACCGGCAGCGTCCAGAGCCGAGGGCTCGCGCCTGGCGTCCGTACTGGAATTCATGCTGGTATTGAGCGGCTGGGTTCCCTTGGAGCCGTCGCGGTAGATGGCCACGGCCTTGATGCCCTGGCGCCAGCTCTCGGCGTATGCCTCGGCGACGTCCTCGATGGTGGCTTCGTGAGGCAGGTTGACGGTCTTCGAGATGGCGCCGGAGAGGAACGGCTGCGCGGCAGACATCATCTTGATGTGGCCCATGTAGTGGATGGAGCGGGTGCCCTTGGCGGGCTTGAAACTGCAATCGAAGACGGCCAGGTGCTCGGGCCGGATGCCGGGAGCGCCTTCGATGGTGCCGGTGGCGTCGATGTAGCTGACGATGGCGTCGACCTCGTCGCTGGAATAGCCGAGCTTGAAGAGGGCTTCCGGAACGGTGTTGTTGACGATCTTGATCATGCCGCCGCCAACCAGCTTCTTGTACTTGACCAGGGCCAGGTCAGGCTCGATGCCGGTGGTGTCGCAGTCCATCATGAAGCCGATGGTGCCGGTGGGCGCCAGGACCGTGGTTTGGGAGTTGCGATAGCCGAAGCGCTCGCCGTGGCCAAGTGCCATGTCCCAGCACTCGCGGCTGGCTTCGATGAGGGCGTCGAGCTGGGGCACGTTGAAAGGCTCGCCGCTGAGGCGCGATCTGCCGATGTTGTTGACCTCGGCGCGGTGCATGCGGATGACGTCGAGGAAGGGCTCGCGATTGACGTAGAAGCCGGGGCAGGCGCCACCCTGGCGCTCGACCGAGGCGGTCAGCGAGGTAGCGGAGGCGATCGGCGAGCAGTTGGCGGCCACGATAGCCGATTGCAGATAGGCCTGGCCGCTCAGGATAGCGGTGAGCACGGCGGCCAGATCGCGGCCGGCGGTCGAGTCATAGGGCAGGCCGAAGGCCATCAGCAGCGCGCCCAGGTTGGCGTAGCCCAGGCCCAGCGGGCGGTAGTCGTGGGAGTTGCGGGCGATGGCCTCGGTTGGGTAGCCCGAGTTGTCCACCAGGATTTCCATGGCGGTAATAACCACGGAGATGGAGTGCCGGAAGGCGGGAATGTCAAAGACGCCGGACGGCGTGACGTACTTCATCAGATTGAAACTGGCCAGATTGCAGGCCGAGTTGTCCAGGAACATGTACTCCGAACAGGGGTTCGAAGCATGGATGCGGTCGGTGTTCTTGCAGGTGTGCCAGCGGTTGATGGTCGAGTCGAACTGCATGCCGGGATCGCCGCACAGCCAGGTGGCCTCGGCGATCTTGCGCATGATGTCGCGCGCCTTGTATGTCGAAACCGGCTCGTGGCCCTTCACCGAGTACGTGGTATAGTCGCCGTCGTTCTCGTAGGCGCGCATGAATTCATCGCTGACGCGGACGGAGTTGTTGGCGTTCTGGAAGAAGATGGACGAATAGGCCTCCGAATCCGGCCCTGAGCCGTCGTAGCCGGCCTTGATGAGCGAGAAAGCCTTGGCCTCTTCCCTGGCCTTGCACTCGATGAACTCGATGATGTCCGGATGGTCGGCGTTCAGAATCACCATCTTAGCGGCGCGCCGCGTCTTGCCGCCGGATTTGATGACTCCGGCAAAGGCGTCAAAGCCGCGCATGAAGCTCAAGGGGCCCGAGGCCTGGCCGCCGCCCGACAACTGCTCCTTCGAGCCGCGGATCGACGATAGGTTGGTTCCGGTGCCCGAGCCCCACTTGAACAGCATCCCCTCGGTCTTGGCCAGGCTGAGGATCGAGTCCAGCGAATCGTCTACGGAGTTGATGAAGCAGGCAGAACACTGAGGATTGCGGTAGCCGGAGGCGGAGTACCTGACGCCGCCGGTCGATGGATCCCAGTGCCAGTTCTGGCCGTCCGCATCCGGCTCCAGCCGGTCGCAGCCCACATTGAACCAGACCGGCGAGTTGAAGGCCACCTTCTGCGTCAGCAGCATATTGGCCAGCTCGTCGTGAAAGATGGACGCATCCTCGGGGGTGGCAAAGTAGCCGCCCTCCATGCCCCAGTCGCGAATGGCCTCGGCCACGCGGGCCACCAACTGGCGGACGCCGGTTTCCCGTTCCGGCGTGCCCAAATGCCCGTGCAGGTACTTCGAGGCCACGATATTGGTCGCGGTCATCGACCAGTCGGCCGGCACCTCGACGTTCTTCTGCTCGAAGATGGTGTTGCCCTTGCTGTCGGTAATCGACGCGGTACGCAGTTCCCACTGGATCTCGTCATAGGGGGAGACGCCATCGGTGGTAAAGTGGCGGGTAAAGATCAGTCCCCGCTGGGAGTAGGGAGTCTGCAGGGAAGCGGCAGAAGACTGAAACTGGACCTCGTTCATAGAACCCTCTCAATCGAATAACTTGGTGAACCTCCGGCCCCGTCCGGCGCCTGACAGCCTGGAAGGAGTTGGGGAGAATCTCGGCCAAAGAACGGGAAACGGGAATTGGAAAGTACCGCGAGTTCTCTGTGTTTAGCGGTCTGCCGGCGGGTCTTGCCGCCGAAGTTCATTACAATCCGTTAACAGCCGCAGATGAAAAAGTACCGCTGTCCGTGGTGCGTGTCAACAACAAACCACTATATCTTGTATTTTGTTCACATTTCTGGCATCAACTTTACAAACAAAGGCGATTGCCTGTGGAAAGCTCCAAACCTCCTTGCGGGGCGCGGGTTTCCTGCTTCCCAATTTGCCTCGAATCCGGTGCAACCGATGGGATTGCGACTGCATCCGGCTCAATTTCTAGCCTAGTCCTCGCCGGGGCCGGGGGCAAGGCGCAAGAACGGTGCAGTTTGTGTGTAGAAGTGGACAACCGGAACGGCCTCAAGTCGCGTTACTCGCTCGGATGCCAAACGGCCCCACGCAATCTCGCGTGGGGCCGCCGGGGTGTTACGGTTCTGAGCCCGTACAGAGCGGGCGGGTTTCAAACTGTCATCATTTGCTTTCCTTGGTTTCAATCCTCATGCCATAGAACGATTTATGCACGAAGAAGACTGACACCAGGAAGAATGCAACTGCCAGAACCTCCGCGAGCGTCGCGTGGTCTTTGCTGAGCGTCACGGCCAGCTCGACAGCCAGCAACCCAAACAAGGTCGTGAACTTGATCACAGGGTTCAGTGCCACCGACGAGGTGTCTTTGAAGGGATCGCCGACGGTATCTCCGATCACAGTTGCGTCGTGCAAAGGCGTCCCTTTCTGTTTCAGGTCAACCTCTACGACCTTCTTCGCATTGTCCCAAGCGCCGCCGGCATTGGCCATGAAGATCGCCTGGTAGAGGCCGAAGACCGCGATTGAGATCAGATAGCCGATAAAGAAGAACGGCTCAGCGAACGCGAAGGCAAGTGTAGCGAAGAAGACGGCGAGGAAGATGTTAAACATGCCCTTCTGCGCGTACTTGGTGCAAATTTCTACCACCTTCTTGCTATCCGTGACCGAGGCCTTCTCCGCGCCTTCCAGATTGATGTTTGCCTTGATGAACTCAACCGCGCGGTATGCGCCGGTGGTGACCGCCTGCATGGAAGCTCCGGTGAACCAATAGATCATTGCTCCTCCGGTGATCAACCCAAGCATGAACGGCGCGTGCAGCAGAGAGAGGTTCTCTTTGCCAACGGTCAGTCCGTGGGTCAGGGCCATGATGATCGAGAAGATCATCGTGGTTGCGCCGACGACGGCAGTGCCGATCAGCACCGGCTTTGCCGAAGCCTTGAAGGTATTGCCGGCTCCGTCATTGGCTTCCAGCAGGTGCTTGGCGCGTTCGAACTTCGCGTCGATGCCGAAGTCCTTCTTCAACTCGGCTTCAATGCCGGGAAGCGTTTCAATCAGCGACAACTCATAGACCGATTGTGCATTGTCGGTCACCGGCCCGTAGGAATCCACGGCAATCGTCACCGGTCCCATTCCCAGGAAGCCGAAGGCGACGAGGCCAAAGGCGAAGACTGCCGGAGCGAGCATCAGGGCATCCATGGAGGGCCCCGTACTGAAGAAATAGCCCAGGCCCATCAGCGAGACCATGCTAAGTCCCAGCCAGTAGGCCGAAAAATTACCGGCCACGAGTCCCGACAGGATGCCCAGGGAAGCTCCACCTTCCTTGGCGGATGTTACAACTTCCTGCACGTGGGCCGAGTTGGTTGAAGTGAATATCTTGACCAATTCGGGGATGATCGCACCCGCCAGGGTTCCGCAGGAGATTATGGATGCCAGCTTCCACCACAGCGTTCCGCCGCCAAGGGTGGGAATCATCAGGTATGTGACGATGTAGGTCAGGATGATCGAGATGATGGAGGTGATCCAAACCAGCGAGGTCAATGGCGCCTCGAAGTCCATTTCGTCGGAGTTCGCGTATCTCGCCTTGGCGATAATGCCATTGAGGAAGTACGCGCCCGAACTGGAGACCAGCATGGCCACGCGCATGACGAAGATCCAAACCAGCAGTTGCACCTGCGTCCTGGGATCATGAACGGCCAGCAGAATGAAGGTAATCAGGGCCACGCCGGTGACGCCGTAGGTTTCAAAGCCGTCGGCGCTGGGGCCCACCGAGTCGCCCGCGTTGTCACCCGTGCAGTCTGCGATGACGCCCGGGTTGCGCGCATCGTCTTCTTTGATCTTGAAGACGATTTTCATCAGATCGGAGCCGATGTCGGCGATCTTGGTGAAGATGCCGCCGGCGATACGCAAAGCCGCAGCGCCGAGGGATTCGCCGATTGCGAAGCCGATGAAACAGGGACCGGCATATTCCTTCGGGACGAACAAGAGAATGCACAGCATGATGAGCAGCTCAACGGAGATCAGCATCATGCCGACGCTCATGCCGGCCTTCAGCGGAATCGCAAAACATGGATACGGTTTGCCGTTCAATCCGGCGTGTGCCGTCCGCGAGTTAGCAAAGGTGTTCACGCGAATGCCAAACCACGCCACCCCGTAACTGCCCGCGATGCCGACCAGGCTGAACCCCAGGATTATGGGCAGGGTCACCGCGACATTTCCCACCGGTTTCAGAACGCCAAAGTACATCGAGATGATGACCGCGATGAAGGCCCAGAGCACAACAATGAACTTGCCTTGCGTGTACAGGTAGGTCTTGCAGGTCTCATAGATGAGTTCGGAGATCTCGCGCATGGAGTGATGAACCGGTAGGTTCTTCAACTGTTTGAAGATCACCAGGCCGAACAACAGGCCGCCGGCGCAGAAGAGCAACCCGATCATCAGAAGGGATCTTCCGTCCATGCCGAGAAAATTCACGCTCGATAAATCCGGCAGCACCAGGCTGGCTTCGCCTCCACCCTCCGCCTTCGCGCTGGCGAATGCGGGAAGCAGCAGGACCAGAAGGGCCGCCACGGTCTTGTACTGACGCCTCAGAAATGCCTTAGCGCGTGCAAAGAAGAAGGCCACGACGAGCGAGAGCGCGCTCACGGCCAGAAAGAAATACACCCAATAATGAGCAGTCACAATTCCTCCCAAGCAGAAGTTTTGGTGGTTTACCACGATGGTCTCGGGAAACGCGACGAAAATTTCCCGAGAAATGGGCCATACGAAGGCTACCATCCACGTCGAACACTGTCGAGTGTTTGTAATCACCTCATCTTCCGAGGGGCCTCCATGAACAGGATGCGGCAACCCAACAGTGGCGTGGAGAGGGGCGAGTGACGGCTGCAGGTCTGGAATTGAGGAGGATGAGGCGGCGGGGTTGCTGGGGAGATCCGCAACTGTTTGGCCGGCTACTCGGCGTGGAAGACGACGTCGAAGAGCAGCAGGCTGACAGTGGTGAAGATGATGTCGTAGCCGACGAGGAGCTTGATCCAGAGGGTGGGGTCGCTTTCGCCGGTGAGGATGGCAGTGGTGGCCTGGACCATGGCCAGCAGAGCCGGAATGAAGATGGGGAAGAGAATCAGCGAAAGCAGCAGTTCGCGGTTGCGGCTGCGGATAGAAAGCGCGGCGAAAAAGATGCCGTTGCCGACCAGCGCCCATGTGCCGAGAGGGAGAACCAGCGCCAGCAGCCAGACCTGGCCCGCGATGTGCAGGTTGTAGAAGACGATAAAAACCGGAGCGAGCAGCACCTGGACGATGGTGACGAAGAGGAAATTCGCAATGACCTTGGCCAGGAAGAGTTCCGCGCCGGGAGCTGGGACCATGCGCTGGGCGTCGAGGACCTGATGGCGGATTTCGCGGGCCCAGGCCTGGTTGAGCGCGCTGACCGAGGCGAACATAGTGGCCACGCAGAGTACGCCGCCGGCGATCTGCTGGGAAAAGGCGCCGCGCGGGTCAAAGGCGATGGAAAAAAGCACGACGACCAGCCCGGAGAAGAAGAGCATCGAGACGATGGCGTCCAGCGAGCGCCACTCGATGCGCAGGTCCTTGGCGAGATGGGTCCAGAGGGCGCGGGTCATTGAGCGTGACCCTCCTGTGCGGCGGATATTGTTCCAGCGGATTTGGTGAGGTCGGCGGTCCGGGCTGCGGTGGCGCGGAGGTAGTCGTCGGGCGCGAGGATAAGCTGAGTGCCGCGTGCGCCTGCCGAGACGCTGATCTTGTCGAAGAGGATTGCCGTCTCATCGACGAAGACGGGGTAGGATTTTTTTGCGCCGAAGACGGTGACGCCGCCGCGAATGTAGCCGGTGAGCGGCTGCACCTCCTTGAGGGGAACCATCTCAGCCTTGCGCAATCCAGCCACACGGGCCAGCTTCTTGAAGTCCAGTTCGGCGTCGCCGGGAATGACGGCGAAGATGTACGAATCGGGTCCGCCTGTCGTCAGCAATGTTTTGAAGACCTGTTCCGGAGGCATTCCGATCTTCCTGGCGACGGTAACGGCCGACAAATCGTTGGGATCGACTTCGTACTCCTGAAGCTCGAAACGAATGCCGAGGGTTTCGAGGAAGCGCGCGCCGTTGGTCTTCATAGCGTCGGCCTTCCCCGCTCCAGCGACGTCACGCGGCCGGCATGCAAGGTGAGCACCCAGTCGGCGATGGGCGCGGCCAGATCGCGCTGGTGGGTCGTGAGGACAATTGTCCGATTGCCTTGGCGGAAGCCGGCCAGCAGCTCGACCATCTGGCTGGCGCTCTCCACGTCCATGTTGGAAAAAGGCTCGTCGAGCAAAAGTAATTCAGGCACGGAGAGCAGCACGCGGGCCAGCGAGGTGCGTTGCCTCATGCCTTGCGAATACTGTCCGAGGGTGCGGGGCAGGTCCGGGTCGAGGCCGACCTGGCGGAGAGCTTCGGCCGGCGCAAGGCAGGCGCGGCCGGGGTAGAGGCTGGCAAAGTAGCGCAGATTTTCCTCGGCGGTCAACTCGTCGTAAAGCATGGGCGCGTGGCTCATGTAGCCGATGCGCTCGCGGGCCTCATGGGGCTCGTGGCCGCCGAAGACCCGGACCTTGCCAAAGCTGGGCCGGAGAAGGCCGGCGACGATGCGCAATAGAGTGGACTTGCCCGCGCCGTTTTCTCCGAGGAGGACGTAGCAGCGTCCCGGCTCAAGGTCCAATGAGACCTGGCGCAGGGCGGCAAAGGAGCCGAAGAGCTTGGAGACCTGATCGAACCGTGCGCACACGGTCGAGCTGCCGGCCTCTGCGGCGGGAACGGTCATGCGCGTCAGTTTGCGGCAGACGGGGCTGCGGGCGGGTTGATTGCGTGAGGAGCAGGGGCCTGGGCGTCAGCGCGAGGGCTCGATGGAGGTTGCGCCGGAGCGGTTCCGGGCTGGGCGGGAGCGTACTTGCTGGCGCACTTGGCCTGCAGGACGGTGGCGTGGAAGACGCCGTCGCGGCCATAGGAGCCTTCGGCCAGGGCCTGGGCGTCGTCCTTGAAGGTGTCCGGCGGCGGCTCGGAGCCCTTGTAGTTGACCGTGAGCAGACGTCCCGTGGCAGCTTTGGGCGAGTGGCTCTCGAACTCGTTCAAAACAAAGGTCACGTGGGTGCCGTTCTGCTCGATGGAGCCGGGCTGAACAAAGCCCTCGACGCGCAACTGGCTGTGATAGGCCTTGTCGCCCATGCCGCCCAGTTCGGGGATGGTGACGTAGTAGCTTTTGTTAGCGCCGTAGCCGGAGTAAGCCAGCCAGGCGATGGTGCCCACGATAATGGCAACCGCGATTCCGATGCGCACGGTGTTGGGAGAAGTTTTCATCGTCACCCTTTAACCATACGGGCGTTACCCGGCCGGGTCAACCGCTCAGACGGAAGCCGCGCCTACCGCGCCCCCTCCAGCGTCTGCGCCGCTCGTGTGAGCGCCTGAGTCAGCACCGCCAACTGCTGCGCGGCCCGCTGCTGATCTTTAGCGTCGAGGGCCTCGTTGACGCCGGGAATCACCACCGCAGCGTAGCCCGTGTACTCGCCGGGAGCGTAGATGGTGTGCTTGAACCAGGGGCGATTAGGTAGACCTTGTTCCGAGATCAGCGCGGCCTCAGTCTGACGGAGTATGAGATTGAGCCTTCCGATATCTCCGGACGCCGCGATTTGCAGGCCGTGGACATGCTCGGCCGCGGCGGCAAAGCGGGCGGCGGCAGCCTGAGCGGCGGCAAAGTCCAGGGAAAGTCCTTGGTCCCCAGCTTTCCGTTTGGCCGCATCGATGTAAGAGGAGATCGCGCGGGCGTAGGCAACGTCATCGTAGGGGAGCACGTCGGCGTCGGCCATGCGCAGGGCTTCGAGGCCGAATACGCGGGCCATCTCCTGCAGATAGGCAAAGTGAGGGTCGGCGTTCTGCGTGTACCAGGCGTAGTTGTCGAATACGGAGTGATAGACGCCGTAGGGCCCGCCGGAGCTGATGTCGGACGAGGGTACGCCAATATGTTGCAGGAAGGGCGTGAAGTCGGAGCCGGAGCCTAGGTCGCCGACATGGACCTCCTCGCCGGGCTCGGGCGGGGCGTTGGAGCGGCGATGCTCATTTTCGCCGGCAGACTTGATTCTCCACTGCTGGAATACCGTGCCGCCCAGCGGGCTGGGAACCGAGTGCGTTAGTTCGCGGATGAACTGCTTGAGCGAAGGGACAGCGGCGGCGGAGAAATCCGGCCCGGCTACGCCAACGTCCATATTGAAGTAAGCGACGGCGTGCCCCAGAGCTGCAGCGTTCTGTTCCACCCACTCCGTGGAACCGATGAGGCCCTCTTCTTCTGCGTCCCAACTGCAGAAGACGATGGTGCGCTTTGGCCGCCAACCCTGCTTGAGCAGCGCGCCGATGCCGTGGACCGATTCAAGCATGGCCGCGGTGCCGCTGTTGGGATCAACGGCGCCGTAGACCCAGGCGTCGCGATGGTTGCCGAGTACGACCCAATCATCGGGATACTCCGTTCCTTTGATCTTGCCGATGACGTCCCAGATGATGCGGCGTTGGTAGTCCTGCACGGAGACCAAGTGAACCTTGACGCTGCCTTGCCCCTCAACGGTTCCCAGGTGATAACGGAAGCCGAGCCCGCCCTGCCAGCCCTGCGGCACTCCCGGACCCTGCAACGCCTGCAGAATCGGCGAGGCGTCGTGGTAGCTGATGGGAATGGAGATAATGTGCGGCTGACTGCCATAAGGCGAAACTCGGGCCGAGTCAGGCAGGTCCAGCGTCGAGGCCACGCCGGGAGTCTCCGGGTCGCCGGGATATTTGAAGAGGTATTGCACTGAGCCGCGCTGCACCCCTGTTTCAGGCCGCCATGGGCCGTCAGGATAAGCATCGCCTTTGGTGAAACCATCGTCCTGCGGGTCCGAATAGATGATCACGCCGGCTGCGCCGCGCTGCTCGGCGATGTAGACCTTGACGCCGCGGAAGTTGCCGCCATAGCGAACCAGAACAATCTTGCCGTGCAGGTCGATATGGCGTGCGGCGAGCTGATCAAAGTCTTCCAGGCGGCCGTAGTTGGCGTAGACCACCTCGGCGGTGACATCGCCCGATCCCGAGGAGCCATTGAAGGGCATCACCACCCGCGGATCGTCCTGGTAAGGATCGCCCTCAACGTGCTCGCGCGTGGGGCCGCTCATGAGCAGCTTCCCGCTGGAGTCATAAGCCTCGACGCGCACTTCCTTGGGCTGGTTGAGCAGCACGCGGTAAGGAACGATCTCGGTATCGAGGCCGGCTGCGCGGAACTTGCGCGCCACGTATTCAGCGGTCTTGCGGTCCTCGGGAGACGAGGCCAGGTGAGGCTCGGCGGTGAGCGTCTTCAGGTGCTGGCCGGCCAGTGCGGCGTCGGGAACGGCGAGAAATTTCTCCTCGATCTTCGCCTGGGTGGTGAAGTCCGCGTAGCCGAAGACGGATGGCGCGGCAGGCTGAGCGGCGGATTGGGCCGCCAGCGGCCTGGATATGAAGGCAGGTGAAACGAGCGCCAGAAAAAGCAGAGAGGCAAGCGGCTTGCGCAGAACCATGAGCGGAATCCTTTTGGGCAGAGATCGGTCGTGCGATCTTGCCGGGTGCATCAGTTCTCGATTATGAGACCTGGGAAATCACAATGTTCAATCAGTTTACGCTACAGGCTGAGCGCAATGCGCGCAGCGGCGGGCTGCCAGGGGAATCTCGCTCAGACATTCGGGGCAAGGCTTCGTCGACGGCGACGCTTCGGGTGCGGGCTTCTTGAGTCGCGCCAGCAAATGGTTGAGCGGCAAAACGATGGCAAAGTAGACCACGCTGGCCACGATCAGGAACGAGATGGCGGCATTGAAAAAGTTGCCGATCTTGATGTGTCCGCTGCCAATGTTCAGGACTACGCCACTGAAGTCCGGCTTACCCACGGTAGCGGCAATGAGCGGGTTGAGCACGTCGCCCACCAGCGACGTAACGATGGCGTTGAAGGCCGCGCCGAGAATGACGGCGACAGCCAGGTCTACAACATTTCCACGCAAAATGAAATCGCGAAATCCTTTGAGCATATATTTCTCCAATGGTTTGTGGTGTTCTGGATTGCCCCCGGTGGGAAACGGGCGCTCTGGGTCGTGTTCTCGAAGATCCTACACGGAGGCAACGGCCCTGGTCAGCCGGAGCCGTCTCTCAACTTATATCCTACCTTCGCTTCCGCAACGAGAAATAGACAGACATGAAGCAGCTGTTCAGCCACGGCCGGGGCGCAATACGTCCAGGTGGCTGGTATCGATCGGGTCAGGGTCCTCGAAGGCGGGCAACACCGGCAGCCCTACGCGCAAGCCAGTCCACTCTTCGGCTACCACGATGCTGTTTTGAGGATTGCCCGGCTGGTAGCGCGCCGAGCAGGGAAAACCGGCCCGCACATGGGCCGCATCCACCACTCCACGCATGTCGGTAATGTCCTGGGATGACTGGTAGTCCACGCCTCCGATGCGATAGCTGTAGACAAGCATGGTCAGGGTGCGTCCCGGCTCGTCCTTGGATTTGGCGGGGGCCTCGACCTCGCAGATGTCCAGCAACATACCGTCCACCAGGCGTCCGGAGTGGGCCAGGAACTGGCGGCGCGCACGCTCCCTCTCTTCCGGCGTGGGGCCCTTGTGGAAGAACAGCCACAGCCCCGCCACAAGGAGCGCGGCAAAGAGCGCCGCGGCGACGGCAATCTCCCAGGTGTGTGCGTTGAGGTGAGCCATTCGAGGCCGGTCACTCCCCCCAGAGTCCCAAACTAAAGGATACCGCAGCCGGACTCGCCGCAGCCAGACTCGGGTGATGGCAGATGGGCTGAGCAGCCGTCTCCGGTTTCAGGGTGCGGCAACCCCAGGATTCCCACCCCAGCGACGAAGACCTGTCGCTGGGGACCCCGGGGGTCGCGCTGCGATATACTCGTTACTGCATCTTAAAGGGGTTTTTCCCCGCCGGATGTCCTGTATTCAGAGGTATTTTCATGGCATTGAGCACGAATTCCATCGCGGCGCCGGACTCTCAAAATCGCGGCCAGTCTGGAAATCGGATTCGTTCGACAACCGTGATTTGTGTCCGCCGCAACGGCCAGGTGGTGATGGCCGCCGATGGGCAGGTCACCCTGGGCGAGCACGTGCTGAAACACTCGGCCAATAAGATTCGCCGGCTCTACCAAGATAAGATTCTGGCTGGATTTGCCGGCTCGACGGCCGACGCCTTCTCGCTCTTTGCGCGCTTCGAGACCAAGCTCGAGCAATACGCCGGCAACCTGAACCGCTCGGCCGTCGAGTTGGCCAAGGATTGGCGCACGGACAAGATGCTGCGCAACCTGGAAGCGCTGCTGGTGGTGGCCGATGCCGGGCAGACCTTTCTCATCTCCGGATCGGGAGACGTGATCGATCCCGACGAACCGCTGGCCGCCATCGGCTCTGGCGGACCCTATGCCACCGCCGCCGCCCGCGCGCTGATGGAAAACACCGACCTCGGCGCCCGCGAGATCGCCGAAAAGGCCATGAAGATCGCCGGCGAAATCTGCATCTACACCAACGACCACGTCACCATTGAGGAGTTGAAGGGCTAGCGGCGAGCATCCGCCTGTCCCATTGATCCATGGCCATTTATCTTCCCGCATCCGCTGAAGAACAAGATCTCTCGCTGGACGAACTGACGCCGCGCGAGATTGTCTCCGAGTTAGATAAGCACGTCGTCGGCCAGAAGGCCGCCAAGCGCGCCGTAGCCATTGCGCTCAGGAATCGCCAGCGTCGCCAGAAGCTGCCTCCCGACATCGCCGACGACATCATGCCCAAGAACATCATCATGATTGGGCCGACGGGCGTGGGCAAGACGGAGATTGCGCGGCGGCTGGCCAAGCTGACTAACTCGCCATTTCTGAAGGTGGAAGCCTCGAAGTTTACCGAGGTGGGTTATGTGGGCCGCGATGTGGAGTCGATGATACGCGACTTAGTCGAGATCGCCATCGACATGGTGCGCGAGGAGCGGCTGGAAGAGGTGCAGGACCGCGCGGAGATGAACGCCGAGGAGCGCCTGCTGGACGTGCTGCTGCCGCCTCCGCCGCCCACGCCGCCCGCGCAGGAGGGCCAGCTTACGCTGCCCGGTACAGAGAGTTATCAGCGCTCGCGCGAGAAGATGCGCCAGCAGTTCCGCGAAGGCAAGCTCGACGAGCGCCAGGTGGAGCTGGACGTGCGCGAGCGGGGCATGCCGCAGTTCGGCATCATCAGCAACCAGAACCTTGAGGACATGGAGATGAACCTCAAGGATATGCTGCCCAACATCTTCGGCGGCGGCACGAAGAAGCGCAAGATGAAAGTGGCTGATGCATTTGATTACCTAGTGGATGAGGAAGAGGGCCGGCTGATCGACATGGATTCAGTCAACCGCGCGGCGGTGGAGCGGGTTGAATCCAGCGGCATCGTCTTTCTGGATGAGATCGACAAGATAGCCGGCCGCGAAAGCGGGCACGGACCAGATGTTTCGCGCGAGGGCGTGCAGCGCGACATTCTGCCCATCGTGGAAGGAACCACGGTGAACACGCGCTACGGCATGGTGCGCACCGACCACATTCTATTTATCGCCGCCGGCGCATTCCATGTCTCCAAGCCCAGCGATCTTATCCCCGAGCTGCAAGGCCGCTTTCCCATCCGCGTCGAGTTGAAATCACTGACTGTCAATGACTTTCTGCGAATCTTGACCGAACCCAAGGCTTCGCTGACCAAGCAATACTCGGCGCTGCTGGAGACCGAGGGAGTGAAGCTGGAGTATTCTCCCGATGCTTTGCGTGAGATGGCAGAGTTTGCCTTCAAGGTGAATGAGCAAACTGAAAACATCGGCGCGCGAAGGCTGCACACCATTATGGAACGAGTGCTGGAAGACGTGAGCTTCCTGGCGCCAGACGTGGCTCGCAAAGCTCCGGACGAGGCTGCTGCCGAGGCGCTGAAGGAGGCCATTAAGAGCGAGTCTTCCGCGCCCTTGCCCTACGAGGAGAGAGTTACCGCCTCCGGGCCGGAGAAGGTCTTCCTGATCGACGCGGAGTATGTGAAGCAGATGGTGGCGTCCATCGTGCGCGACCAGGATTTATCGCGCTACATTCTTTAGAGCAGTTCTCCAATTTACGAGCATTCCTGACACCGTTCAAGTTGGCTTTTTCATGATGAAAAAGCCTCTCAGCGTAAGTGGTTTCGCTCAACAGTAACCGGGGAACAACTATAACCCGGCTGCATATCATCCTGCCGGCTCAACACTCAAGCTTCCCTATGATGCCATTCAAGATAACTGCCCTTTTACGAGAGTACTGTGCATTGCGGCCTGCCTGTTGCTGGCAGCCTGCGCTCCACGGGCTTCCGCGCAAGCGGCGGCGGCTGCTCCACCCACCCAGCTTCCTCATCCCACAGAGACGATGGTGGTCATTGGTTCGGCAGTCCCCGTGCCTCTGGCGGAATGGCTGGGGCGCTGATTCTGGATTGAATCAGACCGCCGCTGGAGCGTGTGTTTCCAGATCTGCCAGGCGATGGGCGAGCAGCGATTCCAGCTTGACCAGCGCGGCCGAGAAACCTTCAATGCCTTCCTTCAGCTTGTCGGTGGCCATGCGGTCGGCGGCGTGCATGCGGTCGAAGGCGGCCTTGTCCACGGCGATTCTCTCTATGGGCAGCGACTCGGCGGTCTCGGGCGAGAGCTTGCGCGGCAGATCAGACTGGGTAGCTTCAAGCTCGGCCAGCAGTTGCGGCGAGATAGTCAGCAGGTCGCAGCCGGCTAACTCCGTAATCTCGCCGATGTTGCGGAAGCTCGCTCCCATGACTTGAGTTTTATAGCCAAATTTTTTGTAATAGTTATAAACATTGGTCACGGAGATGACTCCGGGGTCGTTGGCGCCCTGGTAATCCTTACCGGTGTCTTTCTTGTACCAATCGAGGATGCGGCCGACGAAGGGCGAGACCAGCGTGACGCCGGCCTCTGCCGCCGCGATGGCCTGGTGCAAGCCAAAAAGCAAGGTCAGGTTGCAGTGGATACCTTCGCGCTCCAGAACCTCGGCGGCGCGGATGCCTTCCCAGGTAGAGGCGATCTTGACCAGCACTCGCTCGCGGCCAATGCCCTCGGCGTCGTACTGAGAGATGATGCCGCGGGCCTGCGCGATGGTGGCCTGTGTGTCATAGGAAAGGCGCGCGTCGACTTCGGTCGAGACGCGACCGGGAACAATAGCCAGGATCTTCTGGCCGAAGGCGATGGCCAGCCGCTGGAAGGCCAGGTTGGCGACAGCCGCGCCGGTTGCGCTGGCGCCGAGTTCCTTGCGGGCTGAGAGCAGCACGCTGTCCACAATCGGCTGATACTGCGGCAACTGCGCCGCTGCGGTAATCAGCGAAGGGTTAGTGGTCGCATCTTGCGGGCGAAACTTCTCCATCGCTTCGATGTCGCCGGTGTCGGCGACGACCACAGTGTACGTGCGCAACTGGTCAAGCATATTCCTTGGCAGATTCTGCGGCATGAATTCTCCATGATGCGCGCGCTTTGGTTTTCCGCGCGTTCGGATTCAGTCTACCGCTGATTGGATTCATCTGCGCGGTCAAGGTTGCACACCGAGCAGAGAGCGGCGAAGTGAGTTAATTGTCTGCAAAAATCATTCTCGGAGATCAGTGGCCGGCTGTCAGTTGTCTGTTTGCCCCGCCAAAGTGCGCGATTAAGTGTGAAAAACCGAGCATTTTTCGCTCAAAATCGCCCAAAAAACAGGATTTTTCGGGGCTTTTTTGTTTACCATTTAGATAATAGGAAGCCTTCGAGTATTGACGATATACTTTTGAATCTATTAAACTTAACTCATAAATTTAAGTAATAATGCACACAGATAATGTGCATTATTGGGGGGAGGGGGAGGGGGGTGGGGGGGCGCCTTCAGGGGGCAGGGATCAGTCAAATTTCGCACTCCTGACAGCTTCTATTGTGCGCCGACTATGGGAAATTTTCTGCAAAGAGTAGAGATGAAAGGTTGTGGTTTCCCAGGTCCGAAAATCCGGACCTGAGGCACCCAGCACCGACCACTCGCCCAGAAGTGGCTATCGTAGCAGCACATCTAGGAAGGTGGCTGCTTAGCTTCCGGCAAATTTCCCTTCGCCACATGCATGATCGAACCGAAAAAGACGCCGACTAATAGCCAGGTGCAAACTATGTGTACAAACCGGCCGAGAGTCAATTGGTCCTCCGGTCTGCCATGCAACCTCCACTGCAAATAGTGGTCCGCTGTGACAAATATGATCATGCCGACACCCCAACCAAGCACGCCTTTCAGAAGTATGCCTTGCCAGAGGTTGAGCTTTACAGTCCACCACTTCCGAGGGTTCAGCGGGAGCGGAACTCCAAACAATCGAAATAGCAGCGGAACGAAAAAACCATCCAGCTTATGGCGACGAGCGCCACAAGCAAGTAATACAGAATTATCTCCATAATCAACATGCACGTCATTCTAGCAAGAAAATTATGCGAACGAGCCCAAAATCATTAAATGACAAGACAACGGACAGCGCGAAGACTGATCCGGTATTTGTGATGCGGCAACCAGTTTCAGCTTTCATCCGGCTGGAAAGTGTTGGTTAGTGTGCCGAGGCCGGGGATGGTTATCTCGACGCGGTCGCCGGTCTTGAGCGGACCTACGCCGGAGGGGGTTCCGGTGAGGACCAAGTCGCCTGGTTCCAGAGTCATTGCGGCGGTGATGTAGGAGAGGAGTTTGGGGATGGGGAAGATGAAGTCGAGGGTTGAGCCGTGCTGGCGGACCTCATTGTTGACGCGGGTTTCGAGAGTGAGGCCGGAGGCGAGGTCGAGCTCGTCGCTGACGATGGGGCCGACGGGGCAAAAGGTGTCGAAGCCCTTGGCGCGGGTCCACTGGCCGTCCTTGTTTTGCAGGTCGCGGGCGGTCACGTCGTTGGCCAACGTGTAGCCGCGGACTGCCGAGCGCCAGGCATCTTCTTTCAGGTTGCGAATGCGGCGGCCGATGACCAGCACAAGCTCGCCTTCAAAATCCACGCGGGCGCTGACGGCGGGCATGCGGACTACGCCGCCGGGAGAGAGCAGCGCGGAGACGGGCTTGAAGAAGAGCAGAGGCTCGGTGGGGAGTTCGTTGCCCAACTCCTTTACATGGTCGCGATAGTTGCGGCCCACGCAGACGATCTTGGAGGGCGTGACCGGCGCGAGCAGCTCGGCAGCGCTGAGCGGCATGGGCTCGAAGGCGAGGCCGAGGGGGGTGGATTGTCCATTCTCCAGGCAGTAGGCGAGGTCTTCTTCTGGCGCGGCGGCCAGGCTCACGATCCACGGCTCGCCATTGCGATCTTGCACGGCGCCGTAGCGGGTTTGATTCTCGAATTGGAAGCGGCAGTATCTCATGGGAAATCCTCCAGAAAGATCATTCGAGCTTTCCCTCAGGGGCTAAAGCCCGGCTGATTTTTAGCGACCTTACGGCACGACTAAAGTCGTGCCCTGACACAAAGTTACCAACTTCATCGCCTGGACGTTTCTATCGGCAATCGCTCAGGGATTAGGAACGGACTCCTCGGTCTCGGCGGAGCGGGCGCTTTCGTGGCCGTTCTGGCCGATGGCGCTGACGGCGTAGCGGTAGGTGTGGCCGGGCTGGACCTGGGCGTCGTGGAAGGCCGGGGGAACGAGTGGCTCGGTGGGCGAGATGCGCTGCCACGCGGCCTCGCCCTCGCGGCGATAGACGGCGTAACCGGCCAGGTCGGGATCGGTGACGGGTTGCCAGCTCAGGTCGATTGCGTATAGAGGTGCGTTTTGGGGTGCAGTCTCGGCGCCGTTTTCGCCCGAGATGGCCACGGCGGCGAGATTGGTGGGCATGGCGGGCGGAAAAATGTCCTGAGCCTCGACGCGCACTGGAGCGGAAAGCTCGCCGGCCAGCTCCAGCGTCTTGCCATCCACCGTAACGCGGGCCACGCGCTGGGCGCGGTACTCATAGACCTGGCCGAAACGGATCTCTTTATCCAGAGCGCGACAGCTCCCATTGCGTCCTTCCGGCGCGCAGGAGTCGACCAGCAGACTCTGCTCAACCGGCTCGGGCTGGGGCGTCAGCAGTCCCTCATGGGGTTTGGCAGCCGGCGGGGTCAGCAGCTTGCGGTGCAGACGAATGGCGTACGAAGCCTCAGCGGCGGCCTCCGGTTTTGCCCAGCGCAGAACTACACCAGTCTTGCGCACCTCGGCGGTGAGATTGACTACCGGCGCGGGCGCTATGCCGGCCAGCACTACGGCGGCGTTCGACAGGCCGGCTGAGCGGCCGTTGCGGTTCCTGAGCTCGACAAAGTAGCTGAGCGGGCGCGGCGGACCGGCGGCCTGCGCGGCAGGCAGCGTATCGGCGAACGCGCCATCGGCCCCGGGAGCGAACGACAGATCAACACCCGCCGGGTCGCAAGCGCCTGCGCCCTCCTTGCGGCAGACGCGCACCGCGACGTTGCCCTTCAGCAGCAGCTTGTCGGTGTTCTTTTTGGGCATGGTCCAGGTCAGCGTGACCTGGTTGCCGGCGCGGCTGGCGGCCAGATCGCTTACCGGGACCGGCAGGTTCAGCGAGGGCGGCTGCGGCGCGCCCGGCGTTCCGCAGCCGGACAAGACCAGCGCCGAGGCTAGTCCGGTTGCCAGCGCGGCACACTGCATCCTATGCGTCAAATTCATCGCCCTCCCAGTCTATCGGAGCGGCGCGGGCCAGGCCATGCGGCAATTTGCGGCAGGGCAGAAGCGGCGCGGGCGGCGAAAGCGTAAAATTCAATTTTTATGCATGAACTTTCGATTGTTACGAGCATCGTCGAAACTGTAACCGAGTCGCTGATCGCTTACCCAGGCGCGCGGGTGCTCGAGGTGCGGCTGCGCGTGGGCGCGCTGGCGTCGGTAGTCCCCGAATCGCTGGAGTTCTGCTATGGGATTGCAAGCGAGGGCACGCCGCTGGAAGGCTCGCGGCTGGTGGTGAATGTGTTACCGGTGGTGATGCATTGCGCAGCGTGCGGCTTGGATGTGACGCTTGACGGCGTGCAGAGCTTCCGCTGCCCCAGGTGCGGCGAGCCGTGCAACGACATGCGCCAGGGCCGCGAACTGGAGATTGATTCGATAGAGATTGATGAGGTTGAGGAGACGGCATGACGACCCGAATTGTGGAGCTGCGGCGGGGAATTCTCAAGAAAAACGACGAGTTGGCCGCGGTGCTGCGGGCGAGCTACGCCGAGGCCGGCGTGCTGGTGCTGAACCTGGTTTCGAGCCCTGGCACCGGCAAGACCGCCCTTCTGGAGCGGACCCTTCGCGGGTTGCGAGCGAAAGGTGCTCGTGTTGCAGCGTTAGTAGGCGATTTGGAGACCGATAACGATGCGCGGCGGCTGGCTTCGAGCGGCGCTCCGGTGCGGCAGATCAATACGCATGGAATTTGTCACCTGGATGCGGAGATGATCGGCAGGAACCTGGACGGCTGGGAGGGAGTGGCGCTGGGGGGCCTCGATTATCTGTTTATCGAGAATGTGGGCAATCTGGTTTGCCCGTCGAGTTACGACCTGGGCGAGAAGATTCGCGTGGTGCTGCTGAGCGTGACCGAGGGCGAGGACAAGCCGCTCAAGTACCCGGCGATGTTCAACTCCGCCGATGCGGCGGTGATTACCAAGATGGATATCGCCGAGCCTTGCGGATTTGACCGCGAACTGACGCTTAAAAATATCAACGAGATACGGCCGGGGATACGGATTTTTGAGACTTCGGCGAAGACCGGCGCGGGGATGGAGGAGTGGCTGGGGTATCTTTCCGAAGCGCGGGCCGGGCGGGGCTGAGAGTCCCGGGTTTGGAGTGATATAAATCACGCTGTACGCGGCCTCTACCGCGGTATAACGTAGTTGTCATGTGTCTAGCGATTCCGGGAAAAGTCGAGGAAATAACCACCGATGGCGATCTTCGCATTGGGCGGGTGAACTTTGGCGGGATAGTGAAGAAGGTCTGCCTGGACTACGTGCCGGAGGTCCAGGTGGGCGACTATACCATTGTCCACGTTGGGTTTGCGCTCTCCAAAATCGACCAGGAGGAAGCCGAAAAGACGCTGGAGGTCTTCCGCGAGATGGGCATGCTGGACGAGGAGCTGGCCAGCGAGGAAGAGGCTCTTGCGAGAGCAGCAGCGGCGAAACCATCTTCGTGTCCAGACGGAAGTTGTTCCAGCCAATGAAGTACCTGACCGAGTTCCGGGATGGCGAGATCGCGCAGCGGATGGCGCGGGAGATTCATGCTGTCGCCACGCGACCGTGGAAGATCATGGAGGTCTGCGGCGGGCAGACGCACTCAATCATCAAGAACGGGATCGATCAGATGCTCCCGGCGGGGATCGAGATGATTCACGGGCCGGGTTGCCCGGTGTGCGTGACGCCTTTGGAGCTGATCGACAAGGCGCTGGCCATTGCCGCGCAGCCGGGGGTGATCTTCTGCTCTTTTGGAGACATGCTGCGCGTTCCCGGCACTGAGGGCGATCTGTTTCAGGTGAAGGGCGCGGGCGGCGACGTGCGCGTCGTTTACTCGCCGCTGGATGCGATCGAGCTGGCCGTCAAGAATCCTGACAAGCAGGTGGTCTTCTTCGGCGTGGGCTTTGAGACGACCGCTCCGGCCAATGCGATGAGCGTTCACCAGGCCAAGCGGCGGGGGCTGAAGAACTTTTCCCTGCTGGTTTCGCATGTGCTGGTGCCGCCGGCGATTGAAGCTATTTTGAGCGCTCCGGACCGCAGGATCGACGGCTTTCTGTTGGCGGGGCACGTCTGTAGCGTGATGGGCTACTGGGAGTATCCGCCGCTGGCCGAAAAATATAAGGTTCCGCTGGTGGTTACTGGCTTTGAGCCGCTGGATTTGCTAGACGGGATTCGCCGCTGCGTGATTCAACTCGAGGCTGGGCGGCACGAGGTGGAGAACGCCTACGAGCGCATTGTTACGTTTGAAGGCAACCGGGCCGCGCAGAAGCTGCTGGGCGCGGTCTTCGAGGTGACGGACAGGGCGTGGCGGGGGATTGGCGTGATTCCCAAAAGCGGCTGGCGACTGAGCGAGGGCTATCGCGCCTTCGACGCGGAAGAGCGCTTTCAGATCACGTGCATTCATACCCAGGAGTCGCCGCTCTGTCGCTCTGGAGACGTGCTGCGCGGGGCCATCAAGCCGGCTGAGTGCGCGGCCTTTGGCAAGGAGTGCACGCCGCGGCATCCGCTGGGTGCGACGATGGTTTCCAGCGAAGGCACCTGCGCTGCTTATTACAACTATGGGAGGTTTTTGTCTGCCGAGGAGCTGGCTGGCGCTGGAAAGAGACAACTTTGAGACAATTTGTTGGAAATATTCCCTCAGTGGCTAAAGCCCCGGCTCAATTTGCAGCATTTTCGGCACGACTGAAGTCGCGCTCTTTCAAAGCTAAGCTACCAGGAGTTCAAGATGTCAGAAAACGAGAAGCCCGGCATTCCTGATTTTTCTGGTTGGAGTTGCCCGTTGCCGCTGGTTGGCTATCCGACGATTGTGATGGGCCACGGTGGCGGCGGCAAGCTGGGCAATGAGCTGGTGGAGCATCTGTTTCTGCCCGCGTTTCGCAATCCGGAACTCGAAAATCTGGGCGACGCGGCGGTGCTCGAACTGGGCGGCAGCATACTGGCGATGAGCACCGATTCGTATGTTGTGCAGCCGTTGTTTTTTCCCGGCGGATCGATCGGCGAGTTGGCGGTGAACGGCACGGTAAACGATCTGGCCGTCTCCGGGACCGAGCCAAAGTTTCTGTGCGCCAGCTTCATCCTGGAAGAAGGGTTTCCGCTGAGCCAGTTGGCGGCGATTGTCGAGGCGATGGCGCGGGCCGCGGCCACGGCGGGAGTAAAGATTGTTACGGGCGATACCAAGGTCGTCGAGCGCGGGCACGGAGATGGGTGCTACATCAACACGGCGGGGATCGGCCTGCTGCGACCGGGAATCACGGTAGGGCCACATCGGGCCCAGCCGGGCGATGCGATTTTGGTCTCGGGAACAATCGGAGATCACGGCATGGCGATCATGAGCGTGAGGGAGGGCCTCGAGTTCGAGAGCCAGATTCGTTCCGATTGCGCGGCACTGAATGGGATGATTGCCGAGGTGCTGGCGGCAGCGGGCGCGGCGGTTCACACCATGCGCGACCCCACGCGCGGGGGACTGGCTTCGACGCTCAACGAGATCGCCGCGGCTTCCGGCGTGGGCATCGAGATCGACGAGCCGAGTTTGCCGGTGAGGCTGGAGGTGCAATCGGCCTGCGAGCTGCTGGGTCTGGACCCAGTCTATGTGGCCAACGAGGGCAAGGCGGTGTTCTTTGTTGCGCACGAGGCCGCCGAGCGCGTTCTTGATGTGCTGCGCGCGCATCCGCTGGGCAAGGACGCGGCCCGCATCGGGCGAGTGACCGCCGAGCACAAGCGGATGCTGGTTGCTCGCACTGCCATGGGCGCCAATCGCGTTATCCCTATTCAAATTGGCGAGCAGTTGCCCCGGATTTGCTAGGAGCCATAGAGATTCCGACAGACCTGCACGTGCGTCTGATCTTGTAGACGGGCTGAAGGTTTGCTGAAGAGGAAACGATGAAAATTCGATGGAGCCTGGCGTTGCTCGCAGCGGGGCTGGCCGTAACCGCCGCGGCGCAAAAAAAGAACAGCATTACACCCATGGCGCAGGACGCGGGTTTCGGCCCCATGGACATCTCCGCGCCCCCCATCGCGCCGGAGGAGATCATCCGCCGGTTTTCCGCCAAAGAGAGCGAGTTCCAGCAGGCGCTGAATCACTACACCTACCGCCGCGCCGCCCGCGTGCAGACCATCGACGACGACAACCAGGTGGACGGCGAGTACTACCAGGTAGACGACGCGCTCTTCGACTCCACCGGCAAGCGCATCGAGAAGGTGGTCTACGCGCCGCAGAACACCTTGCAGCGGGTCCAGATGTCGCCCTCCGACTTACAGGAGATTCAGAACCGCGATCCCTTCGTCCTCACCACCGAGGCGATCGATCAGTACAACGTGAAGTACGTGGGCCGGCAGAAGGTGGACGAAATCGATTGTTACGTCTTAGACGTGGCTCCCAAGCTCATCGGGAAAAAGCATCGCTACCTGGACGGCCGCATCTGGGTGGACGCGACGGGCCTGCAGATTGTGTTAACGAACGACCGCATGGTTCCCGACAGCACGCGCAAGAACAACAAGGACCTGCATCCGCCCTTCATGACCTGGCGGCAGCAGTTCGACGGCCATTACTGGTTCCCGGCCTACACCAAGGGCGAAGGAATTCTGCACTTCAGCGGCGGCCGCGGTTTCATGGCCCAGAACGTGCACATCCGCGACACCATCAAGTACTCCGACTACAAGCAGTCCGGCTCGACGCCTCCGTTGTTTAAGATAGAACCATGAGTCTCAAGGGAAAGATTGTTTTCGTTACCGGGGCCTCGTCCGGCATTGGCGCGGCCACGGCGCTGGCCTTTGCGGCCGAGGGAGCGCGGCTGCTGCTGGCTGCTCGCCGAGCCGACAAGCTGGCCGAGGTGGCCGCTGCCGTTCTGAAGCGCGGAGCCGAGGCCGTTCACACGTTCAGCCTCGATGTGCGCGACCGCAAGGCCGTGCAGAAGGCTATCGACACGCTGCCCGCGGAGTGGGCGGCCATCGACGTGCTAGTTAACAACGCCGGCCTCAGCCGCGGACTGGACAAGCTCTACCAGGGCAACATCGATGACTGGGAAGAGATGATCGACACCAACGTGAAGGGCCTGCTCTACGTGACCCGCGCCGTGGCGCCAGGGATGGTGGAGCGGGGACGCGGCCACGTGATCAACCTGGGCTCGGTGGCCGGCGAGATGACTTACCCCAACGGGGCGGTCTACTGCGCCAGCAAGGCCGCCGAGCGGTCCATCAACGACGGACTGCGCGAGGACGTGCTGGGCACGCCGGTGCGCGTGACCAGCGTGGACCCCGGCATGGTGGAGACTGACTTCAGCCTGGTGCGCTTCCACGGCGATGCCGAACGGGCCGCCAAGGTCTACAAAGGCGTTAAGCCGCTCGTCGCCGAAGATATTGCCGATGTCATCGTCTGGGCAGCGAGCCGGCCGGAGCATGTAAACATTGCGCGGGTGGTGCTGACCCCGGTGCAACAGGCCAATGCTCTGCTCTTTCATCGCGAGGCATAGCCAGCCGGGCGCAGGCGCCGGGCAAATGAAAGTTTCGATCTCTCAGTGAGGGCGTCCCGGCAGGACAAAATGCTCGGCGCAGCGCGGTTCGTAGGAATCGCCGGGCATTTTGACGGGGCTGTCAAAGGGCGCGGGTTGCCCTTCGATCAGCCGCTGCGAGTAAAAGGCCCGGTTGCCGCACGCGCAGTAGGCAATACATTCGGTAATACTGCCGCCGTAGGCGCTCACAAACCACGACAGGTTGAGCATCTCTCCAAAGGGAAGCGCGCGAAAGTCCAGGTCCAGTCCGGCGACGAGAACGTCGTGGCCCGCATCCAGAAGGTATCTCGAAAAGGCAAACAGCCCTTCCACGAATTGTCCTTCATCAATGGCAATGCACTCCACTTTCTTTCCGATTTCCTTTTCCTTTGCCGCAAGAGCCTGAAGAACTTGCCATGGGTTGCTGGATTTGAATTCCAGGGCGCTCATCTTGACATGCCCCAGGGGATTCCGGCTCTCCACAACTCCAGGTCCACCCTTGGTGTCGTCGTTGGGCTTGAGGACCAGAACATATTGGCCGGCGTACTGGCGCCGCATATCGGCGCGCCGCAAAAGTTCCGCGGTCTTGTTGCTTCTCATCGGCCCCATCATCAATTCCAACTTGCCTTGCATGATGACTCCCTCAAAAAGATGTTACCGAATCAAACGTCCCTCCGGGGCTAAAGCCCACAATAATTCTATTGGCTTTATGCGGGGGTTGAAACCCCCGCCTCCCTCCGGATCGACTTGTTCAGAGTTTTCTTAGAACCCCATGATGTTATAGCCGCAATCGACATACATGATTTCGCCGGTTATCGCGCTGGAAAGATCGCTGGCCAGAAACAGCGCCGCGCCGCCGACTTCCAACTGGTCGACGTTGCGGTTCAGCGGAGCGCGCTCGGCGTGGGACTTGAGCATGTCGCCCAGATCGCCGACGCCGCGGGCGGCGAGAGTTTTAATGGGGCCGGCGGAGATGGCGTTGACGCGAATGTTCTTAGAGCCGAGGTTATAGGCGAGATAGCGGACGGTGGATTCGAGGGCGGCCTTGGCCACAGCCATAACGTTGTAGTGGGGGACGACCTTTTCGGCGGCGTAAAAGGTCAGGGTCATGATGCTGCCGCCCCCGGTCATGAGAGGCGCGACAGCGCGAGTGACGGCAATGAGTGAATAGACGCTGACGTCGTGGGCGATGCGGAAGCCCTCGCGGCTGGTGTCAATGAACTCGCCGCGCAACTCAGCGGCAGGCGCGAAGGCCACGGCGTGGACGAGGATATCGAGCTTGCCGTATTTCTCTTTGAGCGCGGCGAAGAGGGTTTCAATCTCCTGGTCGTTGGAGACATCGCACTGGAAGCCGGAGGCGCCGGACAACTCGGCGATGAGATCTTCTGCCTCCAGTCTCATGCGGTCATTTTGATAGCAAATGGCCAGGGTGGCGCCGGCCTCGTGCAGCTTTTGGGCGATGCCCCAGGCGATGGAACGCTTGTTAGCCAGCCCGAAGACCACGGCCGTCTTACCAGCCAAATTGATCATGCTTACTTTCTTCCTCCAGGGTCCGTGCTTTGGGGATACCGGACCTGCCTCCCAATTAGAATATCAGAGCGGTTCTCCAAATTTCGTGTCTTTACCGATGCTGTGCAAGTGGCTTTTTCTTGATGAAAAACCGCTTAGGGTCTTTGGTATCTCCCTAGGGCGCTTGGTGAACCGCTCAGCCGCCCAGGTCTACGAGTTCGACCTTGCCGGTGGGCTGGCCTAAAAAGCGGGAGCCAAGGCGCTCGAACTTCTCGACGGAATCGGTGGCGAAGCAGCGCAGGAGAGGCTGTTGCTCCATGGCGGGAACGCCAGGCAGCTCATCCATCCGAAAGCCGACCATGCGCAAGGTCGCTTCGGCCGCGGCCTCGGCGGAGTCGATGACCCTCATACCAGCGGGCACCGCGCGCTCAATGAGCGGGCGCAGCAGCGGGTAGTGGGTGCAGCCCAGCACCAGCGCGTCGGGATTCATGCCCTGGGCGGCGGCTTCGGCGCTCAGTTCCGCGAGATAGATGCGGATGACCTCGGCGGTGACAAGATGATCGGTCCAGCCCTCCTCTACCAGCGGAACCAGCAGCGGGCAGGCTTTTTCGAGAGCCCGCAGCCCACGTGAGTGGCAGGCAGCGGCGTAGGCGTGGCTCTGCACGGTGGCGTCGGTGGCGATGACCAGCACGTCGCCGGTGCGCGAGGCGGCGCGGGCGGCCTCGGCGCCCGGCTCAATGACGCCCAGCACCGGCACCGGCACCGCGTCCTGAATTGCGTCCAGAGCCAGGGCGCTGGCGGTGTTGCAGGCGATCACCAGGAACTCGGCGCCCTGCTCGTTGACCAGGAATTGCGCGCTTTCGGCGGCGTAGCGAGCGACGGTGCGCCGGGACTTGGAACCGTAAGGCAGCCGGGCCGTGTCGCCGATGAAGGCGAAACGCGCGCGGGGCAGACGGCCTATCAATGCGCGCAGCACGGTGAGGCCGCCAAAGCCGGAATCAAAGACGCCGATGGTGGGGGGTGTGGTGACGATCTTACTTTCGGGGTTGTTCATGGGTGGGTTTCCTCGGGTGGCATGGCATCGGCGGTCAGGTAGGTACGGGTCAGGTCGGCGTGGCCGGCGAGGGTGGCGCGTTGCTGGCCGTCCACCAGGAAGCGAACCTGAGTGACGCGGGGCAGGTTGGCATGCAGGGTGCCGCAGATAGAGAGCACGGTGAGCATTTCAGTCTCGATCCCCGAAGGGTGGCCGGCGGCAAAACTGCCGGTCAGGCTGACGACCGCCAGTTCAGGGCCGGTTTGCTGCGGATCCTGCGATGCAGCGCCGGGAGTTTTGGCGCGGGATTCGCTGGGCAAGATCACTACGGTTCTGGAATCTGCTAATTTCGGTTTGCCGGCGGCGGAGTGGCCAGCTTCGATCTCCACAGCGGGCAGCAGAAAGACCTGGGTCACGGAGCTTCCGCCGCCGGGGACGGGGTGGGCGGCATCGGGAGCGGCATAAAGGTCCAGCAGCTTGCTCAGCACGGCGCGCGCGCGGGCGCCGGGATCGGCGGGCAGCGGCAGGGAGAGAATCTGGGTCAGCAGGGAACCGTCGCTATCGTTGGCCACCAGCAGAGCTGCCTGTTCGGTTGGCGCCACTTCAGGAGCGCTGGTGGGCGCCGAGTCCTGTCCGGCGATCAGCCTCTGATGGGCGCGCTCGCGCAATTGCCACAGCGTCACGCCCATGGCTAGCGAGGCCACCAGCAGAAGGCCGAAGAGAATCTTTTGATAGCGGGGAATCACGGATGGGCCTCCATGCGCCGGGCATCTGTTCGCCATTCGAGAAGCGCGGCAGCCAGCGCCGCGGCCACGCGCGCCTGGTAGTCCTTGTCGTCCAGCCCGGCGGTTGTCTCATGGCCGGCGTTACGCTCCGGCGCAATCTCGACGGCCACCGCCGGGCAGGTCATGCTGTCGACCGCCGGCAGAGTTGTGCGGCCTAGGGTCACGCTCATGCCGGCTTGCAGCAGCGCGGAGTTGAGCACCCCCTCCAGCGCCAGCGAGCGCGTCACCCAGGCGGCCTGCGCGGTCTTCCAGGCGGGGAATCGCACAGGTTGGGCGGGAGTAAGCGAGGAGACAAACAGGTGAAGGCCCGAGCCGCTTTCGGATGCATGCAGGCTCAGGCAGGCCTGGGCTGCGGCGTGGTTGGCGATCTCCGTGCGCTTGTTCGGATCGACCGTCGCATCGGAGTCGCGGGTGGTCACCACCTGAATGCCGCGCGCGGCAAGGAGCGAACGCAGCCGCGCACTCATCGCCAGGGTGAAGGTCTTTTCGAGCTGGCCGTTCGAGAGGTGTCCGCCGGTGTCGTCGCCGCCGTGGGCCGCGTCGAGGACCACCACAAACTGCGCCTGCGGAGCAGACGGAGCGGGCTGTGCGGCGGCCGGAACTCCGGCCAGCCGGGCCACAACGAGAGCCGTCAATGCGTACTTACTCCAGCGCATAAATCGTCAAACCGCTGAGCAGCTTGGGGAAAAAATCGGTGGATTTTTGCGGCATCACCTCGCCGGCAAAGGCTACCTCCCGCAGTTGCTCCATGGAAACAGGGTTTGTGAGGAAGGCAACGTTGGCATCGCCTGCGCGAACCTGCTCGGCGGCCTCGGCTGCGTCGCGCAGATAGCGAATGTTGGTCTGCTCGCGAACCTTCTCGGCATCTAGGCCCAGCAGGCGGTCGAGCACGATGGAGTGGAGGGAGCTCAAATCAAGCTGTCGCTGGCGCTCGGGCAGAAGGGACAAGGCGGCGTTGATAACTTCAGGCTTGGAGCACAGTAACAAAGCCCCGGCGCGAGTTATGGCGACAAAGGCTGTCCCCGTATGCTTGCTCAAAGTCGCGATGTAACTCGTAGAGTCTGCCGCAGGCAATGCTTCCACCGTGAAAAACTCTTCGGCAGCGCGGGCAAAGACGGCCGGGTCGAAGTTTGGCAAGCTGTGAACCACACGATGGGTGGGCAGAATCACCAGCCCGTCGGAGTCCATGTTGACAAAGGTCATCATCGCCGCGGCCTCGGAGTAAGGCGGTTGCGGCAACTCGGCTGCGGTGGGCTCGGTCTTGCCGGCGGAGTTGGCCGCATGGTCCCTGGAATAGTTAAGCGCCGTCTCGTAGCGGTGGTGCCCGTCGGCGATGATGAGCTTCTTGTCGGCCATGGCCGCGGCCACCAGGCGGATGGCCTCCGGATCGCTCACCTTCCAAATCCGGTGCAGCACACCGTACTCGTCGGTGACTTCCGCTTCGGCTGGCCCTGCGCCGTCATAGAGAATCTTCTCCACACTGCCGGCGGGGTCAGAGTAGAGCATGAAGATTTGCCCGAAGTGCGCGTGCGTGGCTTTGAGCAGATTGAGCCGGTCGCTTTTGGGCTTGCTGAGCGTCTGCTCGTGGCGGAAGATCACCTGCTCGGCGTAGTCGTGCAGCTTGCCGAGGGCGATGAATCCGCGCCTTTCCTTGGCAATTTCAGTTCCGGGAACCTTAAACCGCTGCGAGTAGGCGAAGATGCACGGGGTATCTTCCTGCGCCAGCACACCATGCTCGCGCCAGGCGCAGAAGTCGCGCGACGCACGAGTATAAACGCTCTCCCCGCGCTCTGCGTCGGACGGCTCCGGCTTGCCCAGAATGATGCGCACCAGATTGAACGGGCTGCGCTGGTAGTAAGCCTGCTGCATGGCCGGAGTGATCTTGTCGTAGGGCTGGGTGACCACGTCCTCCAGACGAACGGCGGATGGATTGTAGCGCCAGGCGCGAAAGGGATAAATGCGGGCCATGCTGAGGGTCTTGCTCCCCGATGCTGCGGTGGATTTTGCACTCGAAAGCCCCATTTTGCTCACCCGGGGCCGTTCCGCGCTTGCGTCGATTGTATCTCAGCGGTCTTTGCGCTCCTGCGCTTGCCGGGCCTGCTTGCCAGTTCAGGGGCTGACCCGCGAAGGCAAGTGGCGTAAAGTGAAGGGGAAGGTCAATCCTCCATGGGGATGGCCTCCTCTGATCGTTGATGCTCGCACCGGTTCCTATGCGTCTTTGCAATATCGCAGTTCTCGCTTTTCTTCTTGCCGGAGCGGCTCTTTCGCTTCCCGCGCAACAATCGTCCGCGCCGCCAACTCAAACTCCGGCTCAGGCCCCATCGCTCGCCGTGGATCGCGACCCGGTGCGCTCACCGGATGGCGAGCCGCCCAGGTTGCCGGTTGTGCGCAAAGAGGGCGAGGGCTATGTTCTGCACACCGATGTCGAAGAGGTGGATCTCAACTGCACGGTGCTCGAAGGCAAAGAGCCGGTCCCGGACCTGAAAAAAGAAGACTTCGAGGTACTTGAGGATGGGGTTCCGCAGACGATCATCAGTTTTCTGCACTCCGACCTTCCGGTTTCGATTGCGCTGGTGGTGGACAACTCCGGCTCCATGAGCCGCAAGCGCCCCTCGGTGAACAAGAGCACCCTCGACCTGATCGAGGCCTCCAACCCGCAGGACGAAGCCTTCGTGGTGAATTTCAGCGACGAGGCCTTCATCGACCAGGATTTCACCTCGGATGTGAATAAGCTGCGCGAGGGGCTCAGTCACATCGAGGCCAAGGGCGGCACCGCGCTCTACGACGCCGTGGCAGCCTCGGCAGACGAGCTGGCGACCCACGCCAGGCACTCCAAGCAGGTGATTATCCTCATCACCGACGGCGACGACAACGCCTCGACCATCAGCCAGGATCAGGCCATCCGGCGGGTTCAAGAGCTCTCCGGTCCGGTCATCTATACGATTGGATTGCTTTTTGGCGACGAAGACATGAGCCGCTCCCAGGTGAAAGAAGCGCGCAAAGCTCTGGAGATGCTCTCGACAGAGACAGGCGGCATGGCGTTTTTCCCCAAGAACATCGAAGAAATTGACCAAATCGCCGCCGAGGTAGCCCGCGACATCCGCAGCCAGTACATGCTGGGCTATCACTCGACCAAGCCGACCACCGAGGCGGGCTTTCGCCGCGTGCAGGTTACGGCCGGTGCCAAACACCATGGCAAGCTCAACGTACGCACACGCACCGGCTACTACCCAGTGGCCCGGGTTGTCAGGCGATCCGCCGAGCCGGACAAGAAGTAGGCTGCCGCCGCACTGAGATAAAATGGACCCCGCATGGAAACCATACGTTTTGCCTCGCCTGCCCTGCGCATCGCCGCTGACATCACTCAACTTGTGGGCTCGACGCCCGTGCTGCAACTGACGCGAGTTGCGCCCCAACCCGCGGCCTCCATCTTTGCCAAGCTCGAATTCCTCAACCCCGGCGGCAGCATCAAGGACCGCGCCGCCCTGGGCATGATTCTGGACGCTGAGGCGAAGGGACTGCTGCATCCCGGGTCAACAATCATTGAGGCAACGGCGGGCAACACCGGCGTGGGTCTGGCTCTGATCGGCGTCAATCGCGGCTACCGGGTCAAGCTCTTCGTGCCTGAGGGCTTTGCCGAGGAGAAGTGCATCCTGATGCGCGGCTTCGGCGCGGAGGTGGTGCGCACGCCGGTGGACGAGGGCATGGGCGGGGCGATTCGCCGCGCGCGCGAGACCGGAGCGGCGATTCCCGGCTCCTTTACCGCGCTCCAGTTTGAGAACCAGTCCAATCCGCGTTTCCACCATGACACCACCGGCGCCGAAATCTGGCAGCAGATGGAGGGCAAGGTGGACGCCTTTGTGAACGGCGTGGGCACGGGCGGAACTTTTTCCGGTGTGGCACGCTACTTCAAGGAGAAGAATCCGGCGGTGATCAACGTGGCCGTCGAGACTGAGGGCTCCATCCTGCAAGGCGGCACTCCCGGCAGGCACAAGGTGGAGGGCATCGGCGTCAGCTTCATCCCCGAGACCTTTCACCGCGAGGTTTGTGACCGGATTGTCAAGGTCAGCGACAAGGACGCTTTCGCCATGGTCAAGCGCCTGGCTGCCGAAGAGGGGTTAGTGGCCGGCTCCAGCTCCGGCGCGGCGGTGTTCGCGGCGGTGGAGTTAGCGCGCGAGTTAGGGCCGGCGAAGCGCATTGCAACCATCATTTCGGATTCGGCGGAGCGGTATTTGTCGAAGAAGATCTTTGAGGGCGGGGTGTAGGGTGCTTTTCCCATACCTAAAAAATGCTGTCATCCTGAGCGGAGCGCAGCGCAGTCGAAGGACCTGCATTTAACTCGGCGTCCACGTCAACTCCTCCGGGGTGTACCAGGTTTCACTCAGATCGATCCATGTAGGATTGGCGCTCACAATCAGCGCGATCTTCTTTGCTCGCCTCCATCCTTTCAATTGTTTCTCGCGTGCAATTGCGGCATTGGGACCGACAAAGCGCTCGAACCAGACAAGGCGGTTGCAGTTATAGCTAGCAGAGAATCCCTCATGAAGTTTTCGCTTGTGCTCGAAGATCCGCTTGCGCAGGTTGCCAGTTATCCCTATGTAGAGGGTCAAGCTGCGGCTGGCCACAATGTAGGTGAAATAGCAACTCTCGTTCATAGCGGAACTCTAAATCGAAACTGCAAGGGAAGCAATCGGCGGGTGCGCCGAAAAGCAAATGCAGGTCCTTCGACTGCGCTGCGCTCCGCTCAGGATGACAGTTTTTTAGGGAGAAGTGGCCGAAAAGCAAATGCAGGTCCTTCGACTGCGTTTGGCGCAAAAAGCGCGCCAAACTCCGCTCAGGATGACAGCTTCGAGGGGATGGGGAGTAAAAGCGGATAGCGTGCAGATATAAAACCCATCCCGCTGCCATCCCCTCGCCCCGCCGCGATAAGCTAGAAACCAAGAGGCTGACCATGTCCAATTACAAGTACTCGACCCTTGCCGTTCATGCAGGGCAGTATCCCGACCCCTTGACGGGCGCTGTCAACGTGCCTGTTTACCTCACCTCGACCTTTGAGCTGACCGGCATTGGCTCGGACCGGGGCTGGGACTACTCGCGCGCCGGAAACCCCACGCGGGACCGGCTGGAGGAGGCGCTGGCGGCCCTCGAAGGCGGGACGAGCGGACATGCCTTTGCCAGCGGCATGGCGGCCATCTATGCGCTGGTGGCCATGCTGCGCTCGGGCGACCACATGATCTGCTCGCACAATGTCTACGGCGGCACGCAGCGGCTCTTCAATTTGATTGTGCGCCACTACGGCATCGAGATCGAGTACGTGGATACGAGCAACCTGGAGGCCGTGGCAGCCGCCATCCGGCCCTCGACGAAGCTCATGCACATCGAAACGCCCACCAACCCACTGATGTCGCTGACCGACATTCATGCGGTTTGCCAGATCGCTCACGCCAAAGGAGTCGAGGTCAGCGTGGACAACACCTTCCTGTCGCCGGCGCTGCAAAGTCCGCTGGCGCTGGGCGCGGACCTTGTGATGCACTCCACCACCAAGTTTCTCAACGGCCACTCGGACGGGCTGGGCGGCGCGATCATCGGCAGCAAGCCGGAGCACAAGGAGCGTTTTCACCTGGTGCAAAAAGCCGCCGGCGGAATTCTGTCGCCGTTCGAGTGTTTTCTGGTCCTGCGCGGCATCAAGACGCTCCCGCTACGCATGAGGCAACACGAGGAGAACGGCCGAGCCGTAGCTCATTTCCTCTCCACGCAGCCCAAGGTGAGCCGGCTGGCCTATCCGGGCTTGGCGACTCACCCGCAGCACGCGCTGGCGGTGAAGCAACAGAAGGGCTTCGGGTCGATGATGAGCTTCGATCTGGGCTCGCGCGAGGCGGCCGGCCGCTTCCTGGGCGCACTCAAGCTGTTTCTAAGCGCCGAGTCGCTGGGCGGGGTCGAGTCGCTGGCCTCGCACTCGGCTACGACAACGCACGCCGCGCTGAGCGATGCGGAACGCGAGTCTCTGGGCATTACGCAGGGGTTGGTGCGGCTTTCGGTCGGCATTGAGGACAAGGACGATCTGATCGCCGACCTGGAGCAGGCGCTGGCGGCGGTGTAAGAGGTGGCTCATGCCTGAATCGACGCTTCTGCTTGGCATCGACACCTGCGGGCCCACCGGCTCGGTTGCGCTGGGTCAGCTGGTTCATGGGGAACTCCACATTCTGGGTGAAGCAACGCTTGGCGGACGCACATACTCCGCCGATTTGGTGGCGCGAGTATGTGAGATGCTCGGCATGGCGGATATGCAACTGCCGCAGCTCAGCGCCATCGTGGCCGTCAACGGCCCCGGCGGCTTTACCGGCGTGCGCGTGGGGCTGGCCGCCGTGAAGGGCCTGGCCGAATCGGCACAGATTCCGGTGGTAGCGGTTTCCCGGCTGGAGGTGCTGTGGGCGAAGGCGGACGTTCAGGCCGCTGCTCTCGATGCGCATCGCCACGAGGTCTACTTGCGCGTAAGCGGGCCGGATGGGCAGGCAAGGGAACTACTGGCAGGAGCTGCGGAGCTTGTGGCGCTGGATTCACCGCCCAAGCGGATTGCTGTTTGCGACGAGGCCGCTGCTCTGCTGCTGGGGTTAGCGTGGCCAGCTGCTGAACTGGTTCGCACGAAGGAGCCCACCGCCGCCGATGCGCTCCGGCTTTGCGTGCCTCGGGTGGCGGCCGGGGAGTTCGTTGACCTGGCGCTGCTGGACGGGAACTATCTGCGCCGGTCAGATGCCGAGATTTTTGGCGAGCCGGACGCGCCCGAGCGCCAATGAACACCGCTAACAGGACTGAGCGAATTCGCCGCATGTGCCCGGAGGATCTGGACCGGGTGATGGAGCTTGCCGAGAGCCTGAAGGATGCTCCCCACTGGCCGCGCGCGAACTATGTTCGCCGCGTTGGACTCGGATGCTATGCCGCGTCGGATTGCGCTGGTTACAGAAGGGACGCAGCCGGGCAAGGTGGCGGGCTTTGCGGTGGCCAGCCTGATGCCGCCGCAGGCCGAGCTGGAGATTGTCGCGGTTGCTACCCCGGCCCAGCACCACGGCATGGCAGGGCGACTTTTTGCCCAGTTGGCGGCCGAACTTGGCAAGGCACAGGTTAATGAGGTAATTCTGGAGGTGCGCGCCTCCAACCAGCCGGCGCTCGGGCTTTACCGGCGGTTGGGCTTCGTGGAAACCGGCCGCCGGGTGCGCTACTACCATGATCCGGTTGAAGATGCGGTTCTGATGCGCCTCGGGTTTGAGGGCATTGAGCCTGAGGCTGCTTACGTACAGAAGCTGTTAGGGTCAAACGAACAGGCGTGATTGCGGTCACGCAAGAGGGCTTTCAGGGGCGAATTCCACAGTCGAGATTACTTCCGGTCTTTTTTGACTTGCGGTTTGCGCTCCGGGGGCGATATATGTAAGTGTTCTTTAACAAATGGAGGTGCCTGATGGATGAAGTACAGGATTCCACGCTGAGCGCAGAAATTGAACGCCTGCACGCCGAACATCATCGCTACGCTCAGCGGCTGGAAGAGTTGATCCAAAAACCCTATCTCTCCACGGAGGAGCAGATCGAGGAAGTCAAGCTGAAGAAGCTCAAGCTGCACGCCAAGGATCTGATCTTCGCTCTGGAGCGCAGGCAGCCGGCCGTCGCTTAGGTTTTTGAATCAACAGGTGAATGCAGGCGAATTGCCTGAGCACCCGCCTTACGCGACATCTGTGTGGTTTGTGTGCTCGTGAATCGCCTGGCTCAGTCGGCAATCGCGCGGAATCGCCGTATAATCGTCTAGGACAATGGTTCGTGACGGTTACATCTACGGTTTGAGCTTGCTGGCAGTGGCAGTTGTGCTGGCGTGGGCAACGAAAGGCAACTGGGCGTGGAGCGTCGCGCCCATGCTTCTGGCGGCGTTTTTTCTCTGGTTCTTCCGCGATCCCGAGCGGACGATTCCCACGGACCCCGGCCTGATTGTCTCGCCCGGAGACGGGCTGGTGACCGAAACGGCCTCCATCTACACCCTCGAAGGACCGCGGCAGCGGATCAGCATCTTCCTCAGCGTCTTTGATGTGCATGTGAACCGCTCGCCGATCGCCGGCGTCCTCACCTCCGTGCACTACCAGAAGGGCCAGTACCTGAACGCCATGAATCCGGCCTCGGCTGATCGCAACGAGCAGAACATCGCGACGGTGCGCGACGAGGACGGCATCGAGGTCACTTTCAAGCAGATTGCCGGCCTGCTGGCCCGTCGCATCGTCTTCAACTGTCAGCGAAGGCGACACGGTGGAGCGCGGGCAGCGCGTGGGCCTCATCAAGTTCGGCTCCCGCGTGAACGTGCTGCTGCCGGCCGAGGCCGAAGTCCGCGTCAAGGTGGGCCAGCGCGTCAAGGGAGGCTCCAGCGTGCTGGCGGCTATGGCTGAACCCGAAATGGCGTCAGCCGTGTCAACCGCGAAGAGGTCCATGAGCACCAGCGTGCTGCCCAACGAGTCTGACGGAGACCGCCTATGAACCACCGCGACCCCTCACTCGTCAGGGCCAAGGCACGGGCGCAACTGCGCCGAGGCATGTTCCTGCTGCCTTCTCTGTTTACCGTGGGCAACATCGCTGCCGGCTTCTTTTCCATCATCCAGACCATGGCGGCCCTCACCGGGGCCGGCGACGCGCACACGCACCTTGACTGGGCGGCCATCGCCATTATCTTCGCCATTCCCTTCGACGCGCTGGACGGCCGCATCGCCCGCATGACCAACACGTGCAGCGACTTCGGCAAGGAGCTGGATTCGCTGGCCGACGCCATCACCTTTGGCGTGGCGCCCTGTCTGCTGGCGCTCATCTGGGGATTCCACTTCCTGCCCGATTCCATCAATCCGCAGTTACACGAGAACCTGCTCCACGCCGGGGCCTTCATCTGCTTTCTCTATCTCATTGGCGGGGTCTCGCGGCTGGCGCGCTTCAACATCAGCCACGACGCCCAGCCGCGCAACCCGGGACGGCCGGACCGCAAGTATTTTGTAGGCATGCCGATTCCGGCCGCAGCCGGCTTGCTGGCCGCCAGCGTTCATTTCTGCGGCGGCTATCCGGTCGAGGCCTGGTGGGTCGCCCTCATCTGGCTGGGGATTGTGGGCATGAGCGGCTTCCTGATGGTGAGCACCTGGCGGTTCTGGTCGGGCAAGGAACTCAGCCTCTCGCGCCGCCATCCCCGTCAGGTGCTGATTCTCATCGCAGTTGTGCTGTTTTTCATCGTCAAGTTTTCCCAGGTGATTCTCTTTGTATGGGCTCTGGTCTACATGTTCAGCGGCATCTGGGCGCGGGCGGCATACTCGTGGTCGCGGCGGCGGCGCTGGCGATCGGCCGCTGCTCTGCCCAAACAGGTAACCGCTGAAACGGAGCCTCTCAACCGTTCGTAACTTTTTCTATCGGACACCTCGAACCAAAGGATGCCTGTGTACAAAATCGCCATTGCCGGAGCCTCTACCCTGGTGGGCCGGGAGTTGAAGGAAGCCCTGTCGGAGTCGCCCCTGGCGGCGGCCAACTATGTTCTGCTGGACGAGGAGGAGGCGCAGGGCCAGTTGGACCAGGTGGGCGACGAGATCACCTTCGTCCAGGCCATCGGCCCCGATGCCTTCGACCACATCGACTTTACATTTTTCTGTGGCTCTGAAGACCTGACCCGCAAGCACTGGCGGGAAGCACTCAGGGCCGGCTCAACCGTACTCGACCTCTCCGGCGCTCTGGACCAGGAGGCGGGCGTCGTGGTGCGCGCGCCACTGCTGGGTTCCGAGGCGACTGCCGTTGACCTATTTACTCCTGCCGTGGTCCCGGCCCACCCCGCGGCACTGGCTCTGGCGCTGGTGCTGGAACGGCTCCAGAAGGCCGCTCCGGTACGCATAGCCTTCGCCACGCTGCTCCAGCCGGCCAGCGAGTTTGGCCGCGCCGCCCTGGACGAGCTTCACCAGCAGACCGTGAACCTGCTCAGCTTCCAGGGTCTGCCGCGCGACCTGTATGACGCGCAGGCGGCCTATAACCTGCTTGCCGGGCTGGGCGAAGCGGCCAAGGTCAGCCTGGGCGCGGTCGAGTCGCGGGTTCGCCGCCACTACGCCGCGCTGTCAGCCGGACGATGGCCCGCTCTGGCTCTGCAAGTCGTCTCCGCGCCTGTCTTCCACGGCCACACCTTCTCGATCGCCATTGAGCTGGAGCAGCCGGCGGAGATTGCCGCCCTCGAAGAGGCTCTGAGCGGAGGCCACCTGGACCTGGTCCTCGAAGAGACCGATTCGCCCTCGAACCTGGCCGCTACCGGGCAGAACGACGTGCTGGTTCGTTTGCGTCCCGAGCTGAATCCGGCCCCGGGCGCGAAACTCCAGCCAGGTTTCCCGCCTGTGGCTGTGGGCTGCGTCGGACAACCTGCGCCTCCAGGCGCAGAACGCCGTTGCCTGCGCCCTGGACCTGCGCCGGCTGCGGCCGCAGAGGACGGTGCAATAAGGCTCAGGTTCCGGCGAATTGGACTAGAATGTACGTCCAAGGAGGGAACCATGAAATTCGACATCCGGGCTCTGGCGCTTTCGTGTGCGATTCTATGGGGCGGGTGCGTTCTGCTGGTTGGCGTGGCCAACCTGATCTGTGCCTGCTACGGACAGCGCTTTCTGGAGATGCTGGCGTCCTTCTATCCCGGCTACCATGCGACCCGCAGCATCGGAGAAGTTGCAATCGTGACGCTCTACGCGATCGCGGACGGCTTGATCGGCGGCGTGATCTTCGGCTGGCTTTACAACCGCCTGGCCAAGTCCGTCGCCTGACTTGTTACCGAGGGGATCTATGATCTGCTCCAAGTGCGGTAAAGAGATGCGGCAGACGGACAAGAACACCTTCACCGGGCGCGATATCCGCGAGTATCTCTGCGATGGCTGCGGCCACTCGGACTGGGAAGACAGGGGGAAGGCCCTGTGGCAGATTCTCTCCGACGACCGGGAAGAGTTCGAGGCCGCGCGGGCCAATCGGGCATTTGCTGACGCTCCCGGCCAACACCCGCAAACCGGACAAGGCCTTGCAATTTCCTTGTGGAATCGCGTCCGCGCCTGGCTGGGAAAAGGCCGATAACTTCGCTTGAGTTGAGGGCCGCAGCCGACTTATGGCTTCGCTGCCAGCCTGGGCGGATCGGTGATGTACTCATCGCCGATGCGCGCCAGCAACAGGGCGCGGCGGTCAGTGAGCAGCTTCAGCCGCTTGGTCAGGTCGATGAACTCCTTTTTCTGTTCGGCCGTCAGCGGCGTTGCGGGAGTGTTGAGTTTGTTCAGCTCGTCCAGCTTTGCCTGTAATCTCGGCATCTCGCGGTCGATCAGGACGGGGCGAATCACCGGCGTCTTTGTCTGTCCCCTGGCCAGCTCGTTGCGGTTGTTCTCGCCCCAGACGGGCAGCACGCCCACGTGGCCCAGCTCGACGCGAATGCCGCCGGGGCCGTAGTCCTTGCGCACGGCGGAAAAGAGCCCGATCATCGAATCGCGCGGATCGCCGTTCTTATCCGGCATCAGCCCGTCTACATAAGTGCGCGACTGATTGGAGAGAAAATTTCCCAGCGAATAGAAGATGACCGTATCGCGGCCGTCTGTGGTTTGGTAAGTCTCTACCGGCTGCAATACATGCGGATGATGGCCCACGATCACCGAGGCGCCGGCATCGAGCATCTTGTGCGCGGTTTCCACGTCTTCGGGCCGCGGCGCGGGCGCGTACTCGACGCCCCAATGAATCGAAACCACCAGCAGATCGCACTTCAGCCGCGCCTGCTTGATGGCCTCGAGAACGCCAGCTTCATCCAGTCCGGGTGCGCCGCCTGACTCGCCCGGATAGGGAAAGAAGTTAACGTGCGGCTGGTCGTCCTTGTCGGGATTGCGGTTGCCGTTGAGCCAGCGCGTCATGCCCAGCCAGCCAACCTTGATGCCGTTGGCCTCGACGATGACCGGCTGCCAGGCTTGCTGGGCCGTGTCGCCGGAGCCGGCGAAGAGCAGCCCCCGCTCGCGCAGATGGTCGCGGGTTTCTGCAAAACCAGCCCAGCCCTGGTCCATCACGTGGTTGTTGGCGAAGGAAACAATCTTGATTCCGTTGGCCTTCAGCGCGTCGAGCAGCGCAATGGGCGCGTCGAACAGGAAGGGCTTTGATCCGTGCGTGTGCGCCGGAGCCACGGGAGTTTCCAGGTTCACAAAGCCGAAATCGGCGTGTTGGAAGACGTCGGCGACATCCGCGAAGAGCGCGCCCCAGCCCTCCGCTCCGTCTCCGGCAGCGGTAGCGGCGGCGCGTACCTGCTCATGCGGAATCACGTCGCCGGCCACCGCAAAGCTGACCTGGGCCAACTCGTGCGGATAAGGAACGACTGCAGCCGCTGGACGTCCGGCATGAGAGCCAACCAGAAAGGACGCACCACTGGCCGCCAGCATCACAACAGCCGCGCCCGCCAGGCGCACGTGCTTCAATCTGCCCTGCATTGTTCCATCCATCTTGAGTTTCAGATCGGCCCCTTCATTTCTCTTGCGCCAGATGACGGTGATGAACCCATTCGACCGAGGCTTCCAGCCCCAGGGCAATCAGCAGGCAATGGTGATGGCCAGCAGATGGACCAGGTATTCCTTGACGGAATGGATTAGCTTATGAGGAGGATGAACTTCCAAGTGTCTGCTCCTTCCAAACTTGTGCGGGCTTGTTGAATGACATCGCCTGTGGAACGAATTGTAATTGGGTTCGCGCTGGAAGGGAAAGCAGACCGAAAACGGGCCTCGCGCCGAAGCTCTGCTGCAAGATGGAACGCAATCAGGATACAGGGACAAGAGAGGCTTGATAAGCGGAAGAGCAGTTTAGTATTTGTGGTTTCCCAAATCTCAAATACGAGACCTTGGGCGCCCGGTTCGGATATTCGGCTATCAACCGGCGCAATGTAAAGCCGACCTCGTAGATTGGGCCAATGTCGACTTTCCGTGGGGTTGGGCATTCATGGACAAAATGGAACATGGACAAAATGCAAATACCCAGGTAGCATGGCGCCATGATCAGGAAGCCGTCCGGACCCTACTGCGATTCGTTTATTGCCGTTGACGGACCCGCCGCGAGTCCGGCGGCGATGGAACTGCGCCTGTGCAACTTTCCAACGGGACGTCCGGAACTCCTTCCAGATCACGTAGCCGCCTTGTGGAAGTACATTGGTAGGGCGATGTGGACGTCTCAGGGTGCCTGGATCGACCTGGTCGGATATGCAAGCAAGCTGGGCTACGCCCATAACGACTCCGGCAACTTGACTTTGAGCCGTGCCAGGTGCGCTGCCGTCAAGAACGTGCTGAACCCTGTTCTTAGCAGGATGGGTAGCCGCTTTCGCTTCAATGTGATCGATGGCCGCGGCGATACGGAGAGCCAGGACGACCCAACGTTGGACCATGGCTTCTACAGGGCTGTGTTGGTCAGGCTTTTTGCTCAGGGAACGTACCACTTCGATCCGATACCGGTTCCCCCGCCGCATATCTGGACCCCCAAGCCTTCAGACTGGTTCGAATTCAAGGCTGTGGAGGGCGCGTCGGTAACGGGCGGTCTCTTCGAAGCGAGTACGATGATCTTTTCGATGCACGATCTGATCAATCTCCGCACCCGGTATTACGGTTATAAGGGCATAGGCGTCTCCGCGCCCATCCCGAAGCTGCCGGCGGTCGGATTTTCCGTCGGACATGGAGCCTCGGCCGTTCAGTTCCACACACTGACTCCAATTGTGGATATGAAGGATTTCGAGGGCCAGGGAAACATTGAGGGGTTCCCGGGCGCGACGCTCGGCCCAAACAGTGTAGGTGGAAAAGCCATATTCACCATGCGCCCGGATGCGTATAGCCGGCGGGGGATCCATAACCCGCTTCGCGTGACGTTCAGCTTCTCCGCGGGCTTCGGAGCAAACCTGAAGGACGTGACTGCGGGCAGCATCAAGATGCTGGATACGTCGTTCCGGCCAACGGTCTACAGCCGTTGACAATTTTCCGCTTCGATGGCGCGGCTGAAGCCGCGCCCTGTTAAAAAAGCGCAATTCATCGCTCAAAACAGCGCAATTCATCGCTCCGGGAGTTTTTCCGCCGCCAGTGAGCCCTCGTTTGTCCGCAGTTTTTGAGGCCCTTCCCGCCTCGAGCGCTGTTTCCCCCTTTCGCGTCTATCCGTTACGAGCACAGCGGGCGGGAACTGGTAACCTGAATTCTGAGAAGAAATTCCCGGAAAAGCCGGAACATCTCACCCGGCGGGCAGAGGCATGGCGGAATTCGTAATCAAATTGGCCGACGAGCGCGGCCGCGTGCAGGAGCAGGTACAGACGGCGGCCACGGCCGAGGAGTTGCGCGCCCGCTTTGTTCATGCCGGCTACCATGTCTTTTCGGTGCGCTCCCGCTCCGGTTTTGGCGGGCTCAAGCGCGGCAAGGTGAAGCTGGAAACCTTTCTCATCTTCAACCAGCAGTTCCTGACGCTGATTCGTGCCGGGTTGCCCATTCTCGGCTCGATCCAGATGCTGGCAAAGAACCAGAAGAATGCGCATTTTTCCACGCAGTTGGACGACGTGGCCGCGAGGGTGAAGACCGGCGACGCGCTTTCGGCGGCCTTCGAGGCGCAGAGCGGCTTTCCGGTGATGTACACCACCACGCTGGTGGCCGGCGAGCGCAGCGGCAACCTGCAGGAGGTGCTGGAGCGCTACGTCAGCTTCCAGCGCACCTCGCTCACCTTCCGCAAGAAGCTGACGGCTTCGCTCATCTACCCCTGCGTGCTGCTCACGCTGGTTTGCTGCCTGATGTTTTTCATGTTCGTCTTTGTGGTGCCGCAGTTTGCCGTGCTCTATGACCAGATGGGCTCGAAGCTGCCGGCCTTGACCATGGACCTGCTGGCCTTCGGCAAATTTCTGAACCACAATCTGCTCTGGATTCTTCTCATCTTCGCCGGCACGGGCTTCGGCAGCTATCGTTTCGCCATCACCGAGCGGGGACACGACTTTATCGACGGGGTCCGCATCCGGCTGCCCATCTTCGGCAAGATCTGGCTCAAGTACCAGGTGGCGCTGTTTGCGCGCACGCTGTCCACGCTGCTGACCGGCGGACTGCCGCTGGTGCCGTCGCTGGAGACGGCGGCCCGCGCCATCTCCTCGCGGCGCGTCTCCCGCGCGGTTACCAACTCCATCACTACAGTCCGCGAGGGCAAGAGCCTGGCCGATGCGCTCATCCAGACCAAGGTCTTTCCCGATCTGGCCGGCGAGATGATCTCAGTGGGAGAGCAGACCGGCGCGTTGCCGCAGATGCTCAATTCCGTCTCCGAGTTCTTCGAGGAGGACGTTGCCACCGCCCTCACCGCGGCTCTGGCGCTCATCGAGCCGGCCATCCTCATCGTCATGGGAGTTGTGGTGGTCTTCATTCTCATCTCGCTTTACCTGCCCATCTTCTCGTTGGGGCAGGCTTCCGGAGGTCAGGGGTAAATCATGGCTGATGCGACACTGCTTACCGTTCCGCTTCTCTCCGGCCAGGACGAGCGCGCCCATGCCGAATCCCTGGCCGAGCGTTATCACGCCGAGTTCGTGGACCTGAAGAACTTCAAGATTCAGCACGAGCTTCTGCGCACCGTCCCGGTGGAGCTGATGTTCCGCTACAACTTCGTGCCCATCGAGCAACAACAGGACGCGCTGGTGATTGCGGTCAGCGACCCCTCGCGTCTGATGGTGCTGGACGAGATCGCCGGCCTGCTCTCGCATCGGATCATTCCGCGCGTGGCGACGCTGTCACAAATTACCGACCTGCTGAAAAAAACCGAGCAGTCGCAGCGAGTGCTGGACGAGGCTAGTGAGGGGCTGACCTTCGACGTGCTGACAGGCGACGACAACACGGACGAAAACATTTCCATCGAGAAGCTGACCTCTGAAGAAGACATCAGCCCCATCATTCGCCTCGTGGACACGACCATCTTCACGGCGCTGGAGCGGAGAGCCTCGGATATTCACATCGAAACTTATGATGATTCGGTGCACGTGAAGTACCGCATCGACGGCGTGCTGCAAGAAGCGATGGCGCCCATCGCGCGCGAGCACCACACCACCATTCTGGGCCGCATTAAGATTATGAGCGAGCTGGACATCGCCGAGCGCCGCGTGCCCCAGGACGGGCGCTTTCGAGTTAGATATAAGAACCGGCTGATCGACTTCCGTGTCTCGATTATGCCGACGATTCACGGCGAGAATGCCGTGCTGCGCGTGCTGGACAAGGAGTCGATGAGCGAGAAGTTCCACCATTTGACTCTCGACGTGGTGGGTTTTAACGAGGCGGACCTGAAGCGCTTCCGCGCCTACATCCGCGAGCCTTACGGCATGGTGCTGGTCACCGGCCCGACGGGTTCGGGCAAAACCACTACGCTCTACGCCGCGATCAATGAGATCAAAAGCGATGAGGACAAGATCATCACCATCGAGGACCCGGTGGAGTACCAGATTCGCGGCATCACGCAGATTCCGGTGAACGAGAAAAAGGGTCTGACTTTTGCGAGGGGGCTCAGGTCGATTCTAAGACATGACCCGGACAAGATTCTGGTGGGAGAAATCCGCGACCAGGAGACGGCGCAGATCGCCATCAACTCGGCGCTGACCGGGCACCTTGTGTTTACCACGGTGCACGCCAATAACGTAGTGGACGTGCTGGGCCGCTTTCTGAACATGGGCGTCGAGGCCTACAACTTCGTCTCCGCGCTCAACTGCATCCTGGCCCAGCGGCTGGTGCGCACCATCTGCGAGTACTGCGCCCGCACGGTCACCTACGACGACGAAATTCTCCGGGCCAGCGGCATGGACCCAGCCGAGTGGCGCGGCTTCGAATTCCGCGAGGGATCCGGCTGTATGGAGTGCGCCGGCACCGGCTACCGCGGCCGCACGGCGATTCACGAGTTGCTGGATTTGACCGATCCCATTCGGGAAACAATTTTAGCGAAGAAACCCACCTCCGAAATACGCAAGCTGGCGCAGAAAGAGGGCATGACCTTTCTGCGCGAGTCGGCGCTGGATCGTGTCCGCCGCGGGTTGACCACGCTCAAGGAGATCAACAAGGTTACCTTCATCGAGGCGTCAAGATAGTGAGAACGATCCTCAACAAGGCCAAACTCGGTTCCCCGTCCGGCGCTCGTCCGCCGGTGGCGGTGGAGCTTTCGCTCCAGGGCGTACTGGCCGCCGCCTCGCCGGGACCGGGCCAGCCGCCCGTCTACGCCTTTGAGCCGCTGCCGGCCGGGGCGCTTGCGCCCGGCATCGGCGAGCAAAATCTGCGCGCGCCGGAGGTCGTGGCCAACGCCATCCGCGCGGCCCTCGGCCAGGTTTCGCCGCGCACCCGCGCCGTCACGCTGGTCCTGCCCGACACCGTGGTCCGCGTCTTTGTTCTAGACTTCGATTCGCTGCCCAACCGGCCAGCGGAGGCCGTCCCCGTTCTCCGATTCCGGTTGCGCAAGATGATTCCCTTCGAGGTAGAGAGCGCTGGAGTGAGCTACCAGGCGCTGGTCGAGAACAAGACCGAATGCAGGGTGCTGGCAGCCGTTTTACCTGGCCCCGTTTTGGCTGAGTACGAGGCTGCGGTGCGTGAGGCAGGCTACGAGCCCGGAGCCGTGCTTTCCACCAGCCTGGCGGCGCTCGGGGCCATCGATTCTCCTGATCCCGTACTCGCCGCCAACCTGAGCGCGCTGGCGCTGACCACCTCCATCACCCACGGCCAGGATCTGCTGCTCTATCGCACCCTCGATCTGCCTGAAGATCCCGGCCTGCGACTCCATGAGGTGCAGCGCGGCATCGCCGTGGCCGCAGCCTACTTTGAAGACAAGCTCGGCGTCCGTCCGCGGCTGTTGTATTTCGCTGGCATCGGCGCAGGTGGCAACAGCACCGCGGAAGACTTTGCTCGCTGGATCAGTGATCCTGAGCTGACCGTCGTCGACCTGGCGCCTCGGCCAGAAACCGGAGCCGCAACGCCACTGGGCAACCTTCTGACCCTGGCCGGCGTGGCCGGCGCGCTGGCGGGAGCAGCTTAATGAAGATAACTCTCAATCTCGCCACTCGCCCCTATGCCGATCTCGGACCGGTCCTCAAGCGCCTGCGCATCGCCATGGCTGTGCTGGTTGTGATCGGCCTGGGACTCTGCCTGGGCCTGCGCACCTTTCATCACAAGGCCGAAGAGGCTCGCGTAACCGAGCAACTCGTGCAGAGCAGGATCGACGCCATCAACCGGGAAAGGCAGGGCTATCAGGAGTTGATGCGCCAGCCGGCCAACGCTCAACTGCTCACCCAGGCCGGGGCGCTCAACCAGCTCTTCGACGAAAGAACCTTCTCCTGGACGTTGGCCATGGAGGACTTGGAAACTGTGCTGCCCGGCGGCGTTCAAGTGATCAGTCTCGATCCTTCCCGTGACACGAAGACCGGCCGCATCACTCTGAAGTTGCGCGTGGTTGGAGCACGCGATCGCGCCGACGATCTCGTCCAGAACCTGGAACGCTCCAAACACTTCCTGCTTCCCCACATTGTGAGCGAAAGCTCCGAATCCACAGGCGGCCCTAACGAGCATCTGGAGCCGGTGAGCGCCACGAACCGCTTTAGCTTCGAACTGCTGACCGAATACAACTCGGCCGTGCCGCTAGAACTTAAAGCGAAAACAAAGCAGGGGGATGGGAAGCCCTTTACCGGCCCTGGGCAGCCTAAACCGCATCTCAATCGCAACCCCAAACCGAATCCAGGAGGCCCGCGATGAGCAGCAGCCGCACCCCATCCCTGTGGAGCGAGCGTCTGGCCTCCCCGCTCACCTGGCACTACGCCGCCTTTGCCGTGCTACTGGCCGCGGTTATCGGCCTCTCTATTCGCTTCGGCCTGGATTGGGCCGCCACTAACGGCAGTTCCACCGACGCCCTGGCTGCCAAACAGGTTCAGTTGCGGGCCCTCAACCTGGAAACCGCTCCGCTGCGCGGCCTGGACAAGCGCGTCGATGACTCCCGCGCCCAGATGCACGCCTTTTATTCCAAGCGCATCCCGCCCAACTATTCCTCCATCGACCGCCGCATCGGCGAGTTGGGGGTCAAATCCGGTGTCCGGCTCAGCAGGGTGCAGTACTCGCAAGGCAAACCCGGCACCGATCTCACAGAGATTTCCATGGACGCGGGCATCACCGGCAACTATCCGCAGATCATGCACTTTGTGAACAGTCTGGAGCGCGACCAGAATTTCTTTGTCATTCGCGGACTGGCGCTGACCGGCCAGCAGGGCGGTCTGGTGAATCTGAAGCTGCTGGTTTCTACCTGGCTGCGGCCGGCCGATGCGGCGGCCAGCGGTTTGCCGCCCACGCTGCAACCCGGGGATGCCTCCGAGGCACCCTCCACCTCGCCCGCCACTCAGGGAAAGGAGGGTAAATAGCCATGGCCCTGCCCCTGGGAACAGAAAACAAGCGCCAAGTCTATATCCTCGCCGCCCTCGGTGTGATCCTCGTCTGCATTGCCGGCTACGAGGTCAAGTACAACTTTGGAAGCTCATCCACTCCTGTATCCCCAGCGGCGGCAGCCCGTTCCTCCACGGCCCAGCCTGTACCTGTCAGTGGTCATACAGGGGCGACAGCCCCATCCGCCTCCGATGGACAGAATGCTCAGAAGCTCTCGAACGCCGGCATTGATCCCGCCCTGCACCTCGACAAGCTGGCCCTGAGCGAACAGGTCGAGTACTTGGGAACCGGCAGGAATATCTTTTCCGCCGAATCGGCGCCCGCGCACATCGAAACTCCGGCAGCCGGTCCCCGGCCCGGCCAGTCGCACGTGAACGCTGCCCCGGCAGTGCCCGAAAAACCCCAGCCACCAGCCATCGATTTGAAGTACTTTGGCTACACTCAGGCCCAGGACAAATCATTGCAGGCTTTTTTTGTCCATGGGGACGACATTTTTATCGCCCGTTCCGGTGAGATTATCGACCATCGCTACAAGGTGGGCGCCATCATGCCGGGCAGCGTCCAGGTCACCGACCTGGGCTACAACAACACCCAAAACCTGCCCCTCCAGGCAAATTAACAACTAGAAGCTGAATGACAAAGGTCCTCCCAACCCGCCGTTCCCGCCCATCCGAGGAGGGTTACATGCTGGTTGCGGTCATCTTCCTAGTGGCGCTGCTCACCATTGCACTGGCCGTCGCCCTGCCCAAGGTGTCCAAGGAGATCCAGCGCGACCGCGAGTTGGAGACCATGCATCGCGGCAAACAGTACGCGCGAGCTGTGAAGCTCTACTACAAGAAATTCGGAGCCTATCCGCCCAATGTGGATGCCCTGGTCAAGCCCACCAACAATATCCGCTTCCTGCGCAAGAAGTATGCGGACCCGACGACCGGCAAGGAGGATTGGAAGCCGATCCGGTTTGGCCAGAACAAGGCGCCGACGGCCATGGGCTTCTTCGGGGTGCCGCTCGGAAGCTCGACGGTTGCGGGTGTTGGGCCCAGCGGCGGAAACGGACTGCCGGGCGGAAGCAGCCTGTCTGGCGGAAGCGGCCTCAACCAGCAGACGCCTGCGCCAGACCCCAATGCCGCGCAGGCGCCGGACGCGAACAATGCCAGCGGCACGGCTGCCGGGACGACGACTGGATCGACGACCGGATCGGGCACCGGCTTGACCGGCCAGACCTTCGGAGGAGTGGGCATTATCGGCTTCTCTCCCAACAGCCCCAAGCAGTCCATCCTGGTCTACAAGAAGAAAAACCATTACAACGAGTGGGAGTTTGTCTACGACCCGCTCGCCGAGCAGACGATGCAGGGAGGCAACCTAGGAACCATCGGCCAGCCGGCCAGCGCCACCACCACACCCATTGGCAGCACACCAACCACCACCGTCACTCCACCGGCCACGACGACGACCACGACGCAGCCATAGAGCGCCCAGCAATGACCCAATCGAATCAGTCTCATAGACGCAACCAAGCCCGCCCCAACGAAAGGGACGGGCCTTGTGCTTGAGCAAACTGAGATATAGGGCCGGAAAGCCGCCGTTACACGCTGAAGGAAGAGCCGCAGCCGCAGGTCGACTTCACCTGGGGGTTGTCGAATTTGAATCCGGCGGCCTCCAGGGTTTCCACGTAGTCCACGGTGCAGCCGTTGAGGTACATCAGCGAGGTGGCGTCGACGAAGACCTTCAAGTCCTCGAAGGGAAAGACCTTGTCCATCATGCCGGCTTGGTTTTCAAAGGCCATGGAGTACTGGAATCCAGAGCATCCGCCGCCCTCGACGCCGATGCGCAGCCCGGCGGGCAGGGGATCCTGGGTGGCCATGATCTCGCGCACCTTGGCGATGGCCTGGGGGGTCAGGGTGAGAGGTGCCTTGTTGACGGTTTCCTGTGCGGGTGCGGAGGTTGCTGTGGCCATGGAATCTCCAATAAAGTGAAATGCTTGCCGTTTACCTAACTGTACTGCTCCGCGAGCAGGGATTCAAGGCCCCTGGGCGGCTTCCTTCCATTGGATGCAATGGAAGAGGGGAAAGTCGCAGAAGCGGCGGGCCTGGGCGCGGCGTTCAACTCCCGCGACCGGGGTAGGCTTCCGGCGAGCGGAGGTGCATGCGATCCGCCCGAAAAAACGCCTGTGATATTTATCACCACCGCAGTACCCATTCGGGGCTATGATGTTCACCGAGACGGCTCCTCTGCTTTATGGGACCGGAAATTCTTTTTTGGGATCCGCACGTGTCCGGGGCTGGAAGATTTTTCGGAGGTGGTGTATGACGTTTGTTCTGGTGATGTGGATAGTTTGGGGAGCGCTGGTGGTGATTGCTGCCGCCCTTTACTTGTATCGCTCCAGATTGCAACGCGACGAAGAAGATCAGATCTTTCTGGACGACTCCTTCGAACAGGAAAAGGCTGCCCAGGAGGATATTGTCGCTAAGGTCAACAAAATTGAGCCGTCGCTGCGCATCATGAAGTGGCTCGTTGTAGTCGCGACGGTGCTCGTGATCGTGTACTACATCTGGGACATATACACCCAGTTCAAATAAACCGCTATTGCTTCTTGTACTTCACCACCGGCTGGCGGCGCTCCGAGGGTATCCGCCAGTCGGCGGGCGTATGCGTTTATCCTGACTCTATCTATCCACCCCAAGAGCTGGTTAGTACCCGTCGGCCACCAGCCATGCCTCGGTCAACTCCTGCTCGGGCTTCTTCCCGGCCAGCATTTGCGCGTGAGCCAGCTTTACCAGCACATCGGCCTCCACGTTCATCGGCGCGCCAACGCTGAGTGTGTGCAGGTTGGTTCGCCAATAGGTGAGCGGCAGAATCGCGATGGTGATCGCCTCGCCGTCGAAGTCGGCGATGGTCAGGCTGATGCCCTCCACGGCCACCGAGCCTTTGTGGACCATCCAGGGGCGGACGTTTTCAGGGACACGGACCTTGAGGGTCCAGTCGGTGGTCTGCTTGTCGAAGTTCGGGCTCGACTCCGGCACGACCGGGTCGAGCGCGGTCATGGTGCCGCAGCCGTCCACGTGACCCTGCACAATGTGGCCGCCCAGCGGACTGCCGGCGGCGGTGGGCAGCTCGAGGTTGACCTTGGATCCGGGGGCCAGCGCGCCGAGCGAGGTGCAGTCCAGCGTCTCCTGCGCCAGATCGGCGTGAAAGAGCGTGGGGTTCACATCCAGCGCGGTCAGGCAAACGCCTGACACGCCCAGCGAGTCGCCTTCGCGCAGTTGGCCGGCAATGCCCGGAGCCTCAACCGTGATGCGCCGGACGCCGCCGCGGCTTTCCAAGCCGATGAGCGTGCCGGTTTGTTCGATGATGCCGGTGAACATGGTTCTATTTTAAGGGGTCAGGGGCCACGGATCGCGGAGCAGCGAGCAGAGGCCGAGGTCGTTGCCGTAGCGCTCGACCTCGACTTCGGCCATGTGGATGGCGCGGGTCATGCCTTTGAAGGCGGGGACGGCGTCGGAGCCCATGATCTGCGGGGAGACGAAAAGGTGAATGCGGTCCACGAGGCCGCCCACCAGCAGCGCCGTGTTCAGCATAGTTCCGGTTTCAGTGAGCAGGGTGAGAATGCCCTCTTCGCCCAGGATGTCGAGAACCTTGCCCAGCGGGACGCGGCCAGCCTCGGCGGACAGCACTTCCACGCGGACGCCGCGGTTACGTAGTTCCGTGGCGCGAGCTTCGTCGTTCGAGACGGTGAAGATGACCAGATCGTTGTGGGCCGTGGTCACCATTTTGGAGTCGAGAGGCATGCGCAGGGCGGAGTCGAGAACGATGCGTTGCAGGGGACGGCGACGGCGCAGACCGCTGCGGTCGGTGAGCATGGGGTCGTCGGCGAGCACCGTATCCACGCCGGTGAGCGCGGCGTCGGCCTGCCAGCGCAACGGCTGCACGGCGGCGCGGGCGGCTTCAGAGGTAATCCAGTAAGGCTCGCGCAGTGTGTGTTGGCCGGGCGGCGGCGCGATGCGGGCGTCAAGGGTCATGGCCACCTTCATCAGGACGAGCGGGCGATGATGCTGGCTCCAGCAGGCGAAGCCCTCGTTGAGGCGGCGGGCTTCGGGCTGGCAGACGCCAAGGGTGGTCTGAATTCCGGCGGCGCGGAGGCGGTCGAGCCCGTGGCCGGCGACGTCGGGGTTAGGGTCGATGGTGGCGGCGACGACGCGGCTGATGCCGGCGGCGATCAGCGCCTCGGTGCAGGGAGGGGTGCGGCCGGTGTGGTTGCAGGGCTCCAGGGTGACGTAGGCCGTGCCGCCGCGCGCTTGATCGCCGGCAGCCTTGAGGGCGACAACTTCGGCGTGGTCCACGAGATCGTATTCGTGCCAGCCTTCGCCGACAACCTGGCCTGCGCAATCGAGAATCACGCAGCCCACGGCGGGGTTGGGCGAGCTGACGGCGATGCCGCGGCGGGCAAGCTCGAGAGCACGCTGCATCCAATATGTGTCCCGGTCTGCCAAAACATTCCCTCAGAGGCTAAAGCCCCGCGTTCTTTTTGGCTCATTTGCGGCACGACTGAAGTCGTGCCCTTTCAAAACAGCCTATTTCATCAGCCGAGCAATTGAATTCGCGTCGACATTATCCCAATAGCGAATCGACAAACTCGGCGGGGGAGAATTCGAGCAGGTCGGTCATCTGCTCGCCGACGCCGGCGAAGCGGACGGGGAGGTTGAGTTCCTGGGCGATGGCGACAGCGATGCCGCCTTTGGCCGTGCCGTCCAGCTTGGTGAGGACGATGCCGGTTACGCCTACCGATTGCGTAAATTGCCGCGCCTGCTGCAATCCATTCTGGCCTGTGGTGGCGTCCATCACCAGCAGAACTTCGTGGGGCGCGCCGGGAATCAATTTCGCCGCCGTGCGGCGCATTTTGTCCAGCTCGTCCATGAGGCCGGTTTTGGTGTGAAGGCGGCCGGCTGTGTCCACAATCAGCTCGTCGATTTTGTGGGCCTTGGCGGCGGAGATTGCATCATAGAGTACGGCCGAGGGGTCGCCTCCGTGGCGGGTCTTGATCATCTCCACACCGGAGCGGGCAGCCCAGATTTCAAGCTGCTCGATGGCCGCGGCCCGAAAAGTGTCGGCGGCGCAGAGGAGAACGGTGCGGCCTTGGGCGCGATGCCAGGCGGCGAGCTTGCCGGCGGAGGTGGTCTTTCCGGTGCCGTTGACGCCGACCAGGAAAGTGACCATGGGCGGCGCCTCGGGAGCCGGGACGGCCCTTTGCGGAGCTTCGAGGATGGCGCGAATCTGGGCCTTGAGCAGCTCGCGCAGCTCATCGCCGCCTTCGATGGCCTGGCGGCGGGCGCGGTCACGTAGGGCGGTGAGGATGGCGGTGGTGGTTTGCACGCCCAGGTCGCTGGTCAGCAGCGCCGTTTCCAACTCGTCGAGCGTGGATTCATCAACAGTGCGGGTGAGGGCGACGACGGCCTCGATGCGGGCGGAGAGCGACTCGCGGGTGCGCGAGACGGCCTGCTTCATGCGGCTGAAGAGGCCGGATTTGGGGGTCTCGGCGGGGCCGGCTTCGGGCGCGGGGTAATCCGAGGTATCTTTTTTGTAGCCAAAAAGCTTCATCATTGATGGTTCCAGAGTTGAGTTTAGAGCATCGATACAGTAGAGCGCGACTGGGAGCGCGGAGCCGGTTGGCGCGGCGGATTTAGCTTGCGTTTTTCGAGGGTTCTGGGCAAGAATCGCGAAAAGGACCTTGCGGACGTCCGGCGGAGGATGCCGGAGCGGGGAGAAAAGGAGAGCCATGAGCACGGTGCGGGTACTTGTGGGAACGCGCAAGGGCGCATTCATCCTGACTTCAGACGGCAAGAGGAAAGATTGGCAGGTGAGCGGGCCGCTGTTTACGGGCTGGGAGATTTATCACCTGAAGGGGTCTCCGGCTGATCCGAACCGGCTGTATGCGTCGCAGTGCAGCGGCTGGTTTGGGCAGCAGATTCAGCGCTCGGATGACGGCGGAGCGAATTGGGCGCCGGTGGGGAACAAGTTTACCTATGAGGGTGTGCCCGGCACGCACCAGTGGTACGACGGCACGCCGCATCCGTGGGAGTTCAAGCGGGTGTGGCATCTGGAACCATCGCTCGCCGATCCTGACCTGGTGTATGCGGGAGTAGAGGACGCGGCGTTGTTCAAATCATCGGATGGTGGCGCGACATGGCAGGAGCTGGCCGGGCTGCGCGGTCACGATACCGGACCTCATTGGCAGCCGGGCGCGGGCGGAATGTGTCTGCACACCATCATTCTGGATCCGAGCAATGCAGAGCGGATGTATATCGCCATCTCGGCCGCGGGAGCTTTTCGCACGGACGACGGCGGCAAGAGCTGGAAGCCGATCAACAAGGGGCTGGTGTCGAATTTTATTCCCGATCCGACGGCAGAAGTGGGCCACTGCGTTCACCATGTGGCCATGCACCGCGAGCGCCCCGGCGTGCTCTTCATGCAAAAGCATTGGGACGTGATGCGTAGTGACAACGCAGGCGAGAGCTGGCAGGAGGTAAGCGGCAATCTGCCAACTGATTTCGGCTTCGTTATCGATGTACACGCGCACGAGCCGGAAACCATTTACGTGGTGCCGATCAAGAGCGACTCCGAGCATATTCCGCCCGAAGGCAAGTTGCGCGTGTACCGCAGCAAAACAGGCGGCAACGAGTGGGAGGCGCTGACGAAGGGGCTGCCACAGAAGGACTGCTATGTGAACGTGCTGCGCGACGCGATGGCGGTGGATTCGCTGGACGCGTGCGGGGTCTACTTCGGGACAACGGGCGGGCAGGTGTACGGCTCGGCCGATGCGGGCGACAACTGGACGCCGATTGTGCGCGACCTGCCGGCGGTACTCTCGGTCGAGGTGCAAACGCTGGCATGAGCGGCGCGTTGCGGACGGTTCGGGTCATTCTGCCTTACCATCTGCGCACACTGGCGCGGGTGGGAGCTGAAGTTGAGCTTGAGGTCGGCGAGCCGGTGACGGTGCGCCGTGTGCTGGACGCGCTCGAAGGCCGCTATCCGATGCTGCGCGGGACGATTCGCGACCATGTAACGCAGGAGCGGCGGCCATATTTGCGGTTCTTTGCCTGCGAGCAGGATTTGTCGCATGAAGCGACGGATGCGCCGCTGCCGGATACGGTTGCATCAGGCGAGGAACCGCTGCTGATTATTGGGGCGATTGCGGGTGGATGAGGGCTATCGCGCAAGGTTCTGAGAGTTCCCCATCCCATTATTCCGGCATCCTGCGCAGCCTTCCATGGGGGTAATTCGCAAGGGTCGCCGCGTAAACGGCGGACCCTTCCCGGGTTGGTGATTTCGATTGGCCGCACATGATTTGAGTACGGGAATCTTACGCCCCCTCGACGCGCCGAAGCCGAGTATGCTGGAACCTGTATGTTGCACGTTCTTCTTGGATTGGCCGTCATCGGCCTGATTTCGTCTACGGTGTTTGCCTGCATCGTGCTGGCGGATGTGCCCGGCTACCTGCGCGAGAGGCGGCTGGCGCTGGCGCAGCTTGAGGCGCGGCCGGGGTTTACGCCTCCGCTGACCCTGCTGAAGCCGGTGCATGGGGCCGAGCCCGGCCTTGAGGCGCACCTGGCCACATTTTTTGAGCAGGATTATCCGCAGTACGAGATTCTCTTCTGCGCGCGCTCAGCGGATGACGCCGGGCTGGAGACCGCGCGGCGGGTGGCTCAGCGCTATCCGCAGATTCCGGCGCGGTTTCTGGCGACGGGGGGCGAGCCGGATTACATCAATGCCAAGGTGGCTTCGCTGGAAAAGATGGAGGCCGTGGCGGCGCACGAGATTTTGGTTATCAGCGACAGCGATGTGCGCGTGAGCCGGGATTATCTGCGCTCGGTGGCGCTTCCGTTTGCCGATGAACGGGTGGGCGCGATGTGTTGCCCTTATCGCGGCGTGGCGGCTGAGGGCGGGCTGTGGGCGCGGCTTGAAGCCGTGGGCATGAGCGTGGAGATGACCTCCGGGGTGCTGGCGGCGCGGGCGATGGAGGGGATGCGGTTTGTGCTGGGGCCGACGATGGCTTTCCGGCGAGACGTGATCCGGCGGATTGGCGGCTTTGGGGTGACGGCCGACTACTGCGCCGACGACTTCGTGCTGGGCAACGAGGCGTACAAACTGGGCGAAACGGTGGTGCTGAGCCACCATGCCATCGACCACATGGTGATCAACTCCAGCTTTACGGCTTCAATGAAGCATCAGGTGCGCTGGATGCGCTCCACCCGGTTTTCACGGCCCATGGGACACTTTGGAACAGCGCTGACCTTCAGCGTGCCGTTTGGGCTGCTGGCATTGGGCGCGGCGGCGGCGCTGGGGCGCCCCGGCTGGGGTCTGGCCTTTTTGGGCTGGAGCGTGGCCACGCGGCTGGCGCTGGCGATTGCGGTGGGCGGGATGGTGGTGCGCGACCGGAGTTGGTTTGGACTGCTGGCGCTTTACCCGGTGCGGGATCTGATGGGATTCGGATTCTGGGCGGCCAGCTATCTAAGCAGCCGGGTTCTGTGGCGGGGTCGGGTGTATGAACTGCTGCCGGGGGGCAAGATGCGGGCGGCGAGGTAGTAGTTTCAGTTGATCTGTAAAATAACCTAATTTGGTATATCCCAAAAAGGGTTATATCGTTCTCACACGGATCAAAAACTGTGGGAATCGACGAGCAAACCAAGTTACGTAGGCAATTTATTCAGGCGAGAAAGAGCGCCGGCCTCACTCAGATGGGTTTGGCTGACCGACTCGGACGCCCGCAATCTTTCGTGTCTAAATATGAGCGCGGTGAGCGGAAGCTTGACGTAATTGAGTTTTGTGAGGTCTGTCGTGCCTTGGAAATTGACCCCGTTTCATTCTTGCAACGATATTGCCGCGAGGGGTCATGAAGATCGTCAAAGTTTATACGCTAAAGAGCCGTGGGAATTACGCAAGCTCTGAGCATTGGAAAGAAACACGCTCACAAATTCACGATGCGATTAGAAAATGCGAATGGCCTGTAGGAAGCGGTTCCTTCACTATCTATCCAGAGAGCGGGAAGGAGCGAGGGAAGGGGAACGGAGTAAAGCCGATTCGCGACAGATTTGTTGAATCTCTGAAAGCGGGCGGTTGGACGATTGAGGGAACAGCAAAAAATGCCTTGGACGAGCATCTAGGCGATTTCGATGCCGTGCTTGCAGGACCCGAGAAGCCGATCGTTGTGGAATGGGAGACAGGCAATATTTCCTCGTCTCACAGATCGATGAACAAGTTGATCTTGCTTCTGAAAACGCGAATTATCTCCGCAGGTGTACTTGTAATACCATCTCGCAAACTTTACGTATACCTGACTGATCGAATTGGGAATATTCAAGAAATCAAGCCATACTTCGCTTTATGGAAGTCAATGCCATGTCGCGATGCCGTTCTTGAAATCGTTGTTATTGAGCAAGATGGTGTCAGTAGGGATGTACCCAGAATCCCAAAAGCTACAGATGGCCGCGCTTTGGTTTAGTGTTCTACGAAATCGTCGTTTTTATGAGATTGGATTTGACCAGACTCAATGCGATCGATGATTTCATCTGCAAAATCGATTTCAGTTCCTAGCCAGTGGCGATGCTTCTTTTCGCAAACCGCAAAAGTTGTTCCGCTGCCTCCAAATGGATCAAGAACGAGGTCGCCGGGCAATGTCGACATTTCTATTACTCGATCAAGGATCTTTGTTGAAAGCGCGTTAGCGGGACGATCTTTCGATTTGTACTTCCAATGTCGCACAGGCGGAATGTCTGTCCAAACATCCTTAAGCGTTACGCCTTTGGGGTTCATTGCATCGCGGTGACCGCCATAATCCTTTACCTCTCTACCGCAATGGCGGCATAAGAGAATCGGAGTTCGGATACGACGGAACGTATTTGGTTTTCCTTTCGTGTAGTACAAAAGGCTGTAATGGGAAGGATGCAATCGGCCCGGAATTGGCAAACATGCAGATATTTCAACGGCAATCCAATGACGAAATTCCATCCCAATGCTTGAGAGGAACGCTCCAAGTAGCACATTCCACTTCGGAAGGTTATAGAGAAAGAAGGCACCGCCTGGTCTCAGTGTGCGCACACATTCGGTTACCCATAGATGGCACCAGTCCAAGTAAGCTTCTTCGGAAAGTGAATCATTGGACTGATTGCCATAGACTTTTCCGAGATTAAATGGGGGGTCTGCAAAGACCGTATCCACTACCTCATTTTTAATCCATGGCAATACCGCCATACAGTCATTTGCATACAGAGCACCTAGTGTGGACGCATAGAGAGGGCTAATTCGGGCTTCATCCTTGATATAAGGACTCGGGTCGAATGGGAGATCATCCCACTTGAGGGGCGATTGAGGCGTCACTGTTTGGTTACTCCGAAGATCAACAATATCCCAAAACAGGTTTGAAGTTCAATTGAAATCTAACGCAGTAAGATTTGGATTCCTCAATTGGGAACGCATTCCCGTTTGTCTCGCTACTTCAGCGGACGGTCTGTCCACAGCGCCTTGTCGGCGATGGATTGGACGGGGTAGAGGCGGCCAGCCAGCAGTTGCTCGACTTTAGACCGGGTGGTGTCTTCGGCGAAGAGCCACTTGCGCTCGCCGACGCCCCATGCCTTGGATAGCTGGTCTTCCGAGAGGAAGATATCGGGCGCGTCGGGGTAGCATGAGCCCCACAGCAGCGGCGTCCCTTCTCCGTGCTGGCCGCAGCGCGGCAGCACCAGCAGGGCCGGCTTGCCGTGGAAGAAGCTGTGCGTATAGAAGACGACCGAGGAGGCTTCGGACTGTTCGCCGAAGATGATGAAGGAGTCTGCGGGCGAGCCTTTTTCGACGATGCTGTCAGCCAGTTGCTTGGAGCTAAGCATGGGCTCAAAGCGGGCGAAGGCGATGTGCGCAGCGATCAGGAAGACCGCCAAAGTAAGGGCTACGCTGACGGTGGCGGCGATGTGTTGACGCTTGAGCCGCAGCAGCCAGCCCAGGGCCGGCCCGATGAGGAGGGTGATGGCGGCCATGATGGCAGGCAGGCGCAATGCGGCAAACGATGGGCCGGTGAGGTCAAACAAGTGGGACATGGAGAGCGTGTAGTCGCCTACGCCGCGATGAGCCAGCAGGGTGCCGACGTCGTCCACGTAAGGCAGATGGCGAGAGTTCCACAATCCCCAGCCGAGTACCACGGCGGAAAGTACGCCGATGACGGTGAAGACCGCCTGCGCGCCAGTTAGCCAGGCAGTGGAGAGCAGCGGCTTGCCGTTGTGCGGCGCGCCATCAAAAGCGCGGTTCTCCTCGATGCCGGCCACGACTGCGGCGATGAGGATCAACAGCGGCGGCCAGACCGGGAAGGTGTAGTACTCCTGGTTGGTGGAGATGCTGAAGAAGAGCAGCGTCCATGCAGAGAAGAGGCTCAGCAGCCAGACGGAGCGCGCGCGGAACCTGAGCTGGAAGACTGAGCCGGATGCGTAGGGTGTGGAGTCCGCGGTCTGGCCGTCGTCGTGGCGAAGGTACTGCATCCAGTGGCGGCGGGTCTTCCAGGCCACGGCCACGAGGGCGGGCAGATATAGGCTCCAGGGGAAGATCCATACCAGGTGGAGCAGCCAGTAGGCGGCAAAGGGCAGCTTGTTGTAGTCGTGCGGATAGCGCTGGCCAAAGAACCGCAAATAGTGCTCGTTGATGAAGTAGAAGTAAAAGAAACCGTGCACGTTGCCGAAGGTGGGGTGGTTGCCGATGGGGTGGCCCTGGTCTGGATTGGCCAGGCCGCAGAGGATGTGCCAGGGCGCGGCGATGGCGAGAAAGAGCAGCGGGCCGGTGATGGGCTTCGAAGCCCGCCAGCGACGCCACAGGCCGGTCACGAGCAGGTAAGGAATGGCCGCGCCGGCAAAGAAGACTGGGGCGATCAGGCCCTTGGTCAGCAGAGCCAGCGCCAGGGCCGCCCACATCCAGTAAAAGCGCGTGGCCCTGCCCGGCTCGAAGCCGGTGAGAAGGCAGTAGAGGGAAATCAGCAGGAAGAGGCTCAGTTGCGCCTCGGGAATGATGAAGCGGGTAAAGAGGAACGGTCCGACCGAGGTGAGCACGCCCAGCCCAGCATAGAGTCCGGCGCGCGGGCCCCAGGCGCGGCGCGCCCACAGCCACGCCAGCCAGGCCAGTCCCAGCATGGCCAGCGCATTGGGCAAGTGCGATGCAAAGACATTCTGGCCGAAGACTTTGTAGAGGGCGCCGGAAAGCCAGTAGGGCAGCGGCGGCTTCTCGATGTAGCGGATGCCGTTGATCTTGGCCGAGACCCAGTCGCTGTGTTCGGAAAAGTACTGTGCGGCCTGGGCGTGGGAGGCGTCGACGTCGTCCAGAAGCGGAGGCGTAAAGAGAGAGGCAAATTGCACAGCGGCAAAGATCGACGCAAAAAGCAGCCAGGTGGCCAGCGCGGAGGGCGCGGTTTGCGGGCGGGTGAAGGTGTTCGTCTGGTTTGTCATTGCTAAGTAAGCGATCAAATTAAGGATAACAGTTGGGCTTCCACCCAGCGACGAAGACCTGGCGCCGGGGGAAATGTTATGTAGGCGTGAGTCGAGAGTGCCGGGCAAGCGAGCCAGTGGTTGCCGAGAAACGTGTTGAAAAGGCCCTAACCTGTGAGACTTGAACGTAGTCTAATAAAAGAGGGAGGGTGAAATCTGCCCATCGGAAAGGAGTCTGCGATGCAAAGTCGCCGTCTGCTTGTCCTCTCAGGGTCGCTTCTGGCCATCAGTTTTGGGTCTTCCGGCGCGCGTGCTTTGGCCGTCACGCCTCCATTCGCGATCACGGCCACGAACGTCACCATGCCAATGACCGGCAATGGCTCTAGCCAATACACGGTCACTTCGATTCCCTTGACCGGCACGCTAGGTATCACTTGCCAGTACACGGGTCCCATGACAGTGGCTAAAATACCCATCTGCCCAATGACTCCCCCGGTTGCGAATCAGGTGACCGCTGGCCAGACGTTCACGGGGTCCATCACCTTCTATCCATACGGCGCGCCAGTTCCAGCCGGCCTGCACAGGATGCCGCACCGTTCACGCTATCTGTCTGCGACAGGCTTGTCGCTGGCCGGTGCATTCATGCTCGGATTCGGTGCGCGGCGCAGGAGATGGCGCTGGCTGACGTTGGTATTTTTCGCCGCGGGAACCCTCGCAGGTATGATGGAAATCGGAGCCTGCGGCGGCAACAGCAGTAACATGACGCCGGGAACCTATCCATACACTATTTCGGCTAATTGGGAATCTTCCGGCCCCGCGATTCTTGGAAGTCTTGCAACCACGACGATCAACGTTACTGTGCCCTGAGCTGTCATGATCTGAGCCGATGTTCCTCAATGTGGCCCCGGTTTCACCTCCTTGACGCGGCACTTTGACGGCGCGGTCGTGTATCTTGACCCCAGAGCCAGTTTCCGTTTCATGGAGCGCCAAGCGTATGCCAACTTTTGCAGCCATCGATATCGGTTCCAACTCCTGCAGGCTGAAGATTGCCAGGGTTGCGGCGCACCAGTTGAAGACGCTGCACGAGGACCGCGAGGTGACGCGGCTGGGGACAAGCGTCTTCGAGTGCGGGCTGGTTTCGCCGGATGCGATGGCGGCGACGCTGCAGGCGCTGAAGCGGTTTCAGCGGGCGGTGCAGTTGCACGGGGTGGACCAGATTCGGGTGGTGGCCACCTCGGCGATGCGCGACGCGCGCAATGGGCCGGTTTTCCAGGCGATGGTGAAGGCCGAGACGGGCTGGGAGATGGAGATCATCTCCGGGCTGGAGGAAGGCCGGCTGATTCATTTGGGCGTGATGGGAGGCGGCGAAGCTCAAGCCGCAAATCGTGCCGAGCCTGACACTGAGGCCGCAGCGGTCGGCCGCGTGCTGCTGGTGGACCTTGGCGGCGGAAGCTGCGAGATTACGCTTTCCGAGCGGAAGCGCATCCTGGAGACCTTGAGCCTGCCGCTGGGCGCGGTGAGGCTGACCGAAGAGTTTTTGCCGGCCGACCCGGCGCCGGCCGAGGGACTGGCACGGATGCGGCAGTTGATTGCTCGCGAACTGCGCCAGGCGCACGGCAGAATTCGGCCGCACAACATCACGCAGGTCATCGGTACCTCGGGCACGGCGGCGGCACTGAGCGAGGCGGTTGCGGCAGTGGCGAGGAAGGGAATCGGCAAGGCAGGCAAGCAGACGGGCAAACCGGGGAAGAAGGCCGCAGGTAAATCCGTCGACAAGGTAATCCAGGTCCTTGCGCTCAGCCAGGCCCCTCTGGCGCAGGTGGCCGGGATTGCTCCCACGAGCGAGGTGCGCAGGCTGGCCGACGAACTGGTCCCGATGACTCTGGCCGAGCGCGTGGCTGTGCCGGGCATCGGGCCGCGGCGAGCGGAGATCATCGTGGCCGGCACGCAGGTTTTTGCCGAGCTGCTGGAGAGCTTCGGACTGGCAGGCTTCCGCTATTCGCCGCTGGGGCTGCGCGACGGCATTCTGGCCCAGATGCTGGCCGAGCAGGACGCCCGCGCCATTGCCCACCGGGAGTTCGAACAGCAGCGCTGGGAGAGCGTGCTGGCCACGGCGCGACGCTATGGGGTCGATTTGCGCCACGCCGAGCCGGTGCGCGCCCACGCCTTGCAGCTTTATCGCGCGCTGCACGCGCTGCACCAGTTGCCGCCAGAGTATGAGAGCTGGCTGGGGGCGGCCGCCATCCTGCGCGACACCGGCAAGTTCATCAACTACCAGGGCCATCACCGGCACACGCAGTACGTGGTTTCGAGTTCGGAGATCTACGGTTACACGCCGTTGCAGCGGACGCTGGTTTCAGCCATCGCGCGCTACCTGGGCAAGAGCCGCCCGCAGCCGGGCGACCGCGCGCTGCGCAATATTCCCGCCGCCGAGCACCAGCACGTGCAGCGGGCGGTGGTGCTGCTGCGGCTGGCCGTGGCGCTCAACCAGGACCGCGCTTCCGATGTATTAAGGGTTGCGGTCAAGGTCTATCCCAAGCGGGTTTATCTGGAGCTGGAGCCGGGGCGGACGGGCGCGGAACTGGAGCTGTGGTCGCTGCGCAAGGAGGCGGATTACTTCCGCGAGGTCTTCGGGCGCGAGCTTTTTTGCACGCTGGAGTAAATGGCCCGGGCGGAGCGCGGATCGATGAGCCACTGCAACAGAGGCGGATGTCGGGCCAGATCGATGCGGGCGACAGAGCCCTTTCTCATGCGAATGGCGGCGCCGCCGTTGCCGGTGATCAGCCGGCCCAGGAATTGGAAGAGATTGGGGTTGTGTCCCACGGCCAGCACGCCGTCGTATTCGGCATAGCGGGCCAGCATCTGCTGAAAGTCGGCGTAATCGGCGTCGGGCCCCAGCGCCGGCGAGATCTCAACTTTGGCATCGTAGCCCATCTCCGTGCCCACAAGCTGCGCGGTTTGCAGGGCGCGCTTCAAGGGGCTGGAGACGATCACATCCACCGGCACCTTGAGCGCGCTCAGGGTGCGCGCCATCAGGATGCACTGATCCTTACCTTCTTTGACCAGGGCGCGCTTTTCGTCGAGAAGCGGATTCTCGCGGCGAAGTCCGGCATTGGCGTGGCGCATGAGATAAAGGTTCATCGGGGACGATCCGGCTGGCGCTAAAGGGGTTCGCCAGCTTCTAAGTTTTCTATATTAACACGGATTTTCGATACCGAGAGAGTTAGACAGGTTGGAGTTACGCAACCCGCAACGCCTTCTGAACTAACAGTAGTTCACGATCGATCACCAGCAGGTAGGCACGCGCCGTAGGCGCAATGGTAACTAGCCCCGCGCTTCAGCGTGGGGTTGATGCGCCCACCAAACCAACCGGAGTCCCGTAGGGACGGCGCAATTCCCAATCATCCAAACACATACCGTTCATCGTACGCAATCCCGCAATTGCGCAAAAGAGCGACAAATTCCTGTTCAAAATCGCGTTTTTGGTGATGCTCTTCCTGATTTTCAATATATTTCTTCACCACCTCAATCTGCGAGGGACTGACGCTGAAAGCTCCGTATCCCTCCTGCCAGGAAAATCCATCTCCCATCCATCTGGAAGAGCTTCCTTTGAGCTTCTGCACGGCGTGGGCCAGAGTGCAAGAGGCTGGCAAGACAAAGAGAAGATGAATGTGATTGGCCGTTCCGCCTGCAGCAATGAGAGAGAGGCCCTCACCGCGCGCAATGCCGCCTAGATAGGCATAGAGTTCTGCAGCGCGGGCGGCTGGGATAAGCAAGCGGCGCTCTTTGGTGCTAAAGACGCAATGAATGAAATTGTACGCGTACGTGTGGGCCATGAGCACCGTCCCTACAGGACTCCCAGTTTATAACAACGGCTCCTGACCCCACGCTGAAGCGCGGGGCTAATTACCGTTGCGCCTACGGCGCGAGAGGACTGATTCAGGTTCGTGGTTCCCACCCATCTGCAAAGAGTCGGATGGAAGGGGGCACCCGGCCACCCCTGCATTTCCAAGTAGAAAATTATATTAAAGCGAGCTACTGCTATATCTACTCTGAATTAGGCTTAAAGGCCTTATCAATTTGTTCTCCGGCTGAAATGCCAAAGGTATCGGGGTCATTGTAAATGTCGGTGTCGGGTTCCGGATTGTTGTTTCCGTCTAGGAACTTATCGGTCAAAACATCAAGATTAATTTCTTCACCCATATTTCATCTCCTGTAGCACGTTAATTTGATTTTGTACGGGGTGGGCAAGCAAATACCCACCCCAGGATTTGTGCAATTACAACTTACTTCTTCTCGTCCACGTCCACATACTCGGCGTCGATTACGCCTCCGTCTTTCTTCTGTTCGGCGTGGGGTGCGGCGGCGGGATCGCCCGCGGGCGGCGTGTCAGACGCTGCTGCCGCGTTGGCTTTGTAGAGGATTTCGGCGAGCTTGTGGCTGGCGTGGGTCAGTTTCTCGTGCTGGACCTTGAGTTCCTTCGAGGTTGGCGTGCCTTCGAGCAGTTTTTTCGATTCGTCCAGGACCGTTTCGACCTCGGCCTTGACCGGAGCCGCTTCCGCGCCCTGCATCTTGTCTCCGGAGTCCTTGAGCATCTTGTCGATGTTATAGACCATGCTATCGAGCGAGTTACGGGCGTCGATCTCCTCGCGCTTCTCACGATCCTCGGCTGAGTGCGCCTCGGCGTCCTTGGCCATGCGCTCGATCTCTTCCTTGCTCAGGCCCGAGCTGGAGGTGATGGTGATGCGCGTGTCCTTGCCGGTGGCGGTGTCTTTGGCTGTGACGTTGAGGATGCCGTTGGCATCAATATCAAATGTCACCTCGATCTGCGGGATGCCCCTTGGCGCCGGAGGAATGCCGCCCAGCTTGAATTTGCCCAGGGTGCGGTTCTGCGCCGCCAGGGGCCGCTCGCCCTGCAGCACGTGAACCTCGACCTCGGTCTGCGAGTCGGCAGCCGTGGAGAAGGTCTCGGTCTTCTTGGTCGGAATGGTCGTGTTGCGGGGAATCATCCCCGTGGCCACGCCGCCCAGGGTTTCGATGGCCAGGGTCAGCGGCGTAACGTCGAGCAGCAGCAGGTCCTTGACCTCGCCGGCCAGCACGCCGGCCTGCACCGCGGCGCCAATGGCCACCACCTCGTCGGGGTTCACCCCGCGATGCGGCTCGCGGCCAAACAATTTTTTAACCATCTCCTGAATTTTGGGCATGCGCGTCTGGCCGCCCACCAGGACCACCTCGTCGATGTCGCTTGATGGAGACGCCGGCGTCGGCAATGGCCTTCTTGCATGGCTCGAGGGAGCGATCGAGCAGGTCCTCGACCAACTGCTCCAGCTTGGCGCGCGTCAGCTTGCGGACCAGATGCTTAGGGCCGGTGGCGTCGGCGGTGACGAAGGGCAGGTTGATCTCGGTTTCGATGGTTGTAGACAGCTCGATTTTGGCCTTCTCGGCGGCATCGCGGAGCCGCTGCAAGGCCATCTCGTTGCCCTTGGAAGACAGGTCCAGCCCCTGCTCCTGCTTGAACTCGGCGATCAGCCAGTCGACGATGCGCTGGTCGAGATTGTCGCCGCCCAGGTGAGTGTCGCCGTTGGTGGACTTGACTTCGATGACGCCTTCACCGACTTCAAGAATCGAAATGTCGAATGTGCCGCCGCCGAAGTCGTAGACGGCAATGGTCTCGTCCTTCTTTTTGTCGAGGCCATAAGCCAGAGCGGCCGCGGTGGGCTCGTTGACGATGCGCTTCACGTCGAGGCCGGCGATCTTGCCGGCGTCCTTGGTGGCCTGGCGCTGGGCGTCGTTGAAGTAGGCAGGAACGGTGATGACCGCCTCGGTGATAGTCTCGCCGAGGTAGGCTTCGGCGGATTTCTTGAGCTTTTGCAGGATCATGGCCGAGATTTCGGGCGGGGTGTACTCCTTGCCCTGGGCAATGACTTCCACGTGGTCGCTCTTCTGCACCACCTTGAAGGGCACCATCTTCATCTCGTCGCTTACTTCGTTGTAGCGGCGGCCCATGAAGCGCTTGATGGAGAAGATGGTGTTCTCCGGGTTGGTGATGGCCTGGCGCTTGGCCACCTGGCCCACCAGCCGCTCGCCGCTCTTGGAGAAGCCGACAACAGAGGGCGTGGTGCGCGCACCCTCTTCATTTGCAATGACTTTGGGTTCGCCGCCCTCGAGGACCGCGACGCACGAGTTGGTGGTGCCGAGATCGATGCCGATAATCTTTGCCATGGTTGATATCCTGCCTTGAAGTGAATTCTGACCCAGTCAGAATGCCATATTGAGTGTGGTATTGTCAACTTTATGTGATAGTCTCAATGTAAACCACGAATAGTTTTGGCGGATTGGCCGGGCGAGCACAGAATTCAGCGGGAGGCTCATTGGGCAGCTGAGCTTGATTGCTTTGCATGAGCGCAGCTGAATGTCGATCTGGTTAACAACATCCTAAGTATCGACCTGGCGCTCGCCGCCGCTCGCACTCAGACGCTACTGCCGAACTTCAGGAGCTTAATCTCAAAAAAGGGACGAAAAGCGAAGGAAAAATCTGCCGCGAGTGGAAATGAGGCGGTGTTCCGTGGTAGCGTCCAACTTTCGCGGTTGATTTTTCCCGGAGGCGAAAAGCGGCCGGGAGCGCGGGAAGAATTTGGACTGTTTGCGAACGCAACAGAACGGGGCCGAGCCGAGTTCAAGAGGCCGGACAGGATAGAGTGGGATTGGAATCAAGGATGGGAATGAGCAAATCACTGGTGATCGTCGAGTCGCCCGCCAAGGCCAAGACGATTGAGAAGTATCTTGGCGCGGGCTACGAGGTTTTGGCGTCGGTGGGTCACATCATGGACCTTCCGAAGAACGATCTTGGCGTGGAGCTGGAGAAGCGGACGTTTGAGCCGACGCTGATTGTGTCTCCGGGCAAGGAAAAGGTTGTGGCGCAACTGAAGCGGGCTGCGGCCAGAGCGGACGAAATCTATCTGGCGCCTGATCCGGACCGCGAGGGCGAGGCGATTGCGTACCATCTGGCGCTGCAACTGGGGACGACGGCCAGGGAACGGAAGAAGATTCGGCGGGTGACCTTCAACGAGATAACGGAAAAGGCGGTGCTGGATGCCTTCCAGCACGCTCGCGACCTGGATCAGAACCTGGTGGATTCGCAGCAGACGCGGCGCATCTTAGATCGATTAGTCGGCTACCAGATTTCACCGCTGCTGTGGGAGAAAGTCCGGCGGGGCTTGTCGGCGGGTCGCGTGCAGACGGTGGCGGTGCGGCTGATCGTGGAGCGGGAGCGGGAGATTGGCGCGTTTGTGCCAGTTGAATACTGGCCTATCGACGCGATTTTGCAGTTCAAGGCAACAGAAAGCTCTGCAGCAGAGCCATTTCTGCTGACGGCTCGCTTTATAGGGATAGACGGCGAACCGGCGCGTGTGGCCAACGGCAAGGACGAGGAAGGTAAGGAGCAGTTCATCGCCAATGCTGTGACAAACGAAAAGACAGCGTTGAAAATCGTCGCAGCAGCGACAAAGGCGACTTGGACGGTTCGGTCTTTTGAAAAGAAAGAGCGAAAGAAAAATCCGTATGCGCCTTTCACGACAAGCAACCTGCAACAGCAGGCTTCTATGAGGCTGGGCTTCAATGTGCGGCGGACTATGGGCGTGGCGCAACGGCTCTATGAGGGCGTGGCGATTGGCGCGGAGGGTCCGGTGGGCCTGATTACCTATATGAGAACCGACTCGCCGCGCGTGGCGCCTGAGGCGATAGCAGGGGCGCGTGAGTGGATCGCCAAATTGGGTCCCGAGTATCTTCCCGGCACACCAAACTTCTACAAAGGCAAAAAGGCCGCGCAGGATGCGCACGAGGCGATCCGGCCTACGGATGCTTCGCGGACGCCGGAGTCGATTCAGCATTATCTCACCGAGGAGCAATTTAAGCTCTACAGGCTCATCTGGCAGAGGTTTGTCGCGTCTCAGATGACGCCGGCCATTTATGACGTAACGACAATTGAGATTGATGCATTTAGCGACAGAACCTATAACTTCCGAACCACAGGATCGGTTCTGAAATTCGACGGATTCTTGCGCCTCTACCCAGCCGACGATGAAGAGGAGGACCAGCTGCCAGAAATTCCTAAAGGCGCAAAGTTGCCGCTAGCCACTCCGGACCAGTTGAGGAGACTGGCTGAAGAGGCAAGGAACACAAAGTTGCAGCAAGCCCGGAAGAAGTACAACCTGGAAGTTGCAAAGATTGAAGCAAGAAACGAAGAACGAGGCACAAACGAGCCGATTCCCGAATTTATGGAACCGAAGATTCCGCTCGAAGTGCGGCCGTCGGCTGTCCATGCGGTTCAAAAATTTACCGAGCCGCCTCCGCGCTTCAACGAAGCCTCGCTGGTGAAGGTGCTCGAGGAGAAAGGCGTAGGGCGGCCTTCGACGTATGCGTCGATCATCAACACCATTCAGGATCGCGAATATGTGACCAAACACAGCGGCCGGTTTTATCCCACTGAGATAGGGATGGTGGTCTGCGACCTATTAGTCAAAAATTTTCCGTATATCTTCGACGTAGCATACACGGCCAAGCTGGAAGAGGAGCTGGACGAGATCGAAGAGGGCACGGAAAAGTGGACCGATCTGCTAAACGGCTTCTACGGCTACTTTGAGGAGGAGTTAAAGGACGCCGGCGAGAAGATGGAAGACATCAAGCGCATGGAGAAGAAGACGGATGAAAAGTGCGACTTATGCGGGTCGCCGCTGCTTCTGAAGTGGGGCAAGTTCGGCAGCTTCTATGCCTGTTCGGCTTATAACAAGAAAGATAAGTCGAGCTGCACATTTACCAAGGAGAACACGGCGGGCAAGCCGGATATGAACACGCCCGAGGCGCAGGAGGCGGGCGAGACCGAAGAGTATTGCGATAACTGCGGGCGGGTGATGGTGCTGCGGCGCGGGCCGTTCGGGATGTTCATGTCCTGCCCAGGGTTCAATGAGGATCCGCCCTGCAAGACTTTCCGCAAGCTGAGCAGCAAGCAGCAGCAGAAGGTGGCCGCTCCGCAGCCCACGGGCGAAGACTGCCCGCAGTGCGGCAAGCCTTTGGTGCTGCGCCAGGGGAGTTATGGCGAGTTTGTCTCCTGCTCTGGCTATCCCAAGTGCAAGTACGTGAAGCAGAACCTGATTGAAGGCTTGAAGTGTCCCAAGTGCGGCGTGGGCGACCTGGCCGAGCGCAAGGCGCGGAGGGGCAATATCTTCTGGGGCTGCACCAACTATCCGAAGTGCGACTTTACCTCGAATAACAAGCCGGTGGCGCAGAAATGCCCTGAGTGCGGCAGCCCGTATCTGGTGGAGAAGACGCTGCGGTCAGGGATTTATCTGGAATGCCCGAACAAGAAGAGGGCGGCCGAAGAGGAAGTTGCACCGAAGAAGCGGGCCAAGAAGGGCGTTGAGCCGGTGGAGAGCGCCGTGGTATGCAGCTACTCGAAACGGATTGGGGATGCGCCGCCGCTGCCGACGGCCGAGACACATGGGCCTGTGATAGAGAAAGTGGCTCCCAAACCTGTTGCAAAGAAGGCCGAGAAGAAGGGCGGCAAGAAGGTGTTGCAGCGGGCGTAGTGAGCAGCTCCGGTCGCGGTCTCGCCGACGCGCCGGAAAGCAGCTCCACGATAATCTTTGCCTGAATCCGGTAGTATGAGTCATCGGAGAAACCCTGATGGAACGAATGCTCGCAACCCCGGCGGATGCCGAAATCATTCTCAGACTGTATGAATTACGCACCGAAACGGTGATGCGCCAGGCGCGCGCGTGGATGACCGGCGAGTTCTGGCCGGCGACGGCCGAGGAGTTTTTTGCCGTGGCGGAGAATCCCGCCGACCCGCACAACGCGTGGCTGCGCCAGGTGCTCACCTATTGGGAGATGGCGGCGGCGATGGTGCTGCATGGGGCGGTTTCGGCGGAACTGTTTGTGGATTGCAACGCCGAGGGGTTTTTCATGCTGGCCAAGTTTGCGCATATTCTGGACGGCATCCGAGAGAAGAATCCAGGGTTCCTTATGAAGACGGCGGAGTTGGTGAACCGTTTTTCGGCCGCCGCGCAGCGCTACGAGGCGGTGCTGAAGAACGTGGAAGCGCGGCGCAACAGCCTGCCGGCCCGGCAGGAGGCGCACGGCCAGTATTTTTACCCGCCGAAACCCTGATAATATGCCCTTGCCGAATTCCGGCGGATGGGAGCAAAATAAGAATTGTACGTGAGCCCTCAATTCCCCTGGAGGTTTCTATGAATCGTGTTGTCTCCTTGCTGATAGTCGTTTTTGGCCTGACCGCGATTGCGGTTGGCGCTGTGCATCCCACCAAAATCAACGGTTGGGTCTCCGACTCGATGTGTGGCGCCAAGCACACCGGGACAGGAAAAGATTGCGTGAAGAAGTGCATCAAGGGCGGCGCGGCCCCGGTGTTTGTGGACGAGGCCAAAAAGGAGGTCTGGACCATCGACAACCCCGATGTGGTGAAGGAATTCTATGGTGACCACGTGACCATCACGGCCACCACGGATGCGGGCAAGAAGAGCGTCCACATCGACAAGATTGCCGAGGCCAACTAGGGCCTGTTCACACTACCCCGGTGGGCGGCGACGGAGGCCAATTTTTCTCCTATCGAGGAGTGAGGAGCGACGGATACCGGGTGTCTCCTAGCGACGATTGACGAAGAGAGGGGGAAAATTGGCCCCGTCCCTTCGGGCAGCGGCGAAAATCGGGCTATGCGTTGTTGTCGCCCTCGACCTTGGAGCCACCAAAGCCTTCGGGCTCCGCCTAGGCTCCCACCCCACGGACGAAGACCTGTCCGTGGGGGCCCAGGTCTGGCACGATTTTCGCTCGCTGCGCCACCCGCCGGAGTAGTGTGAACAGGCCCTAGAGACTTCCGGGTGTTCCTAACGCAACGGGACTCGCCTTGCCGGCGAATCTCTGCTATTGTCGTATCCGTTACCCTCGCCGGAGCCGCTTTTGGGCCGACAGCGGGTAGAAACGGATGTGACTGGAACAGCCATGGCACGAGCAATCTGGAACGGCAAAGTGATTGCCGAAAGCGAGAAGACGGAGACGGTGGAGGGTAACGTCTACTTTCCCGAATCCAGCCTGAAGCGAGAGTATTTTCGCCCCAGCACCACCACTTCCCTTGACCCCGTGAAGGGGCAGGCGCGTTACATGAGCCTGCTGATCGACGGGGAAGATAATCCTGATGCAGCGTGGTACTACCCCGACCCCAAGCCGGCCGCGCGCAAAATCAAGGGATACGTGGCCTTCTGGCGAGGCGTTGACGTGGAGCCGTAGCGGCTGACGAGGCAGGCTTGCAAACGGCCCCTGGGCGTGGGACATTGAAAGCGTCCTGTGATACATTTGCCCCATGAACCTCAAGGGCTTGGCGATCACAGCGGTGCTGCTGGCACTCATGCAGGCGCCCACGGCGGCGGACGCTCAGGCAAGCGCGCCGGGCGGCGCGAATCGGCTGACTCCGCCTCCTTCGACGTCTTCAACCGCCGTACCGCAGCAGACCGTTAGTCCAGCGCCAAATATCGGCAGCGAAGGCGGCGGCCACGATTACACGCCGCCGCACATCACGGTTGCCAATCCGCCTCCCACTCCGCTGACCTGGGCCTTGCACGAGAAAATCACATGGGCGGCCACTGTGGTGCTCGCCATTATGGGATACGTCGGCATACTGCTGGCTCTCTCACTGCTGAAAAAGATAGACCGCCAAACGGGATACGCGGAAGCCGCCGCCGAGGCCGCCGCCGCCAGCGCACAAGCCGCCTTGTTGAATGCTCAAGCTCTCATCCAATCTGAAAGGCCATGGATCCTGATAACCGTCGAGCCATCCAGGAACGCGGAAAACAGTTTTGCCGTCATGGCCACGAACCGGGGCCGCACTCCGGCCCGAATCATCGCAACCACGGGTGGGGCCAGGATTGCCGTCGACGAACAGCACCTTCCCAGCAATCCTGAGTATACGAACGAGAATCCGGACCCCATGCTCACACCTATCATTCTGCTTCCGGGAGAATCCACGGCCATCAAGTCTTTCTGCCGCGATGATGTGAGAGGTCTTTGCGACTCCGAGGAAAGGTACAGGCGCATCGAGACCTGGGAAGAAAAGGTCTTTCTCTACGGAAAGGTGACCTACAGGGATTTGATTACGCCTGCCGAAAATCAGGTTCATGAAACGAATTGGTGTTGCTGGTATATTCACGGACGGCAGAACAGCGGGATGGTCATTGCCGGCCTGCCCGGATACAACTCGCACACCTAGAGCGGTTCCAGAATTGCTGTACCCCGGAACCACCACTGCTGAGCGGCATTTTCCTCAAGAAAATGCCGCCTTTCACTGCCCTTAAAAGGTCACGTGCATTCTGGAACCGCTCTAGTGCGGTGCGGTTCGCGCGAATATCACGGAGTTGTTGTCGGAATAGATGATTTTCCACTCATGCAAGAGCGGCAAGACTTGAGCCATTGGGGATTGGCGGTTCAGGAGGCAGAAACCGATCTTGTACTTTTCAAGAAGCACGCTCGGGTTGCTGCGCAATGTCGCCCAGTCGCCGAATTTGCCGAGCACGCCCGACCACTCGTAGATGTCGGTTCGGCCGTCGATGAATACCGGGTGCTCCGGCGCCGCCCAGATCAGGTAGCCTCCAAAGGCATAGTCGTTCAACATGGGTCCCGAGAGATGGCTGGCATTCATGAACTCGACCGCCTTCACGGGGCTCTGATCCTCCACCTGCTTTTCCAGATTCCCGCTGTCCGGGAAGGCCATAAAAATAGCCAGCAGGGAAGTTCCGATCATCGCCGCATTTGCCCAGATGCGATCGGTTTCCGCGTTGTAGCCCTCCCAGAAAGTTGAGAGCTGGCGCGAGAGAATGGGCGCGGCCAATATGCCGAAGACAATAAGCATCCGCATGTGGCTGACTGCCAGCCATGCGCCCAGCGCCAACAAAAGCAACTCATCGAAGAACAACTCGGATCGGCGAACGGCTACCAGAAGAAAACTGCAGAGCAGGACAGCCAGCAGCGCAACGCCGCGCGCCTCGGTCATATTGAGCGGCGCCCACTCGTCCACATTGCCGAGCAGGATATGCATGTTCAGCATGGTATCGAAGGGGTAGAGAATCTGCCGGATGCCGACCGGATTCAGAAACAGCGCCGCCACCGAAAGAAGCAGCGCCAACGCCAGCATCCGCCGGCATCGCGCGTCCCATCGTTGCGCTGCCAGAGAACCCATCTGGAAGCTGAAAAGGGAAGTGAAGAGGATGACGGCGACCAGGATGATTCCCAGGATAAAAGACCCATGGCAGTTGATCCAGACCGCAAACAGGATGGGCAGGCAAAAAAACCAGCGGGGATTGCGCGTGCGCCCGAGGTGAATCAGCAATAACTCGACGACCAGAAAGAGATAGCCAATCATCTGCGGCCGAATAGAAAAGGCGACGGTGGAAAAGAGCCAGATAATCATGGCCCCCACGAAAGCCACTTTGGCATTCCCTGAGTAAAGCCAGCAAAGGCTATACCCGGCGATAAGAATGGCGGCGGCGAGCAAGCACATCCAGAGCATCAAGCCAGATAATCCGTCCCATTTCCATGCGCCGTAAATGGCTGCTTGGGCAAGCCATTCCTGGGGCGTAACTGCCTGATGATTGCTGGTGTAGGAGAAGATATCCGTAAGAGGGATGGTGTGAGTGGTCCAGATGATCTGACCCATCTTGAGGTGCCACCACATATCCGAGTCGTCGAAACGCGCGCGCACCGTAAGCACGGCGAGCAGGGCTAATAGGCCGGCGAGCATGACGGGGAATGAGAAGCTCCTTTGCAGGACGCGAAGGAACGCGGAATTTCCTTTGTTTCCGTCAAGCGGAGCTGCCGTCGTCAAGCAGTCTCCACATCCCGGAGGCTCTGATCAAAGACCGTGTCGGGCTCGGCAAGCCTGATCAAGCGATGCAAATAAGCCCGGGAGATGCACAGGCTGCGGGCAGCCAGCGTCTTATTCCCATTGTTCTCGCGAACGGCGGCAATAGCCAGTTTGACCTTATAGTCGCGGAGCTGACGTTCAAAGGAGCCGGCGGGATGGTAATCGCCGATATCGACAATGTCGCGGGTGTCGGCGAGGTCGACGATGTCGCCTATGTCAACCTCGGTCTCTTCGGCGTTCAAACTCAAATCTTCCGCACGGACGGTTTTTCCCGGAGCGAGGATGATGGCCCTCTGCATCACGTTTTCCAGCTCGCGCACATTGCCGGGCCACTGATAACTCTGGAGCAGAATCACCGCGTCGCGCTCAATATCCTCCATCGGCTTTTGAAACAGTTGCCCATACTGGCGCAGGAAATGCCGGGCAATCCGGGGAATGTCCTCGGAGCGTTCCTGAAGAGGCGGCGCTTCAATCTGCATGACGTTAATGCGATAGAAAAGATCCTGGCGGAATTTTCCTTCAGCAACTAATTTTCCCAGGTCCTGGTGAGTGGCGAAGATCAGGCGCGCCCGCAGGGGGATGAGTTTGTTGCTGCCCAGGCGGGAGAATTCCATCTGTTGCAGCACCCGCAGCAGCTTGACCTGCGTGAACAGGCTCAGGTCGCCGATCTCATCCAGGAACAACGTGCCGTCGGCGACCTGCTCAAAGTATCCTTCGCGCGAGCCCACCGTGCCGGTGAAAGCGCCCTTTTCATGGCCAAATAACTCGGCCTCGATCAAGGATTCAGGGATGGCGCCGCAGGAGACGGCGACAAACGGCCGGTTAGCACGGGCGCCAAGATTGTGAATGGCGCGGGCAATCAGTTCCTTGCCGGTTCCGCTTTCGCCGGTCACCAGCACTGAGGCGTTGAGGTTGGTTACGCGATGCACCAACTGATAAACCCGCTGCATCCGTGGACTCGATCCGATGAGCTGGTCGCATGCGCCGGGCACGTCCAGTTGCTGCTGTACGGTTTGCAGTTGCTGCCTGAGCGTGGAATTCTCGTACGCCCGGCTAAGCATGGTCTTGAGGTCGCGAATCGAGGGCGGTCTGCGGCAGTAGCCGAAGGCCCCTTCCCGAACCAGTTCAAACGCGGTCGAGCGAAGGCCATCGTCGGTCATGACCACGGCGGGAACTTTAGTCGCAATCAGTCGCTGGGTGCATCCGATCCGTTCCTGCAACGAATCATGATTCGAATGCAGATCCAGAATCATGACATCGCAATCCCCGGCAGCACGGAGCAGATTCATTCCATCCTCATCCGGCTCGAGGAGAATCTCGAATTCCTTGCCGAGGGCGGAGGAAAGCAGCGTGTGGAGCGTGCGGTCTTCTGAATACAGTCCAATCTTAATCATCACTGGCCCGTTCTCTAACGACAACTGCCAAACTGGCTCCGGGGGGAAGCGGAGAAGGCGCAATCACTATCCTCAACGCGCGGCAGCAGCGGAAAAGCTGTTTGGCGCCGGACTGATGTCACTGTAGTGATCCCCCAGCCGGCCACAAATCCGCACAACTTCAATCGGCAATTACCGGCTTTGCCAACTCATACTAACGTCGGGTCAAGGCCGTGTCGAGAGCACTTCGGTAATTCTTTGCCCCTTGCGAACCATCTTGGATACCAAGCCAGAAGGGAAGATTACACGAAAGCTTGGATACCAAGCCAGAAGGGAAGATTACACGAAAGCGCAATATCCAGCATTTTCTCCTGATTCTCCTAACTGGATCAACATACGAGCCAGGATCTACAATCTGGGCAACCACTTTATTTTCAATCAATTGACGCCGCTGTAACCCCACTGCAGAGAGGGCGGAGCGAAAATGAGAGCCAAAGGTCGCCGATCCAGTCGAATCACGTTCATGTCACTTTAGTGTACCATAAAAGTATCGTTCGTAACATAAATTCAAGTTACTATACATTCAGGCGTTGCCCGGGTGAGCACCCGGATTGTTCCTGTCTCAACTGCGGATACTTGTTTCTGCTCCTTACACGAGGCGCCAGCGGTTCCGGACTCGCACACTTGGAGGGTGTATACATCCCGCTTCACCCGCAGCGCTTTTCCGTAAACATCCGTGTACACTCACCGCGGCAGAGTGCCTTCAACTCTCTGATTTTGCTCAGTTTTTGGACTATTGTTGTTTAGTTAGGTAACTGTGATAGTTTGGCCCGGCAATTGCACTACTGGGGTTATCCCAGTACGCTGGGGGGGAAGGGATATGGGGAAATGCACTCGTTTGCTTGGTGGCCAACGCTGATTGTGCTCGCCGTGGCGACGTTCACGGATCTGCGCAGAAGCCGCATCCCCAACTGGCTGGTGCTACCATTTCTGCTGGTGGGGATTGTGATCTCCCCTTGGCGTCATGACTGGGACGGGAACGGTCAGGGCTTTAGCGGGCATAGTCTCGGCCCATTTAGCTGGCACGGTCTTGGCCAAAGCTTTGCCGGTCTGGGGCTTGGACTTCTGATTTACGGTTTTCTTTTCTGGCTCGGGGGCATGGGTGGCGGGGACGTGAAGCTGTGCGCCGCGATCGGGGCCTGGATTGGCCCGATGCAATTGTTCATCGCGCTGGTGTACGCGGGCATGGCCGGGGGAATCATCGTTCTTTGTTGGGCCGCCTTTGGCGGATTTTTCAAGGAGCTGTTCACGGGCGCAAGCGAGCTTGTCTTTGGCTGGAAGCAGCGCGGAATGCATAGCGATTCGGAGCTGACTCTTGCCAATCCGCTGAGGCGCAGGATGCCTTATGCTCCGGCCATCGCCATCGGAACATTGATGTCTTTCTTCGCGCGTTGAGGATTTGGAGCTAGGAATAATGTCCAACTGGCAGTCGTCTTATCGGTTTTCGGAGAACCCGCAAGGAAAGTCGCACGCGGAAGGGGGCAACAATCCCGTGAATTCAGACTCTTCTTCTTCTTATCTCGATGATCAGTATCCGGACTCGCTTGGCGGCGACGTTCTGTCGATTGCGCTGATCGGCCCGGACGAGGGGCGCCGCAAGGCGGCGGCAACCGCACTGGCTGGCTGTCAGGGGGGCGAGGTCCGCGAGTTTTCTTCCTATCCTGCGAGCCTGGACGAAGTGCCAAGGCTGCTGGAGCAGCATTACGACGTCATCATCATTGACCTGGACAGTCACCCCGAATACGCGCTGGAACTGGTGGAGAGCATCTGCGCCAACGGCACGGCGACGGTGATGGTCTATTCGGTGAAGGCCGATTCTGAACTGCTGGTTCACTGCATGCGCGCGGGCGCACGCGAGTTTCTCACCTTACCCTTCGCCCAGAGCACTATGGCGGAGTCTCTGGTGCGGGCCTCGGCCCGCCGTCCGGCAGCTCGCCTTCCGAAGAAGGTGAGCGGAAGGCTGATGGCGTTTCTCGGCGCCAAGGGCGGCGACGGCGTGACTACGCTGGCCTGCAATTTTGCGGTATCCCTGGCGCAGGAGTCGGGCCAAAGCACTTTGTTGATCGATCTTGATCTCCCGCTGGGAGACGCGGCGCTCAATCTCGGGGTGGTTGCCGAGTATTCGGCCATCAATGCTCTTCAGAATTCGAGCCGTCTGGATTCGAGTTTTCTCTCCAAGTTGCTGGTCAAGCATAGCTCGGGAGTCTCCGTGCTCGCTGCACCCGGCAAGTTTCCCCAGTATCAGGCTTCCAATGAATCCATCGACAGGCTGATTACAATCGCGCGGCAGGACTTCGAAAATGTGATTGTCGATATTGGCTCCCGACTGGATTTGATGGGGACGAGCCTGTTCAAAGACGGCTCCACGGTCTACCTGGTCATCCAGGCGAGCATCGCCGGACTGCGTAACTCAAATCGGGTGATCTCGCAGTTCTTCTCGACCGGGATCCCCAAACTGGAAATCGTTCTCAACCGGTTTGATCCTCGCTCCATGGGAGTTCCCGAAGACCAGATTGCGAAAGCTCTCACCAGGCCGGCGCAGTGGAAGATTCCCAATGATTATGCTGCTGTGCAGCGGATGCAGGCCACCGCGATTCCGCTGGCGCTTGAAGATTCGCCCATTTCCCGGCTGATCCGGCAGATGGCGCGAACTGCTTGTGGCCTTCCCGAGGCCCCGGAGAAGAGGGCAGGCTTCAGTCTAAAGAGATTCAGCCGAGGTTTTTCAGCGAAGAGGGTCCCCGCCAGAGAGGCGGCGACACTGACACAGCTAGGGCTGGTGTCGGGCCAGGACGAAGGCGGCGCCAAGGCAGCCGCCCCGGTGAAGATTGCAGACAAGCCTGCTCATACTCCTCCGGCGGGCGACGTGCTGACAGCAGGAGCGCAGAAGCAGCTTACGCCACCGGACAACGCGGACCGCACGGCCCTTGCGGACGCTAAGCAGGAGACGCCACAAAGCGGCAGCATCCCCACCCAGCAGACAGAGCCTGAAACGCGCACATACAAGGGCTCCACCTATGTGAAGGGCTCGGATGGCGAATGGCATATCAAGAAGACTCAGAGCCCCATCACCTCCAGCCCGCAGGGTGGGCCTGAAACGCGCACATATAAGGGCACCACTTATGTGAAGGGCGCGGATGGCGAATGGCAGCAGCAGAAAACCCTGGAGGAAAAGGTGACTCAGGAGACGCCGGCCATCACCTGGCCGACGCCTGCTCCGATAGCCTACGGCGCCGCGCTCAGTTCCACTCAGCTTAATGCTGCGGCATCGGTACCGGGGAAATTCGCCTACACTCCTGATTCAGGCGAGGTACTGGCGGTGGGAACGCACACGCTGTCGGCAACCTTCACTCCGACCGATGACAAAGGCTACGCCATGGCGCAAGCCTCTGTGTCGTTCATTGTCACCAAGGCAACGCCAATCATCACCTGGCCGGCGCCTTCTTCGATTGCCTACGGCGCCGCGCTCAGTTCCACTCAGCTGAATGCCGCGGCATCGGTTCCGGGAAAATTCACCTACACTCCTGCCGCAGGCGAGGTGCTGGCGGCGGGAACGCACACGTTGGCAGCGACCTTTACTCCGACGGACGCCATGGGCTACGCCACGGCGCCGGCGTCTATGCCGCTCACGGTCACCAAGGCAACGCCAATCATTACCTGGCCGGCGCCGGTTCCGATTACCTACGGGGCCGCGCTCAGTTCCACTCAGCTGAATGCCGCGGCATCGATTCCGGGAAGATTCGTCTACACTCCCGCTGAGGGCGCTGTGTTGTCAGCAGGCGAGCAGACGCTGACGGCAATCTTCACTCCAACGAACTCAGCGGCTTACGCCACGTCGCAGGCCTCTGTGTCGCTCACTGTCACCAAGGCAGCGTCAACCATCACATGGCCGGCGCCTGCTCCGATATCCTACGGCGCCGCGCTGGGAGCCGCCCAGCTCAATGCCACGGCATCGGTTCCTGGAACTTTCGTCTACACCCCGGCCGCAGGCGAGGTGCTGGCGGCGGGAAAGCATACGCTGTCGGCAACCTTTACTCCGACTGGCGCCACGGACTATGCCGCGGCGCAAAGCGAGGTATCGCTGGTTGTCACTAAGGTTATGCCGGCCATCACGTGGCCTAAGCCCTCTTCGATTGTTTACGGCACCGCGCTGAGCGCCACGCAACTCAATGCCACGGCATCGGTTCCGGGAAAGTTCGTTTACATTCCCGCCGCAGGCGCCGTGCTGTCGGCTGGAACACATACGCCCTCGGCAACCTTCACTCCGACGGATACTGCGAACTACACCACGGCGCAGGCCGCCGTCTCTCTCACTGTCGCCAAGGCGACGCCTGCCATTACCTGGCCGGAGCCCGCTCCCATTGTTTACGGAACCGCGCTCAGCGCCACAGAGCTCAATGTCAAGGCATCGGTATCGGGAAGATTTGTCTACACTCCTGCCGCGGGCGAAGTGCTGGCGGCGGGAACGCATACGCTCTCGGCAACCTTTACTCCGACGGACGCCACGGACTATGCAGCGGTGCAGGCCACCGTGTCGCTCACCGTTGCCAAGGCAAAGCCAACCATGATCACCTGGCCAGCGCCGGCCGCCATTTCCCACGGCGTTGCGCTCAGCGCCGCCGAGCTCAATGCGACGGCGCAGGTTCCGGGAAAATTTGTTTACACTCCTGCCGCGGGCGAGGTGCTGGCAACAGGAACGCATACGCTCTCGGTCACCTTTACTCCGGCAGACGCCAACTTTCCCGCGGCGCAGGCTGAGGTTTCGCTCACGGTTACCAAGGCAGCGCCCGTCATCACCTGGCCGGCACCCGCGGCCATTGCCTACGGCACTGCGCTCAAAGCTGCTCAGCTCAACGCCACGGCATCGGTTCCGGGAACCTTCGTCTACACTCCCGCGGTAGGCCAAACGCTTGACGCCGGAACGCATGAGCTTTCGGTCACTTTCACACCGAAGGACAGCGCGGACAACGCGACGGCGCAGGCCACGGTGTCACTTACAGTCACCAAGGCTACGCCCATCATCACGTGGCTGGCTCCCGCCGCCATTGCCTACGGCACCGCGCTCAGCGACGCCCAGCTCAATGCCACGGCATTGGTTCCGGGAACATTCGACTACACCCCCGCCGCGGGCACGGTGATTGCAGCCGGGACACAAACACTTTCGGTAACCTTCACCCCTACGGACGCCGCAGACTATACCACGGCGCAAACCACAGTGCAGCTTGTGGTGGAAGGGTTGCCTAACATCGCATCGCTTATGCCGGTAATGGCTGATTCAGAGGGGGAGCGCGCTGACCTAGCTGGCGCAAAGCAAGGGGCGCAACCACGCGACAGCGTACCCGACCAGCAGGGCAAGCCTGAAACGCGCACTTACAAAGGCGCTACCTATGTGAAGGGAGCCGATGGCCAATGGTACCTCCAGAAGAAATAGAGAAGGCGCAACCCACAACGCTTCCCGCGGATTTCAGCGAATGGGATAGCGGAGATACGCCAGCGCCAGAGGCTGCCAAGCCGGCGACAGTGCGTGTCGCGGTGTCACCGGTGGTGGATCGGTTGCCTAAAACGGTCTCCTACATCCCGGCGACGGTCAACGCGGATGTCGAGAAACTTTTTCAGCCGCATCAGTCCGATCGCCTGGATGCGGAAGTCGAGAAGCACAAGGCCGAGAGCAAAGGCAAGCATAAGATGGTAGCGTTTGCCACCGTCGGTTCGCTTGCAGTTCTAATTGCCTTCGGCTCGGTGGGTTATTTCAAGTTGCGGCCCAAGACTGTTATGCCCAAGCAGCCAATTGTGCAGCAACCGACGCCCGTTACGAATACTCCGTTGCCGGTGGTCACGAATACGCCGGCACCCGCGCCCGTGCCGGCGGTCTCGGGGCAAGACCGAGCGCTGCGCGCCCAGTCGGAGATTATGAACAGTCAGCTGGCCGCCCCGTCGCGGATTCCGAATGACCTGAAAATGCTGGCCGGGAAGGAACCACCGCCCTCTTCGGGCTTTACTTCGGCCGACATGGAAGGCTTGGGCGGTAACAGCGGCGGCGGGGTTGGCAACGTCTTCGGTGGACGAGGCGGGCCCAGTGTGAAAATAGAAGCACCCAAGAAGATGAGCATCTCGGCGGGCGTCGCCGGCGGTTTGCTAATTCAGAAGACCGCGCCCGTTTATCCGCAGATTGCCAAGGAAGCGCGCGTCTCGGGCACGGTGGTGATTCAAGCCACCATTTCCAAGACAGGAATGATCGAAAATCCCCATGTTGTCAACGGACCGGCTATGCTGCGACAGCCCGCGGTGGATGCCGTTAAGTCCTGGCGCTACAGGCCTTACCTGCTTGACGGCGAGCCGGTGGAAGTGGAGACCACGGTGAGCGTGACCTTCACTTTGGGAGGTTGACGAGTGCGCTTGCTCCTTTCCGTATTTTGGACAGGGGCCTGTGATTGAAGTGATGGCGCCGCGGACTGGTATGCTGACCGAATGGAAGGTGGAACTTGGAACTGCTCAATCTGGAAAAGTACAAGGCGGAAATACACCGGACCCTGATCTCCAAGCTGGATCTGGAGAAACTGTCGCGCGTCAATACCAGCCAGGCGCGCCAGGCGGTGTCCGGCATCGTGAAGGAGATCATCTCCGATCAGCGGGTGCCCCTGAACTTCGACGAGCAGGAAAAGATACAGGCGGACCTGCTCGACGAGGTTTTTGGCCTCGGCCCGCTGGAACCTCTGCTGAGGGACGCAAAGATTTCTGACATCCTGGTCAACGACAAGGATCATGTGTTCATTGAGAAAGGCGGGCTGCTGCAGAGGGTGGATACGACTTTCCGCGATGACCATCACCTGTTGCAGATCATCGATCGTATCGTGTCGCGCGTGGGCCGGAGAGTGGATGAGTCCTCGCCGATGGTCGATGCCCGATTGCCCGACGGCTCTCGCGTCAATGCCATTATTCCGCCACTGGCGCTGGACGGACCCTCCTTGTCCATCCGGCGCTTCGGTACTGGCCCGCTTGGCCGCTAATCAGCTGGTTCAGCTGAAGAGCGTCTCGGCGGAAATGATGGAAGTTTTATCCTCCGCAGTGAAGGCCCGGATCAGCATTCTCATCTCCGGCGGCACCGGCGCCGGCAAGACCACGTTTCTGAACATCCTGTCGCAATACATTCCGCGCAACGAGCGCATCGTCACCATCGAAGACGCTGCCGAACTTCGTCTGGCGCAGGAAAATATCGTGCGTCTTGAAACCCGTCCGCCGAACATCGAAGGCCAGGGGGCGATACGCCAGCGCCAGCTGCTGATCAACTGCCTGCGCATGCGCCCCGACCGCATTATCATGGGCGAGGTGCGTGGAGAAGAAGCCTTTGATATGCTGCAGGCGATGAATACCGGGCACGAAGGTTCGATGACCACAATTCACGCCAACACTACGCGCGATGCCATTTCCAGGCTCGAATCGATGGTTGCGATGAGCAATATGAATTTGCCCGAAAAATCGGTTCGCCAGCAGATTGCATCCGCCATTACGATTGTCGTGCAGGCCTCCCGGTTGAGCGATGGCACCCGCAAGGTGACCAGCGTTTCCGAGATCACCGGCATGGAAGAGAACGTCATCAGCATGCAGGAGATATTTGCTTTCAATAAGAAAGGGATCGGACCCGATGGCAAGGTAATCGGCGTATTCCAGCCAACCCGTATTCGTCCCCGGTTTCTTGAACGGCTCAGCATCTCGGGAATCCAGCTGCCGGGGGTTCTATTCGAGCGCGAGACGCAGGTCAACTGAGGGGAAAGGAGAGCAACAGATATGGTATTGATCGGTGGTTTGATATTTGTGGGCGTGTTCGCGGTCGTCGCTCTGCTGCTGGTTGCTATGGGGAGCGGGGCCTCTCAGCAGGCCCGGCAGGTCCATGCCACGCTCGATTCGGCTCTGGCCACTGACCGGCTGGAAAATCGCGATCAGTTGATCAATCTTCGCAAGAGCGAACTGCTCAGCAACATCCCCTGGCTCAATCGCAAGCTGCTTAAACTTGAGCTGGCGCCGCGCCTCCAGGCCCTGCTCCAACAGGCCGATCTTAAGTGGAGCGCCGGAGTCCTGCTGGCCGGTTGCGGGCTCTGCTTTGCGGTTCCGGCTTATCTGGCTTACTTGCGCTTTAACTCCGTTCTCGTGGCTTTGCCGATCGGCCTGCTGCTGGGCAGCGCGCCTTTTGCCTGGGTCTTCCATAAACGCACCAAGCGCCTTGGCCTGTTTCAACAGGGGTTGCCGGAAGCGCTGGATTTGATGGTGAGCGCTCTCCGTGCCGGGCACGGTCTGGTCGCCGCACTCGGCTCGGTGGCTCGTGAATGCGCCGACCCTGTCGGCTGCGAATTCAGGGTGTGCTTCGATGAGCAAAACTACGGCCTCGAGCTGAAGACCGCACTGAACAACATGATCAGCCGCGTTCCCATCCAGGACCTCCGCATTTTTGCAACCGCGGTTTTGATCCAGAAGGAGAGCGGGGGAAACCTTGCCGAGGTTCTCGACAAGACCTCTCATGTCATCCGGGAGCGGTTTCGCCTCAAGCGGCAGGTCGGGGTCCACACGGCTCAGGGGCGCATGACGGGGTGGGTGCTTACGTTTCTCCCGGTGGTGCTGGGAATTGCTTTGTATTTTGTCAACCCCAAATTGATGAGCGTCTTGTGGACTACTCCAGTAGGCATCAAGCTTCTCTGGACGGCTCTCATCATGCTCGTGATTGGCGGTTTGATCATTCGCCGCATCGTCAACATGGACGTCTGAGGGGGGATCTATGGGATTTGTGATTTTTACCTTTTGTGTTGTTTTTCTGCTGCTCGTGAGCGGAGGGCTGCTTCTATTCTATCGCGAAGAGATGCTTCACCGGATCTCAGAAGTGATCAACCCTCACCCCAAGCCGAAAACCTTGTTGAGCACCATCCAGCAGACAGGCCTCTCTCTTGGCGGCGTGGTCGAGAAAGCCCAGTACTTCATGCCAAAGAGCGAGGCCGAGGTCTCCATAGTCCAGAAGCGGCTCCAGCGCGCCGGCTACCGCGATGAGTCGGCGATCAAAATCTTCTATGGCGCCAAAGTATTGGTGCCCCTCCTGCTCTGCGTTCTGGCCCTGGTTACCGGGTTCTTCCGCTACAGCCCGTTTTTCGTGATTGCCGTAGCCCTGGGCCTGGGTTATTTGTTGCCGGATTTCTGGCTGGGAAGGCGAATTACCGCCCGCCAGTCCCGGATTCGGCGCGGTCTGCCTGATGTGCTTGATCTGCTGGTGATCTGCATTGAGGCCGGACTAAGTATGGACCAGGCGACGGCGCGCACCGGGATTGAATTGAAATCAGCCCAGCCGGAACTATGCGATGAATTGAGCATCGTCGTGCTGGAGCAACGCGCCGGGCGCCCTCGCGGCGAAGCCTGGAAACATATGGCGGACCGCACCGACGTCGACTGTGTGCGCAATCTCGTTTCCATGCTGGTTCAGGCGGAAAAGTTTGGAACCAGCATCGCCAAGACATTGCGCATTCACAGCGACACGCTCAGGACTCAGCGCGTGCAGGCAGTGGAAGAAGCGGCGGCAAAGACCACCATCAAGCTGATTTTTCCGCTTGTGCTGTTCATCTTTCCCTCGCTTTTCGTGGTCGTTCTGGGCCCTGCGATGATCTCCATCCTGGAGTCGTTCAAGGTTCTCAATCAATGAGGGAAGGAGGAATCAATATGGACACTACCATGATCATTCGGATTGCAGCCGGTGTATTGGTTGTCGTCATTCTGGTTATTTTGATCCAGCGGCGCCGCACGCGGATCAAGTAGGACGGATCGCGTTTTTGTTCTGTCGGCGCCGTGAAGACGCGCCTCACTGGCTGGTTCGCGGTTTTGCGGGCCGGGGTTTCGCCACTATGTTGCCGGGTGTCTCTCGTGACTTTCTCAAGCAGGGGAGCGCACACGCGAGTTGCAGTAAGAAACGCAAACGCGAGTTGCTGTAAGAAAGAGGAGTTGCTATGGACAGTACCATGATCATCCGGATTGTTGCCGGTGTACTGGTTGTCGTCATTCTGATTATTTTGATCCAGCGCCGTCGTACGCGGATCAAGTAGCACGAGTTTCACGGGTAGGCCGGCGGCGCGGTTTAGTAGCGCGGGTTTCGCTGGCTAGCTCGATCATCCCGCTGTCCGGGGCATTGCCGATTCGGCAATGAATGTCTCCGCTTCCTGCCTTGACAGCGGGTGTGGGGGGTGTGTACCTGCACGGTACACAGGCTGATGTAGTTGCCCCTTACGCGCTGGACGAAGCAGAGTCCGTGGCTGGCCTGGTGCTCACAAGGAAGTGCTTACATGAATGTTTTTGGCGGTAGAGGCTGAATTGAAGTTTGATACTCCGGGATAGCACCCGGTTGCCGGGTCCTCGCCGAGGGCCGGAGGTTCCATGGAATCACGAAGACTTTGCGCATACAACCAGACACGCGAATGCTTTCTCGGTCTGGAGATCGCTGTCACCGATCTTGAGTTGGCGGACCTAAAGAATCTGTTTCGAAGGCTGGCGCTAAGGTCCGGCGAGGGCATCTGGATCACGCCGTTCAAAGGAATTCCTGAGATGGATATGCTGGCCCCGCTCGATCTTGTTTACCTGGACGAGGATTGCCGGGTCATTGATGTGGTCGAGTCATTCCCCACTTTCTGTATCAGTCCTTCGAGCCCGAAGGCCGCAAGCGTCCTGGGGTTGCCAATCCACTCGATCTATTCGTCGCAGACCCAACGGGGCGATCAACTGGTGCTCTGTTTAGCCGAGGAGATGCAGGGCCGGCTGGAGCGGTTCTCCGGCTCAGGCAGCGCTGCGGGCAAAGTGCAAAGCGCCGTTCTATTGAGGGGCAAGCCGCTTTGGAGCGGCGGTCCCGGCGTGGTGGAACTGGAGGATCACTCCAGGGAGGAGTTCAAGTCCGAGCATCTGTATGAGATGGACCTTATCGAGCCGGGGATGGAGGGCGTCAAGCCGCCGAAGAGCTGGCTGGAACGCTGGTGGTCTCCGGATCCAAGAAAGGCTCCGGATCTGAGAAAGGCTCCGCGGGGGACTTTGCCGGGCCTGGCTGCCTATTACTGGACCGGCGCCGCTCCCAAGGCTCGCAGCATCAAGGATATTAGCGCGACTGGATTATATGTGGTGACGGAAGAGCGCTGGTATCCGGGCACCCTGATCCTGATGACGGTGCAAGAGGCAGACAGCGGACAAGAAGGCGTCGGGCGTTCGATCGCCATACAGTCCAGGGCGGTTCGCTGGGGCAACGACGGCGTCGGCCTCCAGTTCATCCCGCTGGATACACCGTCGTCTGCGCGCAGTGGACAGAATCCTTCGGTGCAGGGAGCGGATCGGAAGGAACTAGATCAATTTCTGGAGTTGCTCCGGAAGGACAAAGAATAGGTGTCAAGAGGTTAGCCTATGAATTCCTGGGTACTTTGGTGTTACAAGAAAGTGACCTATGAATTCCTCAGTACTTTGGTGTTACTACAAAGTGCCTAACTGCAAAATTTATCTTTGATACCGTCATTTTGAATGATAATAGGAGGGGGAAGACGATGAAACGGGTGAATAATCTGCGCGGACGTGCTATGGCGCTGCTGTGCGGCCTGAACCGGGCTGCGGCGTCAAGCAGGACGCGTGTCGAATCCTGGTCCCTCGGTGGCTGGCTTCGCTCCGGCGACAAGGGACAATCGCTCGTGGAGTTTGCAGTGGTGCTGCCGTTGTTACTGTTGATCATCACCTTCATGTTTTCTCTTACGATGGCCATGGTCAGCTATGAGATGCTTGGGGATGCCACAGCAAGCGTTGCGCAATTGCAGCTTGCACCCGGCCGAGCGCTGCTTGCCGACCCGTGCGCGACGGTCGCAACAGGAATCACCGCCGCGTTGCCGAGCTGGACGCCGTCGAATTTTACGTACACTGTGACGATTACGAACTCCAGCGGTACGGCATATATTTACGGTCCATACGTCGGGACGACGGCGTCTACATGCCCCGCAGGAGCGACGGTGGCGACGGGTTTGGCGCAGAACGAACCCGCCACGGTAACGGTTAGTTATCAGTTCACCTGGATTCCGGTGTATCTGCTAAATCTGGGGACGGGCAGCATAACAAGTTCACAATCGGTGATTGTCGATTGAAATTGGGGAAAAAATGGGGGGGGGTAATTCAATGAAGTTTAACGGAGTGTTTTTTGTACGCAGAGTGCTGAAAGATACGCGTGGCCAGACACTGCCTTTCGTGGTATTAGGGCTGACGTTCTTTTTAGGGCTTGCCGGGGTAGCGACTGATCTCGGTCATGGGTATGCTGCCCGTCGTCAGCTTCAGGAATCAACGAATTCGGCCGCATTGGCGGGAGCACAGGGCCTTCCCAACACGACTTTAGCCACGACCTATGTGACGGAATACAGCGTCTTGCCGACCGAGAAGAACGCCAGCCAGAACCTGATAAACGCTACCGTGACTCCGACCTTCACGTGTCTGAGCACACTGACGTCGGCGTGGGGACTGGGGTGCGCCACTTCTACCGGCTCTACAGCAGGGAATTTCAACTCACTCAAGGTGACGCAGACGGCCCAGGTTCCGTTGTGGTTCGGAAAGATGTTCGGCGTCCCCTACTTCAACATATGGGCGACGGCGACCGCGGCCATGGCCGGTGGAAATAACACCCCGTGGAATGTAGCCATCATCCTCGACACAACGGCGTCGATGGCCAGCGCGGATAGCGGCCTGCAATGCTCCGGCACGCAAATCTCCTGCGCGTTGCAGGGCGTTCAGACTCTGTTGGGACTTATGGCCCCCTGCCCTTTGAACACAACCTGCGTCGCGCAAACCGGCAGCTATCCTCAAACTCTCATGGTTAAAAACCCTGTTGATACCGTCAGCCTGTTCGTGTTTCCTGCGGTGACAACGGCCACGGAGTCGAAAGACTATGTTTGTCCTACCAGCAACCCTTCGACGATACCGTATACGTTTCAAAACGTAACTCCGGGCGCGTCTCAGAATTTAAATCTGCCTTCGACGGCGACCTACGAGATCGTTCCGTTTTCGGGCAATTACCGGGTCTCCGACGCGGCTACCACGTTGAATACCAGCAGCAGCTCGTATATCGTGCTTGCGGCAGGAGGGAAGAGCGGTTGCAACGGCATGGGAGCTCCGGGCGGCCAGGGAACCTACTACGCACAAGTCATCTACGCTGCACAAGCGGCTCTCGTCGCCCAGGCGGCGGCAAATCCAGGCACGCAGAACGCCATGATCATCCTCACTGATGGCGACGCAACGGCAAGTGGTAGTCAGATCACGGCAACAACAGGCACCCTGAACGGAACCGGAAGCGGAAGCAACAAAAACTCGTTTGCCTACCCCTCCGCGCTGGGCGAGTGCGGGCAGGCGGTCTTAGCGGCCCATGCGGCGACTGCAGCTGGGACCACGGTATACACGATCGGCTACGGCTCGGAGACAACTGGTTGCACGACGGATAAGACGTATAGTGCCTACCCTGGCATCACCCCTTGCACGGCGATTATGGATATGGCCTCCGCTCCGGGGGATTTCTACTCCGACGACGGCCACGGCTGCGTCTCGCCCAATGAAGCAAATTTCACAAATCTGAAGCAGATTTTCACGGCCATCTCAAAGAACCTTACGACCACGCGGCTGGTTCCCAACGGTACGACATAGCCGTCCGCAAGCAGCAAGTAGAATGAAGGTCCGCGTTCCGAGTGGGTCCGACCATTGGACTCTCCGGGATGCGGGCCTTATTCTTGCTCTTCGGGAATAATCAGCAGCACTTCCACCTTGACATTTTGCCCGTTCTGCGTCGCAGGCCTGAACTGCCACTGGGCGAGCGTGCTCAGCACAAACTGCGCCTCCGCGAACTGGGGTGGAAAGACGATGGCCATGGCTTCAAAGCGGCCAGCCTGATTCACAAATCCGCTCACCATGAGGGCATCGGCATCGATGGCGCCGGGAGTGATATTGGGCCGCACGATGTTATACGGCCAGGGCGCCTCGATGTGGGTGATGTTGCCGGCCGCCGCGGCGTCGCCGGCGCGCGGAAGCGCGTATTGCAGAATCCAGCTCTTCGCCAGGCCCACGGGCAGATAAACGGTATACGCCAACCTGCCGCTCCACACTGAGGGCATATCCGGGAACTCATCTTCCAGCGAGGAGCCCACCACTACCGCTCCGAATTGGCCGGTGATGGACCGCTCAATATGGGCGGTTGTGGGCTTGTTTCCCAATCCTGAAACAGATTGTCCGGCAGATTGCCCGGGAGCAGAATGCCCGGGAGCAGATTTAGCCCCCTGGCCGTTTGCCGAGGGGTCAGACGGGTCTCCGGCGTCGCGTGAATCCTGGTCTGCGCCCGCTCCGCCCGCCTTGCCGGTCGGGTTAACCTTCCCTGCCTGCCCGGAATCCTTTCCTTGCCCTGGCGTGAGCGCCCCAGGCGAATTTGTAGAGGCCGACTCGTTTACCGGCGGCAGCGTGACGGCGCCATTTGCCATACGAGAATCGGAGAGCGACATCACCGCGGTTGGAGTTGGCTGCGTGGACCCTTGTGCGGTGGTTACCGGGGCCGGTGGCGTGGGCTTCGGCCCGGAAACAACCACAGGCGAAGTCGTGCTGGGAAGAATCGGCTGAGGCTGCACAGGCAGTTCGGTTGGTGCAATGGCGATGTCCGCCAGGTGCAGATCCTCGTTGGGCAACTGGGTGGAAGGCTTAACGTCGGCAACGGCCGGCTTTACCGGCTGGGGCGGAACGAGTGTCTTGGCCGGAGACTTCTTCCCATCCCATATCAAGACTGTCGGGACCGGGATTTCAACGGTAAGCGCCACAGGCTTGGGGATATCCGGCTGGAGCAGCGTCTGTGGCCCCTTCGGAGCCAGTACGACCTGCCGCATAACCGGCGGCTGCTCGGCCGTGCTCCCGCCAGACGGAAGCGAGCGCTTGACGGAATGCGGGCGGGGAGGCTCAATTTCTCTCCTGGCCCGCTGCATCTGGGCCTCAAGAGTATGCAGGTCAAGATGCCGAACGGCATATTGCTCAGCGCGAGACGTGGCCTTGACCTTGGGCGCGGAGAGAATCCCAAAGGCCACCAGTCCAACCACGGCGCAGTGCACCAGAATCGAAGCCACAAAGGTATATGGCCGCTGGTTCAGCTCCGGTCGCTCCGAAAATAGCGTTATCATTGGGGGAGACCTCATGACCGGACGAAATCCCTCCCTCGCGCCGTCTGGTCACTACTGCAATGGAGGCTGCGTTGCGAACAATCTCAGCTTGGCTGAGCGTTGAAAGAGGCCTGTTGCCCTCTCATGAACCCAATTATATTCTCTTACAGAATCGCACATTGTATTGCTTTGAACTATAACTCTCTTGATACCTTTCGCCCCGGCGCCTCCCTTACTTTCGTTTCCAGGAGGGATATGGAGATAAACTGGACACGCGGTAAAACTTGTATGATAATACCTTCACCCAACTCCTGTTTAGGCGTAAGCTTTATACGGGTTTCCTGTGGCGCGGCATTGGCCACGTGGGACAGAAAGGCGAAGCTGGCCCGATAGCCAGTTCAAACAGGCCCCCAAATGAACAGAAGACTACTCACGGTCCTTCTTGTCGCATTCTTCATTGCCGCCGGGTGCACTTTACTGGTTGCACACCTGGTTCGCAATCAAGCGGCGGCAGCGCGACCGCCGGCCACTACGGTCGTGGTTGCGGCTAAGGCGGACATCAAACTCGGAACGATTCTCACCGCCGATAACCTGACGACCATCGGGATCGCTGGAACGCCTCCCAAAGACACCATTCCCGCGAAAAACATGAGCAGTGTCATAGGGCGGGGTGTCATCTCTGACCTCTATGAGGGTGAGCCTGTTTTGGAGAGCCGTCTGGCCGCTGTCGGCGCTGGCGGCGGATTGGCCCCCGCCATTCCCCAGGGCATGAGAGCGTGCGCGGTCAGGGTCGATGAAGTGGTGGGCGTCTCCGGGTTTGCCACTCCCGGTATGCGCGTCGACGTTGTGATCTCCGGCATCCCTCCCGGCGAACAAAACACCACGCAAGGCATTGTGGCGAAAACGGTTCTACAGAACATCCAGGTTCTGTCGGCCGGTACAGATTATCAACAGGTCAAGGACGATCAAGGCAAGGCCAAGCAGGTGCAGGTGGTCAACTTGCTGGTCACCCCGGATCAGGCTGAGACCCTTGAATTGGCTAGCGGCGAGACCATCCGGCTGGTGCTGCGCAACCCGCTGGATACGAAGATTGTTGCGATTCCCGGCACGGCCATGAGCAACCTTTTTTCGGGTCAGAATAGCGCTCCGGCGCCGGCACGGCGCGCTGCGGCCCCAAAGCGCGTCGCGCCCAAGGCTGTTGTCATCGAGGTGTACAACGGTTCGAAACAGACTGAAGAAAAATTTGTTTCTCCGGGGGGTAAACAGTGAGAGCGAAGAGTGTCATTACCATCGCATGTTGCAGCGCATTGTTTCTTCTCCTCTGCGCCGGGACGGCTCTGCAGGCTCAGACCTCGGCGCCTACCGCACAACCAGCAAGCGCCTCGATTCAGGACTCGACCAATGATCTTTCGGTCGCCATGGGCAAGACCGTACTGGTCGACTGCGAGTGGCCGATAGCACGGGTAGCCGTCGGCCTGGGCGAGATCGCCGAAGTCCATGCGACCAGTCCTACCGAGATCATGGTGGAGGGCAAGGCCCTTGGAGAAACCAGCCTGATTATCTGGGACACCCACGGCGGCCGGCAGTTCTTCAACGTGACAGTGCGCGCCAGCGTGTCTGCTTTGAACGACAACCTGGATGCGGTCCGCCGCGAGCTTAAGAAGGAGCTTCCCGGCCAATCGCTGAGGGTCAGCTCCGAGAACGGCTCCATCTTCCTTCGCGGCACGGTCGACAATCTGAACAGCTCCGCTCGCGCGGTCAAGATTGCCGCTACTGGCGGCAAAGTCGTCAACTTGCTCGACGTCAAAGTACCGGCCTCTGAACCGCAGATTCTTCTCAAGGTGCGCTTTATCAGCGTCGATCGGAGCAAGGAAACACAACTCGGAATCAATCTGTTCAACCTGGGCGCGGGAAACTTTGTTGGCGGGGTTTCAACGGGACAGTTCACGCCGCCGGGGATTACCCTTCCTTATGCGGGATCGCCCGCGACAGTGGTCAATGGCAGCGGTTTGCAGCTTTCCGGATTCTATACTGCCCTTGGCCTGGGTACGACCATTCAGGCCCTCGAGACCAAAATCGGGTCGCAGGTTCTGGCCGAGCCCAATCTTCTGGCGGCAAACGGCAAAGAGGCCAGCTTTCTGGCCGGCGGCGAATATCCCTATCCTATGGTTCAGGGAGGCACTCTCGGGTCGGCAGCGGCCGTTACCATCATGTTCAAGGAATATGGAGTTCGCCTGACTTTTATTCCCACCGTTACTCCCCGCGGAACAATCCGACTTCAGGTGGCCCCGGAAGTCAGCGCTCTCGATTTCGCTGATGCCGTGGAAATCTCGGGATTTACGGTACCCGCCATCACCGAAAGGAAAGTGAATACCGAGGTCGAGTTGGCTGACGGTCAAAGTTTCGTCATCGGCGGGCTGCTGGACAACACGGAGTCCGATGAGTTCATGAAGATTCCCTTTCTGGGGGACATACCAATCCTTGGCAAGTTCTTCCAGTCGATGCAGAAGACCAAGGCTAACACCGAGCTCATTGTGATCGTGACGCCGGAAATTGTATCGCCTATTCTGGCCGGAGACCCGTTGCCTACTTTGAAGTTTCCTGCCAAGTTCCTGCCGCCCAATTCCGGCACTCCGATGAATAATCCGGATGCCAAGACTGCTGCCAACACCCCAGCCCCCGCGCCGCCAACTCTGCCCGTCGAAAAGTTGATTGAGAGCATGAAGCCGGAGACGCCTCTGGTAATTGAAGGGTCCTCGGGTAGCTTTGGCACAGGATCAGGTGGAGCGGCAACCAGCACCAGCACTTCAACTGCGCCCGCGCCCCAATAAGGTTTACGGCTGCCCCTTTCGGGCAGCCGGTATCCTTCAAGAAGGGTCGCACAGAGCACGGCGGCGGACAGGCGAGAGGATCGGAGACAACCGGATGAATCCGTTCCGCCGGATCGCATTGGAGTTGCGGAATCGCTTCTCTTTACACCGTCATGCTCCCCAGGATTTTCGTCTGCGGGTCTCAAACCCGACGCGCGGTACTGTACTCGCCACTTCCATGGAGGTGGCGAGCACCGGCTCAAAGCGCTCAAAGGGGCTGCTGGGGCGCGAGCGTCTCTCTCCCGGCGAGGGTCTGTGGATCCGGCCCTGTGAAGCCGTGCACACCTTCTGGATGCGATTCCCCATCGACCTGGTCTATCTGGACCGCAAGAATCAGATCAGGAAGCTCGCGAGCGAGGTGCCTCCGTGGCGGCTGTCGGCCTGTCTCCGGGCGCACTCCGTTCTCGAGCTTCCGTCAGGCACAATCCGCGACACGCAGACACAGCCCGGAGACATTTTGGAATTTTCGGCTGCTTCTTTGGCGAGTTAAGCTCCTGGCTTCCCAGGATTTTCAGACACTACGGCATCGTGAATCGAATTATGACGGCGTGAACGCAATACGAGGAGAAGGCTTGTGGCGAAATATCTGGCTGACGACCGCATGAAATGCAGCACACAAAGCGAGGCTGTCTCTGTAAGCGTTATTGTGCCATGTCACAACGAGGAGGGGTGTATAGCGGAGTTTCATTGCCGCATGAGTCGCGTTCTTGAAGAGATGAAACGCCCCTTCGAAATGATATTCATCAATGACGGCTCCTCCGACCGGACGGCAGAGAAACTTGTTGAGATACAATACGGGGATCAGAATGTCATCATTGTTGACTTATCTCGGAATCATGGGCATCAGCTGGCGCTGTCCGCTGGCCTGGAGATAGCCCAGGGCGATAGAGTGCTTCTGATCGACGCCGATCTGCAAGATCCCCCGGAGTTATTGCCGGAGATGATGGCGGCAATGGATTCCGGAGCCGATGTAGCCTACGGCAAACGCATCTCGCGGTTAGGCGAAAACTGGTTCAAGCGGAAGACCGCAGAACTCTTCTACCGGCTCCTTCGCGGGCTGTCCCAGACCGAAGTGCCCGTCGATACAGGAGATTTCCGCTTAATGAGCCGGCAAGTCGCCGATATCGTGCGGCAGATGCCCGAGCCGCACCGCTTTCTGAGGGGGATGGTAGCCTGGGTAGGATTTCGTCAGGTTGCAGTGAATTATCACCGCGACGCCAGATTTGCCGGGAAGACGAAATATGGCATCGGAAAAATGGTCGGTCTGGCAATAGACGGAGTTACGGGATTCGCTTCGGCGCCTCTAAGGTTCATGTTTTATCTGAGCGCTGCTGCGAGTGTCGGCGCGCTATGCTTTATTGCCTGGACAATTTATGCATATCTGTTTATTCAAGTCGTTCCCGGTTGGGCGAGCATCATGTGCGTCCAACTTATGTTTTCGGCGATCAATCTGTTTGCCCTGGGGCTAATCGGGGAATATGTTGGACGTTCCTTCATTCAAGGAAAAGGCCGGCCGCTGTTTATTATTCGCTCAGTGTCGCGGGGGAGATGCGATGCGGAAACCGTGCCGGACTGCTTGTCTTCAAACGCAATGAAGAACAAGGAGGAAATGTCCCATGGCTAAGGCGGAATTCGATAGTCTTGCCGATACTTACTATGAAGAGCATAAGAAAAACATTAAGGTAACCGGTGAAGCTCCGGAGTACTTCGCCGAGTATAAGATAGCCGACTTAGCCCGTCATCTCTCAAATACGCACGCTTCCTGTAACCGGATCACGGATTTCGGCAGCGGCATCGGTAATTCAATACCACACTTCCGGAGTTACTTTCCCGGCGCGGCTCTAAGTTGCGTCGATGTATCCGCCCAAAGCCAACAACGGGCTAAAGATAGATTCCCGGGAAAGGAAACATACTTATTGATTGAAGGGAAGAATATTCCCATGGATTCCGCCTGTCAGGATATTGTATTTTCCGCTTGCGTGTTTCATCATATTCCTCGCGAAGATCACCAGCATTGGTTAAAAGAGTTGCTACGCATTACCAGGCCTGGAGGCGTTCTGGCGATCTACGAACATAATCCTTTGAACCCGCTGACAGTCCGAGCCTTCAATACCTGTCCCTTGGACAAGAATGCACGTCTTATCCGGGCTCGGAATATGCGTAGAGCCTGTTTGGCGGCTGGCTGGTCAAGCGCGAGAATTGACTATCGGTTATTTTTTCCGCGGTTACTGGCGTCCTTGCGTCCCCTCGAGCGGAGAATGGGATGGCTATGCCTTGGAGCCCAATACCGTCTTTTGGCTTTGCGCTGAAAGAAAAGGCAGGCCGCTGTTTATTATTCGCTCTGTGCCGCGGGGCAAATGCGAAGTAAAAATCCGGCCGCGGCAATCACTCTGTCGCGCTAATACCGGCATGATTATTATATAGCAAAGCTGGAGATGGGGATGCGCGAGGTGGCGAAAAAGTTCGAGTTTGAGCGGGCAGCCAAGCTGCGCGACAGCATCAAGGAGTTACGGGAGAAGGAGTTATTGTTTGGGTGAGTGGTGCGTTGTCACTAACGCGCCGCACATACGCCCAGAGATAGAATATGCCCATGGCGAGCAGGATCAGCGGGGTGGGAAAGACTTGCGCGGCCATCTGTATCAGCTCGGGTAACTTCATAACGGCCAGGTGCAGATGCTTGATGAAGGCAAGCAGAATTAACCGCGAAAGATCCCCCGTCAATGCGAACCCCACGGTATTCACCACGAGTGCAAGCCAGCCGGTCAAGCCGCCCTCGGCCCAAAGCATAGCGCAAGCCGGGACTGTGAGCAGCAGAAGTTTAGTGTCATAGAGATGATGGCTGACGGGCAGCATGGAAAGAGCCGCAATGGCCGCCAGCGCCAGCCAGGTCCTCTTTGCTGATGGGCGGGACCGCAGAGTGACGAATGTCCATATAAGCAGAAGTGGTGCACTGACAAGATAACTGGCCAGGTTGTAGATGCGCGGATTGTTCCAGAAGGCGCTGGCGACCGCTTGCAAGCTTATCACCATAGCGCCATCATGGACATACGATGAAACGAGACCAGGGTCGTTGACAGAGTTTGACGAATACGCCGATACGGTGGAGTGCCATTCCTGCATCCACTCCGGCGCCACATGCCAGACCCACAGCACTGCTGGCAGGCTCACGATAATCATCATGAAAAGGGTTTGCAGTGCGCGCTTCCGGCAGATTCCGCCGGCCAGCAGGAAATAGAGCCAGACTAAGCCTACGTCGTGCGGCTTGAGTGCCAGACTGACCGCAAGGCATAGGATGCCAACCGGCACATACCTCTCGCGAAGAAAGCACCAGACAGCCACTACGCAAAGGCTGATCGCGATTCCGGCCGGATTGCAGAGAACGACAATCACTTCGCTGTTGACAAGAAGAAAGCCAATCAGGGCGCCACAGACGATTGGCGCATAATTTGCGCTAAGATTCCAAATCAGAAACGAGGCCGTGATGAGGCCTCCAACGGTAAGCATCAGCCAAAGGATGTGTGCAGCTCTCAAAGATAAAAGCGCGAAGGGAACAGTGAAAGAAAAGGCGGTTGGTGGATATACATACGGAGCCACAGACCGAATGTTCGTGGTATGCAATAGGCGGTAACCTTCTAACTGATATACGCGCAATACTTCACTTCTGTTGTACGGGTCACAATGTTGAATAAGACAGCGTGCGGGGAAATACATATCCGAGAAATCTTGCATCGCGGATTTAGAGGTGCCCTCCAGGGCGAGACCCAGCAAAATAAACACAACGGCCCCAATCAGCAAAAGATACAAACCATACTGCCGTGTCGTTGTCATAGTCAGCCTCTCTTACTGCCGGAAACGGCGCGAAGGCACAAGAATCATACTGCTGAGCTACCTTTTCAGGCATGCATCGAACTTATGCTCGCGTGGGCACAAACGAAGCTTCCCCCTTGTTCTGCGTTTTGCGCCATGGCTATGTTAGCGGCGACAGTATAACACCCGCGCCCATAGGTAGAATGTTAGCATTTACAGAAAGATGGGCGAGGCTGGCTGCATCAGCACAAAAGAGCGCATCCGTCCGCTCAACCCCTCAATAGATATGCACGAGGCCTTTATGAGAATGCTGAGGACTGTCTGCGCGTCACCCAGAGGAGGCGATCCCGGCTCACTGCCCGCGCAGAAACGGGTTGCTTCGGCGTTCGGCGCCGATGGTGGTCTCGGGGCCGTGGCCGGTGAGGACGCGGGTTTCGTCGGGCAACCGGAGCAGGCGGGTTTGGATGGAGTCGATGATCTGGTCATAGTTGCCGCCGGGCAGGTCGGTGCGGCCGATGCTGCCTTCAAAGAGCGTGTCGCCGGCGATGAGCAGCTTGAGCGGGGCAAAGTGGAGGCAGACCGAGCCTTGCGTGTGGCCGGGAGTGTGGATGACCTGGGCGGGGTAGCGGTCGAGGCCCACGCGCTGGCCGTCGGCCAGACTCTCATCGGGTGGAGCAGTCTCCGGCGTCGCAATGCCGACCCATGCGGCCTGCGTATCCATCATTTTCAGCAGCGACAGGTCGTTTTCGTTCAGAAGAATGGGTGCGCCGGTGAGCCGCTTGAGCTTGAGCGCGCCGCCGACGTGGTCTATGTGGGCATGGGTAACAATGATCTGCTTGAGTTTGAGGCCGAGTCCGTTGAGCCGGCGGTAAATGCGGCCCACCTCGTCTCCGGGATCGATGACGATGGCCTCGCCGGCCTCCGGGTCGCCGAGGATCGTGCAGTTGCAGGCCAGCGGGCCGACGGCGAAGGTCTCGATAATCATGGTTCCATTGTATTGTGCCGGGCGCTTTACGCTGGCCCCGGCTTGCGGAAGGTGAGCGCGTAAAAGTGGCCGTCCTTCAGCAGTTCTAGGTGGATATCTTGCATCTCGGGCGGCACCAGATTGATAGGTGCGGCCACCGCCTCTTTGCGGTTCTTGAAGTAGCCGCCGAGGGTACTTTCATAGGTGCTCTTCACGTGCTTCTCGGTTTCATCGGCGATGAGCAGCAGGCTACCCGGCTTGGCGACGCGAATCATCTCGCGGATGGCTTTGGCGCGGTCGTTGAAGAAGTTGATGCCTCCCACGTGAAAGACAACGTCGAAGCTGGAATCAGCGAAGGGCAGGCTCTCGGCGTTACATAGATAAAGGTCGGCTTCCATTTCCCAACGGCGCAAGTTGGCTTGACAGGTGGCCAGCATCTCCAGCGAGAGATCGAGTCCGGAGAGCTTCACTCCGCGGGGCAGGTACTTGTAATTGAGCCCGGTACCCACCGATGTCTCCAGCACCGAGTCGCCGGGTTTTACTTCCAGCAGGCTCATGTAACTGCGGAAGTAAGCGTCCCGGTCGAAGCCTTTGAGCGCGAGGAAGATGCGCTGGATGTCGTCGTAAAAGCCGCCGATCAGCTGATAGAGATGGTTGTACTTGCCGTTGTCGCCGGTCAGGTCTTCCGGCTTGAGGAACGCCGGAATTCCATTGCGCACCGGAAACCGCTCTCCGGAGCTGCTGACTAATGCTTCCTCGTCCTGCTCGCTGACCAGATGCAACGGTTCGCGGGTAAAGGGGCTTTGCAGCAGAGCGACGGTCTTCGGCCGGTCAGCCCAGGCTTGGCGTTTGACTGGATGGAAAGACGCCCAGACGCTCAGAAATAGAACTCCGCCGAGGTATACCCAGTCAAAGATTGTGCCGAGGGGAAGAGTCTCGGGCAGCGCGACGCCGCTGAATTTGCGGAGGAGTTCAAAGCCAGCCGCAAGGGCGAAGCCCGCGCCGAGGAAGATTGTCGTGGCGCGCGATTCCCGGTTCCACAGCCAGACGACCGCCGCCGCAAACCAAAAAATGAAAAATCTATCGAGGCCGATTTCCGAAACTGTGCCGAGATGCAGCGCCAGGGCCAGATAAGAAATCGCCACTGCCGCCAGCGGAAACGGCAGCGTTGCAAGGAATCCAGGCAGACGCGGACTGATAAGCCGGTGGATGGTAAAAGGCAGAACGGCAAGCAGGGCGACGAGCAGCATCCAGCCGATGTATTCGAGCGCCTGCTGCGGCCCGGTCAGCGGGAACTTGCGCCACTCGAAGATCAGGCTGGGAATGAAGCTGAAGGCCACCATCCAGAGAAAGCCACGTCGGGGCTTTTGCGTGCCCACGAACCACACTCCGAGGATTGGGCCGGTCCACTCTCCCACGGGAGAATAGAAGAACCCTAGAGCAAACAGGCTGGCGACAGCCCATGCGACGATCTGCGAGCTGCGGCTGGAACGGAGGTTGGCGGACATTTTACGATTCTCCTTTGGTTACGCGTACCGTGTTTGCTCGTGCGGGTTGCGGACTTCATGGACCAGGTTCAGGCCTCGTTAGCGGCAGGTTGCCCTCTGCCGGCGGTGGGTTTTGAGCAGCGGCTGCCTCCATTGCAGCAAGCTGCACCAGCGCCGATTCGCCCCAATCGAGCGCGGCGCGGGTCAGTGACATGCCCAGGCCAAGCGTGAGCATCCAATAGGGCTGATGCGGATTTTGCGTCGGATGCCGGTGCGCCAAGCTCTCGATCCCTTCGAGGGTAGCCAACATGCGCCGGTTTCTCTGTTGCAACTCGCGAACATGCGCGATGGCAACGCCTGGCGCGGCCTCACGCCCAAAAAACAGCTTGAGCATGAATTCATTGCGGGGCGGATCGTTCTGGAAGGGTAAGGCCAGCCACTCGCGCAGGCAGAGGCGGCCGGACTCGGTCAGCGCGTACTCCTGGCGGCGCTTTTTGGCCGCAGATACTGATTTGCTGGGCTCTATCAGGCCTTCGGTGGCCAGCCGCTTGAGGGTGGGGTAGATTTGCCCATAACTCTCACCCCAAAAGCTGCCGAAATTCGCTTCGATCGCCTTGTGAATCTCATAGCCCGAGAGATTTGACTGGATCGAGAGCATTCCGAGGATGACGTAGGCGGTTCGGTTGTGTTGCATATATCTTTAAGATATATCTGACAGATAATATTGTCAATAGGTTTTTTCTCGGGGATGGACGGCACAAAAAGCGGCAGACCGGTTGGCTTGCCGCCAGGGTAGATTGGGTTTGCGAAAAAAAGGGGGGCTACTTGCCAGACTTGGCAGGTGCGGAGGCGGGCGCGGGCTTGGAGTTCTCCAGCACGGAGTGTGAGCCGCCAGTGGAGCGCTGGTAGAGCACGGTCAGGGTGATGGAGGTCAGCATGAAGATAATCGCTGACCAGGTGGTGAGCCGGGTGAGCACGTTGGCCGCGGCGCGTGGGCCGAAGGCGGTCTGCGAACCCTGGCCGCCGAAGGCGCCCGCGAGGTCGGCCGAGCGGCCCTGCTGCAGGAGGACAACACCGATCAGAAACAGGCACACAACCACGTGAAGGACGACTACGAAGTAGAGTAGAAAATTCATCTTGTAAGCTGCTTTCCAGGTCAGTCCGGCTGACCCGGACGAGAGAAATTTGGTGCGGAAGAGGGGACTTGAACCCCTATGCCTTTTGGGCGCCAGCACCTCAAGCTGGTGCGTCTGCCAATTTCGCCACCTCCGCACTGTGGTGACCTCTACGAGTATAGCAAAAGTTGGGGGTGCAGAGAATCGGTGCTCAAAGCGGTTTTCTCACTTCTCCAGTCGCGCCATCCAAGCAGCCAGAGCCTGTTGGTCGGCTGTGCCAGCAGCGCAATCGGCCTGGATTTTGCCCCGATCTGCGATGTCGCGATTCTGGCTGAGCTTGAACTTGCCTTCGATGCGCGTGATAGCAATGCGGAAGCCTACGATCTCCGCCAGCATGGACCGCCGAAAATCGACTGGCATAGCAAGCCATTTTTCTTTGTAAGCTGGCTCATGGACGTGCATCAAACCAGAGAGCAGGGCTTCCTTGCCTGACTCGCTCTCGACCAATTCCAGAGTGCCGAGGGCGTGGACGGCGATGTAGTTCCAAGTGGGAACCGAGAGAGGATCGGCGTAGAGCGCGGGCGAAACATAACTGTGGGGGCCGGAAAAGATAGCCAACACCGGGTGACCGGCGAGGGCCTCCCAATGGCGATTGGCGCGGGCAAAGTGGCCTTCAAGCAGGCCATGAGGGCCCGCATCTTTGACCACCAGCGGCAGGTGCGTGGCCACCAGGGGCACTATGGCCTTCGTCCCCGATTGCGGTGCAGGCGCCGGGCCAATGAGAATGGCAAACGAGTAGGCCTGCATGGCCTCGATGAGAATGGCGCGGTCGGTGATCTGGTTGAATTTCGGCGTGTACATTGCAGCTCCTATTGAATGCGCTCAAAGCGAAAGCCGCTTTCGCGCAGGGCGTGGCTGATGGCTGTGATGTGAGTGGCGCCACGGGTCTCGAGGGTCACATCGATCACCGTTTCGCCCAGGCTGACTCCGTAATAAGCGCGATTATGGATGGTCTCGACGATGTTAGCGCGCTCGCGGGCCAGGATTCTGGTGAGGTTGAGCAGTGCGCCGGGGCGATCCTGGAGGTAGACGCGGAGGCGCAGGAGACGGCCGTCTTTGACCAGGCCGCGTTCGATGATCTTGGCCAGCAGCGAGACGTCGATGTTGCCGCCCGATACCAGCACCACGGTGGGGCGAGGCCGGAGATTGGTCTTGGACTGGACAACTGCGGCCAGTGCGGCGGCGCCCGCGCCCTCGGCCAGGGTCTTCTCCTGTTCCAGCAACATGAGGATGGCGCTGGCGATCTCCTCGTCGTCCACGGAAACGATCTCGTCCACGTAGCGGGAGACCAGCGGCAGGGTCAGGTCGCCGGCGCGGCGCACGGCGATGCCGTCGGCGATGGTGGCCTCGGCGGCGATGGTGACCGGGGTGCCAGCCTCGCGGGCGCGCAGCATCGAGGGCAGCTTATCCGGCTCGACGCCGATGACGCGAATTTTTGGATTGGTCTCTTTGAGCGCGCAGGCGATGCCGCTGATGAGCCCGCCGCCGCCGATGGGCGCCACGACGGCTTCAAGGCCGGGCACCTGTTCGAGCAGTTCCAGGCCGATGGCGCCCTGGCCGGAGATAACTTCAGGGTCGTCGAAGGGATGGATGAAAGTGCGGCTCTCTTCGACGTGGCGGCGCAGAGCCTCTTCGCAGGCCTCGTCGTAGCTGGCGCCGTGCAGGATAACCTCGGCGCCGAAGCCGCGCGTGGCGGCGACCTTGACCTGCGGCGTGGCCAGCGGCATCACGATCTGCGCGCGAATGCCGCAGGCCGAGGCGTGGAATGCGACTCCCTGCGCGTGGTTGCCTGCGCTGGCCGCGATTACGCCGTGCTTGCGCTCCGCTTCGCTCAGAGTGAGCAGCTTGTTCAGCGCGCCCCGCTCCTTGAAGGAGCCGGTGCGTTGCAGGTTTTCCAGCTTCAGGTAGAGGGGCAGGCCGGTCAACTCGGAGAGATGATGCGAGAGATGGCAGGGCGAGACGTGAATGGCTTCGCCGATGCGCGCGCGGGCCGCCTGGATGCTGGCGAGGGTGACGGATTCCAATATGTGCCTCCTTGGGTGAGGAAAAAGCGGAATGAACGGCAAAAGACTCTGAAATCTGGCAGGAAACGAAAAAACCACCAGCCGCGTTTGCGGGTGGTGGCCTGGATGGTGCTCGATTGCTAAATCCGGTTTGTCAGGCTCCGCTTCCCGCGCGCGCATTGGAGCCGCTAATTCGCGGGCCAGGAATCGACACGGCGATGCACAGGACCGGAGAGAAGCTCGCATTGGCGCCGGAAGTATGCATGGCCTTATTAGCAGTAGAGCAGAGCGGCAAGGGTCGCGTCAAGAGAGCGGGGCGCGGCTGATGGGCGCATTTCTAAACGCACACAGGGAGCAGACTGCCTTCTAGCCCCTTGAGAGGAAAATGTTTTGCACAAAGAACAATTCAGGGACGATTGGGTTATGATGGTGAATCCACCTTTTCCTTACTAACTCGCGGAGTGAACGCACATGACTTGTACAAATTGCGGGAGCCATAGATTGCGCCGGATCAAGAGGGAAGGATTTCTGCGCAAGAATCTGGCTCCCTTGCTCGGCTTTTATCCCTGGCGATGTTCCGTCTGTGGCTCAGTGCACTTGTTCAGAGCGCGGGGCGAAAGGAAGAGTACGCGTAACGCGGGCAACCCGCGCGAGGAAGCCTTGGCCATTCAGCACTCCAACCGCGCCGAAAACGTGCCGGTTGATTGCGAATAAAGTATCCCCTATGGCGTGAGCCGGATCAAGCCTGCGTGAGCGCAATCGGTGTTTTCCCTGAGTCTCCGGGTTTTGTCTCGGCCGGGCTGGGAGCGCGCCGCAGATACACCCAAAGATAGAAAATGCTCATCACCAGCAGGATGAGCGAGGCGGGCCGTATCAGCACTACGGCCAGCATCTGTTCGAAGAAACCCGCAGTGCCCACATTCATTTGAGTCGCGAGGATGGAGAGCACTGCCAGCGGAACATCTCCGGTCAACACAATCCCCGCAGTGCTTATCAAGAGCGCGAGCCATCGAGTCAGGCCGCCTTCGGCCCATAGGATGGCGCAGGCGGGAATGGTAAGCAGCACGAGCTTCGCATCCCATGGCCGATGATAGGTCACCAGCATGGTGAGAGGCACGACCGCCGCGAGCGCAAGCCATGCTCTCGCCTGCGAGGCGCGCGACCTGAGCGTGCGAACCGCGCCTGCCAGCAGGAGCGCGCCGCAGAACAGATAGCTGGCCGGGTTGTAGATGCGCGGATCGTCGCGGAAGATACTGATGGCCGCCTGCAGATCGATGACCATGGCGGCGGAACGACCGGTGAGGGAAGAGGGACCCGGTTCATTGATGCCGCCGGGCGCTGAAATGGTCGTCAGATTGGAGTTCCAGTCCTGCATCCATGTCGGCGCAACGTGGGAAAGCCACAGGAAGGCCGCCAGACCCAGGACGGCGGTAACGAGGAGGGTTTGCAGCGCGCGTTTCCGATAGGGCGCGCCCGCCAGGAGGAAATAGAGCCAGACCAGGCCCGAGTCATGGGGCTTGATTGCCAGGCTGGCCGCCATGCAAAGGACGCCGGCCCAAACAAACCGCTCCTTAAGGAAACACCAGACGGCCACCGCGCAAAGGCCTACGACGAGCCCGGCCGTATTGCCGGCGCCAAAGATCATTTCGCAGTTGGCAAGCAGGATGCATATCAGGAAGAGGGAGACTCCCGGCGCATAACTGGCTCCCAGATCCCACATCAGGAAGGCGGCAAGGATGAAAACTCCGGCGATGAGCGCCATCCACAATATATGCGCTGGTCCCCAGGGCAGCATCGCAAAGGGAGCCACGAAGAGGAATGTGGTGGGCAGGTTTACATATAATACCACAGCCTGGTGGGCCTGTAGGGTCTCCGTCGTAGGTTCCCCGCCATCAGCCCTGTAAACACTCTCCAGCTCACTCACCTTGTAAGGGTTGTGGTGCTCAAGCAGGCATCGCGTGCCGGTGTAAACCGCCCTGAAATCCACCCACCCATTCTCGTTCTGCCCAATCGATGAGCCCCACCAAATGGAAATTCCGCTGGCCAGCAGTATCCAAACCAGGGCATTTCGCCGCGTTTTTGTCATGACCGGCCTCTCTCTGGATCGCGCCGCAGATAAATCCATAGATAGAATATGCCCATCATCAGCAGGATAAGCGGGGCGGGCTGGATCAGCACAACTGTCAGTATCCGTCCAGACAGTCCCGCTGTGGATAGGTGCAGGTTCTTGGTGAGAAACAGGAGAATCGTCGAAGGAATATCCCCTGTCAACACAATCCCCGCGGAGGACACCAGTAGAGCAAGCCACCGGATCAGTCCGCCCCCGGCCCAGAGCATGGCGCAGGCCGGAACCGCGAGCAGTAAGAGCTTTGCATCGTAAGGCCGATGATAAGTCACTAGCATGGTGAGAGGCACAACTGCCGCGAGCGCAAGCCAGGCTCCCCGCTGCGAGAATCGCGACCGTAGGGTGCGAACCACCCATATCAGCAGGAGCGCTCCGCACACCAGATAGCTGACTGGATTGTAGATGCGCGGGTCGTCGCGGAAGACACTGATGGCCGACTGTAGATTGATGACCATGCCGGCGAGAGGGCCGGTGACGGAAGCGAGTCCAGGGTCACCTGACTCGCCGGGCGCCGAATCCGCCAGGAGATTGGAGTGCAGTTCCTGCATCCAATGGGGCGCGATAGGCGTTACCCACAGGATGGCCACCACGCTAGAACAGCAGTTACCAAGAGGGTTTGCAGCGCGCGCTTTCGATAGGCGCCGCCCGCCAACAGGAAATAGAGCCAGACCAGACCCGCGTCATGAGGCTTGATAGCGAGGCTGATCGCAAGGCACAAAACGCCGGCCCAAACAAACCGCTCCCGGAGGAAGCACCATACGGCCACCATGCAAAGGCTTACGACGATTCCCGCGGCATTGCCGAATGCAAAGAGAACTTCGCTGTTGGCAAGCACAAGGCAGACCAAAACACCGGAGAGGACTGGTGCGTATATGGCCCCGAGATTCCACATCAGGAAGCCAGCAAGGACGAGACTCCCGGCTGTCAGAATCATCCACAGCAGGTGCGCAGGCCCCCATGGCAGCATCGCGAAGGGAGCAATGAAGATAGATGTTGTCGGCAGGTACAGATCCAACATTAAAACATGCCGGATCCCAGCCGGCGGCATGGGGCGGTCCCTTCCTTCTGCCAGATAAACACGAAGTGGTTCGCCTGGTTTGTAGGGATCAACGTGTTGAAACAGGCATCGCGCGTTGTAGTAGATCCCTTCGAAATCGCCCATTCCGTTCGGTGCGGTGCGCTCCAGAAAAGAGCCCCATAAAAAGGAGATGCCGCAGCACAATAGCAGCCAAAACAGAGCAATCCGCCGCGTCCTTGTCATGGTCGGGCTCTCTTTCTGCCGGCACGATCTTCCCAGGCGTGCATCGGATTATGCCCGCGTATGCGCAAGCGAAATTTCCCCCGGTCCGCCAGGCTCCGCCATTGCAACCTGGGCCAGGTCGCGCCGCAGATAAATCCACAGATAGAATATGCCCATCGCCAGCAAGATGAGCGGAATGGGCCGCATCAGCACGACCGTCAGTAACTGTCCGGGCAACCCCGCCGTGGATAAATGCAGGTTTTTTGTGAAAATCAGGAGAATTGTCAACGGGATATCCGCGGTGGAGATAATCCCCGCAGAGGTCACCAGCAGCGCAAGCCACCGGGTCCGGCCGCCTTCAGCCCACAGGATGGCACATGCGGGAACGGAGAGCAGCAAGAGCTTCGCATCCCATGGCCGATGATAGGTCACCAGCAAGGTAAGAGGCACGACTGCCGCGAGCGCAAGCCAGGCTTCGCCGGCGAGAACCTCACCCTGAGAGTGCGAACCACCCATACCAGCAGAAGCGCTCCGCAGACCAGATAGCTGACAGAATTATAGATGCGCGGATCGTTTCGGAATACGCTGATGGCTGCCTGCAGATCAATAACCATAGAGGCTTTACGGCCAGAGAAAGAAGCCTGGCCCGGTTCATTGAGGCCTCCGCGCGCCGAAACGGCCGCCAAGTTAGAGTGCCAATCCTGCATCCAATGCGGAGCTAGCTTGAGACCCACAGGAAGGCCGACAGGCCCAGAACGGCGGTAACGAGGAGAGTTTGCAGCGCGCGTTTCCGATGGACACCGCCCGCCAGCAAAAAGTAGAACCAGACCAGGCCTGCGTCATGAGGCTTGATGGCGAGGCTGACAGCGAGGCACAAGACGCCTGCCCAAACAAACTGTTCCCGGAGAAAACACCAGACGGCCACTAAGCAAAGTCCTATGACGATCCCGGCCGTGTTGCCGCCACCAAAGACCATTTCGCAGTTCGTAAGCAAAATGCAAATCAGGAGGAGGGAGACGTTTGGCGCATATCTTGCTCCAAGATTCCACATCAGGAAGGCAGCAAAGGTGAAAACACCGGCGGTGAGGATGATCCACAGCAGGAGTGCGGGCTGCCAGGGCAACATTGCAAAGGGAGCTACGAAGATGAATGTGGTGGGCAGATTTACATAAAGCCCCGAAGTCGGGTTGGACTCAACGGTCTCCGACGGACGCTTCCCACCCACGGCTCCGTAAGCAGCCACCCACTCGCTCGCCTTGTAAGGGTCCTGGTGCTCAAGCAGGCATCGCGTGCCAGAGTATACTCCCCTGAAATCCGCCCACCCATTCGCGGTCTGTCCAAGGAGAAGCCCCACAAGATGGAAATCCCGCCGCTCAACAGGATCAATAACAGACCAATCCACTGCGTCCTTGTCATGATCAGCCCCTCATTCGGCCAGCAATGGTGCGACACTCAGAATCGTACTGCCCGGCGACATCTTCAAGGTGTGAATCAACTGAAGCTTGTGTGAGCGCAGGCAGCGTTGTCTCCGGCTCTCCAGGCTCCGCATTTGCTACGCCGGCGGGATCGTGCCGCAGATAAATCCACAGATAGAATATCCCCATCGCCAGCAAAATAAGCGGAGTGGGCCACATCAGCACATCTGTCAGTATCTGTCCGGAGATCCCAGCAGTGGATATGTGCAAAGCGATGGTGAAAAAAATAAGAATAGTCAATGGGATATCCGCTGTAGAGACAATCCCCGCGACCGTCACCAGGAGTGCAATCCAACGGATCGGCCTGCCCTCGACCCAGAGCATGGCGCAGGCGGGAACCGCGAGCAGTAACAGCTTTGCATCGTGGGGCCGATGATAGGTCACGAGGATGGTAAGAGGCACGACTGCGGCGAGCGCAAGCCAGGCTCTCGCCGGCGAGAATCGCACCCTGATAGTGCGAACCGACCATGCCAGCAGAAGCGCTCCGCATATCAGATAGCTGGCCGGATTGTAGAAGCGTGAATCGTTCCAAAAGACGCTGATGGTGGATTGAAGATCGATGATGGTAGTAGGGCCGCGACTATTGATGTTGGCAGGTCCTGGGTCGTTGAGCCCGCCGTGTGCAGAAACCGCCAAAAGATTGGAGTGCAGCTCCTGCATCCAATGGGGCGCGATGGGCGCTACCCACAGAATAGCCAACACTGCCAGGACAGCAGTTACCAGGAGGGTTTGCAGCGCACGCTTTCGATAGACGCCGCCCGCCAACAGGAAGTAGAGCCAGACCAGGCCCGCGTCATGAGGCTTGATAGCGAGGCTGATCGCAAGGCACAGGATGCCAGCCCAAACAATCTTCTCCTCCAGGAAGCACCAGACAGCCACCATGCAAAGGCTTACCACGATGCCCGCGGTATTGCCGGTGGCAAAGATGGCTTCGCAATTGGCAAGGACAAAGCAGATCAATACACCGGAGAGGACTGGCGCGTAACGGGCCGCGGAATTCCACATCAGGAAGGAGGCAAGGATAAGGCCTCCGGCGGTGAGGAGCATCCAAAGCAAGTGCGCAGGCCCCCACGGCAGCATCGCGAAGGGTGCAATTAAAATATTTGTGGTCGGTAAGTATACATCCAGCTTCAAAACTTGCCGGAGTCTGTCATCCGAGGACTGCGGGAGCTTCCCTCCCTCTGCCTGATAAACACGCAGCGGCTCGCCTTCTTTGTAGGGATCGCCGTGTTGAAGCAGGCATCGCGCGTCATAGAAGACCCCTTTGAAATCTATCATCATGTTGGGCGACGAGCGCAGCATGGAGACGCCCCATAAAGTGGAAAGCCCGCAGCATAATACCATCCAGAACAGAGCAATCCAGCGCGTCCTTTTCATGGCCAGCCTCTCTTTCTGTCAGAAATGCCGTGAAGACTCATCCTCATGTTATGGAACGATCTTCTCAGGCGTGAATCGAATTATGCCCGCGTGAGCGCCGGTGGTGTTTCCCACGGCTCTCCAGGCTCCGCAGTTGCTACGCCGGCGGGATCGTGCCGCAGATAAATCCACAGATAGAATATCCCCATCACCAGCAAAATAATCGGGGTGGGCCGCATCAGCACATCTGTCAATATCTGTCCGGAGAGCCCAGCAGTGGATATGTGCAAAGCGTTGGTGAAAATAACAAGAAGGGTCAACGGAATATCGGCAGTGAACACAATTCCCGCAGTAGTGACCAGGAGCACAAGCCAACGGATCGGCCTGCCCTCGGCCCAAAGCATGGCGCAGGCGGGAACGGTGAGCAGCAGAAGCTTGGCATCATAGGGCCGATGATAGGTCACGAGCAGGGCAAGAGGCACGACAGCCGCGAGTGCGAGCCAGGCTCTCGCCGGCGAAAATCGCGACCGGAGAGTTCGGACCGCCCATGCCAGCAGCAGCGTTCCGCAAACCAGATAACTGGCCGGATTGTAGAAGCGCGGGTCGTTCCGGAAGATGCTTATCGTGGATTGAAGGTCGATGATCATATTCGCGCCGTTTCTGATATTGGGTGAGGTCGGTCCTGGATTGTTGATTCCGCCGGGCGCCGAAGCCGCCAGAAGAATGGAGTGCCATTCCTGCATCCAATTTGGCGCGATCGGCTCTACCCACACGATGGCCGCCAGGCCCAGAACAACGGTAACCAGGAGAGTTTGCAGCGCGCGCTTCCGACAGACCCCGCCCGCCAACAGGAAGTAGAGCCAGACCAGGCCTGCGTCGTGGGGTTTGATTGCGAGGCTGACCGCAAGGCAAAGGACGCCAGCCCAAACAATCTTCTCCTCCAGGAAGCACCAGACGGCCACCACGCAAAGGCTAACAATGATCCCCGCGGAATTGCCGAATGCCATGAGACTTCGATGTTGGCAAGAATAAGGCAAATCAATCCACAGGAGATGATTGGCGCATAATTGGCCCCGGATTACCCATCAGGAAAGCGGCAAAGAATAAGCCACCGGCGGAAAGAATCTCCCAGAACAGATACGCAGGATCCAGCGGCAGCATGGCGAAAGGCGCAATGAAAATAAATGTGGTCGGCAAGTATATATTCTGTGACAGAATTTTTTGGAGCGCGTCCGAAGGCCATGGACGCACTCCTCCTTCAGCCAGATAAGCACGCAGTTCACGCAGTGGCTCGCCTGCATTATAGGGATCGCTGTGCTGAAGCAGACATCGCGCGTCGTAGAATACCCCTTTGAAATCGATCATTCCATCAGGCGAACCGCGCTGCAGAAAAAAACCCCATAGGACGGAGATTCCGCAGCACAACAACAGCCAAAACAAAGCAATCCGCTGCGTCCTTTTCACGTTCATGCTCAACTTCACTCTCAACACTTCCGGCCGCTCGGGACTTGAGTCATGGCCGAGAGATGGATGATTGCTATCCTATATCGCGGTCCAAAAAGCAAGGGAGAGGACGCAACGGCAATGGACTTGCCCAGCGTGTCTCTCCCGCGCAGCAATAAAGGTAGTCAATTGTAGCGCTCAGATCCCGCGTTAGCAGGGTCTGCTGATGCCGGACCTGAGGCCGAGCCGATTCTGATGGACCCGGTGCGGGTACCTGTTGCTGGAGCCTTCATGCCAGCGATAGCGCCGAAGGCAGTCAGAGGAACAATGAGAGCATATTTCGACCTGATTCTGACCGTCCTCCAGCAATGCAATCTGCTGACGGCGTTTCAGTATTACGGGCCGCAAACGGCTGGCTCGTTGTGAGTGTTGGGGGAGTGTAATCATTGCCGGCGAGAGGGCGCCTAAACACAGCTCTGGCGCACATATCTCTTCCGGGAAAGCACTGGGTCTTGCTGTCCTGACGATGCGTTGCCAGGGGTTAGATTTTGTTGGCCAGCGTGGTGCTGATGCTGTTGAACGCGTTGTTGATGCCCCCGGCCAGTGCGTTCATGCCAGCAACTGCACCGAATGCGATCAGAGCAACGACCAAGGCATACTCGACCAGATCCTGACCTTCTTCGCCGTTCTTCAGGTCCTGGAACTTCACATACAGCTTGAAAAGCATGGTGTTCATTTGTGTCCTCTCCGTAAGTCGATTCTCCCAGCATGAGGCTGGGGCGATCTGATACTAGCACGTGGAACGCCATTCATGATTATGGAGATGTTATTCTTATAAATCAATCACTTACAAAAAACTGGAGGATAGAGTGATACACCATAGTGTAAACATTTGTATACAGGATAATCTGGGCAGACCGGCTCCGTATACATGACCAAAAGGTGTTACCTGCGGAAAAATTCGAACCGTATTCGGGCCGGGAATGGGGTGGTGCGGAGACAGTCCGGGCGAACGGGGAGCGCGGCGGTTTTGCAGCTGGGTAGGGTAGTTCTCGTGCCTCTGATACCGCGATTTGAAGTCTGCGATCACGAGCCGGAGAAGAACCTGAACCCGAGCGGAAAGAGATCCCCCGGCGGAAACAGAAGTAAAATAGCCTCCATGGCAAACTCAGCTGACCTTCCCGCGGCTCGGGCAAAGTACGACATCGCAGATTTGTCGATTGCAGGGGTGACCGGGCTTATGCTTGCGTACACCACTCTATTTCTTTGCGTTTTACCGATGATTGGCAAGCTGGCAGGCGGACGTGATTTCGTTATCTATTGGGCCACCGGCCAGCAGCTCGTTCACCACGCCAATCCCTACGATGGGGACGCAATGATACGGATTGAGCAGGCAGCGGGGCTTGATGCAACGTTAAAAGTAGGCTTCATGCGGAACCCGCCCTGGGGGATGACTCTTGCGTTTCCCCTGGGGTTCATCGGCTTGCGGGTTGGAGCGTTCCTGTGGTCCCTGCTATTGCTTGCGTGCCTGGTGGTCTCGGTCCTCATGCTCTGGCGGATGCACGGTAGCCCCGGAAATAGCCTGCATTGGCTGGGGTTTTCGTTTGCGCCTGCGCTGCTCTGCGTGTCGATGGGGCAGACTTCCCTGTTTGCGCTGCTGGGGTATGTTCTGTTTCTGCGCCTGCATCGTTCAAATCAATTCCTGGCCGGAATCTCTCTCTGGCTCTGCGCGCTCAAGCCTCACCTCTTTCTGGCTTTTGGAGTCGTGCTGCTGGCGTGGGTGCTCGTCTCCAGAAGCTATAAGATTCTGGCCGGAGCGGCGGTTGCGCTGGCCGCCAGTTGCGCTGCCATATCCTGCATCGACCCGGCGGTGTGGAACCAATACGCACAGATGATGCGCACCTATGGAATCGAGAAGGAACCCATTCCCTGTCTGAGCGTCATGTTGCGCCTTTGGATCAGTCCACAGGCAATGTGGCTTCAATACCTGCCGGCTGTCCTGGGCTGCGCCTGGGCTCTGGGTTATTTCTTCGCCCGCCGCCACGCGTGGGACTGGATGAAAGAAGGCAGCCCGCTGATGCTGGTCTCGCTGCTCACGGCGCCATATTGCTGGATTTTCGATGAATGTCTCGCTATACCGGCCCTGTTGCAAGGAGCGTATCTTACCCGGTTCCGGCCCTTTCTGGCGGTTCTCGCTCTTGCCAGTGTCGCGATCGAAATCGAGCTCATGAGCGGCTGCAAGCTGTTCTCGTATTTCTATCTCTGGACCGCGCCAGCATGGCTTATCTGGTATCTCTGCGCAACCAGAATCAAGCGGACACAAGCAGAGGGAATCGCCGCCAGCCAGTGAAAGCAAGCCTGTGGCGCACGTTGCCGCTCCTTCCATGCGCGGCGCATCACACATTCAAATGTGAAACAGCAGGAGAGAGATTTGTGGGGCAGGCGCACAGATAATCAATCAGCCGGGTCGCTCCGGCAATGAACTCCGCCGCCGGCCCCAACAGGCTCACCACCAGCCAGCCGGAGGGAGGCATCCCGAAGAAGTAGCCGGGGTGGACCCATACGCCGCGCTCCAGCAGAGCCAGCACTGTCTGCTCGTCCGGCCTGAGCGCCGGAATGCGCACCACCGCGTACCAACCGCCCTCGACCTCCAGTCGGCTCACCTCCGGCAGCCGGGCCAGTTGCCGGTCCAACTCGGCCAGGTTGGCCGCCACCCGCTCCCGAATCTGCAGTTGAATCGACTCGCGCCCTTCGAGCCACGCCGGCAGCGCGTGCTGCACCGGTGCATTCATGGAGAGAAACGTGTCAGCGATGACCTCCAGACGGTCCAGCGCAGAGAAGGCTTCAGGCCCGGCGGCCACAATCCAGGCCGCCTTCATCTGCGGCAGCCCGGCAATCTTGCTCAGCCCGCTCACCACGAAGACCGGAACGCCCTCCAGCCCGGCGGCAAAGCTCGCTGCCGTCGCTCCAAAGCTGTAGTCGAGGAAAACCTCGTCCACAATCAGCGCCAGATCGAACTCCCGGCAAAGGCGCGCCAGTTCCTCGGCCTCCCATGGCTTGGTGAAGTGGCCTGTAGGGTTATTGGGGTGAACCAGGACGATGGCCCGCGTCTGCGGCGTGATGGCGCGGCGAAAACTCTCCGGATCGATCTGCCAGCCGTGGTCGTAGACTAGCGGGCCAGCCTTCAACTTCACGTCGTCGAGCACGGCAAGAAAGTCAAAGAGCGGATAGCCGGGCTGGGCGACCAGAATCTCGCTGCCCGCGTCGCAGAGCAGCCGGAAGAGGAAGCTGTAGGCCTCGCTGGTGCTGGTGGTCAGCACTATCTGCTCGGGCTTGAGAGCAACTCCGTGGCCTGTATAGTAGCCGCAAACGGCCTCGCGCGCGCGCAGCAGCCCGCGTGGTTGCGGATCGTAGTCCAGCGCCCGCGGATCGGTGAGCGTCGCGAGCAGTCGGGGATCGTATACAAAGCCGCAGCGGGTGGGATTGGAGGCCGTCAGGTCGGCAATCGGCAGCCCGGCCGCGACGCGCAGCCGGTGCGCCCGCGCCAGCTCGCTCTCTTCCGTGTTCCAGTTCGTACGTTCGGAAAAGCGCATGATATCCGTCTCCATCAAAAATCCAGAAATGGCTGCCGCACCGCAGGTGCCACAATGGAAGCAGGCGTCCCACATTCAACATTACACGGGCGAACAATATACGGGTTTTCTGGGGAGGAAGATTGGCTCTGCGCGCAGTTGTCTTCGACTATGGAATCGTACTGACCGGTCCGCCGGACGCCGCCGCGCACGCCGCCTTGCTGCGCATCACCGGGCTGCATGAGGAGCGGTTTCAAAGCCTCTACTGGGCCGGCCGGACCGCCTACGACGAAGGCAAGCTCACGGGCATTGGCTACTGGCGGAAGTTCCTGCGCGAGGCTGGGCTGCCGGCCAATCAGGAGATGGCAGAGGAGTTGAGACGATGGGACGCTCGAATGTGGACCGTGCAGAATCCCGTCATGGTGGCCTGGCAACTCAAGCTCAAGCAGCGCGGGCTGCTTACCGCCATCCTCTCCAACATCGGCGACAGCGCGCTGGAGAGCGTGGAGCGCGAGTTCGACTGGATTCACCGCTTCGACGTGCTCGTCTGGAGCTATCAGTTCGGCGCCGTCAAGCCTGATCCTTCAATCTATCTCCACACGCTGGCCAAACTCGGCACGCAGCCTAAAGAGACGCTTTTTATCGACGACAAGCGGCCCAATGTGGAGGCCGCGCGGGCGCTGGATATTCATGCTATGCAATTCTCCAGCGTGGAACGGTTGCGAGAAGATTTGGTTGCCGCCGGATTGGATGGATTATTGCCGCTTCCCGGTTGAGGCGCCTGCGGTGCTTCAGGACTGATTTTTACCTAAAAAACGAATTTTTCAGGTGATTTTCAGAGGCCGAATCTCACGATGCGGGAGATTTTGGGGATGAAAAGTTTTCCACAGGCGTTGATTTCAAACGGGTTAAAAATAATCTGCAAGGTTTCAAGGTAAATTTATACCCCCCTGGGGTATAGGGGGGGAGGGGGGGTACCTAGTTTTCAGTGGTCAGTGGTCAGGAACTGGGCGCGCCTCTGAGCCTTATTCATGGAATGATTGTGCGCCAGTGGAAGGTAATAATCTGCAACGGGCCCGGTACACTTTCCTCATGGCCCTCCGCCTCTATGCCGCCACCACCAGCCAGGGCAAACTGCGAGAGTTCCGCACTGCCGCCGCAGCGCACTCGATTCGCATTGACCCTCTGCCCAGGCTGGAAGAGATTCCCGCGCCGGAGGAGAACGGCCTGACCTTTGCCGCCAACGCGACGCTCAAGGCCGTCTACTATTCGAGCCTTGCTCCCGGCGAATGGGTTCTGGCCGACGACTCCGGGCTGGAAGTGGATGCACTCGATGGCGCGCCCGGTGTGCGTTCGGCACGGTTTGCCGCGGATGCAGGCCACACTGGCTCTCCCGACCCCAACCAGATTGACACACTGAACAATACGGTGCTCCTGCAACGGCTGGCTGGCGTTCCGCAGAGCAAGCGGACCGCCCGCTACCGCTGCGTTCTGGCCGTCGCCCGCGACGGCCAACGCTTGCACACCGCCGAGGGCGCGGTCGAGGGCCTGATTCTGGATGCGCCGCGCGGCACGGGCGGCTTCGGCTACGACCCGCTCTTCTTCCTGCCGGCGCTCAACCGCACCATGGCCGAACTGGACCTGGAAACCAAGCACACGCTCAGCCATCGCGGACGGGCCATTGCGGCGCTGCTGGCGCGGCTGAGCGTCTGACCTTTTTCGAAACAAAATGGATCAAGATCGTTCCGCCCCTACAGGGCTAATGTTTCTTATTGATTGCTTTCCCAGGACTGCGCTTCGCTTGTCCTGGGCTATTATCGATTTCCCCTACGGGGAAAAGAAGCCGCCTGACCGATATCAGCGGCAACAGAAAAGTGCTGCTGAAAGTATCAATTTTGATGCGATTGCCCTGCGAAAAAACTCAGGCCCCACTGCGTGGGTTGACGTAGGTGACCTGGGACACCAATAATGAATCGAAAATCAAATCATGCGTCTGAGTTCTTTAAACCAAAACATCGCTTCCTGGAATCTGGACCCAAAACCCGGACATGGAGCCATTAGGAGCTGACACCGTCATGGCCACTGCTCAACACTCTGCCGCGCCAACCGTTCGTCGCGGCGTTCAGCCGCTGCGCGCGGGAGAGGGATCGTCCTTTCTCTTGCACAAGCTGCATTCGCTCCTGGGCATCATTCCCCTCGGAGCATTCCTGCTGGAGCATCTGCTGTCGAACTTCGAGGCCCTCAAAGGCCCCATCGCCTACGGGGCGCAGGTCAAGTTTCTCAACAGCCTTCCGCTGGTGCGCGTACTGGAGTGGGTCTTCATCTTTCTGCCGCTCCTTTATCACGCCTGCTACGGCGTCTGGATCTGGCTGCGCGGCAAGTCCAATATCGTCTACTACCCCTGGGCAGGGAACTGGCTGTACTTCACCCAGCGCTACACCGGCCTGATCGCCTTCGCGTACATTCTGCAACACGTGATTCGGCAACGGTTCACGGGGATCATGCTGCCGGAGAATCCTTATGCCTCGTTCCACAAGGTGCAGGTGGAGCTGGCTAATCCCTGGATGCTGGCCGTCTACATCGTGGCGATGATCGCGATTTGCTGGCACTTTTCGTACGGCGTCTGGCTCTTCGCGGCCAAGTGGGGCATCACGCCCGGCGCAACTGCGCGCAAGCGCTTTGGCTACGTCTGCGTGGCGATGGGGCTCGCGCTGACGATTCTGGGCCTGGCGAGCATGTGGGCCTTTGTTGTGGATCCAAAGTACAAGAACACGCCCGAGAACCCAGTTCCGGCCGTTTCGTTTGTACATACTCCGGCAACTGCTGGAACTGTTTCGATTTAAGCGGCCACGCTTCAGGCCGAAAGGAAGATTATCAATGGCAGCACCCAGAATTATCGTGGTTGGCGGAGGACTGGCGGGACTTTCGGCGGTGATCAAGATCGCCGAGGCCGGCGGCAGCGTTGATCTGTTCTCGATTGTCCCGGTCAAGCGTTCTCACTCGGTTTGCGCGCAGGGCGGCATCAACGCGGCCAAAAACTTGAAGGGCGAGGGCGACACCACCTGGAAGCACTTCGACGATACCATCTACGGCGGCGACTTTCTGGCCAACCAGACGCCGGACAAGCTGATGTGCGAGGCCGCGCCGGCCATCATCGACTTGCTCGACCGCATGGGCGTGCCCTTCAATCGCACTCCCGAGGGGCTGCTCGACTTTCGCCGCTTCGGCGGCACGCTCTACAACCGCACTGCCTTTGCCGGCGCCACTACCGGACAGCAACTGCTCTATGCGCTCGATGAGCAGGTGCGGCGCTATGAGGCCGAGGGCAAGGTGAAGAAGTACGAGGGCTGGGAGTTTCTCTCCGCCGTCATCGACTCCAAGGGCGTGGCGCGCGGCATCACCGCTCTCGACCTGCGCACCATGGAGCTGAAGAGCTTTCCTGCCGGCGCGGTCATTCTGGCCACCGGCGGTATTGGAGCCATCTTCGGCAAGAGCACCAACTCCGTGGTCTGCACCGGCTCGGCGCAATCGGCCGTCTTCCAGCAGGGCGTCTACTACGCCAACGGCGAGTTCATTCAGGTGCATCCCACCTGCATTCCCGGCGAGGACAAGCTGCGCCTGATGTCGGAGTCGGCCCGCGGCGAGGGCGGCCGCGTCTGGGTGCCGCGCACACCCGGCGACAAGCGCCCCTTCAAGCAGATTCCCGAGGCCGAGCGATTCTACTTCCTCGAAGAGTGGTACCCCAAGTACGGCAACCTAGTTCCGCGCGACATTGCCACCCGCGCCATTCACAAGGTGGTCTATGAGGAAGGCCTGGGCATCGACGGCCAGCCGATGGTCTACCTCGACCTCTCGCACATCGATCGCGCCACGCTCGACCGCAAGCTCGGCGGCATTCTCGACATCTATGAGAAGTTCGTTGGCGACGATCCTCACGATGTTCCCATGAAGATCTTCCCCGGCATGCACTACACCATGGGCGGCCTGTGGGTGGACTTCAACCAGATGACCAACATCCCCGGCGTCTTTGCCGTCGGCGAGTGCGAGTACCAGTATCACGGCGCAAATCGCCTGGGCGCGAACTCGCTGCTCAGTTGCATCTATGCCGGATTCATCTCCGGCCCCAACGCCTTGGATTACGCCAAGAGCCTGCCCGCCGTCGAGGGAGATGGCGGCCATGCTGCCGAACTCACTCGCCAGGCCGGGATCAACAGCAAGCTGCTCAAGAACGAAGGCACGGAAAATCCCTTCAAGCTGTGGCGCGAGTTGGGCGACACCATGACCAAGCACGCCACCGTGATCCGCTACAACAAGGGACTCAAAGAAGCCGACGAGAAGATTGTCGAGCTGCTCGACCGTTACAAAAATGTGAGCCTGGCCGACCGCAGCCAGTGGGCCAATACCAGCTTTGCCTTCGCCCGCCAGCTCTATAACATGCTCGAACTAGCCCGCGTGATCGCCCAGGGAGCGCTCCTGCGCGACGAGTCGCGCGGCGCGCACTATAAGCCCGACTTCCCGGAGCGCGACGACGAGCAGTTCCTGAAAACCACCAAGGCCAGCTTCACGGATTCTGGTCCGCGCTTCGAGTACGAAGAGGTCGATACGCAATTTATCCAGCCGCGCCCGCGCCGCTACGACGCGGCGAATTGAGGGAGACTGATTTCGGTGCAAGGGGAATTTGATCGATGAGATTCAATTGGCGACATTGGTTCGGAAGATTAGTAATATGTGTGATCACGATTCTGATGATCAGTTTGATCTGTTTTTCAGCTTATGCTTTCGTTTACCGCGCAAAGCCTGTTGTTTATCATTCAGATATTTTTGCTTGCGCATGCACAGATTGGTCCCCTGAGGTGGATGGATTTACGATTCTTAATCCATTTCGAGATCGTACTCCGGAGCGTGATGCTGATTCGGTTTTAGCCGATTTGAGCCAAGGACACTGCCCAGTCAACGCTGCGAAGGAATTTATTGCGGATGCTTGCAAGGATGGTCGAAGTGGATATCCGCCCATGGCATGGAAACTGCGGTTCCGTAGGGATGAACCGCATCGAGTTCAGCTTTACTTTAGTTTTGACCGATTTGGTAAGAACCCTACTCACGGGATGACGGGGGAGGGATTCGTAGAGATGGTTGATGGAGAGCATCATTGGAAAGCCAAATCGATGGATGTCATTTTTTGATCTTTTCCTATTATGTAATTCGCAGATTTTTGTCGAGAGACAAGGAAAAACCATGGCAACCAAGACCGTGCAATTCGAAATCAAGCGCCAGGCAAGCCCCGACGATCCCGCGGTGTGGGAGAGCTTCGAGCTTGAATGGCGCCCTGGCATGAACGTCACCACCGCGATGATGGATATCGCCGCCAACCCGGTCACCGCCGGCGGCCACGCGACCACCCCCGTCACCTACGATTCCAATTGTCTGGAAGAGATCTGCGGCTCCTGCGCCATGCGCATCAACGGCAAGGCCCGCATGGCCTGTTCGTCGCTTATCGACAATCTGGAGCAGCCCA
>CAVXYT010000012.1:0-303474 GCA_963765995.1 uncultured Acidobacteriaceae bacterium | reverse complement strand
CTGTATCCTCGAAGCAGTTCGAGGTTCATTGCCCGCGCTATGCGCTATACGACACAATTTCTGCTTTCGGCCCTGGCGGCGGCGCAGTTTCCCGCGCCGGATGCGCCGGAGATCGCCTTTCTGGGCCGCTCGAATGTGGGCAAATCGAGCCTGCTGAATCAGCTTGTGGGCGAGAAGGCGGCTAAAGTCTCGCAGACGCCGGGGCGGACGCGGGCCATCAATTTCTTTGCTCTTCTGGACGCCAGCCGGCGGCGGAAGCTGTTGTTTGCCGACCTTCCCGGCTACGGCTACGCAAAGATTTCGAAGTCGATTTCGGCGACCTGGCCGGAGTTCATCGAGCCCTATCTGGCGATTCGCTCGACGCTGAAGCTGTGCGTGTGCCTGGTGGACTCGAATGTGCCCGCGCAGCAGAGCGACCGGCAGTTGATCGACTGGCTGCGTGCCGCGGGGCGCGAGTTTGCCGTGGTGGCCACCAAGATTGACCGGCTTAGCGGCAACGAGCGCACGCGAAACCTGCTGGCGCTGAAGCAAGGGCTGGAGCTGGACGAACTGCTGCCCGTTTCTGCCAAGACAGGCTACGGGGTGAAGGAACTCTGGGCGCGGATTGAGGCGGCTGGGGGCTTGTCAGCGAGCTAGCGGGTTGGCGGCGCGAAGCTGTACCGCTCCGACTGCTCCTTGAGGCTTAGCGTGAGATTGACAGTAACGCCGATCTCCGCGCGTTCCACCTGCTCCTGAACCTGTTTCCGAAATCTAGCGGCTGTTTTCACATCGCAGCGGAGCAGGCGCGCACCCTGCGCCATCCGGCCGAGATAGCGCGGAGCGAGGCGGAGCCATCGGATGGCTGGAGCGGAGGCCGGACTCTGATCAGGGCCGAGGTTATCCTGACTCAGGTAATTGAGTGCGAGGGCGTCGAGTTTGGGCAGCCATTGCACCGGCGCCTCCGCCACGCTCCAGGCAAGGAGCGCCTGGTTTGCATCAGGATGGATGGCTACGACTGGGCGCGCACCCTGGCTAAGGAAGTCGGCGAACTCCGGCGCGGGCGCAGAGCGCGTCGGCAGGAGATCGGGGAGCACGCCGCGCAGGAGCATCTGGCGAGCGAAATCAACTTCGGGGGCCTGGGGCGGGGCGGCCACACAGACGGCAACGGTAGAGCGCTTGCGAATCTCGTTTTTCAGGATGCGCAAAGCCTCGTCGAGCGAGCTCACGAGGAAGTCCACAACGCCGTCGCGGAGAGCCTGCTTGCGCGCGCCGTCGTCGGCCGAGACAACCAGCGAGGCAGCGCCGGCAATATTGGCGGCCACCAGCAGGGCGCGAGCTTTGGTGTCGAGTTCGCCGGCGTAGAGGAGTTTGCCGCCGAGGCTGGGTTCGCGGCCGGGAGCAGTGTTTGGGGCCGCGGCCAGGATAAGGCCCGCGTAGAAGCGCTCAACCTGGAGGGTAAATTCGAGCGCGCCGTGCGGATTGGGGTTGGTCGCCATTAGGGGTGCGATAGCGCAGTCAGTGGGGACTCAGAACTGGCGCCTTGCTTTCAGCCGCTCTAATCCCGGTACTCTTCGCGCGCGTTCATCGGCCTTACAAAAAAGACAAACTCTCCCGGTTTGGCGAAAAGTTGGAGCTTTTCGGGAACCTTTTTCCCGATGCAATCATTGGGAGCCACAATGCCCTTCGCCAGTATGTCGGAGACACTGTACCAGCGATCAGGAACGAACCCCTGATCAGACGCCCTGTGAGCCTTGTTGGCATCGCAATTGATAAAGAGAGAAGTGGAGCTGTCGTACGACGCGTGAATGGAAAGCAGAGTAGCGTTCCCCGGCAGGGTCAGCTTGCCTGTGCCGTCATCATTCATCGTCACCCAATTGGCATGGACTGTTTGCTGGTGATCGATGCGCACCAGGAAATCCGTGGTGGCGATGAGCTTGCCGGTTTTGCCGTCCATCATGCGGAGGGTGATGGTCTTCTGTGTCTGCGCGAGCAAAGAGCCGCAGGAGGCGCAGAACGCAGCCATGCACAGGAGAAGGAGGAGCAGGCGATGAATTTGTCGAGCCATGATTACCTCTGGGATTGCCTTTGCGTTTACCATGTGGAGTAGGGCTGGCCTTTGGAGTCCAGCTCCTGAGAGCCGGAGTGGACGTCGTCGATACCGGGGTCGGTCTGGTCCAGCGAGTAGAGCGCTCCGTTGGAGTCGGTGACCCAGGTGTCCTTGGATCGGGTGAATGGGTCCTCGGGAACGGCCTTGAGGTAGCCGTCGGTGATCAGGTCGTCGAGCGACTGGGGGGCCTTCTGCTTGTCCATGGTGTAGGAGTCGATGGCCGCCCGCATCACGTGCAGGTCTTCCTTGAGCACGGCTTCCCTGGCCATCCTGATGGCGGCTGTAAAACGAGGCACGGCTATCAGCATTAGTACGCCGATGATCATCATCACGATCATCAGCTCCATCAGCGTAAAGCCCGCGTCTTGTTTGTGAAACCTGCCCACTGAATCCTCTACTGTCAATTTGTGCGGCTACCAGTCAGCATACTTGGTTCCGTCCAGGGCTGTGCCCTGCGACTTGGAGTATACGTCGAAGACGCCCTGGCCGCCGTAGGAGTCCGATTTTGGATCGTCCTGCATCGAGCGCAATCCCCACTCGGCCTTGCCGGTCATGGGGTCGACGGGAATCTGGCGCAAAAACCTCACCTTTTTGGTCTGCACTTCCACTCCGTTGACCAGAGTCTCAAGGTCGGGCGGATAGCCCTGGCTGTCTAGCTTGACCTGGAAGGCGTTCTTGTCGGCTGCGTCCTTGTAGTGGTCGATGGCGTCGCGCATCATCCACAGGTCGTAGCGGAGGTACCGCTCGTTCTGGCGCTTGACCTGGAAGCGGGCAACGGGAAGGGCGGCCGAGGCGAGAATGGAGAGAATCGCCGTGGTCACAATCAACTCGACCAGGGTAAGCCCGCGCTCGCCAGGGCGGGCGGTCCGGATTGGCCGTGTTTTGTTCATCAATGCGAGCCTCATCGGCTACTTCACTTGAATGTTTACCTGCGCGCCCGTGGCTGGCAACTGCTGTTGAGCGCTGTTGACCGCGCCCGGACGGGTGATGGCGATTACGCTATCTCCGGCGGTTTTGGCCTGGAAGGAGAGAACGCAGACCACTCCGGTTCCGCTCACCCCGGCGGTTCCCGGCGGACGCGAGGCGTTGATGTTGATAGAGCCGGGCCCATCGTCGCGGTGGACCAGCGCCACTGCCTGCCCATCGCGGCTCAGAAAGTCTCCGCTGTCCACATTGACCAGCGAAAGTCTGGCTGAATCGTAGGAAATCTGCAAGGGAACGGCGGTTATATCCGTTCCTCCATTCAGCACCACCGGAATCTGGAAGGTGGCGCCCACTGCCACGGGTGCGGACTGCGGAGCGAGCATGAAGCTCACCTTAGCCGGTTGCGGGGCTGGGAAGAGCGGGGTAGCTGGGGCTGGTTTTCCATTAAATTCCGCGGACTGTCTTAACTGGGCCAGCGCCGCGGGGGCTGCCGCCATGGCGCTCTGGCCGGGAACCGTGCCCACGCTGGGCCGCGCGTTTGCCGGCGGGTGTGGCGGAGGAGCCGGGCTTGAGGCCGGATTCGGGTTGGGGTCACCGGCCGGAGCGTGGCGCAACTCGATGGAGGTGCCGGCGCCGGTATCGACGGTGCGCAGATTCACCTGCTCCAGGGATTGCGAGCGAACGACATGCGGCACCACCAGGAAGACCAGCTCGTCGTCGGCAATGGTGTGATCCTTGGAGCCGAAGATGTACTTGAGAACGGGAATCGAACTCAGGCCGGGGATGCCAGTCGTGCTGGTCGTGTCCTGGTTATCCTGAATGCCGCCCAGGATGCTGGCCTCGCCCTCGCGCAGGCGGATCACCTGGTCAACAACGCGTTGCGAGATGATGGGTTCGGTGACGCCGCTGATGGTCACCGAACCGCTCTGCGAGGTGACCTCAATCTTGATTTTGAGCGTCACGTCGCGGTCGAAGTGGACAGTGGGCGTCATTTCGATATTCACGCCTACGTCGGTGTACGTGAACTGCGTATTGACCAGCGAGCTGACCACTGCGGTGGCCGCGCCCGTCTGATAAGAGCCGGTGGCGATAGGGATCTTGGAACCGATCTTCATGATCGCTTTTTGCCCGTCAGTGGCGCGGATGCGGGGATTCTGCAGAATCTTGGTATTGGTATCGGTGAGCAGCAGGTTGGCCGTGGCCGAGCCAACCGTTACCGCAAAATTCGTGGCCTTCAGATGGGCAAGGTCGTAAAGAGTAGGAGTTGTCGTGGAGGTGCTGCCGGAGCTGGAACTGCTAGAGCTGCATGTATTGGTCGATGCACAGGAAGGCTGCAGCGCAACCCCGATGCTGGAAGGCCATGCGATGCCGAGGGTTTTCTCCCAGTTTTTGCTTACTTCGAGGACGGCGATGTCCACCACCACCTCGGGGCGCGCCTTGTCCAGGTCGTTGATCAGTTTTTCCGCCAGCAGAAGCTCGTCGGGCGTGCCGCGCATGACGATGGCGTTCTGACTGGCTACGGCGTAGACCTTGGCGTTGGGCAGGACGTTGCGAATGGCGGTCTGTACGTCGGTCAGGTCGTTCTGCTGCCAGGCGTTAGACAGATAGAAGGTCTGGACCGCCTGTTCGTCGAGTTCCCTGTGTCTGGCAGTTGTGTTGGCGGCGACAAAGATCGTGTTATCGGTGACCGGCCGCCAGAAGGTGTTGGAGATGGTGCCCACAATGCGCAGCGCGTCGAGCAGCGTAACGTTGTTCAAGTCCACCTGAATGCGCTTGGAGGTGTATTCCGGATCGAAGAGAACATTGATTCCGGCGGCTTTGCCGATCGCCTGGTAGACGACCTTGGCGTCTTCCTGAATGTGCAGGGTGAGCGGCTCGCTGGATACGGGCCGGAGGGTGGCCGGCGCGCTCATGGAGTCGAGGTCCTCCTGCTTGCCCTCAATCTGGGGAAGGCTGGTCTCGTTGGCGGGCGCCACTTCGCCGTGCTTCTGCCTCACCCTGGCGATATCTTGTTGGGCGGCCTCATTGCTGGGGTCTATCTCGGCGGCGTGCAGAAACTCCGCCAGCGCCCCCTGCTCGTTGCCGGCGTCCAGCAGCTTCTGGCCCTTGGTCACGTGCACAGCCGAAGCTGTAATCCGCACGCGATAGAGCGCGGTGCGGTAGCGCAGGTCCTTGGCGTCCTTTTTGTATGCCTTCTGGTAGTTGTCGAAGGCGGCGTCGTAGTCCTCCTTCGCCTCGGCGGTTTGGCCGCGCTTGAAGAAGGCGTTGGCGGACTGGGCGCGCAGTGAAACGCTGGACAGGCTGAAGACGGCCAGGACGGCAAAAAGCGCAATCCAGAAAGCGGCTCCGAAAAAAACGGACCCGGAGAAAACGGACCTGGGGAAAACGGATCTGGAGGCAGCCAGTGCCTGAACGCGGCTTTTCATCGAACTCCCCGGCGTCTTCGCCGGCCCGCAGTTCTCATCAGGCCCTTGCGGGCAGCCTTGGCCGCCCCAGACGCTCATCTTGACGCAATTTCTGTTGGCAAAAATTCCCATTCAATGATGCCTCATTTTAGCAAAGCCCGGCCCGAAACAGTCGGAAACCCTTGCCAATGCTAGGATTGAGATTCGAGGATGCCTCCGGATGGCTCGCCAAACCAGCCACGTGATTGTACAGCCGGCGACCCCCGGCCCGCAGAAGCCTGCCCGGCCGCGCGACCCGGTGGCCAGCGGCGAGCGGGACGCCGCGCACAATCGCGTCGCCAGCCACAACTACTTTCTTTTGGAGAAGTTCGAGGCCGGCGTGGCCCTGCGCGGGACCGAGGTCAAATCCATCCGCGAGGGCAAGGCCAACCTCAAAGACTCCTACGGCCTCATCCAGAACGGCGAGGCGTTTCTGCTCAACCTGCATATCGGTCCTTACTCCCACGGCAATATGGCCAACCACGACTCCACGCGCACCCGCAAGCTGCTGCTGCACCGGGATGAGGTTCGCAAGCTACTCTCCAAGACGCAGATCAAGGGCCACACGCTCATCCCCACCCGGCTTTACTTTCGTAACGGGCGGGTGAAGTGCGAACTGGCCGTGGCCAAGGGCAAGCAGGACTGGGACAAGCGCGAGACCGAACGCCGCCGCGAGGCCGACCGCGACGCCCGCGCCGCCGTAAACGCCAGCAAACACAAGATGGGGCGGTAGCGCGGTTCTTAGTGCCTTTAGCGAATCACTTCAACTTCGATGTCGAGCGGGAGTTTCTTCCAAACCCGGTCCGTCGTGTAGACGGTGGCCTTGCGCTGAATCGCCAGAGCCAAGCAAGCCCGGTCGCCCAAGGACAATCCGAAAGGCCGCGTGATCCCGATCAACTCCGCCGCGATGCGGGCCTGTTCTTCGTCAAAAAAACACACCTCAAGCCCCATGCTCCGGGCACGATTCCAGGCATGGTCGGCGGCCCGTCCATCCAGCAGCAGCTTGGTATGAATCTCAGTTAGATTCACCGTGCTGAGCAAGCCGCCTTGCAACAGATCGATAACTGCTTCTCCTCCCGGCTCGCTGAAGATCACCGCCAGCACCGCGGAGGAGTCAAGAACGGCGATCTCAGCCAAGTGAAGCCCCATTCCTCAAACGCGTCTGGTATAACTCGCGATCGCGCTCCATCTCCTCTTCTTCGCGGCGGGCTTCTTCGCGGCGCTCCGCGATCAGCTCATCGGACATCAACATTCCACCTGGTGGGATAATCTTCTTGAACTCCTCCTGAATGCGGCGGATGCGGGCACGGTGCGACTCAATGCGCAGCACCCCATCTTCCACATCCATCAAAACCGTCTCCCCGGTCTCGATCCCCATTTGCTGGCGGAGTGCGGCCGGAATTACGACACGGCCATTCTGGTTAATTTTGCTTCTGACAGATTGCGGCTTCGTGACAAATGATCCCATAATGACACCTGTTATAATTATGTCATGTTACTATATGCGTGTCAATATCTATAGAAATGTCATTTAGTCTAGTCCCTGTTCGCTGTAAACTATTTCCATGCGGACCCAACTTTCTTTTGCTCTCCTCTCCCAAATCGAAACCGAACTATTGGCTGTTTTGGCCGCCGATACCCAAACCAGCAAAGCCCCCGACGCCAGGCCCCAGCCCGTGCTGCTGACCGCCGATGTTGCTGTTCTGGCCGCGGCGAAGGCCTTGCTGGCCAGCGGCGAGTTCAAGGCCGGCGCCAATGAGGCAGCGCTGCTGCACGCCCCGGCGGGCCTGGCCGCAAAGCGGCTGCTTCTGGTCGGCCTGGGCAAGCAGGCCAAGGCCACGGCTCACGGCGTGCGCTCCGCCGCCGGAACCGCCGTCCGCTTCATCAAGCCGCGCGGCATCCGGGAGCTGGCTCTTGCCCTGCCTGAAAACGACTCCAAGACATTGCCCCACACGGCAAGCGTGCGCGCCGCCGTTGAGGGGGCGTTGGTGGGCGACTTCGACCCCGACACCTATCGCAGCGACCGCAAGGATCAGAGCGTGGAGTCGTTCACGCTGGCCGCGCCCGCCGGTGCCGACAAGCCCGCGCTGGAGGCTGCCTTCGCCGAGGGCGTCATTCTGGGCGAGAGCCAGAACTTCACCCGTTCGCTGGTCAACGAGCCGGGCAACAAGCTGACGCCCACCATCCTCGGCCAGCGCGCCGCGCTGATGGCCGCCGAAGTCGGCCTCGGCTGGGAGGTCCACTCCACCGAAAAGCTGCGCGAATTGAAGATGGGCGCATTCTGGAGCGTCTCGCAAGGCTCCGCCGAGCCGCCCGCGCTGATCGTTTTGCGCTATGAGCCGGAAGGCGTGACCGGCGGACCGGTGCTCGGCCTGGTCGGCAAGGGCATCACCTTCGACTCCGGCGGCATCTCCATCAAGCCCAGCGACAAGATGGAAGAGATGAAAACCGATATGGCTGGCGGCGCGGCCATGCTCGGCGCGATGCGGGCCATCGCCCTTCTCAAGCCAAAAGTGCGCGTGATCGCCGTCATTTGCGCCGCAGAAAATATGCCTTCGGGAACGGCGCAGAAGCCCGGCGACGTGCAGACGGCGATGCCCTTCTCGCCGGATAAGACGGGAAAAACCATCGAGATCATCAACACCGACGCCGAGGGCCGGCTGGTGTTGGCCGATGGGCTGACCTACGCGCGCCAACTGGGCGCAACCCACTTGATCGACGCCGCCACGCTCACCGGCGCCTGCGTCGTCGCCCTCGGCCACATCAACGCCGGCGCCTTCTCCAACGACGACGACGCATGGGCAAAATTCGACGCGGCGCTCACGATCTCCGGCGAGAAGTTCTGGCGGTTGCCCTTGGGCGAGGAGTATGCGGAGATGATCAAGTCGGACATTGGCGACATCAAGAACACCGGCGGACGCTGGGGCGGCGCCATCACGGCAGCCGAGTTCCTCAAGGTCTTCGTCGAAGACACCCCGTGGATTCACCTCGACATCGCCGGCCTCGCCTGGGCGGAAGACTCCAAGCCCTACATCGCCAAGGGACCAAGCGGCGTTGGCGTACGGTCGATTCTGGAGTGGGTGAGGAAGTACAGCTCTTAGCTGATGGAAATAACAACACAACGGGTGCCCCACCCTCGCCGCGTTCTTGTTTTTTGCGGCTAAGGTGGGAAACCACGAACCTTCTGCGAGCGATTGGTCGCACCGCAGGTGCTTACATTGCCTCCGGGCTTTCAATGCCCAGCCAACTGAGCGCCAAAACTAACTCGCGCAAAGCAACCGCCGCTGTCGCCAGCAGGAATGTCTTCCGCGCCGGGTCTCCTTCGTTGAGGATGTGGTGCTTGTGGTAGAAGTTATTGAACTCCTGCGCTAACTGGAAGGCGTGCTTTGCCAGAAACGCCGGCTCGGATGTAGTGATGCACTGCTCCAGCACCAGCGTACGCCGCGCCGCCCTCAGCCACAACGCCCAGATATCTTCAGCGGCCTCACCTTCTAGATAGGCGCCGATGCCCGTTAACCCCGCTAACTTCGCTAACTCCGCTTCCGGGCTCGTATCCCCTTTGCGAAAGATGTTGCGGGCGCGGACCACGGCGTACTGAATGTAGGGGCCGGTCTCGCCCTCGAAGCTCAGCGCGTCCTTGAAGTCGAAGGCGATCACCGAGTTGCGCGTGTACTTGAGCATGAAGTAGCGCAGAGCGCCAATCGCAATCTGTTCGGCGATGCGCTGACGTTCCGCCTCGTCGCGGCCAGTCTGGCGCGCGTCCACCTCGGCGCGCGTGGCAACGATGAGCTTGTCGATCAAATCATCTGCTTTGACGCCGAAGCCCTTCCGTCCGCTGACTTCGATGTACGGCCGCGCCAGGTCCTCATCGGATACGTCGTAACCGAGTTCAACCGCGCAGCGCGGCGTAAGCGCGACCATCTCGTAACTGAAGTGCGTGTAACGATCGGCCTGCTCAGTGTGGCCCATGCCGCGCAGGGCCTGAATGACGTTGGCCTGCGGGTCAGATTGGCGCGAGTCGATGACGTTGTAAATCGCCTGCGCTCCGCCAAAGTGCGGGTGCGGTTCCACGCCCTTTTCCGTTGAGATCCAGCACTCGTGATTAGGGTAAGTGAAGAACGGCTTATAACCGAAGTCCTTGCCCAGCAGGCCGAACTTCCATAAGTGATAAGCAATGTCCTTGCCGACATAAGTGACCGTGCCGTTGGACCGCACAATCACCTTTGCATCTTCGTCGGTTTCATCTTCTGTTGTCTCCGCGCCAGGTCGCGTCATCACCCAGCAACCCTTGTTCTTGCCTTCGGTCTCGAAGTAAAGAACACCGGTTTGTTTCAGTTGCTCGAAGGCCGTTTCCCAGAACCTGAGGTGCAGAATCTCGCTTTCGCGGGGCAGAAAGTCGTACTCGATGCCCAGGCGAAGCATGGTTTCCAGATGCCGGCGTAGCACCGCGGTCGAAATCAGCTCGGCCACCTCGGCTGTCTCGTTGCCGCCGTGCTCGATCTCGTGCAGCGTAGCGTAGCGCAGCTTCTTGCGTACTTCGTTTTCCTCGTCGGTTCCGCTGGTGTACCACTGCGAAGTCTTCGCATAGAGGTCCCAGCAGTAGTAATCGATTCGCTCGGCACCTGCGGTGCGGCCAACTGCGCCTTCGGCGCATGCTTCGCAGTCACCAATGAGTTGGCGAACCTCAACCAGCGATTTGCCTTCGAGATGCAGAAATCCCACCACTACATCGGCCACCTGGACACCGGTGTTGTCGATGTAGTTCTGCACGTCAACCTTTTGCCCGGCAGCGCGCAGCAGCCGGACAAATGTGTCGCCGAGGATGGCGTTGCGCAGGTGGCCGACATGCGCGGCCTTGTTGGGATTGATGCTGGTGTGCTCGACAAGTGAGTGAATGCCAGATGTGGGTGCCCCAGGTCCCTCGCTTTTGGGGACCTGGGAATCCTCCACTCCAACCATGAGTCGCACGCCCGCTGCCCGGTCCAGCCGCGCATTGATGTAGCCGGCCCCGGCAACCTCAAACCCGGCGAAGTCCTCGACTTTGCCCAGCGCGGCGACAATCTCCTGGGCTATGACCTTGGGCGCCTTGCGCAGCTTGCGAGCCAGTTCAAACGCAATAGGAGTGGCCAGTTCGCCAAACTTGAGCTCCGGCGGAATCTCCAGCGGAATGGTTTCAAGCTGTAAGTAGTACTTTGCCGCCAGAACCGCGCGCAGATGCTGCGTGAGCCGCTTTTGCAATTCCAGATACACGTCTGTATGCCTCAGAAATCCTTGATTTTCAAGGTGATTTTAACAGACCAGCTATGGTGTGTCAGCGTCGATGTTTCCGGACGAGGCGAGATTGGAATTCATGGTTTCCCACCCATTTTGCAAAAAGCGCAAAATGGATGGGGCACGGAGCTGAATCGGCATCGCCGCATTTCCTCTGTCAATGCCGTAAGATGGGGAGTAGATTGCCACTTGCGCCCGAAATGCATCAGAGGGTAAAAGTGCGAAAGCACCCCGCCTATGACGAATTCTGCATCCAGTTCAGCCCGTTTTTACCTGACCACGCCCATTTATTACGTGAATGCGCGGCCGCACCTGGGCCACGCCTACTCGACCATCGTCTGCGACGCCATTGCGCGGCGCAAGCGCGCGCTGGGCATCGAAACATGGTTCCTCACCGGCACAGACGAACACGGGCAGAAGATCGAGCGCTCCGCCGCGCTGGCCGAGCGCACGCCGGAGGAGTTTACGACGGCGATTGCGGGCGAGTTTCGCGGGCTGTGGGACCGGCTGGGGTTGAGCTACGACGATTTCATCCGCACCACCGAGGAACGGCACAGGCGCGGGACGCAGAGGCTCTTTGCCGAGCTGCGCGACAAGGGCTTCATTTACAAAGGCTCCTACACCGGCCAGTATTGCGTGAGCGATGAGCTTTATGTGGACGGCCCCGCCGGCACGGTTTGCCCGGACTGCGGCCGCGTGACGGAGACGGTGAGCGAGGAAAATTATTTCTTCAAGCTCTCGGCCTTCGAGCGCAAGCTGCTGGAGTTTTACGAGGCGAATCCGGGGTTCATGGGCCCCGAGTCGACGCGGCGCGAGGTCATCTCGTTTGTGCGCGGCGGGCTGAAGGATCTGTCGGTGAGCCGGACAAGTTTTTCCTGGGGAATTCCGGTTCCCGGCGACGAGAAGCACGTGATCTACGTGTGGCTGGACGCGCTGGCCAACTACATCACAGCGCTGGGTTACGGGTCGGAGGCGCCGGAGGACCAAGCCCGGTTTGCGAAGTTCTGGCCGGCGGATTTGCACCTGATCGGCAAGGAGATCAGCCGCTTCCACTGCGTTTACTGGCCGGCGTTTCTGATGGCTGCGGGGATTCCGCTGCCGCGCTCGGTGCAGGCCAACGGCTGGCTGCTCTTCGACCAGGGGAAGATGTCCAAGTCGCGCGGCAACATTGTGCGCGCGGAGACGGTGGAGGAAGTGCTAGGAGCGGACGCCCTGCGCTACTTTCTGCTGCGTGAGATTCCCTTTGGCCAGGACGGCAGCTTCAGTTTCGAGGCGCTGGTGCAGCGCTACAACGGCGATCTCGCTAACGGCTACGGCAACCTTGTGAGCCGCGTGGTGAACATGGTACACAAATACTTCGGCGGAGTTGTACCGAAGGCTGGAGCGGAGACGGCTGCCGAGGTTGCGCTGCGCGAGGCTGCGGAGAAAACGATTGCCGTCTTCGGCCCGAGCTTTGACGATTTGAATTTCTCCGACGCGCTCAAGGCGCTGTGGGTTTTGGTGGCCGAAACTGACGGCTACCTGACGGCCAACGCGCCGTGGAAGAAGCACGCCGACCGCTCCGAAGCCGACCACGCCGCATTGCAGGCGCGCGTGCTGGCCACGGCCGCCGAAGCGATTCGCATCATCACCGCGCTGGTTTATCCGATTTTGCCGGATTCGGCTGCAAAAGTCTGGCGGCAGCTTGGGCAGGGCGAGATAGACGACGCTCTTAAGCGTTACGTGGAGCTAGGAAAAGTTCTTCCAAAATTTGAAAGCAATCCAATTACCCCGGAAGAGGCATTTCTCAAGGGAGTCCAGCTGGGTCGGATTGAGGCGGGCACGAAATTTGGCGAGCCCGCGCCGCTATTTCCTCGCGCGGAAAAGGAAGTGGTCGAGAGAATGCAGAAGATCGAAGAAGAGAATAGCAAGACTGTTATCGAAGCCGCGGGCGGCGGTGGGGCAGACGGCGGTGTCGTTCAATCTTCAGAGCAGTCCACGACTTCAGTGCAAAAGAGTCAAACACCAACGCCAAAGGAGGCAGCTTCGCGTCAGGGCACGACTTCAGTCGTGCCACAACAGCAGCAAAATAAGGCCCGGGCTTCAGCCCCTGAGGTACGCTCCTTGGAAAACACATCGTCGATTCCCGTTTCTCCAGCAACCGCGCCAGCCGAGCCGGTATCAAACACCATCTCTCCCTCCCTTCCAATACCAGCCGCGCCTGCGGAGTCAGCCCCACCGCCGGTGGTTGTGGAGCCACAGCACATCAGCATCGACGACTTCGCGAAGGTGGAGTTGCGCGTGGCGCAAATCCTCGTGGCCGAGCGGGTGCCCAAGGCCGACAGGCTGCTGCGGCTGGAGGTCGATCTGGGCTATGAGAAGCGTCAGATTCTGGCCGGCATTGCGCAATACTACGAGCCGGAAAAACTCATCGGCCGCAAGATCGTGATCGTCGCCAATCTTGCTCCGCGCAAGATGAGGGGCCTTGAGTCGAACGGCATGCTGCTGGCTGCTTCGCTGCCGCCCGATGGCGCGCCGGTGCTGGCCGGATTTTTGGAAGAGGTTCCGCTGGGCGCGCGGCTAAAGTAGGCGCTGCCCTTGAAGAAGACGCGTTGAGATTTTTGGATTCCCACCCATGGCACAAAAACGTGCCATGGAGGGGACACACGGTTCGCCGGGACACAAGGCCAATCTTGCAATGAACCCGCTGGAGGCCCGTGCAGTGCTGATCGATTCCCACGCCCACCTGGACAGCCCGCGTTATACAGACGACCGCGAAGCGATGCTGCGGCGCGCCTGGGAGGCGGGCGTGGGCGCGGTGCTGGCCATCGGCATCGGCGAAGAACCTGCCCAGATGCATCAAGCGCTGGATATTTGCCGCCAATTTGATGGACGGCCCAACATTCCAAAGCTCTATGCCAGCGCAGGGGTTTATCCGCATAATGCGGCCGAGATCAACGACGATGTTTTGGCGAAGCTGGACAGGCTGCTGGCCGAGCCGGAGGTGATTGCCTGCGGCGAGATCGGCCTGGACTACTACCACGAGGGCGCGCCCCACGCGGCGCAGCGCGAAGGACTTATCCGCCAACTGGAGATTGCCGCCGCGCGCAAGCGGCCCATCCTCATCCACTGCAGGCCAAAGGACAATACCACCGACGCATGGGACGACCTTTTTCTGGTTTTGGAGGAGTATTGGCAGCCCACCGGACTCGGCGGCATCATGCATTGCTTTGGGGGTAACTACGAACAGGCCAGCCGTTCGCTCGACCTCGGATTTCTCATCTCCTTTGCCGGGAATCTGACCTATCCCAAGGCCCAGCCGCTGAGGGAGGTGGCCGCGCAGTTGCCGCTGGACGGGATTCTGGTGGAAACCGACGCGCCCTGGCTGGCTCCGGCCACCAATCGCGGCAAGCGCAACGAACCGGCCTGGGTGGTCCGAACCGCAGAAACTCTCGCAGAACTTCAAGGCGCGGAAGCGCAAGAAATTGCCCAGGCGACCACGAAAAATTTCAATCGGCTGTTTGGCCTCAGGCCGGACGTGGGAAACTGATAGAGGCATTGCGCCCGATGAACGGACTGGTTAAGTGTTTTGGTATCCCACCCTAGCCGCAAATACAAATACGCGGCGAGGGTGGGGCACCCATTTTTTATCGAAGTTTGAGGACAGAAAGCCATGGCCCAGGACAATTCGTTCGACATCGTCAGCAAGGTGGATATTCAGGAGGTCCGCAACGCCATTGACCAGGCGCTCAAGGAGATTCGCCAGCGCTTTGACCTGAAGGATTCGCACTCGGAGGTCAAACTGGAGGGCAACGACGCCATCCAACTGGCATCCGACGGCGAGTATCATCTGGAAGCGGTCAAGGATATCCTCTGCCTGAAGCTGGTCAAGCGGGGCGTCTCGCTGAAAAACCTGACCTACGGCAAGGTGGAACCGGCGCTGGGCAAGAGCGTGCGGCAGAAAATCAGTTTGCAGCAGGGGATTCCCGTGGAAAAGGCCAAAGAGATTGTCCGCCTGGTGAAGGACGCTAAAAAGAAGGCGCAGGTCAGCATCCAGGGCGATACGGTCAGGGTATCGAGTAAGGACCGGGACGAGCTGCAGGGGATCATCGCGCTGCTGCGCGGCAAGGATTTGGGCCTGGAGTTGCAGTTCACCAACTACCGCACGTATTGACCACCTGCGGTGGGGCCCTCGAAAAACACCTGCGGTGGGGCCCTCGAAAAGCACCTGCGGTGGGGCAGCCTTTCCAAAGGCTCAATATGCAAATAGCAGCAGCCGCGCTGTAGGATAATGCACGGGAACTGGAGAGGGAACCGGAGAGCTTTGAGCACATTGGCGATAGCGACGGCAAAAGAGGTATTCGAGCTGCTGCGGGACGACCTCGTGGCAATCGAGCAGGAGCTAGGCCGCGACGCCGCCTCCGGCGTAAGCACCATCACGGAGATTGCCGAATACCTCAGGAGCGGCGGCGGCAAGCGCATCCGTCCATCTCTGCTTTTGCTGGCTGCGCACACGCTGGGCTACTCGGGCCAGGGCGCCATCCGCCTGGGCGCGGTGGTGGAGATGGTCCACACGGCAACGCTGGTCCACGACGATATCATCGACGGCGCGGACACGCGGCGGGGCCGGCCCTCGGCAAATACCACCTGGGGGAACGAGAAATGCGTGTTGGCCGGCGACTGGCTCTACATGCAGGCCTTCAAGGTGGCACTGGAAGAGAAGAGCCTGCGGGTGCTGGAACTGCTGATCGGCCTGACGCAGCAGATGGTCGAGGGCGAGCTGCTGCAGATTCAGAAGCTGGGGCGCGCCGTAAGTGAGGCCGAGTACTACGACCTGATCTATCGCAAGACGGCCTGTCTGTTTTCGGTTTCGATGAGGCTGGGCGCGGTGCTGGCCGGGGCCACGGAGGCCGAAGAAACGAGCCTCGCCGCCTATGGCCGGACGGTGGGTCTGGCCTTCCAGATTGTGGACGACGTGCTCGACCTGACAGCTACCGAAGAGGTGTTGGGCAAGCCTGTGGCGAGCGATCTGCGCGAGGGCAAGGCGACGCTTTCAGTGATCCACTCCATTGACCACGGCACGGCCGCCGACCGGCAGACCATTCAAAGAGTTTTAGATGACCGCAGCTTCGAGCGCGTCAGCCGCGAGAAGATTCAGGCGATTCTGGCGCGCAACGGTTCGGTGGAGTACGCGATGGCCGTCGCCGACCGCTACGCCGAGCAGAGCCGCCAGGCGCTCGCTCCGCTGCCTGATTCGGAGTACAAGCGCGCCTTGCTGTGGGTGCCGGATTTCGTGGTGGCGCGGGAGAAGTGATGCCTTAGCTGGAACAGAGGACGATGGCTTGGGTTGTGAATGTAGGATATGGTCCGAGATGAATAAGCGCCTTGAGATGATCCGTCAACTTCTAAGCGAACTGGAGGTTGAGGGAAGCACGACGACGGCAAATGCGGGAGATCGCGATTTCTCCGCTTTGGAACTGCCGCTCATCCTTCAGGAGATTGTTGACGATCTTCAGCCCCTTCTGGAGCCTTACGACGCCGCATTCTATTGGTTTCTATTCCGGCACTCAATCCTGAAAGACGGAAGTCCTCAACTTCGAGTCAGCACGCGCAGTCTCCGCAGGGCGGTCGTCAAATCTGCCCACAGTCAGGATGACGAGAAAACGATCTCGCTGGGAAAGGTGCAAGAGTCGCTTCGGGCGCTGGAAAACATTGGGGCGCTGCGGAAAGAGGGAGAGCCAAACCGGGAGGGAACGTTATATCGGGTTCTGATACCGGAGGAAATTGAAGCATGCCGGAAATTCCGCTCTGAACGGATGGCATCGGAGCCAGAGCTGTTTATGGATGCCTCCGCTATCGACCATTACAACATCCGGCAGAACAGAATCAGGGTGTTTGAGCGAGATGGCTATCTATGCCGCTATTGTCAGAAGCAGCTGACACGCTTTACCTCTACGCTGGACCACGTTACGCCGGTTGCGGAAGGCGGGGACAACAGCCTCGAAAATCTTGTCACTGCCTGCCTTGATTGCAACTCCAGAAAGAACAAACGCGCCGTGGGAGATTTTCAAGCGGAGAGATGACGACAGGCTTGTGAGTGCCTGATTTCGCAGTCGTGTATAAAAAAGTTACAGCCTGACGAGTAAGTACTAACCAAGGAGAATGAGATGCAGGACCTATGGACACAGGTGGACCGCTATTTCTGTGATCTGCTGGCCCCCTCCGACGAAAAGCTCGACGCCGCGCTCGCTGCGAATCGGCAGGCCGGCCTTCCCTCCATTGACGTTTCCCGGCTTCAGGGCAAATTTCTCGACCTTTTGGTGCGCGTCTCCGGTGCGCGGCACATTCTTGAAATCGGAACCCTTGGCGGATACAGCACCATCTGGATGGCCCGAGCGCTTCCCGAGGGCGGTCGCATTGTTTCGCTGGAGGTCAACCCGCGTCACGCCGAAGTGGCACGCGCCAATCTGCTGAATGCCGGCGTCCTGGATCGCGTCAATCTGCGCGTGGGGCGCGCCATCGACACGCTTCCCACCCTCGAAGCCTGCGGCGCAGGCCCATTCGATATTATCTTCATCGACGCCGATAAGCCCAGCAACGCAGATTACCTCGCATGGGCATTGAAGCTGTCGCGCCCTGGAACGTTGATCGTTACCGATAATGTGGTCCGCGATGGAAAAGTCGTCCAGGCGAAGAGCGCCGACGCCGATGTGCAAGGCGTCCGGCGCTTCACAGAGCTAATGGCCGCGGAGCCGCGCTTGAGCGCAACAGTGCTTCAAACAGTCGGAGTCAAAGGGTATGACGGCTTTGCGCTGGCCGTGGTGCTGTACTGAACGGGCGGTTATGCGTCCTGAACGATGGTTCCCTGATGGTAGACAATCTTCCAGCCGTCGGGAGTGCTCCGCCAGATCGTTGACCGGCGCGTAAGTCGCGCATGGTCCTGGAGCAGCGTGTAAGTCAGCAGATAGGTGTCCGGCGATAATCTGCGGCAGTGGAAATCGCGCGTTTCCCAAACGTCGGCGTGCGGCGACGAAAATCGCTTCTCCAACTCATCCAGCACAAACTGCCTGGAGTAACGCCGGCCGGATGCGCCGACTTCCCAGTAATCCTCCGCTGTCATCCGCTCGAAATCGGCTCGTGAGGTTCCGAATTCGGGGCGATGAAAGATGGGCTCGCGGCTAGCAAGCTCGGCGAGTATGCCTTGCAGTTCAGGGGCGGTCGTGAGAGTGGGTTCCATGGGAAACAGCATAGCGCGGTCTCCCACCCTTTCCGCACAAAACGCGGAGAGGGTGGCGCACCCGGCGCAGTTGCAAGGTTTTTACGCGCCGGCCATCAAGGTTCGCAGGGCGGCGGCGTACTTTTCCGGCAGGGGCTTTTTCTTCATCTGGTCGTCGCAGACCACGTGGGTCGTCTCGCCCTCGGCAAGGAGCGTGGGCTCGACGCCATCGGGGGCCTTGCGCAGGATGCGGTAAGCGAACTTGAGCACCGAGCCGCGCAATAGGGAGGGGCGGGTTTCGATCAGGATTTGGTCGTCGTAACGGGCGGGGGAGCGGTAGCGGCAGGTGGCTTCGATCACCGGCAGGATGCACTCGTGTTCGCTCTCCAACACGCTGTAAGAAAAGCCGAGGGAGCGCAGCAACTCCACGCGGCCTACCTCAAACCAGACCAGGTAGTTGGCGTAGTAGACGACGTTCATCTGGTCGGTTTCGGCGTAGCGGACCCTGATTTCGGTGGTCACGTGCATAATACGGTTCCTCAGCGTCTGATAATTCATGAATTTCGTCCCCGGTTTTCCACGTGGAACGCGAAGTTTTGCACATTCTTCCGGGGTTTGCCGGGTTTTATTCGGACCCCATCAGGGTACGGTCGCGGTTTGTGTTCTCCACCCTTGCGCCAGAAAAGCAAATGCAGGTTCTTCGACTCCCCTTCGCTATGCTCAGGGTCGCTCAGAATGACAGTCGCAAAGATGGGCGTCCAGCTCTCTTACGGTTTCACGTGGGTGAAGAAGGGCAGCTTGGTGATGTCGTTGAAGATGATGAAGGCAAAAAACGCCACCAACAGCACAAACGCTCCCTGGTAGATGCGCTCTTTGACGTTGATGTTAATGTTGCGGCGGAGGGTGCTTTCGATCAGCAGGAAGAAGATCATGCCTCCATCCAGGATGGGGAATGGCAGGAGGTTGACGATGCCGAGGTTGAGGCTGATGATTCCAGCCAGCCCAATCTTTGGTCCCCAGCCCTTCATCTCCGCTGCGTCGCCGGCCATGCGAGCGATGCCCACCGGCCCGGCAAGCTGGGAGACAGAAACCTTGTGTGTGAAGAGTCCGCCCAGCACCTCGAAGATCACAAACGACTTGTCCGCGCAGAACTCCCTGGATTTGGTGATTGCCTTGCCTAGGGGAAGAGGATCGTCCCGATAGGGAGGGGCCACGGTGAGAAAGCCCAGCTTCCATCCGCCCTGGAGTTGCGTGGGGTGGACGACGACGGGCGGGAGGGCTACGCCGTTGCGCACAATGACCAGCGAAATTGGTTTGCCCTTGCCGTCCTGCATGTAGGCGATCAGCGAGGTGACGGTGTGGAAGGGGTGGCCGTCAGCGGACTGGATGGCATCGCCGGCACGCAGGCCAGCCTGGTCGGCCGGTGCTCCCTGCTGTACCTCCTGGACGCCGATGGGGCCGGTCAGAATCTGCGGCAGCAGACCGGTGTCGATCGGGTCAAAGTCATCTTTTTTGGCGGCGGCGGGCACATGGAAGCTCAATTGCAGGGTCTTGCCGCCGCGCTCGACGGTAACAGGCACGGTCTGGTTCGCGTTCAGCTTGGCGCGTTCGTAGATATTTTCCCAGTCTGGATTGTCTGCATCTGCAAAGCGGCTGAGAATGTCGCCGGGTTCGATGCCGGCCTGAGCAGCGGGCGAACCGGGAGTGACCCACTCGACGGTGGTGGCTTTGACTTCGCCGGCGGGGACTTCGTTGATCCAGCCGAAGTAGAAGACCATCAGGACGAAGGCCAGGACGAAGTTGGCGACGGGTCCCGCCGCGCCGATGAGCATCTGCTGCCAGCGGGGATGCGAGGTGAGGGCGCCAGGGTCGTCTATCGGCGCCACGGTAGCCGTGCCGGTGGCGGCGTCACCCAGTTCGCTGAAGTTTTCGCCGGCCATCTTGACGAAGCCGCCCAGGGGCAGGAGGCAGACCTTGTAGTCGGTGTCGCCATGCTTGTAGCCGAAGAGACGCGGGCCAAAGCCGAAGGAAAATGCCTCGACGCGTACGCCACACAACTTGGCGACGGCAAAGTGGCCGAACTCGTGCACCACAACCATGACGCCGACAAGGATGATAAAGGCGACGGTAGAAACCAGAAATTCATGCATAAATGTGCTTTTTTTCCTTCGATAAAGCGACAAAGCGCGCAGTGTCCGGGCCAGGTTGTCCGAAATTATGCCAGCATTTCACGCGCTGTCTGGCGCGCCTCGCGGTCCGTCGAGAGCACCTCGGCGATGGTGGCCGGGTGCGCCTCGCGAGTGGCTGCGAGCACCTTTTCTATTGTACGCGGGATACCGGAGAAGGGAATGCGGCGATTCAGGAAGGCCTCGACGGCGACCTCGTCGGCGGCGTTGAGGGCGATGCAATGGGCTCCGCCCTTTTCAGCGGCTTCAAAGGCCAGGCGCAGGCAAGGGAAGCGCTCCAGATCGGGCCGCTCGAAGTCCAGATGGCTGAGCTGGGCCAGATCGAAGGTGAGCGTGGAGGCGGGTCGCTCCGGGTAGGCCAGCGCATAGAGGATAGGCAGACGCATGTCGGTGACGGAAATCTGCGCCAGGATGGAGCCATCCACGTACTCGACCAGGGAGTGAACGGTGGACTGGCGATGCACCGTGACGCGGACCTGCGCGGGCGTCACGTCGAAGAGGCGGCAGGCCTCGATGACTTCGAGGCCCTTGTTGAGCATGGTGGCCGAGTCGATGGTGATGCGGCGGCCCATGACCCAGGTGGGGTGCTTGAGGGCCTGCTCGGGGGTGATCGAGGCGAACCGGTTGAGCGGGAGCTTGCGGAAGGGTCCGCCGGAGGCGGTAAGCCAGATGGTCTTGACCTCGGAGTGCGCGCCAACGCGCAGGCATTGGTGGACGGCGTTGTGCTCGGAGTCGATGGGCAGGATAGGGACGCGGCGCTCACGGGCGGCGGCGGTGAGGATCTCGCCGGCGGCCACCATGCACTCCTTGTTGGCCAGGCCGACGGGTTTGCCGGCCAGAATGGCGGCGTGCGTGGCTTCGAGGCCGGCGACGCCGACGATGGCCGAGACCACAAAGTCGGCTTCAGGCAGTGTGGAGCAGGCGACAGTGCCCTGGGTTCCGTAGACGGCCTCGACGCCGGAGACGCCGGCCTGTTTGAGCCTGGCGGAAAGCTTCGCGGCCAGCTCTTCGGTGGCCAGCGAGACGAGGCGCGGCCGCCAGCGAACGGCCTGCGCGAAGGCTTCGTCAAGATTGCGTCCGCAGGCGAGCGCGGCGACCGAGTAGCGATCGGGAAACTGCTCGACGATGGAGAGCGTGCTCTGCCCGATGGAGCCGGTGGAACCGAGAATGGCGAGTCGTTTCAAGATGTTTGTATTTTCCCTCGTGCTCTAATTATCGCTCGGATGGGGCACAGAAGGGCGCAATGCCCTCGCTCGCCGAAGCGGAATGCAATTTCTTGAAGTTGGATTCGCTCCGCGGCTAAAGCCGGGACTGTTTTGGCGCTGCTGCGGCACGGCTAAAGCCATGCCCTTTCAAAGCCACTGATTCCGGGAAAACCCATCAGAACCGCTGTTGAATAACCTGAGCGTACCACAGCACGGGAGCGGCGAGCAGCAGGGCGTCGATGCGGTCCAGGACGCCGCCATGGCCGGGGAGCAGGGAGCCGGAATCCTTGACGCCGGCCGAGCGCTTGAGGGCGGACTCGGCCAGATCACCGACCTGGGCAGCCACGTTGACCACCACGGCCAGGATCATCCAGTACCAAATGTCCTCGGGATAGGAGAGCCAGGGCAGGTCTCGCATCTGCAACTGATGAGAGAGGCCAAGCAGAACGCCGGTGGCCAGCAGGCTGCCGCACACTGAGCCGAGCGCGCCTTCCCAGGTTTTGTTGGGGCTGAGCGTGGGCGCCATCTTGTGCCGGCCCCATGCGCGGCCTATGTAGAAGGCGGCAGTGTCTCCGGCCCAAACCGCGCACAGCAGGAAGGTGAGCAGTGAAGGGCCATTGGCCTGCTCGCGCAGGGCAGGCAGGGAAATCAGGGTGAATCCGAGGTAGAGCAGGCAGAATATGGAGGCCGAGGCGTCGGCCATGAGCTGCTGAACGGGCCGGAAAAAGGTGCAGTAAACCAGCAGGCCCAGGCTCAGAATGCCGAGGATGGCAGCGGGCTGGTCGGGCCACTCGAAGTAGCCGGCAAAGAGCGCCAGGATGGCCACCAGTACGGCGATGCGGGGGGGGGTGGCCCCGGCTTTCTCCGCCAGACCGAGAAATTCCCATGCGGCCAGTGCAGCAATCGCGGCCACGGCCATGGTAAACAGCCACTGCCACCACGGTCCCAGGAAGACCAGGAGCAAGACCAGTGGGATCAGGATGAGAGCGGTGAGAACACGTTTCATTCAGGGTTGAGGATACACTGCCGGGGCAGGATTTGTACCGCCCGGACGAGCCTCTAACGCACGAATTTCAAACGAGAAGAGCCGAACACCGAAGTTCAGTGTGCGCCTCTCTCTCGCAGTAGTTTCTCCACATCGGCACTGTCGAAAAGATCTGCATACTTCAGCGCCGTCCAGCCAACTATATTCACGGCATCGATGTTCGCGCCATTATCTAGCAGCAGCCTTGCAACGTCAGTGCAGTTCCCCATAGCCGTCATTATCAGCGCGGTGTCGTCGGAGTTGTTCTTGGCATTGATGTTCGCGCCCTTCGCCAGGAGCAGTTTCACAGTGTCAGTCTTGCAACTTGAGGCAGCGGATATCAGCGCCGTGTCGCCGGCAACATTTTTGGCCTCGATTTGCGCGCCCTTCTCCAAGAGCAGCTTCACAACCTCGGTCTTGCCCTGGTCGGCCGCGTTCATCAGCGCCGTGTGGCCGTCCTTATTCCTGGCTTCGATGTTGGCGCCCTTGTCCAGCAATTGCTGCACTGCTGAGGTGTCACCAGCCTTGGCGGCTTGAATCAGTTGGTCATTCAGGCTGCTTGAGGTAGCTTGGCTTGCTGCCAGGTGGCTCAACGACAGAAAGATGGCACAGAAAAAATGCTTACCAGTACTTTTTTCATTGCATCCTCCTTGGGAATCAGTTCCCAGCCCGCAATTTTAGCCCTGCCGCGAAGTAAATGTAAATGCTCAATCCGTCCTCGCAGGGAGCAGGATGGCAGATGCTTGTGGAATTTTGATTTGTGCAATAAAGAAAATTAGCGCGGGCTCAACCAGACTTCAACTGGCCACGATCTTGATTTGATCGGGGTTCTCTTCCACTTCGCCGTCCTCTTCGCCGAGGCCGCCGTAGCGGCGCTCGCGGAGCTGGAAGTCTGCGATGGCTTCCAGCAGATGGATGCCGCGGAAGTCTGGCCAGCAGGCGCTCGGTGACGAAGATCTCGGTGTAGGCGATCTGCCAGAGCAGGTAGTTCGACAGGCGCATCTCGCCCGAGGTGCGGATCAGCAGGTCGGGGTCGGGCATGTGCGCGGTGTAGAGATGGCGGTGAATGTCTTCCTCGGTGATGCGGGCAGGGCTGAGGTGTTTTTGCTTCATCTCGGCGGCCAGGCCGCGGAAGGCGTCCACCAGCTCGGAGCGGCCGCCGTAGTTGAGGGCCAGGGTGAGGGTGGTTCCGGTGTTGCGCGGCCGTGGCCTCTTCGGCCCAGCGCATCTTTTCCTGGACCTCGGCGGGCAGCTCGTGGGTGCGGCCGATGTACCGCATGCGGACGTTGTTGTCCATCATGCGCTGGAGGTTGGACTCGAGATAAGTCTTGAGCAGGCGCATGAGGAAGTTGACCTCGGCGCGGGGGCGGCGGAGGTTGTTTTCCAGCGAAAAGGCGTAGAGGGTGAGCCAGGGCAGGCCGATGCGCGAGGCGGTTTCGGTAACCAGTTGCACGCTGTTGGCGCCCTGCTGGTGGCCGAGGAAGCGCTTGAGCGAGCGATGGCCTGCCCAGCGGCCATTGCCGTCCATGATGATGGCGACATGCTGGGGCAGGCGCTCCGGCTTGAGGGTCGCGTAGACGGCGCGCTCCTCGTCGGTCAGCTCATCGATGCGCAGCATGGCAGCAGGAACCAAAGGATTTGCCTCTACAAATGCTTTCTGGCTTTCGGGCCGGCGCAGGATCCTCGTGGAGCCGAGAGCCGAGGCATTTCATCCTCGACCGTAGCACAAGCGCCCATGGGCCGCAATTGTCGCCGCACTCCGGCCAGAAGGCGGAAGTGCGCGGCAGCGCTCCGGCGGAGAGTGCGGCGGCCATTCACCGCAAGAGTGGGAACGAAATGTTCCCGGCCCTTGAGCCTTTACGCAATGCGCCGATGGTCCGTGGCCATGTCGCGCGCCGTACCCATGACGAGCGAGCGGTGCAGGGAGTCCAGGTAAGGCAGCAAGGCCGCAATCTCGGCCAGCAAAGGGTCGGCCAGAATCGACGCCACCTCCTCGTCGCGAAGGCTGCGGGCGTCGCGGACCAGTTGGCGCACATCCACGCCCAGAGCAGCAGCCAGCCGCTCCAGAGAGCCGAGGGTGGGGATGGCCTTGCCATTTTCGATCTTCGAGATGTAGGTGCGGGGCACCTGCATGCGCCCGGCCAGTTGGCGCTGGCTGAGATGGCGCGCGCGGCGAATCTCCTTCACCTGGCCGGCCACTCTCAGGCCGGCTTCGGTGGAAGGATCGACGGGGCTGCTCTCAACCGGAACTGGCCCGGGCAGAGCAGGCTCCTCGATATCGAGGGGCCTGTGGCATCTTCTGCAAAGGGAGTTGCTGGTCTGAACTGAACCAGCTTGCAATCGGTAAAATTGCAGCGGACAACTTCGCGTGTTTCCACGCTAGGCTGAGTAGTTGCCATGAGTGGTGTGCGGAGTGCCAGAGCAGGAACTCCGCGGTGCTTCGCAGCACCACGATATGTGTTACTTTCGGGTATGCGAACCATAATTGTCAAGTGAAAACTTGGATACAAACCTAAGTTTCACAGGTCATACCGCTAGAATGACCGGAGAAACCGGAAGAATCACGAACCAGACTGAGCAACAAAGAGGCCGAAAAAACAATGAATATCTGCACCGGATGTGATGCATTGGGCAACGGTTCAAGTTACGGAAGTGCACAGGCCTGGCAACTGCTGACCGAGTGGACCCAGAGCGAGAACCTGCGCAAGCACGCGCTGGCCGTCGAGGCCTGCGTAACGGCCATGGGCGAGGCGGAGGCAGGCCGGCTGGGGCTGGCCGGGGAAGAACGGAGAGCGTTCATCGAGCTTTATACGACGACGGCCCTGCTGCACGATTTCGACTACGAGCGCCACCCCACGGCTGAGGAGCATCCGTTTGTGGGCGTGCGCGAGCTGGAGCGGCTGGGCTGGCCTGAAGAGCTGCGCACCGCCATTCTGGGCCACGCGCAGTACTCCGGCGTGCCGCGCGTCACGCATCTGGCGAAGTCCCTGTTCGCCTGCGACGAGCTGGCCGGGTTTCTGACGGCCTGCGCGCTGGTCAAGCCGACCAAGGCGATTGCCGATGTGGAAGTGGCCGGCGTGCGCAAGAAGATGAAGGACAAGGCATTCGCGCGCGGCGTGAACCGGGAGGACATTCTGCAGGGCGCGGCGGAGCTGGGCGTCGAACTGGATGCGCACATCGCGTTTTGTCTGGAGGCGATGAAGAGACGGGCTGGTGAGTTGGGGCTGTGAAGAGCTGAACAGCAGGAATGATAAACCTGATCCAGGCGGAACGCGATCAATCGCCCTGAAATGCGGAGGCTCCCTAGGGCAACACATCAAAATTGCAGGAGCGAATGAAGGGAACGAGCTAAAGCCGTGCCTTTTCAAAACGCTTACTCACGCGAAGCGTCCACAATTCCGTTTCACCCCAGCGGGTTCTTCGCCCTCAACTCGGCCACAATCTCCGCCGCGGCTGCGCGGGCCTTGTCGGCCTGGTCGGGCGGAAAGCTGATGGCGCCGACGCGGGCGTGGCCGCCGCCGCCGTAGCGCTCGCAGACCTGCGCCAGGTTCACCATCTTGGCCGGGTCGGCCTTGGTCCAGGGATTGGAGCCGACGGAGACCTTGGTGCGGAAGCTGGACTTCGACAGGCCGATGGAGTACGTGGCCTGGGGATGCAGATAGTAGGGGATGAACTTGTTGATAGCCCTCGAGCGGATGGTCGGTGATGTCGAAGAAGATGGTGCCGTCGCGCTCTTCGGCGCGGCTGCGGATCAGCTCGAGGGCCTGCTGGTGGCGCTCCAGCAGCGGCGGCAGCAGCTCGGCGACAAAGGGCTGGCTGAGCACCTCGGCCAGCGGCATCTCGGTGAGCAGCGGAATGAGGCGCGGAATGAAGGCATCGGATCCTGCGCGGACTCGATGATCAGCGTCAGCTTCATGGCCGGAGCGGCCATCTCGACGGCTGCTTCGGGGCTCTCGTACTTCGCGCCGTCCACGATGTCGGCCCAGTGAATCAGCTCGGCGACGGGCGCGGTGTCGAAGCCGAAGCGCGTGGAGGCGATGTGGGCCAGAAAGCTGGTGCAGGAGGTGTAGTTGGGATCGAAGAACTTGCGCCCGCCGCAGACCGGGTCCTGCTTGCAGGCCAGAAAATGCTCGCTGGTCCTGCGGCGTAAGAAATGCCGACAGATGGTGGTCGAACCACCAGGTGATCCGGGGCGAGGCGGAGTATTTGAAGTCGACGATGGCGTTTTCGTCGCCGGTAAACTCGCTCTCGTCGAAGAGCGCGCCGGCGCGATGCACCAGGCCGTGATACTCGTAGCTGGCGCCGGGGGCGATGCACTCGCGATGGAAGCGCGTGAAGAGCGAGGCTGAGCAGGCTCCGTCGAAGCATTTGTCGTGATAGAAGACGCGAACCCGCAAGACTTGACCTCCCTCTTAGGCTGAAAAACCGAATAACCGGAACTGTTTAGCATCAAGGGAACGGCCGGTTGTGTCAAGGCGGGGGCGGAATTCGCGAAGTTCGCTTGTAAATTTGAGGCCTTCGGCGCCAGCAAAAGAAAAGATGCGGCCCAATGCGGTTGCTTCCGGGTATAATACGATGTATTATTCTGTATTATGAATACCCCGCGCACCATCAGCTTTCGTATCGCCGCGGAGAAGGTGGCCGAACTGGACCTGCTCGCTAAAGCCATGGACCGCGACCGCAGCTACCTGCTGAATGAAGCGGTGGAAGGCTATCTTAACGAACAACTGCGCTTTGCCGCCATGGTGCAAGAAGGCCTGGAAGCTCCCGGAAGGGAGAGCTGATCGACGACGAAGAAGTCGGCAGAATGATTGACTCCTGGATGACCGAAAAGAAAAGTGGAGCACGGAAGGCCAGGGCAACAGCGTGAGAGTTCGCTGGACGATCCCGGCAGTGAACCAGCTCCAGAATATCTTCGACTTCATTGCTGTCGGCAACCCTGCCGGCTTCCCGCGCGGTGCGGCGGATTCGGAACTCGATTCAGCTGACTGCGCGCATGCCACGCTGGCAGGATTGGACGCGTGGACGGAACTCGCGAGATCGCTGTGTCAGGAACCTCCTATCTGGTGGCTTACAGAATCCTGGAAAACATGATTCATGTACTCGCGATCCTGCACGGAGCGCAGGAATGGCCGGAATCGTTTTAGCGGCGGAACTGCAGCCGGTGATCTCGTAGAGTATCTTTCCATCAGTGCAATCCACCACACAAATCTGTGTTTTCTTGAAGGAGGCTCAATGGAGCCGGAGATTCAACCCCTGCCGCCGGAAGCGCCGTCCGCCGAAGCTGGCGCGGACGCAGCCCTCACGCCTGAAACCGTTGCCCCTTCCCGGGAGCCCGGTTCTTTCACTGGTGCACTGGATCTTCTTCGGCAGCCAGGGACTGCGCGCCGGCTGGTCGGTGCTGATTTTTTTCATTCTGCTCGGCCTGCTTGGCGGCGCGGTCGGATTCGCGTTCTTCAGCTCCATCTTATCGAACAAGGCAACGATTTCACGCCAGTTCGGCGTTCTTCGGAGAGCTGATTGCCTTTCTGGCGCTGGTGGGGGCGGCGTCGCTGGTGGCGCTGATCGAGCGCCGCCGCAGCCTGCTGGCCTTCAACCTGACCGGGCCGCGGCGCATTCCTCACTTTCTCAGCGGCCTGGCGGCAGGTTTTGCGGCGCTCTCGGCGCTGGTGGGAGCGCTGGCCTGGGGCGGCTGGCTGCACTTCGGCCCCGTGGCGCTCTCCGGCGCGCAGATCTTCAACTTTGGCGCGCTCTGGGCGGCGGCCTTTCTGCTGGTGGGCTTCTTCGAAGAGGGCACCTTCCGCTGCTACCTGCAATTCACTCTCACTCGCGGCATCAACTTCTGGTGGGCGCTGGGCATTGTCGGCCTGCTCTGCGTGGAGTTGCTGCATCGGAGCAAAGGCAACGGCGTCTGGGGCGTTTATGCCATCGCCCTGCTGGGTCTTGTTCCCTGCCTGTTGCTCCATGTGAAAAAAACGCCAGGCGCCGGTTTCTGGCAGGCGGCCTGGGTCACCTCGACGCTCTTCGGCTTCATCCACACCGGCAACAACGGCGAAAACTGGATTGGCATCTTTGCCGCGGCGCCATCGGCTTTGTCTTCTGCGTCAGCATCCGGGTCACCGGCTCGGCCTGGTGGGCCATCGGCTGCCATGCCGCCTGGGACTGGGCGGAGACCTACTTCTACGGCACCGCCGACAGCGGCATGGTCGCCCCCGGCCACTACCTGACCACCAGCCCGGCGGGCAACGCGCTGTGGAGCGGCGGCGCGGACGGCCCCGAAGGCAGCCTGCTGGTGATCGGCGTGATTCTGCTGCTGCTGGTGGCGCTGCTGGTGATTTATGGCCGCAAGAGATTCGGACACATTGGCCAAACCAGTTGAGATTCGTGATCTCCCAGGTCCGGGAATCCGGAATTGGGCCATCGGTCGGGGTAATGTAGAGTTCTCAGAATCTTTTTCTTTGCTTGGAGCGTGCATCATGAAGTGGCAAGCAATTGTTGTACTGATTCTTCTAATTGGCTTCGCCATGCCCGCCAGGGCTCAATTCTCGACGGCGACTCCAAGCCTGGCACGGGAGACTCAGGCACGTGGTTATTGGACCGATCCTTCCACCGGACTTATGTGGGCCGCGAAGGACAACGGTAGACGCGTGAGTTGGCACAGGGCGACCAAGTATTGTCGCAATCTACGATTGGCCGGGTACTCGGACTGGAGGCTGGCAACCATCGATGAGTTGGAAGGCCTTGTCAACCTGCGAGCCTATGCTACTGAGCATGTTGGCTATTCCGACATTTTGCATTGGAATAGCGACCTTCAGGTGAATGGAGGCCTCTTGCTCACATTTGATCGCCAATGGAGCAGTAATCCACTGATTGATATCGACGGCCGTCCTTCCAAGGCTTCCTTCTGGTACTTCGACTATCAGAGGGGGCGGAGGGAAAAGGGTTTCGAGGATTGGGCCGAGGGCGACACCATGAACGCGCTGTGTGTCCGTCGTTCAGGAGAATGATGCGGGTCATTTGATCCTACGGCGGACTGATCTCTTGGATTGCTTTGCCGGGTTGGCCCCGCTGCGTGGGTTCGCAAGTTGGCGAGTTGGCGGCGCTGCGTGAGTTAGCTGCCGCATTGCTTGCAAGATGGACTATGTACGGCGCGCTTCCACATCGAAGATCTCCGGGTCGGGGTCCTGGAAGAACGCGGCGTGGAGCGAGCGAACGGCTTCATCTGCGTCGTCCTCGTCGATCATGAAGCTCATATTGATTTCGCTGGCGCCCTGGGAGATCATGCGGACGTTGATGTGGCGGACGGCGTTGAAGACCTGGGCGGCCATGCCGCTGCGGCCGCGGATATCGTCGCCGACCAGGCAGACCAGAGCTTTGCGGCCTTCGTATTTGACGTCGGCCAGTTGGCCGAGATCGGCGGCGATGGCGGGCAGCTTTTCGTTGGAGTCAACGGTGAGCGAGACCGAGACTTCGCTGGTGGAGACCATATCGACCGGGCACTGATGCTTGTCGAAGATGTCGAAGATGGCCTTCATATAGCCGTGGGTCATCAACATGCGGCTGGCCACCACGTCGATGATGCTGAGCTTCTTTTTGACCGCGATGGACTTGAAGGGGCTATTGCAGGGCGGGGGCAGCGAGATGATGCGCGTGCCTTCGCAGGCGGCGTTGCGGCTGTTGAGCACCAGAACGGGGATGTTCTTTTTGACGGCGGGCAGGATGGTGGCAGGGTGCAGGACCTTTGCGCCGAAGTAAGCCAGCTCGGCGGCTTCTTCAAAGCTGATGACCTTGACGCGCAGTGCATCGGGACAGACGCGCGGGTCGGCGCTCATGATGCCGTCCACGTCGGTCCAGATTTCGATGGCTTCGGCCTGGAGCGCACCGCCGATGAGGGCAGCGGTGAAGTCGGAGCCGCCTCGGCCGAGCGTGGTGGTGATGCCGGCTTCGTTGGCGGCGATGAAGCCGCCCATGACGGGGACCTGGTCCTGCGCGAGCAGCGGCAGCAGCTTTATGGCGGCTCGTTCTTCGATGAGCGCATCCTGCGGGATTGCCTTCTGGAATTGCGAATCGGTGATGATGATCTGGCGCGCGTCGCTGTGGACGGCATTGATGCCTAGTTCGCGAAATGCGGCGGCGGCGATGCGGCAGGAGAATAGCTCGCCGTAGCTGGCGATCAGGTCGGAGATGCGCGGGGTGAGTTCGAGAATGGCGGCCAGGCCGCGCAGAATTTCGTCGAGGGAGTCGAACTTGCGGTCGATCCGGTCAACGAGGGCGGCGGAGTCCTTGACCAGTTCGGCGGCGGTGTCGCGATGACGCGAGCGCAGGCGCGAACTGATGGCCAGAGCGCCGGTGCGGTCGCCCTCAGCGGCAATGGCGGCGGCGCGCAGGAGCTGGTCGGTGACCTTGGCCATGGCGCTGACGACGACCACGGGCCGCTTACCCATCGCCACGCGCCCGGCGACGATGGCCGCGGTACGACGGATGGCCGCCGGGTCCTCGACCGATGTGCCACCGAATTTCATGACTACGAGGCTCATGCGAGTTTACCAACGTACCTCAGGGGCTAAAGCCCCTTGTTTTTTATTGCACTTTTCGGCACGACTAAAGTCGTGCCCTTTCAAAATCATCCGGGCGTTACATCTTAGACACCGGTCCCAGTTTGCTGAGGCTTGCCAGCAGTTCGGCGTTGAGGATGGCGGCTCCGGCGGCGCCGCGAATGGTGTTGTGCGAGAGCACGGTGAACTTCCAGTCGAGCACTCCGCAGGGGCGCAGGCGGCCGACTGTCACGGACATACCGTTGCCGCGATTGCGGTCGAGGCGTGGTTGCGGGCGATCCGGTTGCGGCGCCCACTCGATGGGCTGATCGGGCGCGGTGGGCAGTTGCTGGCCGGCGAGCGGACGGAAGTCAGCCCATGCGGCGAGAATCTCTTCGTGTGTGGCCGGCTTTGCGAGCTTGATGCTGACGCTCTCCGTGTGGCCGTCCTCGACCGCGACGCGATTGCAGTGGGCGCTTATGCGCGCGGCCAGCGGCGTAACCGCGTGGCCTTCGAGCTTGCCCAGCAGCTTGAGGGTCTCGGCCTCCATCTTCTCTTCTTCGCTGCCGATGTAGGGGACGACGTTGCCAAGGATGTCCATCGATGGGACGCCGGGATAACCCGCGCCGCTGACGGCCTGCATGGTGGTGACGATGATCTGCGTGATGCCGAAGCGCTGCTCGAGGGGCTTGAGGGCCATGACGAGGCCGATGGTGGAGCAGTTGGGGTTGGTGACCATGTAGCCGCCCGAGGCGCGCCGCGAGGGCTGCTCCTCGATGAGGCCGAGATGTGCTGCATTGATTTCAGGAATGACCAGAGGCACGTTGGGGGCCATGCGGAAGGCGCTGGAGTTGGATACTACGGCGCATCCGGCATCGGCAAAGCGAGGCTCGAGTTCACGGGCAAAACCAGCGTCGAGAGCGGCGAAGATGATTTTGGGCGCGCCCTCGGGGTCGGCCGGGGCGACGGTCATTTTGGCGATGCGCTCGGGCAGCGGTGTGTCGAGGCGCCACCGGGCGGCTTCGCCATACTTTTTGCCGCTCGAACGGTCGCTGGCTGCCAACCACGCGACCTTGAACCACGGATGGCGCTCCAACAGTTGGATGAAACGCTGGCCCACCATTCCGGTTGCGCCCAGGATGCCGATTGGATATTTGTTCTTCATGTCCTTAATGAATCCAGTGTACAGGAGGATCGGCGCGGTGCCGCAATATCCATGACGGTTTGAAGGCAAAAACCCGCTCCGTGTCATTTCGCCTGCGGCGCTGTCTGCGGCCTGACGGGATTCGCGCAGCCCGCTCCCGCCACCGTCATCCATTCCCGCACATGCCAGCGCTTCACCAAGCCGTTCTTAACATAGGGATCGTTGCGGGCAAACTTTTCGGCAGCTTCAGGCGAGTCGCCTTTGAAGAGCAGAACAGCGCCGTCAGTGGGATTCGCGAGCGCGCCCGCCAACTGCAACTCGCCGCGCTCGCTTGCCTTCCACGCCATTTCGAGGTGCGCATTGCGGAACTCCGCGCGCCGGGTGATGTAGTCATCGGCCAATTCGTAGAACAATAAGTAATGCATTTGAGGGTCCGGCTCCTTTCCTGTAGATATGGTATCGAATCGTCGCGTAAGGGCGCAGTTTTCTACTTGACGGACAAGGAGGAAACTGACCCGCTGCATAGGAAAACAAAAGGCTGGGCAAGATGCCCAGCCTTTTGTGTTGCCCAGGATATCGCGGGAGCTGCCACCGCATGGCTCCTGCGGAGAGAACCCTGACTTTCTTGGTCTACAGGAACGACAAGATTCCTGCAGCGACTCCGCCGATAGCGCCCAGGACGCTGCCTACGCTCGACCCGCCGCCGCCGCCGCTGCTCTTCTGCTGAGCCGCTGCTGCTGCTCCCGCTCCGCGTCAATCTGCTGCTGCTCTTCCCTCTCGCGGGCTGCCTTCTTTTCGGCCGCCACCTTCTCGTCGTGTCTCTTCCTGGCTTCTTCCTCTTCCCTGCGCAACGCCTCCAGTTTCTTCATCCGGGCTTCATAGGCCAATGCCCGGCCTTCCTTGTCCTCTGAGAAGCGATATGACCACGATGAGCTTGTGCCCCTTCAGCGAAGGAGGCGAAGTTGTCCTTGAGGACCGTTGTCTGCCCCTGCTTGCTGAATTGAATTCCGTGCGAGGCGTCTCCGATGTATTGAAACAGAACCATCTCGCCCTCTTTGTTCTTCAAGGCCAGACTCACATCGTAATCCTTGTGAAGAAACGCCTTTCCGGTCCCGGAAAAGTCCCAGGTCCCATCGGAATTGATGGTGATGTTGAGCGTGCCGTTAATCTTCGTACAGTTTGTAATTGTGCGAGATCGGCCCCTGGACCGGAGGATTCGTCAGCACTGGGCTGGTTTCCCGGTAGGAGTGGTGGCCGCAGTGGTGGTTGGAGCCTGGGCCATCGTCGAAGAAACGGCGAAGGCTAGGATCGCGAAGAGCGCAAGTGCGCTAAACCGCCTGATGGCAGAGATGTGCTTGGACATCGTAACCTCCTTGATTCGATAGGGCAGGCAGCTTGCGCTGCTCGCGCTGTCGAGAAGCATACACACCAGACGTTCTCTTGTCTTGAATTTATTTCTGACCTTTTCAACTGCCATGAAAGACCGTCGATTGCGGAGCCGGGGGTCACCACGGGCAACGGGAGGGCCTGCACACCACCTGTGTAACTCTCTGTTCTGACAGCGACTCGGATATTGCGCTCGAACAACGACAAAAGGCTGGGCAAGATGCCCAGCCTTTTGTGCTGTCCAAGTTCCAGGAAGGGGTAGCCGGATGCCTCAGCCATGCAGTTGAGCAAACAGATTTCCAACCTAGGATTCCCCGCTCCCGCGATTCGATCCCAAAGGGATGGGTTTAGAACATGCTGGCAATGTCGCCGACTACACCACCTACAGAGTTAACGACGCTGCCGACAGTGGACGCAACGCCGCTAACAACCGAACCGATGCCGCCGCCACCACCACTGCTGCCGCCGGCCGGATGCTGTTTAGCGTAGTTTTCCTCCCACTTCACCTCTGCCGCTGCCTCCGCCTTCTCCTCGGCCCTCTTCTGCTTGAGGAGTTCCTTGTCATGCTTCTTAATGGCTTCTACCGCTTCCTCGTGCAGCTTCTTCCGCCGGGCTTCCATCTCCTCGTAGTGCTGCCTTCTGCCCGCTGCGCTCAGATGGAAGGTGTAAACCCCAGACCATGTGTGCTTCGATGTAAAGGTGGAATAGTCATCCGCGATGAAAGCGCTTGAGCCAGTTTTGCTGAATTGAACCCCGTTTGAAGCGTCTCCCTCGTAGTGGTAAACAATGACGGCCCCGGTGCTGCTCTTCACGGCTATCGAGATATCCCAATCGTAGCCTGGCTTCTTGTCCTTGAATCCGCCGGAAAAGTCAGAGCTGCCGTCGGGGTTGATGGTGAGGTTGACGCTTCCGTTCAGCTTCTTCAATTTCCAGTTGTGAACGATAGGCTTGGTTGGCGGTGTGGGTGGAGCTGTTACCACCGGCGCAGCTTCCGTGGGTGCCGTGGTTCCAGCAGCTGCCGTGGTTCCCTGGGCCGTAGCCGAAGAAACAGCGAAAGCCAGGATGGAGAAGAGCGCGAGCGCGCTGTACCGTTTGATGCCAGAGATTGGGCTTAACATGGTAACCTCACTTGGATTCGAAATGGCAGGCAGCTTGCGCTGCTCGCGCTGCTGAGAAGCATACACAACATACGTTCTCTTGTCCTGGATTATTGTCAATTTTCTCAATTTATTATGAACAGCCCCCGGAGCCATCTTTGCCAGGGCGGAACTTGCATGGAAATGGCGGGCGCAGCGGCGCGATGAAGCCGGGGTTACTTCGCTGCTCCAGGCGCCGATTTATCCCATGGCCGCCAGCACGGCGTCGGCAAACTGGCTGGTTCCGGCTGTGCCGCCTACGTCGCGGGTGAGGGTCTTGCGCTCGGCATAGACGGTCTCCAGAGCCTTGTGCACCAGGTCAGCCGCGGCCTCTTCGTCCAGGTGGCGCAGCATCAGCACGGCGGATTGCAACAGCGCCGTGGGGTTGGCGATATCCTTGCCCGCGATGTCGGGAGCCGAGCCGTGAACCGCCTCGAAGATGGCGCAGTTGAGGCCCAGATTTGCGCCGGGGACCAGGCCCAGCCCGCCCACCAGTCCCGCGCAGAGATCGCTGACGATATCGCCGTATAGGTTTTCGAGAAGCAGCGTGTCGTATTGGTAGGGGTTCATCACCAGTTGCATGCAGGTGTTGTCGATGATGTGCTCGCCGTAGACGATGTCGGGAAATTCCTCGGCCACCTGGCGGGCGCAGCGCAGAAACAAACCATCCGACAACTTCATGATGTTGGCTTTGTGAATGGAGTGAACCTTCTTGCGGCCGTGCTTGCGGGCGTACTCGAAGGCGAATTTGGCAATGCGCGTGGAGCCTTTCTCGGTGATGACCTTGATGGCCTCGACGACGCCGGGGACCACCTCGTGCTCCAGTCCCAGGTACTCGCCCTCGGTGTTTTCGCGCACAATGATCAGGTCCACGCCGGGCCAGTGCGTTGCCAGGCCGGGAAGATTCTTGATGGGGCGGAAGTTGGCGAAGAGGTCGAAGCGCTTTCTCAGGGTGACGTTGATACTCTTGAAGCCGCCGCCGATTGGGGTTGCGACCGGCCCCTTGAGGGCCACGCCGTTGCGCTCGATGGACTGATAGAGCGCGGCGGGAATGTACTCGCCGAAGATCTCGAAGGCCTCGGCGCCGGCGGCAAACCGCTCCCATTCGAAGCGGACGCCAGTGGCTTCGAGGATGCGGACCACGGCCTGCGTGACCTCCGGGCCGATGCCGTCGCCGGGAATCAGTGTTACTTTGTGGGTCTTTTGCTCGGTCATTGATTTTCCTCTCAGTGATCAGTGACCACTGTTCACTGCTTCTTTCTCTTGCTGCCCAGCAGCCCTTCGAGCTCTTCCTTGAACTCGCGCACATCCTTGAAGTCGCGATAGACCGAGGCGAAGCGGATGTAAGCCACGGTGTCGATCCCCTTGAGGCGCTCCATGATCAGCTCGCCGATCTCGGCCGTAGTGCGCTCGCGCTCCGGGGCGTCGGCCAGAAAGGCCTCGGCGGCGTCCACAATGGCCTCCAGGCTGCTCGAAGGCACGGGCCGCTTCTCGCAGGCGCGCAGCAGGCCGCTCAAGACCTTCTGGCGGTCGAAGCGCTCGCGCCGGCCGTCCTTTTTGACCATCATGTAAGGGATTTCGTCGATGCGCTCATAGGTGGTGAAGCGCCGGTTGCAACTTTCGCACTCCCGCCGCCGCCGGATCGAGTCGGCCTCCTTGCTCTCCCGCGAGTCCACCACCCGGTCCTGCGCAAAGCCACAATAAGGACACTTCATATCAGCTTGATTCTACGGCATGGAAGAGGCTGGGAACAGGGAATAGGGACCAGGGACCGAGTGCTCGATAGGTTCCCAGCACCGGCGGCGTAGGTGGGGTCGCTCAAAGCATTGCTCAAAGACATGCTGAAGCCGAAAAAAGAGCGCCGGGACAAGGATCACCCCGGCGCGCGCGTGCAACGCAATGAAATCTCTAATCCCGGCTCACATTCTCTGCTCCGAAAATCCGGAACTCCACCACACGGACGAAGACCAGTCTTTTGGGATCCCGGAGCTGGGGCATCCGCGAAGGTTGACCGACCAACGGGAGGTGTCTGCCTGGACGGCCAATCCTCCCACCGCAGGTGGCTCAGGCGGCGGTGTCGGCGCGGACCTGCTGCGAAGAGTTCAACTGCTGGCGGAGGTTGCCGGCCAGATCGGCCACCATGCGCAGCCTTTCGGCAACCGGCGAGGAGCTTTCGGCGCCGGTGAGAGCCAACTGGGAGTGAAGCAGCAGGCCGGCGAGAGTGGATTTGAGCTCGGTTTCGATAGCCGCGGTGGCGGCGCGGCGGGCCAGCATCTGCTCGCGCTCGCGGCGGCGCAGGGCGGAGCGAATCTCGCGGATCAGACGGGCCGCGCCGGAGAGGGCGAAGTTGATCTGCAGGGGGATGGCCAGCCCGGCGCGCTCCCAGACGGCTTCGGCGGCGGCCGGATCGCACTCGGCCATGGTCTCGTCCACCGCGACGGCCAAAAACTCGCGGCGGCGCAGCGCGGCCAGCGCGGCCTTGCGCCCTTCGGCCACCTCGACCTCCATACCCAGTTGCGCTGCCACCACTGCGGCGCAGTTACGGGCGCCTTCAATTCCGGTCACCATCAGAATGCTCATTTTCAGCTCCTCGTCAGTTCTCCCGGCCAGCCCGCGGCCGGAGTCCTCTACGATCCGCGCGGTTCCATTCCCGCCCGAGATCTGTGAAATCTTCCGTAATTGGTTTATCGGCGCAATCGGTTCCAGCTTGAATCGAAACCGGTCACTCTTCCCGAAGCGGCTCGGCGATGCCGTACTCCTTCAGCTTGCGGTAGAGTGTGGTTTTGCCGATGCCCAGCAGCCGGGCGGCCTGGAGCTTGTCGCCGTTGAGCGCGCGAATGGCTCCCAGGATGGCCTGGCGTTCCAGATCGGCCAGAGTGGTCAACTGCGGCTGGCTGCCCTCGGCGGCCGGCTCGCCAGCCAGTGCGGCCGAGCGCCGGGCCTCCAGGCCCTGCTGCTGAAGCTGCGTGGGCAGGTCGCCCAGGTGCAGGATGGGCCCGGAGGAGAGCGCGCAGGCCCGCTCGATTGAATGTTCGAGCTCCCGCACGTTGCCCGGCCAGTCGTGGCGCATCATGGTGCGCAGGGCCTCGTCGCTCAGGGTAAACTTGGCGCCGTGCTCGCGGCTGATGCGGTCCAGAAAATGCGCCGCCAGCAGCGGAATGTCCTCGCGACGGTCGCGCAGCGGGGGCAGGCGCAGGTTGACCACGTTGAGCCGGTAGAAGAGGTCCTTGCGGAAGGCGCCTTTTTCCACCATCACCGCCAGATCGCGGTTGGTGGCGGCCACGATGCGCGCCTTGATGGGGATGCGGTGGGTGGCGCCGACCGGGCGGACCTCCTTTTCCTGCAACGCGCGCAACAGCTTGGCCTGCAGGTCGAGGGTCAGCTCGCCGATCTCGTCGAGAAAGACCGTGCCTCCCTCGGCCGAGACCAGCAGCCCGTCCTTGGCGCGGTTGGCCCCGGTGAAGGCCCCCTTGACGTAGCCGAAGAGCTCGCTCTCGATCAGGGTAGGAACCAGCGAGCCGCAGTCGACCGGCAGGAAGGGCTTTTGCGAATTAGGTCCGTAGGCGTGGATGGTCCGCGCCACCAGTTCTTTGCCGGTGCCGCTTTCGCCCAGGATCAGGACGGGGTGGGTGCTCTGGGCCACTTTGGAGAGGATGCGGTAGAGCTTCTCCATCTCCCCGGAACGGCCGATCATCGCGCCCAGTCCCTGCGAGAGGCGGAGCCGCTCGCGCAACTGGCGGGTGGCGGTGTCGGTGGCCAGCGAGGCCGCGGCGCGATCCAGAACCGTAGACAGCTCGTCCATGGCGAAGGGCTTGGCGAGATAGTCGCTGGCTCCGCAGCGCATGGCCTCGACGGCGGCGTTGACCGATCCGGAGGCGGTCATGGCGATGACCGCGGTCTGGGGGTAGAGCAGCTTGACCTCGCTGACGAGCTCTAAGCCCTGGTTGGAGCCCGCAGGAAGGTTGACCAGCAGGATATCGGCCGCGCTGCCACGCAACAGGCTGCGCGCCTGAGCCAGGTCGCCGGTGCTCTCCACCGCGTAGCCCAGGCTGCTGGCGATCTCGGCACAGGCCGAGCGCATCGCGGTATCGGCGTCGACCACCAGCAGGTGCAGGCGCACCGGCGGCTCCGCGAGTTGGGGGATAAACTCCATGGTTCTTGTGTTGAGAGCTGTTTCGAGCATTGTATTCGCCTCACGCGCAAATGGGTAAACAGGATTTTTATTGCCGCCGCCCCAGGACTTCTTTTTGGGCAACGGACCGCCAGATTTTCGCCCGCGTCAGCGGGAGCGGGCGGGCAGCTCGATCTGGAAGCGAGCTCCGGCCGGGGCGCGGTTGGCGGCATGAATGCGGCCGCCGGCGGCCTCGACGATGGAGCGGGTGATGGACAGGCCCAGCCCGCGATGGGAGGCCGGCCAGCCGCCATTTCTGGAGGCGCCGCTGTACCGGGTGGTGTAGCCGGAGTCGAAGATCTTCTCCAGCGCCTTGCGGGGGATGCCGGGCCCGTTGTCATCAATGGTCAGCATCAGCCACGGATGGGCCTCCGCTTCGGCATGAAACTCATGCAGGCTGATAGAGATTCGCCCTCCGTCGGGCATGGCCTCGGCGGCGTTCTTGACCAGGTTGACCAGAATCCGGGTCAGGTCCTCGCCGGTCAGCCGCACGGGTTGCGCGCCGCCCTCGGCGTCCACGGTGAGGGCGATGGAGGGCCCGGCCAGGGCCGAGAGCAGATTGCGATTAGCCAGCAGCTCTCCGGCCAGGTTGTTGATCGGCTCGGCGGGCATCAGATCCCAGCGGCGAGCCCGCTCCAGCCGCTCAGCGGCGAGCGGCTCGGCCCCCGTCTGGGCCGCGCCGGTTGCCCAGGAGAGGCCGGCCTCCGGGCCAAGGCGGGCATCGAGGCGGGCGTCGAGGGCCAACAGCTTCTCCACCAGCCGGCGGCTGGCCGTGGCCACCAGCCTCAGTTCGTTGGCGTAGTGAAGGAACGATGGGTTGAGCACCCCCGGCTCCTCCAGCAGATCGCAATAGAGCCCCAGCGCCGTGACCATGTTGCGGGAGTCATGCGCCACCGCGGCCAGGCTCTCGCCCTTGCTGCGCAGGTTGGCCAGAGTCTCGACCACGGCCTCGACCCGCCTGCGGCCGGCCTGATCCGCCCCGGCTCCGGCCAGCCCGATTGCCGCCAGCCCTGTTTCAGCCAGACTTGTTGCCGCCGGCCCTGTTTCAGTGAATTCCGTTGTCTGTCCTGTCTGCTGCATCGCCCGCTCCTTTTCTTCCTCAGTGATCAGTGGTCAGTGATCAGTGGTCAGTCTCAAATTCCCCACAGCTTCGAATTGTTCCCTGATCCCTGATCCCTGTTCCCTGTTTCGGAAACTGTCCTCTTCTAATACACGTGGCGTGCCAAACCAGAACGGATAGATTAAGTTCCTGATAAGGGAGGAGTTCCGCGTCCAATACCCGGAAAGAGGCAATGGAGCTGGGTGGGGGATATGTTCCAAAACGGGAAAGATGGAGGGGGGCATGGTGCGGGCAAGATGCGCCGTTTCTGCGGGTTACAAGGAGATTCCTGAATCGGATTCAGAAATCAGCGAATTCCCATCCCGGAACTGGAAGCTTGGGGCCGCATTGGAGGTTCTCAGGCAAGGTGCGTCCCGTACAATTTCTCCATGCACGATACAGCAGCTTCTTCCTACTTTCGTCCCGGCGGCAGGACTCCGCTCCAGCTTCGCCCGCTCACGCTCACTCCAGGATTTGTCCAGACCGCCGAAGGTTCCGTGCTTGTCTCGCTGGGCAACACGCGGGTGCTGACCTGCGCCACCGTCGAACAAGGCGTTCCCGGCTGGTTGCGCAACTCAGGGCGCGGTTGGGTGACTGCGGAGTACGCGATGCTGCCGCGCGCGACGGTGACGCGGACGCCGCGGGAGAGCGAGCGGGGCAAGATAGGCGGGCGCACGCACGAGATTCAGCGGCTGATTGGCCGCAGCCTGCGCTCGGTGGTGGACATGAAGGCTCTGGGCGAGCGCACCGTGATTCTGGATTGCGACGTGATCCAGGCCGATGGCGGCACGCGCACGGCGGCGATTACCGGCGCAGCCGTAGCGCTGGCGCTGGCGCTGAACGCGCTGGCGGAGGCGGGAACGCTCAAAGTATCGCCGCTGAAACAGCTCGTCGCCGCGACCTCGGCGGGCATCGTCGGCGGCACGGCGTTGCTCGACCTCTGCTACGAGGAGGACTCGCAGGCCGAGGTGGACATGAACGTGGTGATGACCGCCGACGGCGGCCTCATCGAGACCCAGGCCACAGCGGAGAAGGGCAGCTTTTCGCGGGCGCAGCTCAACGGCCTCATCGATCTGGCCGAGGCGGGAATGAAGGAGATCTTCACCGCGCAGCGGGCGGTGCTGGGGTTGTAGCGCCTCGCCAGAGATGGCGTGGCTGTTGCATTAAGGACGATCCTGAGCGGCGTGAAGAAAGCGCAGGATGTGAATCGTGAGATCGTCCACGCTATAAATTAAAAGATAAGGCAGAGGCGCGAGAACCAACTCGCGCGTGCCGCTCTTCATGCCAGCGCGGCCTGCATAGGGAAACGCCTTGAGCGACTTGGCCGCGTCGTAGAGCCGTTGGATGGTGGAGGCTGCAAAGGAGGGGTGGTAAAGCCAGAGGTAGTTGGCGATGCTTTCCAGATCGTCAGCCGCGGCAATCGACCATCGCAGCCGTCTCAAGCCCGCATCATCCGCGCCACGCGAGCATCCATCTCTTCCTCTTCAAGGAATTCGCCGCGGGCTATTTGATCGATGCCCAACTGGACTTGAGAGTCGAACCAGTTCTCCTGGGCGAGCAGGCGGTCCACGGCCTCCGCCGCCAGTTCCGATGTGCTGCGGCCGGTGCGCGTGGAGAGGCTGGCAAGTCCCGCCGCCTGACGTTCGGGAAGCTGAAGTTCCATAAGGGAAGGTTAGGAGCAGACCGCATTGCTGTCAAGGGACGCCGTCCAGATCGGAACTCCTCTCCTGAATCGGGCGACTGGCGCGGCATTTTGCGCCTGTGCGGAAGCACACACTTTTTCCTTGCGCGTTCCTGCTACCATAAAGATGATCGCGGTTCTTGCCGCCCGACGGGCTGATTGCCTGTTCTGAAGCACCCGAACACACAGGCGGCCGGACCCCAAACTCAACGCGCCGGACTTCCGGCGCACAGGAGAAACTCACATGCCTCTAGTCTCCATGCGGCAGTTGCTCGACGAGGCCGCCAAGGGCGGTTACGGCGTCGGCGCATTCAACGTCAACGATATGGAACAGATTCAGGCCATCATGGGCGCCGCGAAGGAAACCAACTCGCCGGTCATCATCCAGGCCAGCCGCGGCGCGCGCCAGTTCGCCCAGGACCGCTATCTCTTCCACCTCATCCTGGCGGCGGCCGAGCTGAATCCCGAGATTCCCATCGCCATGCACCAGGATCACGGCAACAGCTTCGAGACCTGCAAGAGCGCCATCGAGCTGGGCTACACCAGCGTCATGATGGACGGCTCGCTCAAGGAGGACGGCAAGACCCCGGCCAGCTTTGAAGAGAACGTTGCAGTCACCAAAAAAGTGGTTGATTTCGCGCATGAGCGCGGCGTCACCGTGGAGGGCGAGATCGGCGTGCTGGGCGGCGTCGAAGACGGCCACGGCGCGGGCGGTTCGGGCCTGGAGCACATCACAGACCCCGATCAGGCGGTCGAGTTTGCCGAGTTGACCGGCGTTGACGCGCTGGCCATCGCCATCGGCACCAGCCACGGCGCTTACAAGTTCTCCAAGAAGCCCGACGGCTCGGTCCTCAAGATGGACGTTCTCATCGCCATTCACAAGCGCCTGCCCAACACCCATCTGGTGATGCACGGCAGCTCGTCGGTGCCCAAGGACTTGCAGGAGATTATCAACCATTACGGCGGCAAGCTGAAGGAGACCTGGGGCGTGCCGGTCGAGGAGATTCAACTGGGCATCCGCAACGGCGTGCGCAAGGTCAACGTGGACACGGACAACCGCCTGGCCATGACCGGGGCCATTCGCAAGGTGCTGTGGGAGACACCGGAGAAGTTCGATCCCCGCGATTACCTGAAGCCGGCGCGCGAGGCGATGCAGAAGGTGGTGGCGCAGCGCATGACGCAGTTCGGCCAGGCCGGCCACGCGGGCGACTACAAGGCGGTTACCATTGCCGAGATCGCCAAGGGCTATAAGGACGGCAGCCTCAGCACTAGACCGCTGGTGGCGGCAAAGTAACTCCGGCCGCAAACCTGGACAAAGGGCCATTCCGCTGATGCGGAGTGGCCCTTGTATTTCAGGAAGCGGGCGCCCCGCCTGGGCCGGAAGTTACCAGGTTCACCAATATTGATGGTGATAGGTTGGTCTGCGCGAATGCATTACCTTTGCCCTTGTAATTTCCATTCGATTTATATAAAGTTCTTGACGCTGCCAGGTTGTTTTGGTGTCATTAAGTCAAGGGCTCCAGAACCACGATCCTTCCTTTGTTATTCTTTCGGTTTATGATCCTCTCTCTCTGGGCGCTCTTTAGTCTCGAATCTCGTCGCCCGGTGTGTCGACAAGCAGAAGAGTGGATCAGGCTCTTCGCAGGGCCACGAAGCGCAGCATAGCAGCGTAATAGTTAAGGAGATTTATGCCAACCTCACCCCAGGGTTTTGCTCTCCAGACCTGCTTTTACTATCTTCACGGTTTCCAGACCGCATGCTCATTCAACACGAATGCGCTTGCCATGGATCCAATCCACTTTGCAAAAGCCGCAATCGCTACTGTGATTCCCACGGCGTACCAGAATAACTTCGTTCAGGCGGCCATGCTGAACACAGGCCTCCCATTGAATGTGGGGGATTTGTCGGCGAATACGTTTCTCGATCTATTGAATAATTACAGAAATCTGCAGAATTATGTTGGAGGTTATCTCCAGTCGCTTGCAGCAGGGACGTACCCCGCTGGGACGCTTACGAAGTTCAACGCCGCTCTTGTCTCGGCGGCCTTCCCTGGCGGAAGCAAGGGAGCACAATGGAAGGCGGTCAATGATGGATTGACCGGGAACTCACCGCAGATTATCCCCCCCTCGTGCTATTCTCAGGCGCAGCAGATCAAGGTGGGGACCGCACTCGACGCACCAGGAGCCGTAATGAGCACGGTGATTGCTCTGATTGCGGGACTCGGATGAAATCGATTCTCAGAGCAGGTTCTTACGCCCTCATTCTTGGCCTCATGCCGGCAGGCGCCATTGTTGCCATTGCGCAGAGCTCCAGCGACAAACCTGTTACCCCGGAGGCGGCCGCTCCGGCTCCCGTCACGCCGCCCGTCCTGACGGTGACTGAGAGAGCCCTGATTCGCTATCCATCCCTCGAACCGATGGATACGATCCACGTGAGTTTGAATAGTCCAACCCTGATCTTCGACGCTGTCAACCAGGCAGTCAACAACAAACACTGGAACTGCCTTTCGCCAGCCTCCTACAAGATCGAGATTGTCGATACACCCCCCAGGAACCCGCCCCGCGTGGTCGAGTTTCGGGATATCGTCCCAGACGGGATCGACCTGAGGACGGGGAAGCTATTCACGAGCTGCGATGGAGCGGGCGATCCGGGCGGTGTCTCTCTGTTTCTGAATTCGCGGGTGAAGAACACCGACCTGGTGCGGGTGACTCTCTACGATTCCAATAACGGCAAGCCCGAGATTCTGGCTCAATCCGATGGCAAGTTGAAGCTGACCTCAAGCAATCAATTCACATCGTCGGGAACACTGCAATCGGCGCCCGGAGAAGCGTTGACGAACGGGAAAAGCCGGGACGTGGGGCAAATGACCCTGGCCCTTGCCGAGACGGACCTGTTCCACAACGCCCCCGTGAATTTCTATGCAAAGAGCACCGACCTGTTTTCAACGGACGAGAAAGACAGCAAGAGCGCATTCCTGGCCGCATTCGGCGCGCAACGCGACCTGTTTCCAAAGGTCTATTCACCCGTTCAGCTTGAAGAGAGAATTCAGGGCAACCAGACGGCGACAAATCTCTCTGCCGTTACGAGCCTCTCCACGAGTCTGTTGACGCCCTGGTCGAAGTCGGCGCCGGTCTTCAACAATCAGGCGATCTCAGCGCCGCTGGCGCCTCAGCTCGCACTCGCGGGACTCTACACGCATCGAATCAATCAACTGGTAACAGCCAAGTCGCCCCTGCTGTCGGCGGACGACTTTTCACTCAATCCATCTTTCTCCTGGTCTTCGATTACCGTGCCGGTAAGCTGCAAGGTATTTGGATGGCTGGGCAAGATAGGCAAGCCCGCGCCTCCGGCCGGTGCTCCTGTCGCCTCGCCGGTTCAGTATTGCCTGGGAAGCACGATTGACCTGGGAGCCTGGTACCTGCCCCTCGACCTGACAACGGCCAAGAGTCAACGGTTCGAAGGTTACGGCGACGCATCTATTCTGCTGCCTCTTACGGGGTTCGGCGTATTTTCAAGACTCTTTCCCTACCTGGCTTCGAGCGACCCGGCCAAGACGCAAATACAGATCAAGTATTCCGATTCAGTCAATGCCGCAAACAACTATGCTCGAGCGCGCGGCTGGACGTTTGGCTTCCAGGCACTGAAATGATGCTTTGAATGGCGAGAACTCCTCGTTCACTTACTGTTCACCAAGTTAAAAATTGCCGATTATCAAACCGAGGGGTAGGGCTGAATCGGCTCCCAGGTCCGGGAATCAGGCTCCGGGGCACCCGGCTTCTCCGGTCGATGAGGGGATTCGCTGCCTTGGAGCCGCCCGAGCCTTTCGCTAGTGCGGCCGTCCGGGAAGGATGAAGTGGTCGGCGCAGCGTGGCTCGTAGTTGTCGCCGGCCATGATGATGGGGCTGTCGTAGGAGGCGGGTTTCCCATCGATGAGCCGCTGCGGATAGAGCGCCTTGGCTCCGCAGGCGCAGTAGGCCACCAGCTCGGTGACACTTCCTGAGTAGGTGCGCACCAGCCAGGAGAGGTCCATCATTTCGCCGAAGGGCATTCCGCGAAAATCGAGTTCGAGGCCGGAGACCATCACGTCATAGCCCGTTTCGAGCAGGCGCCGGGTGAAGTGAAAGAGGTCCTGGACAAACTGGCCCTCATCGATGGCGACACACTCGACGCGCTTGCCGATCTGCTTCTCCGTGGCCGCCAGGACAGGCAGAACCGACCAGGGGTCGGCGGAGCGGAATTCAACCGCTTCCATCTTTCCGCAGCCGTTCCGGTTGCGGCTTTCCACCAGTCCAACCGCGGCTTTGGTGTCCTCGGAAGGCTTGAGAAGCAGGACGTACTGCTTGGCGTACTGGCGGCGCGTCTCGATTCTGCGCAGCAGTTCGGCGGTCTTGTTGCTGCGCATGGGCCCGACGATCAGCTCCAGTTTGCCGGTCACGGCTGTCTCCTGCATCCTCCGGCATTCGTTGTTGCCGGAAGCATTGGCTGCTGCAAAGCATTACATCGCATGGGCGGCGGGGGATGCAACTGGATCCTGCACGGCGACTTAGCCAAACTCTTGAGAACGGCTCCAAACCACAGGCCACGGCCGGCGGAGATGGTGGCAGACAAGTATCTCAGGATGGTCCACCGATTCTTCATCACGCACGCCGTAGGGAAGGTGAACCAGGGCCGCGACCGAGCAGCTTTCAAAGTTCAGCAGTTGGTCGTTTAGCTCCCCGCCGACTACGATCACCGTCTCCGCTTCATAAGGCCCATAGCCGCGATCATGGAAGCTGTTGGTGCTGCTGATGGGTATGGGCAACTTGTACTGCGGGCCATAGAGGGAGAGGGCGCCGGCTTCTCCGAAGTTGTTGGCAAGGATGGCGAGGCTGCTTCGATCTTGCGGGGAGAGCGTGTCGCGGACAGCGGCGACCTGCGCAACAAACTCTGGCCAGCCGATCTCATTGGCCATATCACTGTTGTTGTTCATCTGCCAGTTCCATGCGGCAGAGCCGACGGGCCACATCGGCAGGTACGCCCATGCGAAAACGGCTGCGTCGGCCAGCATCGCGGCAATGACGGCCGAACGAAAACTAACGCGAAGCCACATTGCGCGTTGCGCCAGGACGCGTTCCAGAGCCACCGCTCCCGCGGCATAGAGAACCGGATACGCCGGCGTCAGGTAATAGCCGCGGCCTTTGACGAGGGCAAAAAGCAGAAACGGGCCGATGTAGAAAGCGCTGAGCAGGCGAAACCGCTTGCTGCGCGCGAGAGAGATGAGGCCGGCAGCCGCCAGGGGCAACCCCAAGAGCGTGAATTTGATCTGGTCGGAGTAGTATCCGCCGGTTCGCCCCTGGCGGATGTCGCGAGCGTGAATAAAGTGCTCCATCTGCAGCGTGATGAAGTGATGACGCGCAAGCCAGAAAAGATTGGGCGCTGCGATGAGGGCGGCAGTGAGCGCCCCATACCAGAAGAATCGGCTGCGAAGATGATGGCGTTGCGATGGCAGAAGGACGATCGCGCCGAACAGACTGATTACGGGAAAGGCAATGGAATACTTTGAGAGCACGCCGATGCCGATGCCGGCCCCCACGCCGATCCAATATCGCTCGTCTGCCGTGCGGAGAACGCGCACGGTGAAGAAGATGACGATGCACCATGCAAGCAGGTCGAAGGTGCCGTATTGGAGAACAGAGCTTAGCACGAGCGCCAGTGGAAACGTGGCAAACAGAGCAACGATTTGCGCTGGCCTGCGTCCGCCGGCTTCGCGCGCTATCAGGCCAACAAGCACGAGCGAGACAGCGTTGACGATTGCCGCGGGAAGGCGAAAAACCTGGGGCGAGATGCCGAAGAGCGCAATTGCGATTCGGCCGCAAAACGACGTAAGCGGCGGATAAGCTACGAACCCCCATTGGAGATGACGCGCATCATCGAGGAATTGGAGCTCGTCGCGGTGAAAGCCGTATCCGTTTCCCAGGAAAAAATGCACAACGACGATGAGCGCAGCGAAGGCGCTCAGAAGGGCAGCGTCGGAGCGCAGCGAATTTGTGGGCCTGGCTGTGGGCCTGGATAGTTCCATTGTGGATAGTGTACGAGAGCCGCCCGCCGGACCTGCTTGGTCAACCGTTACAATATTTCTATATGCGAAAGCTGATTGTTGCGGCCCTCCTGATAGCGGCTATTGTGGCCCCGATACAAACCCATGCATCCCAGAACCATAGCAAAGACAAGCTGCGCTTCACATTGGTCTTGTCTCGCCACGGCGTCCGTCCACCACTAACCGCCGCTTCGGTTCTTGGCCTTCGTGCTTCCGGCGCCTGGCCTGAATGGGAGGTTCCGCTTGGTTTTCTGACGCCGCACGGCGCCCTGGCGATTCGCCAGATGGGCGCATACATGCGCCTTGACCTTGTCCGCAAGGGCCTGTTTCCCGCCACCGGCTGCCCCGGCAGCAGTGAAATCTATCTTTACTCCGATACCCAGGAGCGCACAATCCTAAGCACGCGCAACACCTTCGCCGGTCTGGAGCCGGGTTGCGATCTGCTACCCGTTCACATAGTTGCTGCGGCGTCCGGCATTGCAGATCCCGTCTTCTCGCCGATCCCCGGCTCCTTTTCTCCGCCGTCCGCTGAAGCTATCGCGGCTGACCGGAAAGCCGCAATGGGCAACGATCCGGCGGCCTTCTTTTCACTTGCCGGAAACCCCGAGCTGAAAGAACTCGCCGATATCCTCGCGCCGGACCCCGCGCATCCCGCCGCAAAGCCCATCCTCGACGATCCCAGGCCCCTCGCCGCGGCAGCCCCGCTGATCGAGGATTTTTTGCTCGAATATACCGACGGCAAACTGATGCCGGAAGTCGGCTGGGGACATGTCGACGAGTCCACTCTCCGCCGTCTCATGCCGCTCTATACCAAGGCATTCAATCTGGTGACGCGCACGCCATTATCGGCCCGCGCGCGAGGCTCCAACCTGATGGCGCACATTCTCGACACGCTCGAACAGGCCGCCCAGCCTGCGCAAACCCAGCCCGCCGCGCCGGTTCCCGGAGCCTTCGGCCCCGTCGGCACGCGCCTGGTTTACCTCGGCGGTCACGACAGCGACCTTAGCTACTTCGGCGGCTTATTCGGCCTGCACTGGATCGTCGGCGGCGTCACCGACGACACGCCCCCGGACTCGCAGATTGTCTTCGAGCTGTGGCAGAACTCGAAGTCGAAGCAATACACCGTCCGTCTCTTCTATCGCGCGCAGACCTTCAATCAGTTGCGCTCCGGCCAGGCTCTCACGCTGGCCAGCCCGCCCGTCGAGGTCGATCTCACGTCTCCCGGCTGCCGCGCCGGCCAACCTTGCTCCTTTGCCGTCTTCGACCACGCCGCACACGCTCTGCTCGATCCGGCTTACATCAAGCCCAACCTCCTGCCGGCGCAAGTCGCGCCGTCTAATCCATAACACTTTTGCCCTGGACCATCCGCAACGACTCGCAGAGCGGAATGTGCCCTTCCGCGTCGATTAATGCACCAGGACTGGTGAAATCCACAGATTAATCTGTTTTTTGCACTTGCTTCCACAGATTGAACCGCCCTAAGCTCACTTCCAGTTGGTGACCCTGTAGGGAATTGGGAACGCAGTTCCAGCCTGACAGGACGATGCAGCATTTGGTTGAACTCGGCAGCCCACAGCCGGCGACGGCGCGTGGATGGCCCGAATGAGATTGAGAATGCATCCAGGGTCGGGCGGGAATGTGCAAGACCCGGTTGGACACGAAGATTCATCCGCGGCTTCGGTCGAGGATGCAAAGTTCGAGGATTGCCGGGGAGTCATCATCGACCCAGCCGCAGGTGCAGGATTCGGGGCAACCCGAAGACGCATGGGCGGCAAAGCCGGAGGGTGCGAGATTCGGGGAAACCCGGAGATCCATCAACCGGCGCCGAAGGAGCGAAGCTTCGGGGCAACCCGGAGATTCACCATCGGCACAGCCGGAAGATGTAGGGTTCGGGGCAACCCGGAGCCTCATCGGAAGGCGGCACTGGAGGAGCGTGGATCCGGGGCAACCTGGATATCTGCCGCCGATGCCGCTGAAGGATGCGAGTCAAGAGGCAACTCGAGACTCCGTCGCCGGCACAGCCGGAAGATGCAGGATTCGGGGCAACCCGGAGCCTCATCGGAAGGCGGCACTGGAAGAGCGAAGACTCGGGGCAACCCGGAGCTTCAGCGCCGATGCCGCTGAAGGATGCGAGATTCGAGGCGACTCGAAGATCCATCGCCGGCACGGCCGGAAGATGCAGGGAACGGGGCAACCCGGAACCTCATCGGAAGGCGTTATTGGAGGAGCAGGCTCAGGGGCAACCCGGAGCTTCACCGCCGGTAGCGCCAAAGGATGCGAAATTCGAGGAAACTCGAAGATCCATCGCCGGCAAGGCCTGAAGAAGCAGGTGGCGAGGAGACTCGTAGCCTGATCGCAGGGCTGAATGGGACGATGCATGGTCTGAGTAACCTGCGAGTTCACCTCTTTGAGACGCCAGAGACTCCGGTTTCTGGCGTCTCTGTTTTTGGCCGGCTTGCGCCTGACGAGATGCCATAGGACGAGTCGGCACAGGCCTCAGATCTCTGACCTGTCACACCGCAGGAGCGACGGAGGCCTCGCGCACCGGACCGGCTAATCCCTGTTCCTGGTCCTTGTATTGGAGCAGATAGAGCTTCCAGTAGAGGCCGCGGTGGGCGAGTAACTCCTGATGGCTTCCCATCTCGCGCAACTGGCCCCTGTGCATCACTAAAATTGTGTCGGCGCGCTGCACGGTGCTGAGGCGGTGAGCGATGAGAACGCTGGTGCGGCCCTCGACCATGCGCTCCAGTGCGCCGCGAATGCGCAGTTCGGTGTCGGTGTCGACGCTGGAGGTGGCTTCGTCGAGGATGAGGATGCGGGGGTTGTAGGCCAGGGCGCGGGCAAAGTTGATGAGCTGCTTCTGGCCGGTGGAGAGCGAGTTGCCGCGCTCCTGGACCGGCTCGTCGAATTGGTTGGGCAGGCTCTCGATGAAGTCGAGAACGTTGACATCGCGCGCGGCCTTGCGCAGATCGGAGTCGGTGATGGCTTCGTTGCCGAAGCGGATGTTTTCGGCGAGCGTTCCGGTGAAGAGGAACGGGTCTTGCAGGACGACGGCGAAGTGCTGGCGGAGCGCGGTCAGGTCATGCTGGCGCAGGTCGATGCCGTCGAGCAGGATTTGGCCGGCGGTCACCTCGTAGAAGCGCATCATCAGGCTGGTGAGGGTGGTCTTGCCGGCGCCGGTGTGGCCGACGATGGCGACTGTCTGGCCGGGCTCGACGGTGAAGGAGACGTCCTTGAGAACCCACTCGATGCCGTCGAGGCCGGAGAGATTTCCCGCAGGGGCTAAAGCCCCATCTCTCTCTTGTGGCTTTTGCGGCACGACTGAAGTCGTGCCCTGACGCTTCTGGGATTCGGAATCAAATTTTTCTGCGGCCTGAGCGACTGCGGCCTGAGCGACTGCGGCCTGCTGAACTTCAGTGAGCTTCTGATAGGTGAACCAGACGTGGCGGAACTCAATCCTGTTGCTGCCGTCGCCGGGGAGGGGCGTGGCGGGGCTGACGATCTCCGGCTCGGTGTCCAGCAGCCTGAAGATGCGCTCTCCGGCGGCCATGGCCGATTGCAGGATGTTGTACTTGTCGCTCATGTCCTGGATGGGCCGCCAGAAGCGCAACGAATACTGGATGAACATGTTGAGAACGCCGATGGTGACAGCGCCGGAGAGCACGCCGAAGCCGCCGCGCCATACCACCAGGGCGATGGCGATGGCGGAGAGCAGATCGACGGCCGGGTAGAAGAGCGCATAGGCGAAGATGGTGTCCTTGAAGGCGATCATGTGCTGGCGATTGACGACTTCAAAGTCGTCAAAAGCGCGCTGTTCGCGGTTGAAGAGCTGCACCACGCTGATGCCGGAGATATGCTCCTGAGTGAAGCTGTTGATGCGGCCGATGGCGGTGCGGACGCGGCGGTAGCTCTCGCGGACGTGGTCGCGGAAGAGGCGGGTGACGATGAGGATGAGCGGCAGGACGGAAAAGGCCAGCAGGGCCAGCCGCCAGTTGATGGTGAGCATGAGGGCGGCCATGATGGCGAGGTTGAGGAAGTCGTCGACGATGGCCAGCACGCCGGCAGTGAACATCTCGTTGATGGCGTCGACGTCGGAGGTGATGCGGGTGACGAGTCGGCCGACGGGGTGGGTGTCGAAGAAGCCGATATGCAAGCGCTGCATGTGGCGGAAGATGTCGCGGCGCAGGTCGAAGATGAGCTTCTGTCCGGTCCATTGCATGAGGTAGATCTGGACGAACTCGAAGAGATAGGCGCTGAGCACGACGCAGAAGTAAATAACGGCCAGGCGGGTGATGCCCTGGTAGGGATCGGCCGGAAGGTGGCGGGCGAGCCATTTGGTTGCACTGAGGCCGTGGGCGAAGAGGTTGATGGAGGGCGGCGAAGCAGGGTCGGCTGGGAAGTAGCGGTCGATGCCCACCATGATCAGGTAGGGGCCGGTGACGTCGCAGAGGGACTTGAACGAAACAGAGAGAGCGGAGACGGCGGCCTGCCACCAGTAGGGGCGCAGATAGTGGCCGAGGCGGCGCATGAGCCGGGAGTCGTAGACCTTTCCGGACAGTTCGTCATCGGGTTTTTGAGGCTTGTTCTGCTCTTCGTCGGCCATGGGTTGGGCGGGGTGCGGCTTCCGTTTCCATTGTAGCGGGGTTGGAGCAGGGATCAGGGATCAGGGGTCAGGGGTCAGGGAATTGGGAAGCGCTCAGGGCTGGCTTTGAAGTCGTGCCTTTAAAAGAAACAAGATTTCAGCCATGTTGCAAGTCAAAACTACCTGAAGGAATGGCGGGCAGAGCGTTTTGGATCAAGTGTGGCGAATTGGCCTCCGCTACGCGGAGTTAGCGAGTTAGCGGGCGTCACCGGTTGACTCGAGTTTCATCCCTTCGCGGGCCGGCAACGCGTTGTGGAATCGTTCACAACCCTCACCATTTACAATGGCAAGCGGAGATTCCTGTGTTTTTCGATAAAGTACTTACCAAGATTTTTGGCACGGCGAACGAGCGGATGATCAAGCGGCTGATGCCGATGGTGGCAGTGATCAACGCCCTGGAAGAAGACACGAAGCAGCTTACGGACGATAAGCTGCGGGCCAGGACGGTGGAGTTCCGGGCGCGGATAGCAGCGAGCCTCGAAAACATTCCAGACGACGCGGAGCACAAGGACGAGCGCAAGGCGGCCGAGCGGGAAGCTCTGGACGAGATTCTGCCGGAGGCCTTTGCTGTGGTGCGCGAGGCGGGCTGGCGGGCGGTCCAGATGCGGCACTTCGACGTGCAGCTGATCGGCGGCATGGTGCTGCACCAGGGCAAGATCAGCGAAATGAAGACCGGCGAGGGCAAGACGCTGGTGGCGACGCTGGCCTGCTACCTGAATGCGCTTGCCGGGCACGGCGTTCACGTGGTGACGGTGAACGACTACCTGGCCAAGCGCGACGCGGAGTGGATGGGCAAGATCTACGAGTTTCTTGGGCTGACCGTCGGCGTCATCGTTCACGACCTGGACGACAACGAGCGCCGCGCCGCCTACCTGGCCGACATTACCTATGGGACTAATAACGAGTTCGGCTTCGACTACCTGCGCGACAACATGAAATTTGAGATAAAAGATTGCGTGCAGCGCGGGCACTGCTACGCGATCGTGGACGAGGTGGACTCGATCCTGATTGACGAAGCGCGGACGCCGCTGATTATCTCCGGTCCGACCGACGAGACGACCGACAAATATGCGCGGGCGCGGAAGATCATTCCTGCGCTGGAGCTGGGCGAGGAGATTGAAGCAAGCGATACGAGGCGCGTCTCAGAGTTGGGCCTGGATCTCAGGGAGGGCGAGAAGTACCTGACCGGCGACTACATCGTGGACGAGAAACAGCGGACCATCGGAGTTACGGATCGGGGATGGGAGACGATCGAGAAGCTGCTGGGGATCGGCAACATCGCCGACGCGGAGAACTGGGAACTGAAGCACTACGTGGAGACGGCGATCAAGGCGCACGCGCTCTACAAGCGGGACGTGGAGTACGTGGTGAAGGACGGCGAGGTGATCATCGTGGACACCTTCACCGGGCGGCTGATGCCGGGGCGGCGTTGGAGCGACGGGCTGCACCAGTCCATCGAGGCCAAGGAGGGCGTGAACATCCGCAAGGAAGACCAGACGCTGGCCACCATCACCTTCCAGAACTACTTTCGCCTGTATCAAAAACTGAGCGGCATGACGGGCACGGCGGAGACGGAGGCGGCGGAGTTCGAGAAGATCTACAAGCTGGAGATCGTGGTTATTCCCACGAACAAGCCGTTGCTACGGCTGGAGAACCCGGACGTGGTCTACCGCACGGAGAAGGAGAAGTACAAGGCGGCGGCCGACGACATCGCCATGCTGCACGAGAAGCAGCAGCCGGTGCTGGTGGGGACGACATCGATTGAGAAGAGCGAGCGGCTCTCTGGGATTTTGCAGCGCAAGGGCGTGCGGCACGTGGTGCTGAACGCCAAGTTCCACGAGCGCGAGGCGGAGATTGTGGCGCAGGCCGGGCGGCTGGGGATGGTGACCATCTCGACCAACATGGCGGGGCGCGGCACGGACATTCTGCTGGGCGGCAATCCGGATTTCATGGCCCGCCAGGAGCTGGTGAAGAAGAGCAAGGCGCGGGCAATCAGCGTGGCCGAAGGCGCGATCAACCCAATGGCGCCGGCGGGATTCCTGCGCTTCTACTACCAGGGGCAGGAGTTCGAGATTGCCGAGCCGGAGTGGGCCGAGGTCTTCAAGGTACACGCCGAGACAGCGCAACAGGAGCACGAGCAGGTGATCTCCGCGGGCGGGCTGTTCATCCTGGGCACGGAGCGGCACGAGTCGCGGCGCATCGATAATCAGCTCAGGGGGCGCGCCGGCCGGCAGGGCGATCCGGGCGAGTCGCGGTTCTATCTGTCGCTGGAAGACGACCTGATGCGCATCTTCGCCAAGCAGTGGGTGAGCACGCTGCTGGAGCGGCTGGGCATGGAAGAAGGCGTGCCCATCGAGTCGAAGATGATCTCCAACCGCATCGAGGGGGCGCAGAAGGCGGTGGAGGCGCAGAACTTCGAAAGCCGCAAGCACCTGCTGGAGTACGACGACGTGATGAACAAGCAGCGCGAGGCGGTTTACGGGCTGCGGCGGCAACTGCTGGAAGGCGTCGACCAGAAGGAGCTGATTCTGGAGGATTATGTCGGCGGGATTCTGAGCAACATTCTGGACGAGTTTGCGGGCGAGAAGCTGCGCGCGGAGCAGTGGGATCTGAAGGGCATTGACGGCAAGCTCGTCGATCACTTCGGGCTGAATTTCGCGGCGGCTGGAATCAAGCCTCTGGAGCTGGACCGGCACGAGCTCGGCGAGGCAATCTTCGAGAAACTGAAGCAGCAGTACGCGTCCAAGGAGAAGATACTCAGCTCGGCGACCATGCGCTATCACGAGCGGATGGTGATGTTGAGCGTGATCGACGGGCTGTGGAAGGACCATCTGCTTTCGATGGATCACCTGAAGGAAGGGATCACTCTGCGCGGCTATGCGCAGCGGGACCCGCTGGTGGAATACAAGCGGGAGTCCTTCGACATGTTCGAGGCCATGATGCTGAAGTTCCAGGAGGACACAGTCCGGTTCCTCTTCCGGATGCAGATACTGGGTCCGGACGGCCAGCCAGTGGATGCCCCGCCCCAGGTGCGGCGGGAGGTTCCGAAAGCGCCGCCGGTGGCCAGCGCCGCGCATCCTTTAACGCTGGATGCGGAGCCCAGGGAGATTTCGATTCATACGCGGCAGCCCTCGACGACCATCGACTCGCTGGAGAAGGAGTTCCAGCGCAAGAAGCAGCGGGAGCTGGAGGCGGCGAGCATGGCGGGCGCGGGAGACGCGAGCCAGCCCACGCAGCGGCGGACGGGCGAGAAGGTTGGGCGCAACGATCCGTGCCCCTGCGGGAGCGGGAAGAAGTACAAGAAGTGCCACGGGGCGGGGAAGTAACGCCGCAGCCACATCCTCGATCGCGAGATTGAAAATCGGAAGTTAGGATGCCCAACTAGACGAGGATATATGAGCCATCAGATTCGAGGACGAAAGGATCATTATCTTCCACAAGGATATTTGCGCGGTTTTATCGACCCAGCTCGAGCGAAGGAAAACAAGCCACTCTGGTGGTTCCAAGTTCCTTACCGGAAATGGACTCAATGCAGCACCGCTGAGGTCGGGTTCATCCGTGGTTTCTATGATTATTCAGCGCAAGTCGATCCCTGCATAGAATCGGCTGACCAAGCATTTGCCGAGTTAGAAAGATATTTCACGCTGATTCTGAAAGAACTGCTGACGTGCCAATTCTCAAATTGGTTGGATCGTCGAGAGTTTCTTTTGCGTTACATGCAAATGATAAGGGTTCGGTCACCTCTGTACTTTGAGCAGAAGCACGCCGTCGCTAAGACCACCCAAGCATTTGTTATCGAAGAAATCAGCGAAGACCGCAAGAAGTTAAAGGTACGTCCTACACAGCTTCCAGACTCTTTTATCAAGAACCGTAGTCTAACCGAAATGAAGGAGGAGATGCAGAAGGGCGCTGACTGGCTCAACAACTTCGATTGGGCACTTCGGTATTGTGATTCCCCACAAGACTCATTTCTTACCTCCGATGGTCCGTTTGTTGTGACCGGCCCCTTAGAAGGGCAAAACCAACAAGTTTCATGGGAGGCACTGCGGCATCCGGACACATTGTTTTACTTTCCGCTGTGCTGGCAGGCGTGCATCGTTGGAAGCCCTCGGCTATTTGAGGTCAAGACGGATAAAGCTCACCCACGCTTTTTACAAAACGTTCGCAACATGTATCGAGAGAAGGCTAAAGAATATTTAATTTCCGCAATTCGGCTTGACGATTAAGCCATATTGCCCTGTGCCGGGCGCTCCAACTCCTCTTTTAGGACAACGTAGCTCGTCTTGAAGTTCAATTCAGATCACGCAACCGCCAAACTCCGCCGTCCAACCGAATTAGCGGCGGGCGTCAGTTTGATTTCGATGTCGTAGCCGAGACGGTTCAGGCACTCCATCAATTTGCGCTCTGAAAGATTGGAGAAATCGCCGCGCATCAGGCCGGAGACTTTGGCTTGCGAAATCCCCATGCGGCGGCCAGACTCTTCCTGGGTCAGGCCTAGACGCCTGACTGCGCGCGTAATTTCGATGACCAGGCCAGACTTGATTTTGAGCTGCTCGGCATCCGGCAGGCCAAGGTCTGCAAAGACGTTGCCGGAGCTGAGTTCGATTTCGATACCGTCATGAGCGCGCTTTGCCATCTCGTATCTCCTTTGCCATCGCCTCGGCTACCTTGAGCCGGGCGTGAACGATCTCCATATCTTTCTTGGGCGTTGCAATCCCGCTCTTGCTCTTCTTCTGGAAGCAGTGCAGCACGAAAACCGCTTCTTTGAACTTGATGGTGTAGACGGCACGGTACGTTCCATCCACATCGTCCTCAACCACCTCCAGCACTCCCGCGCCCCCAAATCCCTTCAACACCTTGCAGGCGTCGTGCTGCTCGCCGTTCTGGGCAAAGTGCAGGGCGTGACCGAAGAACTTCCGTACGCCAATAGGCAGCGCCATCAAGTCCTTTTTGCTGCTCCCGATCCAGATCAGCGGCTTTTCGGATGTAAGCACAGATTGATTATACCAGAACAGGTATGATATGCAAAGCCTATAAACACTGAGGCAATTGAAATAAATAGAGGGCCAGTTGAAAAAATACAAGAAGTGCCACGGGGCGGGGAAGTAGCGGGCGGGGAGGTCTCACAGAGCCTCCTGCCCGGCTGCGGTGGCCGGGTGCTGCTGTGCCGGGGGCGCTGCCGGCCATCCTGGTTTGGCGCGCCTGGCGTGGCTTGGCCGGAAGCAGGCGCAAACTTCCAGCTTGTACTTCTCGAGATTAGAGCGAAACCAGAGTAAACGTGCCCTTGCTAAGGTTGTACAAGGTGGCTTTTTCTTGAGGAAAAAGCCACTTGGCAGTCGTGCCTCTGGGTACAGCTACTCTGGTTTCGCTATAGGCAGCTCCACGCTCTACCGTCAGGAAAACTGAGCCCTCAACCGAATAAGCTGAGAATTTTTTTCTTTTTCTGGCTCGGGGGCAGGCCGCAGGCTGCTCTGGCCATCTGCCGAATTGCCCTTGAGATGGGCGAATCGTTAAACGCGATCGGAGTGGACGTGTACCGGGTCCGCCGGGCAGTGGCATAATCGTCGGGAATCTTCCAATCGGACGGCCTGGTCAGCGCCTTCGCAATATCCTCGTCATTGATCCCCAGAGACTGAGGAATAAACCGGTTGAGCACGACCTGGAGCGAGTGGCCACGGGCGGCGAAGAACTGCGAGATCAGACGATTTGCGTTTCGCAGTTCTGTAACGCCGACCTGCGTGACCAGGTAGATTGTGGCGGATTCTTCGAAGAGAGCCGTATCCAGCATGTCAAGCCTGGATCCGGCATCAACCACCGTGTAATCGAAGTTCTGGCGCACGACGGCCAGCAGTTTGTCGATGGCGTTGTTGGGGGCCTGGCTCTGGGGGAATTCACCTGGCGCCGCGAGTACGTACAATCCCGAGCTATGCCGGGCCAGGAGCGAGGAGAGGAAACTCGCATCCATCCGCTTTGATTCCTGAAGAGCGTTGACAGTCGAGTATTCACTGACCATCCCGAGGTTGATCGCCGCGTCTCCAAGCGGCAGGCCGAGGTCAATCAACAGGGTGGTTCGGGCAGACTCCTCGGCCAGCAAAACCGCAAAATTGGCGGCAAGGGTGGTGACTCCGCACCCGCCTTTTGCGCCCATGAACACGAATAGCTTTTTAGCTTTGCCTTTGACGGGGATAGTTGCCGGACGGCGGCTCAAGACCCGAGCCAGAGCGTCAGCCATGTCGGCGGGGTCGAGGGGCATGGTGAGGAACTCGCGGGCGCCGGCACACATACTGCGGACCACCAGTTCCCGATTGGTCTGCTCAGAATAGGCCATCACGGTTGCGGGGCCATAAGAGGAGACGCGCTCCATCAATTTGAGAGCGAATTGCGGGTCACTATCCAGGTCAACGATGACGATATCGTAATGGTGCCCCAGCATCCCGGAGAGATCATTGAGGTCGGTAGGGTAGGAAGAAAACTCCCGAACCTGCACCCCCGAGCATCCAGCAAGAACGCCAGCAATCGCCTGGCGGCGTTGTTCGTCCGGGCCGATCAGCACAACGGACAAGTCGCCGGGGCCAAGGGTTTCTGGAGCCTGGGGTAAAGAGGACATAGGGGAATTCCGACTCCTAATACCACAAACATTCTATCCCGAAACCGCGAAATCGCCTGAGGTGTTTTCCAAGGGAGAGGTACTAAGGATTTCTCCTTCAAAGCGAATGTTGTTCATTGGGCGCCTCAAAGTTTTTACTGCTCGTTGAGGTTATCGGTGATGGGAGGACCTTCATCAGCCAATTTAGAGGATTGGTTACCGAAGGGTGAGGGCGCCGCCGCTGAACTGGAGTGGTCCGGCGGAGTCACGATCAGCTGGTCCGGGCGACGGCGGCGAAGGTGAGGTCCTGGGCGTCGGAGTGGTGCTGCTCGCGCCAGAGATCGAAGAGGCGGCCGTAGCTGAGGGTGATGTACTGTGCCGGATCGATGCCCAAGCGGGCGGCGGCGCGGTCGATCCACGCGGCGGAGCCTTCCAGTTCGGCATAGTTGCCGATGGGAGTTTCATCGACGACGCAATGGCCTTCGCCGTCGGTCCACTCGGCACGCCATTTTTCATAGCGGAAGGCGGGAACGAGGCCGAGCGAGAGGAAGATTTCCGCTACCGCATCGCCGTCAGCGACTTCGGTTTCGGTTTCGATGCGGTGCTTGTGGGTGTCCTCGCCGGGCCGGTCGTCGGGCAGGCGCTTGTGGGTGATGCTGCAGCGGCCGGCGTAGCTGCGAATGCGCAGTATCTCGGTGCGGGCACGCATCTGGCGGTCCGGCGTGTCATAGAGGACGTTGCTCTCGAAGGCGCGCGGGGTTTGCAGGCGAAAGCCGGCGGCCTGGAGGCGCTGGGTGAGGTCGGCAACATCATCGATGCGGAATTTGATTTCGGTTTCGACGGGCATGGTCAGCAGTGAGTATACGGCAGGTGGCGGGGGCGCAGCGAAAAGGCGACAATGAAAGAGATGAAGACACTGCGATTGGTTGTGGACCCGGGTCGTCTGGATACGGCTGAAGCCCAGGAAACTCTAGAGCGCGGAGCGCAGATTCTGCGCGGCGGGGGGTTGGTGGCGCTGCCGACAGAGACTGTCTACGGGCTGGGGGCGAATGCGCTGGATGCAGAAGCGGTGAACCGCATTTTTGCGGCCAAGCGGCGGCCGGCGTGGGATCCCGTGATTGTGCATGTGGCCGATGAAAAGATGCTCGAAGGGTTGGTGCGCGACGTTCCCGAGTTGGCGCGCAAGCTGATGAAAGCTTTCTGGCCGGGACCGCTGACGCTGCTGCTGCCGCGCTCCGACACGGTGCCGGACGCAGTGACGGCGGGACGGCCTCTGGTGGGGGTGCGGATGCCGGCGCATCCGGTGGCGCTGGAAGTGATTCGGCGGGCCGGGGTTCCGGTGGCCGCTCCGAGCGCAAACCTTTTTGGGCATATCAGTCCGACGACGGCTGCTCATGTGCTGGCGGACCTGGATGGGCGGATTGATGCGGTGGTGGACGCGGGCCCAACCGAGCATGGAGTCGAATCCACGGTGCTGGACCCTTGCCAAATTCCGATGGTGATCTACCGGCCGGGAGCGGTGACGAGTGTCCAGATTCGAAGGACAGCCGGAGCGGTGGAGGCGTACAGTGACGGCGGGGTGCTGGAGGCAAAGCCACCAGATGCGCTGCTCTCGCCGGGGATGGGGCTGCGGCATTATGCTCCCAGAGCACGGCTGGTGCTGATCGAAAGCGAACTGGCGGAGCTTGGCGCGCGGCTGAAAGGCGTGGTGGATGACCTTCCAGAAGAGCTGGTGGGCGTGATGCTGCCTGCTGAGGTGGCTGCGCCTGCTGGGGTTGCGGCAGTCTTTGCCTGGGGACGGTGGGCGGCTCCCGAGGAGATGGCGCGGGGGCTGTATGCGGGCTTACGTGCGCTGGACGGCGCGGGTTGCACGGTGATTCTGTGCCCGCTGCCGCCGGCCGAGGGGATTGGCGCGGCGATACGCGACCGGCTGCAAAAGGCAGGGAACAGGGAACAGGGACTAGGGAATAAGGAATAGGGAATAGCAAGTCAGCTCCGCTTCGCGGGGTTAGCGAGTTAGCTGGATTCAACAGGATACGAGCTGTTTTAGCTGATCCCCGATCCCTGAACCCTGATCCCTGACCCCTGACCCCTAACCCTGGTCGCCGACCTTGTACATATATTTGATGGCGGATTTGTAGACCAGGGTCTTCTGGCGGCCACGGAGCTTGAGGGAGTTGCGGTCGTACCACTCGATGCGGCCTTCGATCTGTTCCCCGTCTTCGAGCACGAGGACCATTGGGGTCTGCGCCTGAATCTGTTTTTGCAAATAGAAGAGCTCGGCATTGCGCTGGGGAGACTCGTTTTCCTGATTTTGGGCGTAGCCGTAGCCTAGCAAGCGAAAGGGAGCGAGGGCGGCCGGGCGGTTGCGAGTATACGCCTGGGTGCGTATGCGGGGCTGAGTGAGTTCGGTGGTCATAAATTGAAGTCCTCCGGAGGAAGGTGTTGACTAGTTTCTGTCCAGGCTGACGGCCATGGCGTCGAGCGAGAGGGAACGGAGCAGGTTGCGGCGCATGCCTTGCTCGACCTGGACGAGGGCGTGGGCGGCGGAGTCAATCCAATCGACACTGAGGCCTTGAGCCAGGCGGGTGAGTTCGGCTTCGATGTCCAGATTGCGGATGAGCTGGGGCGCGCCGGCAACGATGAGGAGCAGGTCTTCGATGAGGCTGCTCAGGGCGCGGAGCAGGTTGAAGGTCTTCTCCTGGCCGTCGGCGCCTGCGCGGTAGCTCTCGGTGGCGTGGAAGAGCGCGGAGTAGTCTGGCTCCCCTGAGGCTGGGAGCGCTGTGCGGAGCAGGATGAGGGCGTCCTGGCGGCCGGTGAGATAGCCGCCGAGATCAAGGGTGAGGGCGCGGCCGACGGCTCCCTCGGCGAGGCGCGCGGCCAGGGCGCGGTCGGCGGATTTGAGCAGGGGGCGGCGTTTGGCGAGCAGGGCTTGCAGGTCAGTGGCGGGAATCGCGCCCAGCCGGTAGACGACGGCGCGGGAGCGGATGGTGGGCAGCAGCTCCTGCGGATTCTCGGTGAGCAGAATCAGCGAAGTGTGCGCGGGCGGCTCTTCGAGGAGCTTGAGCAGGGAGTTGGCCGCCTCTTTCATAAAAGCGGACGAGGTGAAGATAGTGAATGTGCGCTTCGCCTCGACCGGCGGACGGTAGTAGGCCACGTGGATGGCCTGGCGGACCTGGCCCACCTTGATGAGCAGTTGCGGCGGGTCGGGCGGAATGATGAGCACGTCGGGGTGGGTCTGAATGAGGATGCGGGTCTCGCGCTTGTCGGTATCGCGCAGGTCTTCGCGGGCTGCTACGGCTTCGGCGACGCGCTCTTCCAGGTTCGCCGAGTCGGCGATGCGGGTGCAGTTCGAGCACGTGCCGCAGAAGTCGGGAAGGCCGTCCGATTCGGTGGGCTGGAGGCAGTTGACGGCTTTGGCCAACATCAGCGCCAGGGTGTACTTGCCCGCGCCGCGCGGGCCGGCCAGGATCAGCGACTGTGGAAAACGATCCGCGCCGATGCTCTCGCGAAGCCGGGTGACGGTGGCCGAATTGCCGAGAAACTCTGAAAAGCCCACTGTTTGAGTCTAGTGCATTGGCGCTTTGAGATTTATTTTACTTCGCCATTGACAGTCGATTTTTTGTCATGCTAGGGTAGCTTTGCAACTAATGAACAATTTTCAATTCCCCAAGGGCTGTTAGCAAGCACGGCTCGCAGTGCGCAACAAATCAGGTGCAACTGAATCGGAGGATATCGTGAAGAAACGCGTTACAGCAGTGCTGTTTCTGCTGGCGGCTACCGCCGTTAGCCTCTCGGCTGAAAGTCTTTCCTACACTGGAACTCTGAACACTCCGCAAGACGTCTTCCAGACCACCTTTACTCTCACGGCGACGGACACGGTTACATTCCAGACGTGGGGCTTCGGCGGCGGAGTCAACGCCGCGGGAACGACGATCGCGGCGGGCGGTTTTGACCCTTTGATTACGCTCTTCAGTGGCGCCGGCCCATCGTCAATGATTGTCGTGGACGGCGCCTTTCCCCCTAACCCGCTGGCTGACGCTGATAATCTGTACAATCCTCCCTGGTCTTTTGTGGGTAACTGCCCGGCTGCCGGGACGGTGGCTATCGGGGGGAACAACGATTGTGGCGATGTTTTAATGCAGGCTGTGCTGGGTGCGGGAACTTATACCCTGGTACTCACCGACGCTAATTACATGCCATTCGCCATATACGACCCCACTATTCCTCTCTCCGGAGGCTTCTCCGATCTTACCGGTGGAGCTTTCCAGACCTGCGATCCCGTGGCCGACGCCTGCATCACCCCCAACGGCAATTATGCGGTGGATATTGTGGGCTTACCATCGGACCTCACAACGCCTATTCCTGAGCCATCGACTCTTCCCCTGCTCTGCATCGGCCTGGCGGTTTTGGCCGGTGCTCAACTGTTGAACACTCGGCGCATGTCGCCGCACGCATAAAGGAGCGTCAGAATGAAATTCGCAAAGCCTGCATTGATGGTGGTTGGCTGTGTATTGCTGACCGGATTGACCCTCACCCTGTTTGCGCCCAAAACGGTCCATGCTCTGGCGGCCGCGCTCGTTCAGGTGACCAACACGCGCAGCACCCCAGTCCCCAACCAGGATGTGGATATCGCCGCGCGGCATCCGTTCACGGCGACCTGCTATATCTACGCCAACGGCGGGGCATTCGCTACCTGTCAACCGACGCCCGCGCCGCCCTATGCTGGCTACGAGACCGTCATCCAAAATGTGAACGTCTCACTGAATCAGGATTCCGGCAACGTCCAGCCATTCTTGACGGAGCTTGATTACGCCACCGCAGGCGCCAACTTCCAGTTTTTTGTTCCATTGCTCACGCAGACGCAAGGAACCTCGGCAGGTGGAGAGTGGGTTGGGAATCAGCCCTCGGCCATCTATCTGGATCCCGCCGGTTCCAATAATCCATTGCAGTGTGCGTCACTCTGGAACAACGGTTATGCGACCTTCACCTGCACAGTCAGCGGGTACACCGTTTCGCTTCCGTAGTTCGGCCGCGCCGCGCCCCGACACAACGGGCCGAAACGATACTCGACTGTTTAACAACAGACTCACGGAATAAGGAAGCACATCCAGAGCATCTTCGATCCACAGGATTTCCATTTCAGTGGCATTCAGGGTGGCATTTTCTTCCCCCCCAGCGACATTGACCTGTTGCCGGAACCCAGGAGAGGAAAATGCCACTTTTCTGCGCGATTTCTACAATCGGAAGCTGATAATCAGCCGTCCGGTGGTTGATTATCAGTTTTATATTTCTTTATTTTCCAGCCCATTAGACCCTCATCCGAAAAATAATGTCAATGACACTTGACAAGAAATGCCGAACTCATGTAAAGTTTAGTTGTCACTAAGTAAAGGAGGCTAATACATGTTTTGTATCCCAACCAAAATCCCGCACACCGCCGCTACCTGTACAGGTTCCTCGCCACCATGATGTCTTTATGTTGTGTTTCTTTCTTGGCGCGGTCTGGGCCTTTCCCCGCTACCACCCAACCGGTGCGCTGGCCTACCTGCTGGCCATTCTGCCCGCGCTGCCCATCATCGGGCGCATTGTCGTCGTCGGACTCTACCTGGCGGAAGAGAAGGACGAGTTCCAGCGAACCCTGTTCATTCAAGTCATGATCTGGGGCATTGGAGCCACCCTGTCTCTGACCACGGCGTGGGGATTTCTTGAAATTTCGTCCAACTGGTCCCGCACATTGATCTTTATCCTGATCTTTCCGCTGTTCTGCGTGCTGACCGGCATCGCCTCCGGGATGCTGAAGTCGAGGTACAGATGAAAAACCGGCTGCGAGTATTGCGCGCGGAACGGGAGTGGTCGCAGGCCGATCTTGCCCAGCGGCTGGAGGTCTCGCGTCAGTCGGTAAACGCCATCGAAACCGGCAAGTACGACCCCAGCCTTCCGCTGGCCTTCAAACTGGCGCGACTGTTTGATACGACGATAGAGGCGATCTTCAGCGAAGGGGACTGAGGCAGGAATCCCGGGCTTCGATGGAGAAACTCGGCGTCCAGCGAGCCGATGGTAAGCTGTTGACCATAGGGCGAGTGCAGCGGGAGTGCCCGGAGGCGTTTCGTTGGCAAGATATGTAGTGCGGACTGTGCTGTTGATGGCGGTGCTGTGCTTTCCGCTGGGGCGCCTTGCATGCGGCCACTTGCAAAGTGGCGCAGCACCCGGCGTCCAGCGAAGCCGACAAGGCGCTGCTGTCCGCCGATTATGCCAAGGCCGCCGGTCTATACCAGGCCGGGCTAGCCAGCCATCCGGGCGACGCGGAACTGACCATAGGGCTGGTTCATGCCCTGCTGCGCCAGCAGAAGGTGCAGGAGGCCGCGGATGCGGTGAAGGCCTCACTGGCCGTTGCGCCCAACTCGGCGGCATTGATCACGCTGCGCGGCGAGGTGGAGTATCGCGCGGGGATGCCGTGGGCCGCGGGCCAATCCGCACTTGACTCCGACAAGCTGGATGTTTGCAACGCGCGCAATCATCTGCTGCTGGCCGACCTGGAACGCCTCAATTCAATGTATGCTACGAGCCGCAAGCAGCTTGAATATGCGCATAAGCTCGATCCGGAGGATCCGCAGATTCGCGGAGAGTGGATTCGGACGCTTCCGTTGAAGCAGAGAATTGCCGAGGCGGAGGCATACCTCTCGGCGCCGAGGGGCCTCGACGAGGAAGATACGCGCCGCTGGCGGCTGTTCCTGGAGAGCCAGAAGAAGCTGGCGGCCGAGCCGCACAAGGCCTGCCACCTGGTCTCTCCGACGACATCTACCGAGATTCCCTTTGCCCTGTTCATGCGAGACCCGATTCACATACGCGCCTTCGGGCTGGAAGTGAAGTTGAATGGCCGCAATGCGCGGTTACAGATCGATACCGGCGTCGACGGTCTGATTGTTACGCGCTCGGTTGCCCAGCACGCGGGGCTCAAGCCGTTTTCAGAGACGGAGATGGGCGGCGTTGGAGATCAGGGTAACAAGCCCGGCTATAACGCCTACGCCGATACGATCCGCATCGGAAACCTCGAGTTTCAGGACTGCGCGGTGCGGGTGCTCGACAGCCGGAACGCTATGGAAGATGCCGATGGCCTGATCGGGATGGATGTGTTTTCGCAGTTCCTGGTTACGCTGGACTACCCGATGCGCAAGCTGCTGCTTGGCCCGTTGCCGCCCCGGCCGGGAGAGGCAGCAGCAGCAGCGCCCTCGCTGAAGACGAGCGATGGGGAGCGGGATGACACAGATGCAGCCGCGAAGGCTCCAGCGCAGAATGCCGCCGCTCCGGCAACGGACGTTCACGGACCTTACGACCGCTATATCGCTCCGGAGATGAAGGACTACACGCCCGTCTATCGCATTGGGCACATGCTCATTCAGCCCGCGGCGTTGAGAAGCGACAAGCTCAAGCTGTTTGTTCTGGACACAGGCGCAATGACCACAACCATCTCGCCGGCGGCTGCGCGGGAGGTGACCAAGATCCACACGGATGACCGCTTTCATGTGAAAGGCCTCAGCGGAGACGTGGATAAGGTCTACCTCGCGGACGAAGTCACCTTCCACTTTGCCCATCTCTCCCAGAAGGTGAACGGGGTCGTCTCGTACGACATCTCCCATATCTCCAAGAGCGCAAATATGGAGATATCGGGATTTCTCGGGGCGAGCACGCTGAATCTGCTGACCATCCACATCGACTACCGCGACGGATTGGTGAAGTTCGACTACGACCCCAATCGCGGGTACAGATTCTGACGCGGCGAAGGTGGGGCTCGCGGCTATAAATGCATTTCCAGGAGTACTCCGCAATACGGCGGTATACTGGCTGGATGCGTTCCCAATCTACTTTGTCCCGTCTGTTTCTGTCAGCCCTGGCCGCGGCCGGGCTGGTTTGCGTTCTTGCTCAATCGCCTGCGGCTTATGCCTGGGGCAATCACGGCCATCGCCTGATTAACAAGCTGGCGGCGAGCTCCCTGCCGGCAGATGTGCCGGCCTTTCTGCGCACTCCGGAGGCGATTGCCGAGATCGATTACCTGGGCCCGGAGCCGGACCGCTGGCGCTCGCCCGCCGAGCCGGAGCTGGTGGCCGCGCAGGCCCCCGAACACTTCATCGATATGGAGTTGGCCGACGCGCTGGGCCCCTTGCCGCATCGCCGCCTCGACTTCGAGGCGAAGGTTTTTGCCGCCGGCCAGAGGCCGGAGAAGATAGGCCTTCAACCCTGGCAGACCGAGGAGGTATGGGAGCGGCTGAAGTCCGCCATGCGCGAGTACCGCAAGCTCACCGCCGCTAGGCCAGCCGCCGACCCTGACATCCGCGCCGTAGAGCAAGTCATTATCTTCTACGCCGGCTGGCTGGGCCACTATGTGGCCGACGGCTCGCAGCCGCTGCACACCACCATCCAGTACAACGGCTGGGTGGGGCCGAATCCCAACGGCTACACCATCGAACATAGGATTCACTGGCAGTTCGAGGGGCCGTTTGTGGACGCCAATATGCACGAGGCCGAGGTGCAGGCGAAGATGACGCCGGTCAAGGCCGTTGATGGCGATATCTTCGATGCCTACGTAGCTTATCTGCGCAACACGAAGACGTACACGGAAAAGGTCTATCAACTGGAGAAGGTGGGCGGGTTCGTTGGCGCGGGAACGCCTGAATCGCGGGAGTTTACCGCCGAGCGGCTGGCGCAGGCGCCAGCATGTTGCGGGATATGATTTATACCGCCTGGCTGGAGAGCGCCAAGCCGGTGAACGACCCTTACGCGCCGAAATAAATCCGTATCAGTCGCCAGACTCGGCCGCGGCGACGGCTGGAACCCGGCGCAGCAGCGTGGTCAGCATCGCGGTCATCAGCGCCACCGCCGGAACGGCGATCAGCAGCCAGGCCAGCATCGCCTGTCCGGCCAGGCCGCCCACCTGCGCAAGAAAGACAGAGGGGGAGCTGTGCAACAAGGCTCCGGCCTGGATGGAGTGGCCTAAGCTGTAGCCTGTGAGCCGCTGGCCGAGGCGCACAAAGGGCAGAATCAACACCAACTGCAGCGGCGCGGCGGTCCAGTTAGCTGCTTGAATGGCGGGAAAGTTGAGCCGCAGGCCGAGCGCCACGACAACGCACAACGCGGAGGTCACGCCCACCAAGGGGAGGCATCCGATGGCGAACCCGAGGGCAAGCGTCAGCGCCAGCCGCCGGGGCGAGATGCCCTGCCGCAGCCATACGGACGCATTGTGCTTCAACCATTCCATAGACTCACTCATATACATAGACAGCATATCGGTACAAAGGTCAATCAATGATAGTTATTCAGTGAAACTTTGGTAAGAGAACCAAAGTGATCGGCAACCGTGAGAGTAGCAAGACAAGTTATGAGAAGAAATTGTAGGAGGAAGGGGAGAAAGAGAAAGAAGAAAGGAGAAAAGAGGGAGTCCTTGTGGGTCCGACCCACCAACCAATATTTTACGGGGGCGGGGGGGGGGGAAGCCTTTTTTTTTTTACCTGTGGACGGTTGGCAACGCCATGCCTGAGGTAGTGTTAACAGGCCCTATTCAATCCGGAAAACTCAACAGGCCGCGGCGGATCATCTGCGCCAGAATCTGTTCAACCTTCCAGTCGAGCGCGCCTGTTCCGTCCACGGTGAGGTCGGCGTTGGCAGCTGAGGGCCGGACAAATGCCAGGCTCGAAGGCCTGACGGTGGCCTCGTACTGGCGGCGGACCAGCTCGGGTGTGCGGCCACGCTCTATGATGTCGCGCCTGAGCCGGCGTTCGAAGCACAGATCGTCCGGCGTGTCGATGTAGACGCGCAACTGGTAGTAGGGCAGCAGTTCGGTGAAATGGAGGGCGAAGATGCCTTCGACCAGCAGAAAGGCGCTGGGGCGGACGGTTTCAGTAAGGCCGATTCCGTCCGGGCCGAGGACACGGGTATAGGTGGCAAAGTCGTAGAGGGGGCGCTCGATGGCTTCTCCCCTGGCCAGCGCAGCAATGTGGGCTGTGAGCAGCGGGATCTCGATCAGCGAGGGGTGGTCGAAGTTCTGGAGGGCGCGCTCGGCCAGCGGCAGATGGGTCAGATCAAGATAGTAAGTGTCGAGATGGAAGTGGACGCCGCCTAGGGTGCGTGCCAACGCGGCTGCCAGGGTGGTTTTACCTGAGCCGGTGCAGCCGGCAATTCCCAGTACAACAGGCGGAAAGGGGAGACGCGCGCTGCGTCCGGCTTCTTGGTTCACGGCTGTTTTACTCCTGTTTCAGATGTCGCCATCAGCCTGGCGATTCTGGGCACGAGCCTCTGGAGCAGCAGGGCCAGCCGGCGCTCGACCTGGCGGCCGGTTTCGAAGACCTCCTGGTGGTTGAGCAGGGTTGCGCCCAGCCCGGCGGCGAGGTTGGTAACGCAGGAGATGGCCAGCACTTCAATTCCCATGTGGCGCGCGACGATGGTTTCCGGAACGGTGGACATGCCGACCAGCGTGGCGCCGAGGGCACGGAAGGCGCGAATCTCGGCGGGAGTCTCGTAGCTGGGCCCGCTGACGGCCAGATAGACTCCCTCGTCGAGTTTGAATCCCTCTTCTACGGCGGCTTCTTTCGCCATGGCGCGAAGCTGCCTGGAGTAGGCCTCGGTCATGTCGAAGAAACGCAGCCCGGCGCCGGGCCGAACGGCGAAGCGCGGCTCGTTTGGCCCTACCAGCGGGTTCCAGCCCATGAGGTTGATGTGGTCGCCGAGCGCCACCAACTGGCCCACGCGATAGCCCTCCTGGATGCCGCCGGCGGCGTTGGTCAGGATGACCGACTGGAGGCCGAGCGCGCCCAGCACGCGCATGGGGAAGGTGACCTGTCGCGGCGTGTAGCCTTCGTAAAAATGCACCCGGCCCTGCATTACGACGACCGGGACGTCACTCAAGAGACCGGCCACAATCCGTCCCGAGTGGCCTTCGACGGTGGATTGGGGGAAATGGGGAATCTGGGCGTAGGGAACGACGACCGGCTCGGTGACCGCGTCGGCCACGGCGCCCAGGCCGGAGCCAAGGACAATGCCGATGCGGGGGCGGAGCGAGCCCAGTTTGCCGCGGAGGAACGCTGCTGCTTCAGAGACTTGGTCGAAGTAGGTCATTGATTGCCTGCCGGTGCGCTTTAGACATTCTACAGGCGCGGAGCAGAGCCGGCTTGATCTTGAATGAGAGGATGGAGAAGAAAGCGATGTGGATGCGTGGAGGATGGGGATGAAAGAGATTGTCGCCGTGATTTTTGGGTTGGGGCTGGGGTGCAATGCGCTGCTCTTTGTGCCGCAGGTTGTGGCCCTCTGGCGGAAGAAGAGCGATGAGGGGATTTCGCTGGTGACCTTTGGCGGCTTCAGCGTGTTGCAGGTGGTGGGAATTGTGCATGGGACGTATCAGCACGATTTTTCGCTGATTCTGGGAATGGCGGCGAGCTTGATGACGTGCGGGAGTGTTACGTTTTTGACGGTGGTGTATCGGGTGAGGCGGATGCGGGCGGCGAATTGAGGTTCGAGGTTTCCCACCCTTTTCGCCAAGAACGCGAAAAGGATGGGGCACGCAGATCTATTAGTTCCATCCAGAATTGCTTATCCCAGAAATATCCCGGCGATCGAGGCGGAGATCAGGTTGGCCATGGTTCCGGCGAGCATGGCGCGGACGCCGAGCCTGGCCAGGTCGTTGCGGCGCTCGGGGACCAGCGCGCCGATGCCGCCGATCTGCATGCCGATGGAGCCGAGGTTGGCGAAGCCGCAGAGGGCAAAGGTGGCGATGGTGAAGGAGCGCGGGGCGAGCGTGGCCTTCTGCGCGCCCAGCGAGATGTAGGCGATCAATTCATTGAGCGCCATGCGCGTGCCCAGCAAATTGCCGATGGCGCCGCAGTCGTGCCAGGGAACGCCGATGAGCCAGGCAACGGGAGCGAAGAGGAAGCCGAGAATCTGGCCGAGCGAGCCGGGAACCCAGTGCATGTAAGCGAGCCCGTGCGTCCAGAGCAGGAGCTGTCGAGCAGGGCGACGAGGGCGAGGAAGCTGATGAGCATGATGGCCACGTTCAAGGCCAGCTTGCCGCCGTCGATGGTGCCGCGGGCGATGGCGCCGATGAAGTTTTCTTCCTTGTGCATCTCGTCCTTGGGGATGACGACCCTGCCTTCGGTGGCGGGGACTTCGGTCTCCGGGACCAGCATCTTGGCGAGCAGGATGGTGCCGGGCGAGGTCATGATGACGGCGGCGAGCAGATGGCGGGCCTCGACGCCATAAGCGATGTAGGCCGCCATGATGCCGCCGGAGACGTGGGCCATGCCGCTGGTCATGATGGTCATCAGCTCGCTGCGCGTGGCCTTGGAGAGGAATGGGCGGATGGTGAGCGGGGCCTCGGTCTGGCCCATGAAGACGGAGGCGGCCACGTTCAGGCTTTCCGCGCCGGAGATGCGCATGGTCTTGAGCATGACCCAGGCAAAGCCGCGGATGATGATCTGCATCAGGCCGATGTGGTAAAGCATCGCGAAAAAGGCGGAGATGAAGATGATGGTGGGCAAGACCTGGAAGGCGAAGATGGAGCCCGCATTGGAGCTCGGCAGCAGATTGCCGAAGGCTCCGGAGTTGGGAAGGCCTAACTGGCCAAAGAGCATCTTGGTGCCGGCAAAGGTGCATGCGAGCATGGAGTTGACCACGCCGCCGGCCCAGGTCATGGCGCGCCGTCCGTAGTTGAAGCGCAGCACGAGGAAGGCGAAGATCAATTGCAGGCCGAGGCCCCAGGCGACGGTGCGCCAGCGGATATGTTTGCGGTCGGTTGAGCCCAAATAGGCCGCCAGCAGCACGGCCAGAATCCCCAGCACTCCGGTAAATCGATACACGGCGAACTCCTTGTGGCCACCCCCCTGGAAACAGTTTATAGCTGCTAGCTTCTAGCCTCTAGCCTTTTCCTCGCAAGCCCAAAGCGCTGGCGTTTCTCCGGCTCTGCACCTGTGCCAATAACAAAGCTAACAGCTAGAAGCTAGTGGCTAGAAGCTGCATTTACAACATCGCGCAGATGAGCTTCCGCCGTTTCGCGGGTGAAGATGCGGCTGACCAATGGCACTTCCTGCGGCGGAGTCTTGGAAATGTGATTGGCCTGTTCGAGAATTGCTGCGGGCTCGGCGAGAAGCTCGGGGTTGGTGGCGTAAAGGGTGGCGAGGGGCTGGCCTTTTCGAGGCGCGCGCCGCGGCGGGCATGGAAGTCGATGCCGGCATGGGGATCGACTGGTTCGCCGGCCTTTTCGCGGCCCGCGCCGGTGCGCTGCACGGCCCAGCCGAGGGCGGTGGTGTCCATGGCGGAGATGAAGCCGCTCTCCCAGGCCGGGACAACCTGAGTTGCGCCGGGCTTGTGGAAGTTGGGATCGCTGAAGGCCTTTGTGTCGCCGCCCTGGGCTTCGATCATGGCGAAGAAGGCGCGCAGCGCGGAGCCGTCGGCGAGAGCCGTCTCGGCGCGGGCGTAACCAGCTTCCGGCGTGGCGGCCTGGCCGCCGAGATGAATCATCCAGCCGGCCAGAATCAGCGAAAGCTCGCGCAGGTCTTCACTTTGCGGCGGGCGCTGGCCGCGCAACAGCTCGACCGACTCGGCCAGTTCGATCCAGTTGCCGGCGGCGTGGCCCAGCGGCTGGCCCATATCGGTGAGCAGGGCCACGGTGCGGGTTCCGGCGGCCTCGGCGGTGGCCACCATCAGGGCGGCCAGGTACTCGGCGTCTGCCCTCTTGCGCAGGAATGCGCCGGAGCCGGTTTTTACGTCGAGCACCAGGGCGTCCAGGCCCGCGGCCAGCTTCTTGCCGAGGATGGAGGCGCAGATGAGGCCGGGGCTTTCGACCGTTCCGGTGCGGTCGCGCAGCGCATAGAGGACGCGGTCGGCGGGAACCAGCGTCGGGGTCTGGCTGACGATGGAGGCGCCGCACTGAGCCAGGACGGCCTCAAATTCGGCGAGTGTAAGGGCGGTGCGGAAGCCGGGGATGGCCTCCAACTTGTCCAGAGTTCCGCCGGTGTGGCCCAGGGCGCGGCCGCTGATCATGGGCACGGCAACGCCGCAGGCCGCGGCCAGGGGAGCGACGAGGAAGCTGGTCTTGTCGCCCACGCCGCCGGTGGAGTGCTTGTCGACGGCCATTTTGCCCAGCCGGGCGGGCGAGAACTTTTCTCCGGAGTCGCGCATGGCGAGGGTCAGCGCGCGCGTCTCGTCGAGCGAGAGCCCGCGCAGCCAGGCGGCCATCAGCCAGGCGGCGAGCTGCTCGAGCGGAATGGACCCGGAGGCCGCGCCGGAGACGAGAAAGCCGATCTCGCGGGCGTCCAGCGAGCCGCCGTCGCGCTTTTTGCGGATCAGGTCGATGATGTGCAGGGGGGGGAGAGTGGCGGAAGCGGAAGGGAAGAAGGCATCACGAAATGGGCCTCGAAGTGGTAGGTTTTTCAGATTATCACAAGCGACGAGGGATTTTTAGCCGTTTGCCTTGCTGTACATTGTAAGGGGCAGCGGCGCTCAGCTCCAGCGGAGCGTGGAAGCTCCGGAGAGAGGCCGATTGCGCCAGTTCTGCTCGATTCCTGGCGCGCATTGGAATAGAGACTCAGGAGTATGATTCCGGGCTTGCGTGCGTCCCTGGCGCAGAAAGGCTCAAGATGACCAAAGCGCGGCTCGATGGCCTGTATTTGCTGCTGATGGGGAGCGTGGTGTTTCTGTTCCTGGGTATCCTCGCGGAAAACGTCAATGCGGCCTCGATAGTGGACTTCAGAGCACTTTACTACCCCGCGCGATGCCTTATTCAACATTGTGACCCATACAACGAAAGTGAGGTACTGCGCATAACCCATGCAGAAGGAGGAGAACGCCCAGGGGATACCGCGAAAATTCGCCAAATTGTGACGCGTTATATCTATTTGCCGACCGCCTTTTCCTTCACTGTTCCCTTCGCGATGCTGCCGTGGGGGCCTGCGCACCTGCTGTGGCTGGCGCTTACCTTTGGGAGCCTCATCCTTGCCTCGCTTCTGATTTGGGAGATCAGTGCGGGCTTCGCGCCGATGCTCTCCGGGGCACTCATCGGCCTCCTCCTTATTAACAGCGAAGTGCTCATTATGATTAGCAACGCGGCTGGAATTGTTGTAAGCCTTTGCGTGGCGGCTGTCTGGTGTTTTGTTCGGGGGCGATATGTTCCGGTCGGCATCCTATGTCTTGCGATCAGCCTCACAATCAAGCCACAAGATGTGGGCCTGATCTGGCTCTATTTCTTATTGGCGGGCGGAGTTTACCGCAAAATAGCTCTGCAAACCCTTCTTGCGACGGTTGCTCTGAGTCTGCCGGGCGTTCTGTGGGTCTGGTGCGTGGCGCCGCACTGGATGCAGGAATGGCACTCCAATATCCTGGCGTTTTCAGCTCACGGCGGTCTCTCCGACCCGAGTCCGGCCTCAAAGGGAGGTCATGCCCTTGGCATGATGGTCAATCTGCAAACGCTCTTCAGCGTCTTCTGGGACGATCCGCGCATTTACAATCCGGTCACCTATCTTATATGTGCACCACTCCTGCTCGTATGGGCGATCGTCACTCTGCGTTCCCGCTGCTCGCCGGCGAGAGCCTGGCTGGCGCTCGCGGCAATGGCGGCTCTTTCCATGCTGCCTATCTATCATCGGCAGCAGGATACCAAGCTTATGCTGCTCACAGTTCCGGCTTGCGTCATGCTATGGGCTGAGGGCGGCCCGATCGGTTGGTTTGCCGTCGTGGTGAATACCACGGGGCTTGTGCTGACCGGTGACCTTGTCTGGATAATTATCTTTAGTCTTTTCAGCAGGCTGCATTTGTCCACGGCGGGGATGGCAGAGCGGCTACTGACGGCCGCGCAGGTCTTCGCCACGACGATTATTCTGCTGGTGATGGGCATATTTTATCTGTCGATGTATTTGGGACGTATCTCGAGACTAGATAATGGGAGAGGGCCGAAATCAATCGGAGGGCCTGATCGGTGCAGCCTGACGAGAAACCGGCAAGACTCACTATATGCGCCATGCCTTGAACAAGGGCGGCCTCCACCCGGCAATAAATGGGCTTGCTGGCTCAAACGCAAAATTCAAATGGAATATATTTAATAGGTAGGCAATGATCAACGGAAAACGAATTGCGGTTGTAATGCCGGCCTACAACGCCGAAAAAACCCTTGAAAAGACGGTGCGCGAATTGTCCGACGTCGTGGACATCAGGATCCTTGTCGACGACTCCAGCAAGGACCAGACAGTAGCTCTTTCCAGTAAGCTCGGCGTGCTGACCTTCGTTCACGACGCCAACTACGGCTATGGCCGCAATCAGCAGACCTGCTACCGCGAGGCTCTTGCCGCGGGCGCCGATATCGTGGTCATGGTCCATCCCGACTACCAGTACACGCCGTCCCTGGTCCCCGCCATGGCAGGCATGGTGGCCAGCGGCGTCTATGACATGGTACTGGGCTCGCGGATTTTGGGAGGGGGCGCGCTGAAAGGCGGAATGCCGCTCTATAAATACGTCGCCAACCGCTCCTCACCGCCTTTCAGAACCTGTTTCTGGGGGTAAAGCTCTCTGAATACCACACCGGCTTCCGGGCATTCTCACGGGAATTGCTGGAGACTCTGCCGCTGCTCGAGAACTCCGACGATTTCGTCTTCGACAACCAGATGATCGCCCAGGCCGTCATGTTCGGCTTTCAGATCGGAGAGATCTCCTGCCCCACCAAATACTTCAAAGAAGCCTCTTCGATCAATTTCAGGCGCAGCGTGCAATATGGCTTTGGAGTGCTGAGCACTACTGGTCGGCTTTGTCGCGCACAAATGGGGCATTGGTCGCTTGCCTCGTTTCGATGCCTCCGGAAGAAAGATCACGCAGCAGTATTATTCCGAGATTTCGCACCGTATCTTACAAAAAGAGACTTACCATGACAAGTACGCTACTCTATGGCCTATATTTGGTGCTGCTGGGGAGCCTGGTGTTTCTGTTACTGGGGATCGCCCTGGAGCGGTCCGCTCCTGTGCCAATGGTAGATTTCAGGGTTGTTTACTACCCCGCGCGATGCCTTATTCAACATCGCGACCCATACATGGGAAGCGAGGTGCGGCGCATCTATGAAGCGGAGAGAGGATACCGCCCATTGGATAGCGCGAAGGTCTGCCAGATTGTGACGCAGAACGTGTATCCGCCCAGTGCACTGTTCCTCATAGCTCCCTTCGCGATGCTGCCGTGGGGACCTGTGCACATACTTTGGATAGCGCTCACCGCGGGGAGTTTCATCCTGGCTTCGCTTCTGATCTGGAATCTCGGGCTCATTTACGCGCCCATTGTTTCCGGCGTTTTGGTTGGCTTTCTTCTGGCCAACAGCGAATCGCTTCTGATTACGGGCAATGCGGCGGTAATTGCGATCAGCCTTTGCGTAGCGGCCGTCTGGTGCTTTCTTCGCGAGAGGTTTGTGCCGGTTCGCATTTTGTGCCTCGCGGTTAGCCTGGGACTCAGTCACACGATGCGGGCCTGGTATGGCTTTATTTTCTACTGGTGCCTGGGGCTTACCGCAAACGCGCTCTGCAAACCCTCGCAGTGACGATTGCCATCAGTGTGCTCGCAGTTCTGTGGGTGGGGCATGTGGCACCGCAGTGGATGCATGAATGGCACTCCAATGTATCGGCGTTATCAGTACACGGCGGTCTCATTGATCCAGGCCCTGCTTCAACGGGCAGCCACGGCCTGGATATGTTGGTCAGCCTGCAAGCGGTCATGAGCGTCTTCCGGGACGATCCGCGCTTCTACAACCTAGCCAGCTATCTGGTCTGCGCGCCACTGGTGCTTGCATGGGGATTGGTCACGTTGCGAACTCGTCCCTCGGCCAGGAGAGCATGGCTCGCGCTGGCGGCCATTGCGGCACTTGCCATGCTGCCTGTCTATCATCGGCTATTTGACGCCAGGCTTCTGCTGCTCACTGTTCCCGCTTGCGCCATGCTATGGGCCGAAGGTGGTCTGATCGGGTGGCTGGCGCTGGCGGTGACTTGGGCGGGGTTTGTACTGACGGGGGATATTCCGTGGGTAATTTTCCTCGCTCTCATCCGCACCCTGCACCTGCCCGCGGCGGGACTGACCGGCCAGATATTGATGGCAAGCCCTGGTCTTTCCTGTCCCCCTCGCCTGCTGGCCATGGGCATTTCTATCTGTGGGTCTACGTGTCGCGCAGTTCCGCCTCAGCCGTACCGGCGGAGTCTGGAAGCTAGAGGGAAACGCCGAATGAGCCGAGGCTGCCAGATTCCGGATTGAATCTGAGAATACCACTCGACAGGTTGATTCCGAGCTTGCCTGATGTCCCTGACAGAAAGAGAGATTGAGCATGACAAAGGCGCGGTCGATGGCCTGTATCTGGTGCTGCTGGGAGCGTATTGTTTGTTTCGATGGGTTCTGTTGTGGAACACACGGGATCTGACATGATGGGAGACTTGAAGTTGGTTTACTACCAGACGCGATGTCTGCTTCAACACGGCGATCCCTACAAACCAAGCCAAACCCTGCGTGCTTATCTGATAGAGGGAGGAAATCCCCCGCAATCCTCCGGAAGGCCATTGCAAGATTTGACGCCGAATTTGTACCTGCCGACCGCTCGGTTTTCATCGCTCCCTTTGCGATGTTGCCGCGGGTACCCGCGAAAATGCTTTGGATGTTTTTCACTGCCGTGAGTTTTATCCTTGCCGCATATCGATGTGGGATCTTGGGGCAAGTCACGCGCCAGTACTTTCCGGCTGGGTTGTCTCTTTTTTGCTCGCGAACAGCATAAGTCTGCTTATTACAGGAAATCCGGCCGGAATCGCGATCAGTCTTTGCGGGATAGCAGTCTGGTGTTTCCTCCGGGATTGGTTTGTGCTTGCTGGTGTCCTGTGCCTTGCGGTCAGCTTGGCGCTCAAGCCGCACGATGCGGGCCTGGTCTGGCTCTATTTCCTCCTGGCGGGCGCGCCCTATCGGAAACGCGCGTTGCAAACCCTCCTAGTTACCGCCGTCTTGGGTCTAGCGGCCATCGTATGGGTAACGCCCATCGCGCCGCATTGGATGCAGGAACTGCACTCCAATCTTCAAGTGAATTCGGCGCCCGGCGGACCCAGCGACCCAGGACCCGCTTTCGGATGTAGCCATACCGCAGGCATGGTCATCGACCTGCAATCGGTTATCAGCGTCTTTCGGGACGATCCGCGCATCTACAATCCGGCCAGTTATCTCGTATGCGGTGTCCTTCTGTTCGTATGGTCGTTTGCCACTTTGTTGTCGCGCTTCTCTCCGGCGAGAGCCAAGCTGGCGATCGCTGCGATCGTGCCTCTTACCCTGCTCGTCACCTATCATCGGACATACGATGCGAAACTCTTGCTGCTAGCGGTTCCAGCCTGCGCATGCTGTGGGCCGAAGGGGGTCTGACCGGCCGTCGGCGCTCGTGGCGACGACAGTGGGTGTTGTTTCCACTGGAGATTATCCCTTGATTATCCTTTACATTCTCACCGAGAATCCGCATTGGAATACAGCAGGGCTCTTCGGAAAGATACTGTGTGTTGTGCTGACCCGGCCTGTCCCGCTTATCCTGCTGGTTATAGGCGTTTTTTATCTATGGGTCTACGCGCGCAGCGGCAGACCTCCGGTCGAACGGGGAGACGAGTGCGCGGCAGGAGGCGATTGAAACTTTCCGGCCTGCGCCGAGCTTTTGCATTGCGCCGGGGCACACTCTTCTCCACCCCTTATTGCAATTCGCCTGCCGTTTCGCTATGATTCCAATATGTGTCCGGGGGAATCCCTGGGCCGTCAATAGCACCACGGTTTCTGGGCCCGTATCGTGCTTGAGACGCGGCGACGCAAAAACGTTGCCCCTCCGGCAAGCCCGAGTTCTCCGCAAAGCGGGGCTGGCAGGGGCGGTGGGAGACGAGGGAAGAATGGCAAAAACCAGCAAAAATATTATGAAGGCGCGCGCGGCTGTGTCCAAGCCCGCGTATCCGCTGCCTGAGGCAGTCAGCCTGCTGAAGCAGGTGAAGTACGCCAAGTTTGACGAGACCGTCGATCTGACGATGCGGCTGGGCGTGGATACGCGCCATGCCGACCAGATGGTGCGCGGGACCGTGGTTCTGCCGCATGGGCTGGGCAAGACCAAGACGGTGGCCGTGATTGCCTCAGGCGACCGCCAGAAGGAAGCCACGGCGGCGGGCGCGGACTTTGTGGGCGGCGAGGAGATGGTGGAGAAGATCCAGAAGGAAAACTGGACCGCCTTCGACGCGCTGATCGCCACGCCGGACATGATGAAGGTGGTGGGCCGGCTGGGCAAGGTGCTGGGCCCCAAGGGGCTGATGCCGAACCCCAAGACCGGAACGGTGACGATGGACGTGGCCGCGGCGGTCAAGGAGATCAAGGCCGGCAAGGTGGAGTTTCGCGCCGACAAGACCAGCCTGGTGCATGTGCCGGTGGGCAAGCTGAGCTTTGACCCGCAAAAGCTGGTGGACAATGCGACCACGGTGATTGGGGCGATTGTGCGCGCCAAGCCTTCGGCGGCCAAGGGCAAGTACATCAAGAGCGTGACGCTGAGCTCGACGATGGGCCCTGGAGTGCCGCTGGATTCGGCGGTTGCGGACGCGGCGGGAAAGCACTAAGACAGGGATCAGGGGTCAGGGATCAGGGATCAGTAAAAAGCCCGTGATTCGCACTTGCCGGTCTGAATGGATTGAAAACAGGATTTGCAACAAAGCGCCCTTGAGGGGCGAGGAGGGGAATAGGGAACGAGGAACAAGGTTCAGCCTGCGAAGAGGTGCTGATCCCTGACCCCTGATCCCTGACCCCTGTCAGAGCGGAGCGAAGACGATGGCGATTTCAAGGGCGAAAAAGACGGAGAAGGTCCAGGCGCTGGCGCGTGAGCTGGAGAGCTCGACGACGGCGATTATCGGCACTTTTAGCAAGCTGACGGTGGCCAAGGACTTTCAGTTGCGCAAGGTGATCCGCGAGGCGGGCGGCAAGTATCGCGTGGTGAAGAACAAGCTGGCGGCCGTATCCGGCAAGGGCACGCAGGTGGAGGCCGCGCTGCAGGGGCTCCGGGGCGTGAACTCGGTGGCGTTTACCTCGGGCGACCCGGTGGCGCTGGCCAAGGTTTTTGCCAAGTGGGCGAGCGAGAACGCGGAGTTCCAGTTCAAGCTGGGCATTGTGGACGGCAAGCTGCTGACTGTGGCCGAGGTCAAGGCGCTCGCCGTCATGCCGGGCAAGGAAGAGCTGTTCTCGAAGCTGCTGTTCCTGATCAATGCGCCGGCGCAGCGGCTGGCGACCGTGATCAATGCGGCGGGCCACGATCTGGCGGTGGTTCTGGGCCAGGGCGTGGAGAAGGAAAAGTTTGCCAGCGCGGCGTAGCCGCCGCGCAGTTGTCAGTTCTCAGTTCTCAGTTGTCAGTGCGGCTAAGCCGGGTTTTTCGGTACTGACTACTGACAACTGACCACTGACAACTGTTTTTAAGGGATTTGGTCGTGGAAGCAGGCGGGAAGGGCGCGGGTCTGGCGCATCGGAAACTTTCTGTTTGGGTTTGCGGCCGCAAGAAAACAATTCAAACGGTACTGATTGGAGAAGAAAATGGCGGATCTGGTGCAGTTGGAAGAGCAAATTGTGGCCCTGAGCCTGTTGGAAGCCTCGGCTCTGGTGAAGAAGCTGGAAGAGCGGCTTGGGGTTTCAGCAGCGGCGGCGGCTCCGGTCGCAGTTGCGGCGGCGGGCGCGGCAGCTCCGGCAGCCGAAGAGCAGACGGAGTTCCAGGTGATTCTAAAGGACTTCGGCGCGAACAAGATCAGCACGATCAAGGCGGTGCGGGAGGTTACGTCGCTTGGTCTCAAGGAAGCCAAGGACCTGGTTGACGGCGCCCCCAAGGCGATCAAGGAAAGCGCGACCAAGGACGAGGCAGAGGCGATCCGGAAGAAGTTTGAAGGCATCGCGACGATTGAGATCAAGTAGGCTCGATCAGGCTGCCCGGCCGAGAGGCTGGGCAGCTTGCAAGGCTGAACGGGACGCGCTATGATACACGTTACGCGTCTTTTCGGCTTAAACCTCATTTCAGGGACAGTGGCCGATTTGGTAGGCGCGTCTTGAAAATTGTGAATGGGCACATAAGCGTCCGCAAGCCGGGGCAGAGCCAAGCCCTCTGGCGGCGAGGTTCGTGTTGTAGTTAAGTGCCTTAGGGTCAGCGGTTTACTCAGGCGGCAGGCTGAGTGCCCGTTGACGGTTAGCGAGTGGTTGGCGAGCGAGCGGCAGAAGCGAGCTTTGGGATCGGCGAGAACAGAGCAAGAGAATTCGGATGGGGGCACAGGCAATGGGCCGCGCTCGTGAGGCATTGTGTCCTCGCGGGCTAATTGTGTCTCCCGGCTGCGGCAGAGTGACTATTTTGGGAAATCTGCCCAGCGCGCACCAGAATCGTTAGCAGGATTAACCGTTGCGTTGGCCTTCCCGATTGTGGGCAGTCTAGCGCACATCCCGGATGTGCGGCAATGCCCACGACTCGTTATTGACTGATTTTTCACGGGACATGTATGACCCTGGGGAATTCCCCGGTGTGTTTGCGGCCTGGCTGCAAGTTGTTTTTTAGGGGGTTGCAGGGGCGGGGACTGGAGATCAGCGGGCCAGTCCGGATTTTTTGACTTACTTACCGTAATGAGCCGGCGCCGAAGAGACTCAGGCGCTGGCCCGGCCCATCTCCGGCGCCGGAGCGACGAGGCTCAGGAGTGAACATGCCCAACGAGAAGCGCGCGATTCGCAGCCGACTCGATTTTTCAAAGATTCCCACCGCAACCCAGATTCCCAACCTGATTGAAGTGCAGCGGCGCTCTTATGAGCGATTCCTGCAGATGGACAAGCTGCCCAACGAGCGCGACGACGCTGGTTTGCAGTCGGTGTTTGTGTCGGTATTTCCGATCACCGACTTCCGCGGCATCTCGCAGTTGGACTTTGTTGATTTTTCGATTGGCAACTGGGAGTGCAAGTGCGGCCACTTGAAGGGACTGCATCACCTGAGGACGGCCTGCGTTCATTGCGGGGCCATGGTCATAACGGATCCGTTTCATCCCGGCGATGTGCTCTGCCAGAAGTGCGGCACTTACAACAAGAACACGCCTGACTTCTGCAACAAGTGCGGCGACCCGGTGAGCCTGCAGTTGAAGTACGACCAGCAGGAGTGCGAAGAGCGGGGGATGACCTTCTCGGCGCCGCTCAAAGTCACCGTCCGGCTGACGATTTATGAGAAAGACGCGGAGACGGGCAACAAGTCGGTTCGCGATATTAAAGAACAAGAAGTCTTTTTCGGCGACATTCCGCTGATGACGCCGAACGGGACCTTTATCGTGAACGGCACCGAGAGAGTGATTGTGTCGCAGTTGCACCGCTCGCCTGGCGTGTTTTTCGAGACGGCCAACAATCGCACTTACTTTCTGGGCAAGATCATTCCCTATCGCGGCTCGTGGGTGGAGTTCGAGTATGACCAGAAGAACACGCTTTATGTGCGCATCGACCGCAAGCGCAAATTTTTGGGCACGATCTTCCTGCGCGCGCTGGGGCTGCGCTCAGACGAAGAGATTCTGAAGACTTTTTACACCGTGGACCGGCTGCACATCGCCGACGGTAAGCTGATGTGGGCGGTACAAGAGGAAGGTCACGGCGCAACGCATCTGGTAGGCGCCAAGCCGGCGCACGCGGTGGTGCATAACGGCGTGGAGATCGCGTTCGCCGGGCGCAAAATCACGCCTCATTCGCTGAAGGCGCTGCGCGCGGCGGCCATCGACAAGGTTGAAGTGGAGGCGGCGGAGCTGGACGGTGCGCAGACCGCGGCCGACGTGGTGGACCTGAATACCGGTGAAGTGGTGGTGGAGGCCAACGTCGAGCTGACGGCTGACCGGCTGCATAAGATTTTGTCCAGCGGCGCGACTGTCTTCGAAGTCTTTTTCCCGGAGCGCGACGATGCGGGCAACATCATCTCCAACACGCTGAAGCGCGACTCGATCAGGAAACCCGAGGAAGCGCTAATCGAGATCTACCGCAAGCTGCGGCCCGGCGATCCTCCGACGCTGGACACGGCGACGGCACTGTTTGAAGGCATGTTCTTTGACGCGCGCAAGTACGATTTTTCGCGCGTGGGCCGGCTGAAGTTCAACATCAAGCTCTACGAGAACCAGGACGCGACGCAGCTGAATAACCGCACGCTGACGCCGGAGGACTTCTACGCGACCATCCGCTATCTGCTCAAGCTGCGCAAGAACATCGGCATGGTGGACGACATCGATCACCTGGGCAACCGCCGGGTGCGCGCGGTGGGCGAGCTGATGGAGAATCAGTTCCGCATTGGCCTGGTGCGCATGGAGCGGGCAATCAAGGAAAAGATGAGCGTGTATCAGGAGCTGACGACGGCCATGCCGCACGACCTGATCAACGCCAAGCCGGTGATGGCCGCGATTCGCGAGTTCTTCGGCTCGTCGCAGTTGTCGCAGTTCATGGACCAGACCAATCCGCTCTCGGAGATCACGCACAAGCGGCGCCTTTCGGCGCTTGGACCGGGCGGCTTGAGCCGCGAGCGGGCGGGCTTTGAGGTGCGCGACGTGCATCCGACGCACTACGGACGCATCTGTCCGATTGAAACGCCGGAAGGCCCGAACATCGGCCTGATCAGCTCGCTGAGCTGCTTTGCGCGCATCAACGAGTACGGCTTCATCGAGTCGCCTTACCGTAAGGTGAAAGACTCGCGGATTCTGGATTTTGTGGAGATTGCCAACGCGGGCGAGAGCGGCCTGCGTGTCGGCGACCACATCGAGAAAGAAGAAGCGGCGCGTCTGAACGCGGGGCTGAAGAAGGCGGGCAAGCGGCAGATCGACCACATCCCGTTCAGCTTCTATCTCTCCGCATGGGAAGAGGACAAGCACACCATCGCGCAGGCCAACATCGAGTTCAACGAGAAGGGCGAGATCACCGAGGACCTGGTGAATGCGCGTCGGCAAGGCAACTTTGTGCTGGTGAACCGGACCGAGGTGGACTACATCGACGTGAGCCCCAAGCAGCTCGTGTCGGTGGCCGCGTCGCTGGTGCCGTTTTTGGAGCACGACGACGCCAATCGCGCGCTGATGGGCGCGAACATGCAACGGCAGTCTGTGCCGCTGCTGGTGGCCGAGGCTCCGCTGGTGGGCACGGGCATGGAAGGCGTCACCGCGCGCGATTCGGGCGCCGTGATTCTGGCCAAGCGCAACGGCATTGTGGACTCGGTGGATTCGCAGCGCATCATCGTGCGCGTAGAGGGCGAACATCATCCTACGCAGCTTTCCCGCGAGGTGGGCTCGGACATCTACACGTTGATCAAGTTCAAGCGGTCAAACCAGAACACCTGCATTAATCAGAAGCCTGTTGTGCGCGAAGGCGACCGGGTGATCAAGGGTCAGGTGATCGCCGACGGGCCTTGCACCGAGCAGGGCGAGCTGGCGCTGGGACGCAACGTGCTGGTTGCTTTCATGCCGTGGCGCGGCTACAACTTCGAGGACGCGATCCTGATCAGCGAGAAGCTGGTGCGGGAGGATTACTACACCTCGGTGCACATCGAGGAGTTCGAGATTGAGGCGCGCGACACCAAGCTGGGCCCCGAGGAGATTACGCGCGACATTCCCAACGTGAGCGAGCACGCGCTGCGCGACCTGGACGAGAGCGGCGTGATCCGCATCGGCGCCCAGATCAAGCACGGCGACATTCTGGTGGGCAAGGTCACTCCCAAAGGCGAGACGCAACTGACTCCAGAGGAAAAGCTGCTGCGCGCCATCTTCGGCGAGAAGGCCGGCGATGTGCGCGATGCGTCGCTGACCTGTCCTCCGGGCATCGAGGGCACGATCGTCGATGTGCGCATCTTCAGCCGCAAGGGTCAGGACAAGGATGAGCGTGCCAGGCAGATCGAGGCGGAGTACATCTCCAAGCTGGAAAAGAACCTGGGCGACGAGATCCGCATTCTGACCGATGAGCGCCTGAAGCGGCTGGACGGCATCCTGGGCGGCAAGGAAGTGCTGGCCGACCTGCACGACGAGCGGACCAACAAGCGCCTGCTGACCAAGGCGGCGATTCTGGATCGCGAAACGATTGAGCGCATCTCGACTAAAAACCTCAAGCGCATCCGCTACGCCGACAAGGATCCCCGCGTCAACGAACAGATCGACGAGATCGAGGAGATGACCTCGCGGCAGATCGAAGTGCTGCGCAAGATCACCAATGAAAAAGTTGCAAAGCTGCAGAAGGGCGATGAACTGCCTCCGGGCGTGATCAAGCTGGTGAAGGTCTATGTGGCCATGAAGCGCAAGCTCTCAGTGGGCGACAAGATGGCCGGCCGGCACGGCAACAAGGGCGTGATCGCGCGCATTCTTCCCGAGGAAGACATGCCGTATCTGCCCGATGGAACGCCGGTGGAGATTGTGCTGAATCCGCTGGGCGTGCCTTCGCGCATGAACGTGGGCCAGATTCTGGAGACGCACCTGGGCTGGGCCGCGCATGAGCTGGGCAAGAAGATTGCCGGTCTGATTCGAGCCAACACCGATGTCAAGTACACGCGCGAGCTGATGAAGAAGGAGTTTGCCGGAACCGCGGCGCTGCGCCAGTTGCTGGAGCTGGACGACGAGATGCTGCTTCGCGTGGGAGCCGGCATGGAGCACGGCATCTGGTTCGGGACGGCGGTCTTCGACGGCGCTCGCGAGGGCGAGATCAAAGCGCTGCTGGCCTCGGCCGGTTTGCCTTCCTCGGGCAAGACGGCGCTGTACGACGGCATGACCGGCGAGCAGTTCGAGCAGCCGGTGACGGTGGGCTACATCTACATGCTGAAGCTGTCGCACCTGGTGGACGACAAGATTCATGCGCGTTCCATCGGGCCGTACTCGCTGATTACGCAGCAGCCTCTGGGCGGCAAGGCGCAGTTCGGCGGGCAGCGGTTCGGCGAGATGGAAGTGTGGGCGCTGGAGGCTTATGGCGCGGCATACATCCTGCAAGAACTGCTGACTGCGAAGTCGGACGACGTCTATGGCCGCACCAAGATTTATGAGGCCATTGTGAAGGGCGAGGCGGCCATCGAGCCGGGCGTGCCGGAGTCGTTCAACGTGTTGATTCGCGAGTTGCAGTCGCTGTGCCTGGACGTGGAGTTGATCAAGCGCGCGGATCTGATTAAGAAGTTGCCCGCGCCGGAGATAGCGGCGGTCGCGGATTGAGTGGAAGGGATCAGGGGTCAGAGATCAGGGGTCAATTCGGCGGCACTCACAATGGATGAGCTTTCCGAAGACTTGCTGAGTACTGAACCCTGAACCCTGATCACTGACCCCTGTTTTTGGGTTCTTCTTGAAAGCGGTAAACGCCGCTTCCCGGGAAGGAAGAACCTATAAAAGAATCCCGGGAAAAGCCGCGGCAGCGGCCGTAAGGCCCGCCAAGGAGGGTCGCCTTGTTCCGTTCGAACCCGTTTGAGCTTTCCAGCCCGATTACCGATTTTGACGCCATCCGCATCATGCTGGCATCGCCGGAGAAGATCCGCAGCTGGTCGCATGGCGAGGTCACCAAGCCGGAGACCATCAACTACCGCACCTTCAAGCCGGAGCGCGACGGGCTTTTCTGTGCGCGCATCTTCGGGCCGGTAACGGACTGGGAGTGCCTGTGCGGCAAGTACAAGCGCATGAAGCACCGCGGCGTGATCTGCGACAAGTGCGGCGTGGAAGTGACGGTGAGCAAGGTGCGCCGTGAGCGCATGGGGCACATCGAGCTGGCGTCGCCCTGCTCGCACGTGTGGTTCTTCAAGGGCCTGCCTTCGAGGATCGGGCACCTGCTGGACATCTCTCTTCGCGATCTGGAAGCCATTCTCTACTTCGAGTCCTATGTGGTGGTCGATCCGGGCGACGCGCCGGTGAAAGAACGCGAGATCATCAAGGACGAGACCAAGTACCGCGAGCTGGATGCGCAGTTCCGTCCCTCGGGCTTCAAGGCGATGATGGGCGCCGAGGCGATCAAGGAGCTGCTCAAGCGCGTGCAGATCGACGAGCTGGGCATCGAGCTGCGCGAAAGAATGAAGACGGAAACCTCAGCGCAGAAGAAGCTGAAGTACGCCAAGCGCCTGAAGGTCGTGGAGGCCTTCCGCAAGAGCGATAACAAGCCGCACTGGATGATTCTGGACGTGTTGCCGGTGATTCCTCCGGAGCTGCGCCCTCTTGTCCCGCTGGATGGTGGCCGCTTTGCTACATCTGATTTGAACGACCTCTATCGCCGCGTCATCAACCGCAACAACCGGTTGAAGAAGCTGATGGACCTGCACGCGCCGGAAGTGATCGTGCGCAACGAGAAGCGCATGTTGCAGGAGGCGGTGGACGCGCTCTTTGATAACGGCCGCCGCGGCCGCGTGCTGCGCGGAGCCAACAATCGCCCGCTGAAATCGCTCTCCGATACGCTGAAGGGCAAGCAGGGGCGTTTCCGGCAAAATCTTCTTGGCAAGCGCGTGGACTACTCGGGCCGCTCGGTAATCGTGGTGGGCCCGGAGCTGAAGCTGCATCAGTGCGGATTGCCCAAAAAGATGGCGCTGGAGCTCTTCAAGCCGTTTATCTATCATCGCCTGGAGCAGACGGGCCACTGCACGACCATCAAGCAGGCCAAAGAGATGGTGGAGATGCAGGAGCCGGTGGTGTGGGACATTCTTGAAGAGGTCATCAAGGACCACCCGGTGCTGTTGAACCGCGCGCCGACGCTTCACCGCCTGGGCATTCAGGCTTTTGAGCCGGTGCTGGTGGAGGGCAAGGCGATCAAGATTCATCCGCTGGTCTGCACGGCCTTCAACGCCGACTTCGACGGCGACCAGATGGCGGTGCATATTCCGCTATCGCCGGAGGCGCAGATTGAAGCCAGCGTTCTGATGCTGGCCACGCACAACATTCTTTCGCCGGCTTCGGGTCAGCCGATTACCGTTCCTTCGCAGGACATGGTGCTGGGCCTCTACTACCTGACCAAGGCCAAGAAGAGCGCCAAGGGGGAGGGCCGTGTCTTCGCCAACACGGAAGAGGTTCTGATGGCGCTGGAAGCCAGGGAAGTGGAGACGCTGTCGCCCATCCGGCTGCGCTACACGGGCAAGATGATGGACCTGACGACGGCCTATGACGATCAGGATCTGACGCACATCGAGCCTGTGGACTTCAACAAGCAGTACATCTCGACGACGGTGGGCCGCGTGATTCTGAACGACGCGCTGCCGGCGGGGTTGCCGTTCATCAACGGCCTGTTGAAGAAGAAGGGGATCGGGCAACTGGTGAACTACTGCAACCAGAACCTGGGTCTTGAAGTGACGGTGGGGATGCTGGACCGCATCAAGGATCTGGGCTTCCAGTTCGCCACGCGCTCGGGGCTCTCGGTGGGCCTGGACGACATGGTGATTCCAGACAGCAAGTACACGGTGGTGCGCGAGGCTGATCTGAAGGTGATCGAGGTGCAGAAGCAGTACATGGACGGGGCCATCACCAACGGAGAGCGCGCGAACAAGGTGATCCAGATGTGGTCGGCGGTGACCGAGAAGGTGGCCGACGAGATGTTCGACAACATGAAGAGGGCGGACGAAGAGGGAGCCATGAACCCGATCTACATCATGGCCGACTCGGGCGCGCGCGGATCGAAGCAGCAGATTCGGCAGCTTTCGGGAATGCGCGGGCTGATGGCCAAGCCTTCTGGCGAGGTGATCGAGACGCCCATCACGGCGAACTTCCGCGAGGGGCTGACGGTGCTGGAATACTTCATCTCGACGCACGGAGCGCGCAAGGGATTGGCGGATACGGCGTTGAAGACGGCCGACTCCGGGTACCTGACGCGGCGGCTGGTGGACGTGGCCCAGGACGTGATCGTGACGGAGTACGACTGCGGCACGATGGAGGGCATCTACGTTGGATCGATCGTGGAGTCCGGCGAGATCATCGAGGAGTTGCGCGACCGCATCATCGGCCGCGTGTCCCTGGAGAGGATCAAGGACTACGACGGCAACATAGTGGTGGATGTGAACCAGGGCATCGACGAAGATATCGCCTCGGCGATTCAGGCCGCGGGCAAGGAGAAGGTGAAGATCCGCTCAGTGCTGACGTGCGAGTCGCGGCGCGGCGTCTGCGCGCTGTGCTATGGGCGGAACCTGGGGTCGGGACGCATGGTGGAGCTGGGCGAGACCTGCGGCGTGATTGCGGCGCAGTCCATCGGCGAGCCGGGCACGCAGTTGACGATGCGCACCTTCCACGTGGGCGGCACGGCCAGCCGCGTGCAGGACAAGTCGCGCCTGGACGCCAAGAACAACGGCACGGTGCGCTTTATCAACCTGAACTATGTGGAGAGCAAGGACGGCACACTGGTGGCCATGAACCGCTCCGGCTCGATCGCCATTCAGGACGAGCGCGGCCGCGAGAAGGAGCGCTACCAGGTGGTTTACGGCGCGCGCCTCAAGGTCAAGGACGGCGAGCACGTAATCCTGGGTCAGTTGCTGGCCGAGTGGGATCCGTACACTTACGCCATTCTGACCGAGATTGGCGGCGCGGTGCAGTTTAAGGACCTGCAGGAAGGCATCACGCTGAACGAAGAAGTGGACGAAGTGACGGGCCTCTCGCGGTGGGTTGTGGCCGACTCTCCGGATGAGAAGCGGCAGCCGGCCTTCGTAGTGAAGAACTCCAAGGGACACAAGCGGTATCTGTTGCCGCGCGGCGCTCACCTCATGGTGCAGGACGGCGAAGATGTGGGTCCGGGCGACGTACTGGCGAAGATTCCCAAGGAGAGCACGCGCACCAAGGACATCACCGGCGGCCTTCCGCGCGTTGTGGAGCTGTTTGAAGCGCGCAAGCCCCGCGAGACGGCCATCATCAGCGAGATCGACGGCGTGGTGCGATTTGGCGAGGTTTCCAAGGGCCAGCGCAAGATCTACGTGACCGCGGACAACGGCGACGAGAAAGAGTACCTGGTGCCGCGCGGCATCCACGTGAACGTGCAGGAAGGCGAGCGCCTGGGCGCGGGCGATCCGCTGATGGACGGCCCGCTGAACCCGCACGACATTCTGGATGTGCTGGGCGAAAAGGCGCTGCAGGCTTACCTGGTGAACGAGATCCAGGAGGTCTACCGGCTGCAGGGCGTGGCCATCAGCGACAAGCACATTGAGGTCATTGTGCGGCAGATGCTGCGCTGGGTGCGGATCGACGATGTGGGCGACAGCAACTTCCTGCTCGAACAGCAGGTGGACCGCTTCCGCTTCCGCGAGGAGAACGAGCGGGTGCTGGCCAACGGTGGCCGTCCGGCGACCGGGCGTCCGCTGCTGCTGGGCATCACCAAGGCGTCGCTGTCCACTGACAGCTTCATCTCCGCGGCCAGCTTCCAGGAGACGACGCGCGTATTGACCGAGGCCAGCATCAACGGAGCGGTGGATAATCTGCGCGGGTTGAAGGAGAACGTGATCGTCGGGCGTCTGATTCCCGCCGGCACGGGCCTGGAGTACTACCGCAACGTCCAGCTTTCACCGGAACTGGAGGAAGCGGCGGCCCGCGTGCAGCAGGAGGTTTCGGCGGAGATTGAAGCCGCCGAACGCGAACTGGAGTTGATGCGCCAGGAGGGCGAGGCTGAGGAGATGGCGGCCGAGTAACCACGCGGCCTTCGGCAGTCTCAGGCCAGGCCGTTCAGGCAATGTTTTTTGCATTGCCGGTTGGCAAATAAGAAAGGCCCGGCGCTATGCCGGGTCTTTTTTTGCGCGCTTTTGGGTCGCGGTGGCGGGGTTATCGTCCCGGGCTGCAATGATGTCGGCCTGTCTCCTGGAGTGCTTGGTCACGTACATGGCGGCATCGGCGGCGCTCAGGAGGCTGACCCCGGTGGCGCCGTCTGCGGGATATATGGAATAGCCAAAGCTGGCCGAACCTCGCAGTACCTTTCCACCGACGGCGAACGGAGCGTTGAAGCAATGTTCCAAACGCGCGACAATCTCCTCGATATCGGTGCGGTTGCGCACTATCGGAAGCAGCACGGCAAACTCATCGCCGCCTAGCCGCGCCAGCAGGTCATGGGAACGAAGCTGCTGCTTCATGCGCAGTGCAACCTCCTGAAGGTACAGGTCCCCAATGTGGTGGCCGTAGCGGTCGTTGATCGGCTTGAACTTGTCGAGGTCGATGTAGATCAAGCCGAAGATTCTGGCATTCTCGCGCGCCTCTTCAATCTGGGTGTCCAGGCGCTTCCCCAGCGAAAAGCGGTTGTGGACATTGGTGAGCGGGTCGAACTCCGAGCGGCGCAACAAGTCGGAGTAAAGCCTGCGGGTATCCATGGCCAGCATGGCCAGCTTCGCCCCTACGGAGAGGGCGTCTTTTTCATGGACGAATTTTTGACTGGTACCCGGCAAAATCGTGGAATGAAGGCCGACAAAGAGGGTGCCCAGCGGCGGTCCTGAGCGCGCCGGAATCTCTTCTTGGAGGACGCACAATCGGTCCACATTTGGCGGATAATGGCCAAGCCGCGCTCCATCCGTGACCTCGCACCAGCAGGGAGCGCCATGGAGCATGACGGAGATCATATCCGTTATCTCTTCGAGGATTTCTGCCAGGGGTTTTGAGCTGTTGATGCCCTCAAGGATGCGGCTGCGGCGCTGTTCGAGAAAGGCCATTGCAGCCAGTGTGCCAGTCTGACGGCGCACTTTTCTATTGAGGGTCCATCCCCAGGCGCCCACTGCAATCACCACCCATAGCATCAGGCTGAGCATAATGATGAGGTTGTGAACAGTCAGCAATGACGGACCTGCGACGACTGTAATGTCGTCAAAGGAACGCAGCAGGATGTTGAAGGGAACTTCAACTTCGACTGGGTCGATGGCATTGGTTTGCACGGCCATGCAAATGCCGGTGACGCGGATTCTGCTTCCCTGCGGAACTTCCTTGATCGGCAGGGGCGGGCCTTTGGCAGGCGGATGGCGGTAGATCGCGGTGAGGAGCTTGCCGTCGGAGACCAGGACAAACTCATCCTGCGAGGCCTCCCGGATCACGGTCACCACCTCTCCCTCGATGGAGATGAGATCGCTCTGATGGCCATCGGGGTTGCCGCTGTTCCACGTAGCTAGTTGTCGCCATGTAGAAGATTGAGCCGGTTGGGGCTTGAAGATGTGGGTGTCCTGGATCTCGCCGTCGGTCAGGGCCAGAAAGTTGTATCGAGCGTCGGGAAAGCCAGTTGCCTCGGCAACATCGCCGATCTTCATGGGATTGCTGGCATGGGTTGAGATCCAGAGGCTATTTGAGCCGTTCTGAAGCACGATTGCCGAACCAGGCTGATAGTACGTGATGGTTCCCTGGACACGCACTCTGCGCGTCAAATCGTGCACGTAATAAGCGGACAGTACCTTGCTCATGGGGGTGATAGGAAGCGAGTCCGGACGCGTCGTTGCGCGCCTCAGAATCTTCACATCCGCCATCGAAGGAACTTCAAGCAGGATGCCCGTGAGCTGCATCTTGCTGTCGTACATTCCCGATACAGCCCCGGTGACTTCCACCTCCGCGTCCAATAGCCCCTTGAGCTTGCTTGGGTAGCTGCCGAGGACTGTTGCATCAATGGTACCCCCGTCAACGAGCAACTTCATGTAAGTGTGGTTAACATTCCCGTAGCTGACCGTGTCCGCGCTCCGGATGGTGGCGTGGACAGTGACGCGCAAGCAGTCGCGCTCGGCGCTGACGAGCTGTGCAAAGCCTGCTGTTACCGGCATTGGCGGCGCACCGTGGTGAAGCAGGGTTGTGCTTGCGCCGAGTATATCCGTGCCGAAGCTGCTCCGCGTTTTCCCGCGCACCAGCACGCGATCGCCGGGAACCAGGCCGGCATTCGATTTGATCTCCACGTAAATGGCTTCGTCGCCTTCTTGCACAAAGAGATCGCTGCCGTTGTTGTCGCAGTAAGTAACCGTAGCCTCGAAGGCCACGGGCAGCCCTTCTCTGGCCTCGGCGCTGGTGAGGGAACGGATGGCATGCAGAGTAGTGAGCGTGCCATGCGGAGACGCAGCGCAGGCTGCCGAGGCCGATGCAAGGATGAAGACGAAGGCAGGAACGAATCTCTTCATCGTGAATATCGGGCTGAAAGAAATTTGCATGAAAAGCCTAAACAGGTTCTTATCGGCCGCTCCTGCCGGATCAATCAAGTCATCCGGGGATCGCCGCACGGCATAGTACCAGCGAAAGACGCTGGAAATAGATTACCTCTCATCGTACTCTCATTGAAATCTGATTTAATACCCTTTGGGGTACTAGAGTTTTTTTGCGTCTGAATCGCCGGCTTACCCCGGCCTGTTTGGTCTGCCTGCCCAGGCGCCTGCATGGCAGGGATGGCAGGCCGGTTTCCGCCACAAGGAGATATTTCAATGCCGAATTCCGCTGAAGTTTCCAACCCAGCATCGTCGCCTTCGCACTATGGCGCGCAGGCACAGCCTCCCCGCCGCATCCGGGTAATTGGCGTTCCACTTGACCTGGGCGCGAGCCGCCGCGGGGTGGACATGGGACCCTCGGCGGTGCGCGTGGCCGGGCTTGAGGCGCGGCTGGAGGCGCTGGGCCACCAGGTGACCGACGGGGGCAACATCCGCGTGGAGATTGCCGAGACGCAGGCCGCGGGCAAGGAAAACGCGCACTATCTCAAACAAATTGCCCAGACCTGCACACGCACCGCCGAGGCGGTGGTGAAGACCCTGGAGGAAGGGATGACGCCGCTGGTGCTGGGCGGCGACCACTCGCTGGCCGCCGGGTCGGTCTCCGGCGTGGCGGAGTTCTATCGCCGCAAGGGGGAGAAGATCGGTGTGGTGTGGATCGATGCCCACTCGGACATCAACACGCCGGAGAGCTCGCCCTCGGGCAACGTGCACGGTATGCCGCTGGCCGCGCTTCTGGGGCTGGGGCCAGAGGCGCTGGGCAACATCTTCGGCTACGCGCCCAAGGTTCTGGCGAAGAACACAGTTCTGGTCGGGGTGCGGGAGATCGACGCCGCCGAGCGGGAGAACATTCGTCGTGCCGGAGTGGCCGTGTACACCATGCGCGACATTGACGAGCGCGGCATGAGGACGGTGATGGAAGAGGCCCTGCGCGCGGCCGGACGCGGGACCGCCGGCTACCATGTCTCGCTGGACATGGACTGGATCGATCCGGAGGATGCGCCGGGTGTGGGCACGCCGGTGCGCGGCGGAGCGACCTACCGGGAGGCGCACCTGGCGATGGAGATCATTGCCGACCACGGCCGGCTGCTGAGCTTCGAGATCGTCGAGGTGAATCCGGTGATCGACGAGCACAACCGCACCGCGGATCTGGCAGTGGAGCTGGCCTGCTCGGCGTTTGGGAAGAAGATCCTGTGAGGGGTTCTACACTGGATCAGTGCTGATTTATTAGCGCTCTGTACGGTGATCAAAGAAAACAATGGCAAAAAAACTGCGGGTAGGAATTCTTTTTGGCGGTCGGAGCGGGGAGCACGAGGTCTCGCTGCTTTCGGCTGCGTCGATTCTGGCGGCGATTGACCGGCAGAAGTTCGAGGTGGTGCCGATCGGCATCAACAAGGCCGGGCACTGGCTGACTTCGGGGGCGGCGCAGGGTCTGCTGCAAGGGGCCGCGCAGACCACTGGCGGCGGGAACGAACCAACTCCAAAACCAGATAAGGAGCTGCGCGCGGGCGATCCTGCGGCTACGCCGGGGGCGCGCGTGCTGGCCGAGGGACAGCCTGCGCTGATGGCGCCGGAGCCGGCTGAAGCGAAGACCTCCGCGCCGGCGCGGGGCGGAGTTGCGGCTCTGGACAGCCACGCGGCGCTGGGCGGGCAATCGCTGGACGTGGTCTTTCCAGTGCTGCACGGAACCTTTGGCGAGGATGGGACGATCCAGGGGCTCTTCGAGCTGGCGGGGATCGCCTATGTCGGCTCCGGCGTGCTGGGCTCGGCGGCGGGGATGGACAAGGATGTGATGAAGCGGCTCTTTGCCCAGGCCAGGCTGCCCATCGTCCGGCATGTGACGCTGCTCCGCGCCGAATGGGAGAAATCGCCGCGCAAGGCTGTTGCGCAGGTAGAGGCGGCGCTCCAGTACCCGGTCTTTGTGAAGCCGGCGAATCTGGGCTCGTCGGTGGGTATCAGCAAGGCTCATGACCGCAAAGAACTCGTGGACGCGCTTGCCGAGGCCGCCAGGTACGACCGCAAGCTCGTGGTGGAGCAGAGCGTGGGCGGAAAAAAGTTCAAGGCGCGGGAGTTCGAGGTTGCGGTGCTGGGCAACGACGGCCCCCAGGCAAGCGTGGTGGGCGAGATCATTCCCGGCAAGGAGTTTTACGACTACGAGGCAAAATATCTCTCTGAAGGTTCGACAGCGGTGATCCCGGCCCGGCTGAGCAAGGCCGAGGCGAGGCAGGTCCGGGAGATGGCTGTGGCGGCCTTTCGGGCCTGTGATCTGGCGGGCCTGGCGCGGGTGGACTTCCTGATGGAGCCGGAGGGCAGGCGGCGCATCTTTTTGAACGAGGTGAATACCATGCCCGGATTCACCAAAATCAGCATGTACCCCAAGCTGTGGCAGGCTTCGGGACTCAGCTACACGGAGCTGATCACGCGGCTGATTGAGCTGGCCCTGGAACGGCAGGCGGAGAAGGACCGGACGGTTTACAGCAGGGACTAGGGAACAGATGGCTGGCTGCCGGTGTCTAACTTGATAGTGGTAAAACAGGCACGGGAAAGGCAAATTATCTCGACATTCCTCGCATTGAGGTTTGTGCTTTCCCACCCTTGCGGCGGAAAAAAGCCGCAAGGATGGGGCACGGGATCTTTTTGGCTAGTCCCTAGTCCCTTAGCCCCTAGTCCCTTTGTTGCCGTATCCTAGCTTTGAGGCACCCAAACGATGACCCTGCTTGACGCTCCTGAATTTGATGAGGTTCGCGACCGCCGTCGGCGTGTAATGCTGTACAGCGCGGCGGGACTGCTGCTGGTGTTGTTTGTGGGCTGGTGGCTGGTGGCCGGCCGGCCGATAGACTGGCCCTGGAACTGGAACAACCACCTGCGGGGAAGAATGGCGGTAAACCATTTCCTGACAGCGGTCGAGAAGAACGATCTGCCCACGGCCTACGGCATCTGGATTCACGACAAGAACTGGCAGCAACATCCGGCGCAGAGCGGCCCCTATACCTATGAGCGCTTCCAGCAGGACTGGAGTTCGCAAAGCCCCGACAACGAGTACGGCGCCATTCAGAGCCACAAGATTGTGGCGGCGACGATGCATGGCAACGTACTGCTGATGGCCATACTGATCAATGGGCGCAAGAGCAAGGCGCTGGATATTGACTATGATCCCAGGACGCACCAGCTCAACTTTTCTCCGCCGGACGTGGAGCTTTACCTGGGACCGTAAATTAATGTTGGATTAAGTCGATTCCCAGGTCTCAGAATCGAGACCTGGGCCACCCGGAGTTTGGTGAGTTACGTATGGATGGGCTTCATTTTTTTCGCGGAAGGGCGATGAGGATGGAGCCCATCAGGTTTATGCGGCGGAGTTTGCGCCTCTGAGCTCGGCGAGTGTCTTTTCCAGGCTGGCGGCATCTTCCACATTCATGGATTTTTGCGCCGGGTCAATCTGTTTGAGCAGGCCACTGAGGACCTTGCCCGGGGCGAGCTCGAGGAAGGTATGCGTTTCAGCGCCGATCAGCGACTTTATGCAATCCACCCAGCGAACAGTGCCGGTGACCTGGCGGGTAAGGGCGTCTCGGACCTGGTCGGCGGTGGAGACAAGGCCGCCGGTGACGTTGGCGGCCACGGGGAAACGGGGATCGGAGAGCGTCAGCTCGGCGAGCACGTGCGCCAATTCTTCCTGTGCCGGCTGCATCAGGGCGCAATGGAAGGGCGCGCTAACGGGGAGCATGATGGCGCGCTTTGCGCCTTTGGCCCTGGCCAGCGCGGAGGCCTTTTCGACCGCGGCCAGGGCGCCGGAGATGACCGTCTGGCCGGGGGAGTTGAAGTTGGCGGGGGAGACGGCCAGGCCGGTCTCCTCGGCGGCTTGCCGGCAGATCTCTTCCACCTGGGTCGGGTCCAGCGCGAGGATTGCGGCCATGGCGCCCTGGCCTGCGGGAACCGCCAGTTGCATAGCCCGGCCGCGCGTCTTGACAGAGCGCACGGCGTCGGCGAAGGAGATGGTCCCGGCGGCAACATGGGCCGACCATTCGCCTAATGAGTGACCGGCGGCCAGCGCCGGTTCTACGCCATGCAGGGCCAGCACGCGCAGCGAGGCGATGCTCACGGTGAGAATGGCCGGCTGGGTGTTTTCCGTCAGCTTGAGTTCTTCTGCGGGTCCATCGGAGATCAACTTTGAAATGGGGAAGCCCAGTGCCTCGTCAGCTTCGGCGAAGGTTTCGCGGGCAACGGGAAAGCGCTCGGCAAGCTCGCGTCCCATGCCAACGGCCTGAGAACCCTGTCCCGGAAAAAGAAAGGCAATCTTGATGGACATCGCAAGGATAATTTTACCGGATGAGGGCGGAAGGGTGCTGATTCAGTTCCAGCGCTTCTTGTCGTCGGTGTCTTCGTCCAACGGGCGGCCGTTGCCGTCAAAGCGGACGATGCGGCCCTGGGAGCGCATATATACCTCGAACTTGCGGGCGGCGCGGCGGCGCTTCCAGCGGTAGTATCGGTTGCGCACGCCGTACCATCTCTCGCTGAGGCCGAGCGAGAGGCCGCGGCGCGGGGCGAGGCGAATGTAGGCGAGGCCGGCCAGGGCGCCGCCAAGCTGGGCAAAGGCGTACATCCTTTGTTCGCTGAAGAGCATAGCGACGGCGACCAGCGCGTAGACGGCCACCAGGTAGCGTGCCTTGATGCCGATGGGCAGGGGGAAAAGCATAAACTGCGCGTCGCCGTAAAGCGCGCCGATGGCCACTAACAGACCGAAGATGCCGCCAAAGCAGCCGTAGAGTGAAATTGTGCCCGGCGAAAAGCCCAGCGAGTGGCTGCACGCATAAATTGCAACAGCGGCGGCGGCTGTTCCCAGCACGGAAATGGCGTAGAGACTGGTGACCCAGTTGGAGCTGTGGGTACTCTCCAGAAAACCGGCCAGGAACCACAGCGACAAAAGCTCGAAGAGCGCGCCGAGCAGTGTGGGATGGACGAAGCTGTATGTGAAAGGCTGCCAGAGGGCTCCGTGCAGGAAGAGGCCGGGAGTGAATTTAAAAGAGCCGGCAAGCACCCCGGCAGCGCCTTTGGAGGCCAGGCCCGCCAGTAGCAGCGCAAAGTAGGCGGCGAGGTTCCAGAGAACCAGGCGGCGGGTAGCGCCGCGGAACTCGGGGAAGGCAAACGGAGTGGAGCCAATCCGGGGCATAGTGGTCAGTCTCAGGGTAAACCGTGGAGCGGGCGAGTGTCGTGGGTCAGGGCGGACAGCTTGCGCGTTGCCAGAATTTCGGCGCGATTCTGTTCCGGAATCGTCTAAGGATAGTGAGCGCGCCTCGAAGCGGGAGAGTTCATGGCGTATTCTTCCCTTTGGGAGCTCAGGTTGCGATTTGGGCTTTGGCCTCTTGACTGGAGGCCGGTCTTTCTCCAAGAATAGCGGAGTTGCACAACAAATTACCGTCATTCTGCAATGCGAAATTTTGTGGAGAGAGGAGGCTGCCATGCCCAGCTGTCCTGAATGCGAGAATAATCTTGACGTCGAATTGGACGAAGTGGAAGAAGGCGATGTGATCACCTGCGATGAATGTGGCACGGAGTACGAGGTGGTCGGCGTTGAACCGCTGGAGTTGGCGCGGGTGGGCGATGGACTGGACGAGGATGACGAGGTTTTACTCGACGAGGAAGAGGAGGAAGAGTGAGGTTTAACCGCACGAGTTTGGCGGCCGGGGCAGCGTTTGCCGTTCTGGCGGCCGGTTTGATTCCCCTGGGGTCACGGGGTGGCCTATACGGATTTGGTGATGGGCCGTTTGCTGCCGAGGCGCAGAACCTGGGCCAGCGCGTGGTTTCGGGTTTCGTAACGGACGACCATTCCGTTCCGGTGGTGGGAGCCACCGTCTTTCTCAGGGACATCAAGTCCAAGACCATTCGCAGCTATACAACCACCGAGAAGGGCCGGTTCCGGTTTGCCCAGGTGAATATGGCCGAGGATCATGAACTCTGGGCGGAGATAGCACGGCATGAAAAGCGCCGTAAAGCAGGTCAGCTCCTGGGACGCGCGCAAAGAGTTCGAGGTTGAGCTGAAATTGAAGTAGTTGAAGGGCCAGGGCAATCGTGGAGAGTCGTGGCCGTTTTACCCATCGAGCTTTTTCGTCACCAGTTCGTTGAGCAGCGCCGGGTTGGCCTGGCCTTTCGAGGCCTTCATCACCTGGCCCACAAAGAAAGCCGCCACGGTCTTCTTGCCGCCGCGATACTGCTCCACCTGCTTCGGATTGTCACGGATGACCTGGTCGATCAGCGCTTCGATGGCCGAGGCGTCGGTGATCTGCCGGGGTTTCTCGCGGTCGTAGACGGCGGCGAAGTCCTCGCCTTTTTCAAAGCACACATCGAACAACTGCTTGAGCTGCCGGGAGCTGATCTTGCCCTCGTCGAGCAGATCGGCGGCCAATACGATGCCGTCCATGGAGACCGGGGAGTTTTCCAGCTCAAGTCCCAGCGCCTTCAGGCGTCCGCCCAGCTCGCTCAACAGCAGATTGGCCACGCGGCGCGGGTTGTGGGCGGTTTTGGCGGCAGCCTCAAAGCGGTCGGCGAACTCGCGGGTTGCGGTCAGTGTGAAGGCGTCCTTGGGGTTGAGCTCGTATTTAGCGATCATGCGGGCGCGGCGGGCATCGGGCAGCTCTGGCAGTTTCTTTTTTACCTCGGCTAAAAATTCAGCCGTAACAACCAGCGGCGGCAGGTCCGGCTCGGGGAAGTAACGATAATCGTGGGCCTGTTCCTTGGAGCGCATGGAGTAGGTGCGTCCCTCGACGGAGTTCCACAGCCGGGTCTCCTGGGAGATGCGGCCGCCGGACTCGATGACCTCGATCTGGCGCTCGATCTCGTACTCCAGGGCGGCGCGGATGAAGCGGAAGCTGTTCACGTTCTTGACCTCGACCTTGGAGCCGAAGCGCTCCGCGCCTTTTAGACGGACGCTTACGTTGGCGTCACAGCGCAGCGAACCCTCTTCCATGTTGCAGTCGGAGACGCCGCAGTAAAGCAGGATCTCCTTGAGCCGCGTGAGATACTCAAAGGCCTCGTCGGGGGTGCTAATGTCAGGCTCGGAGACAATCTCGGCCAGGGGCGTGCCACAGCGGTTCAGGTCGAGGTAGGTATGCGTGGCGGAGTCGGCGAAACCCTCATGGAGGCTCTTTCCGGCGTCTTCTTCCATGTGCAGGCGGGTGATGCCGATGCGCTTCCACCCCAGCGACGAAGACCTGTCGCTGGGGACCCCGGTTGTTCCGCCGTCGGCCTTGGGCACGTCGATCCAGCCATGCTCGGCCAGGGGCTTGTCAAACTGGGAGATCTGGTAGCCCTTGGGCATGTCGGGGTAGAAGAAGTTCTTGCGGGCGAAGATAGAGCGCTCGCGCACCTGGCAGTTGAGGGCCATGGCAGCCAGAGCGGCGAACTCGACGGCCCGGGCGTTCAGCACCGGCAAGGCTCCGGGCAACCCCAGGCAGACCGGGCAGATATTGGTGTTGGGCTCCGAGCCGAAGTGATTCCGGCAGCCGCAGAAGGCCTTGGTGGCGGTGAGCAGTTGCACGTGGACCTCGAGACCGATGACGGGCTCGTACTTGGCCAGAACTTCGGGAGAAAGAGCGGCGGAGGGCATAAGTGAATTTTAGCGCGGCGGGAAGCGTGCTTGCTTGCGGTGGTTTCTCAGAAGTCCAAGGCGCAGTATGAGAACGTAATGAGCCAAGAAATGAAACCGCGTGCGGGATTTGCGCGTAAAGTACAGTGAGATGGCGGTCCCTCCATTCCCCGGCGGCGATTGCGCAACCGGTCTCCCGCGAAAGCGGCAAGGAGAGAATCGTATGGCGGAACGCGTATGTCCGTGGTGGATGGGCTACTTGCTGGCCAGTCCGATCCGGCGTTGGATGCAGAACCCTGAGGAGTTGCTTGTCCCCTACGTCCGAGAGGGGATGACGGTGCTGGAGCCGGGGCCGGGCATGGGCTTCTTCACCCTGCCGATGGCTCGCTTGACGGGTCCGGCAGGACGGGTTATTGCGGTGGACATCCAGGCCAAAATGCTGGACAGTCTGCGGCGCCGGGCGGCCAGGGCCGGATTGCTGCCGCGCATTGAGACGCGGCTGGCGCAGCCGGATTCGCTGGGCATTGGCGACCTGAAGGGCGCGGTGGATTTTGTATTAGCCTTTTCCATGGTGCATGAGATGCCGTCGGTGGAGAGATTTTTCCTTGAATCCGCCGCCGCGCTCAAGCCGGGAGGTCTGCTGCTGCTGGCCGAGCCTGCCGGGCACGTCAAACCGGAGAAATTTCAGAGTGAACTGGATGCGGCACGCGCGGCTGGTCTTGAAGTGGCCGAACGTCCGGCCATTCGCCGCAGCCTGGCGGCGGTTCTGCGCAAGATTTAGCAATATTGACTGGCGCGCGCGGAGCCAAACTCGATGCTCACGCGTCTAACGCAGCAGTGGCGATCCGTATTAGAATGTGGGCAGCGACCGCACCTCGAAAGGGGAACTCTTATGAAAAACCGGAAAATGGCGATTTGGATGACCGCCGGAGCGCTGCTGATGGCGTTGCCGGCGTTTTCGCAGAGTGAGAAGCCCATGGGTCAGGGACGGGCCGTGGTGACGATTCTCCCCAAGAAACATGGCGAGGTGCCGGCAAGCATCTCGCAGAAGGACTTGAGCATCAAGGTGAACGGGAAAGCGGCCGAGGTCACCAGTTGGAAGCCGCTGCGCGGGCCGGACGACAGTTTGGAGCTGGTGCTGCTGATCGATGGCTCGGCGCGCAACAGCCTGGGAAACCAATTCAGCGACATCGAGAATTTTGTCAACGGCCTTCCGCCGAATGTGAAGGCAGGTATTGCGTACATGATGAACGGGCGCGCGGTTTTTGCCGGTCCGCTGTCGGCGGATCACGCCCAGGTACTGCGCGCGCTTCACATGCCCGGAGGCACAATTGGCATTAGCGCCAGCCCGTACTTCTGTCTCTCGGACCTTGCCCAGCACTGGCCTTCCAGTGATCGCGGGGCACGGCGCGCAGTGGTCATGGTGACCGACGGCATAGATAACTACGAGATGCGATTCGATCCCGAGGATCCTTATGTCCAGGCCGCCATCGATGACTCAGTCCGCGCGGGCCTGGTCGTCTACTCGATCTACTATGAGGTTCTGGGCCGCTTCGATCGCACCATCTACGGAAACAATACCGGCCAAAGCCTCTTGCTTATGGTGGAGCAGGCGACGGGCGGCGAAAGCTTATGGCCGGGGATTGGCGAACCGGTAAGCTTTAAACCGTTTTTTGAGGAACTCACGCGCTACCTTGGGAACCAGTACGAGCTGGGCTTTTCCGCTCACCTCAACGGCAAACCCGAAGTCGAGACTCTCAAGCTGAAGGTTGGCGCGCAGGCGGTTTCCGTGACCGCCCCGCAGCAGGTGTTTGTCGATCGGGCGGGCGCAGCGGAGTAAGAACCGCGGGCCGCGGCGGGTCGGACTCAGGCGCGCCGCGCGAGTGAAAGTCTATCTTCGCGGCTTGAGTAGGATTCGTGCTCAAAATCTCGAGCCAGGCAGCAACCGCCCTCCCGGCTTGAGCGCGGCGGCTCTATGCAGGGAAGTGGCTGCCACTTGCCATGTTGGTGGAACTTGCCGGCAATAACTGGGACGAATCAGCCTGGAAATGGAAATCGGTTTTCCGGAAACAGCTTCAAGCATGTATCCACGACCGCCGGGTCATAGGCAATGCCGCGGCCTCGTTGAATTTCATCGAGCGCGATATCGATTTCCAGCGCCGCCCGGTAGGGTCGATGCGAAGTCATTGCATCGACTACGTCCGCCACTGCCAGGATGCGCGACTCGAATAGGATTTGGTCTCCCTTGAGTCCCTGCGGATAGCCCGAACCGTCCAGCCTTTCGTGGTGCTGCCACACCATCTTTGCGATAGGCCAGGGAAACTGGATGTCTTTGAGGGCGTCATATCCGGACAGGGAGTGAGTCTTCACCAGCATGAATTCGATAGCTGTCAATCTTTCCGGCTTTAAAAGTATCTCCGCGGGGATGCTGATCTTTCCCAGGTCGTGGATGTTGGCGGCCAGTCCGATGCCCAAAATAGTTTCTTCCGGCAATCCCAGATCCCTTGATATGGCCGTGGCCAACTTGCTGACCCGCTGTTGATGACCAGCCGTATATGGATCGCGCATCTCCACAGTATTGGCGATGGTCTTGATGGAGTCTTCCAGGCTCTGCCGAAAAACCTTCTCGTGGCGAAGCAGCTCGCTGGTGTTGAACTCGTTCTTGATGCGCATGCGGAGGGTTTCGATGCCAAAGGCGAGGTCGCCGGCTAGTTCCCGCAATAGTTCTACTTCGGCCTCATTGAAGGCACCGGGATCGGGAGCGTAGATCGACAGTATTCCCAGTGTGCCCGAAGATCCCTTCAGCGGCAGCACGATGCTGGATTGATAATCGCGCTTGAGTGCCTCTTCGCGCCAGGGCGCAAAGGCAGGGTTGATGAGGATATTCTGAATGACCTGGACGTCGCCGGTGCGCAGGGCCGTGCCGCCCGGTCCGCGGCCGAATTCGTTGTCGGCCCAACTGAATCGTCCCGCCGCCAGATAGCCTTCTTCAACGCCGAATTGAGCCACCGGCCGGATGGACTTTTCCGCATCATGCTCTGGAAAGCCGACCCACGCCATGCGATAACCGCCGGTTTCAACAATCAGCCGGCATATGGAATTGAGAAGCTCGATTTCGTTTGCGGCGCGCATCAGAGCCTGGTTGCATGTGCTGAGCGTGGACAAAGCGCGGTTGGCTTTTTCTAAAGCCAGCTCGTGTTGCTGGAGGGACTCGTTGGTTGCCTCGAGTTCCTTCGTCCGATCCTTCACGCGGTCTTCAAGCTCGTCGACCAGCCGGTTCAGTAGCGCATTCGCTTCCGCCAGGGAGCGTGCATTGTCCCGGTTCTCCAGGATGGTGGCGATCATGCTGCCGATATTGAAGAGAAAAGGCTCGTACGGCCGGAACTGCGCCTCGTCGCCGAGGACCAGTTGCAGGCAGCCGAATGCCTGGCGCGGTGTGCGGATAGGAACCAGCCGAATTTCCGGCCGATCTTTCAGCGAGCAGAGTGGAACGGAAGCCGACAGGCCGTCCGGTTTCGCGCAATGGAGGCCGAGCATCGCGATGTCGCCGCGGCCGGCTGGCAGGATTCTCCCATGCAGGCAGACAGCAGCGTCGACAATACCTGGAATCTCTCGCATCGCCGGGTGCAAAAACTCGGCCATTCGTTCCGCATCGGGAAAAATGTCAAGCGTTTGCAGCGAAACAAGGAGTTTTCCGAGGACTTCTGAAGCGATGGGCATCAGATAACTCCAGTCAGGCCTGCATACCTGCGTTTTTGCTTGCCAGGAACAATTCAGGCTCAATGAAGTAGGGATTCCTGACCACTTGCCCATGCACGATCATCATCGGATGCACGCTCAGGATGCCGTAGAGCGTAGAACCGTCAAATTGCCGCGCATCGTACTGGCAGATTGCCGTGGTGGGCACTGAGCGCAAGAGAATACCGATGCGACATTCATATTCCACCAGGTTCTCTGATCCTGGATAGCCCTTCCTCGACCAGGTCATCTCACCGGTGACGCGAGCACCGGCATATCCCTCGGCGATACTCCGATGATAAGCCTGCCCCACATTGTCGAGCATGCGATCAATCTGAAATGTTCCATCGGGACAATAAACCTTGTCAGCCTCGACAAAACTATATTGACGCCCGTCGAGTTCATCGGGAAGCGTCACCCCCATCTCGCGCATCGACCTTTTCACGTCCTGGGGCGTCGACGTGTCGGCAAAGTAGCCGACCTGCTCGTTGCCGTCAAGGCCGCTTTGAACGTACTTCGACATCATCAGCCGGCGTTCCTCGTCATCGTTGTAGATGAGGCACATGTGCGTTCCGGCAGGGTAGGGCTCCGGGACGAATCCCAGAGAGATCAATCGCTGATTTTTGAACATAGTACCCCCCGAGCCTACGACATCATTGTATTCTATATTTCTTCTCGCGCTGTCCAAAATAGACCACTGCCCAAATAAGGTGATAGTTCTCCAAGTCTGACGGAAACCTGGCAGTTAGCCGGAAAGCCGTCGCGGAAAACCCCAAACCCTTCCCGTCGTTTCACATTAGGAGGGGCTTCCGAAGGCAATTGACAGGAGTGTAGGCGAAAGCCGATTCGTGGCGAGTAACCCAAGTCCGCGACTGTTAAACTGGGAGCACATGATCCTCCCGTTCGTCCGCGAAGTCTTTGCGGAGCTGGAGCACTCTTCGGGATTTGAGCGCGTACGCAGGCATCTAAGCCTGGGTGCGGGGCGGAGGCGTGTCTCTGGATTGACGGCGACGGCGCGGGCGTTGTATCTGCCGCTGATGGCGCGGGCTGCGCGGCAGCCTGTGATCGTGGTGGTATCGGACAACAAGGCTGCCGAGGCGCTGGAGCCGATGTTGCGCGCGGGATGCGAGTTGACCGGCGCGGTAGACCCGGCTACGGTGGTGCGGCTGCCGGCCCACGATGTGCTTCCTTTCGAAAATCTATCTCCTCATCCGGACGTACAAGAACAAAGAGCAGCGGCGTTGTGGAAGCTGGTGACCGGTGCGGTGTCGATTCTGATTGCGCCGGTGGAGTCGGCGGCGCTGAAGCTCTTTGACCGCGACTACTACGCGGGGCTTGCGGTGACGCTGCGGCGCGGCGAAGAGGTGGACGTGGAGGTGCTCACCGCGCACCTGGCCTCGGTGGGCTATACGCAGATGGATCTGGTGGAGATGCCGGGGCAGTTTACGCGGCGGGGCGGGATTCTTGACGTGTATTCGCCGGAGGCAGACCGTCCGGTGCGTATCGAGTTTTTCGGTGACGAGATTGAGACGATACGAAAATTCGATCCGGAGACGCAACGGTCGCAATCAGGGCTGGACGAAGCGCAGTTTCTGCCGCTTACCGAGACGCCGGTGACCGAGCATCTGCTGGCCGCGGTGCATGGGAGGCTGAACCGGCAGCGCGTGGAGTTTGAAGGCGCGGACGCAGACTCAGTCGAGAATCAGGAGATGGCAGCCGAACTGGCTTCTGCGGGCGGCGTGAGCGTCTTTCCGGGATGGGAGTTTTTCTCCGCGGTGGCTGGGGCGGATAAGTCGCTGCTAACTCTGTTGCCTAAGTGCGCGCTGTTCGTCGAAGAGCCGGCGATGGTGCGCAACCAGATCGATCGCTGGTGGAACAAGGTCGAGCAGCGGCATGAACGGTCGGCGATGGGTTCGCTGATACGGCCCGAGGACATATATCTACGGCCCGAGGTGTTGCGGGCGCAGTTAGACGCGCTGATGGGGCTTGATCTCGATCAACTGGGCGTAGTGGACGTGCTGGACCAGGACAACACACTGGGCGAGATTGAGCTGAACACGCGACCGACGCTCAGGTTTCACGGGTCGATTCCGGCTCTGACGGATCAGTTGCGAACGCTGATAGCCGGCGAGACGCGGATTGTGCTGGCTGCGCCGCACCAGGGCGATGTTGAGCGGCTGGCCACGGTGCTGCGCGAATACCAGATTCCTTATAGGTTGGGCAGCCGCAACCCGCATCCCGGCGAGACGATGCTGGATGAGGGAAGTTACCTGGCCGGCGATCTGCGCGTGCCGGTGATTGTGCGTACGCCGATAGCATCGGGAGTTAGTTTTCTTGACTCGAATTTGATTCTCTTTGGGGCCAACGATCTCTCCGACGATGCGGATGTGGCGGCTCGGCCGGAACCGAGACGCTCGAAGACGGCGGCATTCGTCTCCGATTTTCGCGATCTTGCAATCAGCGACTATGTGGTTCACGTGGAGCACGGCATCGCACAATATCAGGGACTCAAGGAGATTGTGCAGGACGGGCTGTCGGTGGAGTTCATGATTCTGGAGTTTGCCGAGGCCGCCAAGTTATATGTGCCGCTAACTCGCCTGGACCTGATCCAGAAGTATCGCTCGACGGACGCGGGACCTGCGCCGGCGCTGAACAGGCTTGGCTCGCAGCAATGGACCAAGACCAAGGCGCGAGTGCGCAAGGCCATGCAGGAGATGACCGGCGAGTTATTGAAGTTATATGCTGAGCGGACCACCGCGCAGGGAACGGCCTTCTCCAGGGATAATGAGTTTCAGCGGGAGTTTGAAGAATCGTTCGACTACACCGAGACTGACGACCAGATTTCGGCGATCCGGGCCATCAAGTACGACATGGAATCGTCCACGCCGATGGATAGGTTGCTGTGCGGCGACGTAGGCTACGGCAAGACCGAAGTTGCCATGCGGGCCGCCTTCAAGGCGGTGCAGGACGGCAAGCAAGTCGCTGTTCTGACGCCGACGACGATTCTGAGTTTTCAGCACTTTGAGACATTCAAGAAGAGGTTTGCGCAGTTTCCCATCAACGTGGAGATGATCTCGCGATTTAGAACGCAAAAAGAACAGAAGATCATCGTCGAACGAGTGGAGGCGGGCAAGGTCGATATTCTGATCGGCACGCACCGGCTACTGTCCAAGGACATCAAGTTTCAGGACCTGGGCCTGCTGGTGGTGGATGAGGAGCAGCGCTTCGGCGTGCGCCATAAGGAGCGGCTGAAGCAGATGCGCAAGGAGATTGATGTGCTGGCGATGAGCGCCACTCCGATTCCGCGCACTCTGCACATGTCGCTGGTGGGCCTGCGCGATATGAGCGTGATCGAGACGCCGCCCAAGGACCGCATGGCGATTCAAACCGTGGTGGCGAAGTTCGACGAGAAGATTGTGCGTTCGGCAGTCGAGGTGGAGCTGGAACGCGGAGGGCAGGTTTATTTTGTGCATAATCGCGTGGAGTCGATCTACGAGATCGCCGCGCGGATTCAGGAGTTGGTACCCGCGGCGCGTGTTGCGGTTGGCCACGGACAGATGAGCGAGACAGAACTTGAACGCGTGATGCTGGCCTTCATGCGTCACGAGTACGATGTGCTGGTGGCGACGACGATTATCGAGAACGGGCTGGACATTCCGCTGGCAAATACGATGTTGATTAATCGCGCGGACCGGCACGGACTGAGTGAGTTATATCAACTGAGAGGCCGCGTAGGCCGGTCGAACCGGCGCGCCTATGCTTACTTGCTGATTCCGCCGGAGAATGAGTTGACGGAGATTGCGCGCAGGCGGCTGGCAGCGCTGAAGGAGTTCAGCGACCTGGGCGCGGGCTTCAAAATCGCGGCGCTGGACCTGGAGCTGCGCGGCGCGGGCAACATGCTGGGCGGCGAACAGAGCGGGCACATCGAAGCAGTGGGATTCGAGTTATACACCTCGATGCTGGAGGCCGCGGTGAAGGAGATGAAGGGCGAGAGCAGCGAGGAACGGCCTGCCACGCAGCTTAATCTTGGCATTGCTCTGCGCATTGACGAGAGTTATGTGCCGGAAGAAAATCAGCGGCTGCGGCTCTACAAAAAGATAGCAGGCGCGAAGAGCGAGGCGGCAGTGAACGAAGTGCGCGCGGAGCTCGAAGACCGCTATGGCGCGCCGCCGGATGCGACGGTATACCTGCTGGAGGCCTCGCTGATCCGGCTCGAATGTGAGCGGATTGGCATTGCGCAAGTGGACCGCAAGCGCGCCGAGTTGCACATTCGCTTCACGGAGAATGCGGCCATCGACCCCCAGACCTTGATGCGATTGGTGGCGCTGAATGCAAAACGCGGCGCGCAGTTCACGCCGCAGGGTCTGTTGAAGTATCCTTTGGCTGCCACGCGGAGCGACGAAGTTTTGCTGGAAATTCGCGAGTTGATTGCCAACCTGGCGCCACCTGCGGTGGGGCAGACTTTGCCGGCGTAGTCTTTTATCACCTATCCTCGTGGCAAAGAGCGCGGTGAGAGCGGGGCACGGAGATTAGACTTTTATCGGGATGAGGATGATGAGATGAGCAAACGAGTGCGTAAGGCGGTTTTCCCGGCAGGTGGGTTGGGCACGCGGTTTCTGCCGGCCACCAAGGTGATTCCCAAGGAGATGCTGGCGCTGGTTGACAAGCCCATCATCCAGTACGGCGTGGAAGAGGCGATCGCGTCAGGAATCGAGCACATCATCATCGTCACCGGCCGCGGCAAGGGCGCGATAGAGGACCACTTCGACAACAGCTTCGAGTTGGACGCAGAGTTGGCGCGGAAGGGCAAGCATGAGCTGCTGGCGGTTTCGCGCGGTGTCTCGTCACTGGCGCGGGTCAGTTACGTGCGGCAAAAAGAGCCGCTGGGGCTGGGCCACGCCGTGTTGTGTGCTAAGGAGTTGGTGGGCGATGAGCCCTTCGCGGTCATACTGCCCGACGACGTGATCGACGCCAAGACGCCTTGCCTTAAACAGATGCTGGGCGTCTTCGACGAGTGGGGCGGCTCGGTGCTGGCAACGATGACCATCGATGGGCCGGCAATCAGCGCGTACGGAGTGCTGGCCGGTTCGCAGGATCCCAGCAACTGGCGGATTTACAACTGCACCGGCATGGTGGAGAAGCCGAAGTTCGCCGATACGCCCTCGAAGCAGGCCATTATCGGCCGCTATGTGCTCACGCCGCGGGTCTTCGCTCTGCTGGCGCAGATCAGGCCCGGCGCGGGCGGCGAGATACAACTCACGGACGGAATTCTTGCGCTGCTCAAGGAAGAAAAAGTTTTTGGTTACACATTCGAGGGCAAGCGATTCGACGCCGGCGACAAGCTGGGAATGTTGCAGGCGACGGTGGAGTTTGCGCTCAAGCGCAGCGATCTTGGGCCGCAGTTCCGCGCGTATCTGAAGGGGTTGAAGCTTTAGTGCAAGAGTGCTGATCGAAATCTGTGGTTTCCCACCCTTGCGCCAGAAATAAGGCGCAAGGATGGGGCACGGGGCATTTGTAACTGGCCTGCCGGGTTACGCTTTCCACTTGATGTTGCAGCCGATGGAGGGGCGCTGATCCGTAGGCGCTGGCTTGCCCGCAAGCACCTGATCGATGGCGGCGCGCAGGTCTTTGCCGGTAATTGCGATGCCATTGCCGGGGCGGCTGGAGTCGAACTGGCCGCGATAGACGAGGCGGCGATCGCTGTCGAAGAGAAAGAAGTCAGGCGTGCAGGCGGCTTTGTAGGCGTGCGCCACGGCCTGAGTCTCGTCGTAGAGGTAGGGAAAGACGAAGCCGAAGGTTTTTGCTTGCTGCTTCATTCCGGCGGGGCTGTCGTCGGGGTGAGTGGTCACATCGTTGCTGCTGATGGCGACGAGGCCGAGGGGCTTGCCGGCGTAGTCCTTGCCAAACGCCGCCAGGCCCTTCTCAATGTGCTTCACGTAGGGACAGTGGGTGCAGATGAACATGACCAGCAGCGCCTTGCTGTCGCGGAAGTCATCGCGGCGGACGGGCTTGCCGGTGACTACGTCACTGAGAGCAAAGTCGGGAGCGATGGTGCCCAATTCCAGCATGGTGGATTCGGTGAGTGCCATGATCTCCTCCGGGGTTTGAGTTAGTAAGTCAGCTTATTGTCAGGGTTCTTGGTTTCCCACCCATTTCACAAAGAGCGTGAAATGGATGGGACACGGAACTTCCTTACACTATCATTGAAAATCCTCTAAAACAGCGGTGTCTGTCTTCCCGGCATCGCGAGGCCGAAGTGTTCATAAGCGAGGCGCGTGGCCACGCGGCCGCGCGGTGTGCGGTCGAGGAATCCGATCTGGATGAGGAACGGCTCGTAGACCTCTTCGAGGGCGTCCTGCTCCTCGGCCAGGGTTGCGGCCAGCGTGCCCAGGCCGACCGGGCCGCCGTCATATTTCTGGATGATGGCCAGCAGCAGTCGGCGGTCGATCTCGTCGAAGCCGTGGGCGTCTACTTCGAGCATAGTGAGGGCGGCGTTGGCGGTGGGGCGGTCGATGATGCCCGAGCCGCGGACCTGGGCGTAGTCGCGGACGCGGCGCAGCAGGCGATTGGCGATGCGCGGTGTGCCGCGGGAGCGCAGAGCGATTTCGGCCGCGCCGTCCTGGTCGATGGAAATCTGCAACACCTCGGCGGAGCGCGTGACGATCACGCGCAGTTCTTCCTCTGAATAAAACTCCAGGCGCAGCAAAATGCCGAAGCGCGAGCGCAGCGGTGAGCTGAGCAGGCCGGGCCGAGTGGTGGCGCCGATGAAGGTGAAGGGGCGGATTTCCATCACGTGAGTGCGCGCCGCGGGGCCCTGGCCGATGATGATGTCGAGTTTGTAGTCTTCGAGGGCGGTGTAGAGCTTTTCTTCGAGAACCGGCTGCATGCGGTGGATTTCGTCGAGGAAGAGCACCTGGCGCTCGCGCAGGTTAGTGAGGATGGCGGTCAGGTCGCCCTGAATTTGCAGGGCGGGGCCTGATGTCTGCTGGAAGCCGACATCAAGCTCGTTGGCGATGATGGTGGCCAGGGTGGTTTTGCCCAGGCCGGGAGGGCCAGAGAGGAGCACGTGATCGAGGGCTTCGCCGCGGGATTTGGCGGCTTCCAGGGCGATGGTAAGCTGCTCTTTGGCTTTGGACTGGCCGATGAACTCGCCCAGCCAGCGGGGGCGAAGTTTGAGTTCAAAGCCCTGCTCTTCGTCAGCGCGCGCGGCGCTGACCAGCCGTTCCGGAGTGTTGTCGCGGGCGATAGCCATGCTGCAAGAAGTGTAGCGGGTGCTGGCGGCAGAGGCAAAATGCAAATCGCCGCGCTACTCCGGGCGGGTTCCCAAGGGGGATAGTACTAAGTCATCCGGGTTTCGCGCAGGTACGGAAAAGTGAGCATCGAGATCAGCGGTCAAGACGGCGGAGATTTCGGGGTGCATGGGCTTAAAGTGGACACGGATTCGCTTGTTCTTCAGCAGTTCCAGCCACTCCCACGCCCGCTCTTTGTCTGGAAAGGGGCGGGAAAAGTCTCCGGAAAAATAATTGACCCCGCCTCCTTCCTGGACGGTATAGGAGTATTTGAACGATGCGTTGAATCGCTGCTGACTGCCTGCGAATTTGGTTCCCGTAGCTACGTCGATGGAGAGAACCTGCCCGTCCGCAACGGGCCAGTTCTGTGCAAGACGGGCACGGTGGCGTTTGACCCACCGTCGCGCGAGCTCAATGAGAGAGGCAACAAGGGGCGCGAGGAAATTGTGAAAGGACATCCAGGAATGGAAGGAGTTCCACTTGACCCGCTTGAGTATATCGATGATGTCGGGGGTGTTGAACAATGTGGAACCTCTACTGGAATTACTTACCACAATACAACAGGGACCGAGCGATCTTCGTTGCCGTGCTGGCAGAGAAGAGCAAGCCATGCCTCGATGGCATGTTTGGAGTGGCCGATGGTGAAGAAACTACCCATGCGCGAGCCCTCGCTGAGGAGGATAGCACCTTGAAGCCGAACGGCGGTCTGACGCCGAAGATGGGTGGAACCTGTGTAATACAGGCCATCGCACGAAACCAAAGTAATAGTCGGCTCTTGGGTCTAGGCGGGTGTACCCGTTTACCGTCTTTATCCCCACAGAAAATTGATAATTTTGTGTATCCAGCGCGGAAAACTGGGCGTAGAATCATTGGAAAAGCAAGGAGTCCCCTATGTGCGGTCGTTTTTGTCTCGGTGTGCTACTGTTTGCCGGCCTTCTACTTCCTCTCGTCAGTTGCAGTAATCAGGGGCTGACGTCCATTGTGATCAGTCCTACTACGTTTACGACGACTCTGGTCACGGCTGGTGCTCAGGGATACACGCAGTTCAAGGCGATTGGGTACTACGGCCACGCCGGCAGCCAGTCGACCCAGGATATTACCAGCGAGGTCAAATGGTTATCCAACGCTCCACAGGTGGCAACGATTTGCAACAACACTGATCCTGCTCCATGTATTCCTGGATTGGCCACGGCTAGCGGTTCGTGGACAGGAGTAACGGACATCACTGCCAGCGCGCCTGGGTTCAACGGCGATATTGTCAGCAATGATGCGACCTTCACTGTCACAGCAGCGCCGTAAACCGCCGAGATCGCGCAATCGCAAGATACGTGCACAGAATCTTTCATGCAATGCCGGCATTGGTGCCGTATTCAACCGGGATAAACAGTATTAGCAAGGAAGCCGCTCTTCGGGGCGGCTTTCCTGCGTTTGGAGCCGAGTGGCGGGCAAGGCCGTTTAGACTGGTAAAGTTGTCCGGAGCATGATGACCCACCGGTTCGGAATCCTTCGCCGCTTTCGCTTTAATCTGCCGCAGCGCATTGCGGCGGGGCTGCTAGCCGTGTTTCTGGCGCAGGGACTCCTGCTCACTGGCCGCCAGACGCTGACAGATCGCGATTACCAATATGCGCGTTGCGGGCGCGAGATGTGGGAGCGGCCGTCGCAACTTGCCGGCTACTTTACCAGTTGCGGCAATATTCACGACGGGATCCTGGCCTACCGGCTGGCAGGGTTGCCGCTGACGCTGAATCTGGCGATGGAGCGCGCGCTGGATCACTTCCGCAAGCCCGAGGACCGGGTGGTGCAGGCGAGTGGTGAGCTCTCTGCGTGGGAATTGCGCCACCAGCTCAGGTACACTTTGCTGCTGTTGCGGCTGCCGTTTCTGGGCGCCGGGTGTCTGCTGGGCGGCTGCCTGTGGTGGGTGACGCGGCGGCTCTACGGCAACCTGGGCGGCTACATGGCGCTCGGGCTCTACTGCTTTTCTCCCGCGGTGCTGAGGGCCTGCGTTGCGCCGAACGCCGAGGTGCTGGCCGCGCTGGGAGTCTATGGCGGCGTCTATACCTGCATAGGCGTGGCCCATGCGATGCAGGGACCGCGGCGCAAATGGCGACCGCGGATCGTGATGCTGACGGCGGCTTTTGGCCTGGCGGCGGCCTCGCACATCGCCGCGCTCCCGGTGGTGGCGCTGCTGGGATTGGCGGCCATGCTGTGGGTGGCCGAGGGGCGCAGGAGCCAGGCGCTGCCGGTGGTGCTTATGGCCACGGCCGGAGCGCTGGTGCTGGTCTTTGTGTGTTACGGCTTCTCGCCGGATGCATTCAGTTATCTTTTCCGCTCGGCTGCGGGCTTTCTGTGGGTTTCGCTCGACCCCGCGCGGCGGTTCTTCTCCTCGCTGGGCAACGCCGGAATCACGGTGGCTTCTGCCGCCGCCGTGGCGTTGTATCTGGGCTTGCGCCGCTCGCGCTTCTTTGGTAATACGGCTCCGCTGCTTTGCGCCCTGGTCTTGATGTTGCTCGTCATGACAGGCGCCCCCGGCGCTCCGTGGCTGTGGGCGCTGCCTTTTCTGCTCACGTTTGTCGGCGGGGTCTTCGCCGACACATACGAGGGACCGCGAGGCCGCCTGGCGCTGGGCGCTGCCGGAGCTATTGTGCTGATGCAGGCGGTTTTCTGTGTGCTGAGTCTACCGGGGCTGCTGTAACGAGCGCAGGTGGGGAAAAAACGAAAAAGAAGGCCTGCAACGGGGTCAAGTCCAAGGCAAAAACACGCTCTGCCGCTTGAGCTGAACAAGGCCCATTCCTGAAGCCTGAAAAGTCGTCATAAATTCAAGCAAAATAAGGACTTATTTCTTTCAGTTGACCTTGCTAAAACCCCTTTCAAGCGGGTAAAATAGAAGCACAGCCCGCGGACCCCGGCCCCGCTTTTTCCGGACCCTTTTCGCCGCCTTCCGGCGGGCCTGAAAAGACCTCTATGCCAGACGATAAGAATCCCCTCCTCCCTCTCGAAGGCGGCACTCCGCCGCACAGCGGCGCCAACCTCATCCCCATCAACATTGAAGAGGAGATGCGCCGCTCCTATCTCGATTACTCGATGAGTGTCATCATCGGCCGAGCGCTGCCCGATGCCCGCGACGGATTGAAGCCCGTGCATCGCCGCGTGCTCTACACGCTCAGCGAGATGGGTCTGGAGTACAACAAGAAATACACAAAGTGCGCCAAGGTGGTAGGCCAGGCGATGGGCGTCTACCATCCGCACGGTGACTCAGCCATCTACGACACATTGGTGCGCATGGCGCAGCCCTTCTCGCTGCGCTATCCGCTGGTGGACGGACAGGGAAACTTCGGCTCCGTGGACGGCGACCCGCCCGCGGCCATGCGTTACACCGAGTGCCGCATGATGCGCATCGCCGGCGAGATGCTGGCCGACATCGAGATGGAGACCGTCGACTTCACGCCGAACTACGACGAGTCCACCTTCGAGCCGACGGTGCTGCCCACGCGCATTCCCAATCTCATCGTCAATGGCTCCAGCGGCATCGCTGTCGGCATGGCCACCAACATTCCGCCGCATAACCTCACCGAAGTCCTCAACGCGGCCATCGAGCTGGTCAAGAATCCCAACGCGGGCCTCGCCGAAGTCCTCAAGCACGTGCAGGGGCCGGACTTCCCCACCGGCGGCTTCCTGTATGGCAAGTCCGGCATTCCACAAGCCTATAAAACTGGCCGCGGCCGCTTCCTCATGCGCGCCCGCACCGCGCTCGAGAGCCTGACCAAGGAAAAACAAGCGATCATCGTCACCGAGATTCCCTATCAGGTCAACAAGTCCAAGCTCATCGAGCGCATCGCCGAGCTGGTGAACGACAAGATCGTCGACGACATCGGCGACGTGCGCGACGAGAGCGACCGCGACGGCATGCGCATCGTCATCGAGCTCAAGCGCGGCGCGCAGCCGGAGATTGTGCTCAACCAGCTCTACAAGCACACGCAGATGCAGGAAAGCTTCTCGATGATCTTCCTCGCGGTGCTCAACGGGCAACCGCGCGAGCTGCCGCTCGATCAGGCGATTCGCTGCTTCATCGATCACCGCATCGACGTGGTGCAGCGACGCACGGTCTTCCTGCTGCGCAAGGCGCGCGAGCGCGAGCATATTTTGGAAGGCCTCAAGATTGCGCTCGACAATCTCGATACGGTTATCAAAATCATCCGCGCATCAGGGTCGCGTGTCGAGGCGCGAGAGAATTTGTATGCCTGGAGCAAGGGAACCTCGATTGTCATCAACCTCGACCGCGAGCGGCTGCCGCACGAGGAAAAAGGCCTCACGCTGCGCCAGATCGACGCGATTCTCGAACTGCAACTCTACCGGCTCACGCAGCTCTCCATCGACGAGTTGCTCAACGAACTCGCCGAGATTCGCAAGAAGATCGCCGAGTACGAAAAGATCCTGGCCAGCGAGAAAAAGCTGCGCGCGGTCATCGTCAAGGAGCTCGAAGAGGTTCGCGACAAGTACGGAGACGCGCGGCGCACCCAGATCATCGACGAGAGCGCCGAGTTGCAGCTCGAAGACCTGATCGCCGACGAGCAGTGCGCTGTCACCGTGAGCCACCAGGGCTACCTGAAGCGGACGCCCATCAGCATATATCGCCAGCAGCGCCGCGGCGGCCAGGGGCGCATGGGCATGAAGACGCGCGAGGAGGATTTCGTCGCGCAGTTGATTGTCGATTCGACGCACTCGTTTCTGCTGTGCTTCACCAACACCGGGCGCGTCTACTGGCTCAAGGTCTACGAGATTCCCGACGTGGGCGCGGCGGGCAAGGGCAAATCGATGCAGAGCCTGCTCGACTTGCAGCCCGGCGAAAACGTGCGCGCCATTCTGCCCGTGCGCGACCTCGAGGAAGAGGGAAAGTTCATCTTCTTCGCCACGCAAAAAGGAACCGTCAAGAAGACGCCGCTCAAGGACTTCTCCAACGTGATGTCGCGCGGCATCATCGCCATCGGCATCGACGATGGCGACGAGCTGGTCAAGGCGCGCATCACCGACGGCAGCCAGATTATCTTTCTGGCTACGCATCTGGGCATGGCGATTCGCTTTGACGAAAACGATGTGCGCTCCATGGGCCGCCCTGCCTACGGCGTGCGCGGCATCGACCTTGCCAAGAACGATTACGTCGTCGGCGTCGCGGTCACGCCCAAGGAGCACGAGCCGGGCGAGTACCTGATTCTCTCCGTCACCGAAAACGGCTTCGGCAAGCGCACCAACGTGGAGGCCTACCGTCTGCAAACTCGCGGCGGCAAAGGCGTCAAGAACATGGCCGTCACTCCGCGCATCGGCCGCGTCAGCAGCATTCAGTTAGTCGACGACACCAGCGAGCTGATGGTCATCAGCCAATTCGGCAAGATCATCCGCATCGACACCAAGACCATCCGCGCCGCCGGCCGCGCCACGCAAGGCGTCCGCCTGCTTAACCTGGAGGCCGACGACAAGGTCGCCGCCGCCGTCATCATTCCGCCGGAGGAGCTGAACGGCAACGGCAACAACCACGACGAACCAACGCTGTTGCAGTGAGGAGCGCGTGCATGGACAAGACACTTCGCCGAGTAACCGATCTTGATGAGCAGCAGGCCGAGACCTATCGCTATTGGCAAAGCCAGTCGATTGGTGCGCGCTTGATTGCCGTCTCGGAATTGAGTCAGGAAGCTTATGCCTTCGCAGCCGCCTTCAAAGGAGTGCATGCCCATGATAAGCAAGGACTTTCAGGACATCCTGCGCGCATTCAACGCCCACAAAGTTAGGTACCTGGTCGTTGGGGGCTTCGCCTTCGGCGTGCACCTGGAACCGCGTACCACAAAGGATATCGACCTCTGGATTCGCAATGATCCGGAGAATGCAAAAGCTGTCTTTGACGCCCTCGCAGAGTTTGGCGCTCCGATAGCTGGAATGACGCCGCACGATTTCATGGACGGCACGGTTTTTCAAATGGGTCAACCTCCGAAACGCATTGATATACTGCAGCAAGTTTCAGGGCTGGATTTTGATACCGCCTGGAAGCATCGCCTGGAAGGGTTCATCGACGAATACACTCCGGCGTTCGTCATTTCGAGGGACGATCTGATCCGTAACAAACTCGCCAGCGGACGCGAACAGGATCTTCTCGACGTAAAGAGGCTGCGAGCCGCTGAGCAGACCAAAAGGTAGCCGCCGCCGTCATCATCCCGCCCGATGAACTCAACGGCAACAACCACGACGAACCAACGCTGCTACAGTGAAGTTGGTGGAATCCCAGGTTCCAAAGTAGGGACCTGGGGCACCCGGCGTGAGTCATATTGCCCACGTGAATTTAAAGACCGCACTTATCGTTCACTCTACTGGCTCTCTTTTTATTCGTACTTCATATACCCGCTGTCCCATTCGCCACGCTCGCGCATCGCGGCGATCTCCGCGCAGGCCATCTGCTGGGCGGACAGCCATGGATGCTACACTTCTCATGCCACGATTGCGGTGTCGTGGTGACAGGTAAGACTCGAATGCAAATCGAAAAGCTGCTTAACCGTCGCGATCTCGAGGGATTGTCATTTGATGGCCTGGTCTCGTGGTGGGTTGGATCCCGCGATGGCAACCGTCTGCGCAATCGTATATTGGTCGGGTTGCTTCTTCTGGTGTGTCTTGCGACGGCGATCGTTGCGGTCCCTCGCCTCGAGATTTTCGGTCACGATTTCTTCATATCGCTGGACGGCGGCTGGCGCGTTCTCCACGGGCAACGGCCCGGAGTGGACTTTTACAGCCAGATGGGGCCAGCCTATTACCTGTTGCATGCGGCTGGACTTTGGCTGGCGGGCGGAGACGCTAAGGGCCTGGGATACGGCAGCGCACTTGCTACTTCACTGATCAGTTTCTGGGCTTTTTTCCTGCTTCGATCGCGCATGAGGCCCGCACCGCTTTTCATCGCCTGCCTCTTCCTCGCGCTGCTGGCAGCCGCCCCGTTCCCACTCGGCTACCACTTTTTCCAAGCCTCTTTTTCCATGAAGCACAACCGCTATGGTTATGCTTTGACGGCTCTGGTAATGCTCGAATCGTTTCTGCCGCAGGACGACAGCACTCGCAAGCGACGTTTCCTGGGCGGTTTTTCCACCGGGCTGGCCTGCGCACTGCTGCTTTTTCTGAAGATCAGCTACGGATTCGTGGCGTTGACATTCGCTGCCGTCTCACTGCCGCTGCGTACCGGCATCCGCAGCCGTCTGGCGGGAATAACGGCGGGCTTCGCAGTCTTTAGCATTCCCATGATGGCCTATCTGCGCTTTGACCTGCCCTCGCAGATTTCTCAATATGAGTTGCTGGCCCGAGCGCAGGGTCACAGGATTAGTCTTCATACGATCATCAGTTGTGTTTACAGAGAGCGTTTAGAGATTGCGCTGGTAGTGCTGCTGGCCGCGCTCTTGATCCTGTTGCCTGGAGTTTCGCGACGTCGCAGTTTTACGTTAATGCTGGCCGTGATGATGGCGATGGGCGCCGGCACATTGCTGATGCTCACGAACACACAACTGACCGATATGCCGCTGTTGGGCGCGGCAGCGCTGCTACTCTTGAATGAAGTGACTGTCGCGATTCCGGAGGCTTCCGTGCTTCCGCAGGCAGCCCCGCTGTTAGCCATGGGGTTGCTCGCGGTCGGGCTTCCGATGTGTGTCGATGCCGCGGGTCTTGCGGTTGCCATGGAACACAAGGCCCTGCCTGGAAACTCCAGCTATCACTTTCATGAGGCGCAACTGGCGTCGATCGCGTTCGCTGATTGCCCAGAGCCATTTAACGTCTATCAACCGTGCTCGCTGAACGACAACGGCCAGAACTTTGTCCGCTACACCGAGGAAGGAATTGCGCTGGTTCAAGCGTATGGCCGGCCTGGTGAATCCGTGCGAGGCATGGGCATGAGCAATCCATTTTCGTTCGCGACCCAGCGCCCTCCCTCTAACGGGGGCGCGGTGAACCTCAGTAAGACGAATATCTCTCGGTCTTTCATGCCGCCGAAGAAATTCCTGATTGGGGATGCAGACCTCCTTTTGGTGCCGAAGTTTCCGGCTACGGAGAGAGACATCCTGGCCGCAATTCTGCATGCCTACCCCGAGTTACTTAGGACCGATTATCTCCAGGTTGCAGAGTCGGGAAACTGGATTCTTTACCGGCGCGCGAAATAGCGGCCAAGAAGAAACGGGGCATCTAGCTCTCCCAGGGTGAAACCCTGGACTATTTTCGCCTTCTCCCTCCGTGAGAAGCGGTACGGAATCTTTACTACTTCGTTCATGCAATTGCGCTCAAAGGCTTTCTTTTGCTCCGCCTTTGACATGAGCGCTGTCCCACTCGCCGCGCTCGCGCAACGCGGCGATCTCCTGCGCGAGCCATCTCCTGGGCGCGCACGTAGTCCGGCTTGCCCACTCGATTCAGCGGCATCTGGCCCGCTTCGAGAATGATCCAATGGCGCGGACGCATATACGAGGCCAAACTACGTGCGTGGCGATCGAGTTCCTGGCGGGTGAGTTCGACCTCGGGTCTCTTTTCCACCACGGCCACCACAGCTTCCGAGACGACCTCATGCGCCACGCCGACCACGACGCAGTTGGCAACCTTCTCCGTCAGGCCGCAGATATGCTGCTCCACATCGCCGGGAAATATCTGGTAGCCAAACGACTTGATCACCCACTTCTCGCGTCCAGTCAGGCGCAATCCTGCGGCGTCCTTGCGGCCCAGGTCGCCGGTATATAAAAAGCCGTCGCGCGAGATCGCTTTGGCTGTAGCTTCAGGATCGTTGACATAGCCGAGAAAGGTCTGCGGCCCGCTGAAGCAGACGTGGCCAATCTCGCCGGAGGGCAGCTCGTCGCCGGCGTTGCCATCGGCACGCATGGGCTGGCGAATGGTGCAGGGATAGATCGGCATATCTTTGCCGAGCCCGGTGAGAATAGCCTGATCAGATGTATCGCGCTCAGCAGCGCTTTGCCTGAATATAAGTGCAGAAACCGGCAGCCTCGGTGAGTCCCAGCCCTGTGCCGATCACCGGCGCCATGGCGGAAAGTTTCTCCACGAACGGCCGCGAGACCGCATGTCCGCCATAGGCCGCAAATCGCAGGCTCTCAAGGTCGTGGCGATCAAAGTCTCGCAGCATCCACTCCAGGTTGTACATGCCGGGAATCTGGGCCAGGATCTCCACGCGATGCCGGGCAATGGCGCGCAGCGAACGGCCGGCGTCAAAAATCTCCAACAGAACCGCCGTGCCTCCTCCGAAGAGGGTGCTCATCAACGCCTCCGTCTGGCCCCCAACGTGGGACGCGGGCAAATTGACCAGCGTGCGCGTGCCGCGGTCTCCGCCAAAAAACGCACCGCAAATACACATGTTCTGCACCGTGATGTTGCGATGCGAAAGCAATGCCGGCTTGGGCGAACCCGTTGAGCCGGTGGTAAAGATGACCAGCGCGCCATCGTCCGGCGTCACATGAATTTCCGCCAGGGCAGCGGCGTTTGCACCCGCATCGCCGCGACCCGCCGCCTCGGCTATCGACGCAAAGGATTGCGTGCCGGCAATCGCTTCTTCCGAATCCATCACGATGCAATGCTGAATCCAGGGGCACTGCTGCCTGCACCGCGCGCCACAGCGGGCGAAGATCGAGAGGCGCTTTCAGGCCAAGGCTGACAAAACCGTGTGGCCGCAGGATCTCCAGCGCTCGAAGCACCTCGGCGGGAGACAAGCGCAGATCCAGCGGGGCAACGATCACGCCAATTTTGAAGCAGCTATATTCCAGCAAAACGTGATCCACGGAGAAGGGCAGCAAGGTGACGAGGAAATCACCCTTGGCGAAGCCCAGGCGCAACAGCTCCGCAGCCATCGCTGTGGTGATGCGGTCGAATTCGCCCCACGTGACTGCGCGATCGCCTTCGGCGCTGAGAAGTGCGGGAGCCTCCGGGCGGGCCTTGGCCCACTTCGCCACCACTCCATGCAATAGATGGCGATCGGCAAAATCATTTTTGTAATCGTCGAAGGTAAATTGAGGTACCTGCATCGGCTCGCTCAGTCCTGTTCCTGAACCAGTCGAACATTCGCTGGGGCGCGCGTCAAGGGAGGAGAATTGGAGGCCCGCAGCGCTGCCCATTATCAGACAAAGCCGCACCCGGTTAGGTACTCGGAAACGAGGCCGAATGGGTCTACACTGAAGTTGCTCTGGATTCTCCGCCACTCCTTTATGCGGCGAACCTTGTTTATCATTTTCGTGCTGGCGGCGCTTTGCGTGAGCCCAGCCAGCGGCTTGCGGAAACATACGGCAAAGCCGCGCGAGAGCACTGCCTCCGCGGCCGCCTCTCACCATTCCTCAACTGTCTCCCATAAAAAAGCGCATCATCAGGCGAACCATGCGGCCGGGCACAGGGTTGCGCATCCGGCGCCACACAGGCAGCCTTCCCGCTCTCATCAAGCCTCAAAACACCATCGGGCCATGAACTCCCATCGCCACACGGAGGCGGACGCTCCGGAGCGCCCCGCTGTAGCCGAAGCTGCTTCGCTGCGCAAGACGCGAACGGCGATGCCGCCGCCGCTGCGCGGAAGCTTAGAGTCGCTGGTGCGGCAAAACGACAGGACCGAGGACGACAATCTGGAGCGGATCCAGGACGACGACGATCTGGCCGACCGCATTGCGCGCGGAATGTTGGTTCCGGTGCCGGTTTCGGCGGCGCTGACAGTGAACGAAAAGCTGCCGGAGAACCGGCGCTACTGCCGGCCCTGGACGGCGACCTTTCTTACCGACCTGGCGCGCGCCCATGCGGCCGCGTTTCACGGTCCGCTTGAAGTCAGCTCGGCGGTGCGGACCGTTGCCTACCAGAAGCAACTGATGAAGATCAACGGCAACGCAACCGCAGCCGAGGGCGACATCGCCAGCCCGCATCTGACCGGGGCCACCATCGACATTGCCAAGCAGGGCCTGAGCCGCCAGCAGATCAGCTGGATGCGCGCCTGGCTGCTGCCGCTGGAAAAGGCCGGCAAGATCGACGTCGAGGAGGAGTTCCAGCCAGGCCTGCTTCCACATCACCGTCTACAAGAGCTACGTGCCCCCCAGTCCGGCGCGCAAGAAAGCGACGCAGGCAACGGCAAGCCAGGCCGAGGCGGACAGTTCCGGGCTCTGATTCGAAAATCCATCAAATTTTGATTGTGCCGGACAGCCCCTTCAAGGTTACAATCGCGGCCATAGCCAAATGTGGCTGAGCGAGGGGAATATGAGCGACCTGGGAGTTCCACCCATGGCCGAGGCAACCGGCCTTTCCCAGTGGCAGCGCGTTGCTTGCACCTTCACCGCGCCGTCGAAGACCTTTGAAGACATCAAGCGCGGCAACAGGAGCTGGTGGATGCCGTTCCTCATTACGATTCTGGCCGGCTATATTCTCTTCGCGGCCGTCACGTTCAAGATCGGCATGCAGCAGGTGGCGGAAAACCAGATTCATCTCAATCCCAAAGCTGAAGAGAAGATGGCGCAGGCGCCGCCCGAGCAGCGCGAGATGCAACCATGAAATTCGCCCTGTACAGTCACCGAGGGCATCTTCATCGCCAATCCGGTTCTCGTGCTGGCGGGTATTGCTCTGGGGTCGCTGGGGCTGTGGGGCACGATCAACTTCGTCTTCGGCGGCAAGGCCACCTTTGGCAGCATCTTTGCCGTGTGGATGTATGCGAGTCTGCCGGGAATCGTCAAAACACTGCTGGGAACGGTGGTGATCTTTGCGGAGCAGCGCCGGAGTCGTTCAACATCAAAAACTTTGCGCCCACCAACCTCGGCGCCTTTCTGAATCCGCTGGAGACCAACAAGGCGCTCTACGCGCTGGCCACTTCGCTCGACGCGATGACCATCTGGAGCCTCGTGCTGCTGGGGATTGGGACCGCGACAGTGGCGGGCGTCAAGCGTACTTCGGGCTACATCGCTGTCTTCGGATGGTGGGCGCTTTGTTGTTATCAGCGTGGGCTGGGCGGCCATCTTCGGGTGATGAATGATTCTCGCTCTCCAATGCAAAGGGCGCGCATCCGGATGATGCGCGCTCTTTGCCGCTTTGATAAAACTAACAGCTAGAAGCTGTTCTACTCCGTCCAGCGGCGCATGATCAGCGTCGCGTTGATGCCGCCGAAGCCAAACGAATTCGACAGGGCCATGTCGAAGCTGTGGGCCACGGCCTTGTTGGGCACGTAGTCCAGATGGCACTCGGGGTCCACATTTTCCAGATTCATGGTCGGCGGAAGCATCTGGTTGATCAGCGCCAGCACGGAGATGCCGGCCTCCAGTCCGCCTGCGCCGCCCAGCAGGTGGCCGTGCATGGACTTCGTGCCGGAGATCTTGAGCTTGTGGCTGGTCGCGTGCTCGCCGAAGACCGCCTCGATGGCCTGCGACTCGTTGCCGTCGCCGGCAGGAGTCGCGGTGGCGTGGGCGTTGATGTAGCCCACCTCCTCCGGCTGGATGCCGGCATCCTTGAGTGCGGCCCTCATGCTGCGCTGCGCGCCCTGGCCCTCGGGGGCGATGCCCGTCATGTGATAGGCGTCGGCGCTCATGCCGTAGCCGATGACCTCGGCCAGAATCTTTGCACCGCGCTTCCTGGCGAACTCCAACTCTTCAAGAATCAGGATGCCTGCGCCCTCGCCGATGACAAAGCCGTCGCGGTCTTTGTCAAAGGGACGGCTGGCGTGGGTGGGTTCGTCGTTGCGCGTCGAAAGCGCGCGCATCGCTGCGAAGCCGCCCACCGACAATGGCGTGACGGAGGCCTCTGCGCCGCCGGCGATCATCACATCGGCGTCGCCGTGCAGGATCATGCGCACCGAGTCGCCGATGGCGTTGGCCGTGGTGGCGCAGGCCGTCGACGTGGCCGAGATCGGCCCCTTGGCGCCGTAGCGGATGCTCACTTGGCCGGCCGCCATGTTGACGATCACCGCGGGAATGAAGAAGGGTGAGATCTTGCGCGGGCCGCCTGCCAGCAGGTTGGAGTGCTCGCGCTCGATGATTTCAAAGCCGCCGATGCCGGAGCCGATGAAGACGCCAACCTGGTCGGCATTCTCCGGAGTGATCTGGAGACCCGACTGGGCGATGGCCTCCTGTGTGGCGGCAAAGGCAAAGTGGATGAAGCGCCCCATCTTGCGCGCTTCCTTCTTGTCCACAAAATTGAGCGGGTCGAAGTTCTTGACCTCGGCGGCGAAGGTGACCGGGAAGCCAGTGGCGTCGAAGCCCTGAATGGGCCCCATGCCGCTGGCTCCGGCCATGAGCTGCCGCCAAACCTCGGGCGCGGTGTTGCCCACACCGCACACCAGCCCCAGGCCGGTGATGACAACTCGGCGCGGCACTGGCTATTTGCCGCCTTTCGCGTTCTTCTCGATGTAATCGATCGCGTCCTTGACGGTCTTGATCTTTTCGGCGTCCTCGTCGGGAATCTCGATGTCGAAGGCCTCTTCGAACTGCATTACCAGTTCGACGACGTCCAGCGAATCCGCGCCCAGGTCTTCCTGGAAGCTGGCGCCGGGGGTGACTTCGGCCTCGTCCACCTGCAACTGCTCGACGATGATCTGTTTGACTTTTTCTTCAACGGCCATGCGTGGTTCTCCTCGTGATTTTTCAGAACTCGGGAATCTCTCCGGGGCTCGCCAATTCAGACTCCGCCTGCTTACCATAAAGGCCCGCGGCAGAAAAACACAACCACCACGCCCGAAAAAATGTGCAGCTCCCCGTAACTTCAAGTCTAACGGGCGGATGGGGGTGTGTAAAGGGAGGGGGAAGCAGGGAATAGGGAATAGGGAACAGGGAATAGAAAACAGGCAGAATTTGACGGGAAATACACAGGCGGGAGGCGTACATTAGGCGAAGAGGATTTTTGCCGTGGAAAACTCTTCCGTTGTATTTGCGCTGGTTGCCGTCGCCGTCTTCCTTCTCGGGCTCTGGGTGGGATTCCGCCAGGGCCGCGCAGGGGCTCAGATTCAGCTCGATCAGGCACTGGCAAATGAACGGAAGCTGGCCGAGACGCGCGAGAAAGCCCAAGAGGAAAAGTACACGCAAATGAAGGCCGACCTCGACACGGCCTTCAAGGGAGCAGCGGCGGACGCCCTCCGCGCTAACACGGAGTCCTTTCTGGGGCTTGCAAATGAGAAACTCGGCGGGCAAACCAACGAAGCCAAGTTGACCTTGGAAGCCAAGGAGCTGGCTATCAAGAACATGCTGGACCCGCTTGGAGCCGCGCTACGGGCGCTTGATGAGCAGACGCGCGAGATGGAGAAATCCCGCTCGGGCGCCTACTCCGAGGTGAGGACGCTGGTGGATGGTTTGCAAAAGACAATTCCCGCGTCGCTGGCCGCGCTGACCAGTGAGACCGCGCAGTTGATCACGGCCTTGCGTGCTCCCAAAACGCGCGGCAACTGGGGCGAACTGCAACTGAAGCGCTGCGTGGAATACGCCGGAATGGTGCAGTATTGCTCCTTTTCAGAGCAGGTGACCGCGCGCGACGAAGACGACAAGATGCTGCGCCCGGACATGACCATTCAACTGCCGAATGGGCGCGAAATTGTCGTCGATGCCAAGACTCCGCTGGATGCTTTTCTGGATGCGAGCGGCGCAGCGGATGCAGCCACCCAGACGCTACGGTTTGCGGCTCACGCCGCGCGCGTCAAGGCGCACCTGAAGGAGTTGTCGGGGAAGGCCTATTGGAAGCAATTCGAGAAGGCTCCGGATTTTGTCGTCTGCTTCCTGCCCAGTGAAGCCTTGTTCAGCGCGGCGCTAGAGGCCGACCCATCGCTGATTGAGTTCAGCGCGCAGAACCATGTGGTCATGGCGACGCCGACGACCTTGATAGCCCTGCTGCGGGCTGTCGAATTTGGCTGGCAGCAAACGGAGATTACCAAGAACGCAAAAGAGATTCACGAATTGGGCCGGAAGATTTACGAAAAGCTGGTCGTTGCGCAGGGGCACATCACGCGGCTGGGCAACGCGCTTGGCAGCAGCGTCGAAACCTACAACAAATTTCTCGGCACCATCGAAGGCAAGGGCGGAGTTTTCTCTTACGGCAGGCAGTTAGGCGAACTGGCCCACTCCGATGGTGAGTTAGCCGAGGTCGGCAAGCTGCAACCCGATGTGCGTGAGATGGAGTCGCTGGAGTGGTCGCAACCGGGGCTTGCGCTGGCGGCGGGGGCAGAGGTTGAGGGCGTAGAAAGTACTTCATAAAAATCCATAGCTAATGGAACTATCCTCACGGTGCAAGCTAATCCGTTTTTATGTGTATAGGGGATTGTCATGAAGCCTTTGATCTTTGCTCTTTGTGTTGTGTTTGCGTTTGGCGGTCTGAGCGCGCAAACGCCTGGCTGGCAGTCATCGCCGGCATCTACGCAGGTGCCGATATGGCCCGGGGCAGTGCCGGACGCGCAGCCTGCCAAGGGGCTGGAGAGCGTTGAGACGACTGGGAAGGAGTCGCTGGTTGCCGGCAAGCCGTGGATTGCGGTGAGCAATGTCTCACAGCCCACGATGACGGTCTACGTGCCAACGGGAAAGAATACAGGCGCGGCGGTGGTCGTCTTTCCCGGCGGGGGTTATGAGATTCTGGCCATCGACCTGGAAGGCACGGAGGTTTGCGACTGGCTGATGGCCAAGGGGATCACCTGTGTGCTGTTGAAGTATCGTGTGCCGTATTCGGGGCCGCATTGGGATTCGCAATGCAAATGCCAGATTTTTCCGAAGTCACCGCTAGCATTGGAGGACGCACAGAGAACGCTGGGGCTGGTGCGCTATCACGCGGCGGAGTGGCACATCGATCCGCACAAGATCGGAGTGCTGGGCTTTTCCGCGGGCGGCCACTTGGTGGCGGCGGTGAGCACGCATTTTGCGCAACGCGCATATCCGCCCGTGGATGCGGCCGACCAGGAAAGCTGTCGGCCGGATTTCGCGGTGGCTCTTTATCCGGGGCACTTGTGGATCGACGAGAAGAAATTCGAGCTGAATCCGGACATTCGCACGCACATCAGCCGCCAAACGCCGCCGACGTTTCTGTTGCAGAATGAGGACGACCACGTGGACAATGTGAACGACGCGCTGGTCTACTACATTGCGCTGAAGGAGGCTGGGGTTCCGGTGGAGTTTCATTCGTATGCGCAGGGCGGCCATGCCTTCGGGCTGCGGCCCACGAAATTTCCTGCTACGGCATGGCCTCAGTTGGTGGAGACGTGGCTGGAGACGATCAGGATGATTTCGGAATAGATGCGCAGAAAATGCGTTAACCCCGCTCTTCCGCAAACGCCTCCCGCATCCGCTTCCAGGTCGTCTCCAGGTCTTCCGGCAGAATGCGGGTTTCGGCCACGGTGGTCATGAAGTTGGTGTCGCCGGCCCAGCGGGGCAGGGCGTGCAGGTGCAGATGTCCGGCGACGCCGGCGCCGCCTGCCTGGCCCAGATTCATGCCGAAGTTGAAGCCGTGCGGGTGGTAGAGCCGTTCCAGCGCCCGCTCGGTGCGCTGCGCCAGATCGATCAGCTCATGGGCGGCCTCGGCGGGCAGGGCGGCCAGCCGGTCCAGATGCGCGTAGGGCATCACCATCACGTGGCCGGAGGTGTAGGGGAAGGCATTCAGGCAGATGAAGCAGTGCTTGCCGCGCAGGATCAGGCCGCCGGCGGCCTCGGCCTGGTCCGCATTCATTCCGTTGGCGATGGCGTAGTCGATGGAGGCAATCAGGTTGCAGAAGACGCAGCCATGGTCGCCGGGCCAGGCCGCGAGGCTCGCCGGAACGCCGGGGCGGGCGGCATTGTCCGCCGAGGTGATGTAGGCATAGCGCCAGGGAGTCCAGAGATGGTCCATGGTGGGGTCCGTCTGATCAGTATAGAGGGTTGCGCGGCAGCCTGCAACGCGGTTCGGCAATCTGTTGGATTGACGCGGGAAAGCAGCGGTTGCTACACTCGTGAGCGTAGCTTCCTGCGCGGATTCCAGCAGTGAGTTGCGGCCGCCCTCCAGCAAGCCGTTGCCTGCCGGGTGTTTCCCAAGGAGACCAGTCGCCTTCCACGCCAGCTGACCGGCTGGGAGGACTGTCCCTTGCGAAGAGAACACGGTCACAGGCACGCGGTTGCGGGCAGGGAGATGGTCTCCGGCATCCCTCATGGCAATCGCGGCAGAGGGACCACCCCCAGCGGCAGGCAAGTTTGAGTCGCGGGAGCAAGGAATCCCGGAGCTGCAGCAATGGCAAACGTCCTCAATCCCGAACCCGAGAGCATAACCCTGAACACCGAATTGGAAACCCCAACGCTAGAACCTGCGACGGAGCATGAGCAGCCGTCGCCCGAATCCACGTCCAACCCAGAGACCGCCGAAGTAGTCGAAACACCCGCGCTGGACGCCGATGCCCCAACCGAGCCTGTAGCCGAGAGTCGCCCGTGGCGGAAGCCACGGTCGAGGCCGCGCCCGCAGCCGAAGTTGCAACGGAAGTTCCCGCACAACCCGAGATTGCAGCCGAGCCCGCTGTAGCTGCGCCGGCGCCCGCCAAGGCCGCCGCGCACGCAGAGCATGGCCTTGAGTCCATGGACGACTTCTCCGCCGCCCTGGCGGCCTTTGAACGCGAGCAGGCCGCCGAGGCCGCCGCCGTCGAAGCCTATGGCGACAAGATCGTCTCCGGCACGGTGATCAAGCAGACGGAAAAGCACCTGGTCATCGATGTGGGCCTGAAGTCCGAGGGGCTGGTGCCGCTCGAGCAGGTTCTGGACCACACCGGCGCGGTCAAGTTCCAGCCCGGCGACGCGATCGACGTGGTCATCGAGCGCGAGGAGCCCGAAGGCGGCTACCTGGTGAGCTACGAGAGGGCCCAGCGCCTGCGCGTCTGGGACACGATCGAGAAGGCCGCCAACGACAAGACGCCGGTGATGGGCACGGTGGTCAGCCGCGTCAAGGGCGGCCTGACCGTCGACATCGGCATCAAGGCGTTTTTGCCCGGCTCGCAGCTTGAGATTCGCCCGGTCCGCAACCTGGACGGCTACCTCGGCCAGCAGATTGAAGTCCGCGTCATCAAGCTGAACAAGAAGCGCGGCAACGTGGTGGTCAGCCGCAAGGAGATCCTGGAAGAAGAGCAGAACGCCAAGCGCTCGCACGACGCTGGAGCAGCTGGGCGAGGGCGCGGTGCTGACCGGCACGGTGAAGAACCTGACCGACTACGGCGCGTTCGTCGACCTGGGCGGCATCGACGGCCTGCTGCACATCACCGACATGAGCTGGGGACGGCTGACGCATCCCCGCGACCTGGTGAATGTGGGCGACGAGATCCAGGTGAAGGTGCTCAAGTTCGACAAGGACAAGCAGCGCGTTTCGCTGGGCTTCAAGCAGTTGACGCCCGATCCGTGGCTGGACGCGACGGAGCGCTACCCGGTGGGCGCGCAGCGTGCAGGGCCGCGTGCTTTCGGTGACCGACTACGGCGCGTTTGTGGAGCTGGAGCAGGGCATCGAGGGCCTGGTTCACCTCTCGGAGATGACCTGGTCGAAGCGGCTGAAGCATCCCTCCAAGCTGGTCAAGCCGGGCGACGAGGTCGAGACGGTGGTCCTGAGCGTGAATCCGGCCGACCGCCGCATCTCGCTGGGCATGAAGCAGCTGCTGGACAATCCCTGGGAGAACCTGACGGAGCAAGTATCCGACCGGAGCGGTGGTCGAGGGCCGGGTGCGCAACCTGACCGACTTTGGCGCCTTCATCGAGATCGAAGACGGCATCGACGGCCTGGTGCACGTCTCGAACCTGAGCTGGACCAAGCGCGTCAAGCACCCTTCGGAGATCGTGAAGAAGGGCGAGAAGGTGAAGGCGGTCGTTCTGGGCGTTGAGCCGCAGAACCGCCGCCTGAGCCTGGGCATCAAGCAGTTGCAGCCCGACGTGTGGGAGAGCTTCTTCGCCACGCACCGCGTGGGCGACGTGGTCCACGGCAAGGTGCTGCGCACGGCGCAGTTCGGCGCGTTTGTCGAGATCGCGGAGGGCGTGGAGGGTCTTTGCCACATCTCCGAGGCCGGCGACGAGGGCGGCGGATCCAAGCTGGAAACCGGCCTGGAGCACGAGTTCAAGATCATCAAGATCAACGTGGAAGAGAAGAAGGTGGGCTTGAGCCTGCGCGCGATCGGCCACGAAGCCAGCCGCGCACAGGTGGAGAGCTACAAGGCGGAGACCCACAAGCATCCCGTCTCCAGCTCGACCACCACCCTTGGCGACCTGATCAACTGGCGAAGAGCGAGCGGAAGATAAGGCGCTTTCATCAAGCAAGACAGCAACGGCCACCCTTCGGGGTGGCCGTTGTGCGTTGCCTGAGAAGTGAGTATGGCCATGAAGATTCTGAGCAGCAAAGAGCGGTCCAGCCGCAAAGGTGGCCGGCTGTCCCGGGGTTAAAGAAGAAGGAAAGAAAAAGGGAAGAAGAGGACGGGTTTCCGGGCTGGCAGAGCATATGAAGCTACCTGAAGAGAGGGTCAGCGAGCGGGTGCCCCACTGCGGGAGGGAGAAGAGGGGGGGAAAAAGGTGGAAGGGGAGGGGGAGGGAGGAGAAGGAGAAGGGGAGGGGATAAGGTGAGGGGGAGGGGGGGGGGGGAGAGAGGAGAGAAATAGAAGAGAGAGAGGTGTCAGGACAGAGGAGATTAGTGAGAAGAGGGAAGGAGAGAGGGAGAGGGGAGGGGGAGGAAAGGGAGGGGGGGGGGGGAGGAGAAGAGAGAGGGGAAGGAAGGAAGAGGGAGGGAAGAAAGGTGAGAGGGGATGAGAGGGGGTAGGGGGAGGAGGAGGGAGAGTGGAGGGAAGAGGGGGAGTAGAGGGGGGGAGGGGGAGGGAGGAAGAGAGGGGAGAGGAAGGGAGGAGGAAGGGTGGGGGGAGAGGGGAGGGAGAGGGAGGGGGAGGGGAGAGGAGGGGAGGGGGGGAGGAGAGAGAGGAGGAGGGAGGGGGGAGGGGGGGAAGGGGGGAGGGAGGGGAGGGGAAGAAAGTGACAGGAGGGGAGGGAGCCGATGGACAGGAGCAGACGAAGGGAAGTAGGAGGAGGAGGGGGGAGCGGAAGAGAGCTGGGGGCGGCAGTGGAATTTGAGTTGGGAGAACCGCGGGTAGAACGTTCACTTTCAGTATATCGAACGAGTGCGTGAACCAGACCCCGGCGACTATCGGGCAATATACAGTTTAGACTGAAATCATGCCGGATTTCACGTGGAGCATTTCGGTTGCAGGGCGGCGCGCGCCGATGGCGAGGCGGTCAGCGACCGGCTGCGCGCGGCGGGGCTCTGCGAGCGGCAACCCTCGGCGGCCGATGTGGTGGTTGTGAACACGTGCAGCGTGACGGCGGAGGCGGACCGGGCGGCGCGCGCCTTTATCCGCCGGGCTCACCGGCTGAATCCGGCGGCGCGCATCGTGGTTACCGGCTGCTATGCGCAGCGCGCGCCCGAGGAATTGGCCGGGCTGGCCGGCGTGGCCGCGGTGGTGGGCAACAGCCACAAGGCGCTGGCGCCGGAGATTATTTTGGGCCTGGGTTCGCGGCAGCGGACTGGCCGATGCTGCGGCCGCAACGGAGTTCGCGTCGAGCGTGCAGTCGCTGCTGGTGGTGCCACCGGCAGGTCCGGTCATCTGGGCCGACGACCGGTTCGCCCACTCGTTTCTTGAGGAGGCGCAACTTGCGCCCGGCGCGCAGACCCGGCCCAACCTGAAGATTCAGGAAGGCTGCGGGAACCGCTGCACGTTCTGCGTGATTCCGCAGACGCGCGGCTCGTCCAAAGCCTGCCCGCTGCAAGCGTTCTGAAGCAGGTGGAGGGATTTGTGGCCGCCGGGGGCAACGAACTGGTGCTCTCGGGAATCAATCTGGGGCGATGGGGACGGGATTTGCCTGCATCCGAAGGCGCGGCTCCGCAGACGCTGGCGGGGCTGGTGCGGCAGATCTTCGAGCAGACGGCGCTGCCCCGGCTGCGGCTCAGCTCGATTGAGCCGATGGATTGGGACGCGGAACTGATCGGGCTGATGGCGGAGTTTGGCCGGCAGAGCGCGGCGTGGCGCGGCTGGCGCGCCACGCGCACCTGCCGTTGCAGTCCGGCTCGGACGCCGTGCTGCGGCGGATGCACCGGCGCTACCGGCCCTGGCATTACGTGGAAAAGGTGGAGGCGCTGGTGCGCGCCGCCGGGCCGGAGCTGACGCTGGGCGCGGACGTGATGGTGGGCTTTCCCGGCGAGACGGACGGCGAGTTCGAGGAGACGCTGGAGCTGGTGCGGGCGCTGCCCTTCGGCTACCTGCACCTGTTTCCGTTTTCGCCGCGGCCGGGAACGCCGGGCTGGGCGCTGCATGCCGAGCGGCCGGTTCCGGCGGCGGCGGTGGAGGAGCGGATGGCGGCGCTGCGCGCTCTGGCGGCGGAAAAGAGCGAGACGCACCGCAGGCGCTTTGTGGGCCGGGAACTGGAGGCCATCACGCTGCACACGCCGGCGGAATTGGCGGCGCGAGGCCGGACCGCCGCGCTGACGGAGAACTTTCTGCCGGTGGAGATGGAGGGCCGGCTGCCGGCCAACCGCCTGGTGCGGGTGCGGGTGACCGGGTTGACCGCCGAGGGAGCGCTGGAGGCGCAGGCAGGCGAGAAATCTGCCGTAAACCCTTTGTTCCGCTGAGCCAAGCCAATGCTATACTCAGTGTGCGTTCGTGTGCCCGCGGCGATTCCGGAAGACCCCGGAGGCGGGCACGGCGACTTTTGGAGGAGCACCATCGCACTCGACAAACGTTCGGCAAAGTCCTTTATCCGCATCAACGACAGGATTCGCGCGCGCGAAATCCGCGTCATCGACGAAAACGGCGAACAACTCGGCATCCTGCCCCCCTTTGAGGCGCTGAAGATTGCCCGCGAGCGCGGCCTGGACCTGGTGGAGGTTTCGCCCAACGCGGTTCCGCCGGTCTGCCGCATCCAGGATTACGGCCGCTTCCTCTACGAGAAGGAAAAGAGCGAACGCGCCGCCAAGAAGAAGCAAAAGGTCATCACGGTCAAGGAGGTCAAGTTCTCCGTGACCGTGGACGAGCACGACTACCAGACCAAGAAGAACCAGGCGGTCCACTTCCTTGCCGACGGCGACAAGGTGAAGGCCAGCCTGCGCTTCCGCGGCCGGCAGATGGCCCACCGCGATCTGGGCTACAACATCATCAACCGGCTCATCCAGGACATCGGCGAGGCGGGAATCGTGGAGTTCATGCCGCGCATGGAAGGCACCATCCTGCACGCCATTCTCGCGCCGTCCAAGAAGCAGGAAGCGCCCAAGCCCAAGCCCGCCGCGCTCCGCAGCCGGCGCCCCGCTCCACAGGCGAAGTAGGCTGGGGCGGTGTGGTTCGAGGGATCGTGCAGGCACGTGACAGTCGAGCAGCGATGCGTTCAGAGATAGGGGTGGGGGCAGGGCAGGGAGCTTTGTGCGGAGTTTCTGGTTGGATGCGGGGACGGTGTGTCCGCGGCAGGCGCAGGCCGCAAGTGATGGGTGGTGGTTGGGTGGGGGTTGGGGGATCGGGTGGGAGGAGGCGAAGCGGAGATCGAGAGAGGGATCAGGGATGAGGGAGAGGTGGAGGGTTGGGAGAGGGGTAGGAGGGGGGGGAGAAGAGAGGGGGGAGGGGGGGGTCCATCTATTTCAAAAACTATGGGGGTAGGGTTTTAAAAGGAGAGGGAGGGAGGAGAGGAGAGGGAGAGTGGGAGGGTGGGGGGGGGAAGGGGGGGGGGGGGAAGCTCGCTGATGCCCGCGCGTGGCGGGGAGGGAAGGGAGGGAAAGGGGGAAAGAGGGGGAGGAAAAGAGAAAGAGGGGAGAAAGATAGGGAGAGGAATAAAGGGAAAGGTAAGAAAGCCGCCTTGCGTTATACTGGTTGAAGCCTCAAGAGGGCAGGGAAATCCCTGTCTCACGGGCGACTCGGCGGAGTGATCCCACTCCGGCCAAAACGAGAAGAAAATGCCCAAGTTGAAGACCCATACGGGCGCGAACAAGCGCTTCAGCAAGACTGGCACCGGCAAAATCAAGCGGGGCCAGACGAAGACGCGGCACATCCTTACGTCGAAGGCGCCAAAAATGAAGCGCAAGCTGGGAAGGACCCTGCTGGTTTCCGATGGCGACTACAAGAAGGTAGCGCGCATGATTCCTTACGCCTGATCCTGCGTGCGCGGCCTTTGGACGGGATCGTGCCGCTGCAGTTGATGGGCCAAGGCAGAACTTGGCCCCCGCCGATGCGAATCGCGTTCGACCGGCGAGAGATTCAGGCTTGCAAAAGCGAGTGAAGAGGTTTACAGCCCGGCCCGCAAAGGGCCCGGGCCTCCTGCCTCCAGCCGCATCAACCGAACGCAAAATGGAGAAGAACGATATGCCCCGCGTAAAACGCAGTACCAAGCGGAGTGACCGCCGCAAGAAGATTCTCGACCGCGCAAGCGGTTATTTCCTTACCAAATCCAAGCTCTACCAGGCAGCCCAGGAAGCCGTCGAGCGCGGCCTGAAGTTTGCCTACACCGGCCGCAAGCAGAAGAAGCGCCAGTTCCGCTCGCTGTGGATCGTGCGCATCTCGGCCGCGGCCAAGCTGAACGGCACTCAGCTATTCGCAGTTCATCAACGGCCTCAAGAAGGCCGGCATCGAGCTCGACCGCAAGATTCTGGCCGACATCGCCGTGAAGGACGCGGCGGGCTTCACCGGCTCGTCGAGCAGGCCAAGACGGCGCTGGCCGCGGAGAAGCAGCGGCGTAGCCGGAGAGCGAGTCAGCAAGTCAGCGAAAAGGCTCCGCTATGCGGGGCCTTTTCTGTTGACAGGTTTATGGGCAGACCAATTTTTCTGTGGGAAATTTGTATTGTTTTGCTCGTGTGAAGAATTCTTAATACGCGATTCGTGGAGGGATGATGCGGTGCTGTGGATGCGGGGCGGAGTTTGGGGATGAAGAAGGGCCAGTGCACAAGTATGTGCTATCGTCGCCGGGATGCTGGGCGGCTTATGGGCGGGTGCTGGCGAGAGAGTACCAGGACCAGGCCTATTTCCGGCTGCATCGGCTTACCGTTGATACCTACGCGGCGCAGCATCCGGGGGTAGACAATGTACAGGCGCGGAACTCGGTGGGGATACACCTGTCGCGGCTTTGCGTGCTGCTGGAGCTTGGCTGGCCGATGGAGCGGGCGAACGATGCGATGGCGGCGATTTCCGCAAAGAAGAAAAGCTATCCGTGGCTGACGCCGCCGGAGTTTCGCGGAGAGCGCACGGTGCGGGATGTGTTGGAGGCAGCGACACCGGCGGAGCATGAGGCGCGGGTGCGGGAGTGGGCAGAGAGCGTGTGGATGGCGTGGAGCGAGCATCACGCGACGGTGCGGGGATGGGTGGAGGAGTGGCGCGGTTAAGTTTCTATATATTCCCAGGTCTCAAAATCGAGACCTGGGGCACCCGGCGGCTAAATGCAGATCCTTCGACTTCGCTCCACATGAATAGGGTTGATTAGATTCGAGGTATCCCACCCATTCGCAACGAACGCGAATGGATGGGGCACGGGGCGCCTACGGTGCGGCTTGCGTTGTGGAATTCCTTTTCCCTACGGTGAAGCGCGGGGCTAACAAACACTGCGCCTACGGCGCGGCTGCTTCATGCGATGGTTTATCCTGCTGTTTACGCATGACGAACGAAGCAATTCCCAATCTGACGGCATTTGACGAGGCCGCGCTGGACCAGGCGTTTGGCGCGCTGGAGCAGCAGGCGCGCGAGGCTGCTGCTGCGCTGAACGGCGAGGCGGCTGTGGAGGCCTTTCGGCTGGAGTGGCTGGGGCGCAAGCAGGGGCGGCTCAACGAGGTCTCCGGCCGCTGGCTGAAGGCTGCGCCGGCCGAGGCCAAAAAGGCTGCTGGGGGTGCGCTTCAACGCGCTGAAGGCGGTGGTGGAGGGGCTGCTGGACGCGGCTGCTCGGCGCGGGGCCGAGCGACGCGGCGCTGGCTCGCGAGGCTATCGACATTACGCTGCCGGGAACGCGGCGGCTGATTGGCGCGGAGCATCCGATTACGCGGACGCTGAACGAGATTGTCGAGGTTTTTGCGGCGCTGGGCTACTCGGTGGGCGTGGGGCCGGAGGTGGAGACCGACTTCTACAACTTCGAGAGCATGAATTTTCCGCCGGGGCATCCGGCGCGGGACACGCAGGACACGCTGGTGGTGGCGAGCCAGGAGCGGCGGCCGCAGCGCGACCGGCTGCTGATGCGCACGCACACCTCGCCGGTGCAGATGCGGACGATGGAGACGCAGCCGCCGCCGGTGCGGATTGTGATTCCCGGCAAGGTGCACCGCAACGACGCGGCCGACGCGACGCACTCGCCGATTTTTCACCAGGTGGAGGGTTTGTGCGTGGACACGAATATCACCTTCAGCGATTTGAAGGGCACGCTGGACCACGCGATGAAGGCGCTGTTTGGGTCGGCGGTGAAGACGCGCTTCTTTCCGTCGTTCTTTCCGTTCACGGAGCCGAGCGCCGACGTGCAGATCAGCTGCATTTTTTGCGGCGGAAAGGGCTGCCGGAAGTGCAAGCAGTCGGGATGGATTGAGCTGCTGGGCTGCGGGATGGTGGACCCGGCGGTGTTTGCGTTTGCGGCCGAGAAGCAGCCGGCGTACGACCCGAAGAAGATTTCCGGCTTTGCGTTTGGGATGGGCGTGGAGCGGATTGCGATGATGAAGTACGGGGTGAGCGAGATTGGGCAGTTCTACGCGGGAGACATGAGATTCTTGGGGCAATTTGTTTAGCAAGTTGGCGGTAGAGAGGATCGGATATGTGGCGATGGATCATTCGCGTGTGGGTATTCATCGTTGTCTTCTGGATTTTGATGTTCTCTAACGGCGCTATCCTGATTACGGTAGCGCGGCTGATGGCCAGAATTGGCTTACCGTTTCTAACCCAACTGATTCATTCTCATGTTCAGTTCTAACGTTTCTCTTAGGAGTATTGGCTGGACAGGTTGTACTGGGGTCGAATTTCACTGGGCATGGCTGGTTCCGATCGAAAAGCGGCCTGACATACGAAGGATTCAAGCTGGAAAAAATCAAACCATGGACCTGGTTATTGATTAGTCCGGTGTTCATGTTGGGCGTTGTGTCGTGGATCCTGGAGCGAAGTAAATCGGGAGTCTGGGCGAATATCTCACTGGTGAATTTCTACCATGACGTTCTGATGCCGAACGGCTCCCTTTCGTGGTGGAAAAATTCCCGGTTATATCCTTTCCGTGGAGTGCAGCTGATTTTTGTGGGGATTTGGATGACTTCGATTGGCTATTCGATAGCAACATTAGTTCGCAGACATGGTTCGCGCTTGGTGCGCTGTAGGCGGAATGCACTTGAAGTAGCGCCCCGGTGGAGTAGAGTCAGCAACGTTTGCTGAAAGAGATGACAGAGTAGCGATGAAGATACTTACAAAATGGCTTCGAGCTTATTTGCCGGGACTGCCGGTGGACGACGCGCAACTCGCCGAAGATCTGACGCTGCGCGGGATTGCCGTCGAGGGCATCTACGATCTCGGCGACGGCAACGGTTCGCTCTACGAGATGGACATCACGACCAACCGCGTGGACGCGATGAACCACTACGGCGTGGCGCGGGAGGCGGCGGCGATTTATGGGCTGACGCTGCCGGAGCTTGATTTTGCTCTGCCGGAGGCGCGGACGGCGGCCAAGGACTTTCCGGTGAGGATTGAGGCCGAGGATGCTTGCGGGCGGTTTACGGCGCGGGTGCTGCGCGGCGTCAAGATCGGCGAGTCGCGGGACTGGTTTGCGGGCGCGGAGGTGGCTACGTACTTTGGGCTGCTGGAACAGAAGCAGATCTCGAACGCCGTGGATGCGACGAACTTTGCCTGGCTGGCGATGGGGCAGCCTACGCACGCCTTCGACCTGGACAAGATCGAGGGCGGCATCGTGGTGCGGCGGGCGCGCAAGGGCGAGAAGCTGAAGACGCTGGACGGCGTGGAGCGCGATGCTCGATGCGGAAGACCTGGTGGTGGCCGACCACGCCAAGGCGCTGGCGCTGGCCGGGGTGATGGGCGGCTGGGAGACGATGATTACGCCGGAGACGAAGAACGTGCTGGTCGAGGCGGCGTGGTTTGACCCGATGGCGGTGCGGCGGACGGCGCGGCGGCACGGGCTGCACACCGACGCCAGCCATCGCTTCGAGCGCGGAGCGGACTTCAATGCCGCGCCGGTGGCTTCGGCGCTGGTGAGCAGGATTCTGCTGGCGAATGGCGGCTGGATCGAAGGCGAACTGGTGGACGTGCGCGTGGCGGCACTGGAGGCGCGGACCGCCAACCGCAAGCCGGTTGCGCTGGCGCTCAGCGAGGTGCAGCGCATTCTGGGCGCGACGGTGGACGAGGAGGGGATTACCGCCGCGACGGTCGAGGGAGTGCTGACGGCGCTGGGATGCGGGTTAGCGAAGTCAGCAAGTCAGCGAGTGATCAGCGGTCGTGGCTGGTGACGCTGCCGAGTTGGCGGCTGGATTTGGAGCGCGAGATCGATCTGATTGAAGAGGTTGCGCGGGTCTACGGGTACAACCGCTTTGCCAATACGCTGCCGGCGTTTGGCGAAGGGGTGCGGGCGCTGCCGTGGGCGGAGAGCGAGGCGGCGGTGCGGCGAACGCTGCTGGCGGCGGGATTCCATGAGGCGATTGCCAGCACCTTCTGCTCGGCGGCCGAGGCTGCGCTGACGGCGCCGCAGCCGGGGCTCGTCGGTCCCGCTGGGCAATCCGCTCAGCGAGGAGGCGGGCGTGCTGCGGCCGTCGCTGGTGCCGGGAATGCTGGCGATGATTGCCGGCAACCTGCAACCGCGACGTGAGCGACGTGCGGCTGTTCGAAGCTGGGCACGGTTTTCAGCGGCACGACGGAAAAAGTGGAGGAGCGGCCGGCGCTGGCCTTTGGCGCGGTGGGCAGCTTGCCGGAGCAGGGGGCGCTGCACGCGGCGCGGGCGATTGAATTTCATGATGTGAAGGGCGTGGTGGAGCAGGTGCTGGCGCGGTTCCAGTCGCGGGCTGTTTACTTTGACCGCTTTCCGGCCGAGGCCGGGCTTACGCCGGAGTGGCTGCATCCTTATCGCGCGGCGCGGGTGGCCGTGGAGGGCGCGACGGTGGGCTGGTTCGGCCAACTGCATCCGCGCGAGGCCGCGGCGCGCAAGCTGAAGGAGCCGGTGCTGGTGGGCGAGCTTTATCTCGACCGGCTGTACAAGCTGCCGCTGCGCAAGCCGATGGCGCGGGAGATTTCGCGCTTCCAGCCGGTGCGCCGCGATTTTTCCCTGGTTCTGGACGAGAGCATCGCGTGGGAGAAGATTGACCGGGCGGTGGCCGGGTTGCAGATTCCCGAGCTGGTGGAGTGGCGGGCGCGCGAGGTCTTTCGCGACGCGAAGCTGGGCGCGGGCGAATACTCGCTGCTGCTGGGCGCGACCTTTCAGGCGCCGGACCGCACGCTGCGCGAGGAGGAGTTGCAGAGCTTCCAGGCGCGGGTGGTGGAGGCTGTTGGCAAAGTTGGGGCGCGGCTGCGGAGTTAGGCGAGAAGCCGGCGATGCGGCGCTATACTTGCAGCGATAAGGTCGTATGCGCGGAGGTTTTTCGATGTCGGAGTTTTTCTGGAAGTCGGAGGTGTGGAAGAGGCGCAGCCGGAAGAGCGGGCGGCGGAACCGGTAGTGGAAGCGGCCGCGGAATCAAGCGCCGTGACGTTGAGCGTGGACGATTTTTCCGCGCTGGAGGAGCGGATTCTGCGCGCGGTGGACCTGGTGAAGCGGGAGCGGCAGGCCCGCGCCGCGGCCGAGGAGCGCGCCAGCGCGGCGGAAGCGCAACTGCGCGAGCAGGCGCCGCTGGCGGAGCAACTGCAAGAGGAAGTGAAAGCGCTGCGCGCCGAGCGCGACCATGTGCGGCAGCGCGTGGAGCGGCTGCTGGCGCAACTGGACGCGCTGGAACTGTGAGGCCGGGCATGGCTCAAGAGCAATCCGGCAATCCGACCGGCTACGTCACCGTCGAGATTTACGACCAGACCTATCATCTCTCCGGGCAGGACGCGGAGCACATTCGCGGCCTGGCGGAGCTGGTGGACGCGAAGATGCGCGCCGTGGCCGCGCAGGGCCGCACCGTGGATTCGCTGCGCGTGGCCGTGCTGGCCGCGCTGAATCTTGCCGATGAGCTGTCGCAGGCTGAGCAGGCCGACGGCGGCGATGCGCGGCTGGGCCATGCGCGCGCCGCCAGCCTGCGCGGGCTGCTGGACGAAGTGCTGGAAGAAGAGCGCAAGACCGGGTCGTAGATGGCGGCTTGCCGTTTCGGGCGAGCGATTCCCAAAAGCGGCGGGTCAAAAACGTAGCACACCGCGCCCATCTCGCACAAGACTTGTAATTTCTCGCGCCGACCCCTACTATCCGCAATAGAAACCGGCCTGCAAAGCAGGTGGGCGATCAACGCTGGTTGAACCAACATTCATGAACAGGGGCTCAACTCGACAATCGGTTCTGTGTGCCGTGTCCGCCAGTCCGGAATGCCTAATGAACCGCGGAGAGCTCCACCTTCTTAGGAAGGGTTCACCAGCGCATCAACCACGGCCCCGTGGGCCGGATTCTATTTTTTAGATTTAACAAGACGGCTGCGCCTGCCCGCATGAGCAAAATCGCTCGCCCGAGACTCCGGCCAGTACAAATACCGTATTCTGACATAGGGAAGCTCTGAACAAGCCCGTCTTTGTGGCAAACATTCCCTCAGGGGCTAAAGCCCTGCTGATTATGCAACGCTTACGGCACGACTAAAGTCGTGCCCTTTCAAAACTTCGACTTCATCAGAGATTCCATTGGTGTATCCAATTCTCTTCCATCTCGGTCCGATATTGATTCCGGCCTATGGAGCTTTTACAGCCGTGGGCGTGTTGCTGGCGTTGTTTCTGGCCGAGCGCACGGCGCGGTGTTATTTTTCACTGAGTTCTGGCGCGACCCTGAGGGACGCGGCGCGCTGCTGGGCGGCGCGCTGAATGGGCCGCAGTTAGCGCGGCGGCATTGGTGGTGACTGGTGGGTTGGTGCTGCTGGAGCGAACCGGGTGGGTTGAGGGTTGTGGTTTCCCACCCTAGCCGCAAAAACAAAAACGCGGCGAGGTGGGGCACCCATCCTTCGATGGACTAGTAAACGGAAGCCGAATTGTCGAAAGCGGAAGACGAGGCCGCACATGACTGAACTGCGCACCATCGAAGTGACCGTCGGAGGCCAAGGGGCAGCGGCTCGACCAGTTTCTTGCCGCGCAGCTTGAGGGCGTGAGCCGCTCGCGCGTGCAACTGTTGATCGACCAGGGCGATGTGCTGGTCAATGGCCAGCGCGAGAAGGCCTCGCTCAAGCTGCGCGGGGGCGAGCGGATCGACGATCACCGGCGAGCCGCATCCTGCGCCGCTCAAGGCCACGGCCGAAGAGATTCCGCTGGACGTGGTCTACGAAGACGCCGACCTGGCGGTGATCAACAAGCCGGCCGGGATGATGGTTCATGCCGGGTCGGGGCAGAGTGAGGACGCGCGCAGCCGCGGCACGCTGGTCAACGCGCTGCTTTTTCGCTTCAAGAAGCTTTCAGCCACCGGCGGCGATCTGCGGCCCGGCATTGTGCATCGGCTCGATAAAGACACCAGCGGCCTGATTGTGGTGGCCAAGAACGACCGCGCCCATGCGGCGCTGGCGGAGATGTTCTCCAGCCGCCAGATCAAGAAGACCTACATTGCGCTGGTGCAGGGAACAGTGGAGCGGGCCAAGGGCACCATCAACGCCAGCGTGGGCCGCGACCCGGTGCGGCGCACGCGCATGACCGCGAAGCCTCTGGGCGATGCGCGCACGGCCGTCTCGCACTACGAGGTGGTCCGGCGGCTTGCCAATCGCTTTGGCAAGTTCACGCTGGTGAGGGTGCGCATCGAGACCGGCCGGACGCATCAGATTCGGGTGCACATGGCGTCGATCGGCCATCCGGTGGTGGGCGACACGCTCTATGGCGGTTCGGGGCAGTTGACCGACCAGGTGGCCTCGCAGGCCGCAACATCGAAGGCCGCGCGGCGCAAGGCGGAGCCGGAGAGGCTCAGGCTGGGACGGAACTTTCTGCACGCAGCGCGACTGGAGTTTCCGCACCCCCGGACAGGTAAGCTGCTGCAACTGGAGGCGCCGCTGCCCGCGGAGCTGGAGGCATTTCTGGGGCGGCTGGAAGAGGAGCAGACCAACCTAGGGGCGTGACGTGCGCGGGATTGGCGCCAAGACAGGGCGCACTTGTTAAAATGAAAGAGCTATGACCAAAAAGCTATCAGGACTTGTGTTAGCGGCGATGTTTGCGACAGCCGTCTTGCGCGCGCAGCAACCCGCGGCCCCGCCGGCAACCCCGCAGACCGTCCAACCGGCGCCTGCCCCGGCCGCCCGCGCCCGCGGTCCAGCCCGCTGGCACCGCCAGCGCAGTCTGCAGAACAGCCGGACGTGAACGTGCCCACCATACGAGTGAACGTCAATGAGGTCAACCTGATTTTCACCGTGACCGATAAGCACGGTCACTATATTCCCAACTTGCAGCAAAGCGACTTTGCGCTGCTCGACGATGGCAGGGCGCCGTCCAATGTGAAGAGCTTCCACCAGCAGATCAATCTGCCGCTGCGTGTGGGCATCGTCATCGACGCCAGCACCTCGATTCGCTCACGCTTTCAATTCGAGCAGCAGTCAGCCACCGAGTTTCTGCTGCAGATCCTCAAGGCTAAGAGCGACCGCGCCTTCGTGATGGGCTTCGATGTGACGCCCACGGTGACCCAGGACTGGACCAACAACATCGACGGCCTGGAGATGGGCATCAACCGGCTGCGTCCGGGCGGCGGCACGGCGCTCTTCGATGCGGTCTACACGGCCTGCCGCGACAAGCTGCTGACCGAGCGCGGCCAGGAACCGGTGCGCAAGGCGATGGTGCTGATCAGTGACGGCGACGACAACCAGAGCCGCGTCTACCAGGACGAGGCCATCAAGGAGTGCCAGCGGGCCGAGACCATCATCTACGCCATCAGCACCAACTGGACGCCCAGCCGCGGCAAGGGCGACCAGGTATTGGTCAAGATGTCCGAGGATACCGGCGGGCAGGCGTTCTTTCCACCTTCGGTCGAGGAGATGTCGGTGAGCTTTCACGGCATTGAAGAAGAACTGCGCAGCCAGTACGCGCTGATCTACACGCCGGCCGACTTCAAGGAGAATGGCGCGTTTCGTCCCATCTATCTTTACTGCAACGACCGGCGCTACCAGGTGCGCACGCGCAAGGGCTACTTTGCGCCAAAGCCGCCAGTCCGGTAGCGGCCGAGGACAATTCCCCGGGGCGCGGTTTCAGCCGCGCCCTTTCAATTTTTAGTCTCTCGCGGAAGATGAGCCTGCCAGCCCTGCATGAAGCGGGCTTTCCGATTCGGTCCTGAAATCACTCCCAGGCATCCTCAATGGATTCAACAGTGCGTTCCAAATCAGGACAACTCCGTCACCGGCTGTTCGCATTTGCTCCACATTCGGTTTCTTTCTTCTTTAGCCTCATGGATTTCTCTCTGCGCGCGATGAAATAGAGATGGGATTCAGCCAGCCGCGAATGGACTGTGCGGACAGGGGGAAATCGGGTGATCCGGCAGGCGATATCGTGCGATATCTGCGGAATGGAGAAGAAGCAGACGAACCACTGGTTTGTGGCCTATGACCAGGGAGGGGAGTTGCGGGTGAGCGGGTGGAACTCGCGCAACCGTCTGCGCCCAGGGTCGAAGCATCTGTGCGGTCAAACCTGCCTGCACAAGCTGGTGGACGACTTCATGGCCAGGGCCCTGGCGGCGCGAGTGTCGCGGACCGCCCAAAACCATGCGGAGGACGAGGTGATGGAACAGGCGGCGGGCGCCGATGCCAGCCTCACCTCGGAAGCGGCTTACAAGGAAGCAGAGTCTTCCGCGCGGCTGATCACCACGCCAGGGCCGGTTTCGCCAGTGCGGCCGATGGCCGTGCCCGCGCCTGCCTCGTCCACGTCCGCCGCGCCCGCGCGGCCCCCGCTCCGGATGCCGATGGAACTTGTTGCCGTGCCGGACAGGGCGTGCGCCGAGGAGGCTGTGGCCGCCGTCAACGAACCGCCCCGCTATGCCTCGCGCAACTGGCGCGCCGCGGCCTGGGAACGGGAGCGCGAGCGGGAACGCGAATTGCGCGCCGGCAAGCGCAATCCGGGTGTGGACGCACGCCGCTATGGTTCATAGCCAATGAGATGAGAATGTGAGGTTGCCGTGTGGTTTGACTTGTTGTTGATTCTTCTGGCCATCTCTCCGTTGATGCGCACGTCGAGGGTTTTCTCGCGGGACTCCGGAAGCCAGTATTCACGCGGGGATGAAGCGGGTCTCAATGCGTGGGCGGCGCGGCCTGAAGCAGCGCCAGCAGGCCTGCCTCGTCCAGAACCGGAATCTTGAGTTCGCGCGCCTTGTCGAGCTTGGAGCCGGCCTCTTCGCCGGCCACCACGTAGCTGGTCTTCTTGCTGACGGAGCCGGCGGTCTTGCCGCCCGCGGCCTCGATCTTCGCCTTGGCCTCGTCGCGGGTGAGCGTGGGCAGCGTGCCGGTGAGCACGAAGGTCAACCCTGCCAACTGGGCCGAGCGCTGCTTTTTCTCCGCTGTCATCTCCACGCCGGCTCTTGCGCAGACTCTCGACCAGGGCCAGGTTCGCCGGCTGCGCGAAGAACTCCAGAATCGCCTGCGAGATGCGCGGGCCGACCTCTTCCACGCGCTCCAGTTCTTCGGCGGTGGCCGCTTGCAGCGCCTCCATGGAGCCGAACTCCTCGGCCAGCAGCTCGGCGGTGCGCTCGCCGACAAAGCGAATGCCCAGGCCCATCAGCACGCGGGCCAGGCCGGCGCTCTTCGAGCGCTCGATCTCCTCGAGCAGCGCGCGCGCGGACTTCTCCGCAAAGCGGTCGAGGGCGGTCAACTGCTCTTCGGTCGAGCGAGTAGAGATCGGCGACGCTCTGCACCAGCCCGCGATCGAGCAACTGCTGCACCACCGCCTCGCCCAGGCCTTCGATGTTCATCACCCCGCGCGCGGCCAAAGTGGAGCAGGCTCTCGCGCAGCTTGGCCGGGCAGTCGGCGTTCACGCAGCGGAAGTCCACTTCGCCCTCGGCGCGGACGACGGCGCTCTGGCACTCCGGGCAAACCGAAGGGAAAGACGAAACGGCTGCTTCCCGCGCGGGTGGTCGGCGTCTTCGATCACTTCGACGACCTTGGGAATCACGTCGCCGCCGCGCTCGACCTTGACCCAGTCGCCGAGCTTGAGGCCCAGCCGCTCGATGAAGTCGGCGTTGTGCAGCGTGGCGCGGCTGACGGTGGTGCCGCCGATGAAGACCGGCGCCAGCTCGGCCACCGGGGTCAGCTTGCCGGTGCGGCCCACCTGCACGGTGATGGCGTTGACCTGCGTGATGCCGGATCTGGCGGTGAACTTGTAGGCGATGGCCCAGCGCGGCGCGCGGCCGGTGTAGCCGAGGCGCTGCTGGGTGGCGTGCGAGTCGACCTTGAGGACCACGCCGTCGATCTCGTAGCCGAGAGTGGCGCGCTCGGCCTCGGCCTTGTCGATGAAGCGCAGTCATCTCTTCGACCGAGGCGACCAGCTTGCGATGCGGATTGACGCGGAAGCCGAGCGCGGCCAGCGCATCGAGCGTGGCGCGCTGCCCGTGCGGCCAGTACTCGCCCTCGACCAGCAGGAAGTAGGCGTAGAAGTCCAGGCGGCGATTGGCGACGATGCTGGGTTCGAGCGTGCGCAGCGTTCCGGCGGCGGCGTTGCGGGGATTGACGGCCGGGGCAAGGCCCTGCTGCTCGCGCTCCTCGTTCAAGCGCAGGAAGGCGGCCTCGGGCATCACCGCTTCGCCGCGCACTTCGAATGCCTGCGGCAGGCCGAGCTTCTCTCAGCTTCTCCGCCGGAGATCGTGAGCGGCACGCTGCGGATGGTGCGGATGTTCGAGGTGACGTCTTCGCCGGTCTGGCCGTCGCCGCGGGTGATGCCGGTCAGTCAGCCTCGCGCCGCCGCCGTCTTCGCAGGCTCGTAGCGCAGCGCCACGCTCAGGCCGTCGAGCTTGTACTCGGCCACGTACTCGACAGCGGAAGCGCCGGCCAGCTCGCGGCACGCGGGCGTCCCAGGCGGCCAGCTCCTCGGCCGAGTAGGCATTGTCCAGGCTAGAGCATGGGCCGCGAGTGGCGCACCTTGCGGAAGCCCTCGGCGGGCTTGCCGCCTACGCGCTGGGTGGGCGAGTCGGGCGTGAGCAGTTCGGGATGCGCGGCCTCGATGCGCTTCAGCTCGTTCATCAGCGCGTCGTACGCGGCGTCGGTGATCTCCGGCGCGTCGAGAACGTAGTAGAGGTGCTCGTGGCGGCGCAGTTCGGCGCGCAGTTGCTCGGCGCGCTGGGTCGCAGATGAGGCTGGGGTGGTTCGTTCGCCCATGGGGAGAATTATAGGAGGCCGCGGCAGCAGGGTAGTATGGTTTGCAGAGCGCTATGGAACCTATCACTCACTTTCTTACCGGAGCCTGCATTGGCCGCGCGGGGCTGAACCGCAAGACGGCCTACGCCACGCTGGCCGCGGTGCTGGCCGCCGAGGCCGCCGACCTCGATATGCTGTGGGGGTTCGCCGGGCCGGTCGAGGAGCTGAAGCACCATCGCGGCATTACGCATACGTTCATCGCCGCGCCGGTGGTGGCGGCTGCGGCGGTGGGGGTGGTGTGGCTGTTTGACCGCTGGTGGCAAGGCGACGCGCGACGGCGCCGAAGCTGAGCCGGACGGGCTCCCGGTTCGACGACACCAGGCGCGCCTGGCCCGCAAAGCTCGGCAGCCGGTCCACTGGGGCTGGCTTTATCTGACGGCGCTGATCGCCGCGCTGAGCCACCTGCTGCTGGACTGGACGAACAACTACGGGCTGCGGCCGTTTTTCCCCTTCAATCCGCGCTGGTATGCGGGCAGCTTTGTCTTTATCGCCGAGCCGGTGCTGTGGGCGCTGTTGTTGGCTGGCGCTGGTCCTGCCCTGGCTGCTGGGCCTGGCCGACGGGGAGATTGGCGCGCGGCGGCGGCCTTTCGCGGGCGGGGCTGGGCGATCTTTGCGCTGACCGGGATGGTGCTGCTGTGGGGCTGGCGCTGGGCGGAGCAGGCGCAGGCGCGGGCGCTGCTGGAAAACACGCAGATTGCCACGGCTCCGGTGAAGCGCATGGCGCTGGAACCTTATCCGATCAATCCCTTCCGCTGGCACGCGATTCTGGAGACCGATGGGTATTACCAGACCGCCGAGATCGACACGCGCACCGGGGAGATCGTGAGCGACCCGCAGCGGGACGTGATCTACAAGCCGCCCGCGACCGCGGCGACCGAGGCCGCCAAACGCACGCTGCTGGGACAGGTTTATCTGGACTGGGGGACGTGGGCCGTGGTGCGCGATGTGGGCCAGGAGCCCATTCCCGGTCCTGTGCCGGGCCTGAGCCCGCCGCAACTGCCGCCCAACCGCCAGTGGACGACGGTCGAGTTTACCGATCTGCGCTTTGCCTACCCCTTTCTGGGAGCGGGCAGAACCCCTGGCCGGACCGCCGTTGAGCGGCTGGGTCTATATCGTGGACGGGCGCGACGATGCGGGCGAGGCGATGGACGGGCGGGTGCAGCGGTAGGGCGCTTGCGGTTGAATTTGTCTCAATGGCGGCAATCATGAACTTCCATGGCTGCATCCAAGAAGAAGGAGAAACCGAATTGAGAATTCTTGTCAGGCACTCCGAATCCGCAATTGCCGCCACGTGTCCTGTCGCCAGGCAGATGAGGAGCGTCCGGATACCGGCCCTGATTTTGTTCTGCCTGAGTTGTCCTCTTCCATTGCATCTTCCGGCCCAGGCCGTCGCGCCTTCGGGGCGTGCGGCTCAGTCTAAGCAGGCGCTTAGCGGTATGCCGCCGATATTGGAGCGCCGTTATCAGGACCGCGAGAAGATCGCCTACACAATATCCGGCATCAATCACTCGCGCTCGAATACAACTGAATATGAAGCGCGGGTCGAGGCGGATGTGCGCAAAGACCCGTCTGGAATCTTCGTGGAAGAGTTTGCATGGACCGACCTTGAATTGAATGACGAACAGGTTCATCTTTCGCATGCCAGCCGCGCATTCAAAGATCCTCTGTCTCTCGCGCCAGGCTTCAGGCTCTCCGTTCCCGATTTGAGCAGAGTGGATCCCAGACTGATCGGACCGATCACCGACCTACTCACGTTTTATGCCGATGCGAAGATTGCGATAGAGTCAAAAGGGGCTGATGCGCGAGGGCGATCGTGTCCGCGTCCCATACGGCACGCCAAGTTCGTGGGCCGACGGAACTCATATTGTGATCGGGCAGGATTCTATCGATTTCGATATCACGCTCCAGTCGATCGACCGGACAGAGCAGATTGCGACTCTGGTGGTTCGCCATGTGCCCCCTGCACAGCCTCAGATCAAGCTGCCGGTGTCCTGGATGAGCGCGCCTGTTGGCATCGCGTCAAACAACTGGGTTCAAGTGGAGAAACTGCCCGATGGCATGTATGTTGCAGCAGTTGGCCAGGAAACATTCAACGTGAAAATCAAGATCGCTCTTGCGACGGGCCGCATCGTTTTGGCAACAATGGATAACCCGGTTGAGGTTCTGGAGAGGAATTGCAACGATGCGGCGCTTGCCGATTGTCGCGCGCCGGTCCGTTACAGCATCCGGCGCCAGATTACGTTGGATGCTCAACCCTAGACGAACGCAACCAGGGACTTTGGCTCAAATGAAAATATTTGTTCATCGCGTCAAGGTCCTGGGTTGACCGGGCGGCGCGCGACCCGCAGAATGAAAGAACGCCGTAGCGTTCGCCGGAGCCTTGTCCTTACCGGGCGAGACGCCGGAATCCTGGACCCCGAGGTGCACATGCCTGCTTATCTGCTGTTGCTGGTTGCCGTGTTGAGCCGTTTACTGCCCCATCCGGAGTGGCTGAACTTTACCGCTGTTGGCGGCGCGCTGCTGTACTTTGGCGCGCGGCGGCCGTGGCGGGAGATGCTGGTTCCGCTGGCGGCGCTGGCGGCCACCGACTACTTCCTCACCGTGCACAGCTACCACTACACATTCACCTGGCAAATCTATCTGCCCACCTGGGCGTGGTACGTGGCGGCCATGGCGCTGGGGCAGATTCTGTTGCGCTCGCGGACGACCTTTGCGCGCGTGGCTGCTGGCGCGCTGCTGGGGCCGACCTCGTTTTTCGTGGTGTCGAATTATGTGACCTGGGTGAGCGGCTTTGCCTATCCTTATCCGCATACGCTGAGCGGGCTGGTTGCCTGCTTTGCAGCTGCTGTGCCGTTTTATCGCAACGACCTGCTCTCGACGGCCGTGGTCGCCGGGCTGGCGTTTGGGGTTCCGGTGCTGGTGCGGCGGATGAGCGCGGCGCAGGGACAGGTGGCGCTGGCCGGGAAGTAGTCTTTCAGTCTGTATTCCCAGGTCTCGGAATCGAGACCTGGGGCACCCGCATTATTCCGGTTCGCCGACAACGGCGTATTTGCGTGTAGTTCCATCCGCGAACAAAAACTCATATTCTCGCGAATATTCGTGGTTTGGGGCTATCTTTTCTTTAAAAATCCTGGCTTTGTAGTCGCCTACCGGTAGCACATCGCTGACGGGCCAAGCTTCGAGTTCGTACTTCTTTCCTTCAATGACTACGTCGAGAAATTGCCTCGCTGGTATTTCGAGCAAGTCTATCTGAGAAGACTGCACGTGAACTGTGATTGTGTAATCTGCAGGGTTCGCAGCAGGCTTTTTCTCCGCACGGGCCAGCATGGGCGCCAAGAGCTAAATGGCTATCAGAACTTTCTTCATCGCTTTTTTCTCCGGATTGATTTGGGTGAGTTGCGGTTGACGGCGCTCGGTCATTTTCATCAAATGCCGGATCGAAGTAATTTGCATTGAGCTGTCAGTTACAACACACTCTCACGAAAATAGTTGTTGCGCGCCCAATTCTTCTTCGATCATCCTTTATTCTTCCAGCTTGCCGGCGCGCTTCTTTCGCATCCACCACCAGGTAAAACCCGCCACGGCGAGGCCGCCAAGATGGCCAGGGCGGCCAGGCCGTGGTGTTCCACCAGCTTGACCGCTTCCGGTCCCAGCATGAGCACCAGCACGGAGAGCACCAGCCAGCGGACAAACCTGCCGCAGAAGACGGCCAGCATAAACGGGGCTACTCTCATTTCAAAGACGCCGGCGGCAAAGACAAAGGCCTTCCAGGGGGTGGGCGGGGGCAGCATGGAGGGAATCATCATGGCCAGGAACTCCTGGCGCTCGAAGCGGGCGCGCAGCCGCTCGTAACGCTCGCGGTTGACGCGCTTGAGGAGGAAGAGTTCGCCGCCGGCGCGGCCCAATCCGTAGGGCAGCAGGCCCCCCACGGCCGAACCCGCGGCGGCCAGTAGGCAATAGAGCCAGAAGCGGCTCTTGAGGCCGCCGACGATGGCCAGGGCGGCCAGGCCGTGGTGTTCCACTAGCTTGACCGCTTCCGGTCCCAGCATGAGCACCAGTACGGAGAGCACCAGCCAGCGGATCAGCCGCCCGCAGAAGACGGCCAGCATGAACGGGGCTACTCTCATTTCAAAGACGCCGGCGGCAAAGACAAAGGCCTTCCAGGGGGTGGGCGGAGGTAGCATGGACGGAATCATCATGGCCAGGAACTCCTGGCGCTCGAAGCGGGCGCGCAGCCGCTCATAGCGCTCGCGGTTGACGCGCTTGAGCAGGAAGAGTTCGCCGCCGGCCCGGCCCAGCCCGTAAGGCAGCAGGCCCCCCACGGCCGAACCCGCGGCGGCCAGCAGGCAATAGAGCCAGAAATGGCTTTTGTCGTTCCAGACGTAGACGGCCAGAATTGCGTCCATGGGGACGGGAATGGTGGAGGAATCGAGCAGAGCGACCGCACCCACGCCCCAAATGCCGAACTTGGCCAGAAACAGGGCTACAAACTTCCATTTAGCCATCAATCGAGCAATAAACTGCTTCAAACAGAGTCCCCTTCCACCCGCAAATCCGTCTTACTGTCAAGGAGCTTGTTGAAAATCAATTCGAGCCAGAAGGCGTGCCCTCAGGGGCTAAAGCCCGCGCTGATATTACGGCATTTCGGCACGACTAAAGTCGTGCCCTGACACAAGGCCGGCGTATTTCATCAAATTCCTAGAACCATTGTACGGTTCGGGGCAGGTGGCCCGGGCTTTGTCCAAGATGAGAGAATAGAAAGAAAGGACTCGAAACGGAGCGGCGGGCGCGTGTGTGCCCAGGGATGCTCCCCAGGAACGAATGCCCACCGACATTGAGCCAAGCGATGTGAACGAGCCCAACGGGCCGGCGGGAGCCAGCCCCGAAGGAGCCATTCTCGCCCCGGATGCGCCGATCCCCCACCCCACGGACGAAGACCTGTCCGTGGGGACCCCGGCTCTCCACCCCACGGACGAAGACCTGTCCTTGGGGACCCCGGCTCTCCACCCCACGGACGAAGATCTGTCCGTGGGGACCCCGGCTGCAGGCGTAGAGGCGCGTCCAGACGAGCCCTTGTCACAGACGGTTCGCGGTTCGCGCTGGGTGGACTACGACACCCACGAGCTGCTGGAGATGATCGGCGAGCTGGAGGACGAGCGGCGCTGGGCGCGGCTGCGAGAGGGCTTCTGGCTGGCCATCCTCATCCACCTGGCGCTGATTTCGGCCGTGACCTGGATTCCCAGGTACATCTTTAAGGTGCCACGAGTGGTCGACCGGAACGCGCTCAACCAGCACAAGGATTTTACTTATCTCGATACGCCGTTCACGTTGCCGCCCAAGCCGATTGTCAAGCCGCTCACGCATCAGCCTCTGATTGACAAGGAGACGATGGAGGAGATGAAGAGGGCCGCTCCGCCGGCTCCGGTACCGGCTCCAAAGCCTGCCGAGCCTGCTCCCGCGCCTCCGCCCATCCCGCCCAGCCAGCAGCCGCAGCTTGAGGCGCCTCGTCCGGCGGCGGTGCCTGCCCGGCCTAACTTTGCCATGGGCTCGCAGAATCCTGCCGACCAGTTACGCGAGGCTTTGAAGGGCGCATCGCGGAATCCCGGCATGGGCGAGAGCAATCTGCCCGGCGGCGGCCTTCGCATGCATCCGGGCGCAGGCTCAGGCGGCATCCAGGTGCTCTCCGACACCCAGGGAGTGGACTTCAACAACTGGCTGCAACGATGGCATTGGGAGACCGAGCGGACCTGGGATCCGCTGATTCCCGATGAGGTCAACCCGCCGATTCTCAAGTCGGGCATGGTGGCGATTCGCTTCAAGGTGCTGCCCAACGGGCGGTTGATGGACGGCAGCCTGATTCTGGAGGGCCGCTCCGGCGATGTGGCTCTGGATCGCGCGGCGTGGGGCGCGTTGACTGGCTCGAACTACCCGCCGCTGCCCAGGGATTTCCACGGGCCGTACCTGGAGTTGCGGGCGTGGTTCCTCTACAACATGGAGCCGCCGTCGCGGTAAGTCAGCGAGCCGACACACGCTGCTCAAAATAGAATGCGTCTTCCCGATGGCACCTGCTTGCCCGGAGATGAAATGCCTTTCGCGTAAACTGTTCTTATGGCTTCTGTTGGAACCACAGAAAATCAACCAGAAGAAAATTGGCGTGCGGCGCTCGCCTCGCGTTGGAGCGCGCGCTTTCACGAGCGCGAGGATCAGGTTTTTCTGCTTCTTTCGCTGCTGATTGGGGCGCTTACAGGCCTCGCCGTGGTGGCGTTTATCGTGCTCACAGAGCGGCTGGGAATGCGGCTCTATCCGGTGGGCAGCGCCGCTTGGAGGCGGGTGCTGATACCGGTGGCAGGCTCGCTGGCCATGGGCTTTCTTCTCTTCCGTTATTTTCCCTATGCGCGGGGCAGCGGCGTGCCGCAAACCAAGGCGGCGCTGTTCGCTCGGGATGGATTCATCTCGCTGCGCACCGTTCTGGGTAAGTTTTTATGCACGGCGACGACGCTGGCCAGCGGAATTCCGCTGGGCCGCGAGGGGCCATCGGTTCAGGTTGGCGCGGGAATCGGCTCTGTACTTGGCCGCTGGCTCGGATTAAGCCCGGAAAAGGTGAAGGCGCTGATACCCGTGGGAGCGGCGGCGGCGATTGCTGCAGCCTTCAATACGCCGATGGCGGCGGTGCTGTTTTCTCTTGAAGAAGTGATGGGCGACATGAACGCACCGATTCTTGGGTCGGTGGTGCTGGCCTCGGCAACCTCATGGGCCATGTTGCGGCTGCTGCTGGGCAACAACCCGCTTTTTCATGTGCCGCAGTATGAACTGGTTCACCCGATGGAACTGGGGATTTACGCCTTGCTGGGCCTTGCGGGAGGCTTTCTTTCCGTGGCCTTCACCAAGATGCTGTTGGGAATGCGCAAACGCTTTCTGCATTTGCCCCGGAAAACGTGGTGGTGGCATCCGGTGGTGGGCGGCGTGACGGTGGGCCTGATGGGCTGGTTTGTGCCCCAGGTTCTGGGCGTGGGGTACACGTACGTTGGCGATGCTCTGAACGGAAGAATGGCTCTCAGGCTGCTGGTGTTGCTGGTCGTGCTCAAGCTGGTTGGCGTCACGGTCAGCTATGCCTCCGGCAATGCGGGCGGCATCTTCGGACCGGCGCTGTTTCTTGGAGCCATGCTGGGAGGCGCTATCGGCACCGTGGCCCATCATTTGTTGCCGGGGTACACGGCCTCTCCGGGCGCGTATGCGCTGGTGGGCATGGGAGCGCTTTTTGCCGGCATTGTGCGCGCCCCCATGACCTCGGTGCTGATGATCTTTGAGATGACGCGGGATTATGCGGTCATTGTGCCGCTGATGATCGCCAACCTGACCAGTCTTTTCATCTCGCGGCGTTTCCAGAAGCAGCCGATTTATGAAGCGTTAGCGCATCAGGACGGGATTCATCTGCCCACTCCCGGCTCGCTTCACCATAAAAGCCGGCGCACGACGGCTCAGGTGATGCAGCGCTCTCCGGAGGTTCTCTCCGCTGATTTGCACGTCAAGGATGCGGTGGAAGAGACTCGCACAAGTCAATTCCGCACATGGCCCGTGGTGGATGGGGATTACTTTCTCGGCATGTTGAGCAGGGAGACGCTGGAGTGCGCCCTGGTCGATGGAAGAAAAGAACAACTGCTAAAAAACATTATCGAAACACTCTATGTTCCTCATCTTCACATGGATCATGCGCTGCATCTGGCGCTGGAGCGCATGAGCACCTACCATCTGGACGTTTTGCCGGTGATACACCGGGCAGATATTCACAAACTGCTCGGCGTGGTGACGCTGAGGGACGTGCTGGACTCCTATGGGGTGGGCGGCGCCGAGGATTGGTCCGGCTCGTAAAGTCCTCTCCCTAGCTTTGTTCCAGGCCCTCTTCGATTCGGGGCAGGTCCATCTTCCGGTTTTTTCCTTGCTCCAGTGTGTTGCCATGCCGCCTATCCGACCGCAGCAACAGCAAGGCGAAGATGAGCCCCGCCACGCCGAGACCCGCGAACATGACCTGGGTCGCGGTATAAGTTCCGGTGACATCGCGAAGCTTGCCATTCAGGAAGGGGAAGAGCCCGAGGCCCAGATTCTGGATGGCCGTCATCAGACCGAAGGCTGTGCCCACGCGTTTCTCCTCCACCACCAGCGGAACCGAAGGCCACATCGCCGCGGGCACCAGCACAAAGGCGACACCGAGAGCTACCATGCTGGGGATGGGATTCCAGTGGGTGATGCCCATGATGAGGTGGGCGGGAATCAGAATGAGTGAACCCACAACCATGAGCGAAGCCCGCTTGCCGATGCGGTCCACCAGGTCGCCGGCAAAGGGCGCGAAGATCATGGATGCGAAGATCACGATGCTGGTGATTCCCGGCGCAGTGCTGAACATGTGAATGAAGTTGTCGAAGACCTGGGAGAGGAAACCACCCGTGCTGGAACTCACGAGAGGGATGCCCCACTTGTCGTGGAACATGTCCGTGGCGAGGGCCGTGAAGGGGAAGATGGCGCTGTAGAAGGTGACGCAGAGAAGAACTACGAACCAGAAGGAGGACGAGAACTTCCTGATATCAGAAAAGACGATTTTGTCGCCGGCGTCGGGTTTAGGAAGCGCGAGCACCCTCTCTCCGTGGTGGTCCAAGGCAATGTAGACCAGGTTGCACAGCAGGGAGAACAGGCAGAAGCCTGCCGCGGCCCAGAGAGCTATGCGGTAGCTGCCGCAGTAGCGGGAGATGAGTTCTTCGGTATTGAAGCTGAAGAGGGTTCCGACACGGCTGACGGTGAGGGCGATGCCGAAGGCCAGGGCCATCTCCTTGCCCTTGAACCAGCGGCTGATGATGGCGCTCTGCACCGCGATCAGGGATTCGGAACCGGCGCCGAAGATCAGACGTCCGGCGAAGAGCTCCCACTTGGAGTGGGCGGCGGCCACAATAATGGCGCCGAGGAGAACCAGGCTGCAAAGCAGCATGCTGGACCGACGCGGGCCGAGCTTGTCGTACAACATGCCGCCGAAGAACACGACGATGATGGCGGCCACGGAGTATGCCGTGTAGAGATTTCCGATAGTGGTGCGGTCCAGATGCAATGCTTCGATAAGTGTGGGTCCCAGGGCGCCGATACTGTCATAGGCGAAATAGCTGCCTAGCACTATCAAGCTGATGAACATCAGGATGGTGAAGCGGTAAGGGCGCTTCGATGGATGGAAGAATCCCATTGATTGAGGAGTTTCAATATCGGAAACGGACAGGGGGCGTGAAGGTTCAGACATGAGGGCGATGATCCTCGTGGCGCGGCGATTTTGAATTGAAGAGACGCAACCTATGAAAATAGCAGATTGGGGCGGGAATTGGCTTGACGTATGCGGGAATTCCCGACCTTCCACTTTAGCCGTAAATTGAAAAATGCAGGTCCTTCGACTCACCCTTGACTACGCTCAAGGTTCGCTCAGGATGACAGCGAGCGAGGGCGGTGCGCCTCTATTCCCTGAATAAAGATAATTGCCTAACCGCGATCGAGTGAAAAGCGCTCGCGGACTTCGTAGCGGGAGCCGGCGGGGCCGGGAAAGCTTTCGTAGAGAAGAAATTCGTGAGCGACAAAGCGGGAGAATTTTGGCGGGTGGAGAATTTTAGCTTTGAGTTTGGCGAGGTCGCGCCGTTTGCCTTTGCAGCGCGCGAGCGTGATATGAGGCTGGTAGGGGCGAGCCTCGGGGACAAATCCGCAGGGCCGGGTGGCCGCGGTGACGCGCTCCTGAAGCAAGAGCAGTTCGGTGGTGAGCCGGACGCCGGCGATGAGAATTCCGGCGCGCTCGATGCAGCCCAGCTCCTCAAGGTAGACAGGAACGGGCGGCGCATGAAGCGCACGCAAGCGCTCGACAACACATTCGTATTGTTCCTGGCTGGTATTGCCCAGAAATTGCAGAGTGATGTGCCAGGACGCGGGCGCCTGCCAGCGAAGGCCGTCTCCAGCCGAGTGAAGCCGCACCGCAGCCGCACGGAGCTCTTCGATCACCGTTGCGGCCAGGGGGATTCCGACAAAGAGGCGCATGGAGATTACTTAGGCTCCTCATTGGAGGGCTTCGGCTCCGTGGCCTGCATGAACTCCGCCAGGTAATCCTTCCACACCGCGGCAACTGTATGGGTTCCGTGGCCGCGGGTGGCATCGGAGATAGGCAACAGAATGAAGCGCGCATTGGGCATCCGCTTCACCAATTTTTCCGCAATGCCCAGCTCGGGCGGGTTGATGTAGTCGTCGGCGGAGTTGATCCACAGCACCGGCGCGGTGATCTTTTCCAGGTTCGGACTGGGGTCGTAGTTGCGGCTTGCGTTCCAGTAGTAGATAAGGTCGTTGGCGTCCGTGGAAGCCATAACGCGCTTCAGGTAAGCGTCCACATACTTTTCCGCGGTGTCGCGCGTGGGCTCGTTCTTCTGCATCTGCAGCGGGCTGGAACTCATGATGAAGCCGATTTCATTTGCGGTGCGCAAGCCCTGAACCGGCTCGGTCTGGTACTCGCCATCCATCCACGCGGGGTCCAGCTTGACGGCCTGGATGGCCATGTAGCGCATCATGCGGTTGCGGCCCGCAATCTGCACCGGCAGGCAGGCAAAGGGCGCCAGCGCATCGGCAAAGCCGGGATACGTTTCTCCCCAGACGAAGGTCTGCATACAGCCCATCGAGGTGCCGAGGATGAGGCGCAGATGGTCGATCTTCATGTCATCAAGCATCATGCGCTGGCTGCGCACCATGTCGTCGTAGTCGTATGCGGGAAAGTGCGCGTGCAGGCCATCGGAGGGCTTGGAGCTTTGGCCGTGGCCGATGTCGTCAGGCAGGATGATGAAGTATTTCGTGATGTCGAGGACGCCGCCGGGAACAAAAAGCACCTTGGAGAAAATCGGATTCAACAGCGAGTGGGCACTGCCGCCGGTTCCATGCAGCAGGAGTATGGCGTTATCGACGTGCCCGGCGGCGTTGCGATGCGGCGTGCCAAGCGTGAGGTAGTGCAGCTTGAGCTCGGGCAGCGTTTCGCCGGTGCCAAAGCGAAAGTTCGGCAGCACAGTTGTGCCGTCCACGGTGGGCCATGCGGCTGGGGCGGGCGTAGTGACGGGCGAAGCTGCGGGGGTGGTTGAACTTGCCTGGCTGAAGGCAGCGAGGCCATAGAGCAATGTGGCGGCAATCAAAATCCGCGAGATGCGCATATACATGGGGAAGCTCCTGAAAATCGCGTGGTGGCGTGCAATTTGAGCACAATCCAACCTTCGCTTTTTTCAGGAGGCAGTGTCAAGCGGGGGCAGTTCCCTTTGACCGTCAGTCCGCGATAAAATTGAGGCGTATTCGATGCGCAGCCGCAATGCCAATCCGGCAAAGGGAACGCCCCTGCTCAAACGCTTTCGTCACGGCCGGCACGACCGTGGACGGCGCCCCTCCCGCTGAGTAATCTATTTCAGTTGATTTGCTGACTTTCCTGGTCCCAAAATTGAGACCAGAGGAATCACCCTCGTATTTCCCATTTGCATCCGCCTGCGCGCGGATAGAAAGGCTTCTAAGATGAACAGTTTTGCCAGCCGGGCCACGCTGAAATCCGGCAATAACTCCTATACGATCTATCGCTTGCCGGCGCTCGCGGCGCGCGGCTTCAACCTGAGCCGGCTGCCCTTCAGCCTGAAGATTCTGCTGGAAAACCTGCTGCGCCGCGAAGATGGCGTCAACGTGACGGCCGCAGACATTGAGTTTCTGGCCAACTGGGACGCCAAGGCCGAGCCCAGCCGGGAGATTGCCTACATGCCGGCGCGGGTGCTGATGCAGGACTTTACCGGCGTGCCCGCGGTGGTCGATCTGGCCGCGATGCGCGACGCCATCAGGACGCTGGGCGGCGACCCGGAGCGGGTGAATCCGCTGGCGCCGGCCGAGCTGGTGATCGACCACTCGGTGCAGGTGGACGAGTACGGCACGGCGGCGGCCTTCGACGCGAACACGCTGCTCGAGTTCGAGCGCAATCGCGAGCGCTACGCGTTTTTGAAGTGGGGCCAGACGGCCTTCCGCAACTTCAGCGCCGTGCCGCCGGGGATGGGCATCTGCCACCAGGTGAATCTGGAGTACCTGGCGCGCGTGGTGTTCACCACGGAGATTGACGGCGAAGCTTGTCGCGTATCCCGACACGCTGGTGGGCACCGACTCGCACACCACGATGATCAACGGGCTGGGCGTGCTGGGCTGGGGCGTGGGCGGCATCGAGGCCGAGGCGGCGATGCTGGGCCAGGCCGTCTCCATGCTGGTGCCGCAGGTGGTTGGCTTCAGGCTGACCGGCAAGCTGCGCGAGGGCGCGACGGCCACCGACCTGGTGCTGACCGTGACGCAGGCGCTGCGCAAGCTAGGGCGTGGTGGGCAAGTTTGTCGAGTTCTTACGGCCCCGGCGTTGCTGGATTGCCGCTGGCCGATCGCGCCACCATCAGCAACATGGCCCCGGAGTATGGCGCCACCTGCGGCATCTTCCCGGTGGACGCGGAGACGCTGCGCTATCTGCGGCTGACCGGGCGCAGCGAGGAGCAGATTGCGCTGGTCGAGGCCTATTACAAGGAACAGGGACTCTTCCACACGGCCACGACGCCGGAGGCCGAGTACACGCAGACGCTGGAGCTGGATCTGGCGACGGTGGAGCCGAGCGTGGCCGGACCGAAGCGTCCGCAGGACCGCGTGCTGCTGAAGGATGCGGCGGCCAGCTTTGCGCAGCAGTTGCCGGCGCTGCTCTCGCCCACGGCCAAGCCGCTGGGCACGCGCACCGCTGCCAGCGTGGCAGCGTAAGGCGGTCACCGATGCGGCGTCTGCGCGAGAACGCGCCGGTGCATGCCGACCACGACGGTGAAAGAGCGCGTTTCGGCGTCGATCCGGACCAGTATCTCGATCACGGCTCGGTGGTGATCGCGGCCATCACCAGTTGCACCAATACGTCGAATCCCTCGGTGATGGTGGCGGCGGGAATCCTGGCCAAGAAGGCCGTCGAAAAGGGCTGACCGTGCCGCCGTGGGTGAAGACTTCGCTGGCGCCCGGTTCGCGGGTGGTCACCGACTACTACGCCAAGGCGGGCTTGCTGCCGTATCTTGAAAAGCTGCGCTTCAACGTGGTGGGCTACGGCTGCACGACTTGCATCGGCAACTCCGGCCCGCTGCCCGCCGATGTTTCGAAGAGCATCGACGAGCACGGGCTGGTGGCGGTCAGCGTGCTCAGCGGCAATCGCAACTTCGAGGGCCGCGTGAACGTGGATGTGCGGGCAAATTATCTGATGAGCCCGCCGCTGGTGGTGGCTTACGCGCTGGCCGGACGGATCGGCCACAACTTCGAGACGGATCCGCTGGGCGCGGACGAGGCAGGGAAGCCGGTTTATCTCAAAGACATCTGGCCCACGCAGGCCGAGGTGGCCGCGGCCATCGAGAAGGGACTGTCAGCAGCGAAGGCTTCCGCAAGGAGTACGCGACGGTGAGCGAGGGCGACGCCAACTGGCAGGGGCTGAAGTTCCCCACCGGCGACGTCTACCAGTGGGAGCCGGATTCGACCTACATCCGCAAGGCGCCGTACTTTGACGGCATGACGCAGACGCCCGCGCCGGTGACCGACATTCTGGGCGCGCGGGTGCTGGCGGTGCTGGGCGACTCGGTGACGACCGACCATATTTCTCCGGCGGGCAACATCAAGGCCAACGGACCGGCGGGCAAGTATCTGGCCGAGCATGGCGTGAAGCCGGCGGACTTCAACTGCTACGGCTCGCGGCGCGGCAACCATGAAGTGATGGTGCGCGGCACCTTCGCCAATGTGCGGCTGCGCAACAAACTCGCGCCGGGAACCGAGGGCGGCGTGACGCGCCTGCTGCCCGAGGGCGAGCAGATGTCCATCTTCGACGCCAGCGTGAAGTACGCCGAGCGCGGCGTGCCGCTGGTGATTCTGGCGGGCAAGGAGTACGGCTCCGGCTCGTCGCGCGACTGGGCGGCCAAGGGACCGAAGCTGCTGGGCGTGCGCGCGGTGATTGCCGAGAGCTTCGAGCGCATTCACCGGTCGAATCTGGTGGGCATGGGGATTCTGCCGTTGCAATTTGACGAGGGGCAGAAGGTCGAGTCGCTCGGGCTGACCGGCGAAGAGGTCTACGACTTTGCCGGGCTGACGGCGATGCTGACGAGCCGCTTTGCCGCCGGCAAGACGCTCACGGTGAAGGCCACAGCCGCCGACGGCACGGTGAAGCAGTTCAATGCCAAGGTCCGCATCGACACGCCGCAGGAGATCGAGTACTTCGAGCACGGCGGCATCTTGCAGTATGTGCTGCGGCAGTTGGCGGCGAAGTAGCGCCAATCAAACTGGGTGCGCCAGGTCCGCATTCGCGTACCTGGGAATAGCTTGTTAAAATTGCAAGATCACATATTTCGATGGAGAATCGCCGATGAAGATATTCCTCATGAAGAGTGTCGTAACAGCATCCTTGATGAATTGCATTATGTATGCCTCCATGATCCTGACTGCGATTCGAGTAGTGCATCTGCAAATTGATGATTTCACTTCTGTTGAAAGGGGTCTGTTGGTGATCCTGCTTGCTTGGGTGCCATGCGGATGGCGGCTATATGGATGTTTCACAAGCTGCAAGCACTTTGGACCAAGCGCAAGGCGCGCTATCTCGCAATTGTCTTTCTCTCGACCGCACCTGTCTCTCAGGGCATTTTAAAGCCACTCGCGATCATCTTCGGCGTGTATCTGGGCTCGTCTTCGAATCCTCTGCGCCGGTCGGTGCGTTTCGGCTGTTTCTGTTGGTGCGCTTCTGGCTTCAGCGGTCTCTTTCTAAGCCGCGGGGACATTTTAGATCGGGCTCAATCGTCAAACTAAGAACCTCTTTATTCCAGGTTCCGGCTTTTTTAAACGGGTGCCAATTCAAAAACGCTCTTTTCTCGCTTCCGTTCGATGGGAGTTTTTTCGGGTTTTCTCATTCAATTCGAAAGGAATTATTTTTTTTTTGCGCTCGTGGCCGTGTTTGTGCCTTGACGGCCTTTTTTTGCGGCGCCTCGCCTTGGCCGCTACGTGGACGTCTTCCGTGTTCCTGGCACGGCATCCACTGAGTCGCGAAGTCCTTAGATTATTTTTTTTTTTTTTTTTTTTTTTTTTTTTTTTTTTTTTTTTTTTTTTTTTTTTTTTTTTTTTTTTTTTTTTTTTTTTTTTTTTTTTTTTTTTTTTTTTTTTTTTTTTTTTTTTTTTTTTTTTTTTTTTTTTTTTTTTTTTTTTTTTTTTTTTTTTTTTTTTTTTTTTTTTTTTTTTTTTTTTTTTTCGGCGAGCGTGGGGCTCCGGCTCTTTTGCTTTGCCAGGCTGCTCTTCGCGGGGAGCAAAAAAGCGCTGCCCTCCTGTGTTCTCGCCCATCACATGCAGGCGCAGGAAGTTGGTCGAGCCGGATTTGGTGCGCGTGCCGGCGACGATGGCGATGACCTCGCGGGGCCTCACGTAGCCGCCCTGTTCGAGCAGGTTCTCGGCGCACTCGACCAGCGCCTCGGTGGAGTTGACCTTGGGGCAGCGGATGGGCGTGGTGCCCCACAGCAGGTTGAGGCGGTTGATGGTGACCTCGATCGGGCTGAGGGCGAAGATGGGCGACGAGGGGTGGTACTTGGAGAGCTGGCGGGCGGTGCGTCCCGACTCGGTGAAGAGCGCGATGCCGCGCAGGTCCAGATCGTCGGCGGCGTGCGCCGTGGCCTCGCAGATGGTCTCGGCGATGGAGAGGTGCGGTCTGCGCTGCTTGCGGCGTTCGGTGAACCCTTCTTCCTTGATGTGGCGCTCGGCATCGACGACGATGCGCGCCATCATGGAGACAGCCTCGACCGGATACTTGCCGATGGCCGATTCGCCGGAGAGCATGACGGCGTCGGTGCCGTCGTAGACCGCGTTGGCCACGTCGGAGACCTCGGCGCGGGTGGGCCGCGGGTTCTCGATCATCGACTCCAGCATCTGCGTCGCGGTGATGACCGGCTTGCGGAACTCGGCGGCGCGGCGGATGATGTGCTTCTGGATGGCGGGAACCTTCTCCGGCGGCACCTCGACGCCCAGGTCGCCGCGGGCCACCATGATGCCGTCGGCGGCTTGAGGATGGCGTCCAGATGCTCGATGGCCTGGGGCTTTTCCAGCTTGGCGATGATCCAGGTTTCGCCGCCGAAGGCCGCAACGCGGTTGCGCACCAGGCGCACGTCCTCGGCGGTGCGGACAAAGGAGACGGCGATGGCGTCCACGCCGTTCTTGAGCGCAAACTCAAGGTCCTCGGCGTCCTTTTCGGTCAGCGAAGGAACGCGCACCGGAATGCCGGGCAGGTTGATGCCCTTGTTCTCGCCCAGCATGCCGCCGTTGACGATCTCGCAGACCACGTCGCCTCCGACCACCTCGTGGACGCGCAGCTCGATCAGGCCGTCGGAGAGCAGAATGCGCGAGCCCTGTTCGACGTTTTCCGCCAGGGTCTTGAAGGTGGTGCCCACCAGCGACGCCGTGCCCGGAACCTCGCGCGGGGTAATGGTCAGCCGCCCGCCGGCCTTGAGCAGCACGGGCTGGTGGTCTTTCAGTTTGGAGGTGCGAATCTTGGGCCCCTGCAGGTCGCCCAGGATGCAGAGCGGCTTGCGCTCCTCGCGGCTCACCTTGCGGATCATCTGGATCACCGCCAGCTTCCGCTCGTGGGAGCCATGAGAGAAGTTCAGCCGGACCACATCCACGCCCGCGCGCACGAGGTTGCGGATCACAGGCTCGGTGTTGGAGGCTGGGCCGAGAGTAGCCACGATCTTGGCGCGGCGTTGGGAGGAGGAATCGGTCAGACTCAATGGTGCGAACGACATGGGTTGCTCCAGAGAAAGTTCGATGGGTAAAAGACGTATTGACGAGCGGCTCGATGCACATTCGCCTGGGGAGCACCGCAACCCCCTTCCTCTATTATGCGGGAGACAGGGTCGACGGCATGTGAAAACTGTCACTGACTAGAGCAGTCCGGATAGGGGCTTGCGGAAGCGGACGCCCGCTCCTGGCGCTCGCGAAAGAGCACGCCGTTCAACTCCGCGCCCAGCAGCGCGCTGAATGTGGTGATGTAGAGCCAGACCAGCGTGGCGATGCCGGCGCCGAAGGAGCCGTAGAACATCGAGTAGTCGGCGATGCGGGTGACGTACCAGCCGAAGGCCAGGGTGGCCGGGAACCAGACCAGCGTGGCGGCCAGGGCGCCCGGGCCCACCCAGACCCAGTGCTCCTTGCGCCGCGTGCCGAAGTGATAGAGGGCGCCGAGAACGCTGACGGCGGTGACCAGCGCAACGGTCCAGCGCACCAGCCGCCAGAAGAAGAGCACAATGTGCCGCAGCTCGTGGCCGGCGTTTTCGATCATCCACGCCTCGATCTGGCGGCCGAAGACCAGCACCAGGGTGGCCAGCGAGAGCGGAACCAGCACGATGGGCACCAGCAGCAGAGCCCTGAGGCGCCGCTGCCAGAAACCCCAATCGTCGAGCGGAAGCCGGTAGGCGCGGCGAAAGCCTTCCATCAGCGACAGCATCATGCCCAGGCCGGCAAAGACCGAGAGGCCGGCGGCGGAGAAGATCAACTGCGCGGAGTGAAGCCGGCGGGTTTCCATTGCGGAGCGCAGCAGGGACATTGAATCGCCGGGCAGAAGCTGCTCGAAGGCGGCGCGCACCTCGCCTACCAGCGAGGTTCCCTCCGGCACCTGGGCCAGCAGCGCGGTCAGGACAACCAGCGCCGGAAACAGCGCCAGCATCCCCGAATAGGCGACGGCCTTGGCCGTGTTGAGCACGTCGTGCTCCAGGGCCAGCCAGAGGGCTTTGCGAAATGCGAATCAATGAGGCCATATGCGTCACAGGAAAGAGTAGAGCATCAGGGGGCCTGTTGCGAAGAGGGATCTTCCACCTACCCCAAAAATTATTGCGGAGCCTATCGGTGGATCGCTCCACCAAAAATCGTGGACAGTAATCGTAGCTGTATCAGGCGATAGAGTCGGCAATATTTTGCCGGTCCGAAGCACGCGCCGGAACAGGTACACTGTTTGCGGACAGGAGGTTTCACCCGATGCAGACCCAGATTCAGGGCACCACCATGCCCGTGCTCGATGTGCAGCTTGAACCCAACGAGAGCGTTTTTTCAGAGAGCGGCGAGCTCTCGTGGATGACCGCTTCGATCCAGATGACCACGCACACGCAGATGGGCGGAGGCGGCGGCCTCTTCGGCGTTTTGAAGCGGGTGGCCGGCGGCGGAAGCCTCTTCATGACCGAGTATCGCGCCTATGGAGCCGCGGGCGTGGTCTCGTTCGCCACCAAGGTGCCGGGGCATATTGTGCCCATCGAGGTCGCGCCCGGCAACGAGTTCATGATCCATCGGCACGGATTTCTGTGCGCCACGCCGCAGGTGACCATCGGCGTCGGCTTCCAGCAGTCGCTCGGCGCGGGCATCTTTGGCGGCAACGGGTTCCTGCTGCAGAAGGTGGGCGGGCAGGGAACGGCGTGGCTGGAGCTCTCGGGCGAGCTGATTCTGAAGAACCTTGCGCCGGGCGAGATTCTGCGCGTGCATCCGGGCCATGTGGGGGCCTTCCAGGCGTCGGTGGGGTTCCACATCACCACGGTTCCGGGGATCAAGAACGTGATCTTCGGCGGGGACGGCATCTTTCTGGCGGTGCTGGAGGGGCCGGGAACGGTGTGGCTGCAGACGCTGCCCATCTCGCGGCTGGCGCACCAGATCGCCGAGTACCTGCCGCGGAGCGAAAGCCGGCAAGTGGGGCCTGCCGCCGGCGGCGCGCTGCTGGGCGGAATTGTAGGATCGATCCTGGGCGGGGATCAGTAGGGCAGGGATCAGGGGTCAGAGATCAGGGATCAGTTGTCAGTTAGCGCCCAGGCTTCGTTGGCGAGACCTGGAAAGGTGCTCTTTTTTTGCCGACTGGTTACGGCTTCAGCGGCGTATCTTCGGCCACGGCGACGGTGAAGGTCATGCCGGGCTGGATCTCGGCATCGTCGCCACGAACCAGAAGGCCTGCGGCTCCTGCGACTGGAATCAGGATCAAGCCTCTTAGTTTGGAATAATGATTTGCGCCTTCAAGTGTTTCGCCTCCGAAGAGAGGAACCGTAGTTCCACCGCACGGTTATAGAATCAGCTTCGAAGGCAATGTCTCCAGGCGCGCCCATGTGGCCGGAAGAATCGGCCTGAGTAATGACGGCATCCACCGGCGTTCCTTTGGGAATGACAATGGCATCGCCCAATTTCACATCCTGATCGAGTAAGACGCCTATGCTGTTGCCGACCTCGGCGGTCTTCGAGTTGACCGTTGAGTTAGTAACCAGATGGAGGCGAGTCCTGGCGCGAAGCACTCCGTCAGCGGCGAGAGTTAGCGGAAACACAGGCATGACAGGGCCGTTCACGGTGTAATTGGCGATGGCGATTGGACTGCGCACCATGTTGGGAGCTATGGCGATGGCTTGTAACTGGGCGCTGGCAGTGATCGTGATGGGCCCCCGGTAGCGGCGCGAAGCGGGAGTTGGCGTCCAGCCGTTGGTGGTGAAATAGATGGCCGCATAGCGCGTAGAGCACTTGATGCTCACAGTGGTTCCGTATTCGCTACGCCAGCCTTGACGGAGTAGGCTGGCTGGCGGGCGATGGCGACGGATGGGCCGGAGTATAGCGAAGCATCAGTTGCGTTCTGCATCATCTGCTGCGAGGCTTGCTGGCTTGCCTGCTGCATATCCTGCATGGCTTGCTGGTTGGCCGCGCGCAGCCTGCATATTGCTGCGCGGCCATCATTCCAGCGTCGTCTTGACCAAAGGCGGAAGCGCAGGCAAGGAATACAAGAGAAGAGTGGCTTTCATCTTCATTCCTCGTTTCTGGATCGAAATCCCTGCTTGGTAGAACCGGAACATCAGGGGAAAAGTTGCGAAAACCTATGAGCTATTTTGTCGCGGCTTTGATTTCGGCTTCGACCGCGGCTTTCATCACGCCGCAGTTGGAGAAGAAGCGGATGAGATTGCCGGTGAGCGGTTTCCAGTTCCGGATTCGAGATCGGGAGATCCAATTGTTTGGTCTGGGCCAGGCGGATCTCGCCGGTGCCCTGGGCGTCGAGAATGAGGGCGGTGAGCTTGCGGGCCAGGTCGAGCGGGAAGCTCTCGGCGACGAAGACCAGCTTGCCGCGAGTGGTGATCACCACCGGGCCTTCGGTCGAATAGACCTGCTCCTGATCCGATATGTTGGACACGGCGCGGAGGCGGGAAGACTTTATATCCGGTGGGAGGGGCGGGCCGGGTCCGCAGCCTCGACAGAGTTTTCGAGTTTGACGCCGGAGTACTTGCGGCCCAACTCATCGGCGTAGATGCGCGCGAAGGCTTGCGCGGAGGCGGTGTTCTTCCAGACCGAGAGATAGAAGATGCGATGGAGTTTGTGCTGGCCTGTTCGGCCGGGGTTTTGGCGCTGAGGCGCTGGCCGGCCCAGTAGAGGCCGCCGTCCCAGGCCGGGGTCAGGTCGCGCGCGGCCCGGTCGCCGCCGAAGAGCTCGGTGAGAATATGCACGTCGAGCTGGCCGATCTGGCCGATGTCGTAAGGCTTGTAGAGCTTGTCAACGAGCGGATGAATGTTGGGCAGCAGGGGAACGGCGGGCACGTGCCGCTTTTCGTACTCGCGCGGGTTGAGGATCTCCCAGCTCGATGTGGGCGGGCGGTCCAGGGTTCCGGCAAAGGCCGCCGCCTGGCCCTGGTCCATCCACACGTCCTGCTCGAAGCTGAGGCCCTCGCGATAGGGGAAGAGCAGCGATTCAGAGAGCAGCAGCGGCGCGCGCGCCAGCACGGGCGAATCTTCAGAGGCGGACATCTGCTGCTTGACGAAGTCCATGATCTCCGGGTCTTTGACCAGGCTCTTGCCCATCGGCTTGAGGATGTAGTCCATCATGACGGCCGTGGCCTGACCCTCGGCGACGGCCTCGCGCGCCGTGTCCATCTCGTCTTTGGCCAGGTGGTCGGTGTCGCCGGCGGAGTTGAGCGAGACATCGTCGGGGGTCTGGTCGCTCCATTTTTCGAGGTCGGAGTGCTGGTCCTGCAGGGCGTGAGTCAGCTCGTGGGCCAGCACCGGCTTCTGCTCCTCGATGTCCACCCAGTCGAGCATGTAGACGGTTTTGGTTTTGGAGTCGTAGTAGGCCTCGATCTGCTCCTTGAGCAGCGCCAGCAGAAAGGGCTTGAGGGCGAAGTCGCGGTCCAGCAGGCCGAATTTCTTGAGCACGATCTCGTCGCGCTGCATGCGCCGGGCGCTCTCGTCTTCGTCGAACTTCTCCTTCAGGTAGCTTTCGACGGCGGCGCGGGAGGTGATCTGGCGCTTCACCGTGCTCTTGATGGGCAGGCCGGTCTCGTCGGAGGAGAACTTGATCAGCGTATCCACCAGGGCAAAGAGTTGGTTCGCCTGCTCGGGGGTGATCTTGCCGGGCTGTCTGCGGTGCGGCGCAGACTGGCGGCGCGGCCACCTGCGGTGGGGCTGACTGCGCCTGCGGCGCAATAGCCGTCCCAAGACACAATGCCGCCGCCAAAGCCCATCCGCGAACCATTCTGTGCTGCTTGCTCATCAGTACTCCCTGTCTTCTTCCAAGGCTATAATCAGGATGCGGTCTGGCGCGTAATTTGCACTGGAAATCTGTGCCCGAACCTGCGAAAAGTCCCCTATGACGGAAACAGATCTCTCCATGGCTACACCACTTGCCACGCTGCTGGCTCAAGAAGCCGCGCGGCCGGAGCTTGTAGTTTATCGCGGTGTGCTGACCCCACGGGAGTTGGACGCGGCGGGGAGGGAAACAGCGGCGCTGGTCTCCGGAGCCGCTGTGCACGACCTGGGCTGGCTGCGACGGGTGGCGGTGCGCGGCGAAGACCGCTTCCGCTGGCTCAGCGGCATGGTTACCAACACGGTGAACGGCCTGGGCGCGAACGCCGGCGCGTGGAACCTGGTGCTCAACGCGCAGGGGCGCATCCAGGGCGACCTGCACGTCTGGCGCGAGGGCGAGGCGCTCGACCTGACGATTGCCGCCGATCAGTACGACCGGCTCCTGGCCCACCTGGAGCGCTTCATCATCATGGACGATGTGGAGCTGGCGCCGCTGGATGGCGAAACCGCCTTGGGGCTCTCCGGCCCTCAGGCCGCCGATGTGCTGACGCGACTGGCTCTGCCCGCGTTGCCGGAGCCGCTGACCAGCGCGCGCGCAGCGTGGAATGGCAAGGAAGTACGCGTCGTTCGAGCCTATGGCGTGCTTGCGCCGCATTACGAGCTTTGGGTGCAGGCGGCGGAGATTCCCGCGCTGTGGAAGGCTCTGGTTGAGGCCGGCGCGAGCCCGGTGGGAGCGGCCACTCTCGATGCTTTTCGCATTGCCGAGGGGATTCCCGCTTACGGCATCGACATTACCGAGCGCGACCTGCCTCAGGAGGCCGTGCCGCAGGTGGAGACTTTTTCAGGGACGACGAAATCTATGCGAGCGAATAGCGAGCAGTTGGCCCCACCGCAGGTGGCGTTGAATTTTAACAAGGGCTGCTACCTGGGCCAGGAGATTGTGGAGCGCATCCGGTCCCGCGGCAGCGTTCATCGGCATCTGCGGCCGCTGGAGCTGTCTGGACCCGTCCCGGCAGCAGGATCGGAGCTGACCCTGGACGGCGGCACGCGTGCCGGGCAGATTACCAGCGCGGCTGAGTTGCCGCTGGCTAGTGGCAACCGCGTCTTTGCCCTGGGCATGATTCGTGGCGAAGACGAGTTAAGCAGTCAGCCCTTCACCTATTCCGTTGAATCAGCCGCAGGCAAGGCCCGGATTCTGGCAGCGCCGCCGGAGCTGGGAGCGGGCCAGCGGGTCAGCAAATCGGCGAGTTAGTAAGTTGGCAAATAAGATTGGAAAAGTGAAAACCATGAGCGATAAACCGAAGTTCGAAGTGATTGACCGCCGCAAGATGAAGGCGGAAGAAGAGCAGGAGAACCAGCAGCATCCGGCGGCTCCGGCAGAGGCCGGCCGCCAGCGCCGGGGGGCGGTCCGCGGCTGGTCGTCAATGAATCCAAGCCCGCGCCGGCCGCAACTTCCCCGGCCGGGCCGGAGCCGGAAAGCGAGCTGCCTCCGGCGCCAACAGCTCAGGAGAGTCGCGAACAGAAGGCGGCCTACGACGCCTCTGCGCAGCGTCTGGAAGACCTGGTGCGGGCGCAGAACCCCGCCGTGGGCGCCCAGCCGCAAATCACCTTCGAACACCTGGTGCAGCAGTTTTACGTCTCCGCCATGATCCAGATGGGGGCGGGCGCGCAGGAAGGCCAGCGTCCGAAGATAGACATTCTGGGCGCGCGGACCACCATCGATCTGCTGGGTGTGCTGGCGGAGAAGACCCGCGGCAACCTGACCGCGGCCGAAGACAAGACGCTGCAAACGGTGTTGTTCGAGGTGCGCATGGCGTTTCTTGAACTGACCAGCATGATCACCCTGCAGGGAATGCAGCCGCCGCAACCGCCGCCCGCCGGGCAAGCGCTGAAAACGCAGTGATTAGTGGTCAGTGATCAGTCATAGCCGGAGCTTATGGACGGTTTGCTCACATTTCTCGGGACGGGAACCTCGATGGGGGTTCCCACGCTGGGCTGCGACTGCGCGGTATGCGCCTCGACCGACCCGCGCGACCGGCGGCTCAGGCCCTCGGTGCTGTTGCGCTGGCGTGAGCCGGGCCCGGGTCGCGAGCGCGTGGTAGTCATCGATACCGGCCCGGACTTCCGTGAGCAGGCGCTGCGCAACGGCCTCACCCGCGTGGACGCGGTTTTTTACACCCACTCCCACGCCGACCACATCATGGGCATGGACGACCTGCGCCCGCTCAGCTTCACAGTCTTTCGCGAAGGCGGGCCAATTCCGCTCTACGCCACGCCGGAGACGGCAGAGGTGCTGGGGCGCATCTACGATTACACCTTTTCGGAGCAATCCACTTATCCCACCCGCGCGCGGGTTCAACTGCAGCCGCTGGCCGAGCGGACTCTGGTTTATGGCGTCGAGTTGCTGCGTGTCCCGCTGCTGCATGGGGAGATGGAGATTGCCGGTTTTCGCTTTGGCCGCGCCGCCTATCTGACCGACGTAAGCGCCATCCCGGAATCGAGCTTCGCGCTGCTTGAAGGGCTGGACCACCTGGTAGTCTCCGCGCTGCGCCACAAGCCGCACCCCAGCCACGCCACCGTGGAGCAGGCCGTTCAGTGGGCCCGGCGTATCGGCGCGCGCCACACCTGGCTCACCCACATCGCCCACGAACTGGGGCACGAGGAAACCAATCGCATGCTGCCTGATAACATTCGGCTGGCCTACGACGGCCTCAGCCTGCCGGTGAGCCTGGGGGCCGCGAAGCTATGACCGATGGCAGCGCGATTTCCGTCTTTCATTCGGTTGCGGAGATTCCGGCCGGCTTCGGCCCCAGCGTAGCCGCCATCGGCAACTTCGACGGCGTGCACCTGGGCCACCAGGAGATTCTCTCGGCGGTGGTGCGCGAAGCCCGGACAAGCCGCGCACAGGCCGTGGCCATCACCTTCGACCCTCACCCGGAGCAGTTTCTGCACCCGGCCGATGCTCCGCGGCTGCTCACGCCAATTGACGAGCGCCTGCTGCTGCTGGGCTTGACCGGCATTGACGCGGTGCTGGTGCTGCCCTTTGATGCGGCGCTGGCCAGCTTGCCGGCGCGGGAGTTTGTGCGCGGCATTTTAGTGGACGTTCTGGGCGTGCGCGGCGTGCATGAGGGCGGCAACTTCCGCTTTGGCCATCGCGCCGATGCCGGCGTGGCCGAGCTCCAGGCCTTTGGCGCGGAGTTCGGCTTTGCCGTGCGCGTCCATTCTCCGGTGCAGGTACACGGTCTGGAGGTTTCCAGCTCGGCCATTCGCGCGCTGGTGGCGGAGGGCGACATGACCCGCGCGCGCTGGATGCTGGGAAGGCCGTTTCAGGTGCGGTCCACGCAGGCGCGCGGACGCGGCATCGGCGCGCGGCTGCTGGTGCCCACGGTCAACCTGGCGGCCTACGAGGGCCTGTTGCCGGCCTTCGGGGTTTATGTCACGCGGCTCACGGTCGGCGGACGGCGGTTTCAGGCGGTGACCAACGTGGGCAACCGGCCGACATTCGGAGAGGCGTCCTTTGCCGTCGAGTCGCACATTCTGGACTTCGAGCCGATGGATCTGGGTGAAGAGACTCCGATCGAGCTGGAGTTTCTGTTGCGCCTGCGCGGCGAGCAGCAGTGGCCTTCGCACGAGGCGCTCAAGGCGCAGATTTTCGAGGATATTGCCAAGGCAAAGCGCTATTTTCGGCTGGAAAAGGGCTAAAATCGGAGGGTAAAGATTACCAATAAGTAAATAGGCTGAATTACTAAACTATTCATACGCAATGACTTACTGGAAAATTACGGACAGAAAAGGGCCTCGGAGGGGGGAGGGGGGTAGGGGTCATGCGCGTTTTCGCGGTTTGGGCTCGCGATGGAGGGTGGCGAGGGCGACCTGTGCCGCGTAAAGGAGGTGGCCGCTCCGCTCGGGTGGAATGGCGCCGATGAGGATGCCGTGGGCGGTGCAGGCGATGAAGTCGCGGATGCCTTCGTAGTCGGAAAGCAGGGGCATGGCGTTGCGGTAGGCCAACCCCCCTTCGCCGGCCGCCTTCATTTTGTCGTAGCTGTCCCCATCGCTGGCTTCCATGTAGGCATTGAAGGCGCGGCGATATGCGGCGCAGCAACGGCGGAGGGCGGGCCGGGCGTGCGTGGGTTCGGGCGTTGGGGCCGGCGCGCTGGCGGGCTCCGGTGAATGGGTGGCTTCGGTCAAACTGAGTTCGGCGGTGGATGTTTCGGTCACTGGGGGATTCTCCTTATGAATAGTGTGCGCGTCTGGCGGGTAATTATCTGCAAGGACTTGCCGTCCAGGCGGACCTGCGGTAGGGCAGACGGGACTGGCCGTCCAGGCGGACCTGCGGTGGGGCGGACGCCTTCGGCCGATTCTACGCCGAGGTCAGGGGGCAGATGGGGCTGTTGGCAAGAAGGGAGATTAGTTGCGTGTGAACTTTGTGAACGCTGGGCGGCTTGGCGGTACTGATTCGGGCAAGTTTGGAAATCATTCAAAACAGGTGTGATCTTTGAACGGCTCATCAATGCTAACATTAACCGACGAGAGGATTCCAGATGTCTGCGCAGCCACCTAACGCTCATCAATACGGTCCAGGAATCAACAGAATCTCAGTAACAGGATTCAAGTCTCTTGCAACCAAGATTGATCTGGAGATCCGGCCGCTGACTGTCCTGGCGGGCGCGAACAGCTCGGGAAAATCGAGCTTTATGCAGCCGCTTCTTCTGCTGAAGCAGACGCTCGAAAGCGATGTGAATCCGGCTGGTCCGTTTCTCTTGTCTGGCCCCTACACCCGTTATACCCAGGCAAGACAGCTCCTTTCGCGTCCATATTTAGCTGGAGACAGACGACGACGGCCCTTAACATTCGAATTCAGCTTTGATGAAGGAATGACCGCCGGAATGCTTTATTCGGCAGGGACAGAGACGGGCTTGAGTATAGAGGAAAGTTGGGGATCAAAGTCCACCGAAGAGTCGCAATGGCGGATTACCACGAGGTCAACTCCTGATGAACTGCGAGCGATGTTGCTCAAGTTCAGCTCCATCCCCTTGATGATGGACCAAGTTGGGCTTACGGCGTTATCTGCGGTGAATTCACGGTTCTACCAAGGGGTCCTATACTCGACTCCGGCGGGTGATGGACCGCGCGGTGTGGCAATGGAGCGGCGTGAATTGTATTACATGCAAGAGAGCCTCGCTCTGAATTCCCATATCCGCCGGATGATATACGTTCCCGGACTTCGAGGAGATCAGAATCGTAGGTGGCTGTTCACGGACGTCAGCGAACACGGGTTCTTCGAGGGGCCATTTGAAAGCTATGTCCCGAGCCTCATTTATTCATGGCACCATGCGGACGACACCAACCGAGAAGATGAATTGGAATCAGGGCTAGAGCATCTAGGCTTGGCCTCCGGCATAGTCAGCATCAAAGTGAGCGAGTCGGAAGTTGAAGTTCTCATTCCGATAGCACTCGAGAGTAGCCTCCCCAAAGTCACTGGGCCGAGACGTCGGAAAATGGAGGAGTTGAGCTTTGAGTTCAGCAAAGGCGAGGCCGAAGAAGTTGACTCTTTTTTGAATCGCGCGATGAAGCGGTTTGGAGCTAAGGACCACGCCGAAGCCCTATTACGCGTGGCGTTGGAGCACACACATGTCAACATCGCCGATGTTGGGCTTGCAGTGTCCACGGTTCTTCCGGTGTTAGTAGCACTGATTCAAGCAGATCCGGGGCAGCTTGTCTATATCGAGCAGCCCGAACTTCATCTCCACCCCCGCGCGCAGTGGAGACTGGCACATCTCCTGGGAGATGTCCGCCAATTGAGGTGTGCGGCTGGTCATTGAGTACGATAGCTCGCTCCTACTGCGCGGACCCGACGCAAATCGCCGAGAGCAAAATCGCGAACGACAAGATTATCTTGCACTGGTTCGAACGCGACAAGGTATCAGGCGTCTCATCAGTTCACTCGAAAGAGCCCGATCCTGCGGGCCGAGTAGGCGACTGGCCGGACGATTTTGGAGATGTCGAGCTAGAGTCGACCAACGAATACCTCGACGCGGCGGAGAGCAAGCTGTTTTCAGGGGACAAATGAGCAAGTGGAACAGCAAGCAGCTTGTTCTTGATGCCAGCATTGCTTTGGGCAGCAATGACCTGATGTTCAATCCTGTAGGTGACGTTGCCGGAGATCGAAACAGAAAGTGCCTTCAGGCCAGATGGGAAGAGGAGCACACTCCGCCGTTTTCATTCGCCAGCTCCAACAGGAATGGCGCAAACACGCGAGCCCATATGCGGCCACTTGGTTGCAAAACATGACTCGAAGGGGAGGACTTTGGTCGCCGAGGGCGACGACTTTTCTAGATTGTTGGAGCCAGCTTGCCAGTGCCAAGCTTCGGATACCAGACAGGGCTTGGAGAAGGACTTCCACCTTATTCGATCTGCTCTTGCCATCGGACAGTTGATTCTTTCCAACGAGATTAGGTTCCCCCGTTACCTTGCGAACGCCTGCCCAACGGTGCCTGAGTTCCTAGAGTTGTATTTCGGTGGCCCCGCGATAGAAGGCGAAGCGTGCAGACTTTGGATTAAAGCTGGCGCAGAGAAGGAGCGAGAACGACGCATTGACGAATGGGCGGCAAATAACATTTTGGGATGTGACTGAGAAACTCGGGTTCGTTCCAGGCATCTGATGTGCTCATCTTGTCCGCCGGTCATTTAATGGCGTGTGGCCCATCAGCCCAAATAGTAATCCGGTGGCCCCACGCTCATCGCTCTTGGGGACCTGGGACAGCGCGATAGCCTACAAGCCACGAATCACTTCCAGTAAACGCCCATGTCGCCGGGATTCTGGCTTTGTGGAATTGCCTTTCGTTCATGGAGGGGTGGGTGCAGTGCGAGCGCGAGGATTCGTTCCGCCCCTACGGGGCTGGTTTTTTTTAGAAACGCGATCCGAAGGTTTCACTCTCCACCCCAGCGACAAGGACCCGTCGCTGGGGGCCCCGGCCTGGGCTATTTTCAATGCCTCCCGCTGGGAGGCAGACGGCGAATGACAGCTTGGGAGGCGAAAAACGGTTGGCTCTGTGACAAGACAAGTTCATGCGGCTGCCCTGGAGTTTTCGCGCGGATGCGGCGGCCGACAGTTCGAGAAAGCGACGCCTGGAAATTGCTCTCAGTTGCCTACCTTGGCCGCCTTCGGGTGCCCCTTGAAGGTGTGTGGTGAATGACACGTCACACACGTCTTGCCATGCTTGAATGGATCAGAGTTCAGTTGCGCCACCTGCTCGGTGTGACAGGTGTCGCATACGCTTAACGCCGGCGTGGCCGCGACGCTCTGTGCCGTGATCTCGCCATGGCACACGGTACATTCGACACCGTTAGCGCCATGCAGGCTGCCTTTCCATTGGGCATACGTCATCTTGTGGCAGTCAGAACAGGTTTTCCCGGCTGGAATCGCCTGATGGTGCCCCTGCTTGCCATGAGCCGCCTGAGCAACGGCAGGTTGGACGGCAGCAGCCAAGACAAGAAAAACGAGCAGGGCAGCACTGAACAAACACGCGCGGAAACTATTCATGGGCAGATCTCCTGAGTAGATTGTCGTAGTATCGGATCGGCGATGGCCGCCGTCGGTGATACCAGTCACATCTCGCCGTAATGCGATTTGTGCACCGGCCGCGAGGATTCGTTCCGCCCCTATGGGGCTGGTTCTTCTTTTTGAAACGCAATCCCAGGGCTTTTAATGCGGATGCGGTGCGAGGCGAGAACCGGTTGCCTGCCGTATGGGAGTGTCCCTCAGGGGCTAAAGCCCAGTTGATTTTATTCGGCCCTTTCGGCACGACTGAAGCCCCACCCCATCGACGAAGACCTGTCGATGGGGACCCCGGTGAAGCCGTGCCCTGACGCAAAGCTCGTTTCTGGTAGTGGGTCAGTGCGAATAAACCTTCCCTCAGGGGCTAAAGCCAGTTGATATTTTTGGCTTAATGCGGGGGTTAAAACCCCCGCCTCCCTCCGGCATAGCGGCACGGCTAAAGCCGTGCCCTTTCAAAACTGTTCTATTCGCAGCTTCGTGTTCGCGCACGCGAGATCAAAGCCATAAGCAACAACCAAGCCCAGGCGATTATTCTGAAGTGTGGATACAGTAAACCGCACATTCCCAACGAACCCGCCTCGGAAGGGGTTCCTGCGATTGTTTGTTCGATGGTTTGCGATTGTGGTGGCGCTTCTTTGGTTGGCTGCCGCGCTGCTGCTGGTGGCCGCGCGGTGGATTGACCCGCCGACAACCGCGGTGCATATCGAGCGGCGATTGCAGGCGTGGATGCACCACAAGCCGTATCGCGAACACTACAAATTCATTCCGCTGAGCCAGATATCGCCGAACTTGCAGCACGCTGTAATCTCAGCGGAGGACGCGCGATTTTACGAGCACCATGGGTTCGATTGGCACGCGATCCAGATCGACGCGGAAGATGATATGGAAGGCGGGCGGACGAGGGGAGCTTCGACGATTACGCAGCAACTGGTGAAGAATCTGTTCTTCGGAACGGGCCGATCCATCATCAGAAAGGGCGCGGAGGCGGGGCTTGTGCCGGTGGCGGAACTGGTGCTGGGCAAGCAGCGCATTCTGGAGCTCTACCTGAACGTGGTGGAATGGGGCCCCGGTATTTATGGCGCGGATGCGGCATGCCGGTCCCACTATGGAATCGCGGCCCGGAGTGTTGGCCGGGAGCAGGCGGCGCGGCTGGCTGCGATTTTGCCGGCTCCGCTGAAGCGACGGCCCGAGCGCATGAATCACTACAGCGAGGCGATCCTTGAGCGGATGCGTCAGGTGGGGTGGTAGATGCGGCTCCGGGGTTAAAGCCCGGGGTAATTTTGTTGGCTCGATGCGGGGGTTGAAACCCCCATCTCTCTCCGGATCTACGCATACCTCAGGGGCTAAAGCCCTTTGTTGTTCTAGCCCTTTTCGGCACGACTGAAGTCGTGCCCTGACGCAATGCGGCTTTCGGCATCCTTCGGCTGCGCTCAGGACAGGCTTAGAAGTCGTGCACTGACGCAATGCGGCTTTCGGCATCCTTCGGCTGCGCTCAGGACAGGCTTAGAAGTCGTGCCCTGACGCAATGCGGCTTTCGGCATCCTTCGGCTGCGCTCAGGACAGGCTTAGAAGTCGTGCCCTGACACAATGCTCGCGGGGGTGTGCGCGGCGGGTTTGGGCGTGGGGCTGTCCGCCTCTTCGCCGAGAAACTTCTCGTCGTCTCTGCCGCGGATGGCAACGCGCATGACGTTGATCCAGATGGGCAGGGCGGCGCGGGCGCCGGTCTCTTTTTCTCCAAGCTGCTCGCGGCTGTCGTAGCCCACCCAGACGCCGCAGGTGACGGAGGGCGAAAAACCCAGGAACCAGGCGTCGGTAAAGTCGCTGGTGGTGCCGGTTTTGCCGCCCAGGGGGTGGTTCAGTTGCGCCGCCGCCGCTCCGGTGCCGTGCTGGATGACGGCCTCGAGCAGGGTCATCATGGAGTGCGCCGTCCGCGGGCTGATCACCTCGTTCACGGCGGGCGGCTCCTCCCAGAGCGTAATGCCGTCGGCGTTCTCCACCTTGCGAATGAGCCGCGGCGTCATGCGCAACCCGTCGTTGGGAAAGACCGCGTAGGAGGCCACCTGCTCCTGGAGAGTAATTTCTACCGCGCCGATGGCAACAGGCAGGTAGGCGGGAATGGCGGAGGTGACGCCGAAGCGGTGAGCCACCTCGATGACTTTTTGAATGCCCACGCGGTCGGCCAGCTTGAGGGCGGGAATGTTGCGCGACAGGGCGAAGGCGTTGGTGAGGGTCATCGCGCCCTTGTAGTCGTTTTCGTAGTTGTGCGGCGTGTAACTGCCGAAGCTGACCGGCCCATCGACGATGATGTCGGTGGGCTGAGCGCCGTCCTCGATGGCCGCGGTGTAGTCGTAGATCTTGAAACTGGAGCCGACCTGCCGTTCGGCCTGGGTGGCGCGGTTGAACTGAGAGAGCGCGTAATCGCGCCCGCCGACCATAGCCAACACGTCGCCGGTGGTGTTGTCCATGGCCAGCAGAGAGGCCTGAGAGCCGGAGTCCTGCTCCAGCGAGGCGTGGCGCGTTGTGCCCTTCATGATGTCCGCAAGGCGAACGTAGATGATGTCGCCGGGCTTGACCAGCGCGTCGCCGAAGCGCTGCCCGGTCCATTTCCAGTCGTCCGGCGTGAGCACAACTTCGCGAGCGCCCACGCGGGCGTGAATCTCCAGGGGCAGCGCGCGGGTCACCACAGCGTGAACGTAGTCGCCTGGGCCAGAGTTGAGAGCCCAGTCGGGATGCTTGTAGTCTTCGATTGTGCTGCCGCCGGCGAGCACGTTTTCCAGCTTGCCCGGCCCGCTTTGACCCACCCATCCGCGCCGCCGCTCGTAGACGGCGAGGCCATCCGCAACGGCGCGATTGGCCTCTTCCTGCAGGTCCAGATCGAGCGTGGTTTCCACCTTCAGGCCATCCTCATGCACCTGCTCGGCGCCGAAACGTTTTTCCAGCTCCCGCCGGACCTCCTCCTGAAACCACGGCGCAACAGAGGATTCGGGTTGAGCGACGCGCAGCCCCAGCGGTGCGTTGCTGGCTTGCTCTGCCTGCTCGTGGGAGATGGCGCGGTCAAGCTCCATCTCGGTGAGCACCAGGTTGCGCCGGCGCAGCGCTTTTTCCGGGGCGAGCAGCGGCGAAAAAGCCGCCGGCCCCTTGGGCAATCCGGCCAGAAGAGCTGCTTCAGTGAGCGTCAGATCCCGGGCGTGCTTGCTGAAGTAAAACTGCGAAGCGGCTTCGAAGCCGTACATTCCGTGGCCCAGGTAGATCTGATTGCCGTAGAGGGTGAATATCTGCTGCTTGGTGAAGGCGCGCTCAATCTGGATGGCCAGGTACGCCTCCTGCAGCTTGCGGGCGGCGGTTCGCTCGGGGGAGAGAAAGAGGTTGCGCGCTAACTGCATGGTCAGCGTGGATGCGCCCTGGGAGCGGCCGTGGCTGCGGATGTCGTGCCACGCCGCTCCCGCGACGCGGAAAACATTGATGCCCCAGTGCGACTCGAAGCTTTTGTCTTCGATGGAGATCACGGCCTGGCGCAGCACCGGCGCAAAGTCGTCGTAGTTGACCACTACTCGCCGCTCCAGCGCAAAGGAACCGATGATGCGGCCCTTCTGGTCGTAGAGCTCGGTGGTGGTGGAGGGGCGATAACGCTCCAGGTCATGAATCTGGGGAAGATCGACGGAGTAAACCAGCATGAGCCCAGAGAGCGAGCCGGTAATCACGGCCAGAGCGAGCAGCGCGGCAAGCGCGAACTTGCCGACCAGCTTGCGCCGCCGATGCGAGTGGGGCGGCGGCTCGGCTCGCAGCAGGTGGCTGCGGCCAAGGCCGCGATGTACGGGAGGGGTGACAGCCAAACGGTTCAGGCCTCGTTGGCATTTATCCTGCGTGCGGTGGAGAAATGCTTCAGCCCAAGGCTAGCACGGGATCGATTGCGGGGTACGCGCGGATCGGCCTTTGCGTACCTCATCGTGCAAGAGGCGGGAAGACGGGGATGAGGTCAGCCGAGCCAGTTCAGCCGTTCTTGGCCTTCAGCAGTTGGAGCGCCTTGTTGAGCGGCTCGTCGCCCTTGGGCTTCGGCGCTTCCTCTTCTTCTTCTTCCATCGTCTGGCCGGCCAGCACGGTGGGCGTAACGGCCTCGTCCTGAATTTTCTTGCCGGCGGGGGTCTGGTATTTGGCGACGGTCAGCAACAGCGCGGCGCCGTCGGGCAGCTCGATGGTCTTCTGTACCGAGCCTTCGCCGAAGGTCCTCTCGCCCACCACATCGCCGCGTTTCGAGTCTTCGATGGCGGCGGCCGTCAGCTCGGCCGGTCCATAGGTGCCGCGGTTGACAAGCACGGCCAGCGGCGCGTCTGTGATGAACTTTGCCGGGTCGGCGGTGAAGGTCTGGCGGGGAAACTTCTGACCTTCGAGCGTGGCCAGTGTGCCCTGCTTCACAAAGAAGTTGGCCAGCCGCAGGCCCTCCTGGTCGTCGCCGCCGGAAGAGTCGCGCAGGTCCAGCAGCACCTTGCGGCCCTTGCCGGCCGCCTGGAGCCTTGTGGCGATCTCGTCCACGCGGGAGGCGGTGAGCGCGCCGGGCTTCAGATAGAGAATGGTTGCGCCTTCATATTGCTGCTCGGCGAGCGCGGCCGTGGCGGCGATGGAGCGGGTCAGCGTCAGCTTGTCGGGGTCGGTCTTGCCCGGACGCACCACCGAGAGTGTCACCGTGGTCCCCGGCTTGCCTTCCAGTAGCAGCCGGATGACGGCCAGCGACAGCTCGCGTGTGGACTGGTCGCCGATGGACTCGATGACGTCGCCGTCAGAGAGGCGCGCTTTGTCGGCGGCCGAACCGGGCAGCACACTGACCACCATGGCGTAACCAAAGCGCTTGGAGACGGTGACGCCGATCTGCGCCACGCCTGCCGCCGGACGCTGCTTGTAAATCCTGTACTCGGACGGAGTCAGGTAGCTGGAGTCGGTGTCCAGCGACTCCAGAAGGCCGTGCAGCGCGCCGGTAGTCACATCGTTGATGTTAGGCTCGGTCACGTAGTCGGTCTGGATCTTCTTGAGCACCTCGGCGTAGACACGCATCTGGCGGTAGGCGCCATCCTGCTGGCCGCCGGCATGAACGCCAAGCCAGCCAAACTCGCCGAAGAGAAAGCCGAGGCCGAGGGCGGCAAAGATCGCCACGGAAAGAACGAAGACAAATCGCTGGAAGAATCGAGACACGCGCACCACCGGGGCGACCCTTGAGGGGAAACAGGCCGCTCACCCATTAGAACAATGATAGCGCAAGTGGCGCATGGGGCGGTTTCCCGCGCCGGTTGGGGGAGCAAAAGCAGAGCGGAACGGGGAAATGCCGGGGAAGACTGTTTATTAGAGCGGTTCCACAATTCACATGCCCTTTCTGTCATCGTGCAGGGTGGCATTTACTTCCACCCCAGCGAAGAAGACCTATCGCTGGGGATCCCAGTTGAGGAAAATGCCACTTGAGGGCTGTGGTTTCGGGGTACAGCAATTGTGGAACCGCTCGAGCGGCCACCCGGGGCACAGTGGCAGGGCTTGGCAGAAGCGGGCTTCAGCCGGGGCAGTACAGCCCTTCTGTCACGACTTTTCTTGTCGCTTGAGCATGCCCTTAAGAGAAAGTCCCCCCCGGAAGAGGTTTTTTTTCTCTTTTTCCTGAACAGCAGGCTGTCCGCAAGCGGCACGAGCCATCTGCCGGATCACCCGTGCAATCTGCGAATCTTCCTCGGTGAACGGGGTAGCCGTGGTCTGCATCCGCCGCACAGCGGCATAGTTATTAGGAACTTTCCATTGCGCCGGCCTGGTGAGAGCCTTGGTAATGTGCTCATCATCGATTCCCATGGTGTGAGGGTCGTAGCGGTTAATCACGATTTCGAGTTTGGGGCTGCCGGGAGCGGAGAGCAGTGCAATCAGGCGATGCGAGTTGCGCAGTTCGGGGATGCCGATCTGCGTGACCAGGTACATGGTGGCGGATTCATTGAAGAGATGTTCGCGCTGGAAGTCAAGTCTCGATCCCGCGTCGACCACCACATAATCGAATCCCTGGCGCGCGACCTCAAGGAGCTTGTCGATGGCCTCAGCAGAGACATAGGTGGGCGCCAATTCACCCGGCGCAGCGAGTACGAATAACCCGGAGTTATGACGTATCAGCAGGGTGGAGAGAAAATTCACATCGAGCCGGCTACAATTTTGAAACGCGCTGGCAATGTTGTATTCAGCCCTGATTCCGAGGTTGATCGCCGCGTCACCCAGCGGGAGATTTAGATCGATCAACAGGGTTTTTTGTTGCGACTCCTGTGCCAGCGCTACCGCAAAATTGCAGGCCAGCGTGGTGACTCCGGCACCGCCTTTGGCGCCGAGAAATACGAACAGTTTGCCGTCCGGCTTCTTCGGCGACGGGTGAGATCCCACGCGGAGTGCCGAGGCCCGAGCCAGAGCCTGGGCCACGGTGCCATGGTCGAAGGGCAAAGTGAGAAACTCACGAGCGCCCGCGCGCATGCAGCGGAGCAGCATGCCCGAATCGACCTGCAACGAGAAGACCATTACGGTTGCCAGGCTATGCGCGCAGATGGCCTCCACCAGATCGATGGCGAACTCCGGGTCGCGGTCCAGCTCAATAAGGATAACGTCGTAGTTATCTCCCAGCACCCGCGGCACGTCTTTAAGGGCAGGGTAGGAATTTAACTCCTGAATCAGGCAACTCTGACATTCGCGCAGAGAGCTTATTGCGGAGTTGCGGCGATGCTCGTCCTGGCAGATGACAGCGATGGACAAGCCGTCAGTACTCAGCGAAGCGGGGATTTGCAAAGTTTTCGACATGGCGGAATGACTGCTCCCAGTGGTGGCGCGCTTCTGCGGGTTCGCGCGCCTAGTAAATTGCGTTGCGTTCTTTCTTGATTGTTGTCCCTCATGCGAATATAACACCGGTTGTGACAGCCGTCACAGTCGCGGGGCAAATTATTATGATGACAGGCACATACGCGCGGCAGGCCATACTTCGCATCGTTTGAGCCTCTCCTCATAAAAGAGGCGAACCAATCCCTTGCCCCGGTAGCTCACGGCAGCTTCAACCTAAACCGTGGCGGCAATTATCTTCCTATCCGGGAGGGCAAGGTCTGTGTCCGCTGTCACCTAGCGGCGTAAAGCGGACGGTTGCCATGCGCCCGGTTGCAAGAGCGAACGAGGCTACCTGAAACAGCATGGCTGCGCTTTCCGCAACCCGGACGAACGATTTCCTAGACGACTTCCTATGGCAGGCTCACGGTTACCTGCAACTGCTCGTCAGAGTTATCGGCGGCAGAAAGCCTGATACGATTTTTCAGGATTTTTTAGTGGAAGGCGGGGCGAGCCACGCGCGACCTCGAAGAGCATCCTCTTTATGGAGAATTCAGCGCAGGGGTTTGCGTACCAGTACTTGACATGCAGTCCCAATTCCAGCACACTGACAGAGAGATCATCGCGCAAAACTGAGGACCACCATGCGAGACACATCCCCGCAAGGCACCTACAAAGTTCAGGCTCTCGACCGGGCATTTGCAGTATTGGATCTGCTGGGAGAGAGCGATACGCCGCTTGGCCTGGCGCAGGTTGCCTCGTCGCTGCAGTTGCACAAGAGCACCGCGCACCGCTTCCTGATGGTTCTGGAGCGTCACCGCATGGTGGAGCGCACTGCCGGCGGCAAGTTCCGGCTGGGGCTGAGGCTGTTTGATTTAGGCAATCGCTCCATCGAGCAATATGACCTGCGCGAGCGCGCGCAGCCGCACCTTCGCCGGTTGGTGGCCGAGACCGAGGAGACGGCGCACCTGTGCATCCTGGAGGGCGCGCACGCCATCTACATCGACAAGATCGAGCCGACCCGCTCGGTGCGCATGATTACCCGCATCGGCGCCAGTAACCCGGTGCATTGCACCTCGGTGGGCAAGGCGATGCTGGCGTTCCTTCCCGAGGAGCGGATCGCCGATATTTTGCGCCGCACCCGCTTCGAGCGCTTCACCAGCCACACCATCTCCTCGGCGGAGGCGCTGCGCGTGGAGATCGAGAAGACACGCCGTCGCGGCTATGCAGTGGACGACGAGGAGTTCGAGGAGGGCCTGCGCTGCATCGCCGTGCCGGTGCTGGATGCGCAGCGGATGCCGGTGGCGGCGGTGAGCGTCTCCGGGCCGTCGTTCCGGGTGACGGCCCAGAAGCTGCCTTCCATCGCCAACCACTTGGTGCAGTGCGTACGGGGAATCTCCATGGATATGGGGTTCATTTCCAGCGGCCGCGGCAATCGCGCCATCTGGCCGGCCTAGGGCCCGTTCTTTCTGATACACTCATTCATGTTGCTGTAGCAGGAACTGCTTCGTGCCCGCCAGGGCACGGGCTCGGTCGAGGGCAGGCATCCGGTTGGAAGGATGAGCCTTCGATAAAAGGGGATGGTTCGTTCGGCGGATTTCGCCGTAGATGCAAGCTTCATTAGGGGACGTAGCTCAGTTGGTTAGAGCGCTGCCCTGTCACGGCAGAGGTCGCGGGTTCGAGCCCCGTCGTCCCCGCCAGATTCTAAAGGACTTAAGTCCGATCTGGCTAGTGGCATCAAGGCACAATAAGAATCCATCAAGAAGATATGACTTTCTGAGTTCGGCTGGAACTGGGGCGGGTTAATGATCCGCCGTCCGCGAGGCCGAGACCACCTCGAACGCGGCGCCCTGATCAGCCAGCGAACTGCCTCCGATCCAGACGGTGTAATGGGTCGCCTCGATCGTTGGCTTACTCTCCAGGTTGAAGAAGGAGAGTTCGCTGAAGCCCAGATGGAAGGTGACCTGTCTCGATTCGCCCGGAGCCAGAGTGACTCGCTCAAATCCTTTGAGGCTTCGAACCGGCTGTTCAATGCTGGCGCCCAGGTTGCGCACATAGCACTGGACTACTTCGGTGGCCGCGCGGTCTCCGGTGTTGGTCACCGTCGCCGTGGCTTCAAGAAGAGGTGTGCTCCGGTTTGCCAGGGCCTGCCGCAGCGGGATGCCGGCCTTCGACACCTTGACGTCCCCATAAGAGAAGCTGGAATAGGAAAGTCCGTAGCCAAAGGGGAAGAGCGCGCTGTTGGGCGCGTCGATGTAGCGGGAGAAGAAGCGCGTGTCGTCGGTTGGCGGCTTGGAGAGGTCAATCCCCGTGGGAGGGCGTCCAGTGGGGAACTGGTTGTAGTAGAGCGGCTCCTGGCCGACGGCGCGGGGGAAGCTCATGGGCAGCTTGCCGCTGGGCGACACATCTCCATAAAGAACGTTGGCGAGGGCGTGACCGGCCTCGGTTCCGGGGAACCAGACCGCCATGATTGCGGGGACATGCTGGGCGGCCCAGTCGAGGACCAGGGGACGGCCAGAGAAAATGAGCAGAACGACAGGCTTGCCGGCAGCGACTACGGCTTCCAGAAGCTGCTGCTGATTGCCCGGCAGATCGAGGTTTGTGCGAGAGCCCGCCTCGCCGCTCATGCGGTTCGATTCCCCCAACGCGAGGATGACCACATCGGCCGCCCTGGCCGCCTGGAGGGCCTCAGGGAAACCCGCTTGCGAGGGATCGTCGATCTCTGTTCCTCTGGCGTAAAGCAGGGCGCCTCCCAGTTGCCGGGCGCGCTCTGACAGCGCCTGCCGGAGGGTGATGATGTCACGATCCTGACCGGCGCCACCCCAGACTCCGGTCATCTCTCCAGCGTTGTCGGCGAGCGGTCCGATGAGAGCGACCCGTTTGATTGCCGGCGAAAGCGGGAGCAGCGGTGCGCCGGATGCGAGTTTGCCGTTCTGAAGCAGGACGAAGGACTCTTCGGCTGCTTTGCGGACCAGCGGCCTGTGCTCGGCAACGGCAGCGGTGACCTCGACGCCTTCCGCGTAGGGACGTTCAAAGAGTCCGGTGGCGAACTTTACCCGGAGGACGCGCCGCACAGCCTCATCGACCACATTCATGGGAACCTGGCCAGAGCGGATAAGCCCAGGCAACTGGGTGTCGTAGAAGTGCGACATCATATCGACATCGACACCGGCGGAGATGGCCTTCCGGGCAGCAGTGGCGGGATCGAGCGCAATGCCGTGATTGATCAGCTCCATCACGGCGGTATAGTCGCTGACGACGAACCCGTTGAAGCCCCACTCCCCGCGCAGAATCGTACTCAAAAGAAATGGATTGGCGCTGGAGGGCACGCCATTGAGGGAGTTGAAGGCGCTCATGACGGTGGCGGCGCCCGCCCCGACAGCGGCCTGGTAAGGAGGCAGGTAGACCTGGCGGAGAGTGATCTCCGACATATCCGTGGTGTTGTACTCGCGGCCGGCCTCAGCGGCGCCATAGGCGGCGAAATGCTTAACCGAAGCGGCGACGTTGCCCGGCTTGGAAAGGTCGTCACCCTGGTAGCCGCGGATGTAGGCCCGCGCCATGGCGGCGCCAAGATAAGGGTCTTCGCCGGCGCCCTCAACAGATCGGCCCCAGCGGGGATCGCGGCTGATGTCGACCATCGGGGAGTAAAACCAGCGAATGCCCGCCGTGGAAGCCTCTTCGGCAGCCATGCGGGAGACGTCGACAACGAGCTCAGGATCAAAGCTCGCGGCCAGGCCCAGGGGCACTGGATAGATGGTGCGAAAACCGTGAATGACATCCGCGCCGAAGAGCAGAGGGATGTGCAGGCGGCTCCGGTCCACAGCCAGATGCTGATAGGTGTTGGTGCGCTCTGCGCCGATGGTGTTGAGCATCGAACCCAGCCGGCCGGTGGCAGCCAACTGCATGGCATTCACATGATTGGCGGAGACAGGGTTCTGGGCGTCCATCGCGCCTTGTTTGTCCGCAGCCTGCGGGGTTCCGCTTGTCTGCATGGCAGGGGCATCGCCGGCCGTATCGTTATATTGAACGAGCTGCCCGATTTTTTCTTCAAGCGTCATCTGGCGGAGCAGACGATCCACGCGGGCTTCGATCTTTGGATCGGCAAGCTGGGCGTTGGATGGATGGGCGGCCTGGTTCGGATGGCGCGGCGAGCCTGTCGTGGCTGCTTGTGCCGCAATATACGGCACGAACCCAGCCGTTGCCAGGCAGAGGGCGGCACAGGCGAGGAAGAAGCGGGCGCGAGATTTCGTCCAGAGAGCGGCGGTGAGCATCATGGCGAGGCCAACAGTATTGCCAAGTATCGAATTCATTCGCGACACAAGATTTCTCCGAAGCATGGTTTGCGGAACGCTCGCCGATTTTCCACCGGCGAATGATGCCCAAAAATGATCCTGCTTCTCGTGTAGCCCGTTCAGGCAGGTGGCCTTCTCGATGGATTGGTGGAGGTGGCTTGCCGGCGGTAGCGCAATCGTTTGCGCTTAGGGTATTTTGTATCATTCGCCAACATCATCAGTCAAATGGAATCAGGACGGGGGTGGAATCGCTCACCCTGATCGAGCTGGGAAGCCACACCGGCGAGCCTCATTTTCAATAGGGTAAAACAGCGCGGATACAGGCTTGACAGGTGAAAGGAGTGAATGGTAAAAAATACCAGTGCACAATCGATTGCGCTACTTCGCACCCTTGTGGGCTACTATCGCCGGGGTTTCCATTCGGCGTGTTCAACAGGATCTCCTGGCTTGTGCCGTGCGCAGAATTTGCCGGTGATCCCCAAACCGGGCAGGCCAATCTCTACCCGAATTGCCATTAAGGTATGCAGGTCGCTGATTATGAACCCTTTGCGCGCTGTACTTGTTGCCATTTTCCTTGCCGTCACGGCCATGGGCTGCCCAGGATGGGGCCAGTCCGCCACCGCTGCCATTTCCATCGACGCAAACGCATCGGCCAGCCCCTTCCCGCATTTCTGGGAGCAGATGTTCGGGTCGGGCCGCGCCGTGCTGGCGCTTCGCGACAACTACCGCAAGGACATGAAGGAAGTTCACGACAAGGTTGGCGCCCGCTATGTCCGCTTTCACGCTATCTTCCACGATGAAGTGGGAGTCTATGACGAGGATGCGCAGGGCAAGCCAGTCTTCAACTTTTCCTATGTCGATCAGATCTATGACGGACTATTGGCCCAAGGTGTGCGGCCGTTTGTCGAGATCAGCTTCATGCCCCGCAAGCTGGCGGCGCGCGAGGCGATTCATCCTTTCTGGTACAAGCAGAATGTGGCTCCGCCAAAGGACTACGCCAAGTGGGATCTGCTGATCCACGCTTTTGCCCAGCACCTGGTGGACCGATACGGCATCGATGAGGTGTCGCAATGGTACTTTGAGGTATGGAACGAGCCTAACATCGATTTCTGGGCCGGCGAGCCAAAGCAGGCCACCTATTTTGAGTTATACGATCACACGGCGCGGGCGCTGAAGGCAGTCAGTCCGAGACTGCGCGTCGGAGGCCCCGCGACATCATCCGCGCATTGGATTCCCGCGTTTATCGATCACGTGAGCAATGATCGCGTGCCGGTCGACTTTGTATCCACGCACGGCTATGCGGACGATTCTGTTGAGGATATGTTCGGGACGCATGAGAATATCCCGATGCACGACCGGGTTTGCCGCGCAGTCGAGAAGGTGCATGGCCAGATTCGCACCTCGGCTCTGCCCTCGTTGCCGCTGATGTGGACGGAGTGGAATGTACCGTCTTATGGCAAACTGAAGGCGCGAGATAACTGGTATGTGGGGCCTGCGCTGACCAGAGACATCAGCCAATGCGATGGCTCGGTGGACCTGATGTCGTGGTGGACCTTCGATGATGTTTTTGAAGAGGGAGGCGTCACCAGGGAACCGTTTGACGGCGGTTTCGGACTTATCGCCGCGGGCAGGATCAAGAAGCCGAGTTTTTATGACTTCACCGTGCTGCATGAGTTAGGAGAGGAGCGGCTGGCGAACGCGGCCGATAACCTGCTGGTAACTCGGCGCAAGGATGGCACATTGGTGGTGGCCGCGTGGAATCTGGTGGATATGGACCAGTTGGCCAGCGGCGCTCCACTGACCTTGCGTCTTGCGTTCAAGGGAGTTGCTCCAGACGCCAATACGACCATACAACGGGTCGATGAGACCCATGGAAACCCCATGCCGGCCTATCGCGCCATGGGGAGCCCGCGCTATCCAACGCAAGCACAGATTGAAGCACTGAACAATGCCTCATCTTTGCCCGCGCCCGAGTTACGAAAACTGGAGAAAGGCGTGCTGGAGATTACACTGCCGGTGAATGGTCTGGCCGTGATCGAAGTTCATGCCCAATGACACAAGGGCCTGTTAACACTACTCAGGCGGCGGCGACGGGAGCCAATTTTCACGAGTTCTAGGAGCGAGGAGTGCACTGTAGCCAGTTACTGAAACGACGAGCGACAACGAAATCGGGGAAATTGGCCCCGTCCCTCCGGGTTGCGGCTAAAACCCGGCTATACTTCATTCTCGCCCTCGACGGTGGACCCGCCACAGCCTTCGGGCTCGGCTTCGTCTGGCCGGGTTTTAGCCCGCAACGCCATCCGTCTGAGTAGTGTTAACAGGCCCTAGGCAATGAAGGAGACTCGATGCCCAGGCGAAGCAGTAATTGGTGCCCGGCTCCTTCATCTGTAGTGCTGGCGATGAGCCGGCGCCAGGCGCTCAAGTCGATGGTGGCGGCAACAGGCTGCGTGATGGCGGCAGCAGTGGGATGCGGCGGGAGCGGGCAGACGACGCCTCCCACCACGCCCACGCCTCCCTCTTTGCCTGTGGGTGTTTTTAATCCGACTGCGGCCGACCTGAGTTTTCTGGATGCTCTGGAACAGCAGGGCTGCCTTTACTTCTGGGAACAGGCCAGCCCGGTGACCGGTCAGGTGCTGGACCACGCGGCCAACAATCTGAGCGGGCAGATGGACCCCACCACCACCGAGGCCAGCATTGCCGCCACAGGCTTTGGACTGACCGCGCTGTGCATTGCCGACCAGCGCGGCTACCTGACCGGCGTGACCCATGCGCAGATTGTTGCGCGGGTGCAAACGACGCTGAGTTTTCATCTGAACAATATGCAGAATGAAAACGGGTTCTTCTACCACTTCAACGATGTGAACACCGGTGAGCCTCTTTCCGGTTCGGAGGTTTCCTCGATTGATACGGCATGGCTGATGTGCGGCGTTCTCGCGGCGCGCGCCTATTTTAACGACGCGACGATCACATCCCTAGCCACGCAACTTTATGAGCGCGTGAACTGGCCGTGGATGCTGAATGGCGGAGCAACCTTCGCAATGGCGTGGTATCCGGCCACGGCCGCGACTCCCGGTTTTTCGTCTTCGCGGTATGATACTTATTGCGAGCTGATGGCGCTCTATTTGCTGGCCATCGGCTCACCCACCTTTCCCATTGCGCCGTCATACTGGGCGAATTTTGCGCGCCCGACGCTCACCTACGAGGGTTACAGTTACATCAGCAGCAATTACGATCCGCTGTTCACCCACCAGTGGTCTCATGCGTGGTTCGACTTCCGCACAAAGACCGATGCTTATGCCAACTACTTTACGAATTCCATCTACGCAACACAGGCCCACGAGACATTTTGCATTATGACTTATCCGAATTGGTACACGGAGAATTACTGGGGCATAACTTCTTCGGATTATGTGGGCGGGTATACCGCCTGGGGCGGGCCGCCGGCGCAGGGGCCGATCGACGGAACGGTCGTTCCCTGCGCTGCCGCCGGATCGCTCCCCTTCCTGCCCAACGAATGCCTTCAGGATTTAGAAGCCTTGCGCACGAACTGGGGTACAAAGGCATGGGGGCGCTACGGATTTGTCGATGCCTTCAATACCAATTCTTCTCCAAACTGGTATAACAAGGATTGTCTGGGAATCGATCTGGGAATTTCGGTGCTGATGGCGGAAAATCTTCGCTCCGGTCTGGTGTGGCAGACTTTTATGAGCAATCCGGAGCCTGCGAACGCCATGCTGTTAGCGGGATTCCATTAAGTTATGCTTCCGCAGACTGGGGATGGAGAAGTTTCGATGACCATGCGAAGCGATAAATGGATGATGAGCCGGCGTCAGATGCTCAAAGCTATCGCAGGCGCGTCAGGATGCGCCTTGGCGCCCGGAGTTATAGCTTTCGCAAGCGAACCCTGGAAACTTTCTAAAGAGGACGAAGCCTTCCTCGACGACCTGGAGCGGCAGGGCTGCCTGTACTTCTGGGAGCAAGGCAGCGCGGAGACCGGACAGATTCTCGACCGCGCGCGCAACGATCTTGACGGCCACCGCGATCGGCGTATCGAGGCGAGCATCGCCTCCACGGGTTTTGGCTTGACCGCGTTATGCATTGCCGATCGTCGCGGCTACCTGCCTCATGCGCAGATCGTGGAGCGCGTGAAGATGACACTGGAGTGGCACCTGAACAGCATGCAGGAGGTGCATGGCTTCTTTTATCACTTCACGAATATTGAGACCGGCAAGCGCCTCTCCTGGTCGGAGCTATCGTCGATCGACACATCGCTCCTGTTGTGCGGCGTACTCACGGCGCGGGCCTACTTTGAGGATGAGCGAATCAAGTCACTGGCTCAACAGATTTATGAGCGTGTCGATTGGCCATGGATGCTGAATGGCGGCAATACGTTTTCGATGGGCTGGCACCCGGAGAAGGGATTTATAGACTCGCGCTGGAAGACTTATTGCGAGTTGATGATGATTTACCTGCTGGCCATCGGTTCGCCCACCCACGCCGTAGCGCCGGAGTGTTGGAATAACTTTACGCGCCCGGTGATCCATTACAAAGGGTACGACTATATCAGCGGCGACGACCCGCTGTTTACGCATCAGTATTCGCAGGCGTGGTATGACTTCCGCGACAAACGCGACGCATACGCCGATTACTTTGCGAATTCCGTGACCGCGACGCGCGCCCATAAGGCGTTCTGCCTTTCTTACCCCAAGTGGTACAGCGAGGATTACTGGGGCATCACTGCTTCAGACTCCGCGGGTGGCTATGCCGCCTGGGGCGGACCGCCCGCGCAGGGACCGCTGGACGGGACGGTTGTTCCTTCGGCCGCGGCGGGTTCGTTGGTGTTCCTGCCTGCCGATTGCCTTTCAGTTCTGCGCGCTATGCGCTCGAAATGGGGTAAGCAGGCCTGGGGGCGCTATGGCTTTGTGGATGCCTTCCATCCTTCCGCCAACTGGTATGACCCGGACGTGTTGGGGATTGACCAGGGCATCTCGGTGCTGATGGCGGAGAATCTCCGCTCCGAACTGGTGTGGAGCACGTTTATGCGCAACCCGGAGAGCGTAAGCGCTATGCAGCGAGCCGGGTTTCATGGGAAGGGTTTGCCGGGATGAGCCGGATCATATCTGGTTTCGGTTTGCCTGGTTGGTCTGATGCAGCTTTCCGCGCTCTTGTTTGGGATCGCGCGCTTTGGCGAGCTATACTTGGAGAATAACTACATGGCGAAGACCCCGTTAAGGCCAATCACACTGAAAGAGCTCGCTGCAATCCTTGAGCTCTCACAGTCCACGGTTTCGCGCATCGTCAACGGCGCAGCAGCCGCGCACCGTATTGCCGAGGAAACTCAGCAGCGCGTGCTCCACGCCGCGGCGCTATATGGCTACTCCGCAAATACCGTGGCCAGAAGCCTGCGCCAGAAGCGAACCTACACGATTGGCGTCATCGTTCCGGAGATAAGCGAAGGTTACTCGACCGCAGTTCTCAGCGGCATTGAGGATGAGCTTCTGAAGGATGGTTTTTTTTATTTTGTCGTCAGCCATCGCCATCGTCCGGAGTTGTTGTGGGGCTATCCGCGCATGATGCTGTCCCGCTCGGTGGAGGGCATCATCGCGATCGATACACCCATTGAGGAGGAACTGTCCGTTCCTGTTGTCGCGGTATCCGGACACCAGCGGCGCGAAGGGGTGATCAGCATCGAGTTGCACCACGAACAGGCCGCGCACCTGGCGCTATCCCATCTAAACTCGCTGGGACACAAACGAATTGCCTTCATCAAAGGACAAACCTTCAGCTCGGATACCGACCTGCGGTGGCAGGCGATTGTGGATGCGGGCAGCAAGCTGGGCATTGAGGTTGACGAGCGGCTCGCCGTGCAGTTGCAGAGTCCGGAGTCCGGCCCTGTACCGGGGACTGAAGCAACACGGGAGTTACTCAAGACCAATCGGCCTTTCACGGCGATCTTCGCCTTCAACGACGTTACCGCGATCGGGGCGATCATCGCTCTGCGCGAAGTGGGGCTGCGCGTCCCCCGCGATGTTTCAGTGCTTGGCTTTGACGACGTGCTGGTAGCTTCGACTAACAACCCGCCACTTACGACCATTCATCAGCCTTTGCGCGCCATGGGGCAAGCCGCGGCAAGCACGCTGCTGGGGCTTATCCGGGATGATATACCCCATCCGCACCCGGCGGTCATCACGGTCTATCCCAAGCTGGTCGTGCGCAAGTCCACCGGCCATGTCTCCAATCGAATCCCACCGCCTCAAGGACAGGCTGACGACTAGAGCATATCTCCGATTGCTTTGGAGCGTGCGTTTTGCATCCCACCCTAGCCGCAAAAACAAAGGCGCGCCGAGGGTGGGGCACCCAGCCGTGGGAGAACTGCACGACAAAAAAGAAGGGTGCGCGGCGCGCACCCTTCCGGTAAGAAATGCCACTGCAAATCAGAAGTTGAACCGGACCTGCATATCGACGGTTCTCGATCCGAGCGCGTTCCCCGCCTGACCAAGGTTCGAGCTCTGGATGTTGTTCGAGATGCTGCCTGGGTTGATGTTCAAGATGTTAAAGACGTTGAGCATGTCGGCCTTGAATTCGATCTTCGCTTTTTCGCCCAGAACCGGCATCTTTGGCAAACCGAAGGCTTTGGCGATGGTGAAATCGACATCCCTGTATCCGGGGCCAGGGAAGGAGTTGCGAATGAGTCCCGGCGGAGGGATGTAGTTATTGGTCGATTGTCCCGGATTATCCGTGATGGCATTGTCGTAGTTCGGGACTTCGAAGTAGTTGTTGGAGAATTGATCATTGTTGATGCCTGTGTTGGCTGTGCCTGGATTGGAGAAGTTGCTTCCAGTCTCAAAGGCCTGGTTGTTGACGCTTTTGCCAGCTCCTCCAAGATAGATGGGACGCAGGCTCTGGTACCCATAGTTGCAGGTATTGCAGTAGATCTGGTGTGGCGCTGTATAGACCGGAGTCCACCCATAGCCTGAGTGAAGTGTCATGATGCCGCTCAGCGTCCAGCCACCGGCGACCTTCTCCATCCATGCATTGCCGCCGTGGAAGAGAACCGGCTGCCACATCCCAAAGAGCTTGAAGGATCTGTTGATGTCATAATCCGACCGGCCGTAGGAGTATTGGGGATTGTACAGATAGGCGTCCCGAGAGTACGGGCCGGAGTCTGTATCCAAGCTGTGGGCCCATGTGAACTGCGCTTCGGCAGAGAAGGTATGGGAGAACTGGTGCTTGAGTCCGGCGAGCATCATGTTGTTGCTCGACTTGCCGCCGCTGCCAAAGGTGTTGATGCCGTTGATGAGAGGATTCTGCGCATCGCCCATGATGTCTCCGAGAGCGTTGGCGTCATAGTTGTACAGGCTATGGCGGCCGGCGCTGCCTGTGTAACCGAGATTCGCGACCAGCGCGTAAGGAAGGCTGTACTCAACATCGAGCGAGTAGTGTTCGACGTACTGGGTGGGCATACTGTTGGGAAAGCCGCCTATGTTAGCGCCGCCTGCTGTTGGCAGACCGGCGGTGTTAAATGTCGTAATGGCGTGGGGGTTTGCCGGGTAACCGAAGATGTTGTTCGGGCTGCTCGATACCGCGTAGATGATATTGGGGTTGATGTTCGTGGGGCTTGTGCTGGAACCCGGAATACCGACTGTTCCGGGCGGGTTGTAATCGTCATTGTTGGCGGTTGCGATCTGCTGCTGGTTATAGTTCAAACCGAAACCACCGCGAACCACCAGCTTGTTCTTGAAGCGATCCGGACTCCAGTTGAAGCCAAACTGCGGCCCGAAGTTCCCCTTTTGCGCTATCCACGAGCCAACACCGGTCTGCAGCTTGATCCCCGTCAAGAAACTGCTGCCGCTGCCGAAGATAAGCACGCCCATGTTTTTGTCCTTATCGGTGAGCGATCCAAAGTAGGAGTAACGCAGGCCGGCGCTGACCGTCAGGTTGTGACGGAACTTCCAGTCATCCTGGAAGAAGATACCGAGAATGTTTTCGCGGTTGTCGTTGCGGAAGCCACCGGGAAAGCCGGTGGTTGCCTGGAAACTGCCGCCTTCCGCCTCCGGGGCGTCGTTCATGAAGTCCCAGAGATTGTAAAAGGTGTACTGCGGCACTCCGATCCCCTGGTTCAAATAGTACAGCCGGGTTAAATCGAAGCCGGCCTTCATGGTTTGCGCATGCAGCACTTTGGTTGCAACATCTTTGTAGCTGAAGGTCCATTGGTCAAGATGGCTAGGGTAACCTGGGCCCATGCTGCCGATGTTTACACTCCCGATCTGGGAAACAAAATCCTGGGGCAGGCCACCGGGAGACTGGGGATTGCTGGTCACTTCGTTCCAACGCCATCCGGCGGCGTTGGCGCGGGCTTCATTCAGGAAGGTCGGCGAGAAGGTATGGTTCCAGATGACCGAGACGGCTTCGTTAATCTGCGAGTGATTGAAGAGGTCGTAGCCCAGTGCGCCGTTGTAGTTTGTTTTATTGGCTGGGACCCAGTAAATGGCAAAGCTGGCGTGATCTTTACTGGTTACATCGGCATCAAGACGCCCGTTCCACTGCTTGAAACTAGTGGTGAGCGGGCTGCTGGTGCTGTAGTCGGCGATATCGGCGACGGTCGAGAGTCCGTTGCCGACGCCCGGTTGGGTGCTGCTGACATAGTTGAGGTCCTGATGACCCAGGCCGGAGGTGAGCGGCGAACCAATGTTCAGGCCTCCCGAGACGGCAGTGCAATATGTGGATGTGAGTCCGGCATCACTGCAGGTTGCAGAGCTGATCACTGTACCGAGAACACCTGCCTCCGGGAAATTCAGAAATGTTGCGGCAATGCTGCCGGTGGGCGCCAACGCCGGAAGCGCCGATGTCGTGTACCATCCTGTGCCCGTTGCAGTGGAGTTCTGGCTTTGTCCCTCGTAGTTGAAGAAGGCAAAGATCTTGTTTTTCCAAATCGGCCCGCTAACGCTGCCGCCGAGTTGGTTGTAACGGTCTGTGTCCTCGAGCAGGCCGCGCGCCTGAGGCGAGAGCTTAAGTCCGGTACTCGGGTCGATTGCGATGGCCGAAGCAGGGCCGTTCCAACGCTGGTACGCATTCAATCCAGGGCGATAGACCTGGAGGAAAACGCTGCCGTGAATATTGTTGGTTCCGCTCTTTGAGGTGATTTCGGTCATCGCACCCGCGAAGCGGCCATTTTCAGCGTCGTAAGCATTGCTGACGATTCTGACGTTGCTGATCGAATCCTGACTGGGAGTAATGATGGTCGAACCACCCCAAACGGCGCTCACAGTGCTGATACCGTCCACGGTGTAGCTGTTGTTTTCAAACTGCTGGCCGTTGGTGTTGGCCGAGGCGCCGCTTTCCGTGGCAAAGATACTGCTCGAAGATCCGAGGTTGCCGCCGCCACCGAAGCTGGCGCCGGTCTGCGTCCCGGGCGCCCCAAAACCGCCGCCGCCGCCATTCTGCGCTCCATCCGACTGGACACCGGGAGTCAACTGCATGAGACTTATCACGTTGCGCTGGAAAGACGGCATATTCTGGATTTCACTTTCCGAAATAGTTCGCCCGTTGTTCGCGGTTTCCGTATCCAGTGCCGGCGCGAGAGAGGCATTCACGGAGACCGTCTGCGTAACGTCGCCGAGTTCCAGTTGGACGTCCAAGGCGTTCGGCTGCTCAGGAATCAACTGTAGATCGTCGAGAACCTTCTTCTTGAATCCCTGTTTTTCAACAGTCAATGTGAAGTGGTCCGCGGGAAGGGCGTTGAAGTTGAAGATTCCCGAGTCATTGCTCGTGCGTACAACCGTTTCGTTGGTTGCCACGTTTTTGAGGGTGAGGGTAGCGCCTGGAACGAGTGCTCCATTCGGATCCGTCACAACACCCTGGATGGAAGTTCTGTATTGCGCCTGAGCCGGCAGGGCGAAGAAAGCCAGCAGCAGCAGCAGGGCCGGCCACCAGGAGGCCAGGGCGAACAGATGCCTTGGGGTCTCCAGACGTTGGTTGTTAACATTTGTTGAATCGGTAGTTTGCATCGTAGTCTCCTGAGGATCGGTTGCGGTGATTCAGTGAGATTTTTCGCTCTTTTGGAAGCGCCTTCTGGTTATTGGGGGTATGCACAATCGATTGCGCAACGGAATATAGATACCACCACCAAGATTTTCCTGTCAAGTGTAATATTTTTCCCTGGACCGGTAGAGAGCAGGGCGATTCAGTTTTTGCCCTCAAGAAGGCGTCGAAAAGGCGAAACCACCGGCGTTGAAGCCGGCACCGATTTCGCGGGCCTGTATGCTCCGGCCTTAGCCGGGTACGAGGTGTATGCTTGTCGGCGGATGGGCTAATTCCGTATTCAGACGGGGGCAAGGATGGTTGTGAAACACATATTCTTATCATTGCGAAAGGAGAGCTTCTGTCTTCGCTCTCTTATGCTGGCATGGCTGATTTGCCTTTGCGTGCCGGCGATTTTTTCATTCGGCGCCAGCCGTCGCGTTCCTCTCACGCTGAAGCCCGACGATGTGCTTCCCACCGGCAATGAGTGGATTGCTCTGCCGGATATCCGCGCGCTGGATGGAGCCCTCAACAGCTTCAACGTACTCTCGATGCGCGACCGGGGGTTGCTCCAGGTGACCGGCGAGCGCGGCGCCCCGGTTTTGCAGCCGTACTTCATGGCAGGCGGCAAGCAGTTGCCGTTTCGCAACCCATCCTGGGAACTGATTGAATATTGGATTCCCACCGCCCATCTCACGGTCGACGGCATGGAGGCTACGCTCACCTGGTGCGCGCCGCCCGGCTCCCGGGCCGCGTTTCTTCGCATGACGCTGACCAACCGTGGCGCGGCGCCGATGCCGGTAACCCTAGGATTGAAGGCTTCCTTTGGCGCCCTCGACCGAGTCACTTATGTGCCGGTGGAACTGCGCGGAGAGCGGACGGTGGGCCCGGCGCCGTGGGTTGATCCGGGCGAGGCGTTCAGCTTCATCACCCACGATACTCAGTTTGCCTGGTCGGTGGTTCATCCGGGGTCAAAAGCGCTGGTGACGGTCCCTCCGCTGTCCATCTCTCCCGCAGCCGATGCGAGCCGATCCCTTACTCTGGCCCCCGGCGAGACTGCCGAAGCCCTGTTTGTCCTGGCCGCCGGAATCGAGGAATTCAGCGCCGCGCACAACGCCAGGGCACTGAAAGAGCTTCTGCTGCGCAACGGCGCCGAAGCGATGATTGAGCAGGCCGCCTCCTGGTGCAGAAGCCGTACCCGAACGACCGGCCAGCCGGACCTGGACCTGCTGATGAACCGCAACTTTCTCTTTACCGAGCTGTATGCCTGGGGAAAAACCATCGATACGGAACAGTTGATCGGCGTTACCTCGCGCAGCCCACGCTATTACGTGGCCGCCGCCTACTGGGATCGTGACGCCATGCTGTGGAGCTTCCCAGGGCTTCTCGACGTCGATCGGCCTATGGCCGCCCAGGCGCTCGACTACGCGCTCACCACGCAGTTGCGCAACACCGGCACGCACAGCCGCTTCATCGACGGCATTGTGCTGGAGGACGGGTTCCAGTTGGATGAAGCGGTGGCGCCGATCGTTGCCTTGGCGGAGTATGTGAAGCGAACCAGCAACGACGACTTCCTGCGCGCCCATCGCGCGGCTCTCATCACGTTGCGCGACCGTCTCCTTTCGCGTTACGACGCCGGAACCGGACTCTATTCCTCGCTCCAGGATTCACAGGATGAATTCCAGTTGCTGCCCTTCCTGACCTATGACAATGCGCTCAGTTGGAGAGCCTTGGTTGATATGGCCGCGCTCTTCGACCGGCTGCATGAAACCACCGAGGCTCAGAAGATGACCGAGCGCGCCGCGGCGCTGCATACGGCGATTCTCGCCCACGCCGTCTCCGGAGACGCTCCCGGCGCCGATGGGCCAATCTTTGCCTCTGCAACGGACGGCAAACATTTTGTCTTCACCGATATTCCGCCGGGGTCGTTGATGAAACTGCCGGCTCTTGGGTTTATCCCGGAGACAGATCCCGTTTTCGTTCGCACCTACCGCTGGCTACATTCCAGCGGGTACCAGTATTCCTATTCAGACAAGCCCTACGGCTTGCCCGGGAGTTATCGACTGCCATTCACCACTTCGTGGACGATTGCGGACCACCTGTCGCTAACCATGGGGCGGGAGCAGGCGCTCAAAGTGCTTCGGGCCAGCGGATGGGACGGAGGAATCATCACCGAGGGTGTCGATCCGGCATCAGGCCTGCCGGACCAGCAAGGGCGGGCATTCGCTACGGCAGCCGGTTACGTGGCCCATGCCATCTGCCAGATGGCATGCAAGGACGAACAACACTGAATGACTTTGAGCGGAGCCAAGTCATGAACCGCTTGCGCAAGGAGGTAGAAGTCTTTCTTCGCTGCCCGCGCTCCATGCGGATACTGATCGTGTCCAACATGATCTATGCCCTGGTGCTGCCGGTGATCGAGATCTTTGTGGCGGCCTACGTCATGCGGAATTCGCACGCAGTCAGCAGGGTTGTCACCTATCAGTTGGCGGTTTACGCGGCTACGCCGGTGGCGTTCTATCTGAATGGCATCTTGCTGGGCCGCGTGGGAGTGAAGCATCTATACGCCGCAGGGATGCTGTTGTCGGGGGTGGCGATGATGCTGCTGATGCAATCGGGCGTCCTGACGCTTCTGGGCATCGCGACCTCTGGCCTGGCTATGGGCTTGGCCACCGGCCTCTTCTGGGCCAACCGCGGATTTCTGGCGCTGGCCACCACCAACGACGACAACCGCAACTACTACTATGGGATCGAACTATTCGCTGCCGCGTTGGCCGCTGTCGCGGTTCCGGCGCTGATTGGCTGGTTCATCAGCGGCGCCAGTCTCTACGGCTGGCTGGGTGGGACTGCCAACCGCGCCTACCGCATGATCGCGCTGACCGTTCTTGGCCTCACCGTTCTATCCGCCGTTCTGCTGGAAAAGGGCAGCTTTCGCAATCCAGGCCGTACGCACTTCGTCTTCTTCCGCTTTCATGCGCTTTGGAGGCGGATGCTCGAGTTGGCGCTGCTCAAGGGCCTGGCGCAGGGATACATGCTGACGGCTCCGGCCATGCTCATCATGCTGCTGGTGGGTCAGGAGGGGACACTGGGCGCGACGCAGGCCATCGGCGGCGTCTTCTCCGCCTGTCTGCTGTATACGGCCGGGCGAATCACGGCGCCCCGCCATCGCAGGGCCGTCTTTGCCGCCGGACTGGTGTTGTTCCTTCTCGGCGCGGTCAGCAATGCATTGTTCTTCAATGCCGTGGGCGTGCTGATTTTTATTGGGTGCCTTGTGCTGGCCAAACCGCTGCTGGATCTTGCATATAATCCGATAGAGTTTCAGGTGGTGGATGTGGTCTCGCGCCTGGAGGGGCGGAATGAATACGCCTATCTCTTCAATCATGAAATCGGCCTTTTTGCGGGACGTTGCCTGGGCTGCGTCTTGTTCCTGGCCATCGCCCACTGGTGGTCTGGAGTTGCGGCGCTCAAATATGCCTTGCCGGTGGTTGCGCTGTTGCAGTTGTTTTCCATCCGGGTAGCAGGCCAGATTTCCCGGGGCCTGAAAGTGGCGGGCCGTACTCCGCTCCCAGGCTTCGGAGGATCTCTGGCGGAATCCTGAGAACAATGTTACGGATAAACACTGTTGTGTCCTGCACCGTTCAACTCCCAGTGTGCGTAACACAGAAGTAATTGCCGGCTCCGCCGGGTTTTTTCCCGCTCCGCGGAACTGCCGAGTGTGATAATCGTAATACCAACAAGGAGGAGTAATCGTGGCACTGACAATTGCATCCCGTAAAGTGGACGGCGTAGCCGTTCTGGACCTTAGCGGGCGAATCACCCTGGGCGAGGGCAGCGTGCAGTTGCGCGACGCCATTCGCGGCCTGATCGGCAAGGGATCGAGGAGCATCCTGCTGAACCTGGGAGATGTTAACTACATCGACAGCTCGGGTTTGGGCGAGCTGGTGAGCGCTTTTACCACAGCCAAGAATCAGCAGGCCGAGGTCAAGCTGCTGAAGCTGACCAAGAAGGTTCACGACCTGCTCCAGTTGACCAAGCTGTACACCGTCTTCGACATCTACGACGACGAGGCCGTCGCCATCGCCTCCTTCAAGTAGACGATCGGCCTTAGTCGTTAAGAGCAATCTCTGACAGGCTCTTCCAACCGTTCCAGAGCATTTTCACAGTTTCTGTAGGGTTGATTTCGTGGTTTCCCACCCATTTCACAAAGAACGTGAAATGGATGGGGCACGGAACTTCCTTACACGATCAGTGAAAATGCCCTAATATCGAAAGAAAAAACAAATCTGCCCGTCTGCACAGGCAGGCGGGCAGAGTATAGCTGCTTCTACTTTGCCTTCTTTCTGGCCGCCTTTTTGGTTTTCTTCGATGTCTTGCTCTTCCTGGCGGACTTACCCTTGGCACTCGCAGTCGCCAACGCCAGCAGCGGAATCAGTTTGCCGGCGACCGGCGACCCAAGCCCGGTGCAGGCGTCCCACCCTGGCCCAGCCGAAAAGGCGCCGTTGTTGCCCTGGGTAATGTCGTTGAACGCCGAAGCAGCCTTGGCCGCATAGATGGCCGGCTGGATGAACCCCACCTGTGTGCCGAGCTGCTGGTTGGCCACGGCGACCAGCCCGGCCCACAGCGGAGCAACCGCGCTGGTCCCGCCGATTACCGTTGTCTGGCCGTCCACACGAATCGTGTAGCCGGTGGTTGGGTCAGCGTCGCCAGCCACGTCGGGCACGCCGCGCCCGCCTGTGCTGCCGCTTGGTGCAGGAACCTGCGAATTCGCCTGCCAACTGGGCAAAGCAAATACGTTGCTCACGCCGCCGCCGGTCGCGCCCTCTTTATTGGCTAACTCGTTCCACACCACCTCGGAGACGATCGTCGCTCCGTTGGCATCGAGCTTGGTTCCTCCGCACGCCAGCACATGCGGACTCGACGCAGGAAAGTCGACATTGTTGCCCTTCCCTCCGTCCGTCGATCCGTTGTCGCCCGCCGCCACGGTAATCGTGACTCCCAGCGCGGCGGCCGACTGGCAGGCGGCGTCCATCGCCGTCATCGACTGCTGCGTCCAGGTCGATTCCGGCCCGCCCCAACTGATCGATATCACGCTCGGCTTATTGGCCGCATCGTGCACCGCGGTGGTGATGGCGTCGAGAAACCCCTGGTCCGTGTTGGGTGTAAAGTAAACCGCGACCTTCGCCCCCGGCGCCACCGAGGCGGCCACTTCAATGTCCAGCATCACCTCTCCGTCGGGGCCGTTGGCGTTCGACGGAGTGTTCTTGCCGCCGTTCACGCTGACGGCGGTAATGGCTGGCGCGGCGAGCCCGAGCGTCTTGAAGTAGGCGGTGAGATCCGCCTGCCGGTACCCTCCGCCGAGCTCGATGATCCCGATGGTCTGCCCGGCTCCGCTGGCGCTTGCGGGGAAGTTGTACGCCTGGGCGACCTGGGGCGGGGTGTAGCTGGAAGGAGCGGCTGCGCCGGCAGTATGCTTGTGCATGCGAAAGTGCGGCTGTGCCTGGGGACGGTTATCCAGCCCCAACACAGCCTCCACTACGCCCGTCAGCGATGCCGGCAGGTGAATCGCGCCCTCGCGAACGCGGTACTCCGCCCCGTTGATTGTCTTCTGCTCCAGCACGATGCCAAACGCCTTTTGGATATCCGCAGCTGTGCCGGTAAGATGCACCGTGCGTCGCGCCGCCGAACTGGGATCGGGCTCGACCTTCAGGTGGAACTCCCGTGCAAACGCCCGAACCAGCTTGATCGCCGCGGGGTCGGCGGAGTGGTGCTTCTTGAACCATGCGCGGCTCACGCGAACCGGCCCGCTTGTCCGGCCGCCCCGCTGGTTGATCTTCAATGGCTCTTTGCGTTTTACGATGACCGACACGGTCATCTTCGTCCTGGCCGGCGTAGCCCTCAGCCGGACGGCCTCGGGAGCCGCGGTTTTTTCGCTTCCAGGGAGGATGACGCGCGCCGGCTCCGCAATCTGCGGAGGCTTAACGGACAGGGATTTGATGCGTGGGGAATTTGCCATGAGTGACCTCTTCTTTCTCGTCCAGGCCTCGTTCACCGAGATTTGGACCGGATGACTCCGAATGATAGCGTGTATTGTTGCAACGGGATATAGCAATTTGCGCCAAACGGAGTTTTTTTGATCATTTCACCGGCCGGACGCCGAACGCAACGACCGGCGCTAGTATCCTTCACATGAAAAAGAAGATTTCCGGTTGCGTGGTTCAATGGGTATAGTTCGTGCAAGGGCTTCCAGCTCGCTTTAGAGGTTCCGCCGTGGTACAACGCTTTCGCTTCACGCTGCTGATTCTTCTCTGGTTCGGTATTGGAGCCTGGGCGCAGACCCCGTCAGCAGCAGCCCAACTTAAGCACGCGCAGAGCGACGGCGCGGCACACATCAGGCTGGGCCAGTCCGCCGTTCCGCTCTACGGGCCGTGGAAGTTTAAGGTTGGCGACTCGCCCGTCGATCCGCTGACCCATGCGCCGCTGTGGGCGCAGCCGGGCTTTGACGACTCGAAGTGGGAGACAGTGGACCTGACGCCGAAGAACGGGACCTTCGACCCGGTGGGGGGATACACAGGATACGTCCCGGGCTGGACAGCCAAGGGCCACGCCGGGTACTGGGGATACGCCTGGTATCGCATCCGGGTGCTTCTGGAGGCGCGCCCCGGAGATGAACTGGCCCTGGCCGGGCCGCCCGACATGGACGATGTCTACCAGGTCTACGACAACGGAGGGCTGGTGGGCAGCTTTGGAGATTTCTCCGGCAGCCAGCCCGTGACTTACTACACGCAGCCGATGATGTTCTCGCTGCCGCAATCGGATGGCGGGGACACCGGCTCATCCACACGGGTTCTGGCCTTCAGGGTATGGATGGCGCCAGAGGCCCTGACGAACCAACCCGACGCGGGAGGCTTCCACACCGCGCCGGTGCTGGGCGAAGCCGGTGCTGTGACGGCGGGGTATAAGTTGCGCTGGCTGGAACTGGCTCGCGCGTACCTGCCTTCCGCCATCGAAGCGCATCTGTATGCCCTGCTGGCTTTGGTGGCCTTCAGCCTGATTCTGTTTGATCGCTCCGACCGGGTCTATCTCTGGATGGGAGTTGTTTTCCTGCTCCGGGCGGTCTCTGACGCACTGACAGCTTTCGATGTCTGGACACGGCACCTGAGCATTCGGGCCGACAGCTTGTTGTCCTACGGTTTTTTTACTCCGCTGATCTGCGCCGGGTGGGTGATGGTGTGGTGGGTGTGGTTTGGGCGTCAGCGGCCGGCGTGGCTGCCACGCGCCGTTGCCGGGCTGGCTCTGCTGTACATGATCTCGAACATCATTGGCGAAGAACTGTTATTTACATTCGTTCCGCATCCGGTTGCCGCCGCATTTCACATGGTTTCCCTGGTTACCCGCGTGCTCTTCCTCGCGCTGTTTGCATGGATCATCGTCCAGGGCATCCGCAGCCGGGGGCTGGAGGGCTGGCTGGTTCTGCCCGCCATCGTGCTGTTGGGGGTCGGGATATTTGGGGGTGAACTTGCCGTTCTGCATATCCGGATGGTTTGGTTTCCCCTGGGCGTGGGCATCAATTTTACCCATGGCGCGAGCCTGCTGCTGGCGGCGACGGTGTCTCTGCTTCTGTTGCGCCGGCTGCTGCTTTCGGTTCGCCAGCAGCGGCTGATGGCGCTGGACGTGAAGCAGGCGCAGGAGGTACAGCAGATGATTCTGCCTGAGGCGCGAACGACGGCGCCGGGGCTGGTGATCGAGAGCGAGTACCGGCCGGCGAGGGAAGTGGGAGGCGACTTCTTCCAGATCATCTCCCGCCCTGCTGACGGCAGCCTGCTGATTGTGGCCGGCGACGTGACGGGCAAGGGCCTCAAGGCGGGTATGATGGTGGCGCTGCTGGTGGGGGCCATTCGCAGCACGGCGGAAACGAGAACGGAGCCGGGATATCTGCTGGGGGTGCTGAACCGGCGGCTACTGGGGCGCGGCGATGCCCAGGCCACATGCCTCGCGCTCAACATTGCGCGGGATGGCAAGGTAACACTGGCCAACGCCGGGCATCTGCCGCCCTACCTGAACGGGGAGCCGGTGGCGATGGAGGGCGCTCTGCCGCTGGGAATGCTCGAAGGAGCGGAGTTCTCCCGCCTTTGCTTCCAACTGAAGGAAGGCGACCGGCTGGTGCTGATATCGGACGGGATTGTCGAGGCCACAGACGCGGAGGGGCGCCTCTTCGGCTTCGAGCGGGTTCACGAGATGTTGCGGACGGCGATAAGCGCCGCGGAACTGGCCGGCGCGGCGCAGAGCTTTGGGCAGGAGGACGATATGAGCGTGATCTCCGTTACGCGAGCCGTCGCGCCTGTCCCTGCTCAAGCCTGAACGAACCTGAAAGAATCCTATAGCTCCGCCAGCGCCTCCGCCTGGCTGGGGAAGATCCCCGCATACCTGGTGATGCCCACCATGGTGAAGACCTTGGTGAAGTGCGCCGAAAGCCCGAAGGCATACACCTTCCGGCCGGAGTTCGAGGCCTCGATCAGCATCTGAATCACCAGCGCAATGCCGCTCGAGTTGATGTAATCCACCTTGGTAAAGTCCAGCAGCACCAGACTGGTTCCCTTGGGCAACGCATGGTAGGCGCCCAGGACAGCGTCTTTTGAGGTGCTGGCGATATCGCCCTCGAAGCGCAGGACGGCGACCGGGAGGCCGGCCGGAGAAGTAAGCTGCTCAACGCGCGCCTTGGTTTCGCTCTGCACGATCAATCGTCTCCGTATCTTTTCAGGTTATTCCGCGTCCTTATCCAGCCGGATCACCAGCCGGACATAACTGCTGTTGCCGTCTGTGCCGGCCACCCACTCCGCTTCGTCCACCAGCGCCTGAATCAGAAACATGCCCATGCCGCGGGGGTCTTCCTCGCCGCGCATCTTGCGGTCGATGTCCGGCTTGTTCAGTTTGTCCAGTTTGCCGGGCTGGTTTTTCATGCCCTTGCCATCGTCGATGACCTTCACTTCCAGCGAGCCGGCGCTGGCCGACAGCACCACGACCACGCTCAGCTTTTCGTTCATCCGGTTGCCGTGCTCGATGGCGTTGATGCACGCCTCGGCCACGGCCGTCTTCAGGTCTTCGATGCGATCGTCGCGGAAGCCCATCAGCTTGGCTACCGAGGCAGCCGTGCTCATGGCCACCTTCTCGAAACCCATCCGCGAGGGCACGCGGACTTCCACGGTGGTGGGCTTGGGCGCAGTGGTGGATTTGGGCTCGCTCATTGCGGCATCTCCGTCACGCTTGTCTCGCGGCACAGCGCAAGCGCGGTCATGTCGTCCGCTTGTGGGCCGCCTTCGGCAAATTCCTCGAGGGCTGCCCACAATGCATCGAGAATATCATCGGCCTTGCTGGACGGGCACCTCAAAAACTCTTCCAGAAGCCGTTCGGGGCCAAATTCCTCATCTCCTTTGAAGACTTCTGTAAGCCCGTCGGTATAAAACAGCAGCCGCGCCCCCGGGGTAAATTGGCTGCGCTCGCTCACATAGCGCATCCCCGGCAGGAGCCCCAGCGGAGTGCCTGCGGCTTCAAACTGGCGCGGCGCTGCGCCGGGCGGCGCAAGGAACCCGGGATTGTGGCCCGCGTTCACCACTTCGATCTCGCCCGCCTCCGGGTACAGCCTCAGAAAGATGGCGGTCACGTAACGCCTGCGGGCCTCTTCGCCCTCGGCCCAGTGGTGCTGGTTCATGCGCGCGGCCAGCTCATCCAGCGGAGGTCCGCTTGCCGCCATCGCGCGAAACGCGGAGCGAAAGCTGGTGCCCATGATTGCCGAAGCCAGCCCCTTGCCGGCCACATCGGCTACCGCCATCAGCAGGCTCCCGTCCGGCTGGTCAACAATGTCCAGATAGTCGCCGCCCACCTCGTAACAGGTATCGGAACGGAAGCCCACCGAGTAGCCGGGTATCGAGGGCAGTTTCTGCGGCAACAGCGAACGCTGAATGGCGCGGGCCGCGTCCAGGTCCTGCTGCACGCGCGCAAACTCCACGTTGCGCTTGTGGTTGCGGGCGTTCTCCAGCGCCACCGCAGCCTGCAACGCCAGCCCTTCGATGAAGTCGGCTTCGTAGAGCGTCAGCTCCCGTCCCTCCGGAGTCGCAACCACCAGCTCAGTCATGCGCCGGCCGTCTCGATCCTCCAGGGGATAAGTCGGCAGGGAACTTCCGTTCCCGCCCGCGCCGCCAGCCGAAAGCGCGTCGCCGTACGCCAGCCCTGCGCCCGGAAAGGCCGCTCCGGCCATCTCCAGTTCGCGCACCACGATGCGCAGCACCTGCTCCAGCACCTCTTCCTCGCGAATAGTCGAGTGCACCTGCCGCGAAGCCTCCAGCAGCGCCTGCAACCGCGCCACCTGCTGCTGCAAGTGGATCGTCTCGCCATTGCCGGGAAGCTGAATTTCTGCCGCCATCGCGCACACCCCTCCGTGGAATCCCACTCTAGCATGGTGTTGCCCACGCTGGCGAAGGCGGAGTTCTTATACTTTGGCGTTCGTCCATAATGGCGGAGCTTCTTCTAGGGCCTGTTAACACTACCTCAGGCGGATGGCGTTGCGTGCGAAAAACCGTCCAGACGAGGCGGAGTCCGCAGGGTTTGGTTGTTCCAAGCACAAGGACGACAACAAAGTATGGGCGGTTTTTCTCCGCAACCCGTAGGGACGGGGCCAATTTCCCCCATTTCTTCGTTGCTCGTTGCTCCAGTAACTGGCTACAGTTCGTTTCTCGCGCCTCGAACTGAGGAAAATTGGCTCCCGTCGCCGCCGTCTGAGGTAGTGTTAACAGGCCCTAGTTGAAGGCATTGCCGCGTATCAGCCTGTGTGGGCGAGAATCCCCAGGCAACAAGGCATCGGGCTGCGGGCCTGAGCGCGAGCTTCAGTCCGTCTCTCTGGAATATCGTTCTTGCAGGGTTCGCCGCAGCAGCTTGCCGGTGTGGTTCTGCGGCAAGCCGCCGGCATCAAGAATCCAGATGCGGCGCGGCGCTTTGTAGGCCGCAAGGTTCTGCCGGCACCACTCCAGCAAGTCGGTTTCGGTCGCCTGGGAGCCCAGGCGCAGTTCGACCGCCGCGGCGGGGATCTCGCCTTTCTCCGCGTGGGGCAGGCCGAAGGCGGCGGCGCGGGCCACTGCCGGATGGGCCGTCAGGGCCTCTTCCAGCTCGCGAACATATACCGAGTAACCGCCCGACTTGATCACATCCTTCATGCGCCCCACCATGCGGAACAGGCCGAGCCGGCTCCGCGTAGCCAGGTCGCCGGTGCGCAGCCAACCGTCGCTGGTGAGCAACTCCTGGCCATTGCCCTCGTCCTTCCAGTAGTGCGGTACGAGATCGCGACGGCGGATCTGGCACTCGCCTGTCACGCCTGCCGGCACTGGCCGTCCGTCTTCACCAGCCACCCGGACGCGAAACGGCGGGACGGGAAAGAACAGGTCGCCGCTGCCGGGCAGCAGCGACAGCTCAATGCCCATCATGGCAAGGCCGCCCAGTTCCACCATGCCGTAGCCGTTCACCAGCACCGGGGGAATACGGAGGCCGCCCGGCAGCCGGCGCAGAGCGCCAAACTGCCGCAGACGCTCACGAACTTCCGCGGGCAGGTGATCGCTGGCCGAGAGCCACACCCGCACACTCGCAAGCCGGGCAGGTTCAGGATGGCAATTGACCAGCCGGGCAAACATGGCGGGCACGCCGACGACGGCCGTGATGCCATGGCGTTCGATCAGGTCCAGCGCGCGCTCGACGTCGAAACGATCGAGGGTACAGCCGCGAATGCCGGCCATCAGGCCATAGAGAGCAATGCTTACGGCCATAATGTGTGACCAGGGCAACGCGATGAGCGCGAGGTCCTTGTGTCCCAGAAATAGCCCGGCCAGCACCGTGGACGCGCGCGCCCCAAGCAGAGCGTTGCTGGAAAGAGCCGCGCCTTTTGGGAAACCGCTTGTACCCGAGGTGTGGAAGACGGCCACGGTCGCGGCCGGGTCGATGGCGAAGGGCGGGAACGGCGCTCCGGTGTCTGCGCCGGCGCCAGGGACGCGCAGAAATCCATCAAGCGTCTCCGCCTCGTTGTCGGCTTGTATCCAGGCGCGCACATTCAGCGCGTGGCGCTCGCCGATGTTGCGTTCGAAGACCGCTTTATCGGTGACCAATATCTGCGTGCCGCTCTTGTCCAGAATGCGGCGCACCTCGGTAAGAGTGAGCATCGGGTTCAGCGGAAGCGCGATGCCCCCGGCGCGGATGATGGCCAGAAACCAGTGAAAGCACTTTCTGTTGTTGGTGCGATAAATGGCGACGGGTTGGCCCGGGCGCAGCGCGACGGCACGACGGAGAAAGGCATCGATGGAGCGGATTTCAGAGTGCAGCTCGGCCAGGCGATAAGGTCCGCTGTCCTCGACGGAGACTTCGCAATCTCCGTTCCGCCGCAGCAGCTCGTCCACAAGATTGGCCACGGTGACGCCGCGGTCGCGCGAGAGCCGAAAGCGCCGGAAAATGTTCATTGGACGGAAACCGGCTTTCGTCCCCAGTCGCTGGCAACGCAGTAACTGAAGAGGCGGTCGAGGTAGTCCAGCACCGGCGGCGGGCACACTCCAACCGGTTCCAGCAGACGCTCGGCGTTGGTGGTATCAAACTGCATGCGCATGGTGAAGTAGTCGCGATAGGCGCGGCCGTCGCGCAGCACGCGGCGCTTGCGTCCCCATAAAGCGAGAAACAGCAGCGGCCGCAGCACGGCGAAGAAAAACTTTGGATCGACATAGCGCGGCTCCGGCGCGTGGAAGTACTCCATTGCGCGGCGGGCGATCTGCGCGATGGTGGCGCTGCCGCGCGGCCCGGCGCAGAGGTGGACCGTGCTTCCCAGGGCGGCCTCGTCAAAGACCAGCCGCGCGACGGAGGCGGCGACGAAATCCACCGGCACGATGTCCAGCACGGCGTCGGGAAAGCCCGGCACGGTGCGCCACAGGCGGCGCGCGTAGATCTTCAGCGGCCAGTACATCATTTTGAAGCTGGAGGTTACGCCGGTGCGGGAATCGCCCACGATGATGCTGGGCCGCAGAATGACGCCGGGCACCGAACCCAGGCGCGAGCGCACCAGCGCCTCGGCTTCGGCTTTGGTCTGTTCGTAGGTGTTGCGATAGCCCTGGCCCACGGCGAGTTCGCTTTCGCGCACCAGGTCCGAGCGCTCGCCGGCCACGTAGGCCGTACCGACGTAGGCGAGGCTGCGCAACTGGCGCGCGCCGGCGGCGAAATCCAGCACACGGCGGGTGCCCTCGACGTTAATGCTACGGGCTTCGTCCAGCGATTGATCGAAACGCACGGTGGCGGCGGAGTGAATCACGCGGGTCGTTTCGGCGGAGAGGCGCTGCCAGGCAGCGAAATCCAGGCCGCAGTTGGGCTGGCTCACATCTCCGGAATAGACCTGAACGCGCGGCCACTCGGACGGTGGCACAAACAAATCGGCACGTTGCCGGCCCGATTGGCCGGGTCTGTCGCGGATCAGAAGCGCCAGCCTGGCCTGCGGCTGGCGATCCAGCAGTTCGCGCACCAGCCGCACGCCGAGAAAGCCGGTCGAGCCGGTGACAAGGATGAGTTCTTCGCTGTTCATTCTAAAATCGGCCTCAGTGTGGGAACAACTCGAAGGCTGGTTAACGATGACCTTTGGGTACGCGGGCGACGAGCAGAGATATGCAACATTATAGCCCGTGAACCGCCTTGCACCTGTGAGACGATTCCGCGCGGAGAAGGTTTGCGCCGGCGTGGAAAATCAGCTTTCTCCGTCAAAGATCAAAGCGCTTGCGCAGATTGGGTCCATTCCGCGCCGCCCATTCACATCCGCGGACAGGGCAAGGCCCGTTCTTGACAATGAGGCTGCCATGGTGTGAACTAAAGTGGTGGTTGTGGTGAAGGAGTTCACCCTTAACTGCTGTCCATCCTAATAGGCCGGACAGATGATGACTCCTAACAGGGAATCCTGTTGCGGTGTCATGTCCCGGCCAGTTCCCTGAATGAAAAATTAGGAGTCACTTTGATGACTAACACCTGGGCTCTGTCCGCTCTGTGGGTGGGACTGGCTTTGACCGCGACGCTGCTGGCGATCTGGTTCAAAATCTCCACGGCGCTTTCTGAGATTGTGGTGGGCACGGTTGCCCAGTTGGTTGTGGTCGCGTTTATTGCGCAGGGCGGGCTGCTGGGCAACACACCGTGGATTACCTTTTTGGCGGGGACGGGAGCCATTGTGCTCACGTTTCTCGCCGGAGCGGAACTCGATCCCATTGTTTTCAAAACCAAATGGCGCGAAGCGTTGATTGTTGGCATGGCGGGTTTTTTGGGCCCATTTCTTGGTTGCACGGCAATTGCGTATTACGTGCTGCACTGGGGCATTATGCCCAGCTGGCTCTGCGGCGTCGCTCTTTCCACAACCTCGGTTGCCGTGGTCTATGCGGTGATGCTGGAGCTTGGCTTCAATGTTACGGAATACGGTAAGTCGATCCTCGCCGCGTGCTTCATCAACGACATCGGAACCGTAGTCGCATTGGGGCTGATCTTCTCCCCGTTCACCTACAAGACGCTGATCTTTGTGGGGGTTTCTGTCGCGGTCTTCGTAGTGCTGCCCTTTCTTACGCCGCGGTTCTTCAGGAAATACGGCGGGCGCGTCTCCGAACTGGAGGCCAAGTACTTGCTCTTTCTTCTTTTTGCCATGGGCGGACTGGCCGTCTGGGCGGGGAGCGAAGCGGTGCTCCCGGCGTACATGATCGGCATAGTTTTGGCGGGAACGGTGGGCAAGGACCACTCGCTGATTCGCCGCCTGCGCACGCTCACGTTTGGCCTGCTCACGCCGTTCTACTTCATCCGCGCCGGATCGTTTGTTCTGGTGCCGGCGTTGATCGCTGCTCCCGCCGTGATGCTGATTCTGTTCCTGGCCAAGTCGCTGACCAAGGCAATCGCGGTGTATCCAGCGGTTCGGGCGCATAGATATGAAGGCAACTCCGGAGCTTACTACACGCTGATGATGTCGACGGGCCTGACCTTCGGCACCATCTCCGCGCTCTTTGGGCTCAATCACAACATCATCACTCAAACGCAGTACTCTTACATCGTGGGCACAGTGATTGCCAGCGCCGTGATTCCAACCATGATCGCTAACTCGTTTTTCCTCCCCAGGCATCTTCTTCCCCACGCGCTGACAAGCAAGAAATCAGAGCAATTAGTCCAGCGGCAGGCCGCCGCAGAAGAGGTATAGGTTATCACCATGGGAAGCCCGGTTTTTGTAGGATTTCAAAGGATACTGGTGGCATTCGACGCGTCTCCACATGCGGAGCATGCTTTGGATGTTGCCCTGTCGATGGCAGGGGATATGAAGGCCAAGCTGTTCGTCGTCGCTGTCATCCGGCCGCCGGAACTGGCCGAGAGCGCGGAGTTCAACGCGGTCCTCGATGACGGGCGCGAGCGCTACGAGAGCAGTTTCGCTCCCATCCGCGAACGCGCGAAGCAAAAGGGGATTGATCTTGAAACGGATGTCATTGTAGGCCATCCGGCGGAGCAGATTCTTCATCGAGCAGACACCATACAGGCCAGTCTCATTGTGATGGGCAAGCGCAGCCACACCATCCTTCATCGCTGGATGCTGGGCTCTAACTCGGAGCGCGTTCTGAAGTATGCCCATTGCCCGGTGATGATCGTCCATTGATTTACCGGCGCGACTGGAGGAGTCATGCCCAAATCACAACCGGAGAATGAAAAGACGAGGCGCCATGGGGAATTGAACGAGCCCCAGCAGCGACGCCTGAGTGTAACTTGCAAGTACATCGACAGTTTGCTCTGCGAGATGGAGCAAGCGCTTCATTCCGCCACATCGGAATCTCCATTCCCCCGTTATGTTATAGACGTTACTCCCGCGCAGGCTCTGGAGATCGAAGGCCATATCCGCCGGCTCCGGTCAGGACTGCTGCAGTTTCTGGCCTGGCAGCATCTGATGCCCGAGCCACCGGAGATTCCGCTGACACGATCCGTCACAACAGACCTCGCATTTATCGAGATCGCAATCGAGGAGCTCAAACCTCGCCATCTGCGCGGCTGCGGCGCGGTGCCTGAAGATGCGGTCGATGAACTCAATGCAGAGATACAAAAGCTTCTCTCTCTGGTCAAAGGCATGGAGAATCATGTTCGCAGGGAAATGGGCGCTGAGCCTGAAGCGAAGGCCAAACCATGACAGACTCCGCGGATGGCGCCTCCCGTTTGTTGCGACTCGGCGGACTGGCTCAGGTACTTGGGGCCGAGCCTGTCGCCGAGGAAGCACTCGAACTCGCGGCGCGGGTTTCCGAAGGACGTTTCTATGTAGCGTGTATCGGTCAGTTCAAGCGCGGCAAATCCACCCTGCTTAACGCTCTGGTCGGTTACGAAGTTGTTCCCACTGGGTTTGTTCCGGTCACGGCGGTTCCTACCGTGATTCGGTTTGGCGACGAACTTCACACACGCGTACGCATTCGCAACGGGTCCTGGCGGGACGTTGTGATGACCGACTTGAAGGAATACGTGACCGAAGAACTGAACCCCGAAAACAAAAAGGGCGTGGACGGCGCGGAAGTATTCGTGCCCAGCCCCTTGTTGTCCTCCGGCATGTGTTTTGTGGATACGCCGGGTTTAGGTTCGGTATTCACTGGAAATACGGCAACCACGCAGGCGTTCATTCCTCACATTGATGCAGTATTGGTTGTGGTCGGAGCCGATCCGCCGATTGCGGGTGAGGAGTTGGCGCTGGTGGAAGCAATCGGCAAGCAAGTTCCGGATTTAATTCTGGTTATCAATAAAACCGACCGCACTAGCGATGCGGAGCGTGCGGCGGCGGCCAAGTTCACGCGCGAGGTTCTGGAAAAGCGGCTGCATCGTCCGATGGGCGAGGTCTTTGAGGTTAGTGCCGTCGAACGGTCGGAAAACCGCGGTCCGCTGCGGGATTGGGAAAGGCTGCTGACGAGTTTGCATAGCCTCGTGGAAGACTCGGGAAGAAATCTCGTTCGCGCCGCTTGTGAACGAGGCCTCCAGCGCCTAAGTGAGCAACTGCTTGCGATTATCAGTGAGGACCGAGACGCGCTTCAGCGGCCAATCGAAGAATCTGAACGGCGCATCGAGCTAATGAAGGAAACCATCAACGAGGCGGAGCGCTCCATGCGCGAACTGGATTACCTGTTTATGGCGGAGCTGCATCGGATTTCGGACCTCTTCGGTGAACGTCATCGGCGATTTTTCCGTTCCGCGTGGACGGAATCTGAAACAGAGTTTGGCAAGGAGCTGTCATCCGTACCCCTAGGCTTTGGCCCGCGCTATCGGCGGCGGTTGATGCACCTGGCCCAGGAGATCTCGCGTCGCAAGGTTGTGCCCTGGCTGAAATCTGAACAGGAAGAAGGCGAGCGCCAATATCGCGCCGTGGCCCTTCGATTTGTGGAGATGGGAAACAACTTTTTGAATAAGCTCGCTGGAGCAGGCCTCAGCGAACTGACGCGGTTGCCCCATGCGCTCGATCCTGAGAAAGGCTTCCGCGTGCGTTCCAGATTCATCTTCGAGGATTTCATTGGAACTGCTCAGCCCCCATCACCGTTGCGCTGGCTCGCTGACATCTTTTTGCCGTTGGTGGGCGCACGCAAACTCATCACGAACGATGCTCGAGAATTTCTGCAACATCTTTTGGAAGTGAATAGCTCGCGTGTGCAAAACGATGTTCTCAATCGCATCCAGGAAAGCCGGGGGCGTCTGGAGGCCGAGATTCGCAAGCTGTTGCATGAAATCAGCCGCATTGCAGAGCAGGCGCTTGAGCGGGCGCGGAAGGTCAAAGAAGAAGGAACACCCGCCGTACAGTCGGCGACTGAATGGCTCAACCGATTAGAACGAGATGTTTTGGCGCTCGTCTGATCTTGTACAACGGAGTTCCACGCAGGAGAAAGTATCTCAATTGGCCATCAATGCCGTGGATTGAGGAGTGGATCCATGATCGCCTTTTGTACACATTGTTGGGCTGAGATCGATGCAAAGAACGATCAATGTCCGCACTGTGGAACCGAACTCGGTGCTGACCTTCGATCCTACGAGGAAAAGCTCGTTGCCGCGCTCGAACACCCCTTACCGGCTGCCAGGGCTCGCATTTGCTGGCTCATCGGCAGGAATGGGATTAGCGCGGCAGTCCCTCGTTTGATGCACTTAGTGAAGCATGATCCGGATTTATTCGTACGGAGGGCGGCAGTGGAAGCTTTGGGAGCCATGCGGGACCCACGCCCAGGTGCTTTGTTGCACGTGATCAGCGAGGGTACGGATCGATTTCTTGCGGCCGCTGCAAAGGAAAGTTTGGTCAGCATAGGTTCGTCAAAGGATGCCGGCTAGTTTCTCCCTGAGAAAGAGGTCCGCCGCGATGCCTTTATCGTCTGCCCAACGCGAGCCGTCACGCGAGTATCTGAGCTGCGTCGAGCGCGAAGAGGAGTTGGGCCGCCTTCGTAGCCAGGCGAAGATACGAAAATCCCTGCTGGTATTCGGGCCTGAGGGCGTGGGCAAATCGCGCTTGTTGAGCGCCTTCGTCGAAGGCCAACCGCTTGCGCTCTACGCAGCTCAGACGCGATCGCCGCGCGAACTCCTTCTCGCCTTGCTCCAGGCATTGCATACTGCAGACGAGGCAATCGAAGTTCCCGGAAATATCGGTGCGCTCTCATCCTCTTCACTCAAAGGGATTGTGCACCGGGCTCTCGATACCCAGCCTTTTTTTATGGTGCTGGACCATCTCGACGGTCCGTCTCGCGTTGTGACCGGCATGATCAAGAACTTGCATTACTACGGCCGCACACCGGTTATCTTTGCGTCGCGATCGCCGCATATGGAAGACATCGGCGCGCTGCGGCCGCTCTGCGCGAACAAATCGGAACGCCTGGAAGTGAAGAACTGGCCGCAAGAAATAGCGTTGGAATTTGCCCGGCGCGAGGCGGAGAGAATCCAGCTATGGGCATCCAATCTGGAGAAGATTCTGCCCGCTCTAGTCGCGTGGAGCGATGGGAATCCCGGCGCCATCCTCCACATGCTGAAGATGGCGCAACTCCCACAGTACAGAGCAGGCGACCAGATCAAAGCTCACATCCTCTACGTCGATTACCGCATGGGCCGCCGGTAGCGATCCGGCACCTTTGAGTAGACACAGGGCGATCAGATGCAGCCGCAGATCCCCTTCGGCTGCGCACAAGTCAGGCTTTCGGCTTCGCTGCGCCCCGGTCTGGATGGCAGCCCCATTGCTTATCTAATTGATTTGATTTGGTGGCGGGAGGCAGGATCGAACTGCCGACCTACGGGTTATGAATCCGTCGCTCTAACCATCTGAGCTACCCCGCCGGGAGGGTCATTACAGGAGCAAGCCGCGAGGGACTTGCCGGGAAGCGGGCGAACACGGAATCCGCGCGCAACTCCCTCATCCGATGATACGGGCGGCTGGATTCGAGGTCAACCCAACGTTGCCCAGCCGGCTACGTGTTGGCCACCGGCAGGCGCCGCGGGTGAACTCTGCCGCCCCGCTGCTGTAAACTCGGCTGCATGAGCACGTTCCGTATTGCCGGGGTGATTCCGGCCCGGCTCAGCTCCACGCGGCTCAGCCGCAAGGTGCTGCGCGTGATTGCCGGCCGGCCCATGGTCGAGTGGGTTTGGCGCGCGGCCATGGCCAGCGGCCTGATGGACCCGGTGGTGGTGGCCACCGACTCGGAGGAAGTGGCCGCCGTTTGCAGCGAGCGCGGGATTCCTGTGGCGATGACTTCACCAACCTGCCCCAGCGGCTCGGACCGGGTGAGGGAAGTGGCTCGCCAGATCGACGCCGAGATTTATGTCAACATTCAGGGCGATGAGCCGACGTTGACGGCGGAGTTTTTTGCACCGCTGCTGGCGCTCTTTGCGCGCCCAGAGGTCGAAGTGGCCACGCTGGCCGTCCGCTGCCCGCCCGAGGAAGTCGACAATCCCAACGCCGTCAAGGTGGTCACGGCTCTGGACGGCCGGGCGCTTTACTTTTCGCGGGCAACGATTCCCTTCGACCGCGACGGGCCGGGCTTTGCCGGGTATCTCAAGCATCTGGGAATTTATGCCTACCGGAAGGCCGCGCTGGAGCGGTTTGCGGCGCTCGCGCCTTCGTGGATTGAGCGGGTCGAGCGCTTAGAGCAGTTGCGGCTTCTCGATAACGGAATCGACATTTACGTGGCCGCCGCGCCCGGCGACACCATCGGCGTGGACACCGAGGCCGATCTGCTGCGGGCCGAGGCGGTGTTAATCGAGCGCGCGGGGAATCTCTGAGGTACAAGGCTACCGGCAACTGGAATTCGGGACCGAAGGAACAATCTGTATTCGTTCAGATTCATGCACCAGAACCAACGATGTGATTTTCCATGTGCCGCTCTGCTTCTCTGCCTCCAATTCCAGGGTTCCCTTTCCCTTAGGTCCATGCACTGGGATGCTCAGGTCTGCAGAACCATCCTCAGCGCTTTCCTTCATGTTTCCTGAAATCGTCCAAGCAGGTGTCAGCGGAACTCCGAGTGTGGCCGCGACACACGGGGAAGCTTGTGCAGTCTTCAAGGTCATCTGGTAGATTTCCGAAGAGCGAAACATACTCTCGACAGCGACCATGAGAGAGCCCACCCAAAGGCCGAATGATGCCATGATGACAGCAGCAACGCATGCTTTTCCTATCTTTGATAGGCCCGGCGGCGGTTCTGCCGACAGGCCTCCGTCGCTGTTCGATGGCCAAGCTCCAAAGGCAAAACACACCCGAGGCCTCTTCAAATACCAGACAATCCAGGCATATGGAATGACGATGCCGACGACGATCACGACCGCCAAGACTCCCATTTTGGCAAAGAACAGCAAGGATAGTATGCATATGAAAATGAAGATTACCGTTAATGCCAACACAGCCTTACGAGCCCAATTTCGTAATTTCCAGAGACCAAATCCGATGAAGATATAGGCAACATAGGCTAGGAACCAAATTGAAACGAACAGATATGACGTGGTTCTGAGCCAGAATGAGGAATGAATTATTGCCGCGCCGAGACGCTGGAAAGGTAAAGTTGTTTCGCCGGAGAAGGCTACAAAAGGAAATATTAGGGTTCCAAGGCAGCCAATCCACAAGTGAATTGCGGCAAGAAGCGTAATTCCAATGGGTCTCTTTCGTTTGGGGTTCATCTTGGAAGAAAGGATACAACCGTTGACTCAAATGACAAAGCCTTATTGCTTAAGGTTTACAGCTGCCAAAAATGAAATTTTCCGAATCGCGCGCAAGAATCGGGTAGCCTGCCAAGGCGCTGATCGGCGACGATGGTTCTCATGAGCGGCAAAACGCAAATCGCGGAATCTGGCGGGCCGATCGACAGGGTTCGCGCGCACATCGAGGCTCATCACGACCGTCCCGTCTCGCTGGCCGAACTGGGCCGGCTCGTACACCTCAGTCCTTTCACCGTGCAGCGGCTCTTCACGCAGAAGATGGGCGCGAGCCCTCTGCAATATCAGCGAGCGCTGCGGGCCGCCAGCCTGCGCAGCGCGCTCAAAAAAGGAGAGACCGTGACCAATGCGATTTATAGCGCAGGATTCGGTTCGTCGAGCCGGGGCTATGACGGCGCGCAACTGGGCATGACGCCCGCCCGCTTTGCCGCCGGAGGCCGCGGCGAGCAGATCGGTTACAACGCGGCTCGCACGCCCTTTGGCTGGCTGGTGGTGGGCGCGACTGCGCGCGGGCTTTGCTGGTTGGCGCTTGCGGGCACAAAGAATGAAGCGGAGGCAACCTTGCGCGAGGAGTTTCCCGCCGCCACGCTGCGCCGCGATCCTTCGTTGGCAACCATGGTGGAAGCGGCGCTGCACTCGGTCTGTGGCTTAACTAACTCATCGGAAAAGTTGGCCCCACCGCAGGTGGCCGCGCCACAGGTGCCTCTGGACCTGCGCGGGACGGCGTTTCAACTGCGCGTTTGGCAGGCGCTGCGCCAGATTCCGCGCGGCGAGACGCGCAGTTACAGCCAGTTGGCGCGCGAATTAGGCAATCCCAAGGCGACCCGCGCAGTGGCCCGCGCCTGCGCTGTCAATCGCGTGGCCGTGGTGGTCCCGTGCCATCGCGTTGTCGGAGTCAGCGGCTCGCTCACCGGCTATCGCTGGGGCATCGAGCGCAAGAACCAACTGCTGGAAGCCGAAGGCGCGAAACTTTGAGCATCGAATCCTCGAAGCAAACACAAGAACGCGGCGAGGATGTGCACTCAGTCGTATAGCTCCGAGTCCCCAGAATGATATTCTCAAGGGGATAGGAGCAATCACCATTTATGGCAACGTCAACTCTGGAAACCACCGCAACGGATTACAAGGTCGCCGACCTCAAGCTGGCCGACTGGGGCCGCAAGGAGATCGCCATCGCCGAGCAGGAGATGCCGGGATTGATGTCGATCCGCAACAAGCACGCGGCGGCCAGGCCGCTGGCCGGCGTGCGCATCACCGGCTCACTGCACATGACGATTCAGACGGCGGTTTTGATTGAGACGCTGACCAGCCTGGGCGCGGAGGTGCGCTGGGCGAGCTGCAATATCTTTTCGACACAGGATCATGCCGCCGCGGCCATCGCCGCCAGCGGGGTTCCGGTCTTTGCGTGGAAGGGCGAGTCGCTCGAAGAGTACTGGTGGTGTACCCTGCAGGCGCTCAGCCACAAGGGCGGACCAGGGAACGAAAGTAAGGGACCGCAACTGGTGGTGGATGACGGCGGTGACGTGACGCTGCTGATTCACAAAGGCTATGAGCTGGAAGATGGCGATAAATGGGTTTACGGCGCGGCGTCGAACCACGAAGAGCAGGTGATCAAGGATTTGCTCAAGAAGGTTTATGCCGAAGATCCGCAACACTGGCACAAGATCGCCAAAGAGTGGCGCGGCGTTTCGGAAGAGACGACGACCGGCGTGCATCGTTTGTACAAGATGATGGAGCAGGGCAAGCTGCTGGTGCCGGCCATCAACGTGAACGACTCGGTGACCAAGTCGAAGTTTGACAACCTGTACGGCTGCCGCGAGTCGCTGGCCGACGGGATCAAGAGAGCGACCGATGTGATGGTGGCGGGCAAAGTTGCCGTCATCTGCGGCTACGGCGATGTGGGCAAGGGCTCATCGCACTCGCTGCGCGGCATGGGCGCGCGCGTCATCATCACGGAGATTGACCCCATCAATGCTCTGCAGGCCGCGATGGAGGGCTTCGAGGTGGCGACGGTGGAGGACACGCTGGGGCGCGGCGATATCTACGTCACCTGCACCGGCAACGTGGACATCATCACCCTCGATCACATGAAGCGGATGAAGGACCAGGCGATTGTCTGCAACATCGGCCACTTCGACAACGAAATTCAGATGGACCGGCTCAACGCGGAGCCGGGCGTGACCAAGCTCAACATCAAGCCGCAGGTGGACAAGTACACTTTTCCCGACGGGCACAGCATCTTCGTGCTGGCCGAAGGGCGCCTGGTGAATCTGGGTTGCGCGACGGGGCATCCGAGCTTTGTGATGAGCAACAGCTTTGCCAACCAGACGCTGGCGCAACTCGACCTGTGGGAGAAGAAGGACAGTTACAAGGTTGGCGTCTACGTGCTGCCGAAGAAGCTGGACGAAGAGGTAGCCCGGCTGCATCTGGAGAAGATCGGCGTGAAACTGACTACGCTGACTCCAAAACAGGCCGAGTATCTGGGAGTGGCCGTCGAAGGGCCTTACAAGGCGGAGAATTATCGGTATTAAAACGACAGCTAACAGCAGGCAGTTGACAGCTATAACTACTGAGTTGTCAATTGCGATATGTCCAATCAATTGTTGCTTACTGCCAACGGTTGACTGTTAGCTGTCTCAGCTTCGCTTGCCATCGAACAACTGGTGCCAGAGCCTCCAGAGCGAGCCATGCAGCAGGCGGGTCTGCTGGGCTTTTAGCGCCGCATAGGAGCGCTCGACATAAATGTCGAACTCAGGCGGCCAGCCGATGGTGGAGCGGCGCTCGCTGTAATCGCCGTCTGCCCACTTGGCCAGCACAGCCTTGTAACCCGACACATGGGTCACAAAGTCGAGCAGGCAATGCGGCATCTGCTCCTCTATGATGAGATAAGCCTTCTCGATGATGATTTTTTCGCGGATGTCGTTCAGGGGCATGAAGACAGTGTTCATCCACAGCATCCACTCCTTCATCTCGCTGTCGAGGATGGGAAAGCTATGCGTCTTACCCTGCTTTTTGAGCAGCGAGCGGTAGGCGATGTTGCCTGCTTGCAAGGCGATATAGAGCGGTCCGTAGAACTCGTTGAGGCGCCGGTTTACCAGCTCCAGCTTGTCCTTGCGGCGGGCCAACATTCTGGCGCTCCACGCGGTGGCCAGATAGCCGACAAACGCCAGAAGAATGGTCAGCGCGGTTGCGTTTTCGAGAAACTTCTCAAGAGTAAACATAAATGAGTCCCCGGCTGGTGCTGGCAACGAGTATACCGCGACGGCGACACTGAATCAGGGCAGATCACCGCAAAAATGCGGCCTATTTCCCGCCGTGGAACCGGCCGAATGCCCAGGAAAGCTGGAGCGACATGAGCAGAATGCCTGCTCCGAGGACGAGCACGTGCAGGGTGTTGAGTAAGCTGAAGCTGCCGACGCGACAGATAAGCACATAGGCGACGGCCAGGTTGAAGAAGCCCCAGAGGACATTGACCGTCGAGGAGGACAAGCCCTTTCCCGGCGGCGATGCGAAGGGGCTTTGGAAGGCGCGGCCCGAGATTCCGTTGATGAAATGGGGCAGGCTGTTGGCGAGGAACGCGCCCCCGAAGAAGAAAGCGACGTAGTGATACCAGAGCATAGGCTCTCCCTTCTGGATTTCGAGCCGATGATAGCAGACCCTAGGGCCTGTTAACACTACCTGGGCGGATGGCGTTGCGTGCGAAAATCCGGCCAGACGAAGCCGAGCCCGAAGGCTGTGGCGGGTCCACCGTCGAGGGCGAGAATGAAGTATGGCCGGGTTTTCGCCGCAACCCGAAGGGACGGGGCCAATTTCCCCCATTTCTTCGTCAATCGTCGCTAGGATACGCCCGGTATCCGTCGCTCCTCATTCCTCGAACTAGGGAAAATTGGTTCCCGTCGCCACCGTCCAGGTAGTGTTAGCAGACCCTAGCTTGTTCCGAGGTAAATAAAGCGAACCAGAAACAGCGCGGCCAGCAGGTAGAGCAGCCAGTCCTGCCGGCGGAGTTTGCCGGTAGCCAGGTGCAGCGCGGCCCAACTGATGATGCCGAAGCCCAGCCCGTTGGCGATGGAGAAAGTAAAGGGGATGAGCACCAGGGTGAGAAAGGCGGGAACGGCAATCAGCGGCTCGCGCCAGCGAATTTCGCTGATGGTCGCGAGCATCATTGAGCCCACCAGAATGAGCGCCGGGGCTGTGGCGGCCGGGGGCACGATGCCCACAAACGGCGCCGCGCCGATGGCGATCAGAAACAACACTCCAGTCACGATGGCGGTGACGCCGCTTCGGCCTCCGGCAGCTACGCCGGCCGTCGACTCCACGTAACTCGTCACGGTCGAGGTTCCGGTCAGCGAGCCGAAGACGGTGGCCGTGGCGTCGGTGAAGAGGATGCGACTCAGGCGGGGAATCGAGTGGTCGGCCTCGATCAGTCCGGCCCTTTTGGTGACGGCGACCAGCGTGCCGAGGTTGTCGAAGAGGTCCACAAAGAAAAAGACGAAGACGATTTCCAACAGGCCTTTGTTGAGCGCGCCGCGAATATCGAGCTGAAGGGCTGTGGCAGCCAGGCTCGAAAGGCCTACGGCGGCGGGCGTCCAGTGCGCCAGTCCCAGCACCCAGGCGATCGCGGTGATGGAGAGCACGCCGATCAGGATGGCGCCGCGGACCTTCTTCACTTCGAGCGCAACCATGAGAAGCAGCCCAGTAAGAGCCAGAGCCGCTGTGGGGTTGCGGATGTTGCCCAGGCTGAGCAGCGTGTTCGCGTCGCCCACCACCAGGCCCGCGTTGCGAAAGCCGATGAGGGCGATGAAAAGCCCAATGCCGCCAGCCACGGCTGCGTACAGCTCGTGGGGAATGGCGCGCAGGATCATCTGCCGGATGCCCACGGCAGTCAGCGCCAGAAAGAGAACGCCGGAGAGGAAGACCGCGCCCAGAGCCGTCTGCCAGGGCACATGCATCTTGATGCAGACGGTGTAAGCGAAGTAGGCGTTGAGGCCCATGCCGGGAGCGAGCGCGATAGGATAGCGCGCCACCACGCCCATCATGATCGAAGCAAAACCAGCAGACAGGCAGGTGGCCGCGGTCACGGCGGCGAGCGGCATTCCGGCGGCGGCCAGGATGGCTGGGTTGACCAGCACGATGTAGGCCATCGTCAGGAAGGTGGTGACGCCGGCCAGAATCTCGGTGCGCCAGTTGGTTCCCAGGCGCGTGAATTCAAAGTAGGTTTCCAGTCGCTTGAGCATGGGTAGGCACTTATAGGAAAACACACTTCTGGCGGCAAGCAGAAAGTACTATTGATCCAGCCCGTAAATAGTGTTGAGGTTTCCCACCCTTTCCGCAGAAAAATGCGGAAAGGATGGGGCACGGAGTGTCAGTAATTATGGGCCGGATGAATAACCGGATGGAGGCGTTTCTAAGGCAGCAGTTGGGACTCGATCTGACCGTAGATATCATCGGAGGCATTCTTGACCTGGGTGACGATATTGTAGAAGCCGCGCGCATCGCAGAGGCGCAGCGAAGAGTCGGTGCGGACTGAGAGGTCGCCATCAGCGTCGAAGCCGACCTTCACCTGATTCAGAGCGTGGTTCTGCTCAAGCAGGTGGCCGCGGAACTCGGTGGTGACAGGCATGCGGCGCTTCTCCACGACGGTGACGAAGATGACCATGTCGCTGTCTTCATCGCCGCCCAGAGCCAGCACCACTTTGATGTCCTTCAGGTGGGTGCCGGTGAAGTGAATCACCCAGACGGAGGGCGAGTTGGTGGTCTTGAAGTCGTAGCTGTTGGCCTTGAGCAGGCTGACCATCTTGGCGATGTCGGCCTGCGAAACCTGTTGCGCGTGGGCAACTGTGACCATGCCGACGAGGAAAACGGCAAACAAAAGGCAAAGTCGGGCGAAATTGAGGGTGCGGCGACTACGCATAACAGGAACCTCCTGAGAGAGACCAAAGATTGTGTAAGAGTATCGCGCTGCATGGAATTGCGCAACCGGCTGCATTGCGCAGCCGGACTGGCCGCGCTCACCCCAGCAGCTTGGCGGCATCCTTGGCGAAGTAGGAGACGATGAAGTCTGCGCCGGCGCGGCGAATGCCGATGAGCGATTCGAGGGTGGCGCGGTCACGGTCGAGCCAGCCGCGCTCGAATGCGGCCTGAAGCATCGAGTATTCTCCCGAGACCTGGTAGGCGCCGATAGGCACGCCGGTGCGCTCGCGGGCGGCGCGGATCACGTCGAGGTAGGGCATGGCGGGCTTCATCAGGATCATGTCAGCGCCCTCGGCGAGGTCGTGATCGATCTCGCGCATGGCCTCGCGCAGGTTGGCGCCATCCATCTGGTAGGTCTTGCGGTCGCCAAACTGGGGCGCGGAGTCGGCTGCCTCGCGGAAGGGTCCGTAGAAGGCCGAGGCAAACTTGGAAGCGTAGCTGAGGATGGGCGTGTCCTTGCAGCCCGCGGCGTCGAGAGCGCGGCGGATGGCCCCGACGCGGCCGTCCATCATGTCGCTGGGGGCGACCACGTCGGCTCCGGCTTTGGCCTGGCTGACGGCGGTGCGGGCCAGCAAAGTCAGAGACGGGTCGTTGTCCACGGTCCATCCGTCCGGTGTTTCGATCACCATGCCGCAATGGCCGTGACTGGTGTACTCGCAGAGGCAGACGTCGGCGATGAGGACGAGTTTTTTGGCGGCCGGAGACGCTTTGAGCGCGCGCAGGCCCTGCTGCACGATGCCGTTGTCGTCGTATGCGCCGGAGCCCTGCTCGTCCTTGGACTCGGGCAGGCCGAAGAGCAGCAGGCCGCCCAGGCCCAGCCGCGCGGCCTCCTCGGCTTCGCGCACCGCCTCGTCGACGGAGAGATTGAAGACTCCCGGCATGGAGCCGACGGCGCGGCGCACGCCTTCGCCCGGACAAATGAAGAGGGGGTAGATCAGTTCGCCGGGCGTGACGGCGGTCTCGCGCACCAGCGCCCGCAGGGATTCCGTGCGCCGCAGCCGGCGCATGCGTGATTCAGGGAAGCTCATGGTTCAGATTGTAATGCGGAAGGGCAGCTTCTAGCTTCTAACCTCTAGCTCTACCGGAGTCCAGTGCGGCACGAGGTAGGACAGCCGATTCCTCCGGCCCGCCCGCAAACCGGCTAGCAGCCAGCTGCCTCAGTAGTGTTAACAGGCCCTAGAGCTGAAGCTGTCTTACAACTGCTCGTAGAGCGTCGAGTTGCGGTAGCCGAGCAGCACGACCAGGGTCCAGATGCCGATGGCGGTTCCGAAGGGGAACTTGATCAGGCTCAGGATGGCGGCCACGATGGCCACGATCCGCCCCCATTGCGAGCGCTCCAGCAAGCCCCATCCGGCCACCGCGGCCAGGCCGGCGCGCATCAGGAGAAACACCCAGGCAAAGTGCAGGATGGCGGGCCCGAACCACTCCGGAGGCAGGGGGCCGTGCATCCAGGGGCCGAAGCGTCCTGAGAGGAAGGCGTCAGCAAAGGCCAGCGCGGCGAATCCCGTCAACAAGGCAAAGCCGGCATAGATGAGCCAGACGACGCCGAGCGCCTTCACCTTGCCGGCATAGTTCTGCAGTTGAAACTCCATGCCGGGGATTGGGGGAATCGGCGGGGCTGCCGGACGGCCACACTGTGGGCAGAATCCCTGCCCGGGCGCTAAAGCCAAACCACATCCGCTGCAATACATGACTGTCTCCTCGAAGGAATCGCTCTGATTCTACTACGCAACCGCGGCGCGCCGGGTTCCGTTGGTTGCCGGGATCCTCGTCGCTGGGGTGGCTTGCCGAGGGCCTCCAGGATCTCTTCGGTGGCCCGTTGTGCCTATTTCAGACAGAATTTGCCCGGAAGTTTGTCCCATGCGCGGAAATGCTCTCACGTTTCAAGCCCCGGCAACGATAAACAGGAGGGGAGATGGTCTGCATGGAGACACAAGCCAGGGCGGCAAATGCTGCCGATTCAATCCAGAAGCAGGCAGGCGAACTTCGCTATGTGGCGCGCCAGCCGATCCTGGACCTGCACGGCAAGGCGCAGGGCTATGAGTTGCTGTTCTGGAACGGGCGGGAGCCGATCACTCGCTCGAAGAGCGACCTGGCGACCCGCACCATGCTCGACAATACGGTGATCTTCGGGCTGGAAGAGCTGTCGCGCGGCTTGCCGGCCTTTGTTAACTGCACCGCGGATTCGCTGACCGGGGAGTGGGTGGAGGTTTTGCCGCCCCACATGACGGTTTTGGAACTGCCCTCCAGCGCGGACCCCACGCCGGACCTGTTGGCAGCCTGCCGCAAACTGAAGGCGTCGGGCTTCCGGCTGGCGCTGGCCGATTTCACCGAGAAGCCGCAGTCCAGGCCACTGACCGATCTGGCCGACTATATCAAGGTGGATATTCTGAAAGTCGGCTCCGCCGAGCGCCGCAGCCTGCTCCGCTGGCTGGACGGCTCCACGGCCAACCTGGTGGCGCAGAATGTGGAGACGCAGGCGCAATATGGGCAGGCATGCAAAGAGGGCTTCGACCTGTTTCAGGGGTACTATTTCTGCCGTCCGGAGCCGCTGGAGAGCCACAGGATTCCCGGCAACCGGCTGGTGCATCTGGAAATCCTGGAAGATCTGCAAAAAGAACCCGTCGATCTGCAACGCCTGAGCCAGTTGGTGATGTGCGACGCCAGCCTCACCTACCGGCTGCTGCGGCTGGTAAACTCGCCGGTCTGCGCCATGCGCCAGGAGGTGACCTCGATCCAGACGGCGCTGATGCTGGTGGGAGAAGCGGCGTTCCGGCGCATCGCCATGCTGGCCATTGCCTGCGACTTCAGCTCCGACCAGCCGGCGGAGATTCTACGCATGGCCTTTGAGCGAGGGCGTTTCTGCGAATTGGCGGCCAGCCTCTGCGGACTGGTTCCATGCGAGCAATACCTGATCGGCATGGTCAGCCTCTTCCCTGCCATGCTGCGCATTCTCATGGAGGATATGGTCCGGCTGATGCCTCTGCGCGAGGCGGCCCGCGATGCATTGCTGGGCAAAGACACCCCGGAGGGGGTTTTGCTGCATTGGATTGTCTGCCACGAGCACGGGGACTGGGCGGCGTGCGAGGCCATCATGCGCTCCAGCGGCCTGAGCCATGAGCAGGTCATGCGCTGCCATTCGCTGGCCGTCGAATGGGCCGAGGCGGCGCTCAGCTCCAATGCCTGAGCCGCATCTTCCCAGGGCCTGTTAACACTACTCAGGCGGTTGGTGTTGCGCGCGAATATCCGGCCACAAGAAGCCGGGGTTCCCGGCGACGTGGAGTCCCCGCGAAGTGATCACTGCATCGTGGGGTGATGGGACAGGTATTCGTCGCTGGGGTGACTGGCTGGGGACGGAGCGGATGCGCACGACGTATAATGGCGGCGTGGAAGGCTTCTACCAATCTCTTCCCTTTGGCGACGGCCAGGCGACGACCGGCGCGGACACGGACGCCAACCACTACGCGCAACTCGATCTGGATGCGGAGAGCGGTACGGCGCACGCGCAGCAACGGCAAGACTCCAATGCGCAGGGGCGGTGGCTCTCGCCAGACCCCTATCACGGCAGCTATCAGACGAGGAATCCGCAGAGCTTTAACCGCTATGTGTATGCGGGGAACAATCCGCTGGCCGCCGCCGATCCCAGCGGACTGATAGCTTGTCTCGGGGTGCGCGGCATGGGTGGACGCGGCTCTGGCGTTCGTGCTATGTCTGTCGGTTGCGTCTATGACGGCCCCAGCGGTAGCGGCGGCGGCTCCCCTGACGAGGAATTTGCCTTTGCCAATGACCCCTACAACACCACCGATACCAGCAACACTATAGTCACTAGCGATGGCGGCGACTACAGCTTCAACAGCGATGGCATGGGCGATCCTCCCGATAATTTGTGTCCTGACGGGTGTCCTGCACCTGCTACTTGCGGCCTGGGCGGTTGTACCACTAATGATCCCCAATTCGTTACCGTTAACAGTGGTCCGCTCGATGAAGTTATTACCATTGCCGCTAACAGTGGTCCGGCCGACGAATTTATTCCGATGATGTTTTCTCCGGTCTCAGGCAGTGTTTTTGGTGGCGGTGGGGGTGGCGGCGGTACTACAAATAACGCGTCTGTGAGGGCCACGCCTACTCCTCCTCAGCAAAGTTGGTGGACAAAATACGCGGCACAATTAGGATGCGAGGCTTATGAAACCGTTAATCAAGGTGAAGAGATTGTGACTGCTTACGGGCTAAGCATTCTAGCTGGCGGGGGAGGGGCATATAAGACATCCGGTGCCTTTTTTGTCGCAGGCGCTTCACTCCAACTAGGGATCAGAGAGACTTGCGTACATGAAGCGTGGGGATCCGATTATTTTTAGTCAATGACAACAGTAGGGGCGGGCATTTCTTTGTGCCAGTCAACGGGACTTTATGACCATGACGCAGGAAATCACGAATCAGAAGTTGTTCCGTATTGTTGCCATTGTGATAATCGGAGTCAATTGTGCTTACGCAGTTCATCGTGAGCTAGTGCTCATCTCAGGGCGAACTGTCGTCGGAAGTTCTTCCTATTTAACCGCTGTCATTTACGCCGGAGCAGCCTTCGTGAGTTGGGGGTACTGTAAGAAACTCCCCAAAGCAACCGACCGTATAGCGGCCATTCTTTTTGGGGTGTATTCCGTTTTCAGAATCGTCATGCAATTTTCGCCCAGCGTTTACTTGCCACTACTCAGCGGCATAAACTGCGCAGTCATCCTAATTGGACTCATCACTATGCTTGTTGGCGTCTTGCGCAGCAACCCAGCACAAGAGTCGTGACGAAGGTAGCGAGTACGTAGGGCAGTCTCTTCGGGGGCTGCCTTGCTGCATCTGGGGCCTCCATCCGGCTTCATCGCTGGGCAGGCGAAGAGCGCGGTGCTTTGCTGGGCAAAGACACCCCGGAGGTGGTTTTGCTGCATTGGATTGTCTGCCACGAGCACGGGGACTGGGCGGCGTGCGAGGCCATCATGCGCTCCAGCGGCCTGACGGAATAGGAGTGGAATGGGGCGACGCGAGCGCAGCTTCAAGGCAAGTATTACTGGGGCGCGAAGCCGGTGGCCTACTATGCAGGCGGCGCAGCGCACTTCGAGCATCAGGATTGCGGGGTCCCCGGCGACAGGTCTTCGTCGCTGGGGAGGGAGGCCGAGCCTGAAGGCTATGGCGGGTCCACCGTCGAGGGCGAGAATGAAGTCTAGAGCGAAACCAGAGTAAACGTGCCCTTGCTAAGGTTGTACAAGGTGGCTTTTTCTTGAGGAAAAAGCCACTTGGCAGTCGTGCCTCTGGGTACAGCTACTCTGGTTTCGCTATAGCCGGGTTTTCGCGCGCAACGCCAACCGCCTGAGTAGTGTTAACAGGCCCCGGCTGAGTCAGCGATTTCCTAGCGGTTGGAAGCGGAAGCTCGCTTCTCCCAATGTTCCTCGTGCCGGTCGTCGCGGAAGACGGCTGCGGTCACGCGGCCCTCGGCGTCGCGCTCAAAGGTGAGCCGGGTCAGGCTCGAGCCGTTGGGATAAAAGAAGACAGATTGCGATTCAGCAGCCAGGTCTTCAATTTCACCATACTTGTTCTTTTCGTAGAGCCGGTCGCCCTGGCGGAAGAAAGTTGCACCGAGATGGCCTCTCGCGTCGCGATACTCGCCAGCCAACGCATCGAGTTCGGCAGGGGTCAGCCTGATTGCCGGCGGGTGCAGCGGAATCAGCAGCCGCTCGGCCAGCGCCGGCAACTCTTCGCCCGGCCTGGCCTCGATATGGTGCGAGAGCAGCCAGCGCGGCAACTCCGGCTCGTCATAGCCGCGGGTCCAACTGTCATGCTTGAGTCCCTGGTAGACCCACAAACGGACATGGCCGCCGGCGGCCTTCATAGCCTCAAACATAAGCTCGCTTTGCCGCGGGACCACTATATTGTCCTCGCTGCCCTGGAAGAGCCAGACGGGAGTGTGGCCCAGCGCGCGGGCGTACTCGGCTGGCAGCGTCGATGCTTGTTGCCAGCGCTCCGGCGCGTAGCTCCAGAAGATGCCGCCGGACATGATGGCCACCGCCGCCCAACGCCGGGGATAGAGCCGCGCCAGCTCCCATGATCCATATCCTCCCAAAGAAAGTCCGGAGAGGTAGGTGCGCTCCGGGTCAAGGTGGAACTCGGCCGTCTCCCGGTCCAGGGTGGTCATGGCCATCTTCAACATCCCCGGGTCGGTCCAGAAAGCGGTCAACGGGCACTGCGGCATCACGATGACGAAGGGCCAGCGCTCAGGATGGTCGCGCACCGCCTGGGGCAGCCCGATCTGCGTCTGCCACATCCCCTCCGAGCCGCGCTCGCCGCGTCCATGCAGGAAGAGAATGACTGGCCACGATTTGCGGTCGTCCCGACGGAAGGCTTCAGGCAAGTAAACCTGGAAGCGGTAGGCAACGCCGTCGAGCTCAACGGTGCGATTGAGAAAGCCTGTCTCCTGCGGCGGTTCCGGCTGGTGGTGGCGGCTAGTGCTGACAAATGCCTGCGCCGGCGCGGGCGCAATCGCCCAGGCGAACAGGATGCCGGCAGTCAGGAATCGCAGAAGTCGGAGCATAGAGGAATCTCATCTCACTATACGCGGCTCACTGCGGCGGTTTCGCGGTGGTGTTTGCAACAGAACGATAACGGCCATTGCCGAACTGCCAAATCGTCGGAACGCAGGCATTACCAGTGACTGGCGTTACCGAGGAGCATTGAACGGGAAGACAAACGTCGTGGAAGCCATTGTGCTGGCTGTCGAGAACAATGAAACCGTTGCAGGCTCCGTAGAACCCAAGCAATCCCCCTTTGGCGCTCAACTCCTTCCATTCTCCGCCCATCTTGCCAATGACAACTGCGCCGCAAGGTCCGTGGGGTGATTCACTACAGCAGTACTGATACGCCTGCGTTCCCGTGCCGCTTAGATCGACTGCACTTCCGTAGTTGTAGTTCGAGCCGGCATGGACCTCACACTTCATCTTAGTCAACAGATCGCGTGCTCCCTGCGGCAAATCTCTATATCTAATCTCACTGCAACTTGCAAGAATCGCCTCAGACGGCTTCGGACACCCAAACCAACGGGCCGCCTCCGCGAAGTCGCGCTTCACGCCTTTGCCATCAAAATACATTTGGCCGATGATTTCACGAGCGCCAATGTCGCCGTGTTCGGCAGCCTTGCGATACCAACGGAGCGCCTCAGCATGGTCCTTAGGAACCCAGTTGCCGTACTCGTAGTTGTCGCCGAGTGCTGACTCAGCTTGTGGATCCCCCTTTTCGGCTTTGCGGACGACTTCGGATTGAGCGTGAGTATCCCCGTTCTCGGCTCGTTGCATCAACAGCATTGCTTTCAGTTTGGCGGAAACAGGGTGGTCGCCCACTTGACCCATGCTGACCATTGTCAGGCAGAGGACAGAAAACACGACGACCAAAGCGGTTCTGAACATGGGAAGAACTCTGGCATAAGCCATCATCAGAACAGAATAAGCGCAAGGAGCGCTTGCTGGACCCGGTTTGCCCGGCCGGATGGTCCTGGACTTCGGGAGGGATGAGATTTTTTATTTTGGACTGGCGCAGTCCGGAATAAGCGTGCTATTTTGTTTGTGAGAGGGTCATCTCTGGCATTCAAGCGGCCAGGGCGGTTCGGTTATCTCGCACTGTAATTGTTACAAGTTGGTTTAATTCCAGTCAGTTACAAGGTTGGACGGCGCGAACTTAATCGCAAATTGCTTCGCTCCATTGCTCTTCGGCGGCGGTTCGCGGCGGCTCTATCCATTTTTGGTGGTTCTCCGTCTCTCGGGTGATTTGCACCCAGGAAAAACTTTTTCACACAACAAATGTGACCGCCATCACAGCGCGCACATCAAATAAATGCCAACCAGGCAAGGAACGTACGTATGGCGCAAATATTTGACCGCAGCTCCAATGGCTTGGCTCGCGCAAGCCTGGTTTTGACGGGGCTGCTCGTGATCGCTCTGGGGGTCACGCTGGACCAGTTGCAGCGCTCGCCCTGGGTGACGCGACAGGGCCAGCGTCCGGACCAGCCGGTGCCCTTCAGCCACAAGCACCACGTCCAGGGGCTGGGTCTCCAATGCCAGTACTGTCATGTCACTGTGGAAAAGTCGAGCTACGCCGGAATCCCCCCCACCAAAACCTGCATCAACTGCCACGCGCAGATCTGGACCAACGCGCAACTGCTGGAGCCGGTGCGCCAGAGCTGGGCCACCGGACAATCTTTGCCCTGGATCAAGGTGCATGACCTGCCCGATTACGTCTACTTCAGCCACGAGATTCACGTGAACAAGGGAATCGGCTGCGCCAGTTGCCACGGCCGCGTGGACCAGATGCCGCTGATGTACGCGCAAAATACCTTGCAGATGGAGTGGTGCCTGGATTGCCATCGCAACCCGGCGAAGAACCTGCGCCCCACCAGCGAGATTTACAACATGGCCTGGGAGAAACCGTCGAGCGACCGGCCGGTGTGGTGCGCGGTGGGCGATGAGAAGAGCGGCATGCCCACGGCGCAAAGCGTCAACTGCGCGACCAAAGACCCGATGCGGGCCGGCGTCGAAGTGGCTTCGCTGCAGATGCCCTCGCTCGGTGGCCATGGCGCGGCAGCGACTATCAGCTCAGATGCTATCGGCGCTCCGGAGTACAAGAAATTCACCAGCCAGAACGAGTTAGGTAACTTCCTCGTTGTCCACTACAAGATTCGCACCCCTAAGGATCTGACCAGTTGCGAGGTCTGCCACCGATGAACGAAAGAAAGAACGATCTGGTGACGACGATCAAGCCGGCGGCGATGACGCTGGAGCAGGCGCGCGAGAAGCTCAAGGCTGTGCGCGGCAAAAAATATTGGCGCTCGGTGGATGAGCTTGCCAATACGCCCGAGTTTCAGGCGGCGGTGGAGAAGGAGTTTCCCGGCTCGCCACATGCGTGGGGCGATGACGTTTCGCGGCGCGGTTTCCTCAGGCTGATGGGCGCGTCGGTGGCGCTGGCCGGGCTGGCGGGATGCACCAAGCAGCCGGACGAACCGATTTATCCGTATGTCAAAGCGCCGGAAGATTTGATTCTGGGCAAGCCGAATTACTTTGCTACCGCGCATCCATTTGTTACCGGAGCGGTGCCGCTGCTGGTCAAGAGCGATCAATTCAGGCCGATCAAGATTGACGGCAACCCCGAGCATCCATACAACCAGGGCGCGTCGGACCCCTTCACGCAGGCGACGCTGCTCGACTTATATGATCCGGACCGCTCGCAGCACGTGACCTTTCGCGGCGAGAACCGCGAGTGGGCGGAGTTTGCGCAGGAGCTGCGGCTGAAGGTTGCCTCGACCAAAGACGGGACGGGAATTTACTTCCTCAGCGAGACGATTACTTCGCCGACTCTAGCGCGGCAGTGGGGTGAGGTAAAGAAGGCGTACCCAAAGGCGACGCTGGTGCAGTATGACCCGGCGATTGCAGGAACTGCACTCGCTAGTGGGCTGAATGTTCAATACGATTTGGCCGAAGCAGATGTGATTGTTTCGCTGGATGCTGATTTCCTTTCGGGAGCATCCTATCCCGGTTTCCATAAATTAGTTCGTCAATATGCGGAGCGGCGCAAAGATCCAACGAAGCTGAATCGGTTGTACGCGATTGAATCGACACCGACGACGACAGGATTGAAGGCGGAGCATCGGCTTGGATTGAGGGCGAGCGAGATTCCGGCCTTCACCGCGGAGTTAGCAAAGGCTGTTGGAATCAATGGCGTTGAGCCTCCGGCGTATGCGTGGAGCGATGAGCAGAAGAAGTTTTTGGCCGCTTTAGCAAAGGACTTGAAGGCACATGCCGGCAAGTGCGTGGTGATTCCGGGACTGTATCAAGATCCCACGGTTGCATTGCTGGTGCTTAACATCAACAACGCCTTGAGCAATTTGGAGCGGACGGGGTCCATGTCACTTCGCCCGGTGATTCCGATGCAATCGGATCAGATCGCAGACATTAAAGCGCTGGTTGCCGATTTGAATGCAGGCAAGGTGGCTTGGCTGGTGATTCTGAACGCCAATCCGATTTACACTGCGCCCGCTGACCTGAACTTTGCCGATGCCTTCAACAAGGCGGATATTGTTGCGCACCTGGGCTCGCATCTGGACGAGACAGGGCAGATTTCTCACTGGCATATTCCGGCGGCGCATTTTCTGGAATCATGGTCCGACACGCGCGCTTACGACGAAACGGTTTCCATTGTGCAGCCGATGATCGATCCGCTTTATGGCGGCAAGACAGCGCACCATGTCTTGCAGACACTACTCGACGAGCCGATGGTCAGCCCTTACGATGCGGTGCGCGAGACCTGGCGGCCTGTAATCAAAGGTGACTTTGAAGAAGGCTGGCGCAAGGCGCTGCATCAGGGATGGATTGATTACACGACTTACGAATCCCTGGGCGGAACGACCAAGGTGGGTCCGCTTCCGTTTAAAGTTCCCGCGCCGTCACCAAAGGAATCGTTGGAAATCATCTTCCGACCAGATCCGAATGTTTATGACGGCCGCTGGTCGAACGTGGGCTGGCTGCAGGAGTTACCCAAGCCGGTGACCAATCTGAGCTGGGACAATGCGGCGATCGTCTCTGGAGCCACGCTGACCAGGTACGGCCTCGAAGAAGACGACATTGTCGAGTTATCCGTGAACGGGCGCAAGGTGAATGCGCCGGTAATTGTTGCGCCGGGCCATCCGGATAACTCGGTCACTGTCTACTTAGGCTATGGGCGCGAGTTTGCCGGCCGCGTGGGTTCGGGCGCGGGATTCAATGCTTATCTGATTCGTACTGCGGCTTCCCCGTTTTACGTAACAGGCACCATGAAGAAGCTCGAAGGCAAGTGGGGCATTGCGATCACCAAGAGCCACTACCAGGATCATCGCGGCAAGACATTTGGACAGCCTGAGGGCCACGATAACAATTCGCTGGAAGCCGATGAGGCGATTAACGAACGCGGCATCATTCGCTACGCCACGCTGGATGAGTACAAGGCTGATCCAGGATTTGCAAACGAGGGCGAGACGCACACCACGACCGACAAGAGTAATTCGCTCTTCCCCAATTGGCCGTACAACGAAGCCAATGCCTGGGGCATGTCCATCGACATGAACAGTTGCGTGGGTTGCAACGCCTGCATCGTGAGCTGTTATGCGGAGAACAATATTCCAGTCGTGGGCAAGCAGCAGGTGCGCATCGGGCGCAATATGCAGTGGCTGCGCATCGATACTTACTTCGAGGGCGACCTGGCCGCGCCGCGCGCCCACTTCCAGCCGATGGCCTGCCAGCACTGCGAGAACGCGCCGTGCGAGCAGGTTTGCCCGGTGGGCGCCACGGTGCACACGCCCGAGGGGCTCAACATGATGGTCTACAACCGTTGCGTGGGCACGCGCTACTGCTCAAACAACTGCCCATATAAAGTTCGCAGATTTAATTTTTTGCTCTACTCCGACTACGAGACTGAGAGCCTGAAGCTGATGCGCAATCCCGACGTCACGGTGCGTTCGCGCGGCGTAATGGAGAAGTGCAGCTACTGCGTGCAGCGCATCTCGGCGGCCAAGATCGAGGCCGACAAGGAGAACCGGGCCATCCGCGACGGCGAAATTGTGACCGCCTGCCAGCAGGCCTGCCCTGCTTCGGCCATCACCTTTGGAAACATCAACGACAAGCAGAGCAAGGTGGCTAAGCTGCAAGGCGATGAGCGCAGTTACCAGGTGCTCGCCGATCTGAATACTCGTCCGCGGACCAAGTATGTGGCCGCGGTGTTGAATCTGAACCAGGAACTCGAAAACGCGCCGGTGGAACACTTGCCGGCGAAGGGTTGAGGCCAGCATAGTGAAGCACGACCCCCAACTCGAAAAGCGGATCGACCCGGCGACGGGCGAGTACAGCGTCATTGCGCCGGGACAGACCTTCCGCTCGATCACCGAGAAGATCACGCGCATCGTGCTGACGCCGACGACGCCTCTGGGATGGCTTGCGATCTTCGGCGTGGGCGGGGCGCTGGCCACGATGCTGATGGTGGCGCTGACCTGGCTTTTCCTGGTCGGCACCGGCATCTGGGGTATCACGCAGCCGGTGGCGTGGGGCTTTGCGATTATCAACTTTGTCTGGTGGATCGGCATCGGCCACGCCGGTACGCTGATCTCGGCCATTCTGCTGCTGTTCAAGCAGAGCTGGCGCAACTCCATCAACCGCTTTGCCGAGGCCATGACGATCTTCGCCGTGGTCTGCGCCGGCATGTTTCCGCTGATTCACACCGGCCGGCCATGGCTGGCTTACTGGATGCTGCCGCTGCCTTTCACCATGAATGTGTGGCCGCAGTTCCGCTCGCCGCTGATGTGGGACGTCTTCGCGGTCTCCACCTACGCGACCATCTCGGTGGTCTTCTGGTACATCGGCATGGTTCCCGACTTTGGCACCATGCGCGACCGCGCCGAATCGAAGCTGGCCAAGTATGCGTATGGCCTCTGTTCGCTGGGCTGGCGCGGTTCGGTGCGCCACTGGGCGCGCTACGAAACGGCCTCGCTGCTGCTGGCCGGACTGGCCACGCCGCTGGTGCTCTCGGTGCATACAGTTATTAGCTTCGACTTCGCGGTTGCCGTGCTTCCGGGCTGGCACACGACGATCTTTCCGCCGTACTTTGTGGCCGGCGCCATTTATTCCGGCTTTGCTATGGTGCTCACGCTGGCCATTCCGCTGCGCAAGTTTTATCACCTCGAAGCACTGGTCACCGAGCGCCACATCGACAATATGGGAAAAGTCATGCTGGCGACGGGCTTCATTGTGGCCTACGGCTACGGCATGGAAGTTTTCATGGCGTGGTACTCGGCCTCGCACTGGGAAGCCTTCATGATGTGGAACCGGATGTTCGGGCCGATGGGCTGGTCCTACTGGGTTCTGGTCACCTGCAACCTGGCGATTCCGCTGACGACGCTTTGGTCGCGCAAGCTGCGCACCTCAATTGGGTACATGTTCTTTCTTTCCATCCTGGTCAACACAGGCATGTGGTTTGAGCGCTTCGTCATTATCGTGACCAGTCTTACTCGCGACTTTCTGCCGTCTGCGTGGGGAACTTACCGCGCGACGAAATGGGACTACATGGTTTACGCGGGCACGCTGGGATTGTTTACGGCGCTGTTCCTCTTGTTTGTGCGCTTCCTGCCCATGATTCCGATGTCTGAGATCCGCATGATGCTGCCGGGGGCCAGGATTACGCCCAAGAAGGCAGCGGAGGCTGGTGACTGATGCGTCCACGCGAAGGAATCTACGGCCTGCTGGCCGAATTCGATACGCCGGGCGACCTGATCCGAGCCGCGCAACAGGCGCGCAAAGACGGCTGGCGGCGGCTGGATTGTTACACGCCTTACCCGGTGGAAGAAGCGGCTGAGGCCATCGGCTTCCATCGCAACAAGGTGCCGCTCGTCACGCTGATCGGCGGCCTGATGGGCCTGGCGGCGATGTTCGGGCTGGAGGTCTGGATCTCGGTGCTGGCTTATCCGCTGAATATTGCCGGACGGCCGACTTACTCATGGCCGGCGTTCATGGTGCCCGCCTACGAATGGACGATTCTGTGGGCCGGATTGTCGGCGGCCTTCGGCATGTTGGCGCTGAACGGATTGCCGGCGCTCTATCATCCGCTCTTCAACGCGCCCAACTTCTGCGACGGGGCGACGACGGACAAGTTCTTTCTGTGCCTGGAGGCGCTGGACCCCAAGTTTGACCTGAAGGACGCGAAGAAGTATTTAGAGAGCTTCGAGCCGGTTTCGGTGGTGGAGGTGGAGTACTGATGGAATCAAACCACCTCAATTCGTGTCTGTGGCTTCCCACCCTTGCGATAGAAAGAAATCGCAAGGATGGGGCACGGAGAGTAGTTACGATTGGCCGCATGGCCGCTGGTGCTGGTGTGTTGGCTCTGATGTTTGTCACCGGTTGCCGTCAGGATATGCACAACCAGCCGAAGATCATTCCTCAGCGCGGCTCGGAGATCTTTGCCGACCATCGAGGCGCGCGTCCGCAGGTGGTGAATACCGTGGCCCGCGGCCAGTTGCGCGAGGACAGCTACTTCTATACCGGCGTCGTTCAGGGAGCGAACGGCAGCCGCGAAGAAAAAAATCTGATGCCCTTCCCGGTGACGCTTGACGTGCTCAGGCGCGGGCAGGAGCGGTTCAACATTTACTGCGCGCCGTGCCACTCGCGGGTGGGCAACGGGCTGGGCGAGATTGTGCAGCGCGGCTACAAGCCGGCCGCCAATTATCACGACCAGGTGCGGCTCTCACAGCCCATCTCGCACTACTATTACGTGATGACGCACGGCTACGGAGCCATGCCGGATTACTCGGCGCAACTGACTCCGGAGGATCGCTGGGCGGTGGCGGCTTATATCCGCGCGCTGCAATTGAGCCAGGCGGCCAGGGTGGCGGATGTTCCTTCTGGCGTTCAAGTGCGCAGCCTGAAAGAGGTTGCCGCCGAGAGCGGGCACCCGGAATTTGCCGAGCCGTGGACGCTGCCTGCAACGGCCATCCAGGCGTATCCGCACGATGCGAAACAGGGAACACCGGCATTGGCTCCGGCCAATCCTGCTGACCCGGCAATCAAGATTCCCCTCAGTAAACCGGCCGCACCGGCCACAAAGTAAGGACTAACGGAATGGCTCACGAGACACACGCCAACACGCTCCCCGCCGAACTGGACGCGCCGGTCTTTGTCGACGGCTGGAGAACGCGCGCGCTGGCCGCTGGGGTGGTCTTTTCCGTGGTTGCCGCAGGCCTGGGCTTTGCGGATGGGCGCGGTTTCGACATTGACCATGTGTTGCGCGCCTGGCTGCTCGGCCTCATGCTCACATTTGGCTTTTCGGTGGGCGGGTTGGCGCTGCTGATGGTGCAGTACGTCTCCGGCGGCAAGTGGGGCTTGTTGCTGCGCCGGCCTCTGGAAGCGATGAGCCGCACGCTGCCGCTGGTCTTTGCCTTATTGGGTGGTGGTTGCGCTCTCGCTCAAAAAGCTCTACCTGTGGGCCGCGGTCGTCGATGTTAGCGCCGCGCTCAAATCGGGATGGATCAACGAGGTCCAGGCCCACGCCATCGAATTCAAGCGGCCCATGCTGAACCCGGCGACGTTCACCTGGGTCAGCCTGCTCTGCTTCGCCATCTGGGGTTTCTACACATGGAGGCTCAACGCTCTGGGCCTCGAACGGGATGCGGCTTCCCCCGCTACCACGCCCATGTGGATCAAGCGACTTGAAAACATCAGCGGTCCCGGCATCGTGGTGTACTGCCATCACCATGTCCGCTGCTGCCATTTATTGGGTCATGTCGCTTGATCCCACGTGGTACTCGTCGGTTTACGGCCTGCTGTTTCTGGTCGGGCAGGGCATACGGCGTGCTGGCGCTTTCGATTATTGTCGTGATCGCGCTGTCGAAGGGCGAGCCGTACAAGACCATCCTGCGCCAGACCGAGCAGCACGATCTGGGCAAGTTCACCTTTGCCTTTGTGATGCTGAACATCTACCTGGCCTTCGGGCAGTTCCTCATCATCTGGTCGGGGAATCTGCCGGAAGAGATTCCCTGGTACCTCGACCGCATCCGCGGCCACTGGGGCGTCATCATCACTCTCGACTTCATCTTTCACTGGCTGATTCCGTTCACGCATGCTGCTTTCGCGCGACCTGAAGCGCAATAAGAAGCGGCTGGTGCGGGTCTGCCAGTGGATGGTCTTCGCCAGGGCCTTCGATCTGTTCTGGCTGATTGAGCCGAACTTCAAGGACGCGGCGCGCAACCTGCATTTCAGTTGGGGAATTCTCGAATACGCGGCAGTGCCGGTGGCGATGACGGCCTTCTGGGTGGCCTACTTCTGCACGCAGTTGAAGACGCGGCCGCTGGTGCAGACCAACGATCCGCACCTGGCGGAGATTCTGGAGCCTGAGCATGTCCACGCATAAACCTCACGAACCGGATGGCAACAAGCCGGAAGAAGTCGACGCATCGAAGGGCTACGAGGCGAGCGATGTGCGCGTCTCGGGCAGTTTTGGTCTTTCTGGTCGCGCTGAGCATCTTTGCGGTGGTGACGGCGGTGCTGGCCTACGGGATCGGCAAGGTGCTCAACGCGCGCATGGCCAAGGAAGACGGGCCGCGGAGCAAATGGGCGCGGCCGGTGGATGTGCGTCCGCTGGGCAACATGCCCAGCGACCCCGATCTCAAGAACAAGCTGGCTGAGCTGACGCAGCAGCTTCCCCACGCCGCGATTGCAGACCGACGACGGCAACCAGGATGTGGCCGACCTGCACGCGCGCGAAGATTTGCTGCTGAACAACTACAGCTGGGTTGATCAGGCGCAGGGCAAGGTGCAGAATTCCCATCGAGCGCGCGATGGAACTGATTGCCCAGCGGGGATTGCCGGTGGCGCCGGCGGTGGAGCAGGCGCCGCTGATGACCGGAGACCAGAAGCCGGTGATTGCCGTGCCGCTGACCAACGGATTTGCGCGCACCGGCTATGAGCAGGACGAGGCGGCGGCGGTGGCCGGCAGCGGCAACGGAAGAGCACAAGTAGAGGGCGAGCGACGCAGGGATAGAGTCACCCAGCGCAGTAAAGACATGGCGAGTAGGTACGAATCAGGCAGACAGTAAGGAAGCAGGATCATGCAGGCACAGGCACAATCCGGAGAAGTTGGCGCAGCGCGGCTGGCCGTGTGGCCGTTGCGCTGCGCGGTGGCTGTGCTTTGTGCTTTGTCCCGCTGCGCAGGCGCAGGTTTCCAGCTACGGCGACAAGCAGATGGGGCCGGCCAACGACAAGCCGCCCGCGATTCTGAGCAAAGTGGGCATTGCGCAGCATCTGAACGAGCAACTGCCGCTGGCGCTCACCTTCACCGACGACGCAGGCAAGCAGGTGCAGTTGGGCAGTTACTTCGGCAAGCGGCCGGCGATTCTGGCGCTGGTTTACTACCAGTGCCCCATGCTCTGCTCGGAGGAGTTGAACGGGCTGACGAGCGCGTTGCAGATGGTGAACTTCGTTCCCGGCAAGGACTTCAACGTCATCGTGGTGAGCATCGATCCCACCGAAGGAACCGATCTGGCCGCGGCCAAGAAGCGCAGTTACCTGAAGCGCTACGGGCATCCGGAGACGGCCGACGGCTGGCACTTCATGACCGGCACGCAGCCGAACATCGACGCGCTCACCAAGGCGGTGGGCTTCGGCTACGTGAAGATTCCCGGGCCGGACGGCAGGCTGACGCAGTTTGCCCACGCCAGCGCGATTCAGATCGTTACTCCGGAAGGCAAGCTGGCGCAGTACTACATGGGCGTGGAGTATTCGCCCAAGGATCTGCGGCTGGGACTGGTCGAAGCCTCGGCCAATCGCATCGGCTCGCCGGTGGATAACATTCTGACTTACTGCTACCACTACGATCCCCAGACCAACAAGCACTCGCTGATCGTGGCGCGGGTGGTGCAGTTGGGCGGGCTTGTCACTGTAGTTTCGCTGGGCGGATTCATGCTGGTGATGTTCCGCAGGGACTTGCGGCAAGATGGCCGGCCGGAAACAGGAACGACGGGAACGGACAAAAAGGTGAACGGATAACGGAATGAGCCACATCAGTCCAGTACTCTGGCAGTTTCTCGTCAAGTGGATGACGAACTTCGCGCTGTTTCCGCCGGAGGCGTCGAAGATTGCGCCGCAGATGGACGCGCTGTATTTCTTCATGGTGCTGGTGAGCCTGGTCGGGCTGACGATCGTGGTTCTGCTGGTGACCAGCTTCTCGATTCTCTACAGCAAGAAGCGCCATCCGGTGGCGGTGCAGATCGAGGGCTCGACGCTGCTGGAGGCCACCTGGACCATCATTCCGCTGGGGCTGTTTCTGGTCATGTTCGTGTGGGGCGCGCTGCTTTATTTCCGCGTCTACACGCCGCCGGCCAACGCCATGAATATCTACGTGGTGGGCAAGCAGTGGATGTGGAAGGTGGAGCATCCGGGCGGGCAGCACGAGATCAATGCGCTGCACGTGCCGACGGGCCGCGCCGTGCAGTTGACGCTGATTTCGCAGGATGTGTTTCACAGCTTTTCGATTCCCGCCTTCCGCGTGAAGCGCGAGGCGATTCCGGGCCGCTACACGACGGTGTGGTTTGAAGCCACCACGCCGGGCACCTATCACCTGTTCTGCACGCAGTATTGCGGCACGGACCACTCGCAGATGATCGGCGACGTGGTGGTGATGACGCCGGACGACTTCAAGAAGTGGCTGGCCAGCTCGACCAGCGGCATTTCGCTGGCGCAGAACGGCGAGCGGCTGTTTGCCAGCCTGAGTTGCACCGCCTGCCACAACACGCGGCCCGACGCGCGCGGGCCGAGCCTGGCCAACGTCTACGGCTCCAAGCTGGCCTTTCGAACGGCGGCACGGTCACCGCCGACGACGCCTATCTGCGCCAGGCGATCCTGAACCCGTCGCAGCACATTACCCAGGGCTATGCGCCGATCATGCCCACCTACCAGGGGCAGATCAGCGAAGAGGGCGTGATCGCGCTGGTCGAATACATCAAGAACCTCAACTCCGACTACCGCGTCCAGCAGACGCTGAACACCACCGATCTGCCGCCGGAGAGCGAAGGCAAAGCGCCGGCACGCAAACTCCGCAGCCAAAGCGCCAGCCTCAAAAGGGATGGTGAAGCCATGAGCACGAACACGATCGTCAGTCTTCCCGATCAGTCGACGGCCAGGATTCCGAAGGATGAACTTCCTGACCAAGGAGAACGGCCTGCTGAGCTGGCTGCTGACCGGCGACCACAAGCGGATTGCGATTCTCTACCTGATCTCGATCACGTTCTTCTTCTTCATCGGCGGAGCGCTGGCGGGGCTGATCCGGCTGGAGCTGCTGACGCCGCAGGCCGACCTGATGGCCACCGACACCTATAACAAGGTGTTCACCATGCACGGCGTCATCATGATCTTCTTCTTCCTGGTGCCGTCGGTGCCGGCCACGCTGGGCAATTTTCTTATCCCCATGATGATCGGGGCCAAGGATCTGGCGCTGCCCAAGATCAACCTGCTGAGCTGGTATCTCTACGTGGCCGGCGGCATCCTGGTGATCTACACCATGGTCGACCGGCGGAGTGGATACGGGCTGGACCTTCACCACGCCGCTCTCCACGCACTACGTGAACACCAACGTGATGACCACCGGCCTGGCGGTCTTCATCGCCGGATTCAGCTCCATCTTTACCGGGCTGAACTTCATCGTGACCATCCACAAGATGCGCTGCCCGGGCATGACCTGGTTCCGGCTGCCGCTGTTTGTGTGGGCGCATTATGCGGCCAGCATCCTCATGGTGCTGGGCACGCCGGTGCTGGCCATCGCCCTGGTGCTGGTGGCTCTGGAGCGCACCGTCGGCATCGGCGTCTTCGATCCCACCAAGGGCGGCGATCCGCTGCTGTTCCAGCACCTGTTCTGGTTCTACTCGCACCCCGCCGTCTACATCATGATTCTGCCCGGCATGGGAGTGATCTCCGAAATCATCTCCACCTTCAGCCGCAAGCGCGTCTTCGGCTATACGGCGGTGGCGTTCTCCTCGGTGGCCATCGCGGTCTTCGGCTTCTTTGTCTGGGCCCACCACATGTTCATCATGGGCATCTCGAACTATGCGGTGCTGGTGTTCTCGCTGCTGACCATGCTGGTCGCGGTGCCCTCGGCCATCAAGATCTTCAACTGGACCTTCACGCTCTACAAGGGTTCCATCACCTTTGAGACGCCGATGCTCTACGCCTTCGGCTTCATGGGCCTGTTCACCATCGGCGGCATGACGGGCGTCTTCCTCGGCGCTTCGGGCACCGACATTCACCTGACCGAGACCTACTTCATCGTGGCCCACTTCCACTTCGTCATGGTGGGCGGCATGTTGATGGCGTTCCTGGCCGGCATCCACTTCTGGTGGCCCAAGATGACGGGCCGCATGTATCCGGAGAAGATTTCGCAACTGGCGGCGGTGGTTACCTTCATCGGCTTCAACCTGACCTTCTTCCCGCAGTTCATTCTGGGCACGCTGGGCATGCCGCGGCGCTACGCATCCTATCCGCCGGAGTTCCAGGTTCTGAACGTCTTCTCGACCGCGGGCGCGACCATTCTGGGCGTGGGCTACCTGCTGCCGGTGCTCTACCTGACCTGGTCGCTGAAGTACGGCGAGATCGCGGGCAACAATCCCTGGCAGGCCACGGGCCTGGAGTGGCAGACGCAGTCGCCGCCGCTGACCGAGAACTTTGCCGAGACTCCGATCATGGACCACGAAGCCTACGACTACGAGTGGCTGGAAAACCAGCAAAAGGCCAGAAAGAAAAAGAGGTGGCCAGTGCCGGATAGCACTGTAACTCGCTCATTGGCGCCCCGGCTGCGAATGCTCACGACGAGCACCCGCCCTATCTGCGCCATCACTTTGAATCCGTCGAGCAGCAGGCCGACGCCACCAACTTTGCCATGTGGCTCTTCCTGCTGACCGAAGTCATGTTCTTCGGCGGGCTGTTCACCGCCTACCTGATCTATCGCAACTGGTACTACCCGGCCTTTGTGGCCGGCTCGCACCAGTTGAATGTGATTTGGGGCACCACGAACACGGCGGTGCTGATCATCTCCAGCTTCACCATGGCCATGGGCGTGTGGTGCGCCGAGACGCGGCGCAGGCGCGGGCTGGTCCTCTGCCTGACTCTCACCTTCATCCTGGGCCTGAGCTTTCTGGGCATCAAGACCATCGAGTACCGCGAGAAGATCGAGAAGCACCACGTTCCCGGCTTCCATTACAGCCTGCAGTCGTTTCTCGATCCGCAGTCGGACCCCGAAATCTATGCGGAGTATCACGACAAGCCGCTGGCGCTGGACATGGCGCGCCACACCGAGACTCTACTTCTCGCTCTACTTCGCCATGACCGGCATGCACGCGCTGCACATGATCATCGGCATCGGCATCCTGGGATTCATGATCTTCCGCGCCAGGGCCGGGGCCTACACCTCAGGCCACGTAACGTTCGTTGAAAACTTCGGCCTCTACTGGCACTTTGTGGACATCATCTGGATCTATCTCTTCGCGCTGCTCTATCTGATCAGCAGGCATCAATAAAGGACAGGACGCCATGAGCGAGCAAACGAAACACGCCGAACACGAGCATCACATCGTAGGCCCCGGGGTCTACGTGATCATCCTTTTCGCGCTGCTGACGGGCACCGCGCTCACGGTATGGGCGTCGTTTCTCGAGCTTGGCCCCTGGAATCCCATCATCGCGCTGGCCATCGCCACTACCAAGGCCATGCTGGTGGTGCTCTTCTTCATGCACGTGAAGTACAGCACGAAGCTGACCAAGCTGACCGTCGCCGCCGGCATCTTCATGTTCCTTGTCCTGATCTCGATGACGCTGACGGATTACATCAGCCGGGCGTGGGGGAATGGTAAAAAAACAGTTAACAGCGAACAGTAGTCAGTAGTCAGTGAACGGCGAACTCACAAACTAGGGGTTGCCGAATCGGCGACTCTTTATTTTTTCAGAGGATGCATTAGCACGACAGCCTTTCCGTTAGTAGTCTATAATCCAACCAAATTTCAATCCCACAAGCTGCGTGTTTCGCACGTTGTAATCCATTGGATTTCGATCAAGTCCTCCTCGGAAGATGCCGATAACAGAGAGGGGATATCGGAATCGCAGTCAGGACGCGTGTGAGCATTCAGACTTTTCAGCGGTCTTACAGTGAGGTTCCCTCTGGCGGCAGGGCGGGCAATTGCGCCTTCCTTCGCTCAGCGGGCGGGCGAGTCGCGCTCCTGGCCGGGATGGGATTGCTGACCGGCAAGTTGCTGACAGTGCTTGTTTTAGCGGCAATGGCGGCTGAGCTAGGCGTTGCCCTGGAGACAACCGCGAAGGCGCAGCAGACCACCGCGGCAGATGGCGCCAGAGCTGCGGCGCGGCGGGCTAATCTGCCTCCGCGGGTGGTTCAGGCGGAGCGGTTTCTGGCCCAGCGCGGCTGGAATCGAGGCGGGACACCGGGCAGCGCCTTTGCCGGTCAACCCAGCCGGCGTGCGCTGACGGCTGCTGCCCATCCTCTGGCGGCGGCGCTGGGAACCGCAGCCTGGCAGCCGCTGGGCCCAACGGCGGTTCAGTCGCAGAGTTCTGGACTGGTGACGGGCCGCATCTCGTCGCTGGCGCTGGACCCGTCGGATACGACCGGCAACACGCTCTATGTGGGAACCACCGGCGGCGGGGTCTGGCGCTCCCAGAATGCGGACACCTCCAGCCCCGCCAACATCAGCTTTACGCCCCTCACCGACGACATGTCGGCGATGAGCGGCGCGGCGGACGCTTCCATCAGCATTGGCGCGCTGACTGTGCAGCCGGGCGGTACGGGAGTGATTCTGGCCGGCACCGGCGACCCGAACGACGCCCTCGACTCCTACTATGGCGCGGGAATTCTGCGCTCCACCGACGGCGGAACTACCTGGAGCCTGATCTCCAACACTGCAGATGGCATTTACAGCTTTGCCGGGGAAGGCTTTGCCGGCTTTGCCTGGAGCACGGTCAATCCGCAACTGGTGGTGGCCGCGGTCTCGCAGGCCTACGAAGGCACGCTGGTGAACGCGGCGTGGAATGGCAGCAGCTACGAGGGTCTCTACTACTCCCCCGACGGCGGAGCCACCTGGTCGCTGGCCACCATCACGGACGGCGCCGCGGGAAATGTGCAGGGGCCCGGCGTTCGATTTGCGCTTCCTGACGGCAATGCGGCCACCTCGGTGGTGTGGAATCCGGTGCGGCAACTGTTTGTGGCGGCGGTGCGCTACCACGGCTACTACCAGTCGGCGGACGGCATCACCTGGACGCGGATGACGGCGCAGCCCGGCGCGGGTCTGACGGCGAGTACGGAGCTCTGCCCGACCAATACCGGCAGCACCGGCTCGATCGCCTGCCCCATCTTTCGCGGCACGCTGGCGGTGAATCCCGCAGACCGGCGACACCTTTGCCTGGACGGTGGACGAGTACAACCAGGACCAGGGATCTGGCAGGACCAGTGCGCGATGAGCGCGGGCGCCTGCACCAGCCAGACGATCACCTTTGCCCAGCAATGGAATACGGCGGCGCTGGAGACGAATACACCGGGTCTGGGCCGGCCACGATCTGCAACGGCGACTACAACCTGGCGCTGGCGGCGGTTCCCTCCGGACAGGGAACCGCTGCTGCTGGCCGGGGCCAACGACCTGTGGAAGTGCAGCCTGGCGCAGGGCTGCGCGTGGCGCAACACCACCAACTCCACGGTACGTGCATGATGCGCGCAGGTGGGCGAATACCAGCATGCGCTGGCCTGGAACGCGGCCAATCCGCTGGAGATTTTTGTGGGCAACGACAGCGGGCTGTGGCGCTCGACCGACGCCATCGGCGAGACCGGCGCGGTGTGCTCGCCGAGCGATGCCACTCACTTTCAGAATCTGAATGGGAGCCTGGGTTCGCTGGCCGAGGTGGAGAGCATCTCCCAGGCGGGCTCGACGCCCTACACGATGATGGCCGGGCTGGGAGCCAACGGAACCGCCGGCGTGAAGAGCACCACCGGGCCGACGGCGGACTGGCCGCAGATTCTGGGCGGCGAGGGCGGGCCGGTGGCCATCGATCCCGACAACAACGCCAACTGGTATGTGAACAACCAGGCGGGCGTCTCGATCTACCTGTGCTCGCAAGCGGCGCCTGCACGCCGGCGGACTTTGGCACAAACCCCGTGGTCACCGACGCGGATGTGGGCGGCGATGGGCTGACGATGACCGCGCCGGCGCCCTTTCTGGTGGACCCGCTGGACCACACGCAGTTGCTGATTGGAACCTGCCGGGTGTGGCGCGGGCCGGCCAACGGCGCGGGCTGGAGCGCGGCCAACGCCATCAGCCCCTTCCTCGATACCAGGCTCGAGCGGCCCGTGCAGCGGCGACGCGCTGATCCGCTCGATTGCCGCGATGGCGCTGCCCGCCTCAACGGCGTTGCCTCGGGCGGCGAAGTGATCTATGTGGGCATGTACGGCTCGGCGAATGGCGGCGCGACGCTGCCCGGCCATGTGTTGAGCGCGACCTATAATCCGCCACCAGCTCCTGGTCCGCGTGGACGGACCTGACGCTGAATCCGGTCACGAACGACACCAGCGCGATGAACCACTACGGGCTGGACATCTCCAGCATCTTCATCGACCCGCATGACACCACCGGGCAGACGGTGTACGTGACCGTGGCGGGAATTCAGACCCCGCTGGAAAATGTGCAGACGGTGTACCGCTCGACCGACGGCGGGGCGCACTGGACTTCGGTGATGGCTAACCTGCCCCCGGCTCCCGTCAACAGCCTGACGGTGGACCCGCAGGGCGCGAGCACGGTTTACGTTGCCACGGACGCAGGAGTGTATTCCACGCAGCAGATTGCGAACTGCTCGACTTTGCCCTATGAATGTTGGTCGGCTTTCGGGAGCGGGCTGCCGGATGCGCCGGTGGTTGCCGTCAGCGCTGCGCCCGCATCCGCCACAGTGCCGAATCTTGTTGCCGCCACGTATGGCCGCGGCATCTGGACAACTCCGCTGTGGGGAGCGGCAGCGGCCGGATCAGGTCCGGCAACCGACACGCTTTCGGCCACCGCGCTGAACTTCCCCAGCACGATAGCCGGGCAGCTTTCGACGGCGCTGACCGTCACGCTGACCAACAGCGGCGCCGTGCCGTTGACTTCGATTTCCGTCGCCGTGAGCGGAGCCTTTCAGCAGACGAACAACTGCACCGCGAACCTGGCGGCAAACTCCAGTTGCACAATCAGCGCGCAATTCGCTCCCACGGCGGCGGGCGCACAGAACGGCACGCTGTCCATCTCCGACATAACGCGCTCACAGCCGCAGACGGTGACTCTCAGCGGCACGGGCCTTGCTCCGCCGGTGTTGAGCGTGAGCCCGGCCAGCCTCACCTTTACGGCGCAGGCGGTGGGCCAGTCCAGCCCTGAGCAGACGCTCACCGTCAGCAACACCGGCGGCGCGCCTCTGGCCGATGTGGGCTTCCAGATTACCGGGACTTCGGCGAGCAGTTTTTCGTATCAAGCCTCGACCTGCGGCACAACTCTAAGCAATGTGAGCGGCCAAAACAGTTGCACGGTCGAGGTGGTCTTCACCCCAGCCGCTGCAGGCGGCGCCACGGCCTCGCTGAATGTCTCTTCGTCAACCGCGGGTGTCGCGGCAGTCCCAGTCCCGCTCAGCGGAACAGGGCAGACTCCGGCGGGGCTGAACGTGAACCCGGCGCAGCTTCTCTTTCCCATCGTTTTGCCGGGCCAGTCCAGCCCGTCCCAGACGGTGAACATCACCAACACTGGCGGCTCAACGGCCTCGTCGCTCAGCTTGATTGCGACGCCTCCCTTCAGCCTGGTGCAGAATACCTGCGGCTCCAGCCTGGCCGCTAACACAAGCTGCTCCACCGGGGTGTACTTCTCGCCCTCCCTCAACGGGCCGTATGCGGGCACGCTGACCATCGCATCTCCATCGCTGACGGCCTCGGCCATTGTGCCGCTCAGCGGGACGGGAGGAACGCCGGGTTCGGTTCAGGCGCTGCCCAGCTTCCGTCAACTTTGCCGATCAATCGGGAAGCTCAGAAATCGGGGTGGGCCTGTTCAGCGCTCCGGTCACGGTGACCCTCACCAACCCCGATAGCGTGAACAGCCTCGGCAATTTTACGGTTGCGGTCACGGCGGGCTTCCGGCTGGTGAGCACCACCTGCCCCTCCACGCTTGCCGCCGGGGCCAGTTGCGCGGCCGTCGTCGAATTCGCGCCCACCAGCCCCGGCCCGCAGAGCGGAAGCCTGACCGTGAGCAGTAGCGCGTTGCCGACCGGCGCGTTTGTGCCGCTGTCCGGCATGGGCTTCGACTTCGGCATTGCGCCCTCCGGCTCGTCCAGCCTGACCATCGCCAACGGCCAGACCGCCGACTACAAGCTGCTGATTACGCCGCTCAACGGCTCCCATGGCATCTTCACCTTCCAGTGCGGCACACTGCCGCCTTACTCGGCGTGTACTTTTAACCCAACCAGCGAAGGCATTCCCGCCAACACCACTGGCAACGAAGTGGTGGAGATCTCCACCGGGCTAACCACGACCACGGCCCGCTCCTCGCCTCCGTCCGCGTGGCCGGTTCTTCCGCTGGTCTGCGGCATCATGCTCGCGCCGTTTGCCTTGGGGCGTCACCGCAAGGTGTTGTTGCTGGTTGCGCTGCTGGCAATCCTGGCGGGCGGCGTCTCCAGTTGCACCTCCTCGGGCGTCATCTCGGGCGGAAATGTTCCCGGCTCCGGCCCCGGCATTACCTCGCCGGGAACCTTCCCGGTGGTCGTCACCGCGACCTCGAACGGCGTCCAGCACCAGGTCACCCTCACGCTCATCGTGGACTGAGCGATGAGCGGAGGCAGAACGCAAACTAAAACCGGCTATACTCTATTTTTCGGGCCCTCACAGGAACGCGCGCAACCGGCCGTTCAGAAGGCCGCGAATGGGGACTGCAGCGAATGACAGCCAAAGTTACCGTCGAAGATGTGGAGCAGGTAGCCGAGCTGGCCCACCTGGAGCTGAAGCCGGAGGAGACGCCGGCCATGCTGCGCGATTTGAACGCCATTCTGGACTATGTGGCCGAGTTGAACGAGCTGGATACGACGGGCGTGGCGCCTCTGGCCCAAGTGAGCGAATTAGTCAGCGAGTTGTTCAGCGATGCGGCGGGCCGCGGCGTGCTGCGCGCCGATCTGCCCCTTCCCTCGCTGGATCGCGCCGCCGTGATGCCCCAGGCGCCGGAGACCGACGGGGTCTTCTTCAAGGTGCCCAGGGTGATTGAGCGGTAGGAGAGGGTTGTGGTTTCCCACCCTTTCGCCAGAAAAAAGGCGAAAGGATGGGGCACGGAGAGATTTAGGTACTTACGGGCCAGATCAAGAACAGGGCAAAGAAAGGAAAGTTCGAGTGCCCAGCGAAGCCAAACCAGCCGAAAACTACGTGGAAAAGCCGAAGACCCTGGCCGAGTTGCGCGCCGGGATTTCCTCTGGCCGCACCAAGGCCATTGATCTTGCCGCCAGCTATTACGAGCGGATCGAGAGGAAAAATCCGCGGCTGAACGCCTACCTGTGCCTGACCAAAGAGCGCGCGCTGGAGCAGGCCGAGCGCGTGGACGACGCGGCCGCCAAGGGCGACCCGCTTGGAGTTTTAGCGGGGATTCCGGTGGGCATCAAAGACGTTCTGGTGATGAAGGGCGCTCCGGCCACGGCGGGGTCAAAGATTCTGCAGGGCTATCGGCCTCCCTACGACGCCACGGCGGTTTCCCGGCTCGAAGCGGCGGGCGCGGTGCTGCTGGGCAAGCTGAACTGCGACGAGTTCGCCATGGGCTCCTCGAACGAGAACTCGGCCTACGGGCCGGTAAGAAATCCAGTAGACACGGAGCGGGTTCCAGGCGGGTCTTCGGGCGGCTCGGCGGCGGCTGTGGCGGCCAACCTGGCCGTGGCCACGCTGGGCTCCGATACCGGCGGCTCCATTCGCCAGCCGGCCAGCTTTTGCGGCGTGGTGGGCGTGCTGCCCACCTATGGCCGCGTCTCGCGCTACGGGCTGATCGCCTTTGCCTCCTCGCTGGACCGCGTGGGGCCGTTTGCGGCCAACGTGCGCGACGCCGCCACGATGCTGGGCGTGATTGCCGGCCACGATCCCCACGACGCCACCAGCTCGCCGGCTCCGGTGCCGGACTTTGCCGCCGAGAGCGACAAGCCGGCCAAGGGTCTGCGCATCGGCGTTCCGGCGGAGTACTTTGCCGAAGGGCTCGACCCGGAGGTGCGCGCGGCCATCGAAAAGGGCATTGCCGCGCTGAAGGCCGCCGGCTGCGCCGTCAAGCCGGTCTCGCTGCCGCATACGCGCTACGCCATTCCCGTCTACTACCTGATCGCCACGGCCGAGGCCAGCGCCAACCTGGCTCGCTTTGACGGCGTGCGCTACGGCTATCGCTCGCCATCTTCGGAGACTCTCTCCGCGATGTACTGTCACTCGCGTGACGAGGGCTTCGGCGCCGAGGTCAAGCGGCGCATTCTGCTGGGAACCTACGCGCTCAGCGCGGGCTACTACGACGCCTACTACCTGAAGGCGCAGCAGGTGCGGCGCCTGCTGGCCGAGGAGTTTTTGCGCGCCTTCGCCGAGGTGGACGCCATTGTCACTCCAACCTCGCCGGTGCCCGCCTTCAAGTTAGGCGAGAAGACCGGCGACCCGCTGGCCATGTACCTGGCCGACATCTACACGGTGACGGCGAGCCTGGCGGGAATCTGCGGCGTGACCGTGCCCTGCGGCGCGACGAAGGCCGGCTTGCCGGTGGGCATGCAGGTGCTGGCCGCGCATCTGAACGAGGCCACGGCCTTCCGCGTGGCGCGAGCCGTGGAAACTGCGCGAATATAGTAGCTTGTTGAGAGAGGAGCAGGGATGGTTAAATCCTGCCCTCAGGGGTTAGATCCCCATTGATTTTGGACTATTTGAGTACGGGCAAGAGGCCGTACCTTCCGTTTCCCGACAGATTTGCGCCAACATCTCAGGAGCAAACGGACCCCTCCCTCCTCTAACATCCTGTACCTACAGTCCTATGGAATGCTGGCATTAGGGCGACAAGCTCCCACCCGCTTCGTCCCTCCATATCCAGCCTGATCGGATGATTCACACTCTTCGCTCCTTTGAGGCCGTTCCTGTGACGGTTTCACGGATCGGCTCCGGCATGGTTTCATATTCCGTGTTGACGTGTGACGCGTATTCCCAGACCATTTCTCCTCACTTTCCATGCGGCGGCTAAGTGCCGCGTCCATTCTGCGCTTCTGTTGTGGCTTTCCCTGCTGCGATTGCCGCCCGTTCTCTGCTGTGCTCGACGCGGAGCATTCCGCTTTGGCGTTCCTTGGGGAGCGGGGGGCGTCCGCTTTCGGGCTTCGCTTCGGTCGGCTTGGTCTCAGCTCCTTTAGCTCTTGCTGATGGCGGCTCTCACTGCCGTTGGGCGAACGCCGGCGGGGTCGGGGTCGCGCGGCTGGCGGGGTCGTCGGTTCGTGCGCCAGCGGCGGGCTTGGGGGCCGGGGGGGGACTCGCTTCCCCCAGCGGCCGCTCTTCAGGCCTGGCGGGGGGTGCGCCGGGGGGGGCGTCTGCCTCGAGAGTCAGGGGGGGGGGGGGGGGGGCGGGGGGGGGGTCTCGGGGGGGGGGTTGTCAGCGGCCTCCAGTAATCTCCACGCTCCACGCTGTGCAACTCCAGCGGCCATCGCCGGGGTGCAGCGCAGCGTGTTGTGACGCTTCACGAAGTTGTAATAGGCGAAGTGCAGGCCAACCGCCGCTGTCGAAGTTCTCGCGCTTCTTGCTGAAAGCCAGCGTCAGGCGGGTCAGTCGGCGCATGTGCAGCCGGTGTAGCGTTCAACCGCTCAACGTAGCTGGTAGAAATCAGGTCCACATCGGGGTTTCCGGCAACGACTTTCTTCTCAGCGGAAACGAACTCCGGCTGCGCTGTAGCGGCGATGTCCCTCAGTCGATTCATGCCCGTAAGTCTTGATGATCTGGCCATAATCAACATCTCGCGCCAAAGGACTGCTCAATCGCTTCCACATAGGCTCTAAGGCCATCCGTGGAGATTTGCACCCGATTCCTGCCATCCGGCCCGCTACATCCTGCAACAAAGGCGTTTGCCGTGGCCGCATCGCGATTCCCAACCTTGAAAGCAGGAACCAGCTTCGTATCGGCATCGATCGCGCAGAACGTCCAAACGCTGCCAATTTCGGGCGGATCGTCTACGGCTTGACGTGCCGCTCCTTCTTGCCGACAAATCCCCAAATCTCATCCATCTCCAGACGGTTGCAAGGCAGGTCGCGCATCTTCGCATCCATCAAGGCCGTGCATCCCTGTCCGACCTTCACGCCAAGCCGCATGATCGTATCGCGGTGAACGCCAGTCATGCGCTCGATTGAGCGGATGCTGGAACCTTCCGCCAGTGCCGCGATCACCGCGATTTGCTTATCCGTATTGAGGACGTTTGCCATAAAGCTCTCCTGACATAATTACTGTACCCCAATAATCAGATGTGTCAAGGTATTTTTGGGGTACAATTGCTGAATTATGCTGAAACGTTTGGCGATACTCAGTTTGCTGCGAGGTATCCACCTTGCCTCATCTCGCAGACGACCGCTCGCCCCGTGAGGCAGCAGCAACACCAATAGCAATAGCCAGAACCAGAATGGCGTACCCTATCCACTTGTTCTGTCGCGGTCACCCCAGAAAACCCGAACACAAGCGAATAGCAGAGGAAGAGCACAGCTACCCTCACAGCATCCCTCCCTTCACGATAACGCAAGAAACCTTTCTGACAGTTTACGAGGGGGCCGTGTTCTCGTTCTTGCGATGCTGGCGACAGCTCCGCTGTGGGTCACTTGAAGCTATCAGAGCAAAAGCGGAAACACCACCAACCCAATTCTGGATTCTGTGCGCCGCTCAAAAATGCCGAGCTGCATTCTCAATTCATTTATTACAAAAAGCTTTGCATATCAGTATACGGTTCCGGAAGCTTACCAATCCCATTTACTGTATTTTTATGCAACGCATTTCCATCGCCTTTCATCTCTGAGGCGGAACGAACCACGTCATCAAGCGTGCGAACTATGCAGTGCCAGGACAATCACTCTCTAAATCGAATTTTTAAAGCCTCCTGCTCTGCTGACCCACGAAGTTCCCTATGTCGAGCCTTTCATTGACCCAACTGGTAAATCCGCTACTAAAAAACTGCACATCTTTCAGGGCGTCATAAAACGAAACCTTTTTAATACCACAAAAAAACAACACACCACTACTAGCCACAACAAACAAACCGAGAACAGCCCCAAAATCCAATAAGACACTACGCAAACGGCATGAGAGTCGGCGAACAAATTGCAATTATGACGTTGGCGGCGTTGTTTGCCGCTCTTCCAGCGGTTTCAGCCGCCCCGCGCAAGGGGCACACGGTGGTTCTGGGCGCAACGCGGCACGTGCCTTACTCCAAGGCTGGCGACCCGGCCGGAGCGGCCCAGGGCGAAACCGAACTCAAGGTGCGCGCCCTGCTGGTGGATGGCGTTTTGAAAGAGTGGACCACCGGCGACGCCCACGACGTGACCGACCGCAGCTTCGTGGTGCGGCGCGTGATCCGGCTCAACGACGCCTTGCCCACTGACAAATGCAATCCCCAGCGACAAACCAAGCGTCAAGCCGGCGTCCGCCCGTGCGGCAGCACCGCCCGGGCGGCCAGCCCCTGGGTCTGGCAGCGCGGCCCGTGGCTGCTGGTGGACCGGCAGACCGGCCACGTCCTGGCTCTGAAATTGCCCGACTACGACCCCGGCGTCAGCCAGGTTGTCTGGTTCCGCGACTACGGCGCGTATTGCGGCGTGACCCCCAGCGGCAAGAGCCTTTACGCCGTGGTGGCCCAGATAGCGGCGCGCAAAGCCGTGCTGGCAAAAAAATTGTCCGCCTTCGACCCCGAAAACCACCCCCAGCCTGCCTGTGGGCAGCCTGAGTGGCAGCGCGAGCCTCTGCGCATCACCTTCCACCCCACCGGCAAGGAGCCGGCCAGCTTCGACATTGTTCCCGGCTCGGCGGTGCTGGTCGAGGACGCGGGCGATGAGCAGGAGACCCCGGCGGCTACCACGGAAGCCAAGCCGAAATAGCGAACTATTGGACTCCGCAAGAGAGAAGACTCAAAAGGCTTTGGAAAAAAGCCTCTGAACTTTGCTCCCCACCCTGGAAGGAATTCGGCTTTGGCGCTTTCTCTGTTTGCTTATTTCTCTGTGCAACTGCCACAGCGCCCACAACAGAAAAGCCTCGGCCAGAGTGAACGGAATCAACAACAGGTAGCGAAGATCGAATTCCGGCATGGCAGGGATTCCTTTCGCTGCTTCACCGCCGTCAGATGGGAGATCGCAGAGCCAGGCTGCGGCGGAAAGCAGGGCTACTCCCAGCAGAAACCCGCGACGATAAAATCGGCGTATTCGACCTGTAAGGGCTTTATAAGTATCGGGGAACTTCCCGCCTGGTCACCGGAGAGGCCCGGCGCTGGGGCTGGATGGGCGTGCTCCGCCTTGACACGCCCCCGGCCGCGCGTATCTTATCTATTAGGCACTCTTTTTGGAATCCGGCCGAAACGGGGCGCGAGAGAATCGACGCGGCCTTCGGGTTTGGGCTTCCGGAGGAAGGCCGTGTCGAACAGGAAGCAGACGGCAGTTGGGTCGCAGGCAGGCATGAGGTCGCGGGGAGCAGTTCTGCCCCAGGCGAGCTGAAACCGGACCCTTCTTCCGCGCGTTTGGGCCTGAAGCTATCAACGGCCTGGACCAGTCTGGATCGTTCCCGGAGACAAACTTTTTCGCAGGCGACCGGCAGATGGCTGGGTGTGCCTGTGCCCTGAGGGCGGCGCGGTTTTGCGGCCATCGGCGGGCAAGAATGGGATTGGGGATGAGTGTGGCAACGAGTCTTGCTTTGTGTGTGTTCCTGCAGGCTGCCGGAGGCGGAAGCGGCTTTACGATGCTTCCCATCCTGCTGATCATTCCGGTCCTGTACCTGGTGATGATCCGTCCGCAGCAGAAGCGGCAAAAGCAGTGGCAGCAGATGCTGGCCTCGATCAAGGCCGGCGACCGGGTGACCACCGCGGGCGGCATTCGCGGCATCATCCTCTCCCTCAAGGACGATGTAATTGTGATTCGCGTGGCGCCTGACGGCATCAAGCTGGAAGTGGCCAAGAATGCCATTGCCTCGGTCACTACGCAGGACGAGCACGCGAGTTCTTAGCAGCACCAAGGCGGTCGTCATTTTTCAGTGGTCCGCGGATCACTGACCACTGACCACTGACCACTGTTTTAGAGAAACGGGACGATGAAGAAGAATCTTAATAACAAAATTGCCCTGATTGTTGCGGTCCTGGCGATTTGCGTCTACGGCATCTTCGGGGTGCCTTCGGGGATCACAGGAAAGGATCTGGGCGAGGCCATGGCCAAGCGCATACACCTTGGCCTGGATCTGCGCGGCGGCGCCCACCTGATTTTGCAGGTGGTGGTCGAGGAGGCGGTCAGCGCCGAAACCGACAACACGGTGGCGCGAATTCAGCAGGATCTGAAGACGGCAGATATCAGCTTTTCGCAGGTCTACAAGCCCGATCCGGCCAAGCCGGATGTGATCCGCGTGGAAGGAGTGGCATCCGGCAAGTCCGGCGACGCGCGCTCCCTGATGGAGTCCAAGTACTCCAACGAATACGACGTAACCGGCGGCGGAGCTGATTCGAGCTTCACGCTGACCATGAAGCCGACGGTGGTGACGGCTCTCAAGGATAAGACCGTCGAGCAGGCTATTGAGACCATCCGCGACCGCGTGGACACGCTGGGTGTCAGCGAGCCGAAGATTGACAAGTACGGCCTGGGCGAATACCAGATACTGGTGGAGCTGCCCGGCATCGACGATCTGGACCGGGTCAAGAGCATCATTCAGTCGACCGCCCGGCTGGAGATTCACGCCGTGGTCGGCGGTCCCTACAAGGACGAACAGGAGGCTCTGGCCAGCGTCGGCGTCGGCGGTGCGCTCCCGCCCGATGAGGTTCTGATGCATGGCTCCGGAGCACTGGCGGCCGGTTCCGAGTCGGACAGTGTGTACGTTCTGCGCCGGGTCTCGGTGGTGGCCGGTCAGGACTTCCGCTCCGCCGATCCGGGTACGGACTCCAATACCGGGCAAAGAAATGTTCGTTTCACGCTGACCAATGAGGCCGGCGACCGGTTCTACGATTACACCAGCAAGAATGTCAACACCAGCATGGCGGTGGTGATGGGCGGCCGGGTCAAGGAAGTGGCCAACATCGAGAGCGCGATTCGCGACTCAGGCGAGATTCGAGGCAGCTTCAGCCCGGAAGAAGTCATGATTCTCTCGAAGATGCTGAGGACCGGCGCTCTTCCCGCGTCTCTGATTTATCTGGAAGACCGCACCGTGGGCGCATCGCTGGGCGCCGATTCCATTAGACAGGGCGTCAGGGCGGCCATCGTGGGCATACTGGTGGTGATGGCCTTCATGCTCTTCTATTACCGCGGCTCGGGCATCAACGCCGACCTGGCGCTGATTCTCAACCTGGTGATTCTGCTGGGTTTCATGGGCGCTTTCGGGGCCACGCTTACCTTGCCCGGCATTGCCGGAGTCATTCTGACCATCGGCATGGGCGTGGACTCGAACGTGCTGATCTTCGAGCGCATCCGTGAAGAGGTGCGGGCCGGCAAGGCCGCGGCTGCGGCCGTCGACCAGGGCTTTGCCCATGCCTGGGTCACCATTGTCGACACCCACGTCACCACCATTGTCTCGGCGGCCATCCTGTTCATGTTCGGCACCGGCCCGGTAAAGGGGTTTGCAACCACCCTGACCATCGGCCTGGCGGCCAACCTGTTCACGGCTGTCTTCGTCTCGCGGGTCATCTTCGACGCCCATTTGAACAAGATGATGCCGGGCCAGAAAGTGTCCATCTAGTTGATTTTGCGCGGCTGCCCGAAACGGCAGAGGAAAAGCACTTTGAACGCTGGAACCCGCAGGGGTTTCAGCCTCCCAGGAAGCGGAGAGAACCAGTGGAATTGTTTCGCGGCGTAAATGTAGATTGGCTGAGGCTGAAGTGGTACTTCCTCGCCTTCTCAATGATCTTCAGCGTGGCCGGCATCCTCTCGATGGCGTCGCATTGGGCCAGAATAGGCAGCCCGGTGCCGCTTGGCGTGGACTTCCGCGGCGGCACGCAGGTGCAGGTGCAGTTTCAGCAGGCCCCGGATCTGAACAAGATCCGCAGCGCTACCTCGGCGGCTGGCATCAAGGATGCCAGCGTTGTGACCTACGATGTGGCCTCGAACAATGAGGTGCTCATCGGCCTGCCGGAGCAGCACGTCGAGACCTCACTCGATGCGGGCCGCCAGCAGATCGTCGATGCGCTCCACGCGGGCTACAACAACCCCTTCACTGTGCGCAACGTCGCGGTTGTGGGTCCCACGGTCGGCAAGCAGTTGGAAAAGCAGGCTTTATTGGCCACGCTCTACTCCATGTTGGGCATGCTGGTCTATCTTTGGTTCCGGTTTCAATTGATTTACGGCGTGGCGGCGGTGGTGGCCTGCTTCCACGACACGCTGATCACCGTCGGGGCCTTCGCGCTCACCAACCAGGAGATCAGCCTGACGGTGATTGCGGCCATCCTGACCCTGGTCGGCTACTCGATGAACGACACCATCGTGGTATTTGACCGTATCCGCGAGAATCTGCGTTTGAGCCGGCGCGAATCCCTGCCCGACGTGGTCAATCGCAGCATCAACCAGACCCTGAGCCGGACCGTTCTCACCTCCGGGCTGACCTTCCTGACCGTGCTTTCGCTCTATATCTTCGGCGGACAGGTGCTGAGGGGCTTTTCATTTGCGCTGGTGGTGGGTATTCTTATTGGGACCTACTCCTCGATTGCCGTGGCCGCGCCGATGCTGGTGGCCTGGCAGGAGTGGCGCGCCCGGCGGGGCAAGGCCGCGGTTCTTCCGGCCGCAAAACGCGCCAGGGTATAGGCGGGGGCGTTTTTGACAGGTTTTGCGCGTGTTTTTTTAAGGTGAGGCGCCGTTCCGTTCGGGCTAAACGGCGCTTTTGTGGTAAGGTTTTGATGCCGGGAACATTTTGGCTTTCCCCGGTGTCTAAATACAGGTAAGCAAACACCTGATTCGAGGCTGGCCATGTTTGAAGATTCCACGTTTGAATCCGGAGGCAGGATTAAGAGCAAGAGCGGACCCTGGATGATTCCGATGTTTGTCATCGAAGGTCTGATTCTGGTGCTGCTGATCCTCTATCCGCTGATCTATCCCGAGGCGCTGCCCAAGGCCATGATGACGATGGCTCTGGTAGCCCCGCCGCCGCCGCCGCCGCCGCCACCTCCTCCACCGCCGGAAGTGGTGCATGTTAAGGTGCAGCCTGAGATGATGAACAATCAGCTCACGGCGCCCACCCGGATTCCGCACGACATCAAGATGGTTGCCGAGAAGGAAGCGCCAGTGGAATCGTTTGGCGTGGCCGGATCGGACTTCGGCAGCTCGGGCGGCGCCATGGGCAGCATCTTCGGCGACAATGGGCCCAAGGTGAAGGCCGCCGTGGTGAAGAAGCTCAACATTTCCAGCGGCGTCATGCAGGGCATGTTGCTGCTGAAGACTCAGCCCACCTATCCGCCCATCGCCAAGGCCGCGCGCGTCTCTGGCACGGTAGTCCTGCAGGCGACTATCTCCAAAACAGGATCAATCACAAATCTGCACGTCATCAGTGGTCCTGCCATGTTGCAGCAGTCTGCTCTCGACGCCGTCAGGTCCTGGCGCTACAAGCCATACCTGCTCAATAACGAGCCGGTGGAAGTGGAGACCACGGTGAACGTGATCTTCTCCCTGGGCGGATGAGGAATATATTTGGCTCTTCCCGCAGTACGGGGAATGGGTCTCGCTTTTTACCTGAATGCGACTCCGGAAAGAGCCGCATTCACAGCAACCGCAAGGCAGTCGCAGTCCAAAAGAAAACTCCTTAGGAGGAACGATTCAGTGATTCTCGCTCAGCTCGCACATTTCGCGTCGCATACGGCCGCCAATCTGGCATTCATCTTTGATGAAGAGCAGGCAGTCAACTTCAGCCCCATGGGGCTGTGGGAACACATGGGAATACTGGCGCGGATCATCGCCTGCATTCTCTTCATCGAGTCGATCTGGTCGCTGGCCGTAATGATCGACCGCTACCTGTACTTCTCTGCCGCCCGCAAGCAGTCGCGCGAGTTTGCGCCCAAGGTTGCCGGCGCGTTGAAGGACAGCAAGCTCGAAGAAGCGATCAAGATCGCCGATCGCAACAAGAAGTCTCACCTGGCCGAAGTTGTGACGGCCGGCCTGCAGGAGTTTCGTTCCTCCGGCGGCGCCGCTACCGACGAGACCATCGCGAGTTCGGGCCGCGCGCTTGAGCGGGCCGAGGCCATCGTTCACGCCAAGCTGAAGAGGGGCCTCGCTGTGCTGGCCACCATCGGCGCAACGGCTCCGTTCGTCGGCCTGCTCGGCACCGTCATCGGCATCCTGAACGCCTTCCAGCAGATCGCCACCCAGAAGACCTCGGGCATCGGCGCGGTTGCCGGCGGCATCTCGGAAGCCCTGGTTACCACGGCGGTCGGCCTGTTCGTGGCCATCCCGGCCGTCATGGCCTTCAACTACTTCACCGGACGTGTCGAAGCTTTCGACGTGGAGATGGACAACTCCTCCAGCGAACTGATCGACTATTTCATCAAGCAGAGCCACAAGCGCTAAGCGAAGCGCCGGCTCGGCGAGAGCGGGAATTTGCGGAGGGCGGGAGAGCGAGCACTCTCTCCTGCCCGCCGGTTTTAACCGTGCGCCTGCCGGGTGGTTCGCAAGGCAATCCCGGAAGCCAACCGGGATAAAAAAATTCAGTGGCACGGAGTCCTAACAATGGGTATTGCAGTTCGTGATGAAGGTCATAAGGTAAGTTCAAACATCAATGTCACCCCCATGGTGGATGTGATGCTGGTGCTGCTGATCATCTTCATGGTCATCACCCCCATGCTCCAGAACAAGGTGCAGATCGATATGGCCAAGGTGGATAACCCTGTCGCCATGCCGGACGCCGACAAGGATGACGCCATTGTCGTGGCCATCACCCGCGACGGAGGGGTTTTCCTGGGGCAAAACAAGACATCCGTCGATGAGCTTGGCAATCTGGTCCGCACTGCGCTGGCCGACAAACCCGGCAAGACAATCTTCATTCGCGCCGATGCCCGCGCGCAGTACCGCGCAGTGGAAGACGCCATCGATGCCGTGCGCACCGCCGGCGTGGAAGACGTGGGCTTGCTGACACAGAAGCGCGAAGGCAATCTGGCGGGCGGCGCTTAACCTTTTTCTTGCGCTGTTCCTTCAACGATTTCGAGCAAACGAGGAGTTTTAAGCCATGGCAATGACAATGGGAGGCGGGGGCGGCTACTCGTCCGACATCAACATGACGCCGATGATCGACATTCTTCTGGTGCTGTCTGATCATCTTTATGGTCATCGTGCCGGTAGACGCCCAAGGGCCTGGATGCGCTGGTGCCCCAGCCGCCCAAGAACCCACAGCAGCAGCAGGAGAAAAACGACCGCACTATAGTGGTCCAGATTCTGCGCCGAGCCGGCTCGGCTCCGGCTTACAAGATCAACGAGACCGACGTGACCAAGGCGGAGTTGTTGCCGAGGCTGACCGAGATCTACGCCAATCGCGCTGAGCGTGTCATGTTCGTCAAGGGTGACGATGAAATCGATTTTCGCTATGTGGCCGAGGTCATCGATATTGGCCGCGCCGCGAATGTGGATCACATCGGGTTGATGACGCCCAAGATAATTGCGGGCCAGTAGCAGGCAGCATTGCGACCGCTTCCCTGAAAAGGGATGCCGCAAGCGACCTGCGCCGGCCTCAGGGCTGGCCAGATGGCGGCTGAGGCGGCCAGGGACACGCAGAGTTCAGGCTGGCCAACTGGGCAGCCGGGGAGGATTGGAACCCCCGGCAAATTCCAGGGCTGCCAGCCCCGTCAGGAGGCGGTTCATCCGGCGGGAAAGAGGAGTACAATTCTTCCATCCTGGTTTCGGTACCTCCCGCCCGCGGCCAGCTGCACTTGAGATTCCAGGCATGCGGCCCAAGAGCACTCGCCTGAAGGAGAAGGATACGAACATGAATGGACCTGCACGTATTACGGTGCTGGCGGTAGCTTTGGCCGGCATGGTGCTTTCCATAAGCGGGTGCAACCGCCTCGCCGCCCGTGACCAGTTGAACAAGGGAGTGGAAGCATACAAGGGCACTCACTATGAAGAGGCGATCGGGCACTTCCAGAAAGCCACACAGCTTGACCCGAGTCTACCCATGGCGAAGAGCTACCTGGCCACCGCGCTGGCCCAGAATGTTGTGGCCGGACTGGACACGCCGGAAAATCTGCAGACCGCGCAGCAGGCCATCGACATCTTCCAGGAGCTTCTGGCCAAGGACCCGCATGATGTGAACAGCATGAAGCAGATTGCGGGCATTGAATTCAGCGTCAAGAGGCTGGAGGATGCCAAGACGTGGCAGAAAAAAGTGCTTCAGGAGGATCCCAAGGATCCCGAAGCAGCCTACACGGTTGGCGTGATCGACTGGATGGAGGCGCACCAGAATACCTTGACTGCGCTGGCCGCAGGCCAACCTCAACGACGACGGCGAGGGGAACGCCAAGGCGCCCAAGAAGGTCATGGAGCCGCTCAAGGAGCAGAACGCCCCGCTGGTCGAGGAAGGCCTGCAGTATCTCAACCAGGCGGTGGCGATCCGGCCCAACTATGACGATGCCATGGCCTACCTGAACCTGATCTACCGGCGCAAGGCCGATGTGGATTGGGGCAACTCGGCGGCCCAAAAGGACGACCTGGCCAATGCCGAGGACTGGCGCACCAAGGCGATGGGCACGCGCAAGGCCAACGAAGCGAAGAAGAACGCAGGCCCCGGTGGCATCACCATGGGTGACAACGGCGAATTGAAGTAGACCTCAGGCTTTTGCACACACAAAACGGCCTCCGCTCATCGCGGAGGCCGTTTTGCGTCTGTCACGCTCCCAGCGCAGATTCCGCTGGAGTGTGCTGGGGGCGTCGAGAAGTGCTAGGGCCTGTTAACACTACCTGGACAGTGGCGACGGGAGCCAATTTTCCCTAGTTCGAGAAATGAGGAGCGACGGATACCGGGCGTATCCTAGCGACGATTGACGAAGAAATGGTGGAAATTGGCCCCGTCCCTTCGGGTTGCGGCGAAAACCGGGGTCCCCAGCGACAGGTCTTAGTCGCTGGGGTGGAAACCCGGCCATACTTCATTCTCGCCCTCGACGGTGGACCCGCCACAGCCTTCGGGCTCGGCTTCGTATGACCGGATTTTCGCGCGCAACGCCATCCGCCCAGGTAGTGTTAACAGGCCCTAGGAACAGGCGAAGTCCGAAAAGCATGCCTTGGCGGCTGAAGCGTGCGCTTTCAGGGCAACGAGGTCTCCATCCAGCTATAAAAGCCAGTCAGGCGGCGTGCCTTATTGCGCGCCCTGTTTGAGGATCTGGTCGGCAAAGTAGTTGTGAATCTTGGCATCGTCGCGGAGCACCTCGAAGTAGGCGTTCTGGAGCAACTGCGCGTGGCCCTCGCGGAGGCCGCGGCGGATGACCTGCTGCACGCGCGGGTCGTTCAACTCACGCTGCCCGGCCGGCTCCCGCGCGACCAGCTTGTAAATTGCGTAACCTATGGTCCGGCGGCCGGGGCCGGCTCCGTTGTAGACGGGAAGAACATCGGTGATCTCTCCCTGCTTGAGCTTGCTGACGGCGTTGTAGACGTCTGGATCGCCGCGCAACTGGGACTCAGGGATGAAGCCCATGTCGCCGCCATTTGCGGCGGTATTCGGATTCTCGGAAAAGTTCATGGCCACGGCGCCGAAGTCCTCACCGGCTTCGAGGCGTTTGTGCAGCTCTTGAATCTTCTTTTTTGCGTCGGCGTCACCGGAGGCTTTGTTATTCTGCAGGTTGCCGGTCTGTTGCGCGGGCCCGCTGGTGACGGCAATCTGCTCCAGGTGGTACTGCGGCTCGATAAGGTTGAACTCCGACTTGTGCGCCGCATAGTAGCTGCCGATCTCGGCATCGGTGATGTTGATCTTTGACTCGATCTCCTTGTTAAGCAGCTTGGTCCTGGTCAACTGCCGGCGCAGTTCGCGCTTGTAGTCGTCGACGGTGATGTTGTGCGCCTGAAGCTGCTTGTCGAACTCTTCCTGCGTGTATGGCGCCTTCATCTCGGTCAGCTTGGCGTTGACATCCTCATCGCTGGCGGCCAGGTTGAGCTTGGCCGCGCGCTGCCAGAGAATCTCGTCGTCGATCATCTGTTTCAGGATGTTGAGGCGGACAATGTCGGCCTGCTCGGGCGAGGGCTGTTGGGCATTGTCGCCTAGATTGGCCTTGTAATACTTCTCCAGCTCCGAGCGCAGAATATCCTTGCCATTCACTGTCGCCATCACGTCCGGAGAGGGCGGGCGGTGACACCCGTTCACTACGGCAACCAGGGTCACCCCACAAAGAATAAGGCCTGTCAGGCGGAAAGGCGTGTGGCAAAAAGCTTTGATTTGCAACCTGGTATCTCCTAGGGGACGCAAAGGCCCCCGGCAATCAAGGATAAACCCCGAAGCCGGTGTGGCGATACGCAATTTCACAGGCGCGACCACCAGTTGTCGCTTCGGCCGTCCTTTGAGCGGCAGGAGCGAAGGCGCGGGGACCGGCTGATTACTTGTCTGTCCCCGCAGTCTGTGCCGGCGCGGCTGGCGGTTGTTCTCCGGCGGCGCGCAGGGCGCGGTCAATCACTGTCCACACTTGCTCCTGCGGCAGAGCGCCGCCAATTCGCTCGCCCTCCACAAAGAGCGCGGGCGTTCCCTCTACTCCCAGAGCCTCGCCTTCCTTTATCGAGGCGCGTATTTTGGTTTCGTCCTGCGCGGCAAGGCAGGTGTCCAGCTTGATGGAGTCTAGCTTGCCCAGCGCGGCCTCCTGGCGGGCGATGCGGTTCAGTGCGTCAAAGCTCTTTGCCAGATCCTGATTGTCGCCGTTGACCTCCTGGCCGTGGGAGTGAAGGTAGTCCACGTAATTCCAGTAGACCTCGCCGCTCTGCGCGGCCAGGCAATTGGCATTTACGGCGGCGTGCATCGCCCATGGGTGCATCTCCGGGGGTAAAGGGTAGTCCTTGTAGATAAAGCGCACCTTGTCCTTGTAACGCTCCAGGGTGGCCGGAAAGAGCGCGTGGTGCATCTGGGCGCAGTAGCCGCACTCAAGGTCGTCGAAGCTGATTACTGTGACCTTGGCAGCGGGGTTGCCGCGGATGGGGCGGCCGGCCACATCGATATTGAACAGCGGATCGTTGGCCAGGTCGAACTTCTCCAGGCGGGCCAGCGTCTTGCCGTCGGTCGAGATCAGGAATTCGATCACCTGGGACTTGGCGCCGTGAGTGAGCGTGACGGGCAGCGCGTCATAGCCGGAAATCTGGCTGGGTTTGCGCGCGCCGAGGGTAACGGCAATATCCGGCGGCACGTTGAACTGGGAACGGACCATGACCTCGATGCGGCGGCTCTGCGCCATGTCCGGCGTTCCCTGCGTGGAAGGTTGGGCTTTGCAACCCACGGCCATGCCCAAGGCGAGCAGGCCAGCCAAAAAGTGAATGCGCGACAAAATAAGATCCTCTCTGAAAAGAATACCCTAGTATGCCGGCGGCAGGCTGGGGTCACGGAAGGCCGAATTGGAGTGGCGAATGTCGCCCACCGAACCGAAGTTGGCCAGGGTAAAGCTGTAGAGGTACTGGGTCTCCTCGCGGATCGTACCGAGATCGAAACGCCTGTAACCGAAGGAAAGGCCGCAGCAGTTCCAGTTATAGACGGCCTGCATTCCGGCGTATTGCAGATCGCCATGGGTAAAGTCGTAGCCGCCGTTGGCGGCCAGGTTGAAGCCCCTGCCGCTGGGTTTGCCAATGGAGAGGAAGGGCTGTATCTGCTGGCTCTTGATGGTGGAGGCAGCGCTGCCGTTCTCCTCGACGGCGTTGAGCATGGAATGGCCCACGCCGACCGTGGTGCGGCCCCAACTGTAGCCGGCATAGAGGTTGTCCGCACCGAATAACCCGGCCTTGGGGTCGTAGTCCAGATCCCACTGGACGCGCAGGTTGTCAATGGCCTCGAAGCGCAGGCGAGAGGTGATGGGCGCGAGGTTGCGCGGCGAGGTGAGGAAGGCGACCCCGCTCATCTCCAGGGTGGAGTCGAAGACGTTGCGGCGGTTGGGAATCAGAGCCCCGCCGAAGTTGGGGTCGATGAAGAACTTCTGCGCAATCTGCCAACTGGCCCACTCGCGAGGCTTGTCTTGTTTCTCCGGGCAACCGCCCGGGGACGCGGTCTGCTTGTCTGTGCAGGGCTGCTGTTCGCTGGGGCGCAGATAAAAGCGCTGGGTAAGCGAAAAGCCCACTTCGTTGGTGTTGGTGGCGATGTCCGTGGTGTCAATCAGGAGCACGTTCTGCGCCTGCGCGCCGATTCCGGCCACATAGCGGTAGGTGATCTCGGGTTCGATGACGTGGCGCAGTTCGCGCCTCCAGCGGGTGAGCGCAAAATCCCGCTCCAGGGCTGGCGGCCGCAGGTCCACCGAGGCTTCAAAATCGGTCCGGTTGAGCGCATCGTGGCTGATGGTGGGTACACCGCCGTTGGCGCCGGTCAGGTCGGGAGTCTGGCTGATGGTGTAAGCGGTATCGCGCAGCGCGGCCTCGGAGAGCACGCTCCAGCCGCCAGCTGAGAGCGGCAGGGCGAGATGCGGATAGAAGTCGAAGCGGCCGACGTTGCGTGCGTGGAAGCTGGTCCCGATGGAACCTCCGGGGGTTGGCTCACCGGGTTCGGAGCGGGTCAGATAGCCGAGCGACGATCCCATCCCCCAGTAAAGCGTTGAGGAGCCCAGCGGCCGGTCGAGCACGTCGAAGCGCAGGCTGGGCAGGTGGAGAATCCTGGCCTGGTTGGCGTTGATGGAGTCCGTATCAGTGACAGTGGTGCCCGTGGTGCCGGCAAAGGTCTGGAATCGGTCCATTGCAGGCGGAGGGAATAAATCCCTTGTGCGCGTGGGTAACCGAGACGTCGCTCTGCACTTCGGAACTGACCGCCTGCCAGTAGTTGTCGTTGAAGACCAGCCGGTAGACGTAGCTGGAGAGGTATTCGACATTGCCGGCCAGGCGCGTCTCTGAACCGAGATCCTTGCGGCCCAGGGCATTGATGTCCACGCCGCCCTGATTGGTAAGCACCAGGGTGGTTGAACCTGTGGTGACGGGCAACTCAGTGCCGCGGTCCAGCAGGGCATTCCAGCGCACGGTCAGGTGATCGAGCCCCGGGCCTTTGTAACGGAAGTCGCCGTTGGGCGCCCAGCCGCGCTTGCTGAAGTACTCCATGCCGGCGATCATGTCCATGCTGCGGTTGATCACCCAGTAGACCTGCTCGCCAAAGGTATAGCCCTTGATCGACGAGCCCGTGCTGACTACCGGAATCAGGAACCCGCTCTCGCGGCCGGTATCGTCCACCGGATGGCGCAGGTAAGGCAGGTAAAACAGCGGCACGCCGAGAAATTTGAACAACGCATTTGTCGTGGAGGCCTTGCCGTCGGCCAGATTGATGGAACGGGAGATGATCTGCCAGTCCGGCTGGGGCAAGCGGCAGTTGGTCATCGTGCCGTCGATGATCTTGTAGCGGCCCTCGCCGGTCTCCAGCACAACCCTGGCAGTAAAGAAGAACGGGTTCGTCGTGGTAATAGACTGTAGTGCGGCCGAGGGTGCGGACTCCCTGCGAGCCATGCACGTTGAAATAGCGCGCGGTATGCAGATTCAGGCGCATGTCGCCGCGGTCGGCGTTGATGAGCACATCGTTGGGCCCGCCGGCGACCTGCAGGTGGCCTTCCGCCTCCAGCTCCGTGGTGGACTGGTGGTAGACGACCTTGTCGGCGCGCAGAATGTAGTCGCGATAGTGGACCACCACATCGCCGGTCAGGGTCCATGTCATCGCCCACGCGGCCATGCTGGTGCTGGCCTCCCACTCCACCGGTACGCCGCTTGCAGGCGCCGGCTCCGGCTGGGCCACGGGCAGAATCTCCTGGCCGGGATCGTCCGGCAGGGAGGGGGAAAGCCCGGCGCCGGCAGCGCTTTGGCCGGGGCCATCCGTGGCGGGTGCGCTCGCTCGATCAGCGTCTTCGACGGCCGGGGGTGCCGCATTGGTCAACGCCTGCCCCCGAAGTTGCAGGTGACAGAGGGCCAGCATCGTGATAAACACTAAGTTGCGAGGACGCATTCCGGGACCAAGGTCAGCATAGCAAAACAGGCTGCCTTGGAATCAGGCACGCGCCGCGCAGCTCTGGCACAGGCAAGAAATTCGGATGGTTTCGACCGTGCCCGGATCCCGCGATCCGGGGCAAGCCTGCGTTTTTCTCTCGCAACCTCCCTTCTGTTTGAAAGCAACGTCCTCCAGGCCCGGCAGCGCCGGGCTTCCAGGACCTGAACTGCCGGTCCGGGCGTCAGAAATTGCCCCGGATGGAGCGTCAGAAGGGACACTGAAGCCTTGAGCACATCTGTAGGCCAGCCCAACATTGCATCCTCCTGGAAGCAGGAAGTGAGCCGGCGCATCGCCGCGCACCAGAGTCGCGGAGGCTTGTCCGCGGCGAAGCCGGCCGCGTCCGTCCAAAGGCGCCAGGGGTCCGGAAGCCGCGCCGCACAGGCCGCCGCCCGCGTGGCCGCGCGCTATGCCCAGGCCCCCAGCTACAGCCAGATGCAGGCCGCCGAAGCTCCTGCCGCCCAGCGCGCCTTCCAGGCCGCCTTGCCAGGCCTGCAGACGGCCTCAGCCGAACCGCTCCTGTGGGAGCCCGAGATCCGGCAGACCGAGGCGCCCTGCAGTTCTCCTCACGGGAATGGGAGCCCGCCATCGTCCCGGCTCGGCCTGCCGCGCCCGCCTCGCTCGAGGCCTGGGAAAGCGAATTCTCCCGCCCCGGTTGGAAGCCGAATTCTACCTTGCGCCCTCCCCAGCCGGCCCCTGCCCGCGCACCGCGACCGGCGGAAGGCTTTGTGTCTCGTGCCGAAGATGGCTTGGAACGTTCTGCGTTGGACGAAAGGCCATGGAGCGTTGATGCCATTGAGCCGGTCGAGCCGGATCTGCCTATCCACGCCAAACTCATCGAGTTTCCGCGCGAGCTGGTAGCCACCCGCAAAAGGCGTCCGCGGCGGGCCGAGGGACCATTCGCGGCGGAAGGGTTGGAGAGGCAGTTGAGCATCTTCGAGGTGGACCCTGGCGCGCTCTTTATCCAGCCAGAGGCAGCCGGCGCCGCGCACGCCTGGCCGAACCCGGAGTGGTCGAGGATCGAATTGGAGGCTCAACCCCTGGACGAACCAGAGCCCCAGGATGCGCCGGTATCACTGCCAATCCTGCAACAGGCGTCCACCGGCCGCCGGCTGACGGCGGCCCTTGTGGATGGCGCGCTGATCGCCGGCGCCTGCCTGGGGTCGGCCCTGGTGGCTGCGGCCAATATCGGTCATCCGCTCCCGGCAAAAATCGTGGAACTCAGCGCGGTTTCGGCGCTCCTGCTCGCCGGCCTGCTTTACCAGACGCTCTTTTTCACCCTGGACGAGGCCACGCCGGGCATGAGGTGCGCCCGCATCTCCCTATGCACCTTCGACGGCCAGAGTCCCACCCGCGCGCAGTCGCGCCGCCGGTTGGGTGCGCTGCTGCTGTCCGTGCTTCCGGTGGGGCTGGGTATAGCCTGGATCCTCTTCGACGACGACCACCTCTGCTGGCACGACCGGCTGTCGAAGACTTATCTGCGCAAGTGCTGAGAGTCTGCCTGGGAACCCGCCTGAGGGCAGGCCAGAGTCCTCAACAAAAAGCGCTGCCGGAATCGGTTCCGGCAGCGTGGATGAAAAACGGCGGCAGCCCTGTGGGCCCAGCAATGAGATTGATCGCTGGCCCCGCAGATCCGGGTTGGGCTGCCGCCGGCCTTGTAGCGGGGTGACGGGAAGAATATCCTCTCGCAACCCCGGCAAGCCTGACACATAGCGTCTTTCCCTACTTGATGAACGTGCGGAAGTAATCTACCGCGCTCTTGATCTTTGCGTTGGACAACTCGTCCTTCCACGGCTGCATCCTGCCGCCCTTGCCGTTCCGGACGATTTCTATCATCTCCGCCTCGCTGAGCTTTTTGATATCAGGATCGGTAATCGGCTTCACCTTCATTGCGATGCCGGTTCCAGAGTTGGCCAGGCCTGTTGCTCCATGACAGCGGAGACACTTCTCTTTGTAGATCGCTTCCCCGGAGGACTGGGCGAAGCCCACGGCGCAGGCGAATGCGGCAACCACGGCCAGCACCACATTGGTTCGAATTGCGTTCTTCATTGCTAGACTCCTGAAGGATTTTTGTTTAGGGTTACAAGTGAGCGGGCCGCAGCGTTTGCCGCAACGCCGGTTGCGCATGTCCGGTGAATTTTCCACCGGCCTGATGGTCGCCCTCCAGGCGGAACTGGCGGATCATGCCGTCCAGGTCGCCGGCCAGCGAAGCCAGGTTCTTGAGAGCTTCGACGGCTTCTTCGGCGCCTTGCGCATTGTCGACCGACAACTGAGAGATCTGGCCTACGGACTCGGAGATCTCGCCCGAGGCCGCGTTCTGTTCCGTGGCCGCGGTGGCAATCAGGTGAATCTGGTGCTCCACCTCCTGGGAGGATTTGATAATGGCCTCCAGGCTCTTGCGAGCGTTGGCTGTTTCTTCCATGCCGGTTTCCACGGCCGCGCGGCTGTCCTGCATCACCTGCAGGGTTTCGCGCGTCTCTTCCTGGATGCTGCGGATGGTGCCGGCAATCTCCTCGGTGGCGCCCTTGGTGCGCTCGGCCAGGCGGCGAACCTCGCCCGCGACGACGGCGAATCCGCGTCCATGCTCCCCGGCGCGGGCCGCTTCAATGGCCGCGTTCAGGGCCAGCAGGTTGGTCTGCTCGCTGATCTCCTGAATGACGTTAACCACCTTGCCTATCTCCTCGGAGCGATGGGCCAGCGAGGTCATCTTCTCCGAGACGGTGCTGGTGGCCGCGGCAATCTTCTCCATGGTCATGGCGGCGGCCTGCATCACCGCTCCGCCATGTTCGGCGGTCTCGGCTGACTCGCGGCTGGCGCCGGCGGCGCTTTCGGCATTGTGGCTGATCTCGCCGATGGTCGCCGTCATCTCCTGCGTCGCCGCGGCAATCTGGTTGGTCTTGCTGGACTGGGTATTGGCATTGCCGGCGGACTGGACGGAACGGGCGCTGATCTCGGTAGTAGCCGCCGAGAGCGTCTCCGCACTCTGAGCCACCGACAGGAGAACGGCGCGCGTGGAGGCTACGCTGGTGTTGAATGCCTCGCCAAGGCGGCCTATCTCATCGGTTCCGGTGACTCGAACGCTTGCCGTCAGATCCTTGGCCGCAAAAAATTCCAGGGCGGCCATAATTCTACCCAACCGCGGCGCGATCTCCCTCGTGAGAACCCCGCCGATCACCGCGCAGAGCAGAATGATCAGCAGCGTGACCCCGGCGCTGACCCAGGTGGCGCGGGTGCTTGCGCTGGTCGCGCCCTGGGACTGTTCCGTGCCGGACTTCGCGTTGAGTTGAAGATCTTCGTCCAATTCCGCAAACGCGGCGCTATAGCTGGCCTGGACGGCGTTCGAGGTGAGCAGGTCAAGGCCATCGCCGATTTTGCCGGCCGCCAGCATGGCGTTGGCGCGGTCGCTGGCCTCCTGGTACTGTGCCCAGTCCGTTGTGAACTTCTGGTAGAGTTCGCGCTCCCCTGGATAACTGATCCTCGGTTCATACGCCTTGATGCCTGCCTGATAGCCGGCGAAGGCCTTTTGGCGGTCCGCATTGTGCTGGGCAGTGCACTCCGGTGTCTGGCACAGCAGAAGATCGAGATCCGCGCGCCGCGCGTTGTGGGCCGCCGAGCTGGTATTCGCCAGCGCGATTACGGCGGGTAGGGCATTGTTGCTTACATTCTCGCTCTTGGCGGAAATGCTGTGGAAGGTGATGAGCGTGAAGACGCCCAGCACGATGCAGAGACCGCAGACGATGCCGAAAGCGGCGATGAACTTGCGGGAGACGGGGAGATTGCGCAGCCATTGCATGCCAGTAGCCCTTTCTCAGGTGACTTGTGGTTTTCATCGGCGCAAGACGGCCGGACTTGAGTACTTTTGTTCCGGGGGCGATCGGAGGACCTCTGGCAGGGCTCTTAGCCACGGGCATCAGCGCAATTGGAAAGTCGCGGGCGGAAAAGCGGATCGAGTCGTTGTCCTGGGAGGACGCTCTATTGAAATGGAACGGCGATTGTGTCAAAGTTCCAGTATGGACAAGAGGGATGTGATTCAGACGTTGCGTTTGCATGAACCGGAGTTGCGGGCTGCCGGTATACTGCATCTGCGTTTATTTGGCTCAGTTGCGCGTGGCGAGCCCTCGGTCCAGTCCGACATCGATCTCATGGCGGATTTCGACCGGTCGAAGCTGCTTACCCTCTTTGACATGGCTCGGCTGGAAGGCCGGCTCAGCGACTTGCTGGGTGTGAAGGTCGATCTGGCTCCCTGCGATTCCATGAAAGAGCGAGTACGGGCGCGTGCTTTGCGGGAGGCCGTCCATGCCTTTTGAGGATGGGAAACAAACTAGCACGGTATTTCGGTAGTTGTTGATTATATTTATCTTACGAGCCACTCCTCCTATTTAATACCGTAATGCCGAAGAATGGCGTTTCCGCCACGAGAGTTGGGGCTCAAGCTGGCTCCTCTTGTCTCTCCATCTCTGTATACAACTATGTTCTTTTTATTGCCTTTATAGCCGGGCGGGAAGTCCCATGCTTTTGCTTGCCTGGTCACAATCAATGTACATTTGTCTTTGTTTCCTTTCTCTGCTTGTGCCCGTGGTTTCAAAGTATTATTCACGTAATCCTGGATTATTTTGACAGATTCCAATTGCTTTGGCGGCTTGATAAAAGCGTGGGCACCAAAGGACGGCGAATGATATGGGATCAATTCCAAACAGGCGAGCTTAGATGATAGATCGCACATAGCGTCTAAGTATTTAATGGCACGATCTTCAGCTATGCGTCTTATCACTTCGTGAAGTTTGTTCTCCCACCATATGAAGCCGCTGCACCAGCAGAATTGTGGGTCGAGCATGAAAAACGGATATTCGATTCCGACAAATGACTGTTGGAGATTATTCTCTAGTCGTTGACGAAATTCTTTGGATTTACTCTCAGCCCAATAATCGGAGCACTTGAGTCCTGGATTGAGCAGCAATATAAAAATCTCCGCCTTGGCGAGATTTCCTAAATAGGGAACAGGTCGAAGTGATAAATGCAGCCGTTTGTCGTCATCGTCACCAAAGCTTGAACTCTTGCGATATTCTTCAAAATTCTTAGTGTTGATATTTATGAATCTATGCTTCTTATGCTTTTCCTGCCATAGCAGATCCTTATCCTTCGGATGAAAGAAAGGAGGCTTATCCAATTTGCACTTTTTCCAAAACTCGATCAGTTCATTGGGCATATTCTTTCTCCTTCTTGCCGAGTTCTGATGCGGGATTGCAAACGAAAAGCAACCGCGGGTCCTTCGACTCCGTTTGTCGCAAAAAGCGCGCCAAACTCCGCTCAGGATGACAGCGTTGTAGTGATGCGAAACTTTTGGACCGGAACAAGTATAACCCCTCATTGACTGCCTCGCGCCCGCGCCGTAGGCTCATACCATGGAATTCAAGGTAAGCGAACTGGAACGGGAGCCGATCGACTTCGACCTGGAACTGGCTCCGGGAGAGGTGGATTTAGGCAAAGAGGCCGAGCAGCACGGGCAGTTGGCTGCCTCCGGCCATGCCGAGGTGCTGCACGAGCACCGGGGCCCCAGGGATATTGTGGCCGACATCCGGCTCAAGGGCCGCTTTGCCGGCAAATTCCAGGTTCCCTGCGCCCGCTGCATCGAGCCGGTCGAGATTCCCCTCGAGGCCGAATTCGACCTGATCTTCCGTCCCGCGGCCGCCGATGCCGACCCCTCGGAACGCTCCATTACTGCGCCGGAGACCGAAATCGGTTATTATCAAGAAGACAGCCTTGCGCTTGAGGATGTGCTGCGCGAGCAGGTGCTTTTGTCCCTGCCGGTCAGGACGCTGTGCAAGCCGGACTGCAAGGGACTTTGCCCGCGCTGCGGTGCGAACCGCAACAGCCAGCCCTGTACCTGCGATGTGGGCCCTAGCGACCCCCGCTGGGAGGCGCTGGCAGGCCTCCGCGGCCGGATCGAGTCCAGCTAAGCAAGCCCCCAGAGTACATCTGGATCATTTTGGGGTGCCGAAGCCCCTGCCGGAAGGCAACCAAGACCCCGCATGGCCTGAAACCGGCCAGATCCGGCCTGGGCCGCCTGAAGCGGGCCGAGACACGAAAGGAATTTTTGTTATGCCTAATCCGAAGAGGCGCCACTCGACGCGCCGCACCGCACTTCGCCGCTCTCACGACTTTCTGACCGCCGTGGGCGTCTCTGAGTGCCCCGCCTGCCACGAGAAGAAGCTGCCCCATCGCGCCTGCCCCAAGTGCGGCGAGTACAAGGGCCGCGCCGTGGTTGATGTCAAGGAAGCCGAAAAGTAAATTTCTTCGCTTATGCTCATCGATATTGCGCTTGACGCCGTAGGCACTGACAAAGCTCCGGAGGCGGAGATTCGCGGGGCCATCCTCGCCTGCCGCGCGCTGCCGGTGCGGGTCCACCTGGTAGGGCCTGAGGCGGAATTGCGCGACATTCTGGACGAGCATCTGGAAAACCTGGACGAGCATTTGGAAAACGAAGACCTGCCCATCGTCATCCACCATGCCTCAGAACGCATCGGCATGGAGGAGAAGGCGGCTCATGCGGTCCGCACCAAAAAGGACAGCTCCATCCGCGTGGGGCTTAAGCTGGTGCGCGAGGGCAAGGCAGCCGGTTTTGTCACTGCCGGCAACACCGGCGCGGCCATGGCCACGGCCAAAATGGTGCTGGGCGCCCTGCCCGGAGTGGACCGGCCGGCGCTGGCCACTCCCATGCCCAGCTCCACCGGAAATCCGTGCGTCCTGCTCGACGTGGGCGCCAACGTGGATTGCAAGGCGACTAACCTGGCGCAATTTGCCGTGATGGGCGAGATCTATGCCCGCAGCGTGCTCAAAATCGACGAACCGCGCGTGGGACTGCTCTCCATCGGCGAAGAGGAGACCAAGGGCAATGAACTGACCCGCGAGGCCTTCCCGCTGCTCAAGGCGCTGCCCATCCGCTTTATCGGCAACGTCGAGGGGCGCGACATCTTCAGCGGCCTGGCGGACGTGATTGTCTGCGACGGCTTTGTGGGCAACGTGGCGCTGAAGACCAGCGAAGGAGTCGGCCGCTTTGTGCGCGACGTGCTGCGCGAGTCGCTGAAACGCACCGTCACCGCCCAGGTGGGAGCGCTGCTCTCGCGCCGCGCCTTCAACGAATTCCGCCACCGCCTGGACTACAGAGAATACGGCGGCGCGCATCTGCTGGGCGTGCGCGGGGTCTGCATCATCGGCCACGGCTCCTCCAACGACCGCGCCATCTTCAACGGCATTCGCGTGGCCTACGAGTCCGCCAAGGCCGGCACCAACCAGCGCATCGAAGCGGAGTTTGCCAGCTACCCGAAGTTGGGCGGTCCTGCGGCCGGCGCGGAAGCCCCTTCCAATCCGCCTGCCAACTCCGGCGCGACCATCCAGTAAGGGCCTCATGCCTGCCGATTCCAAAGCTCTTCCCGCGTTCGACCCCTCGGTGGCCGCCCAGCTTGCTTGTCCGGCCTGCCTCGGCGCTCTGCGCCTCGAGGAGGCACGGCTCATCTGCGTAGCCTGTGGCCGCGTCTACCCGATTGTGGATGGGATTCCAGTACTGATTGCCGGGCGCGAAGTTACGAATACCCTATAAAAAATCTAACCAGACTGCCTATTTCTTACTCGTAAGATTACGGATGATCTCCACCTCGCGCTCCCGATAAGGCTTGCCGTCGGGGTAAAAGACGTCGTGGAACCAGATTTTGGGTTGTTCGGTGACGTAGGGTCGCTGCCAGGAGTCCCAGGGAAGATACGTCTGGCTTTTGCCGGCGACCAGGCCCCAGTTGATGGCCCCCACGTGATACTGGCGGGCGATGGGCAGAACCGTGTCGAATGTGCTGCCGGCCCCGCGGGCCATGTATTCGGTGCAGATCAGCGGGCGGTGGAACTGCTCCAGCAGCTTGACGTGCTGCTCAAAGTCATCCGGCCAGCCGTAGTTATGGAAGCTGATGACGTCGGACTGTTCGGCCTGGATACGGGCCATGGGAGGCATGGTGTCCAGCGAAGTCCAATCGCCGTGCCAGAGTCCGCTGCTGAGGGGTTGCGTAGGGTGTGCGGCGCGAGCCCAGGCAAAAACCTGCGGCAAAAGCTTCTGGATGATTTTGTCTTTGTTGAGTGGCTCGCTCTTGGCATACGAGCCTTCGTTGACATTGTCTGGCTCGTTCCACACGTCCCATGCCAGAATGCGAGGATCGGTGGCAAAAGCGCCCACCACGCCCTTGACGTAGCGTTCCATGCGCGGAAACTGCGCGGGGTCGGAGAGAATTTTGGCGCCTGGCGCCTGCACCCAGCCGGAGTTATGCACGCCGGGGATGGGCGGATGTTGGGGGCCGAGAATGGGGTACGGATCCCAGCAGGAGTCAAAGAGAACAAAGACCGGCCGGATGTGATGGCGTGCGGCGATGGCCAGGAAGGCATCAATGCGCTGCTCGAAGCCCTTGGGATCCTGCTCCCAGACAAGGTTGTGCAGGAAGACCCTCATTGTGTTCATGCCGATGGCTTCGGCCCAGCCTAGTTCGCGGTCGATGGTGGCGGGATCGAAGCTCTCGGCCTGCCACATTTCAAGCTCATTAATGGCTGTGGAAGGCAGAAAGTTGGCGCCGACTGGCCAGGGCTGCTGACTGTACCATGCGTTGGACTGAGCCTCCGTCCAGCGTTCCTGCGCATGGAGAGATGCGGTCAGGGTAAGAGTGAACGCTATTGCAACAAAAAGTTGGAAGAATTTTGGGAAAGACGGTTTCATTGAGGCTCTTTCAATCAACAACAAGGAATATATTATTCCACTACCGCCGATGATAGAAGGGCAGCACAATCAGCAGGGCAAAGCCGATGGCGGCAGCCAGGGCCAGGGCCAGCAGCCCATAGAGCAGCTTGAGGCTCGGCCCCTGGGCGGACGTGTCCTCTGGAAGGGGTTGGGGCGGTTCGTCGCCGGGGCTTGCCGGCTCGCGCTCGGGCTTACTCATCTCGCAGTGCCTCGACGGGGTCCAACTGGGCAGCGCGGGTGGCCGGCACAGTGCCAAAGAAGACGCCCACCGACGTGGCCGCGGCCAGGGCAATGGCGACCGACCAGCCGGAGATGGGCAGGTCATAGTCGGTGAAGACGCGAACCGATAGCGGCAAGGCCAGCCCCACGATGGTGCCGACGATGCCGCCGATCAGCGAGATGATGACCGCCTCGGCCAGAAACTGGTACTTGATCTCCCGGTACGTGGCGCCCAGCGCCTTGCGGATGCCGATCTCGCGGGTGCGGGCCCGCACTGTGGCCAGCATGATGTTCATGATGCCCACTCCGCCCACCATCAGCGTGACGGCGGAAACCAGAAACAGCACCGCGGTCAGTATGTCGGCAACCTTGGCGGCCGTCGTCAGGACCTCCTTGAGGGTCTGCGTCGAATAAACAGAGCCGGGCCGGTGGCGCGCCTGGACGATGCGCTTTATCTCGCCGGCGGCTTCCGTCACCTCGTCCATGCTGTGCATGGAAAAGTAAATCTGCTTCACGTTTTCAGTTCCGGTAAAGTAGCGCTCGACCGAATAAGGAATCAGGATAGTCCGGTCCTGGATCTCCGACATGCCCATGTCGTCCACGCTCTCTTTGAAGACGCCGACAATGGTAAACGGGATGCCGCTGATCTCGAAGCTCTGCCCCACGGCTGAATCCGAGCCGCCGAACCGTTCGCGGGCGAACAGCTCCGTGACCACGGCGCACTTGATGTGGGCGGAGTCGTCCGTATCGTCCAGGAAGCGCCCCGCGGGCATCACCAGATTGCGAATCTGCTGATACTGGGGGCTTACGCCCAGCACCAGAGTATCCTTGACCACGCCCCGGCCATAGCTGATGGGGGTGTGCATCTCCATCACGGGTGAGGAGTACATCACGCCGGGCACCTGCATCAGCACTGCCTTCTCGTCCTCGCGCGTGAGGTAGTCGTTGAAGACCGTGCGCTCGGAGCCCATGGCCCCGCCGCCGTTGTACTCCAGCTCGACCGAGTTGGTCTCCAGCTTTTGAAGTTCCTGAAGGATGAATTGCTTGCCGGTCAGCCCGATGGTCACCACCAGGATCACCGAGGCGGTGCCGATGACCATGCCCAGCGCGGTCAGCGCAAAGCGGATTTTGTTGGAGCGGAAGCTGTCCACGGCCAGCCTGAGAATCTCGCTGAGCACCATGGTGCGGCGGGCGCTCAGGAGTGTCTCCTCAAAGGTGTGGAGGCGGGCATGTTCGGTCGGATTCATCGCTTCCTTTACAGCTTACAGCGAGCAGTGGGCAGTGAACAGTTTGTTTCCAGTAGTGCGAGCGGCTTCGGCCAAGAAAAAGTACTTGACAGGCAGCATGAATGGCCAACAATCTCGTCTGACCACTGACCACTGACCACTGACCACTGACCACTGACCACTGACCACTGACCACTGACCACTGAAAAAAACAACCCCGGCCAGAGCCGGGGTTGTCGGTAAACAAAAGATTTCAACGGCTTGCAAACGGAAGGCCTACGCCTTGGCCACCACGCGGCCCACTTCCTTCAGGCGGGCTGCCTTGCCGCGCAGATCGCGGAGGTAGAACAGCTTGGCGCGGCGCACCTTGTAGCTGCGAATCTTCTCGATCTTGTCGACCACCCTGGAGTTGAACGGGAAGATGCGCTCCACGCCCTGGCCAAAGCTCATCTTGCGCACGGTAAACGTGCCTTGTGGGCCTTTGTTGATGGCGATCACCAGGCCTTCAAAGGCCTGCAAGCGTTCCTTGTCGCCTTCCTTGATCTTGACCTGGACGCGAACCTGGTCGCCGGGCACGAACTCGGGGAGGTCGGTGCGCTTGAGCTTGTCAGCCAGGCGCTGCATTACGGGATGAATGGACATTGGATTATTCCTGCTGTTGGACTCAGAACTTTCAGTTTACTACAAAAGGCAGGGCTTGCGCCCGGCCTCAGGCGCTATAGTTTCCCGTATGGATGAAAAACGCGAAATGCTGCGCCACACGCTGGCTGCCGTTGCCTACAGGGCCGCCCGTGCCCTGGAAGGCGCTCCCGATCACTTTGCCGGTTTTGCCGCCGCTGGCCGCCTCCCCGTGCAGATTCTGGCCCATATGGGCGACCTCTTCGACTGGGCTCTGAGCGCGGCCATCGGCGAGGAGCGCTGGCGGCCCGCACAGCCCCGCCCCTGGGCCGAGGAGCAGCAGCGATTTTTTCAGTCGCTCCAGACCCTGGATGCCTTCCTGGCCTCCGATGCGCCGCTCCGTGCTCCGGCAGAACGGCTTTTTCAGGGTCCCGTGGCCGATGCGCTCACCCACGTGGGTCAGTTGGCCATGCTGCGCCGTCTCTCCGGCAGCCCCGCGCGCGGCGAGAACTTTTTTGTCGCCGAGATCAAGGCCGGCCAGGTCGGCGCAGATCAGCCCGCGGCGGTCCGGGCGTTCAAGGCGCGCTAATCGGCTGCTTCACTGCTGACGTTTTTTGGCGCGCAAGCGCCGGCTGCCCCACCGCAGGTGGTTATTGGAACGCCAGCGGCTTCCATGAGCCGTCCTGCTTCAGAGCCAGTTGAATCGGCCGGGGCGGACCTTGCGGCGGGACTGTTACTTCAATCCAAAGCTCCTGGCCTGGCTTGAGCGGGGTCGGGTCCGCCGCGTGCTCGGCGATATAAAAATCCACCGGCTCGTCGATGCGTAGTGCGTCGCAGGCCGATCCTGGCATGGCCGATACATCCACGCCCTTCGACTTGAGGTCGGCCTCGGGAATCCGTATGGCCTCCAGCTTGTTGCCTTCTACCTTCAGTTTGGCGCGGAACTGAATAGGGAACTCAGATTTGACTGCGTATCCGCTGGGCTTCGTCGTCCCATCCGCATTGCGCGGAAAGGTGGCGTGCAATGCCGAGGGCAGAGTGCTCTGGCAGCCGTCCACGGTCAGCCGCAGGCTCAGGTAGCGGCCGCGCATCACCATATACGGATCGTAGGCCGCCGCCCGTGTCCAGGCTCGCGGGCATGTCACTCGCTGGTAAAGGTATTTGGCCGCGATCGATGATACCAGCGCCAACTGAATCAGGAGCAGCGCGATGGAGGTTCCAGAAAACGAAATCTTGGCCAATTTCATAGCTCCTCCTCATCCGAAAGACCAGCATGTTTCATGCGCAAAACCAGTTTGCGGCGGGTTCTTTCCAGCGCCCATCCGCCGGCCAGGAAGAGAATGCCCAGGCCAATCAGTCCCAGCGAGCGGCCCATCTTGTCGAAGATGTCGCTGAAGTAAAACCAGCCCACAGCGACGGCAAATCCCACGATGCCCAGGTTGACCAGTACCTGCGAGGCATGCCGAACTCCCCACCAGATGATGAAGACCGCGAAAGCCGCAACCAGCAGATGAGCGGCCAGGTTCGGCTCCGCGCGCACGTAGGAGTGGTGCCCGCCAGGGCCATAGTTGTAGGTCTCAGTCCAGATTCTCTGGCACCACGGCAGCGCAATCGAGAAAACAATCGCGGCCAGCACTGGAATCACGCTTTTGCGGAACTTGAAGACCGCCAGCAGCAGCGGCAGCACGGCAATGTCCACCCAGCCCCAGGTGCGGGTTCCGAGCGCCAGATAGGTTTGATCACCCCACGAACTCCAGCCTCCCAGCGACAGGACGATACCCACGACCGAGGCAACGGCCCCCACTGCGAAGAGAATCCCCTGGACAATCCTGCGTTTGGAGCCGAGGAAGAATGTCAGGTAGAGAACCGCCCAGGCAATCAGGAAGCGGCCCGCATAGACGTTTTCGCCTATGTGGTGGTCGGCGGCGAGCAAGAACTCCGACAATATCCACGCCGGAAAGAGCAGCAGCGCGAGCGTCTGTTGCGCCTCGTCGTGCAGCAGAATCCATCCGGCCAGCGCGGCCAGGGCCCACATCAGCACCGCTGCCGGCCAATGCTCCTGAATGTTGAAGATCTGCCCCACCAGCGCTATCGCAGCGCCGGTGGAGATGGTTCCCACGGCATGAAGCGTCGTCGAAAGGCTGCGAAAGCGCTTGCGCGCCCAGCTCCCGCTGAGATGGAAGACGCTGACCATCGCCAGCACCAGCGCAAAGCGCGCTCCAGGGCCGATCTCGTCCCAGTGGGCAGAGACAAACAGCACCACGCCGCAGGCCAGCAGAATGGCCCCAAGAATCAGCACGACGATCACCTGCCAGCGCAAGCCGGCGGGTTTCTTCTGCTCTGCTTCCCAGGCGCGGATGCGGCGGGCGACTTCCGCATCCAGGACGCCGGCCGATTGCCAGCGATTTAACAACGATTCAAAGTCCGCCATAACAGTTGGCAAAAGTAGAACACATCCGGCGCGGCGCGGGCGCGGAAATTTTTGCTGATGAAATCTCTGTCATGCTTGGCTTTGTATCAGGGCACGACTTTACAGTTTGCAGAAAAATGCCAACGGAGTAGCAAGAAGTGTCAGGGCACGACTTTAGTCGTGCCGCAATACAGCAAAAAGAACCGGGGGCTTTAGCCCCCGAGGCAACGCGGACTCGCGCTAAAGGCTTGTGCGGAGTTTACCTATATCATCAATGTGTATGCGCTTTGAGATTGTCACCATCTTTCCCGGCTTCTTTGCCGGCATCTTCGAGAACGGGATTCTGCGCCGCGCGCTGGCCGAGGGGCTGGTAACGGTGGGGGTGCACGATCTGCGCGCCTTTACCCACGACCGGCACCGCACCGTGGACGACCGCCCTTTTGGCGGCGGCGAAGGTATGGTGCTGAAGCCGGAGCCGCTTGCCGAGTCGCTGGCCTCGCTGGGAGTTGCGCCTAAAGCGGAGCGGCATGCGTCGAATGTCGCGCAAGCGGCGTCTGCCCCACCGCAGGTGGTTCTGCTCTCCGCCCAGGGCCGGCCCTTTACCCAGGCGCTGGCGCGGGAGCTGGCCTCTACTGAGCGCGTGGTGCTGGTCTGCGGCCGCTACGAGGGCGTGGACGAGCGCATCAACCAGCTCTACTGCGACATGGAGCTGTCCATCGGCGACTACGTGCTGAGCGGAGGCGAACTGGCCGCAGCCGTGGTGGTGGATGCGACCATGCGCCTGCTGCCCGGCGTGCTGGGCAACGAGGCCTCAGGCGACTTTGAGAGCTTTGGCGTGGCAGATGCCGAGATCGCCGCAGCCGAAGATGGCGTTCCGCGCTCACAGCACGGGGCCGGCGGCCTGCTCGACTACCCGCACTACACCCGTCCGGCGGAGTTTGGCGGCCTGCGCGTTCCCGAAACGCTGCTTAATGGAGACCACGCCGAGATTCGCCGCTGGCGCCGCGAGCAGCAGTTGCGCAAGACCCTGGCCAACCGCCCCGATTTGTTAGAGGGTGCCGCTCTCAGCAACGAAGACCGCAAGCTGTTGGAGGCGATCCGGAACGAAACCGCATAGCAGCCTGTGGTAAAAGTCTCGTTTTGAAAGGGCACGACTTTAGTCGTGCCGTAAATGCAACAAAAAACGCGGGCTTTAGCCCCTGAGGGATGATTTGCTTTTTGATAATTAATGATGCAGTTTACCAATCGAATTTAACAGAAACATTGTGCTCAAAGTTCCGACAATGGCTATTATGATTGCCACTGCGATCCGGATTATAGTCTTGGGAATGCCGGTCAAATCGGTAATGTCGATTTTAAGTTGAGTCGTCAGATTGATGACGAGTATTCCTTCACCCAGAAGACTGGCATATAACCAATCGATGCCCCACTGCCGCGCCTGACGGATATATTCAGCCTGGGTAGGATCTCCACCCATTCCGCCGCTGACAACCCAAGCCCAACCCAAATATTTTAAGAAGCATAACGCACAAACCAGAATCAAGAACAAACTGAGTGTTCCTTGCAGCCATTTCACTGCTAGGTTTATTTTGAGGAGCCTCTGATTAAATTCCATCTCCAGCAAGACCTTCCCTCAGGGGCAAATGCCCGCGTTCATTCGATTGTATTACGGCACGTCTGAAGTCGTGCCCTTTCAAAAAATTAGCTGTATCAGAAGTTCCTTAGATTCCCAGTTTTTTGAAGAGGTCTGCGGCATTCTTGGCTTTGTATACTTCTTTGCCGTGGGCGGTTTTGCGCATGGTCTTTTGTATTAGCTGATTGGGTTTCAAGTTTGAGGGCGCGTTCAACTCCACCAATCCCTCGGGCAGGGCCATTTCGACGCGCTTGGCTTTCAGGTCGATCTTTCGCAGGTAGCTCCTGGCGAAGGGGACGAGAATCTCTTCCGCCGTGCCGCGCACCATCAGCAACGCCACCGGCTCCGCCGTCCGTTCCACCTCTTCGATTTCGCCCACGGTCACCGGCTCAGTGCCCGCCACATCCACCAGCGCGCAGCCAATCAGGTCGCCGGTGTAGACCTCATCCTCGGCCAGAGCGGCCCGCTCGGAGCGCGGAATCGCCACGATCAGCCCCTTGAGGCTCTCGGCAGCGGAGATGGAGTCCACCCCGGCAAAGTGCAGCACGATGCCGCCCTTGTGCAGCCAATGGGCTATCAATTCAACCTCGTGCGGTGCAAGAGCCATTGCCGGGCGCACAGATGCGCCAGCGAGCAGCCACAGCCGTTTTCTATCCGCAAATTTTTCAGGGAAATCTGTCAGGATGTCGGCGAAGACCTCGCCTTTGCGCCCCTGCGTGTGGCGGATTCGCGCCAGCCAGACCCAGTCTTCAGGCGTGGTCATCGCTGCCTCCCGCGAGGGGCCGGATGCATCGGCTGCGGACCTCTCAGGGTTCGTCTTCTTCCAGGATGTCGAGCGTGTAGCGATGATGCACCTTCATGCTGACGGCGCCCAGGATGGTGCGCACCGAACGGGCGGTGCGCCCCTGCTTGCCGATGACCTTGCCCACGTCCTGCGGGGCAACGCGGAGCTTGAGGACCGTGTTTTCTTCCCGGCCCACGCTCTCCACTTCAACGGCTGATGGTTCATCCACCAGGGCCCGCGCAATCTCGCGGACCAGTTCTTCCACTTCGACCATAGAGTTTTGGGTCATACGCTTGCCCCTGACCGGTGCGTTCAGAAATTAGCGACGGCAAATTCGAGACCTGATTCGGTGCGCGCATAGTAACAGCCGGCACCCGTCGCCGTCAGCAATTGATTGCGCGCCGGCTCAGGAAAGCCTGCGCTCGCTGTCAGGGGAGGAGAAAAAATCAGGCCGCGGCTGTCTCCGCAACGGGAGCGGCGGCGGGGTTCTTGGCGACCAGCTTCTCGACCCTGAGCGACAACTTCGCGCCCACGCCGCGCCAGTAGGCGATGCGCTCGTGCTTCAGATCGACCGTGGCCGGGTTGGTGCGGGGGTTGTAGGTGCCGACGACCTCGATGGAACGGCCATTGCGGGCGCGGTCCTTCTCAATGACCACGATGCGGTAGTAGGGCTGCTTGCGGGCGCCAAAACGCGCCAAACGAATCATCACCACGGCGATACGGTTCCTTTCAGATTCCAGTGCTCTGTTGCGAATCTTCCACCCCACGGACTAAGGCCTGTCCGCGGGGACCCCGGTTTTTGGGGATCTTCCCGGCCGGCGGCAACCTGTTCTCAGGCGCGCCCTGCCGAATCAACGGCCAGGCAAGATCGCCCAGCCTTGCAAGACACAACACCTAAGTATCGCCGACAGAGGCCATTTGAGGCAAATTACCTTCCCGCCGGCGGGTACAGGCAACGGCGCAGCGACCATGGCTTGGGGGCCGCTCTGGCTGAATCCAGGATCATCGCTCCGGAAGAACGGCCACAATGGATCCGTCGCGCTATTTGCCGCCCTTGCCCTTCTTGCCGCCGGCCGCCTTGGCTGCGGCCTGCTGCGGCTGGTCCCCGCTGTGGTGCCGCTTGTGGTGGGCCAGGGCCTTGGCAATCTCTTCGGGGCTCAGCTTGCTGCCGCCCAGATGCAGAACATCGTTTGCGATTGCAGGTTCGGTTTTGGCTGTTTCCATGGATTTCTCCTTTGCTAGGGCCTGTTAACACGACCTCGGGTGGATGGCGTTGCGAGCGAAAAGCCGTCCAGACGAGGCGGAGTCCGCAGGGTTTGGTGATTCCAAGCACAAGGACGACAACGAAGTATGGGCGGTTTACACCCCAGCGACGAAGACCTGTCGCTGGGGGCCCCGGGCTTTTCGCCGCAACCCGAAGGGACGGGGCCAATTTTCCCCATTTCTTTGTTGCTCGTCGCTCCAGTAACTGGCTACAGTTCGCTCCTCGCGCCTCGAACTGAGAAAAACTGGCTCCCGTCGCCGCCGCCTGAGGTCGTGTTAACAGGCCCTAGGGAGGGCGCTCCATCTGCAAGTTGCCGTACAAGGTCACAGACGAGTCCCTTCCGGCTTGGCGGAAAATCCCTCAGAGGCGCAAGAATGGCGCTCTGAGGAAGGCAGGGCATGTCATCCGTATCCGCCTCAACCACCCTGGCAAGAACTGCTCTAAACGGGGTCCCCAACGACAGGTCTTCGTCGTTGGGGTGGCAGCGGCAGCTCCTGTATTCAGGATAGTCCCATTCGGCAAAGATGGACATAGTGCATATCGTGGAAGGAAAAACAGCCGTGAACTCTCTCAGGATTTCGCGGATTCAAGCCTTTCGAAAATTGTTGATTACGGACGTGCAAGATTTTCACCTTGCTCCGTTCGTGCGATCGCCAGAAGTCGTTTCCTATTTTTTGTGTTCTTTAGTCCGAATCCCGTGAGCATCTGTCGGGGTTTTCCCCTTCCGCCCGGCGCGATTGCAATCCACGGCAGCACGGATCATATTTTTCAGGGCGCGCTCATTAATTCTGTCGCCCTCGTGGAAATCAATCGCTCGCCATCTATTGCCTCCAAGGCCGGCGTTGAAGAGCTTGTCAGGATCTGGAAGGCTTGCGCCCTGTGAAAAGGTCAGTTTTACCTTATCCTTGTGAGCGTTGGCCACGCAGATGAGTCCATCGTGAGACCAGCTCGGAGAGCCCATCCATTTCCATTCCTCGATTATCTCGGGGTCAGCTTCATGAATGATTTTGCGAAGATTGGCAAGCATTTTGCCGCGCCAGTCCGCAAGGCCTGCGATCTGCTTGTCAATAAGCTCGGAAGGGTTTGAGACTGCCACGCTCATATTATGCCTGAATTAGTATTTCTTTTGAAATTGTTGATTGCCGCCGCGCAAGATTTTGCCTTTGCTCCGTTCACAGGCAGTGGGCAGCGGCGACTTTGCGTTGCGCCGGGAACCATTTTCCCTTCGCCGGGGTCTATAGGAGTAGCATTTCTGTTGGTTGTCCATGGAGGCTTTGTGCGCCGAATTCTAGCTGTGTTCTCTCTTGCTGCGTTCACCGTTGCGCTTTCCGCCCAGCCGCCGACTGGCTCTGCTGACAAGCCCAACCAAAATGCGCCGAAGGCGCAGCTGGCCGCACCGCAGGTGCCGCTGAAGGCGCGTCTGGCCCCACCGCAGGTGGCGCAGGTGGTCAAAGACCTGCCCGTCCGCAAGGTGGTGCTCTACAAGAACGGCGTGGGCTACTTCGAGCATGCCGGTTCGGTCACGGGCAACCAGCGCGTAGCCATCGACTTCACCTCGCCGCAGTTGAACGACGTTTTGCAGTCGCTCACCGTGCTCGACGAGGGCGGCGGACGCATCGCCGGGGTCAACTACAACTCGACGACGCCGCTGGCCGAGCAGCTCAAAACGCTCTCCCTCGGTATGACCGACGACCCCACCTCGACTGAACTCTTCCAGGCGCTGCGTGGCCAGCGGGTCGAGGTCACCGGCGGGCCTGGGGGTACGATTACCGGCCGGCTCATGTCCATCGAGACGCGCACCGAAACGGTTCCTGGCAGCGACGCCGACAAAACAATCGATAAGTTTTATCTCACGCTGGTCGCCACCTCCGGCGCGGTGCGGGTCATCGAGCTGACTCCGGCGCTGAGCGTGCGCCCGCTCGATGCCAACCTCCAGGGCCAGCTTGACCGCTATCTGGAGCTGCTCTCGACCACCCACTCCACCGGCCTGCGCCATCTGACGCTCGACGCGCTTGGGGTAGGCCAGCGTGAGCTGCGCGTGAGCTACATCAGCGAGGTTCCGGTCTGGAAGTCAACCTACCGCATCGTCTTCCCGCGCACGCCGAATGGCAGCGCCACCATGCAGGGCTGGGCAGTCGTCGATAACACCGTGGGCGCGGACTGGGACAACGTGCAGTTGTCGCTAGTGGCCGGAGCGCCGCAGAGCTTCATCCAGCCGCTCTCGCAGCCCATCTACACCAAGCGGGTTGAGATTCCCATCGCCACCGAAGCGCAGTTGACCCCGCAGACGCATGAGGCGGCTGAATCCGTCGTAGGCGGAGGAATTTCGGGAACCGTAACCGACGTCACTGGTGCTGTCATTGCCGGAGCTACCGTTACCGTCACGTCGCAGCGAACCAGCAGCACATTCAATGCCCAGACCGACGCCGACGGAACATTTAATTTTTCATCGCTCGAACCTGGCCGCTACAACCTTCGCATCAGTGCGCGCGGCTTCAGTACCTATCTTGTGAACGGCGTCAACGCTGGTGCCTCCGATCTCGAAATCAGACTCAATGTTGGATCGGTTTCCCAAACAATCACGGTGACGGCAGCGCCGAGGATGGCCGCCAAAATGAAAGCGCCTTACAGGAGCTATGGCGTGGCGGGATCAGTCTTTGGAGGTTCGTCCAACAGTGCCGACGTCGCGGCTGGCTCCGGCGGCAGCCTCGGCCGCGTGGGCGGCGTAAACCGCGTCTCTGATGCCATTCAGGCAGGCGACGTGACGACCAACGCCTTCGACGACTTCTTCGAGTACGCGCTCACCCAGCCAGTCACCATCCACAAAAACGAGTCGGCGATGGTGCCTATCCTGCAACAGGAACTTCCCGCGGTACACGTAACGCTGTGGAGCGAGCGTGAGCCTACGCCGCTGCGTGCAGTCTGGCTGGAAAACAAATCGAAACTCACGCTCGACTCCGGCAGCTTCTCGATCTTCGAGTCCGGCGAGTTTGCCGGCGAGGGCCTGCTTGATCCGATTCATCCCGGCGAAAAGCGCCTGCTCTCCTACGCCGCCGATCAGGCGGTGAAGGTGCGCCGCGCCGCGCCCACGGAAACGAGCACGCTGCGCCATATCGCCATGCATCAAGGTGTGCTGGTGCAGCAAACCAGCCAGGTCACTGACAGCTCCTACACCGTGAACAACGCCGGAGAAGATGCGCGGGAGGTTCTCATCGAGCACGCCCGCCGCCCCAACGCTGAGCTGGAATCCGAAACAAAGCCGGCGGAAACCACGGCCACGGCCTATCGCTTCCGCGTAGCGGTTGCGCCGCACGAGTCCGCCGATCTGCACGTCCGCGAGCGCGCCCTGCTCTCTGAAGCTGTCCGCATCGATCCCAATGATGACCGCAGCGAGTTTCTTATTTTGGTTGGCAAGCAAATTCCCTCTGTCGAAGAAAATCTGCGTCCGCTCATCGATGCCGAGACCGCGCTCAGCGGCCTGAACACAAAGATTCAGGAGATTGTGGCGAAAGAACAGACGCTGGCCGCTGATGAAGCACGCGACCGCGAAAACCTGGTTGCTCTCAAAGGCAACGATGCAGCCAGGCGATTTGTCGAGGAGCTGAACAGCGCCGAAGACCAGTTGCAGGCCGCGCGCAAGCAGTCTGCCGACCTGGAGCAGCAGAAGAACGCCGCTGTTGACAAGCTCAACACGTTGATCTCCTCACTCAGTTTCGACTGGGATGTAAAACCGGAGAAGTAGAGCGGCAGCGAATAGGGACCAGGTCTCTGACCGCTTGAAGTTGTACCAGCTTTGTGCCCCATCCATTCCACGTTTTCCCGCGGAATGGGTGGGAAACCAAAAAGCCCAAAGGAACTAATTCACACGGTCAGAGACCTGGTTGGTCTTGTCCCTCTTCTGTTCTTTCTGGGCGCGGTTGTCCGCTTTGCGCTGTTCCTTATGAGTCATCGTGCTATTTGGCGTTCCAGAATGACTAGGGCCGGCTGCCGCGGTGTCATGCACGGCGTTGGACACAGGATCGAGAATCGTAGCGCTGGGCGAACTTGTGTCGTGGGGCTTGAAGACGCCCTCTGAAGCCTGGCCTTTCGCCGCGCCGTCGCCGATATTTTTGCTGCTATGGTGACGGTGCGGATCATTATCGTCCACATCGTTCACGCTGGCTCCGCCGCGGCCGATATTTCCGATGCCGATACTGGGCTTGCCGTCGCCGAGTTCCTGGGGGCTGTGCCCTCTGAAGCCTGCCCTTTTGCCGCGCCGTCGCTGATGTTCTTGCTATCTTTTGACTTCGCGGCGGTTACGCCATAGCCCTTACTCCCCTCATGGGTGGTCATGCCCGCAACCGACTTGTCCTTCGGCTGCTTCGGCTGTTTCGTGGTGTTGGTCTGTTGCGTGTTGGCGGGTTTGTTCGTGTTGATCTTGCCTGCCGCCAGTGAGGCGGAAAGCACCAGCAACAGCGCGATTGCGATTTTCCTCATGTGACCTCCACAAAATGCAGGGGTCTCTCGACCCCTCATCACTTTCTACAACTCCGATGTAACCCTCCCGCGCGGTGACACGGCCGGAGGTCGGGGACTACGGTACATGCTCGAAAGCTGTCACGCACTATCACCGTGAGGCTGAGCAAAGGCAGGTGGTTAGCCTAGCATAGGAACACCACGGTAGACACAAAGTTTCTTCTGCAAGAAAAATCGAAAGTATCCCGCCCCCGGGCCATCGTGAGAGCCTGAAAAGCCTCCGGCGCTCAGTTGGAAGCTTGTCCTCAGTTTGAGTTGTCAAGTCGTTGTTTATGAATGATTTGCTAAAAATAAAGTTGGATGCTTGCACGCCATACGCTCTACATTACGTTGAGCCTGTGCGCTCGGTTACCTTAATGGAAACTTTGGTGCCATGGGACAGACAGGAAAAATCCTGACAGACGGTTAAAATCCGGTAAAGTGAATTTGACCCTACTGGGGTTCTGGGTGCCGTCTATGGTTGCTCCGAAGTCCGTGTTACCGCTTCCGTCTGCTCGTTCTAAGCCGGCTTTACAGCGGCAGGAAGTACGTTGCGCAGTGCGTTTTCCGCTTGCATTGCCTGTGATGCTGTCGTCCGGCAAAAAAGAAATTGCCGCCGTCACACAAAATGTTTCGGCCAGCGGCGTGGCTTTTGAGATAGATAGTTCGATGCAGACGGGGATGGAGATCCGTTTTTCCCTGCGTATGCCAAGTGCAGTGTTGGGTACCCCTCACGATGTTCTGGTTCAATGCCGGGGACGTGTGGTACGCTGCTCTATGAACCAAAGTAACTATCTGGCTGCCGCCACCATCGACGATTATCAATTTGCCGAGCAGTGACAGCCGGAGCAGCTTTGGCAACAACCGCTTTTTGCTTGGCAAGAACCATTTTATGGATTTATTGGACGATTCTCCAGAAGGCGAAATCCACGGCGATCCGGTCAAGCCGGGGACCATCCGCGTCATTCTTGCGGATTCCCAGGCGATCTACCGCGTCGGTATTCGCAAGGTCTTCGCGCTTGAAGACGATCTTCGCGTCGTGGCCCAGGCCGATTCCCTGGAGAATTTGCAGTCAGCCATCGAACGTTATCCCACCGACATTGTCCTTTTGGAGGGCAGCCTGCTGGCCGGCACGTCCAACGCCATCCCCAGCCTGCTGCACGCCGCCCCCGATGTGAAGCTGATTGTGCAGGTTGTGTCAGCCGATGAAAACCAGACCGTCGAGTTGTACCGCCGCGGCGTTCGCGGCATCGTCGGCCGCTCCATCTCGCCCGACCTGTTGGTCCGCTGCGTGCGCCGCATCGCCGCCGGCGAAACCTGGATCGACAATCAATCGGTCAGTTGGGTGATCGAGGCCTATCGCGCCCAGGCCTCCGCTCTGGTCAACCCGCGCGTCCAGCCCAAGCTCTCGCCCAAGGAGAGGGCCATCATTACCTGCATTACCCAGGGCAAGCGCAACAAGGAAATTGCCTTCCAGTTGGGAACCACCGAGCAGGTAATCAAGAATTATCTGCGAAAAATCTACGACAAGCTGGGCGTCAGCGACCGGCTTGAACTGGCTCTCTATTGCCTGCACAGCAAGATTATTCAGACCGATGCGGATGAGGTATTGTTGGCTCAGAAGCTGGTGAGCCAGTAGCCGGATTATCCTGCCTGCACTGTATTGTCTTCTGCTTCCGTGCCTATACCGATATCTACGCTGCCTCGCAGTGTCCTCGCGCCAGCTCCAGCATACGAATCAACTCCGCCAGCTCCGCCTGTTCGAGCCGCCCCAGCAGTTCTCCCGGAAGACGTAGGATTACCGGGTCCATCTTATGCAGCAGCAGGAGCCCGGCCGCGGAGATTTGCGTCCAGACCACGCGCCGGTCCTGAGAGTCGCGCTGCTGGCGAATCAGCTTGAGCGCCTTGAGCCGCTTGAGCAGGCGCGTAATGTCCGGCTCGGCGGTAATCATGCGGCTGCCGATGGCCGCGCAGGTAAGCCCTGCGGGTTGCGCCCCGCGCAGAATCCTGAGCACGTTGTACTGCGTCGAGCTCACGCCCCAGGCGCGGGTCTTCAAGTGAATGGCGCGGTTGAGGCAGTCGGAGGTGCGCAGCAGATTCAGCAGAGCCTCTTCCTCCAGGCTTGCGAAGGGGCGTTCCTGCGCGATTTCCAGCTTCAATCCTGCCACGGGCAATCTCCGATCCGCTTACTGCTTCACCACTTCCAACTCGATGGTCAGTTTCACCGTGTCGCCCACCATGGCAGATGGAATTTTAGCCCCGATGCCAAAGTCGCTGCGGCTGATGGTTGTGGTGGCCGTGAAACCGGAGTGCGGCTTTTTGTCCCTGCCCAACACAGGCCCGCTGGGGCCTTCCACATCCAGAACCACCGGCTTGGTGACGCCGTGCAGCGTGAAGTTGCCGGTTACGGTCAACCCGCTGCTGCTCTTCACCACGCTGGTGCTGGCAAAATTAGCCGTGGGAAACTTGGCCGCATCAAAGAACCTATCCGATTTGAGATCGGCATCGCGAGCCGCCACTCCGGTATCAATCGTGCTCACGTCGATGGTGGCTGTGACGGTTGACTTGCTGATGTCCGCCTCGTTCAGCACAATGGTCGCTGCCACGTTGCCGATGCGGCCATGCACATGAGAGACGCTCATATGCACAATGTTGAAGTCAACCTCGCTGTGCCGCGGGTCGCTGGTCCATGTCGAGGTTTGCGCAAGGGCCAAAGGAGCCGCAAGCGCCAGAATGCCAGTCATAATTGCCAATCGCTTCATCTTCAATTCCTTTCGGTGCCGGGCCGCGGGGCCGCTTTTGGGGTTGCCGGCAGAGCCTGAGGGGATGCGCTCGCCGAACGTGCGCGGAAACGGGGAAACGCCGGTGCCTTCCGCGCGGAATCTTTCTTTGCATATAAGATGCGGAGGAATAGATATTCGTTGCAACAATTATTCTCCTTGCTCCTTGCTATCTATCCCTATTCCCTATTCCCTTTCCCTGTCCCTCCCTGTTATTCTCCCGTCTATGTCCGTTTTGAACGACTTCCAGCGCCTCACCCGGCCCCAGCGCCACACCTTTGTGGCCGCCTTCCTGGGCTGGACGATGGATTCGCTCGACTTTTTTCTGCTGGTCTTCTGCGTCAAAGCCATCGCCGTGGACTTCCACACCCAGCCCTCGGCGGTGATGGGCGCGGTCTTTTTGACCCAGGCCTTCCGGCCGGTGGGCGCGGTGCTCTTTGGCGTGCTGGCCGACCGCTATGGCCGCCGCCCGGTGCTGATGGGGAATATCCTGAGCTTTTCTGTGATCGAGCTGGCCTGCGGCTTTGCGCCCTCGCTCACGGTGCTGCTGGTGCTGCGCGCGATATTTGGTTTGGCGATGGGCGGCGAGTGGGGCGTGGGCGCGGCGCTGGTCTTTGAGACCCTGCCTGCCAAGGGCCGCGGCGCCTTCTCCGGCATCTTGCAGGAGGGCTACGCGCTGGGCTCCATCCTGGCCGCGGGCGCCTTTGCTCTCTTCTTTAACGGCTTTATCCTGCCGGCTGCACTTCCATGGTCTGCCTCGGGCTGCCGTCCCTTCGATTGGCTGGCGGGGGCTGTTCATCCTGAGCGCCATGCCGGCCCTGCTGGTCTTTTATGTGCAGGCGCGCGTGGCGGAGTCGCCGGTCTGGCTGGAAGGGAAGCAGAAGCGGCTGGCTCGCTCTGCCGGAGACGCCCGGAGCGCCAAGGCTGGGGACCTGGCCCGGCTGCTGGCCTTCCTGCCCACCTTTCTCTTCCTGGTGCTGCTGATGACCGCCTTTATGAGCTTTTCGCACGGCACCCAGGACGTGTATCCGACCTTCCTTGCAACCCAGGCTCGGCTCACGCCGCAGACCGTCGGCCTGATCGGCGTGCTCTACGGCTTGGGCTCCATCGCCGGCGGCTTTGTCTTTGGGGCTCTCTCAGAGAAGTGGGGCCGCAAGCGCGCCATCATCACCGCCGCGCTGCTGGCAATTCCGGTGATTCCGCTCTACGCCTACGGCCACTCGGCCCTCACGCTGGGCATCGGCGCGGTGCTGATGCAATTTATGGTGCAGGGAGCGTGGGGCGTGGTTCCGGCCTATCTCACCGAGCTGTCGCCGGCTCCGGTGCGGGCCACGGCTCCGGGCCTGGCCTACCAGTTGGGCGGCCTCATCACATCCTGGAACGGCAAGGCGCAGGCTCTCATCGCCGAGCGCACCGGCAACTACCCGCTCGTGCTGGCGATGACCGTGATTGTAGTAGCGCTGACGCTGGCCGGCCTGGCGCTCGCGGGCCGCGAAGCCAAAGGGCAGGAGATGACGGCGGCGTGAGGCTGAGGGCTTAGCTTTCTATAGCGTGTTTCATCAATCCGCTTTGTATCAGGGCACGACTTCACCGGGGACCCCATCGACAGGTCTTCGTCGATGGGGTGGGACTTTAGTCGTGCCGCTAGATGGGCAAATGAAATTCTGAGCTTTACAGCTTATGGAAAAATGCCAACGGAGTCGCAAGAAGCGTCAGGGCACGACTTCAGTCGTGCCGCAGATGCGACAAAACAAATGTCGGGCTTTAGCCCCTGAGGTATGCGATTCGGGTTTTCGCCGGAATTTTTGTTTTTTTACCGCAGACCGTAAAGCCGTGCCCTTTCAAAACTGCGCAATCTGGGCGTAACCTGAAAGAGGAGGAGCGATCCATGGCAAATCTCGATTGGTCCCAATGCCCCGCCGTCGAAAGCGTCCCCGGCAAGGTGAGCGGCGCCTGGGTCTTCAAAGGAACGCGATGCCGGTGCAAACGGTCTTTGCAAATCTAGAGGCCGGTATGTCTGTGCAGGAAATTACAGAGGTATTCGACGTGAAGCAGGAGGAAGTGCTGGCCGCGTTGCGCTTCGTTACCGAGAGTCTTGAAAAGGAACCTGCATACGCCTGATGAAGATTCTCTTCGATAACGGCACACCGAACACGATAGCCCGGAGTCTCATCGGCCACGAGGTCACCTTTGCGCGGCAGATTGGCTGGGCAGAGTTGGAGAATGGCGAACTGATTCAACGGGCCGAAGAGGCCGGATACGAATTGCTTCTCAGCACCGACAAAAATATCCGCTACCAGCAGAATCTGACTGGTCGAAAGATTGCGCTGATCGTTCTCGGCAACTCCCAGTGGCCGATGGTCCGATTGCATCTCGACAGGATTGTTGCCGCCGTGAATGCATGTATGCGGGGCAGCTATGAAGAGGTGGAAATACCTTTCCAGTAGAACCTGTACCCTACCGCTGAAACATCCCAATCAGTTCGCCGCGTCGCCAGAATGTGCCCCTGCATTGCGGCCTCAACCTGCGCCCGCGTCGCGCCCACCGGCAGATTCAACTTTGCGTCCAGCGCATAGAGCGTGAAGACATAGTGGTGTGCGGCGTTCCCCGGAGGACAGGGGCCTCCATAGCCGAGCTCGCCGAAATCGTTGCGGCCCTGGCGGGAGCCGTCGTCAAGCTGGCCCAGCGCCGGCAGCCCCTCGGGAAGCGCCCGCGTCTCGGCGGGAAGGTCGTAGAGCACCCAATGCACGAAGGTCCGTCCGGGCGCATCCGGGTCGGTCACGATCAGCGCAAAGCTCACCGTCCCCGCCGGAGGCGCGCTCCATGCCAGTTGCGGTGAGATTCCCGCTCCGTTGCAGGTAAACTTCGCCGGAATCTGGCTTCCCTGGAAAGCTGGTGCTGGTTAGCTTCATCGTTTGCCTCCCCACAATAGAACCACGGCAACCGGGCAGCGCCGCTACCAGGAGCAGAAGCCCTGCCGTAACGCCCCACGCCGCCTGCCGCAATTGAATCTTCCCAGGAGTTCTGCCCCAGCTCGTCCTCTTCACGTATGCATCCGCCATCCTTACCCTAGTTCTAGCCTTTTCTTGTCGGCTCGAGGCTTTGCCCGCATTTGTGTAGACGAATCCGGCCCTTGGGTGGACGCATCCGGTACACCAACAATTCGGAAGAAGTTCTATTTCGGCCGGACGAATTCGATCCTGTCGCGGGTGCGGACCCAGGTGTTGCCGGCCATGCGGCCCACGGCGTCCAGGCCGGCCGGATCGACGCGAAAATTCTCGACCAGCTCCTCGCGCACGTGAAAGCGAACCACCTCGCCCAGTACGATGACGCCGCTCGAGGGCGCGTGGCCGGTGTAGATGACCTGAAGGAGTTTGCACTCCATCTGGGCGGGCGACTCGGCGACGCGCGACGGGCGGACGGCCTGGCTGGGAATCGGCGTCAGCCCGGAGAGCGAGAAACTCGTCCACCTCCGGCGGAACCTCGGCTGAGGCGGCGTTGGCTGCCGCGGCAATGGCTTCGCTGACCACGTTGATCACGAACTCGCCCGTCTCCTCGACGTTGCGCAGAGTGTCTTTGCGCTCGCCGGCCTCGGCGGAAGCGCCTGCGCGCAGCGTCGGGCAAAAGAGCACAGTGGGCGGCACGGAGCCCACGCCGCAGAAAAAGCTGAAAGGCGCCAGGTTGGCCACGCCCTCCCGGCTCATCGTCGAGACCAGCGCAATCGGCCGCGGCACGATGATGCCGGTCATCAGCTTGTAAATTTGCCGTTGTTGACACTCAGCCGGGTTGAAGCTGAGCATCGGGCTTACGGAAGAGCGCGCGGCGTCCATGCAGATAGCCTAGTCCATTGCGCCGCCAGGCGCGGCAGCTAGGGTAGTTTCCCCTGTTCGCGTCGGAATTCGTACCGGGATTGCAGAAAATTATCTTCCTCCGGCGCACAATCATTTCATGAACAAAGACAAGAGCTGCGATGTTTTTCTAGTCCCTAATCCATATTCCCTGGTCCCTGTTTTTAGGTACCCCCCCCCCCCCTCTACCCCTGGGGGGTATAAATTTCCCCTAAAAACTTGCATATTATTTTTAACCCGTTTGAAATCAACACCTGTGGAAAACTTTTCACCCCCAAATTCTCCCACATGGTGAGATTAGGCCTCTGAAAATCACCGGAAAAATCCGGTTTTTCGCCAAAAAACGGCTCCGAAGCAGTACTCCGGAGCCGTTTTTCTGACCTGCTGACCTGCTACTTTTCTGTTGGCTCGGGCAGCCCAACCTCAGCCGGCGCCGCCAGCATGTGCGTGTTCCACCACTGCTCCAGCACCAGGTTCCAGTGGTCGCTGCGGCCAATCCACAGTTGCGCGGCGCGGTCGTAGCGGGCCTGGTTGTTTTCCAGCCAGTAGGGCCGGTTGTCTTGCAGCCAGGCCTTCCGATAGAGCCCTTCCAGCAGCGTGTAGCCGTCGCGAATGTCTTCCAGCAGCCCGTTGTCTGAACCGATGGTCCACAGCTTCTCATCGACATCGCTCCTGCGGCTCTTGTCGGCGGCAATCGTTCGCGCCTGGTTATAGAGCGCAATGGATTCATCAGTCGCTTGAAATTTGAGGCCCACAAAATCGATGCGGCGGGCGCCCAACTCTATCGCGTCCAGCGCCTCCGGGTTTTCGAGAGTACGATTTTCCAGCTTTGCGGCGGCCCGAGCCTCGGCCACCAGCGCGATGGCGCGCTCGGCGTGCAGGCGCAACGGGCTCTCGAAGGGCCGCAGTTTAGCCCCCACGCGCACACCCTCCGGCGAGAAGGGATCGACCCAGAAGTAGACGTCCTCGGCGTCGCGCAGGCCGGCCTCTTTGAACGTGGCGTGAGCGGCCATCAGTTCGCGCTGCGCCTGGTCGATCTTGCCGGTCGGATCGCGGTGAAACGCCAACCCGTAAGAAGAAGAGAAAGCCGGCTCAGAGCTTTCTCCTGCCTGCCAGCCGGCTGCCGCGCCAAACAGCACGCCATACCAGTTCTCGTCGAAGATGCCCTCGCCGTCGTCGTTCCACACGGTATTCATCACGCCCGTGGCGCCCAGAGCCTGGCCGTCGCGCACAAAGGCGCGAATGTTTTCCAGCGCATCGTTGTTGTTGGGGTAGAGGCGGTTCCAGTTGCTCACGCCGGGCGCCACCCAGGTCTCCAGGCCCCCTTTGGTAAACGGCTCGATGATCGGCTTGAAGTCCGGCTTGGCTTCGTAATCCCAGGGCAACGCGATCATGTCCTTGGGCAAGGTGCCCACCAGCTCCGGCGAGTGAACCGCGATATCTCCCCAGAAGAGCAGCCGCTTGTGGTTGGGCTCCAGCGTTGCGTGAATCTGCTTGAGGAAGTCGATGTAGACCGCGCCCAGCCCCTGTTGCTGCACCTGCTCGCGCGTCTTGCCCAGGCCCAGCTCTAAGGTTTCATCCGCGCCGATATGCGAGTAGGGAGCGGGAAAGACCTTGGCCAGCTCGCTGAACCAGCTTGCGATCAGCGGCAGCGTGGCCGGGTCGCCCGGCGCCAGCACCGAGCCGTGCGGTGTCTCGCCCAGCCCCGAGAACTGCTCGAACTTGAGCAGATGGTGCAGGTGCCCGAAGGATTCCTGCTCGGGGATGACGGTGATGTGGTACTGCGTGGCGTAGGCCACCAGCTCGCGCGCCTCGTCCGGCGTCATCGCTCCACCGGGGAATGCTGCCACCGGCGAGGCGTCGTAGGCGAAGGTGTGCTCAAAGTAAGGCGAAAAAATGTTGATCTTGTATGCCGCCAGCGTCCGAATCTCGCGCTTCAAAAACTCCATGTTGGGCAGCGGACCGCGCGACCAGTCGTCGGAGAGCCCGCGGTGCGCCATCGCCGGCCAGTCACGGATGGTCGGTACCAGAAGCACGGTGTCCTTGCCGCTGCCGCGAATCAACTGCTTCACCGTTTGCGCGCCGTAGAAAAAGCCCGGCGCGCTTTTGGCGATAACGGCGATGGAGCGCACTCCCGCGGGCGCAATCACATAGCCTTCGTCGTTCATCGCGGGATCGAACTGAAGATGGATGCTTTCTAAAAGAAACGCGCCCTGCTTTGAATCAACGCGAAAAAACAAAAGAGAGGGTGCATCATGCTCATTGACCGGCACGTTCCGCATCTTCAGCGTCTCAGCCAAGTCACGGAGAGCGAAGTTATTCTCGGCGTCCTCATCTTCTGGAAGAACCACCCCGGACAAGCCGATTGGCATTGAGTTGACCGCGACGCACTCCCGCGGCGCGGGCACCAGGTGCAGATCAGCGCAGGTGGGCGCGGCTGACGGTGCGGTCTGGGCAAACGCGCCGGCTCCGGCGCACAAAAAGAGCATTGAAACTATGGTAAAACGGAGACGCATAAACAATTCCTCGTTCCTTCAGAATCGCACAACAGGCCACCGCATCTCGACCGCCGCTGTAAACCGGAACCGGAATAACAACCCTCTCACCGCAGACTCTTCAACGCCGGATAGAGTTTGCGCCACTTTTCATAGCCGGTCTTGTAAGCGGCCAGATCGGTGGCATCCGGCTCAATGCGCTGGGCGACCTCAATGGCCTGGCCGCAAGCCTGGTCGAGATTGGCCCAGTGGCCCGCGCCAACGCCGGCCATCAGAGCGGAACCGAAGGCGCCGCCCTCTTCGGCGGCGAGCACTTCGACGGCATGGCCGTAGACGCCGGCCTGAATCTTCCGCCACAGCATGCCGCGCGCGCCGCCGCCGCCCAGGCGAATGGTGCTTACAGGAATCCCCAGCTCGGCAAAGAGCGTGAAGGTGTCTTCGAGCGAGTAGGCCACGCCTTCCAGCACGGCGCGGACAAAATGCGCCGCCGTGTGAACCGTAGACACGCCGGCAAAAGCGGCTCTGACCTCGGGGTCCAGATGCGGAGTGCGCTCGCCCAGCAGATACGGCGCCCACTCCAACCCCTCGCTGCCCGCGGGAATTCTGGCAGCCGCCGCGGTCAGGCTGTCGTAATCCTGGCCGGCGAAAAACGTCTCCTTCAACCAGCGGAAGCTCAGACCTGCCGACTGGGTTACGCCCATCACGTGCCACAGGCCGGGAACCGCGTGGCAGAAGGTGTGCAGGCGGCCCTTGGGGTCTTTGGTGGGGCTGGCCGTGGCGGCGAAAACCACCCCTGACGTGCCTATCGTCGCCGAGACCGATCCCGGCTGCAGGATGCCCATGCCCACCGCGCCTGCGCCCTGGTCGCCCGCTCCGGCCACAACCGGAGTGCCCGCGGCCAGTCCGGTCAGTCCGGCCGCGCCTGCGCTGATGCGCGCGCAGACCTCAGGCGATTCATAGACCTTCGGCAGCCAGCTCTCAGGAATCCCCGCGGCCTCGGCTACTTCGCGCGACCAGCGGCGATGGGCAACGTCCAAAAGCAGCGTCCCCGAAGCCTCCTGCACGTCGATGGCGAACTCGCCGGTGAGCCGGTAGCGCACGTAATCCTTGGGGCAAAGAATGTGGCGAGTCTTCGCAAAAATCTCCGGCTCGTGCCGCTTAACCCAGAGCAGTTTGGTCAGCGTGAAGTTGGGTAGCGCCGGGTTGCAGGTCAGTTCGATCAGCCGTTCGTAGCCAATCGCTTGGGTCAGCCAGTCGCACTCCGGTTGCGTGCGGGTGTCGCACCAGATGAGCGAAGGGCGCAGCACCTGGCCAGCCTCATCCAGTAGTACAGCGCCATGCATCTGGCCGGTCAGGCCGATGGCTGCAATGGGTTGGCGTGGTTCCGGAGCTGCGGAGAGCGCGCCGCGAATCGCCTCCTGCGCGGCCCGCCACCAATCCTCGGGGGCCTGCTCCGCCCAGCCCGGATGGGGCGTGCGAAACGGCGCATGTTCGCTCGATGAGCCGGCAATCAGCTTTCCAGCCGCATCCATCACCACGGCCCGCGTGCCTCCTGTGCCCACATCCATTCCAAGGAACCACATACCCGTTCTCCCCCTATGCAAATAGGTTTTTCCCGTGCTCGCCAGCATAGCAACACAGGGCAGGCAAGGGAAGGCCCGAAGGGCAGGGACCGAAAGCAGCCGATGCTGTCAATGGGAGGGACCGGAGCCGTGCAGCCGGTCCAGAAGGTCACGGGAGCGTTTCACAATGCAGTACGCAGCGCCGAAGTGTGACCCTTGGCACAGGCACAGGCTGGCTTAGGAGCGAAAATCAACGGTAAGGCTTGCCAGGCATTGCTGCGCGGGCCGGGAGAGAATACCGATGAGCGATCTTGCGCCGCTGGCTGAATCCGTAGCCGTTGACCCGTTGGTTGGCCATCCTGCCGATTATCACGTCTTTCATAAGTTTCTCGCTCGTTGCAAAGAGCTGCCGGCCATCACCACGGCGGTCTGCTGGCCGATGTCGGACGTGGCGCTCAGGGGCACCGTGGAAGCTGCCGCCGAGGGGCTCATCCGGCCCACGCTAGTCGGCGATGAAGCCGAGATGAAGGCGCTGGCCACCCGGATCGGCCTCGATATCAGCGCCTATCCCATCGTTGATGCGGAAACCGAGACCAGGGCCGCCGAACTGTGCGTGGCCATGTGCCGCTCAGGCAATGCGCAGGCCATGATGAAGGGCAGTCTGCACACCGACGAGCTGATGAAGGTGGCCATGGCTCGTGACACCGGCCTGCGCACCTCCCGCCGCATTACCCATGTTTTCGTGATGGACACACCGACCTATCCGCGCACCCTGCTGATTACCGACGCGGCCATCAATATCGAGCCCGATCTCGAGGACAAGATCCACATCGTGCAGAACGCCATCGACCTGGCCCACGCGCTGGGCATACCGGAGCCCAAAGTGGCGCTGCTTTCGGCTGTCGAGACAGTCAACACCAAGATCCAGTCCACGCTGGACGCCGCGGCGCTGTGCAAGATGGCCGATCGCGGCCAGATCACCGGCGGCATCCTCGATGGGCCGCTGGCCTTCGACACCGCCGTCAGTGTGAAGGCCGCCGCCATCAAGAAACTGGTTTCGCCGGTCACCGGCCAGGCCGACATCCTGGTGGTGCCCGACCTGGAAAGCGGCAACATGCTGGCCAAGCAGCTTGAATACCTGGGCGGAGCGCAGATGGCCGGCATCGTGCTCGGCGCGCGCGTTCCCACCATCCTTACCAGCCGGGCGGATTCGGCAGAAACCCGGCTCACCAGTTGCGCCGTAGCCGTTTTGCTGCACTATGCCGAGCATCCGCTGGGCAAAGCCTAGCTTTCAATCCCATCAGCGGAATCGAACGGGCGCCATCTCCTCTGGGAATGGCGCCCGTTTTTGTAGACAAACCCGCAGCTGCGAGAAAATAATACTGTGAATTACGCCCGCGCCCGGCGTAAACTCGAAAGCGTTCCTCCGGGTTATTGGAAGCGTCTTACGGGTCGTACCGGCTTTTTCCGGTGAAAGAGGCATGCCGGCTTTTTGGGAGACCTTCTTCGCCCGAGTGGTCCTATCTGATTGATCGAATGTGAGATTGCCTGGATCGGGAAAGACAGAAATGCCTAAACAGGTTGCAGCTAATCTCTCGGCCTTGATCGAAAGCACCGAAGACCTGATCTGGTCGGTGGACCTCGAAAATCGTCTGATTCAATTCAATCGGGCGTTCCAGCAGGCATTTTTAACCACTTTTGGCATTCGGGTTGTGCCGGGGATGAGCCGCGAGGGCTTGCTCCCGCCAGAAAGAGCGGCAATTTTCCCTCCGCTTTATGAGCGGGCACTGCGAGAAGGCTCTTTTCGGGTCGAGTATACCCTGCTCGATGGCCGCACCCTGGAGCTGGCTTTCAACCCCATCGTTGAAGATGGCAAAGCGACGGGCATCTCCGTCTTCGGAAAAGACATTACGGAGAGAAAAGCGACTGAGGAGTCACGCCGTTTTCTTGCCGATGTGGTGGAGAGCTGCGAGGAAGCTATCATCACCAACGCGCCGTCCGGCGAGATTCTCACCTGGAACCACGGCGCGGAGGTCATCTACGGCT
>CAVXYT010000011.1:0-85477 GCA_963765995.1 uncultured Acidobacteriaceae bacterium | reverse complement strand
CCGCGGCCGCGACCGGAACCGTTGTTTGGCCTTCGCTGGGGATGCCCGCTTCCTGCATAATAGATTCTCCGGTTGGGGTCCGCGTGGCAATTGTCGCGACCGGCGGTTGTCTTCAGTGTAAGGCAACCCCGTTTCAAGCTGATGAATCGGCCTTGGCGCCTCACACTTCATTCGCTTGAGGCATTTGCCTTTGATTAGAAAAAGCTAGAGCTCCCGCCGTCCCTCCAGCGCCCGCGCCATCGTTACCTCGTCGGCATATTCGATGTCGCTTCCAGCAGGTACGCCGGTGGCGATGCGCGTGATGCGGACCGGAAAGCCGCGCAACGCGCCGGCCAGCCAATGGGCAGTCGCCTCGCCTTCGAGAGTGGGGCTGGTGGCCAGGATGACCTCGTCCACCTCGCCGCGCTCGACGCGGCCCACCAGCGTGCCTGTGCGCAACTGATCCGGACCGACGCCGTGCAGGGGCGAGAGCATACCGTGCAACACGTGATAGACGCCCTGATAGCCGCCATTAGAGCCTCGTGTTCTTTCGACAGCGGCGATGTTGGTGGGCTCCTCGACGACGCACACCAGGCGGTGGTTGCGTGTCGGGCTGGTGCAGTAGGCGCAGGGATCAACGTCGGTGACGTTGTTGCAGACCGAGCACAGGCGCAGATTGGCCTTGAGGCCGCGCACCGCCTCGGCCAGGGCCGCCGCATCCTCGTCGCTGGCGCGCAAGATGTGAAAGGCAAAGCGCTGTGCGCTCTTGGCGCCCACCCCGGGCAGCTTCTTCAACTCTTCGATGAGCCGGGCCATTGGCTCGGCATAGCGTGACACGGTAAGTGCCTCCCTGAAGAACAGTGGTCAGTGATCAGTGAACAGTGGTCAGTTGAAAGACCATCACCATCAATCGTACGAACTCATTTGACCGAGAGTTATCCCATTCCCGGCAACTTGAGCCCGCCCAGAATTCCCTGCACGCTGGATTGAATAGCCTCATCGGCCTTGCGCCCGGCTTCGTTGACCGCTGCCACCACCAGGTCTTCGAGCATCTCCACATCAGGCTTGTCGCCGCCCAGGCCAATCACGGCCGCGGGCTCGATGCGAATCTTGAGAAGCTGCTTCTTGCCGTTCATCGTAGCGGTCACTGCGCCGCCGCCGCTGGTTCCCTCAACGACAGTCTGGCCCAGCTTGTGCTGAACCTCCTCCTGCATCTGGTTAGCCTGGGAGAGCATTTCAGAGATTTTGAGCGGGTTAAGCATAGTCTGTACTCCTCATCTGGAGCGTGCGTTTACTTCTGCCGCAGATCAACGACGCTGCGCACCTCGGCCTTGAATATCTCTTGCGCTCGCTGGACTAACGGATTGGCAAGCGCGGCCTCCTGAATGCTGCCGGCCAGGGGCGCAGCCATCGGTGCGGCAGACTGCGCAGTTCCTTCGCTGGGAACCACCAGCAAGCGCGTGGGCGCGCCCAGCCGTTGCAACTCCTGGCGAATGATCTTCTCTGCCGCGGCATTGACCGTAAGGGCGAGCATCTTCTTGCCCATGCCGGTCACCTCGATGCGCAGGCTGGAGCCATCGATGGTCCACTTGCCCGCGCCGAGAACTTGCGCCGCCGAAACGTGACCGCCCTCGACCAGCGCGCTGCCGACGGCGTGGCGAATCTGCTCGATGGTGGGAATACTGGCCGTCCGCGACAGCAACCTGCGGAGCTACGGCCAACGCGCCTTCGGTAAGAGTTGCGGCGTATCCGGTGGCCTGAGCGGTAGCGGCAGGGAAGGGCGTGGCGCCTTGAAACGGACTTGCTGTGGCTTCCGAGGCTGGTGCAGGCGACGGGCGTTCCAATATGGCGACTGTCGAGGAAGTGGCGACAGGCTGCGAGCTGGATTGCATTTTCGGTCCCGAGCCCCAACTGCCGCTCGCGGGTCCAAACGGCGAAAGAGGCGGAGCAGAGGATGAGGCTGAAGCTGCGGCCGGACGCGCCGGGCTTGCACTTGGTCGCGAAGCAGAGGTTGGAGCCGAAGCCGGTGCCGCTGAGCGCACACCCCCGCCCGCCACTACGCCGCTCAACAGCTCTTCGATCGGCAGCAAACGCTGCGCATGAATCAACTTCAGCAGGCCCAGTTCGAGGTGAAAACGTTGCTCCTGGCGATAGTTCAGATCATCGAAGGTGCGCAGAACAATCTGCAGGTTGCGGGTCAACTCCTCCTCGGTGAACAAAAGCGCGGTGCGCGCGGCGCGGGCGCGTTCGTCGCCGGAGATTTGCAGCAGCTCGGTCTGCTCGCCACCCAGCTTAGCCATCAGCGTGTTGCGCAGGTATCGGACCATCTGCCGAGCCAGCGACGAAGGGTTGTGCCCTGCATTCACCAATAGATTCAACTGTTCCATCAACTCGGCGCTCTGCCCGGCGGCAACGGCTTCTAGCAGCCGCTCGAAGACCGCATTGGGAACCGCGCCCATCAGTTCGCGAATCTGCGCTGCGGAGAGCACAGCTTTGCCATTTTCCACCGGCGCCGACGCAATGGCCTGATCCATGATGGAGAGCGCGTCGCGCATGGAGCCGTCGCCGGCCTCGGCCAGCAGGGCCAGAGCAGCCTCTTCGGCTACCACTTCTTCGTTGGCAGAGATCATCTTCAACTGCGCCAGAATGTCGTCGAATTTGACGGCATGAAAGCTGAAGTGCTGGCAGCGCGAGCGGATGGTTTGCGGAATGTCCTCCGGCTGCGTGGTGGCCATCATGAAGATAACGTGAGCGGGAGGCTCTTCGAGCGTTTTGAGCAGCGCGTTGAAGGCCGCGTCGGTGATCTGGTGGGCCTCGTCGAGGATGTAAATCTTGTAGCGGTCGCGGGAGGGCGCGTAGCGGGCCGCGTCGCGCAGTTCGCGAATCTCGTCGATGCCGCGATTAGTGGCAGCGTCGATTTCAATTACATCCACGGCGTTGCCCTGGCGAATCTCGTTGCAGGAATCGCAGACGCCACAGGGCTCGGGCGTGGGGCGCGTTGCACTGCCTACCTCGGTGCGGCAGTTCAGGGCCATGGCCACGATGCGCGCGATAGTCGTTTTGCCGATGCCGCGGTGGCCGCTGAAGATGTAGCCGTGAGCGACGCGGTTCTGGCTGAGCGCGTTGAGCAGGGTGCGCGTGACATGATCCTGCCCGGCCACGTCGGCAAAGCGTTGCGGACGGTATTTCCTGGCTAGAACCTGATAACCCATCTATCGACCCGCTCCCCTCGGCCTGTCCAGAATGGAGATGGCCTAGGTGGGATTGTATCTCTCCAGGATAGACCGTTGATAATAGACAAGATACAGATTCTAAAGGGGCAGGAGTCGGCAAAATGGATAGAACGGCGAACTCGCTGGCTCTCCGCACAATATCCGAATAAAAAACAGGTGTGCGTCTTCAGGTCTGCCTCATCAGAAAGCGAGCCTCCTCGCGCAATTGCACCCCCTCCGGGATTAAGAAGAATAAATTGCGACGCTCACCCTTCCTCGCGGCCTTTCGAATGTCAGAATTCCAGCCACTACACAGAATCGCCGACTTTTCACAGCAATTGCAACTTTGGTCATGGAATTCCCCTGAGAAGCGGTACAATTTGAGGAATCATTAACATAAACGGGATTGCTGGTAAAAGGAAAACATGGGACGGATTAGTTCAATCCGGGTTCTGGCCTGTTGGTTGGTTTTCTCTGCCGCCCTGCCGGCACAACAATATGTCTTGCGCGCCTTCCGCCAGGCCGAAGGGCTCAATAACCTTGCACTCAGTTCTTTGGAGACAGACCGTTCGGGCTTTCTGTGGATGGGCACGGAGAACGGCGTCTACCGCTTTATCGGTACCGGCTTTGAGCGATACGGTCCGGAGCAGGGGATTGCCGAACTCGATATCCGAGACATAATTTCGGATCCAAACGGCACCCTGTGGGTAGCCACCGAGGGGAATCTGTACCACTGGGACGGTGAACGGTTTCTTCCCGCCGGACGAGATCCAATCCAGGTCGATCGCCAGCGGCAGATGGTCGTCGAAGATGCGCGTCACCTTCTGGTTGTCGAAAAAGGGCATATTTACCGGTTGGAGCACGACGCCGAAGGGCGGATGCTCTCTTTTCTACCCTTGTTTCCAGATCGTATCCTGGCCTCCATTCCGGATCTGGGCAAGGTGACCAGCTTGAGCGTGGTGCATGACCCACACAGCGGCGTCCGCATCTGGGCCGGTTGCGGCAGCGGTCTCTGTTCCTGGCTGGGAGGAGAAGCCGGCGGCGCTGTCCAGCCGCGCAACGGCGGTGTGACCAAATGGGGCAACGATAAAGGCCTGGCCGCCGATCTCTGGGGGGGGGTTCTTCTGGATCGTGCAGGCGCCCTTTGGGCTGGGGGCGTCGCCCATATCGCCGTCTTGTCGGCGGGATCCGCGCATTTTTTTGATCGCACCATCCCCGGCTCCGACCCGAAGAGCCGTTACAGCCACGCCCCCCTGATTGAGGATCGGGAGGGCCGCATTCTGGCTCCCACCAAAGAAGGAATTGCCCGCTGGAATGGAACATCCTGGCGTGTCATTGGCCAAGCCAGTGGATTAGGGCGCGCCGGTCACATCGAAGATATGGTCTTCGACGCGGCCGGTGACCTGTGGTTCGCCAGCCGCGGAGACGGTCTTTACCAGTGGGCTGGTTATGGGAATTGGGATGGCTGGGGCGATCAGCAGGGTTTGCCTTCTCTATCCGTCTGGGCCCTCGCCCTGGCCAATGCGGATCGTGCCTTCGTGGGTACGGAGCAAGGACTGGCCTGGATCGACCCGCGCAATGGTTCGGCCGGTCCACTGTCAGCCCCACAACGGTGGACTTATGGCCAGATAGGCGGATTGGTTGTCGATGGCGACGGCTCCTTATTAGCAGGGACAACTTCTGGCACCATCCTGCGCGTCGATTCCAAGACGGGCCGCATGGAGCAGGCGGCAAAACTGCCGGTGCGCGTCATCGGGGCCCTCAACGATCCCTCCGGGCGCTTGTTTTTTGAAACAGTTGATGGTCTCTATCTCCGCGAAACAGGAGTTCCCGGCGATAGGTCTTCATCGCCGGGACGGAAAACAGGAGCCTCCTCGCTAGTGTTGTCCAGGGTTAAAGCTGTGGATGCGCTGCTGGGAGATTCCAAGAGGGTCCAGGCAGGCTGTAGTTTGCCCAACGGCGATCTTTGGTTCCTGGGCAACAATAATCAGCTGGTGCGCTTCAAGAACGGAGGGTGGACCACGCCGCCGATCGACGGATTGCCGGCTACGCTGCGCGGCACTCTGCTTGCACTTTCATGCGCTCCCAATGGCGTGATCTGGGCTAGCGGCGATCAAACCGGCACATGGCGATTTACGCCGCGTGGCGATAGGATGCAGGCCTGGCAACTCGAACTTCCCCCTGAACTGCGCACGTTCGCATCCCTGTCCATCGTGGTGGATCATCGAGGATGGGTCTGGCTGGGGACCGATATGGGCCTGGCAGCGTGGAACGGCCAGAGCTGGCGCCATCTCACCCAAGAGAGCGGGTTGATCTGGGACGATGTCAATCAGGGAGTGATGAGCGAATCCCCCGACGGCTCGCTATGGATAGGAACCAGCGGTGGCGCTGCCCACCTGCTGCATCCTGAGCGGGTCTTCGATGCGATTCCGCTGACGGTCGCGCTGACGCAGGTTCGGCGAGGCGAAACCAACTACCTCGGAGCGCAGCAGATCACGATGTCATGGGCAGGTTCACCTCTGGTCTTCCACGTCGCCTCGCCCACGATGCGCAACCTGAGCGAGTTGGCCTTGAAGATCCGGATGGTGGGGTTTCAGTCAGAGTGGATGGAAACCCGTGGCGGCAATGCAACTTTCTCCCGCCTGCCTCCGGGAGAGTTCACGTTTATGACTGAGGCCTGCAATCCGGGCCTGAATGCATGTTCCGCTCCGGTGAAGGTTGACATTCGGGTTCTGGCGCCCTGGTGGAGAACCTACTGGTTTTACGTGTTATGTGTCCTGGCTTTTCTGCTTCTTCTGGCTGCCTCTATTCATCTTTACTCCCGGCATCTGCGCGCCAGAAGCCGGCAACTGGAAGTGCTGGTGGCGAAGCGCACCGGGGAACTGGAGGCCAGCCGCGAGCAGTTGCGCATTCAGGCTACCCACGACGGACTTACCGGAATGTTGAACCGCACGGCCATCCTGCGTACCCTGTCGTCAGAGATGGACCGCGCTCTGCGAGAGAACCGGACCGTCGTCATCGTGCTGATCGATCTGGACCACTTCAAGCGCATCAACGATCACCACGGGCATTTAGCCGGCGACGAGGCGCTGCGCTGGTTTGCCGCTGCGGTCGGAGCCGCAATACGTGCATACGATCATGCCGGCCGCTACGGCGGCGAGGAGTTTCTGCTGGTGCTGACAGAGGTGCCGCGCGAGGCTGTCAAAGGCAGATTGGCCGGCCTTCATGCCTCGATCTCTAACCTGCAGATCAGCGCGCGCGGCTCCCAATTCACACTCAACTGTTGTATGGGCGCGACCGTCTTCGACCCTTCCGATGGAGCTGCAACTGTCGAATCTCTGCTCACGATCGCCGACCAGACCTTGTATGCCGCCAAAGCTTCGGGCCGTAATAAGGTCGTCTTCCGTGCGCCCGGCCACCCGGCCCCTCAATAGGACTCGCACGCACTACCCTTCAGCCCCCGTTGATAAATAAGTCGCTTTGCCGATTGCCGTTGACGGCGGGACATCAGACGCAAAGAGCGCAGGCATATTTTTCACGGAGTTGTAGCTGGAGTTTACCCGCCGGCGGGACGCATTTTCTATTACTGCAAAGGAATCAGCAACATACACGCATGAAAGAATATTAATATTAAATTGGACTAAAAAAGTCCAAAATACGCTACAATCACGAAATGGATTTTGCTGCTGTCATTGTGGCAGGCAAAAATCCAGCTGCAAAACTGACGTTGCTGGAAAGACAGCAGGGTCGGTTAGGCAGAAGAGCAAATGTGTACGAGGGCTGTGAAGAGAGTTTCAGTGCATGTGAATGTCTTCCCCCAGCATTGCATATTGTACGAGATTCACCGACCAAACCCTTGAAACCCCAACTTCCACCTTTTGGCCATTACTTGGCTAAAGGTGTGAGCAGAATTAGCGCCCGCAAGGGCTTCCCCAGGAGGAAACATGAATAAGTTTGCTTTCGCTTTGGTCGCAAAAGTGAAATCCAGTAAGCTTACTGTCGTTGGAGCGGTACTCGCCGCATCCATGTGTCTCGCAGGAACCGCCCGCGCTGACAGCGTGACGGGCGCTTTCTACTACCAGTATTTGGGGCCCTACACCACACTGAGCCTCGGCAGCGCACCCTTAACCGCACCCGCATCCCCTACCGTGACCTTCACAGTGAACAGCACCTCCGGAAACGTCTTTAACTTCGTCCTCCCGAATTCGGGAGTCTCGGGCGATGTCAATCTCAATAACTTCCTGACCGCTGGCGGAGACACTGTCTCAGGCCTGGGCGGTGCAGGAACCGACAACATCAACAATGGTGTCTTCGTATTCACCGGCTACACATCGCTCATGGCCGGCACAACCTACGAATTCACCCATGACGACGGGATGATGCTCTACCTCACCAATGGCAGCGGCACAATCACGGCAATCAATTCCCCCGGAGCCACCGCCGCTGACACTTCGTACTTCACGGTGCCCACAACCGGCACCTACTCCTTCGAGGCTATCTACGCTGAGGTCAACGGAGGTCCTGCCGTACTCAACTCTGACATCACCTCCAGCGCCACCCCTGAACCCTCATCCCTGCTGCTGCTGGGCACTGGGTTTCTCGGTCTGGCATTCGCGTTGTTTCGCAAGAACAAGCCGTCCGGCCTGGTCTTGCACTCGTAGTCAGCCTGTACCTTCTGTTCCTGTAATAGAAAGGGCGCGGAAACGCGCCCATTTTTTTATAAGTCCGCGATCTGCACCTCTTGACCATACCCGGCCGTCTTCTTCAATAGTCTCGCAATTGGCGTTGCAACTGTGGTAGACGAACATGGCCATGCAATGGCCGTCGATAACCACCGAGCCATCGTCGAGTCCAAACAGATATGTGATTGGCGAGTTCTTGCAGACAAGGTCGGCCTCGGCCCTAGTGAGACGAGACCCGGTGTACTCCGCAACGAGCGCGCCATTGCGGATCGCCATGTTGTGTAATAGCCGGTGGCGTGAATGGCCGAGGAACTAATGATGAGTCCCATACGAGTGTGCGATGCTTTCTTGGGGGTTATACGAACCGCATTGAAGCAGTGGACAGTGTGCAGTGGACAGTGGGCAGGATGAATCTGCAACTGAGCAGTGACCACTCTATACTTAGAGGGAATAAGGTCCGGTAAGAGGTATAAGAGATGAGACGGTTATTTTCAGTCGCGCTGATCCTGATTGGCTCACTGGCGGTCTGCCTTGCGGCGGCGCCTTCGCGACTGCTGGCGCAGGCTCCGGCTGCCGGCGATACCAAAGACCAGAGCAAGCCGGCTGGCGAGAGTAAAACGCCGCCCAACTCCAGCTCCAATCCCTTTCCTGAGGATACGAGTACCGTTCCAGTGATGCCCTCGAAGACCACGCCGGCACTGCCGGAGGGAACCTATCGCGGTGCGGAAAGCGCGCCACTTCCGCTGCCGGGTGAGGACGCCGACCCGGTCCGCAGTCCGGATGATCCTGCACCGGAGGCTGCCAGCGGCACGGAAGCCGATTCGAGCTCCAGCCTCAAGGGCCTGGAGAGGTTGCTGCCACGGCCGGAGGACGATCAGCCGGAAAAGAAGAAAAAGCTGCTCTTCAAAGAGCCCACCCACCAGGAGGCCGCGACCGAGGACATCAACGTGGGCGGCTATTATTTACAGACCAAAAACTGGAAAGCAGCTCTTTCGCGCTTCGAGTCTGCGATGGTGCTGGACCCGGAAAACCCAGAGGTCTATTGGGGTCTGGCCGAGGCGGAGCACCACCTGGGCGATTTCGCCAGCGCAAAGGCGCACTATCTAAAGCTGCTGGAGTACGATCCCGACGGTCCGCACGGCAAGCAGGCGCGCAAAGAATTGAAAGACCCTGCGATTGCAAATGCCCAAAACGCCGCACCCAGCCAGTCTGGGGCAGGGAAGCCAAAGTAGGAGTTGCATCTTCCAGCCCCAGCTCCCCAGATGAGGCACAAATCGCTGCGCACTGGTAGGCTAACACCAGGCATGAACGACAATTTGCACCAGTTGCGCTGTATCGGATGCGGGGCGCGGATCGCGGGCGCTGAAGCCCAGCCGGACTTCCGTTGCGCCGTCTGCGGTGACCTGTTTGAAGTGGAATACCCCGGCTGGGGCCATCTCGGGGGCCACGACCGTCCCAACCCGGGTGCACTCAAATGGCTCTGGCGGGAGCGGCGCTGCTCCTCCGAAGCGCTGGACCACTCCGGCGTTTGGCGCTTCCGCGAACTGCTACCCATTCTGGACAGCTTTGACAATGTGGTGACGCTGCGCGAGGGCAACACGCCGCTCTACCACCTGCCGCGCGCCTCCAAGGCTCTGGGTGTTGACCAGCTTTATGCCAAGCACCAGGGAATGAACCCGACCGGCTCATTCAAAGACACGGGCATGACGGCAGCGATGAGCGTGGCCCGGGAGCGTGGCTTCGAGTGGGTGGCCTGCGCTTCTACGGGCAATACTTCGGCGGCAATGGCCGCCTATGCCGCACGCGCTGGACTGCGCAGCCTGGTGCTGGTTCCCGAAGGCAAGATCGCCTGGGGCAAGCTCTCGCAGGCCATGGACTACGGCGCTGTCACTTGCCAGTTGAAAACCGACTTCGACGGCTGCGTTCGCTTGCTGACACAGATTGTGAGGGAAGCGCCCATCTATCTGCTCAACTCCGTGAACCCCTACCGGCTGGAGGGGCAGAAGACGCCGGCCTTCGAGATCGCCGAAGTCTTCGACTGGAATGTTCCCGATCATCTGATAGTCCCCGGCGGTAACCTGGGCAATAGTTCGGCGTTGGGCAAGGGCTTTCGCGAGTTGCACGAGTTGGGACTGTTGGCGCGGATGCCGCGCATCAGCGTGATTCAGGCTGCGGGGGCAAATCCCCTGGTGCGCTGTTTCAATGAACATCAGGGTGCAGCGATGGAGCCGGTCGAGGCCGACACCCGCGCCACGGCTATTCGCATCGGCAATCCGGCTTCGTGGCGCAAGGCCGCGCGGGTTATTCAGGAGACCGGCGGCTGGTGCCTGGATGTGACCGAGGCCGAGATTGCAATCGCCAAGGCCGAGATCGGCGCAGAGGGGCTGGGCTGCGAACCGGCCTCGGCTGTTACGCTGGCGGGGCTGAAGAAGCTGCGCGCGCAGGGCAAGATCGCGTCCAGCGAGACGGTGGTTTTGATGCTGACCGGCCACACGCTCAAGGACGCCGACTACACCATCGACTTCCATCGCGGAACTCTGCTGAAAGAAGAGGAAAGCGCGGGCCTTGAGGTAGAGATTAACGGCCTGCGGCGCAATGCTGTGGCAGTGGACGCCACACCTGCCGCGGTGCTGGCCGCGCTGAAGGGCAGTGCGCGATGAGCCAGAGTCAGAGCGCAATTCCCGACAGTCTCCATCTGCGCCTACCGGCCACCTCGGCCAATCTCGGCCCCGGCTTCGACGCCGCGGCCGTGGCCCTCGACTTCTATCTTGTTATTGACGCCGAGCCTGCCGCAGAGTTTTCCATTGCCGCAACCGGCCGCGACCACGAGTACTGTTCACTCCTCGATGACAATCTCATCCTGGAGACTTACAAGGATCTGCTGCAGAGCAATGGGCGGCCGGTGATTCCGCTGGCGATTCGCATGGCCAATGAGATTCCGCTGGGGATGGGCTGCGGCTCGTCGGCTGCCGGACGGCTGGCGGCCATTAATCTGGCGGTGCACTTTGGCCGGTTGGGCTGGAGTGAGGAGCGCATTCTGGAGGAGGCCGTGGAGCTGGAAGGCCATCCGGACAACGCCGCCGCCTGCTGGCTGGGCGGGTTTGTCACAGCCGCCTGCGAGGGCAGGCGGGTCCATGTGGCTCGCGTCGCGCCGCCGGCCGAGTGGCGAGCCATCGTGGTTCTGCCCACCGAGCCCTTGGCTACCAGCGAGGCTCGCGCCGCGCTGCCTGCAACCTACTCTCGCGCCGACGCGGTGGCCAACATTCAGTCCGTGGCGCTGCTGGGGTTGGCCTTTGCCCAGAATCGGCCCGATCTGCTGCGCATGGCCATGCGGGACCGCATACACCAGCCCTACCGCGCGCCCCTCTGTCCCTTGCTGCCTCGGCTGCTGCCGCTGGCCGGAGAGCACGGCATTCTGGGAGCTGCTCTGAGCGGCGCCGGACCCTCGGTGCTGGTTGTCGTCGGCAGCGAAGAGAGCGTGCCGGAGGCTTCGGCAGCAATCCGCCAGGCGCTGCAAGGACAGACCGAGCCGGAACTCAAGCTCTGCCGGTTTGAGCCGGCCGGAGCAAGCAGGTTCTATGAGGCGGCGCGCCTGAACCGATGACCGCGCCGGTTAACAGGCCTTCCGGTACAACATTTGAGGTTTTTTATCGGGGGCGCCCTTACCGCGGGTACAGTATCTTTTTGGCGCAAATATGCGTTGGAACGTTACTAATTGTCATAGAAACCCCTGTGGATATGTTACTTCCTTTATTACTCAAGATTGATTGCTTTTTGCCCCGGAACCTCATAAAGTGCCTGAGTGGGCAGTTCTGGGGGAGGGCTGCTCTAGCGCCTGTGATCCTGTTTAGGATCACGGGCGCTTTTATTTGCTGTTGCGGCTAATGCAGCACTTTATTTACAGCATCTTGCAGGAAGCTCTGGCCATTTTCAGTCTTGCCTGCCTCGTATTCCAGTGACCATAAACGAGCGGAATGCGACTTTGCCACACGCTGCCGCATCTCATGAAGGTCCGGTTACCGTTACAATGGAAGTACGCAATGACCGCAAGGAGGATCATGGCAGGATTGGGAGTTCTGGAAGTAAGAGATGCAACGTTCGACCAGGAGGTGCTTAACAGCGAGCAGCCGGTTCTGGTGGATTTCTGGGCCGCATGGTGTGGCCCCTGCAAGGCCCTCGCACCGATCGTGGATTCGGTGGCGGCCAAATACGCAGGACAGATAAAAGTGGCCAAGGTCAACGTGGACGAGAATAGCGCCTCGCCGTCGCGCTATAACATTCGCGGCATTCCCGCTCTTTTGTTCTTCAAAGGCGGCAAAGTGACTGACCAGATGGTCGGCTTAGATTCCCGGGCCCAGGAATTGATCGAAGAGAAGATCCAGCGTCTGCTGGCATAAAGGCAACCCGGCTGCACTTTTCTGATTGGCAGCGTGGAAGGGCCCGGCGCTTGCGCCGGGCCCTTCGTGTTCTCGAAATCTAACAACCAGAGAGAGCAGATTACCTGTACTTCCGCAGCACGCCCAGCACACGGCCCTGAACGGCCACCTGCGCGGCGGGAACGTAGATGGGGTCCATCTCCACGTTCGCCGGTTGCAGGCGCACCTGATTACCCTCGTTGTAAAAGCGCTTCAGCGTGGTCTCTGAGCCTCGCACCAGGGCCACCACGATCTCGCCCTGGCGCGCCGAGCGAGTGCGCTCCACCAGCACATAATCGCCGTTGATGATGTGTTCGTCGCGCATGGAGTCTCCGCGCACCTCAAGGGCAAAGACGTCGCGATTGCCCACCACGTCGTGTAATGAAATGCTCTCCTCGGACTGCATCGCTTCGACGGGAAACCCGGCGGCGATGCGCCCGGCAAGCGGCAGCCTGTCGCTCGAGCGGGTGCGCGTCCCCGGCGGCAGCACGTCTATGGACCGGCTGTGGTTATGTACCCGGTCCAGCAACCCCTTCTTTTCGAGGTTGGTAATGTGCTTATGCACAGTTGCCAGGCTCTTCAGCCCCATGCCGCGCGCAATCTCCTCAAAAGACGGTGAGTAGCCGTTGCGCGTTACAAACGACTCGAGGAAGTCGAGTATCTCTTTTTGCCTTTGAGTGACAGCCATGCGCGAATTATAGCGAATAAAAAGCGAACTGTGTCAACTCTTTTTTTCGCTTTTTTTCGGTCATTGCACAAACTGGCTTCGGAAGACCGACCTGACGTGTTCCAGGCGTTTGTGCAGCGCCTCTACCTCGTCCGTTAAACCGAGGTCCCCAGCGTGCCCGATGGCAGCGATGAAGTAGTCCTTGGCATCGCGGTAGCCGTCGTTCGCATCCCGAAAGGAGTGCGCCTCGTACATGCTGTCGTAGGCCTTCTCCGCCTCTTCTTTGCAGCGGACAAGGTCGGCCATCTTCGATTGCCGCTCTTCTTCCGTCATCCTCAGACCTCAGGGTCGAACCGTCGCATGGACCACATTCACAAGATAGCTCAGAAGCTCCTGTGTGCGCCTTTCAGTTTGCCCGTCCGGCGCATCCTCCTGTCCATTGCTAAGCCCGTCAACACGACACTTTGGATTTGCCAGACCGGGCACTGAGGTTTGCGCGGCGATGCCTCCTTTCCTGCTAATGCAAAGGCCGGGAACTGCCGATACTCAGGTGTGGCCCGCCTTCGTTTCGATTGTTTGCAGGCTATGGCGTTCCAAGGCAGATGATCTCAATCAAGCGATACCTTGAACAGACGCAAACGGTGCCCAACGGGCTCAGTGAACCGGAGAAGAAGGCTCTTCTGCCGGCAACTGTCGCCGCGTATCGCTCCGCATTGGTGGAGATGGGCAACTGCGGCCTGGATGCCTGTCCGGTTCTGGGCGGGGAATTGAAGCAGGGTCTGGACAAGCTGGGCGAGAAGCTCTGCAAGGAACTCTCCTGCGAAACGGTCAAGGAGACCGAGTCCGGCGTGCGGGAGCAGTTGCAGGGCTGGGGCCGGCGCACGGCCATGCACTACCGGCAACAGACCAGCGAAGTGAAGGAGATTCTGCTGATAATGGCTCGTACCGCAGAGTCGGTAGGCGAACGAGACCAGCGCTGCGCAGCTCAGATCACCGAGGTCACGACACGGCTCAAAGGCATCGCCAACCTGGAGGATCTGACGGAGATCCGGGAGTCGATCAAGCGGAACGCTTCGGATCTGAAGTCGTCAATAGACAGGATGACCGCCGAAGGCAAGGCAGCAATCAATCAGCTCCGGGCCGAAGTTTCAACCTATCAGGTCAAGCTGGAAGCGGCCGAGGAGCTTGCCTCCCGGGATGCGCTCACCGGGCTGAGAAGCCGCCCATGGGTGGAAGGCCAGATCGAACATTCCCTTCATGCCGGCGCCCCGTTTTGCGTCGCACTCATCGACATTGACGAGTTCAAACGGGTGAATGACAAGCATGGTCACCTGGCCGGAGATGAGTTGCTGAAGCAGTTTGCCGCGAAGATGAAATCCGTGTGCCGGTCGACGGACACCATCGGCCGCTGGGGCGGGGATGAGTTCATCCTTCTGCTGCATTGCCACATTGCCGAGGCCAGCGAGCAGATTGACCGGCTGCGGCAATGGGTGTGTGGAAACTACACGGTTCAGGGAAACCCCGGCCTCAAAAAAATCAGAGTCGACGCCTCCGTCGGTCTGGCGGAACATATCTCCGGCGAGACCATGAAGGAGCTTGTCGAGCGCGCCGACGCCGAGATGTATCGTGAGAAAGCGGCATCGCGGGCGAACAAGAACAATCGCGTTGGATAGCGCCACTACAGCTTGAGAGCGCCGAGGCGGCACACTCCAAAGCAGGTTATTGATCCCGCCCAGAAGTTTTGAAACGCTGTGCCCCATCCATTCCGCGCTTTTTGCGGAATGGGTGGGAAGGAGTGTTGCATTTCTTTGGGGCCGGAGCAGTAAAGTGGCGAACCGGCCCATAATACCGGACGCCGAGGCACTCCTCCATTTCGGGAACTCCCCCGCCTCAGTGCCGATTCTGGAATCGCCTCGCCTTCTTTCTTCTTTCCAATCTTGAGTTCTGTTCCTTCTCGAAGGATGGTTATGAGGAGCCGTCCCTTAGCGCGCGCTAAGCTGTCCGGCTGGGAATGTGAAGCAGACGGCGTCGCGGGTTCAGGACGCCGCTCGTAAAGAAAGGTTGCCATGAGGTTATTGATCGCTGAAGACGACAAGGCGCTGGGATTGTTTCTGAGCCGCGGCTTAGAGGCCGACGGGCATCGCATCCGTCTGGCTTACGATGGAGCCGCCGCGGTGGAGGCATTTCGCCAGGAGATGCCTGACCTGACCATTCTGGATCTCAACATGCCGATCAAGGACGGCGAGCAGGTGCTCGAAGAGGTTCGCCTGATGGACGCGGATCTGCCGGTGCTGGTGCTGACCGCCCGGCAGGAGGTGGACACGCGCGTCCGCTGCCTTGACCGCGGGGCCGACGACCTGATGATCAAGCCCTTCAGCCTGCACGAACTGCGTGCCCGTTGCCGGGCTCTGTTGCGCCGCAAGCGCGAGGCGCGCCTGCTGTTGCGCGCCGGCGATCTGGAACTGGACCGGCTGGACCACACCGCCCGCCGCGCTGGCATGTCGATCATCCTCACCAACAAGGAGTTTGCCCTGCTCGAACACCTGATGCTCAATCGCGGCCAGTGCGTCTCGCGGGTGGAGCTGCTGGATTCTGTCTGGAACCTGGAGCCGACGCAGACCACCAACATTGTGGATGTCTACGTCAACTACCTGCGCCGCAAGCTCAAGGATCCGCCTCCCGGACAACTGATCCGCACGGTGCGCGGACAGGGGTACATGGTGCCTGCGGAGAGCGAACTTGCGCTATCCGCCTTGTCGGTGCTTCCCGTGGCGGCGATTCTGCCGTCCGTTGCTGTTCCGGCTTTTTGAAGCGCACTGGATTTTTTGGCTCAGTTCAACCCGATTGACGTACAGGAGAATTTTCATGGTGACCGTTCCCGTTTCTGCTCTTCCTCTCGCCAGCCGCTTTCGTCCGCGCACCGCGCTGGTGGCAAGCTCTGATCGCAGCTTCCGCCAGCGGCTCGCTGAAACTCTTACCGGCCTTCGCTGGCAGGTGCGGGAGGCCGAAGGCGGCGCCCAGGCCTGGGCTCAGGCGCAGGTAACCCCGCCGGAAGCTGTCATTGTCGACTCCTGGCTGCCCGATCTCGACCTCGCCGAGTTTCTCAGGGACTTCCGCGCCTTCTTTCCCGAAGTAGATCTGGTGACCGCGAGCGGTTCCATAACGCAGGAGAGCCCGCGCGGACCCTACCGCCAGGAGCTGCTCTATGCCCTGCGCCGCTCTCAGGACAACGACACGGCGATCTGGAACGCGGCGCCGGCAATTAACAAGCCGAATCCGCCGCGCGACTCCAAACACGTCAGTCCCTGGCCGGTTCCTAGTTCTGATGCCGCGGAGCCGCCAGCGTTTCCGCCGCAAAGCGTCTCGCTCGCAGCGGTTCATCCTCAGCCCGGCTTCTCTGGCCAAATTCCGGGCGCAACGGCACAAAATGTGAACTGCGGCGAGCCGGCATCCAGCGAGCGGCTGCCGGAATTGATTGGCAACGCTCCCTGCATGATCGAGGTCAGCCGCCGCGTCCGCCTTGTGGCCCCGCGTTCGACCCCAGTGCTGATCGAAGGACCAACCGGCTCAGGCAAGGAGCTGGTTGCCGAGGCTCTGCACCGGCTCTCGACGCGCAGCCGTAAGCCGTTTGTCGCCATCAACTGCGCGGCAATTCCCGAGGCGCTGCTGGAAGCCGAGCTCTTCGGCCACACGCGCGGGGCCTTCACCGGCGCGGTACAGGGGCGCGTGGGACGGATTGAGGCCGCCGACGGAGGCACATTGTTTTTGGACGAAATCGGCGAGATGCCGCTGGGGCTGCAATCCAAGCTGCTGCGCTTTGTCGAGTGCGGCGAGTTGCAGCGGGTGGGCGACAACGAGACCGTCAAAGTCGATGTACGCATCGTGGCCGCCACCCATCAGGCGCTGGCCCATCAGGCGCAGAACGGCGGCTTCCGCTCCGATCTCTACTATCGGCTGGCCGTCTTTCTCATCCGCACCCCGTCGTTGGCCGAGCACACCGAAGACCTCCCGCTGCTGGTCAATCACTTCCTGGCGCGGATGGGCCGAGAAGCGCCGGTCAAGCGGGTCGAGCAGGGGGCGCTGGCCAAGCTCGCCTCCCATGACTGGCCGGGCAATGTCCGCGAGTTGGAGCACGTGCTGGAGCGGGGCGCCATTCTGGCCGGCAAGGAGGCCGTGGTGACCGCGCGGGAGATTGATTTTGGGCTGGAGATCAACTGAGCAATCCCGCATGACCAGCCGCGGATGTGAATTCGCCGCCCAAAGAAGATGCGAGCCGGACCGCCCAATTTGGATGGGCACCGGCAGAAAGAGGATGGGATGGAGATGCAGGTTGAGACTCAGCTCAGCGATCAGATTGCCCGCTATCTGGATCTGGCCGTCAGCGAAGCCAAGCTGACCGCGGCCAACATGGCCAATATCGATACTCCCGGCTACCGCGCAGTGGGCATGGACTTCGAGGCCGAGATGCGAGAGGCGATGACGGGCGTGGAAGAGGGGCGCGCAGCCCGGCCGGTGCGCCTCAAAGCGGTTGACGGTCTGATCGCGCGGCCCGACGGCAATAACGTCTCGATGGACCGCGAAGGCCTGAACCTAGCCGAAGCGCAACTGCGGTTCAAGACCGGCGTGGCGCTGCTCCACCAGGAGTACCAGCGCGTCTTGGATGCTATCCATGCCGACAGCAAGTAGCTTGGAAAGCAACGTGCAGGGATCCACCTGAAAGAAGGAGGAACAGATGAACCTCTTTGCAATGATGGAGACCTCGGGCGGCGCCATGCAGGCCGAGCGTATGCGCGCCGAGGTGGTGGCGGCCAACATGGCCAACGCGGAGACGACGCGTACGACCAACGGCGGCGCTTATCACCGCCAGCACGTTGTCTTTGCCGCCAATGCCGGTGATCTGGAGTTCGCCAACACCTTGAACGAAGCTTCGGGGACGGCGACTTTGGGGACGGCGGCCCCGACAAGCCTTGCCTCTGCGTCTTTGCCTCAGTTTCCGACGCCTTTGCTTTCTCTCAGTCTGAGCGGTTCCGGGCCTACGGCTCCGGGGGTGCATATTGCGGCCGTTGTCGAGGATACCTCGCCCCCGCTCAAACGCTATGACCCCGGCCACCCGGATGCTGGGCCGGACGGGTATGTTTCATATCCGGACATTAATCCCCTCACAGAGATGGTGGACCTGATGGGGGCGACACGTGCATATGGCCTGAACAGTTCTGCCGTGCAGGCCGAGAAGGGCATGATCACGTCGGCATTGGAGATTGCCAAGTCTTAGAAGATTTCGCTTTGAACAGGAGTGAGGATGCATGTTGGTGGCAACGAATTTAGTGACCGCCGCAACACAGGCGGCGTCGGCCCTCTCCGGCGCCGGTGATCAGAAGGCCATTCCTGCGGCCGTCGGCTCGGGCGGCGCGCCGGTTCCGTTTTCCGATCTGTTGACCGATGCGGTAGGCCAGGTGGACCAGCTCGAAACTCAGGCCCATGCCGCCGTGGCCGGACTGATGACCGGCTCCGGCGTGGACGTGCATCAGGCGATGATCGCCACCCAGAAGGCGAGCATGGCCTTTGAGTTGGCGCTGGCGGTGCGCAACAAGGCTGTTCAGGCCTACCAGCAGGTCATCGGAATGCAGTTTTAACAGTAAATAGAGTCGCGGGATACGGAAACCATGGCCACCGGAACACAGTTGGAGAAGAGCGCGCCGTTGATGCCCGGACGGCCCCAGTTGACCGACCGGCTGGCAGGTCTTTGGGGCCGGACGCGTGTTCGCTGGGCCGGGATGCAGCCGGCGCAGCGCGGCTGGGCGCTGGTGGCGGCTCTGCTGCTGGTAGGCTTGGTAGGTGGCCTGTTCTGGTACGGACTGCGGCCCGACTGGCGCATCCTTTATGCGGATCTTGACCCGGAGGACGTGCGCCAGGCCGGCCAGCTTCTGTCCCAGGCGCAGATTCCGTTTGAGCCTGCCCCCAATGGGACCGGCATCCGGGTTCCGGCCGCGCAACTTGACAAGGCGCGGCTGGTGACGGCCGCCAAGGGTTTGAAGAGCGGAAGGCTGGGTTTTGAGATCTTCGACAAGCCCAACTGGGTGGGATCGGAGTTCGACGAACAGGTCAACTACCAGCGCGCCTTGGAAGGCGAACTGGAGCACACGGTCGGAACACTGGCGGATGTTCAATCGGCGCGGGTTCACCTGGTGTTGCCGCACGATTCGCTTTTTCGCGATGCGGAGCGTCCGGCCAAGGCCTCGGTCGTGCTCAAGCTGCGCCATCGCAACCTGGCCGACGGTGAGCCGGAGGCGATTCGCAACCTGGTGGCCTCGGCCGTCGATGGGCTCTCACCGGATCGCGTGGTGCTGGTCGATGCGTCCGGCCACCTGCCGCTGGGGCCAAAGACCGCCGATGCGATGCGTTTGAGCGCCGAGCAGGCCTTGGAAGAGAAGCTGGTCGCCACGCTCGAGCCGGTAACCGGCGCGGGCAACGTGCGCGCCTCGGTGACCCTGGACTACGATCCGGCGGCTACCGAGGAGACCCAGGAGAGCTACAACCCGGACCAGACAGTGACCCTGTCGATGCAGCGCACCGAGCAATCTACCGGCCCCCAGCCGGTGCCCGCCGGCATTCCCGGCACCGCCTCGAATGCGACCAACTCTCAGGCCCTGCCTGTTTACCCGCAGCAGACCAGCGCGCCGCAGAGCGCCAAGAGCGAGGCCGGAACCTACGGAGCCTCGAAGACGGTACGGCATACGGTCGAGAATCCTGGGAGGGTGCGGCGGCTGACCGCGGCGATCGTGGTGAACGACCGGCTGACTCAGCTCGCCTCCAAGGATAAGGCGGCGCAATGGCAGCCTCGCTCGGCCGAGGAGTTGCGCAACCTGACCGCGCTGGCGCAGGCCGCGGTGGGCTTCGACGCGGCGCGCGGCGACCTGCTGCAGGTCGAGGATCTGGCCTTTGAGGAAAACCGTTTGCAGCAGCCGGTTTCGTTGCCGGGCAAGGTGCTGGCCACGGCTGAAGGCTCGCCGGTTTTGGTCAAGTACGCGGCCCTGCTGGTTGGCATTCTGGTGGTGGTGGCCTTTGGAGTGCGTCCCGCCCTGCGTCGCATCAGTTTAGCGCCGGGGCCGGGGGGCAAGGGAGCGGTCAGGGAGTTGCCCGGCCATTCCAATGTTGCGGAGCCGCGCGTATTGAGGCCGCCCGAGCCGGTCGAAGTGGACCCTGAGCGGCTCAGGGCGCAGGAGATCTTCGAGCAAGTGACCGGCCACCTCAAGCGCGAACCTACGCAAAGTTCCCGGCTGCTGCAAAGCTGGATTCACTCCGATTGATCAGGAAAGGACCGCAGGCTTGTCCGAACAGGGAAACCAGAACGCGGCGGCACGGCGCCAGTTGTCGGCGAACATGAGCGGGGTGCGCAAGGCTGCGGTCTTATTGGTGGCCGTGGGCGAGGGGCCGGCCAAGGAGATTCTGCGCGTCCTGCCGGAGGTGGACGTGCAGCGGCTCACCGAGGAGCTGGCCGATCTGCGCGGCATCACGCCGGAGGTTTCTGCCGTGATACTGGAGGAGTTCTGGGAGCTTCTGGAGACTCAGAACTTCATGACCCACGGCGGGCTCGACTACGCCAGCCGGTTGCTGATGGAGACCTTTGGCAAGGAGCGCGCCGACGATCTGCTGATGCTGGTGCGCCGCTCGCAAGAGGCCGCGCAGGGCAATCTGGCCAAGCTGCAGCGCACTGATCCCCAGCAGTTGGGCAAGCTGCTCGACAGCGAGCATCCGCAGACCATCGCTCTGGTTCTGGCGCATCTGGATCCGCGCCGCGCCTCGATGGTGCTGGACAACCTGAGCGAGGATCACAAGGTTCTTTCCATCCAGAGGCTGGCCGAGATGCGCCAGTTTTCGCCTGAGATGGCGCAGAAGGTGGCGCACATCCTGCATCGGCGGCTGGAAAATGTGGGCGACACGGCGCGCAAGAGCTACTCCGGCTTCAAAGCGGTGGCCGATCTTCTGAACCGGCTCAACGCCGAAGAGTCAAAAAAGATTCTCGAGACAATTGAGGATGGCCAACCGGAGCTGGCCTTGAGCATCCGCAACCTGATGTTCACCTTTGAGGATCTGGTGACGGTGCCGCCAGCCACGATCCGCGAGATCGTCTCCGGCGTGGACAAGCGGCAACTGGCGCTCGCCCTGCGCGGCGCCAAGGAAGAACTGCGTGCCCAGATCTTCAAATCCATGAGCTCGCGCGCCGTGGAGATGCTGAAGGAAGACATGGAGGTTCTGGGCCCGGTGCGCTCGCGCGAGGTGGCGCAGGCCCAGCAGGAGATTCTCAACCTGGCCCGGCGCCTGGAGGCCGAAGGCAAGGTGGTTCTCAAGTTGGAGACCGGCGACGAGATGCTGGCGTAATAGGGATCAGGGGTCAGGGGTCAGTGAAATTGTTCGTGGCATTTGCAGAAAGACAAGCGTATTTTTCAGTGTGCTGAATCCGTTCGCTTCAACGAGCAGAAACTGATCACTGACCACTGTTCACTGACCACTTCGGAGGAGTTCTTGCAGCAGGCAGAATCGGCAACGAGCAAGTTTGCTTCCGGACACATCGAGGCCTTCGAGTACCCGGCCGGCCCCGATGCGCCTTCTTTGCCGGAATGGGCTGGCTGGGTAAATACAGAAGATGTCGAACATAGCGAGAGCAAGGCTCACGCTATGCCGGTCAGGAATGCCGGAGCCGAGGCCATCGAGACCCGGTTGCGCGCCGAATACGAGACTCGGCTGGCTGAGGAGAAGTGCCGCGCCTTCGATGCGGGCCGCCAGGCCGAGCGCGAGGCGCAGGCCGCCGCCCTGTCTGCCGCGGAGCGTGAGCGGACGCGGCAAGCCGTCGAGCTGATCGAGAGCTTTACCCAGGAGAGGGAGCGCTACCTGTGCGCGGTCGAGCGCGAGGTGGTGAAGCTGGCGTTGGCCGTCGCGGCGCGCATTCTTCGCCGCGAGGCGCAGATGGACCCGCTGCTGCTGACCGGAGCGGTCAGGGTGGCGCTGGGACAACTCTCCGGATCGACCCAGGCGCGGCTGCGCGTGCCTGAAGCCGAGCTCGACCTGTGGACCGAGGCCATCGCTCTCGTGCCCAACCTGGCCGTCAAGCCGGCCGTGATCGCGGGCGAGGGGATGCGGCTGGGCGACTGCGTGATCGAGACCGAGGTGGGTTCGGTGGACCTGGGGATTCGCGCGCAGTTGGGAGAGATCGAGCGGGGCTTCTTTGATCGCGCCGGCAAGTCAAGCCCTGAAGCTGACGAGCCGATCGGCGCGGTCTCCGGCAAAAGCAGGGAGAGCCGCGCATGACCGGGATGCTGGAACGCTACTTTGACCGCCTGGAGCGCGGTCAGCCCTGGCGCTGGCGCGGACAAGTACTCGAGTCGGTGGGCCAGACGATCGAGTCGGCGGGGCCGCTTGCCTCGGTGGGCGAGTGCTGCGAGATTCAGGACCAGTTTGGCGGCGCGCACCTGGCCGAGGTGATTGGTTTTCGCGGCTCCAATGTGCTGTCAATGCCGGTGGAGAGCACCGAGGGCATCCGCTTTGGGAACCCTGTGACAGCTTTGGGTGTCCATCCCGAGATCGAGGTGGGGCCGGCGCTGATGGGCCGGGTGCTGAATGCGCTGGGCGCGCCGATCGATGACGGCCGCCCACCGGCCGTCTCTCGGGCGCTGCCGCTGGAGGGGATAGTGCGGTCGCCGCTGGACCGGGTTGCGATTCGCACTCCGCTGGGCACGGGAATTCGCGTCCTCGACGCGCTGTTGACGGTGGGCCGGGGACAGCGGGTGGGCATCTTCGGCGGCTCCGGCGTAGGCAAAAGCACGCTGATTGGCATGATGACTCGCAACACCGAGGCCGATGTAACTGTAGTGGGCCTGGTGGGTGAGCGGGGGCGCGAGGTGGGTGAGTTTCTTGAGGATTCACTGGGCGGCGAAGGCCGGGCGCGTTCGGTGGTGGTGGTCTCGACCTCCGACCAGTCGCCGCTGATGCGCATGAGGGCCGCCTTGGCCGCCACCACCATTGCCGAGTTTTTTGCCGCCCAAGGCAAGCACGTGCTGCTGGTGCTGGATTCGCTGACCCGCTTTGCCATGGCCGCACGGGAGATTGGCCTGGCGGCCGGAGAGCCGCCCACCAACAAGGGGTACACGCCATCGGTTTTCAATCGCCTGGCCCGGCTGGTGGAACGCACCGGGCAGTTTCGAGTAGGTTCGATTACCGCCTTTTATACCGTGCTGATGGAAGGCGACGACCAGCAGGATCCGCTGGTGGATGCGGTTCGTTCGCTGCTGGACGGCCACGTGGTGCTCTCGCGCGCGCTGGCTGCTGAAAGCTGGTATCCGCCTATCGAAGTGCTGGACTCAATCAGTCGGCTGATGCCGGTTGTCACCCAGCCCGCGCATCGCGATCAGGCGGCGCTACTGCGCAAGCTGATGGCCGTCTATGCGCGCTCTGAGGACCTGGTGCGCATTGGCGCTTACAAGCCCGGCTCGGACCCCGATCTGGACCGCGCACTGCGCGCCCGGGGAGCGATGCGGGCGTTCATGACCCAGGATGCGCATGAGCAGGTGCGCTTTGCCGACTGTGTGCGCCGGCTGGCGCAACTGGCCGCGGAGGTGTGAGCCATGGCCGTCTCGCGCGCGTTGCGCCGCCTGTTGCGAATCCGGGATCTTCAAGAGGAACAGAGCCGCTTGGCTCTGGAGTCCGCACTCGGCGAGCTTCACCGCCTGGAGCATGCGCTTACGGCAACCTCCGAGCGGGGTCGCCGGGGCCGGAGACTGGTCCAGGCCAGTGCCCAAACCGGCCAGTTGACGGACCGGCTTGCCGGCCTTGAGGAGACGCGCGCGGCCGGCCGCCATGCCGTCACACTTGGGCCCAGAATCGACGCCATGGGAGAAGAAGCCGCGGGACTGCGCCGGGAGTTTCTCTTGAAGAGGGTGGAGCGCCGCCAGGCCGAAACCCTGATCCACGAAACCGAGGCGTGGGAGGCAATCGAGGCTGGCCGGCGCGGCCAACAGTCGCTCGACGACTGGTACGGCTTCCGGCTGTACCATGACATGAGCAGAGAAGGAGCCGAGACTGAACCAGCCCTCTCCGCTGCGTCAGAGTTCGCCAATCAATCAAGTCTTGCCTCCGGAATTGCCGCCGGGAATAATGAGTGCGGCGAAGATAATACTTGAGGAAAAATCCACACAGAAGGCACAATCGCTTCCTGAATCGGGATTACCGGTTCCATTCCTGACAATGCTCTAACCCACTGATGCCGCCCTTTGGCACACTGTCTGCTCTATCTCTTCGCATGACCGTTGCCGCAGCCATCGAGATTGGAGCGGGAGGAACGCCGGCGCCGGGCCAGGGCAAGGCTCCGGGCGCAGCGCACGGCCCAGAGCGGGCCGGGGCGGCCGTTTTCGGAGCGGCCGTTCAAGGATCCTCGCCTTCGATTGCTCCAGGGGCTCAAAGTTTTCGCGCCGCCTGGCAATCGCTGCAGGCCTCGCTGGGTTCGAGTGTGCAAGGCTTCAGCAAGACCGAGGCCGACACGGGTCAAGGAACTACATTCGCACAGCCGTCGCCCGAAGGGACTCCGGGCAAATCCACTGTTTCAACTTCGATGCTGGCTGACGGCGTGGAATTGCACTTGAAGCCGGAGGCAGAGCAGGGAAGCGAACAGACGGGCGCCGGGCCGAAGTTGTCTCCGGCCGGCGCTCGGACTGGAGCCTTCGTGGTCCGGTCAGATGCGGGCATTGCAAAGTCAGCCTCAACCGGAACAGAGGAGAAAAAAACGGTGGCCGATGGAGAGGCCGATTTTGACAGCGGCTCACGCTCAGCCCATCCAGCCAAGGTCGTTAAGCCAAACGTTGTCGCAGCCGGGCCTTTGCCGGGACTGGTCCCAGCGGCTGTTGGGAGTGTTCCGCAGGCTATGCCAGTGGCTGCTATCTCTCAGGCTGATCTCCAGATTGCTTCGTCCAACAGTTTCGTTTCGCCATCCTTCAATCTGCGTCAACCGTATCCGCCCTCCCCCAATAAAGTTGGCGAACCGGCGGGCGCAGTCGCGCTGGAAACCGCTGAAGGGTTTGAAACGCGCGCGAAGCAAGGGCAAGTGCCGTCTGTTTCGAGTTTGAGTGCCTCGGCCGGCCCAACCCTTAGTGAAGCAGAAGCTTCGGCGGCAGACAAAGGCGCACCGCCACCCGTCGCGATGCGCGCCGAGGGCGGAATCCCGCTTGAAACCCCCGCACCGTACCCTGCCCCGACACAAACATTAGCGGGCAACCAGAATCCTGCTCTGACGGCAGTGCCGAGCCAAGTCCCGTTGCTACCACCGTCGACAAGTCAGGCCCCTTCTCAGGCACTGGTACACGGCCAAAGCGAGATTCCGATGCAGCCTGGGAACCGGAGAGTGAACGTGATACCGGCTTCGATGGGCAGCGATAGCTTGAATCCTTTGCCGGTAGCCGCCAGCGCAGTCGTCTCACAATCCGGACTGCATTCGGAAGTACCTCGAATCGCGGGCAACTCCGGCTCTGCCAGCGGTGGTAAGAACTCGGCGGCCGTGACATTACGGTCTGCGCGTGAAGCCGGCAATATCAATTCTGTCCAGCCGGTGCGTCACCTCGTGGAAGGGCAGCCTTCCGGCGCTGCCGTGGACGCCTCAGCGATGGCGCGCGACCCGGCCGGCGCGCGCGGGGCTGAGAGCATAACTGGCGAGCTAACGGCAGGTTCAACGGCTGCGACAACCGGACCCGATTCCCGCGAAACCTTCGCGGCCCTTGATGCGGAGAGCGCAACAGGGCAACCGGCCTGGATTCATGCCGGGGCGCAGCGGGCCGAGGCAGGTTTTCAGGATCCGGCTCTGGGCTGGGTCAGCGTGCGTGCGGATTCGAGCGGAGGCGGGGTTCATGCCGAGCTGGTGGCCGGCTCATCCGATGCAGCCCAGGCGCTGGGCAGCCACATGGCAGGCTTAAACGCGTATCTTGCCGAACACCACACACCGGTCGAAACGCTCACGCTGACTTCGCCCGAAGGCGGGTGGTCCGGGTTGGGCAGCGACAAGGGCGCGGGACAGGAGATGCAGCAAGGAGCAGGGCAGCAGACAGGGCAGGAGACGGCGCAGGGCGCCGATGCAAGCTCTCCATCCAGCCCGTATCCAGACTCTTCGATCCAGTCGCCGGCCGCTTCGTCGGAGCTGCCGGCATTTTTTGCGGGGCTGGACGGAAGCGCACAGGCGGCAAGTTCGGGGGGCATCCACATTTCGGTGATGGCCTGAGCAAAATAGTAGCTCAAGCAACGAACAGTCCTGCGGGAAATAACCCGGCGAACAATGACGAATAAGAACGCAAGTCGAAAGCAAGAAGAGCAGGGAGGCAAAATGGCAGCAGCAATCCTTATTCACCACACATCGGCGCAGGCTCTTACGGTCACAACCGCAAGCCCCACGGCAGCGGCAGCGGCAAACGATACAAGCAGTTCAAGCAGCGCAGCCAGCGACTCGGCCACCATTTCGGCCAATGACTTTCTCACACTGCTGGTGACCGAGATGCAGAACCAGGATCCAACCGCAGACACCGACCCCAATGAGTACATCAACCAGTTGGTGAATGTGAACAGCCTGGAACAGCTAATCTCAATCAACCAGACGCTGTCAACTGCCCTTGGCGGCTCAACCGCCAGTCCAAGCGGCGTTACAGCAGCCACCGTACCGGTTACTGGCGCAAGCACGCCAGCCCAATCGGCCTCGTCCGGATCCGCGACGACCCTTCCCGGCGCCCTGAGCACAGCTGCAACCAAGCTGGCTCCCGGCAATCTCGGTATTCCCGCGGCCAACCCCGCGGCTCAGAGCGTGGCTTCCTCCCTGAGCGGACGCCCGCGCGTGCAGTAACGGTTGCGCGGGCTCAAAGCAGCCCGGCAAAGTTCGTTCACCGGCCGGCCGTCACGGCCCGCGCCAACTTCAGTTGGAATCGAGAGGAGATTCACCATGCCCAGCTTTGATATTCCACTCAGCGGCTTGAACGCTGATTCGACGGCGCTCAACACCATTGCCAACAATCTGTCCAACATGAACACCACCGGCTTCAAGGCACAGACGACCAACTTCAGCGACCTGTTTTACCAACAGGTTGGCACGACCGGATCGGGGGATGAGATTCAGGTCGGAACGGGAGTGCAAGTGGCTTCGAACAGCACCGATTTCACCGGCGGGTCAATTGCCTCGACTGGCGTTGAAACCGATGCTGCGATCAACGGTACGGGATTCTTCGTCCTGGATAACGGTGATGGAAGCCAACTCTACACTCGCGACGGTAACTTCCAGTTGAGTTCCAATGGGACGCTGGAATCCACTGCCGGCCAGCCGGTTATGGGATATGCCGCAACAAACGGCGTGATCAATACCGGCGGCGCGCTGAGCGATATTGTGATTCCTACCGGGCAGGGGATGCCGCCTGCTGCGACTACCACCTTCAGCATGACGCAAAATCTGGACTCAGATTCCGCAGTGGGCGCCACCGCCTCCGGTCCGGTAACAGTCTATGACTCGCTGGGCAATAGTTACGTTGCTACAGTGAACTACACCAAGACGGGAGCCAACACCTGGTCTTACAGCATCGCGATGCCCGACTCCCTGACACCCAATTCGACAACCGCGGACGGGACTACAACGATCAACTATGACTTTGGATCGAGCGGCGGCACTCTGGGCACCGTCGATGCAGGAACGAACCTGACGATTACCGCGCCTGCAACGGCAGGCGGCACGGCCACCACGGCGCTGCCAACATTTACTGGCTCTCCAGAGACGATTGCCGATTATGTGACGGACCTGAATACCGCGCTGGCGGCGGCCGGCATCACGGTTGGCGCCGGTGGCGTAACAGTTTCGTCGACCGCCGGCGGCGTGTTGACGATCTCCGGCGCCAATATCTCCACCAGCGGAAGCGTGATCCAGGACCCAGTGGGCGCCAACACAACCGGCACTCTCACATTTAACTCCAGCGGCAATCTGGTCAACCCTGCCGGAGATGTGAGCGGGATTACCTTTGCCGGACTCTCCGATGGAGCGGCGACGATGAACATGACTTGGGACTTGCTGGGAAGCTCCGGCGCTGGGAACATCAGCCAAACCGCTGCCGCCAACTCGACCTCGTCCACCACACAGAACGGATACGCGAGTGGCGAGTATCAGAGCTTCTCGATCGGTTCCAACGGCATGGTCTCAGCAACCTATTCGAATGGCCAAACCCAGAATGTGGGACAACTGGGGATGGCCACGGTCAGCAATCTACAGGGGTTGACTGACGTGGGATCAACCGAATACCAGACCACAGCCGCCTCGGGCCTGGCCTCGGTGGGGGTGGCCGGTACGGGTGGTCTCGGGACACTGGAAGGGAGTTCTCTGGAAGCCTCGAACGTTAACATCTCTGCCGAGTTCTCCGACCTGATCGTCGCGCAGCGCGCCTTCGAGGCCAACGCCAAGTCGGTCACCACCTTCGATACCATAACCCAGGAAACCATCAATATGATTCACTAATCTGCAATGGGGCGGTCTCCGGGCCGCCCCAAGCTATTCGAGCGCAAACCGACTGACTGCCGGGCGGCATGAATTATGCGGACCGTTCAGGCGCCGCGAATGCCGCGAATCTCGATAAACAGCCCCTTTCCTTCGGCCAGAACGCGACCTCTTGCGTCGAGAATCCTGGCTTTGGCCCAGTGTTTGCGGCCCTCGCCGCGAACCAGGCGGCCCTCCATACGAATCTGCGCACCAGATGGCACGGGTCGAAGGTAGTCGATCTCCATCCGGCGGGTCATGGCCGTCAACCCCCGCGCGCGAACGGACTTGCTCATGATCTCGTCCAGCAGCGTAGCGATGATGCCGCCATGCAAGTAGCCGGGCGGACCCTCGAAACTGTCCGGAATCGTAGCAAGGCAAACCACGCTCCCATCTTCGGCAAGCAGGAACTCGAGGTGCAAGCCGGACGGACTGGCCGGGCCGCAGCCGAAGCAACGGTTCTGGCCGGTGTGCGCCATCGGGGTTAGTTTCTCAAAAGACAAATCCATGATTTCAGCATAATGGAGACGGCAAAGAGCGGCGCGGGAAGGGAATCTCCATTTTTCGCGCAGACATTTGTGGGTCCAGAGCATCCAACCAACAGGAGGTCTTCCCCGCATGATGGACCGCAGAACCGCAATCAAGCACCTTGGCGGCGTGACGAGCGCGCTGCTATTGACCAAAACCCTGAGTGGTCAGGCACTCCCCGCAGGCCATACCGCAGCAGCACCGCCACCAACCGGCCCGTTCACCTTGCCTCCGCTGCCTTATGCTTACGATGCGCTGGAGCCTTACTTCGACGCCGCAACCATGCACCTCCACCATGACAAGCACCACCAGGCCTACGTGAACAACCTGAACGCTGCTGTGGCCGCGCATCCAGAACTCGCAGGCAAGTCCTTGGTCGAACTAGTGACCAATTTGAGCTCCTTGCCTGAATCCGCCCGTACAGCCATCCGGAACAACGGCGGAGGCCACGCCAACCACTCCTTCTGGTGGCCGACGCTTGGCAAGGGCGGCGCCGCGCCCACCGGCGAGCTGGCCAGGGCCATTGATGCGAAGTTCGGCTCGCTCTCGGCCTTCCAGGACAAGCTGACCTCAGCGGCCATGAGCGTCTTCGGGAGCGGATGGGCCTGGCTGGTCAAGCTACCCGACGGGAGTGTAGCCATCGAGACCACGGCCAATCAGGACAGCCCGCTCACCCTGGGCCACAAGCCGGTACTGTCCGCGGACGTTTGGGAGCACGCCTACTACCTGAAATACCAGAACCGGCGCGCCGAGTACGTGAAGGCCTTCTTCCAGGTGCTTAACTGGGATTACGTGAGCGGGCAATTTGCCCAGAAGGCGTAGGGAGAACGTGGCCCGGATGGTTCGGTGGAAAGCAGGCTGGGCGCTTGTTTGCATAGGGTTGCCGGCTAGCCTTGGCGGCTGCCACTCGGCGCCTACGCTCACCCCGCAAGAGGCGGAAGGCAAACACCTTTACATGGTTCGCTGTGCCCACTGCCACGAGGACAACGACCTGGCCCTCAAGAAAATCCCGCCGGATCTGCACGGCGTCTTTGACCGCAAGACCCTCCCCAGCGGCGCGCCTGCCACCGACGCGGCAGTGCGGCAGAATGTTTTGACAGGGAAGGGAATGATGCCCGGCTTCAGTGGCCGCTTCACCGAAGAGCAGATGGCCGCGCTGCTCGCTTACCTGCACACGGGGCTGCGCTGAGGCAGGGAAGACGAACAGCCCGGAACCTGCACAATCGGCCTCACGGTATACTGGGAGTTGCCATGGCAACCGAGAAAACCTTCTATTTAGAGACCTTTGGCTGCCAGATGAATGCCCATGACTCGGAGAAGGTCATTGGCACATTGGAGCACGAAGGCTACCGGCAGGTCGAGTCGGAGGAAGACGCCGGCCTGATTCTCTACAACACCTGTTCGATCCGGGATAAAGCTGAGCAAAAGGTCTTCCATCGCCTCGACGAATACAAGCGCCAGCAGCGGGATGGCAAGCGCTTCGGTGTGCTGGGTTGCGTGGCGCAGCAGGAGGGCGAGAAGATCTTCGAGCGAGCGCCGTACGTCTCGATCGTCTCAGGCTCGGCCTCCTATCGCAAGCTGCCCGAGATGCTTGCGCGCCTGGAAGCAGGCGAGACGCGCATCACCGGCCTCGACGACCGCCAGACCGAAGAGACCTTCGAGACCGAGTTTACCGCCCGCAAGAACCCCTATCGCGGTTACATCACTATTATCGAAGGCTGCGACAAGTTCTGCGCCTACTGCGTGGTGCCTTACACGCGAGGCAAGGAGCGCAGCCGCAGGTCGAGTTCGGTGCTAGCCGAGGCCCGCCGCATCGCAGGTGAGGGTTATACCGAAATTCAGCTCCTCGGCCAGAACGTGAACAGCTACTGCGACCCGGAAGGGAAGCGGAGCTTTGCGGAATTACTTGCCGCTGTTGGGGAGGTGAGCGGCATTCGTCGCGTGCGCTTCACCACCAGCCATCCGCGCGACTTCACCCGCGACATTGTCGAGGCAATCGACGCCGTGCCCACGCTCTGCGACCACGTGCACCTGCCGGTCCAGTCTGGTTCGTCGCGGATTCTCCGCGCAATGAACCGCGAGTACACCCGCGAGAGCTACCTGGAGCGGATCGCCTGGATCAAGGCCGCACGCCGGCCCATCTCGATTTCTACGGATATTATTGTGGGTTTTCCGGGAGAAACCGCGGACGATTTCATCCAGACCATGGACCTATTGGCAGAAGTCGAGTACGATTGCGTCTTCGGCTTCAAGTACTCAGGCCGGCCTAACACCCCGGCTCTTACCATGATTGATTCCATCCCGGAGGCCGAGAAGGCGACCCGGCTTCAAGTTGTGCTAGACCGCCAGCGGGAGATTCAAAGGGTTAATTATGCCAGGCACTTGGGACAGACGATTGAGGTAATGGTCGAAGGCGCTAACCCGGCGCGAGGGCAGATTATCGGACGTAGCAGCCAGAACAAGCCGGTCAACTTCACCTGCACCCAGCCGATCGCGCCGGCGCCCGGAAGCTATCTCCAGGTGAAGATTACCGCGACGCACCCGAATAGTCTGGTAGGCGAAGCCGTCTAAGATGAGAGCGGGCGAAAGAAAGGGAAGCCATGGATATCGAGGTGCGGATACGCGGGCTGATGATGGATCCGTCTACCAGCATGCCCATCGTTGTGCTCAAGGACGTCGCTTCCGATACAGTGATGCCCATCTGGGTCGGAATCTTCGAGGCCAACGCCATTGCTCTGGAGATTGAGAAGGTAGCCGCGCCACGCCCAATGTCTCACGATCTCACAAGAAACATCATCCGTAACTTGAATGCGCGGCTGGAACGCGTTGTTATATCAGAGCTTAAGGATGATACATTTTTCGCGCAGCTATGGCTGCGGCAGGGGGATGAACCATTGGTTTTGGACGCCCGCCCCTCTGATGCCCTCGCTTTGGCGTTGCGTGCGGATTGCCCCATTTACGTAACAGAGCAGGTGATGCAGACGGCCAAGTTGAACACATCAGGCCCAGCCGAGGGCCCAACGGCCGAACAGTTGCGCGGCTGGCTCGAAGGCTTGAACGACGAGGACCTGGGGCGTTACAAGATGTAATTCGATACAGCGACTGTGCGGCAATCAGCCGTTGGGCGCAACAACTCATCCAATTTCTAGCGACAAAGCAGGGAATCGTGGTTTGCCTTCAAGGAGTCGAGTAGGCGTTTATGCGGTTTGGTTACAGTATACAGAATATACGTTATCGGACATTCCAAATAGGCCCTAAACCATTGTTTCATGTTGGAAATTCAAGTCCATACGAATCATGACCCCAACGCTTGGGTCGGGAGTAGAATTCGAGACATGCAAGAGAAAACCGCAAAAGTTTCCGTGCAACAGAGTCAAGACAAACTGTTGGCGCTCCTAGCTGGCCAAAAGACCCCTACTGCCGACGAGTTCAGGCAACTCATTTTGGCGTTGGATAACCATCGCGTCTTGGCGAAGGTGTTTCTGCTGGAAGGAACACCGTTTGTGTTCGAAAACAGGCCGATGAAGTACGTTATCTTCCGTGAACAGGTCGCTGATCGCTTCGACATTGGTTCGCAAGATGTCTGTATCGTCGGCAGCGCAAAACTCGGGTATAGTCCAAGCCCGCATAAGTTCGGAACACCATTCGCAGAGACTTCTGACGTGGACGTCGTAATCATCTCAGAGCCGCTTTTCTACAAAGGGTCGAGGCAGCTGTTCGAAACTCTCAACCAGCTCGGACCAACAGTCTATTCAGTTCGGTCGGCATTGAGCGGCAAAACAAAGGTGCCTCCGGTTGTCGAACTTAAAGACTGGGCAAACGTTAAGGATGCTTTGAGGAATTTTGTATACCTGAATTTCAACCCCGGCCTCCTGCCACAAGAGCATCCACTGCGTCGGGAGATATTTGAGAATATGGCATCAACTTCTGGCCTTTTTCTGGCGCTGGAGCCACAGGTCTTTGTCTCGAAAATTCGATGTCGAGTTTTTCTCAACTGGAAGGCAGCCGAGGACTACTATTCGAATACTCTTCGCGAAGCCAAATTCACCCTACAGGGCGAAAAGCAAGCAGAGCCGGGAATCGATGACGACATCGATTTGGAGGAAGCCCTCGCGATCGGTGTGATGGCAGCCGAGGCTCAGCAGGCAAAGACGAACTGAGCCGAGCCTAGTTCCCCCTTGACAGCTCGCTCGAACCGGCTCACGGCGACAGCCACCCACCGGTGAGAGTAAGAGGTTGCGAATCCAATATCTTCCAGGCGAGCTCCAAGCGGCACTCGGACTAATTTCAGTACACACATGCCCCGGTAGCTCAGACTGAACCTAAACGGTGGCAACGCTCTTGAGCAACACACGGAAGTGCGGCATTACGAGGGTGATGTCCGGCTCATCGACAACGATCTTCGAATCGTGAGCGGCGATATCGCCAATAATCTTTGCGCTATGCAGGTGTTCGATGCTTTCACGCACGCTCTTGCCGAGAGTCACAATATCGTTGCACTTGTTGAGCTTGTCCTTCAGTCCAGTCTTGGCTTTCACTGCGGGGTCCACGGTATCAACTGTGCGCTCGATAACAATGCGCATAAGCAGGCCACACGCGTTCCAGCATTGCGTTGCATGACATCGACGCAGTTCATCGAGTAGCGCGGCGATTTTCTTATCAGTGAACGTTCGACCCTTGAAATCGAATGGCCCATTATCAATGACAGCGATGGGAGCAGGTTGCCCGCGCGCAATACGAACCTCTTCTTCAATAGTGCGCTTGGTTTCGCGGTGAAGTTCATACTCGCCTTCGTTTGGCGGCAGCAACTTTCCACCTCGTCCGCACAGGTAACCTAGCTTCTGGCCGAGATTCTTGGGAACTGGTAGGCCGGCAAACCTAAAGAGGCTCTCGATTTCCCCTTGGTTCGCTGACTCCCTCCCCTCTTCCACCGCGTGGAAGTAGACCAGATAAAGAATCTGATCGCCCTGGTCAAAGAGGTGAAAGTCCGGAAATAGAGCGAGGAATTCGTTGATGCGGTGCTTCATGCCTTAGCCATCCCTAGATCACCTATTGGAGTACTTCCAAACCTTTTTCTTTCCGCTTCCTTCTGATACCTGCTCACGGCGCAACTCTCGGCCACGCACGAGCTGTTGCATTGGCCCAGACAAACTGGTCAGGGGATAATGCCAACCGTGTTTTTTGAGCTCATCGCGTACCTCTACTAGGCTCTTCTGATCAGCGAAGAATCCGTCCTGTCGAAGACCTAATAAACGTCCGCCTAGACCCTTTCTGCCGCCACTGACCGACTTCTCTGTCTTTAATGTGGCCTGTCCGCTAGCAGGTTTGGATGGCTTCTGAATCGTTTTTCCTCCCGGATTGGTCGCGGCCTCTTCACCGGATAAGAGGTGCGTCAAGATCACGGAGAACGCAGCCGTTCGAAGTTCTCCAGCGAGCATGTCGGCAACGGCGGCTTCCGCCCTCTTTCTCGCATCCTTCAGCATTTCGTCTGTCATCGAAGCCCCCATTCCAGTGAACTAGACCACTGCCAGTCAGTATACCACACTATGTTTGATAACCTTTCAAGTCAAGCGCACTTGCAAAACTAGGAACGCATCTTCCCGACCGAGAATTCGCGCACTTAAGACGGTCTCGGGAGATCAAAACGCACCGTCCGATCACCATGGTGCGACAACCGATATGCTCCTCTTTTCGATCCAACTTCAATGTAATCAGATAGATTCTTCGCATCCCTCAAGGCCTGCCCAACCACTTTTGGAGGCCGCACTCCGGCCCGAATATAGGCTTTGCGAATATCTTCATCTGTAAATTCCGCGGTTCCGGCCTGAGTCAACGCAAAAGCCAATACTGCAACAGTTTCTACGTGCCCGCTCGGCTTCTTCTGCTCGACCAGCTGCCGCTCGCTCATTTGTTCGACGCTATTACTGTGATCCGAGTTGCCTTGCGGCTTGCTTTGTTGTTGCGAAGTATACTTCGCAACTTGGGCTTCTACAAACTCTGGAGGCCCCTCATAAGTTACTTTAGTATCAGCTATTTCTATCGTCGCTTTTACGGTCAGATTGCCCATAACATACCCCCTTTATTAAGAGCATATGTGCAAGCAAGCTCCAAGTCAAGCGCAAACGTATTTATGTTGTATGGTTGGCCCGCCCGAGGCATGTTGAGTTGCAAAGTTAATCATTCAATCCCGCCCTTGATTCCGGGTCGCTCCGGCCCCAGCAGGTCGGCCATCGTCTCGCGGCGTCGAATCAGACGTGCATTCGCTCCCTCCACAAGTACCTCTGCGGCACGCAGCCGCGTGTTGTAGTTCGAGCTTTGTGTCATTCCGTAGGCGCCTGCATCGAGAATTGCAACCAGATCTCCCGGCGCAACTGGCGCGAGCTGCCGGTCGCGGGCAAAAAAGTCGCCCGTCTCGCAGACCGGACCCACCACGTCCACGATGCGCGGCTTCCCTGTTCTCAGCCTTACTGGCACAATCTCGTGATAAGCCTGGTAGAGCGCCGGACGGATTAAGTCGTTCATGGCGGCGTCAGTAATCACAAAGGTCTTCTTGCCGTTGCGTTTGACCTGAAGGACGCGCGTCACCAGGGCTCCCGCCTGGGCGACAATAAAGCGGCCTGGCTCGATGAGCAGCCGTCCCTGAAAGCCGGCCAGAGCCTTCTCAATGGCCGAGGCGTACTCGCGAACTTTGGCTACGGCATCGAAGTTGCCGTGGTGATAGTCAATCCCCAGCCCGCCGCCCGCATCGACGGTCTTCAGAACAATGCCCTCGCGTTCCATTTGGCGCAGCAGCTTGCTCACTCGCTCCATGGCCGCGCCAAAGGGCTTCGCGGAGAGAATCTGTGAGCCGATGTGAACGCTGACGCCGTGCGGCTCAAGCCAGCGGCTTTTGGCGGCGCTCTTGTAAATCTTCAGCGCCTGCCGTATGTCGATGCCGAACTTGTGCTCGCGCAGTCCTGTCGAGATGTAAGGGTGCGTTTCGGCGAAGACATCGGGATTGACGCGCAGGGCGAAGCGCGCCTTGCGTTTGAATTTGGCTGCGCGGCGGGCGAGCAGCTCCAGCTCCGCCTCGCTCTCAGCGTGGAACTCCAGGATGCCCGCCGTAAGCGCCAGGTCGATCTCGGCGGCCGTCTTGCCCACGCCTGAGAAGACGACCCGGTCCACAGCCTCGGGCGCCGCGGCCAGAACCCGCTCCAGTTCACCGCCCGATACGATGTCGAAGCCCGCGCCATGCTCCGCCAACAGCTTCAGAATGGCCAGCGCGGAGTTGGCCTTGACCGCGTAGCAGACCAAAGATTCTCGCCCCGCCAGCGCCTGCTGAAACATTCCCAGCCGCTCGACGATCTGGTCGGCGGAGTAGACGTAGAGCGGCGTACCGTGGCGCTTGGCCAGCGTTTCCAGCGAGACCTTGCCGCAGAACAATGCGCTGCCCGGCTGTGGATGGTGAAACGGACGCGGTGATGAAGGCGAAGACAGTGTCAAGATCTACTCCCAAAGGAAAATACTCTCTTGAGCCTACAACATTCCGGGAGGCCTTCGAGCCTTGTTGGGTTTGCGCTCCCGTTACAATGGCAGTATGACGGAGCAGCCGATGGTTGACCTGGTGGGAGTTGGCTTGAACGCCACTGACACGCTGATTCCCCTTTCCGATTACCCGGCGCGCGGCTCCAAGGTTGAGTTTCGCGGCGCAACTGTGATGCCCGGCGGACAGACGGCAACCACCGTAGTTGCATGCCAGCGCTGGGGAATGAGCACCCGCTACGTGGGCAAGCTGGGCGATGACGACGCGTCCCGTCTGCACCGTGATGCATTTGCTAGCGCAGGGGTAGAGACGCGTCTGGTTGCAGTTGATGGAGCCGCCAGCCCACAGTCGCTGATCATTGTGGACGGCGGGGGCGAACGGACGGTGCTGTGCAGAAGAGACGAGCGGCTTGTCTTGCAGCCCGGGGATCTGGAGCGCGCATGGATTGAGAATGCGCGCGCTCTGCACGTAGATGGCTACGATACCGCCGCGGCTACATTGGCGGCCGGTTGGGCGCGGGCTGCAGGAATTCCCGTCATTGCCGATCTGGATGAACTGTACCCCGGCGTGGAACGGTTAATTGAAAACGTGGACTACCTGATCGTGAGCCGCGACTTCCCTTCCCGGCTGATGAAGGAGAAAGACCTGGAGAAGGCGCTGCGCGGGATGATGTTGCGCTATGGCTGCGCGCTGACGGCCGCAACGCTGGGAGAGGACGGTGTGCTGGCTTGGGATGGCGCCCGGCTTCAACACCGATCCGCTTACCGGGTTCCGGTGGTGGATACGACCGGCGCCGGTGACGTCTTCCACGCCGGATTCATCTATGGCCTGCTCCAGGGTTGGCCTCTCGAGCGGCAACTCGACTTTGCCTGCGCCGCCGCGGCGCTGAACTGCACGGCAGCCGGGGCCAGAGGGGGCATCCGTCCGGTCGTCGCCATTGAGGACCTGATGGCGACAGCCTCGCGCTACGACGTTGAGCCAGCTAACCTGCTCCGGGTTGAATAGAAGGCCTGCCTGACAAGCAACTTCCTTGCACTCTTATTGATCCGGCCCAGAAGTTTTAAAACGCTGTGCCCCATCCATTCCGCGCTTTTTGCGGAATGGGTGGGAGTGAGTGTTGCATTTCTTTGGGGCCGGATCAGTAGTCACTGAACTGCCGCATCCACTCGGCCAGTTGAGCGGCAACCTTCCGCGGCTGCTCATAGGCGGCAAAGTGTCCTGCGTCGGGCAGCAGGTGGAACACGCATCCCCCAGGCGCGGCGTGGAAAGCTTCCATCTCGGCGGATGTTATCACTGGATCTTCTCCGCCGGCAATGGCCAGAACAGGAACCGAAAATCCAGCCACTGTAGGCACAGAGTCAGGCCGCGTGGCGAGGCCAGCCTGCACGGCCACCAGAGCTTCTGGCGTGAGCGTCATGCTCGCCCTCATTTGCGTCACGATCTCGGGATCGCGCTCCCGGGCGGTTGCCCCGATCAGCGTCTTGGTCATGCCGTCAAAGATTTCCGCGCTGCCGCCGGCTCGCGCCTTGGCGATCAGGCCGGCGCGCCGCACGAGGTCGGCAGGGGTGTCCGGCTGCGGCTTGGAGCAGACAAAGGCCAGCCCGCGCACCCGCTCAGGCGCCTGGCGCCACAGCTCCAGCAGAATGTAGCCGCCGATTGAGCAGCCGGCAAAAACTGCCGTCGGCACATGAAGAAGGTTCAGGAGAGCAAGGACGTCGGCAGCCAATCGCGCCATGGTCAGCACGGGGGCATCTGGAACCAGCGCAAAGCCGCCCACCGGCAGGGTTCCCAGCTCCGAAGCGCCGTGTCCGCGCAGGTCGGGAATGATGGAGCGCACACCGGCCAGCTCCTCGGTAAGTGGCCGCCAGTACTCCCCATCGGGCGGTGTGGGATGCAGAAACACCACAGGCAGGCCAGTCCCGGTGTCGCGAAAGGCCAGTGTCGCCCCATCCGATTGGTACGCACCCTTCATAGCACGAGGATACGCCAACGGTCTGACCTTAAGGCAGCCGGATCGGCTCCTCGGGAATACCGATCCAACAGGCCAAATAGGCCACGGCCACCAGCCCGCCGGAGAAGAAAAGTCCGAGAACCGTGAAGATGCGGACCAGCGCGACATCCCAGCCATAGGCCTGCGCCAGGCCAATGCAGACGCCGGCAATCTGGCGGCCAACAATGGGGCGAGACAGCGGCCGGCCGGGAACGTAGGTTGCGACGGGAACGACCGCGCCGCAGTTGGAACAGAACCGCGCACTCACGGGCAACCCAGTCCCGCAGCGTTGACAAAAGACGGCCATAGTCGATCCCTCCTGTAAAACACTACAGTGCGAAGATACGAAGGAGTGGCGGCGGCAGTTCCATTTTCAGGGCAAACGCCGGTCTGCCCCTTCACCCGCCCCGGTATGGATTGCGCAAATGCTTTCGCGCGGTGTCGGCGCGCGAAGTGTTCGGGCCGGCGTCAATGGCGGCCTGGTAGTCCCTAACCGCTAATTGGCGCTCGCTGGTCATGTCGTGGCACTCGCCGGCGGCCAGCAGCGAACGGATTTTGAGTTCCGGGCTAACATTCCTGGTCCAGGCGGCCTGCTCATATGCCTTTGCTGCCTCGCCGTAGTGGCGCTGCCCGCGAAGGGCGTCGCCCAGCCCAAAGTAGGCCAGTTCCAACTGCGCCTGGGCAAAGTAGCCGGGCCTGGCGCTGTCAGCGACGATCTCCCTGTAAGCCGTCACAGCGGCCATGCCCTCGCCCGCGTCCTTGCGCAGGTTGGCCTCTTCCAGGCAGAAAAGGAAGTCATGGGGATATAAACTCTTGAGGCCGCGCACCACCTGTATGGCCTCTTTGTACTTTGCCTCGCGGCGCAGGAACAGGGCAATCACGGTGCGCGCTTCGATGCTGGTGATTACGCCGCGATTGCCGTCGTCGTTGAGCATCTTCAGGCCCTCGCTCTTCGAGCCGGTGATCCCCACAAAGCCGATCAGCAGCTTGAAGGGCCAGGGCAGCGCGCCCACCACGTACTCATACACCCCCGTCACCAGCTTGGCATCTACATAGTCCGGGTCCAGCTCGAGCACGCGCTCCTCGTCGTCTTTGGCCTTCGTAGCCAGTCGAAATCCGGCGCCATAAGCTCTCTGCACCATGGCGACATAGGTGCACTTGAGGCTGCGGACCCAGCCGCGGGCAAAGAGGGCGTCGATATCGTTGGGATTGCGGGCGAGGCGCAAGTCGGCCTCATGAATGGCCTCGTCAGCCAGTCCCAGGATGCGGTCGCGGGCCTTGGGGTCTTCTTCGGTTGCGTGCCGCCCGGTGAGAAATCCGTCGTTGGCGTAGAAGGTGGTGTCCAGCAGGTCGAGCCGGTAGAGTTCCTGGAAGAGTTCGGCGTTAAGCAGGAGCGCAGTGGCCTGGGGATCGCCCGGATGCGCCTCGCGAAAACGTTCGAACCGCTCCACCGCTCCGGGATAGTCCAGGTTGTAGAAGTGCTCATACGCCTCGCGCACCAGCGGGTCGCGATTCAGCGGATTGGTATGCGCCTCCGAGGCCCAGCCCAGGCTGGCCGCCGCCAACAACATAAATCCCCATGCTCCGTTGCGGATCCAGCTCGGAATGCTCTTCAATCCCACTTCCCCTCCCTGTTCACAGAATACGCCGCAAAATGCCGTACCTCCTGCTGCGACCAGACCTGCAGAGTCAGCTGCCTGCGTCCGTGCCGGATGGGGCAGCGGAGGCGACCCTCTGGAAAATGGCCGAAGCACCGGCAGCGTAGCTCGCAATGAAAAAGCCCGGCTGCAGCCAGGCTTTATCTTGGTGCTAGAGTTCAACCGGCACTTATAGCTTCTCGTAGAAGTCGCACACAGAACACGAGATGTAGACGCCCCCGGGAACGCCGCGCTCGCGGTCCTTCACGCGCTTGACGATGCGCGTCGGCTTGCTGCACTTGGGACAGTCGGTCGACTTCGTCGTGTCCATTACCTTCTTGCGGTCACCTGTTTTGGCAATCTTGGCCATCGGTCGGGTGTTTCTCCTTCTTTGGGGTGTCTCTGCACACACGCGCAATAAATGCGCGCGGCTTCAACGGCGCGGTCGGAGGCTTAGGCAGCCTGACTCGCTCTAGCCAGTTTACATCAGAGCTGCCTGGGCCGCTTCAGGGGCGACAGGTAAACTGGAAGCTGTGGAGGCCTGCTCCGAATGTCCGTTCGTTGGATGAGTGAAAAAGATGCCTATAAGTTTCTTGCCACGCAGGCCGAGGGTCGCCTGGCCACCTGCAACGCTGCCGGACAACCGTACATCACGCCGGTCAATCATCTCTTTCACGAAGGAAAACTCTATTTCCACTGCAATCTGACGGGGCGGAAGCTGGACAATATCGCCGAGAACAACAGCGTTTGCTTTGAAGTGAGTGTGGTTGAGAAGTTGACGGTCTCGCATGACCGTCCCTGCGGTTGTTCCACGCGGTATTCCTCGGTGTTGGCCTTTGGCACTGCGCGTGTAATCCCCGATGACGCGGAAAAGGCCGTCTTGCTGAATTTGCTGGTGGGGAAACATGCGGGCGGCAAGGCCTTTGAGCGAGTGGAGGAGAGCCACGCCGCCAAATGCGCCGTGGTGGAGATTCGCATCGGCGAGATCAGCGGGAAAAGGAACATCGACCCAGATTAGTTGCTATTCCACCTTCGGCGGCTCTGACGTTGCCGGCGGCGGCGCTGCAGCCGGCAGAATCTGGATCAGGCCGGGCGCCGCTGGCTCAGCCGTGCCCATGGCGGCCTCGTGCTGGCGGTGGGCGGCCGCATCCAAATCGACCGGAATGCCGCCCGGCACAATGACCGGCGCGTTCCAGCGGTAGTCCAGCTCGCGCGTGAGGCGATAAACCACCGGTATCGCCGCCAGCAGGACGATGAATGCTACCCAACTGCCGTCCAGGCCAAAGCCGCCGCCGGTGAGCCAGAACGGCCCCATTGGATTGCCCTGCACCACGGGCGAGTGGCTGCTGACACCGCTCACGGCAAGCCCGAAGACCAGTGCGCGGCTGGCCTTCCAGCCGAAGTTGATTCCCCAGCTCAGCCACAGTGCGCGGGTGCGCAGATAAGCGGTGGAGAGCACCAGGCTGAACACCATGGAGACGGCAATGCTGGCGTGGTTCGATCCGGGCACAAGCGCCTGCACAATGGCATAGAAGGCCGCAAAGCCCAGCACCGCTCCCAGTGGGCCAACTGATTGCACAAAGCGCTGAAATCCATAACCGCGAAAGGCAACCTCTTCAGCCAGCGCGGCAAAAGCGAAGAATGCGGCGTCAGCCAGCAGCCAACTCCAGGCCGAAGGCGCAAGAATGAGCACGATGGCGATGCCTCCACCCACGACCATCGGGATGACGCATGCCACAGTCAGCGCCCAGCCCATGGCCAGGCCCAGTCCGGCCTCGCGCGGCCAACCCTCCCGCCTTGGCAACCCCTGCTCACTCAGCGGGTTAGGCTGACGGTCGAGCCAGAAACCCATACCCGCATAACCCAGCAACAACAGAATGACGAGCGTGGCCTGTTCCAGAAGAGGAGACAACGGCAGCAGCGGCCGCCACTGCCCATCAGACAGCCTCAACGCCGTGCTGTGAGCGAGCGCCCGCGCCAGGAAGAAGTAGACGACCGCGGCAAGAAACTCGATGTAGGCGCGCAACCGGCCGCCGACAGCCTGGGATGTACTCATCGGCAGTCTCCGGCCGCGGCACGCTCGCGGCGAGACCTGCGCACCCCAGTACACTCTCTCATCCGGGAGCCGGGACCGCTAAATTGTCTCGCCATCCCTTGCGCCACCAGAGTCAACCTTCCGTATAGAACTGCGCGATATTGCGGAACTTGGCCTGGCGCGCGGCCACCAGGGCATCGACCGGCAGCGCCTTGAGTTCGGCCAGATGCTTTTGGAGCACGGCGCCCACCAGCCCAGCGCCCGCCTCGCGGTCGGTGTGAATGCCTCCGGGAGGCTCGGCGACGATTTCGTCCACGCAGCCCATCGCGGCAACCTCCGGGGCGGAGATGCGCATAGCCTCGGCGGCCAACACCTTATGGGTCGCGTCGCGCCACATGATGGCCGCGCAGGACTCGGGGGTAATCACGAAGTACAGGGCATTTTCGAGAATCAGGACGCGGTCCGCGACGGCCAGGGCCAGCGCGCCACCCGATCCGCCCTCGCCGCTGATGACCGCAATAGTGGGCACGCGCAGCCGTGCCATTTCCAGAATGTTGCGGGCTATGGCTTCGGCCTGGCCCCGTTCCTCGGCGCCCAGGCCAGGGAAAGCTCCGGGCATATCGATGAAGCTGATGACCGGGCGGCTAAACTTTTCGGCGATCCTCATGGCCCTGAGCGCCTTGCGGTAGCCCTCGGGATGGGGCATGCCGAAGTTGCGCCGCACCCGCTCCTTGGTCGAGCCGCCCTTGCGGTTGCCGATGACCAGCACTTCCTCGCCGCCCAGCCGCGCCATTCCGCAGGCCACGGCCTCGTCGTCGCCAAAGGCGCGATCGCCGTGGATTTCGCTGAAATCGGTGAATATCTTCTCGATGAAGTCCATAGGGTAGGGCCGCTGGGGGTGCCGCGCCCGTTCGACCTTGATCCACGCCGGCGATGCCGCCTGCGCCTGATGGGAAATCCCTGCTTCTTGTTCGCTCATCGGTTCCTGGTAGCTCAAGATCGGCTACGGCTCAAAATTAGCGCGTCGACCGCCAATGTTGATTCTACGGCGTGAAAGGCGTTGGCACAAATGGGGGATGAAAAAGACGGGATTTCGGCAGTGGATAAGCATCACAATGGGTGCGGCATCCGGTCACAAATCTGAAGCGGTAGGGTAACCAGTTTTGTTTCATTCGTCAGGGGCCGGATTACTACCTTGCGCCGTCGGCGAGATTCGCCCTTTGCGCGGCAAGGCGGCTTACAACATCGCTCTTCTTGACCATTTCCATCGCCGAAAGGCCCTTTTCCGCGAGCGCCCCAGTGGCGCTTAACCGAGCCGACTAGGCATGATCGTCAGGGCCGGCCGCTGGTCCTACCGGTGGTTCGATCTCGGAGGCAGCCTCTCCGCCAGCGGTCTCAACGGTAGCTGGAGCCAGCAGCAAATCCACGCGATAGCCGGCGGCATCAGCGGTCGCCAGGGCCTCTTCAATGCTCTGGCTCATCGCTTGAACCGCCGCGCGGTTAGACGCTATGCGGCTGGGAGTACTCTCGCCTGCCAGTCGCAGCAGCGATGGCATCAGCAACCACCAGAGCAGCTCCTCATATAGTTCTCGCACCAGGTATGTGTGTCCTTCAGCTTCATGGACGCCGGTCAGCCAGCGCACATCCGGATCGAGCCACAAGGCGGGCGAAAGCGCAATTCGTTCGCCCGTGGCGGGCGCGGCTTCTGCCGGTTTTTCTTGCGGCTTTCCGACGCCGGCCCCGGTAAGCAGCAAAACTTTGACGCGAGCGGCGACACGCCACGCTTCCTCGCCCTCGAATCCCAGCGCGGTGAAGGCCTGAACAAATGGTTCGCGCAGGCGGAGGCGGTCAAACAGGTCCAGCGCGACTCGTTCCGGGTTTTCTGCGTTGATGGATTCGGCCAGCAATTCCAGCACGCACCAGCCGAGCACCGGTCCCCACATGGCCGTGGCGGTCAACTGTGGGCTTGGGCTGGGCAACATGCGGCGAGCGGCAACGGTCCAGGGAGCAGGGAAAAGCGCTTCGACGGCAGGGATGCTCAGGCCGGCGCGCAGACGCTCGCGGAAGGCCGCGCGCAGCAACCCGGGGTTTGCGGGTTGGGCGGCGCCAGACTCATTCCCAACGCGCGCGAGATAGGCCTTCTGCGCCAGTCGCAGAAAGCTCTCACAATGCCTCCAGGCTGCATTGAAAAACTCCGTGCGCTCCGCTTCGATCTTCGTGTTGACGCCAACAGCCAGGGTGCGCGGATGCTCGGCCACGTCGGCGAAGAGGCGCACGAGGCCGGGTTCTAATTGCGCGCGCAGCGCTTCATGCACCGGCTGCAGCTCCAGATTCACCAGCGCGTCGCCCAAATTGGCCACGCCACGGCCATTGAGCTGAGCGCAGAGCCGATCCCAGGGCTGTTCGGCTGTCGAGTAAAGCTCGCGCCAATCGAGGAAGACGTGACACTGGTAGGCGTGCAGGTCGAGAGTGAGGCCGCGTTCGGATAAATCACCGGCCCGGCGCAGGTATTCGAGGCCGGTGAGCAAGTCGCGCCAGGCCAGGATGGCACTGGAATTGTTGCTCAGGCCCAGTCCTTCACTGAGCCTCTGCTGGCGCAGCTGATTTGCGCCTTTGTCTGCGTAGGCCGCGGAAAAATCTATTGTCCCGTGCGTCTCGCCGTAGCGGTTGTTATAGACCACCAGGGCGCGCTCGCCCCCGTTGCGATTCGAGTAGGCAAAGACGTTCTCATCCACATTGCCCGAATCGAGAAAGAAATCGTAGAGCAGAAAGTTGCCGCTCTCGGCAAAGAGCCGGCGGCGCTGCAAAAGGGGCGCGATCTCGCGCTCATGGCGCTCGACCATCCACGGGTCCGGACTCTCGTCGTAGCGCGGCCGCTGGTACTCCATGCCGTACTTTTCGGTGAATCCCTCAATCTGTCCGTGACCGAACATCGGTAGCCCCGGCAGCGTTGCCATCATCGTGGCAACGCCAAAGCACTTGTCACCCTTGCCGAATTGATCAATCGCCGTCCGCTCGTCGGGATTGCTCATGAAGTTGACGTAGCGCTTCATGATGTCTGGATCGAACTCCAGCGTATTCTTGATAACCGAGCGGTACTTGGCATTGTCTTCATCGCGCAGCATGACCATAAAAGCGCTGTTGTAGACGCGGTGCATGCCCAGCGTGCGAACGAAGTAGCCCTCCATCAGCCAAAAAGCCTCAGCCAGCAGCAGCGTGCCGGGAACCTCGGCGGCCACGCGGTCCACCACCTCGCGCCAGAACTCATGCGGCATGGCGCGGTCGAACATGGCCTGACTCATACCGGATTCAGCACGGGATGGAATGGCGCCGCTCGATCCGGGGCCGGGAAACCATAGCCGGTGAAAGTGGCGCTTGGCCAGCGTCATGGCGGCGTCAAAGCGGATGACCGGAAACAGCCGCGCCACGTGCAAAATCGTCTGGATCACCTGTTCGCGCACCGACGGATTCAGGTAGTCGAGCTGCGCGGTGTCGTTCCAGGGAAAGCTGGTGCCGTCGTTGCCGTGATAGATGTAGCGTGTCTCGCCGCTCTGGCGGTCGCGGCGGCGGAAGACAACGGCGGCGTCTGATTGTTCAAAGTAGTGATCTTCGATTTTGATCTCGACGCGTCCATCCTGCGATAGATCGGGGCCGTTGAAACGATAAGCCGGATAAGGCGACTCCGGTCGCGAGATGAACCACTCGGGGTGCTCGACAACCCAGGGAGAATCAATGCCCATGTGGTTGGGCACCATGTCGCTGGCCAGCCGGATTCCATGCCGGTAGGCGCGGTCGCGGAGGTTCGTATAAGCCGCTTCGCCGCCCAGATCCTCGCAAATCGCGTAGTCAAAGAGCGAGTAGGCCGAAGCCACGGCGTCCGAGTTGCCGCAGAGCTGCTTGATGGTCTTCGAGGCGCGGCTGCGCTCCCACACTCCAATCAGCCACAGTGTATTCAGTCCACGCCGCGCCAGCGTCGCCAGCTCTTCGTCGGGAATCTCATCGAGGCGCGCGATTCTACGTCCATATTGGCGGCTCATCTGCGCCAGCCACACATAGGTGCTCTTGGCAATCATCACCGCTGTGGGCATCCACGCCATGTCCGGCGAAAACTTCTCGTATTCATGAGCGGGATCACCAAAAACCGGAACCTCGGCGCTACTGACCACTGAAGGCCACTGCTGCTTGCCGCTTTCGCGGCGGCGTTGTGCCGCCTCATCGGGAGGATTGAACTGCATCCAGATGGCCAGCTCTTCTTCGCGCAGAATCTCGCCGGCAATAAGCAGATACTGTTCCAGGCTGTCGCCCAGCAGCGGCTTCCAGAGCTTGCGGATCAAGGCAAGCTGATCGGCCAGCGAACGCGGCGCGCCCACAGCCGGGGCGCGAAGCAGGTCCAGCAGGTTCATCGGCTTGGAGTCCGGCAACGGAATCAGCGGGCGCGTGGCAAAGTAGTCGGGCAACTGCTGCGTCACCTGGCGGTAGACAGTCTTCTCGGCCAGGGGCTTCTCCTCGAAAAGCTCCTCGAAGGGCTGAAATGCCTCATTGCGGTTGGCGGTCCACAGCAGCAGCAACTCTTCAAGCGCGGCGGCCCGATGGGAAGCTACACCGGTTCCCCTCGCCAGCCATTGACGCGGCGTCTCGATGCCGCGAATCACCGAAGTGCCGGGAAACTCCTTGACAAATGTGAGCAGCATCTTGTCCAGCGCCTCTGCGCCCACCTGAGCGGCAAAAAACTCCAGAGCAGCGGTCATCACCGCAGGGTCGAGTTGCTCGCGGTATCGCGCCATGAGCACGTGGCTGGCCTCGTCGATCAGCCCCATGGCATAAAGCTTGCCGGCATGAACCGCCAGTTCGGGATGCTTTTCAACGTCGCGAACCGTGTTCATGCGGAGCGCAAACTCGCGACAGGCAGCCACATTGGCAAAAACCACGTTCCCCGTATAGGAAAACAGCGATTGCGCGAACTGATACCGTTTACGCGCCCTCCGGGATATATGGAACTCCATCATAGGAAACCGAACTCCCAAGCTCCTGCTGCCGGCCATGCACCCAACGCCGCACCCAGCGAAGAATGCGGCCTTGTCCCCCAGTTCGGCTGATCATAAAAACGTCTAAATTTAAGGTACATCAAAGCGGCCAAAGGCGCTGGAACCTTTGAGTCCATCCCGCGCCCGGAATTTCCGCTGGCTCTTTAGTCCAGCGCCTTGTGGAAGCGCAGAATCGCCGCCGTCAGCAAAGCGACTCCCAGGCCGGCCATCGCTGCCATCTGCGGCCATAATATATCTATCCCCGCGCCCTTTAAGAAAGTGCCGCGAATTACCACCAGAAAATAGCGTAGGGGAATCGCATAGCTACAAATTTGCATCCAGTGCGGCATGGTGCTGATGGGAAATCCGAAACCGGAAAAGGTGACGGACGGCATGATAAAGAAGAATGCGGTCACCATCGCCTGTTGTTGCGTCGCCGAGATGGTGGAGATCAACAGGCCCACGCCCAACATGCAGAGCAGAAACAGCACGGCTCCCAGCGCCAGCACGGAAACATGACCACGAAACGGCACCTGAAACCAGAGCGACCCGACCACGGCAATCAGCGTCACGTCGAAGAGGCCTATCAAAAAGAACGGCAGCGTCTTGCCCAGAATAAATTCGACCGGGCGTATGGGCGTGACCATGATCTGCTCCAGAGTGCCGATCTCGCGCTCGCGCACCACGGCAAACGCTGTCAGCGTAATCACCAAAACCAGCGTCAGGCTGCCGATGATTCCCGGCACAAAAAACCAGCGGCTTCTCAGGTCAGGGTTATACCACGGCCGCGGCGCCAGCTCCACCGACGGCATCACCTCCATCAGCTGCGGCGCAATGCGTCCTATGCGGTCCCTCTGGTACTCCTGCGCAAAACCCAGCGCGATCTGCGAGATGTAGCCCGAGGCGATCAGCGCGGTGTTCGAGTTGGTCGCGTCAACGATTACCTGCAGTGGCGTGGTCTGGCCGCTGCGCAGCTTCTCGGCAAAACCGGCATCGATTTCCAGGCCGACCGTAGCATCTCCCCGCTCAATCAGATCACCAAGCTGGCGTGCGTCCGTCAGTTGCCGTTGCACGTCGAAGTAAGGGCTCGAAGTAAAGCGCGAGACGAGTTCGCGGCTTTCCTGGCTATGATCCAGATCTAGCACTACCGTCGGCACATGACGGATTTCGTATGTGGCCGCGTAACCAAAAACCAGCATCTGAATGATCGGCGGCCCGATCAAAATAGCACGCGTCCGCTTGTCACGGAAGACCTGGATGAACTCCTTGATCAGCATCTGCTTCAGTCGTCCAAGCATATATATTTCTCCCGTTACAAACTCTCATACAACCCGCTAACTTGCGAACTCGACTGTATCAGACTATCTTCCCGCTGCGAGCGAATAGCGAGTGTCTGGCCGCACCGCAGGTGCCTAATCCAGCCTCTTGTGGAAGCTCCGCGTGGCAACGAGCGCCAGCACCAATGCGAAGACAACCAGTGGAATCAAATCTGCGTAGAGCATCGGCGCGGACGTTCCTTTGAGAAAGATCTTCTTGAGCACTGAGACGTAGTAGCGCGCCGGCAGGATGCGCGTGAGCCACTGCAGCGCAATCGGCATTTGTTCAATCGAAAACAGAAATCCCGACAGCAGAAACGCCGGAAGAAAGGTAATCAGCAACGCAATCTGACTAGCCGCAAACTGATTTTTCGCAATCACGGAGATGAAGAATCCCAGTGAGAGCACCACCACCATGAACATCGCTGACGCCGCCATCAGAGTGACCCACGAGCCGCGAAACGGCACGTCGAACCAGTAGATCGCGATCAGCGCGCTGATGATCGTGTCAAACATCCCCAATACAAAATAGGGAGCCAGCTTGCCGAGCATGATCTCCATCGCGGTCACGGGCGTCGAGATGAGTTGCTCCATCGTGCCTCGCTCCCACTCCCGCGCGATGGTGAGCGAGGTGAGAAACGCGCCGATGACTGACATCACCAGCGCCAGCACGCCGGGAATAATAAATGCGCTGCTCTCCAGGTCTTCGTTGTACCAGGTGCGCGTCTCAACGCTCATCGCGGACGGCTGGATCGATAGTCCGCGATCGTGCAGCCAGTCAATCTGCATCTGCGCAGAGTAACCTTGCACCACCGCCTGCGCATAGCCAATCAGCACGTTGGCCGAATTGTCGTCCGAGCCATCGACCAGCGCCTGAATCTCGACAGGCCTGCCGTCACTCAGGCGTTGCGAAAAATCCCACGGAATCACAATGCCCATCTTCGCGTGGCCATCGTCGAGCGCGCGGGTCAACTCGGGATAGCCGCTGACCACGCGGTCAATGTGAAAATATTCGCTGGCCTGAAAGTGCTTGAGAAGGTCCTGGCTCTGCTGGCTGCCGTCGCGATCAAACACATACACGGGCAATCCCTTGAGATCGAGATTGACGCCGTAGCCAAAGAGCAGCACAAGCACTGCGGGCATGAGGACAACGATGATGAGACTGCGAGCATCGCGCAAAATCTGAACTACTTCTTTTCTTGCAACGGCCAGCAAACGAGTCAGGCTCATGGCTTGCGCTCCTCTGCCGCTTCGCGGCCCGTCGTAAGCGAGACAAATACATCTTCCAGGCTGGGGGGAATCTCTTTTATGCGGCTCACAGTGATGCCGTGCTCGGCAAGATATTTTTCGAGCTGCGGCGCGGCAGCAGCCGCATCCCGCACCACCAGGTGCAGGGCGTTTCCGAAGACCGCAGCATCCATCACGTCCGGCGCCGACTGCAGCGCCTCCACCGCATCGCCCAACGACTCGCATTCGACAAAAAGAAGTTCCCCCTTCATCGAATCGCGCTTCAGTTCCGATGGCGTCCCCAGCGCCACAATCTTCCCGCGAAAAATCAGCGCAAGACGGTTGCAGTATTCGGCCTCCTCCATGTAGTGCGTTGTTACAAAAACCGTCACGCCCTCCTCGGCCATCTGATGAATCAGATCCCAGAATTGTCGCCGCGTGATGGGATCGACTCCGGAGGTGGGTTCATCCAGAAAAATGACGAGCGGCCTGTGTAAGACGGCGCAACCCAGAGCCAGACGCTGCTTCCAGCCGCCGGGCAGTGTGCCGGTGATCAGATTCTCCTGGCCCTTGAGGTTGGCCATCGTGAGCGCCCATTCAATCCGTTCCTTGAGTTGAACTGACGATACGCTATAGAGTCCGGCAAACAATCGCAGGTTTTCGATGACCTTCAGATCGTTGTAGAGGGAAAACTTCTGCGACATATAGCCAATGTTCTGGCGCACCGATTCTGGCTTGCGGCTTACATCGAATCCCGCGACTTCAGCGCGGCCCGAGGTGGGCTTGAGCAGGCCGCAGAGCATGCGAATGGTTGTGGACTTTCCCGCGCCGTTCGGCCCCAGAAACCCGAAGACCTCGCCTTTGCGGACTTCAAGATTGATCCGGTCCACAGCGACAAAATTCCCGAACCTCTTGACGAGGCTCTCGACGACGACTGAGTTGCTGATCTCAGGCATGAGGTGCAACTCCCGCGCCGACCGCGTCGACAAACAAATCTTCAATGGATGGAGCAACCTGCTGAATCGCATCGCAGGAAATTTTGGCTCGCCTGAGCCTGACCTCGAACTCTGGAATGCGTCGCGCCGCATCGTCTACAACCACGTGCACTCCATCGCCGGTAAGCAAGAGGCTCGAGATTCCCTCCGCATCTTCGAGTTCGCTGTGCAATCGCCGTGGATCCAGCCCCGTGATTGACAAGACTCCTTTGCCAAACTTTGCTTTCAGATTCGCCGGCATGTCGCAGAACAGCAGCTTGCCTTGATGCAGCAGGGCGACGCGGTGACAGCGCTCAGCCTCATCGAGGTAAGCCGTCGAAGTAAGAATCGCCACTCCCTCAGCCACTAACTCGTATAGGATGCGCCAGAAGTCGCGCCGTGAAACAGGATCGACGCCGGTGGTTGGCTCATCGAGCAGTATCACTTTGGGCCGGTGAATGAGCGCGCACACCAGGCCTAATTTCTGCTTCATCCCCCCGGAGAGTTTTCCCGCCAGACGCTTGCGAAACTCGCTCATGCCCGCTGCTTGCAATAGTTGCGTGGACCGCACGTCGCGTTCGGCCTTCTTCACTCCAAAAAGGTCCGCATAAAAGCGGATATTTTCATCTACTGTCAGGTCTTCGTAAAGCCCGAATCGCTGCGGCATATAACTGAGCGAGTGCTTGGCGCCCTCGGGGTCGCGCGCCACGTCAAAGCCTGCCACTGTGGCCCTGCCCGCGTCCGGCGCCATGATGCCCGCTAACATGCGCAGCGTCGTCGTCTTCCCTGCCCCGTCGGGGCCAACAAGACCAAAAATCTCTCCGGCGTGCACGTCAAAGCTCAGAGCATCGACCGCGCGCACGCCGGGAAAGCTCTTCGTCAATCCCTCGGCCACAATCGCGGATTGGAGCGGCCCCGTCATTGTTTGGACGGCGTCGCCGCAGATGAGTTTGAACTCTGTTTGTACGAGGCCAGATCGATGCGAGCGTCTGCTGGCATCCCCGGCTTCAGTTCGTGATTGAAGTTATCGATGTCGATCTTGATCCGGTAGACGAGTGTAACTCGTTCCTTGGTCGTCTGCACGCTCTTGGGCGTAAACTCCGCGGTAGACGAGATGAACGAAACGCGCCCGTGGTACTGCTTGCCTGGATAAGTGTCCGTGGTGACGGTCACCTCCTGGCCCCATGCTATGCGACCCAGATCAGTCTCCGCGACGTAAGCGCGCAGCCAGATGTGGTCAAGGTCTGAGAGCGTAACCACAGGAGATCCGGGCGACACAACCTCGCCCAGCTCAGCCTGGCGTACCGTCACAACGCCGGTCGAAGGAGCGTGCAAAGCGGTGTAACTCAAATTCACCTGTGACAGTCCGAGGCTGGCGTTGGCCTCGTTCAGATTGGCGCGCGCGATGGCAATGTCTTCCTTGCGGCTGCCTTCAACGGCCTCGTTGTAGCGCTGCTGCGCCACTTGGTGAATAGCCTGAGCGCGCTTCAGCGCGGTGGCAGCCTGGTCGCGCTCCTGCGCCGACACCTCGTCTTTGGAAAAAAGCTGCTGGGCGCGCTCGTTGTCCAGCGTCTTCTCGTCCAGATCGGCTTGGGCATCGATCATGGTATGCTCCGCCGCCCTCACTTCCTGAAAGCGGGTTCCAGCCAGCGTAAGCGCTAGGTTCGATTCGCGGACGCGCACCGTGGCTTCGTCGACGCGCATTCGTTGCTTGTAGTCCGCGTCGTCGAGCCGCGCCAGCAGCGCGCCTTGCTCCACCAGTTGACCCTCTTCGACTGGTAGCTCGACGATCCGCCCCGGCACCTTGAAGCCGACCAGGCTCTCATGCGCCTCGATGTTGCCGGAGAGCGTGAGCTGATTGATGGGCGCCGGTTTTCTGACCAGGCGCGGATAGAAGTACACGCCTGCCGCAACAACTCCGGCCAGCAGAATCACAACTGGAATGACTCGCTTCATAACTTCAACCCTCGTATGTGCGGCTATCGATTGCGGCGCCGCCGTCAACGCTGTTTATGGTTTTCCCATGAACTCGAGAATGTTCTTCTCCGTATCGCCCATGGCGCGGGCCAGGGCAACTTTTGCGTCCACATGACTTGAAACAGCAAGAATGTAGTTCTCCTCGGCGCGCGCCAGCTCGTCCTGAGCGGTGATCACTTCGACATTATTGGCCGTTCCCTGCTGGAAGCGGTCCTGCGCCATTTCCAACTCGCGCCGCGCCAGTTCCTGGCCATCTCTGGCCACAGTCACCTGCTCGCTCGCGGAGTCCAGATTCAGCAGCGACGCGCGCAGGTCTTCTTCAACGCCGCGGCGCAGATCGGCAATCTGATCGTCGATGCGCTTCACGCGGCTGGCCAGCTCTTGAGCTTCACCATTGCGATCGTGGTCGAAGAGCGTGAAATCGATCTGCCCTTGCACCAGGCCCGTGCTCTGAACGCCGCCGATGCTGCGCCCAATCTCGCCGAAGTTCCCGTTGACGCTCAACTTCGGATACCAGCGCGCGTGGTTGGCGCGCTGTTGCTCTATCAGTCCCTGACGCTGGCTGGCAAGGGAGAGATAGTCGGCGCGGGCGAGCAGAGCCGCCGGCTGAAGAGTCTCAATCTCCGGCTGACTCAAGGGCCGATAGTTGAGCGGCTCTGCCAGCTCCAGCGGCGTCCCCGGACTCATGCCCAGGTTACGCGCAAGCTCCAACAGCGCTTGCTTGGTCTGGTTCCCGGCGACCAGCAGCGCCTGACGGTCGTTGGCGAGTTGCACCTGGGCGCGGAGCACGTCCACACCCGTTGCGGTCCCGGCGTCGTGCTTGTCTTTAGCCAGCTTGTATAGCGCGTCCGAGTCTGTCACACGCGATTGAGCGGCATCTGCGCGCGCCGCAGCGGATTGCGCGTTCAGATAAAGCGCGGCAATGGCGCGCACGATCAGATCCCGCGCATCGCGCTCGTCCATCTTGCCGGCATCGAGAGCGCGTTCACTGGCCTTGAGCTCCCGATAACTTCCCAAATCGATCACGTTTTGCTGCGCATAGACGCGGAAATCGTAGTTGGAAAACGGCCCAACCACTTCCGGCATTCCAGGCAACGAAATCCCGAACGCACGCAAATCGCGGTTCTGCACATTGGCGTACGCCTGTGCATTGACGCGCGGAAGCAGCGCTGCCGATAGGCGGCGCATGCGTGTGCCTTCCGCCTCTTCAACCCTTGTGCCGGCGGCCAGCACGCTCAAGTTGGCTTGGAGGCCCTTTTGTATAGCGTCCTGCAGCGTGAGTCGATAGGGCGCCGGCTGCTGCGCCACAGCGGACATGCCCGCTGCCAAGCTAGCCAGCAGAAGAAATGCGTCAAGACGGAATTCTGATTTCATGAGTCCTGCTCTCTACCGGAGATAGCGATCGCTCTCCAGAAGTGTTGAAAGCTGTCTTCAATCCATACATCGAGCGCGGGTTCCTCATGCAGCGACCAAATCAAGATGGTTCCCATGAACGCCTGCAACACCTGAATCGCCAGCTTTTCCTTTTTCAAGTGAGGATCAATCTCTCCGCGCTTCTGCCCTGTGGCCACAACCTCCGCGATCATCCTGCGGCCTTCTTGCATATTGCGTTTGATAATGCCGCGAACGGCGCCACTCGCCTGAAATGAGGAGATAAATGCGCGGGCGAGGTCGGGGCTGCGTCCCGGCTCTTCGACCGCGCGATGGAACAGATGGTGCAAAACAGAGTGCGTTGTCTGCTCTTTGTGCCCGGCCAGCGACAAAGCCTCTCGCACCTTGCCCAGTTGGATCTCGGCCATCACGCCCAACACGTGATCCTTGCTCTCAAAATAGTTGAAGAAGGTTCCCTTGCCCACGTCCGCCGCTTCGGTGATGTCTTCCACCGTAACGGAAGAGAACCCGCGTTCGGCAAAGAGCTGGAGCGCGCACCGGAATAAACGAAGGCGTGTCTCGGCGGCACGGCGCTCACGGCGTCCCATGCCTTGCAGGTGGGGCAGATTCTCCGATCCGAAATTCATAGCGTCGTTTGCAGGCTGATTTGCAGGACCGTTTTTCATCTCTAACCTCGCCTCGAGCCATCGCCGAATGCAGAGTTTGCCAAAATATGAACGCTGGGCATTTATGACCTATGGTCATTTATAGTGCGGGAAACACTACTTGTCAAGGAAAATTATTTCGGTCATACCCTTCCTCCCGCGCTGTGTCCCCTGACGCCTGGCCGGATAGCGTAACGCAAGATTCTTTGATTCGAGCGCATTTAGCCCCAGGCGCTCCCCTTGCCAACTCCCGTTCTGGATCGTCTTATGTTCTTGATAGCATGAGTCTTTCCTCTCTTCGGAGGAATACCGCGCCGTCAACTCCAGCCCGCATTGCAAGAGGCGCGCGTTTCCCGGTAAACTAATGGGGAGCTGGTTGCATCCTGCTGCTGACCACTGGGGGCTGTTCTGAGACTTCAGATGCGGTTCACCAGGAAAAAGAGCAATCAGCAGCACGTCGCCTCAAGGCAAGCACCAGAGTTTCGGGCACTCTGCAGTCTTACGGCGAAAGGCAGTGACAACGCGGAGAGGTGGCAGAGCCCGGTTGAATGCACCTGACTCGAAATCAGGCAAGGTCGCAAGGCCTTCGGGAGTTCGAATCTCCCCCTCTCCGCCAATAACATAATTAAAATCAATAATATATAAGAATTCAGTGGACCACTATCCTATTTGGTATGACACTTGCATTCTGTGGGAATGTGGCACCTAAAGGCACAGATCTGCACTGATTACCAATCCCAACTGGCACCAAAACTGACACCGAAAAGGCCAAACCGGTTAAAGCCGGTTAGGATAATTTCAACACCGGGGAAACGGAAAAATGTCTCGTGAGGTCGTCAAGAAACTGACTCCAGAGGAAGAGGAGCTTCTCCGTAAACGGGAGGAGTTGGCTGTCGTTCGTGGCGCCTTGGCTGAGCGCGAGCTGGAACTGGCCGACCTGCGCGCCCAGCTGAAGAGCTTTGAGGGCCGCTATCTTCGGCAGGTTGGAGTCCTCTACGCCGAACTGGACGACTGGGAAGCCAAAATCGCAGAGATTGAAGCCTTGCTCAAGCCATCGGCGACGGCAAGCCAACGAGTCCAGGAGACCCGCAAGCGGGCGGAAGAAACCCACGAAGCCACCCATGGAGAAGCCTCCAAGGCACGGGACTTCCAACCATCGGCGGACCTGAAGAGCCTCTTCCGCGAAGCTGCGAAGTGCCTTCATCCCGATTTTGCCAAAGATGAAGCCGACCGGCTGCTCCGCACCCGCCTTATGGCCCAGGCAAACGAGGCGTATAGCCAAGGCGACGCCGAGGCTCTCCAGCGCATTCTCGATGAGTTTGGGAACTCGCCTGAATCTGTGCAGGGCGAAGGCATCGGGGCTGAGCTTGTTCGCATCATCCGCCAGATTCATCAGGCAAGGAAGAACATAGCGGCAATCGAAAAGGAATTGAACAACCTGCGCGCAAGTGAGATCGCGCAACTGAAGCAGGACGCTGAGGCCGCTCAACAAGGGGGACGAGACCTTCTCGCCGAACTTGCGGCAGATGTCCACGAGAGGATTGCTGATGTAAAGAAGAAGCATGAGGCTCTGGCGGGGGAGCTAAGGAAGCATGGCCGATAATCACGACCTTCTCATTCTGCCGAATCGAGGCGACTCTTCGATTGTCCTTTCGGAGACCGTGTCCAGTCTCGCTGCACGAGGGCGGAAGGATGCTGCCAGCCTCATGGCGCGCATATCCGAGTCGAAGTTGCCAGAAGCGGTCATAGGCTTCGCTGGTTATGGTGATGCAGATGCGCAATTCAACATTGGTATGAAGTACTACACCGGCGACGGTATCGCAAAGGACTACGGCAAGGCGGCAGAATGGTTCCGCAAGGCTGCTGACCAGGGGCATGCCGCTGGTCAGAGGTACATGGCCCAGTTGTATTTCAACGGGCACGGCTTACCCAGAGACGAGAAACTAGCGATACTCTGGGATCGGAAGGCTGCGGAAAACGGAGATCCAATCGCGCAATACATTCTAGGCTGGCGATTCAACCTTGGCCGAGGGATGCCACAGGATTATTTGCAGGCAGAAATGTGGTATCGCAAAGCAGCGGAGCAAGACAATGCGAACGCTCAGCAAGGTCTCGGCTCGCTTTACAACCTCGGCCATGGGGTGCCGCGTAACAAAGTTGAAGCATGGTTCTGGTTTTATCTGTCGGCTGGGAGGACATCTGGGCCGCACCCACCGATGAACAACACATTTGAAGATCGAGCGAAAGAGAAGCTAACGAATGATGAGCGAGCCAAAATCGAGAAACGGGTGAAGCGATGGCTTGCAGCGCATCCGCGACATAAGTGACGCCATTCTGTAAGGACGATATATGACAAACACGATGTGTCAAAACAGGGTTTTCGTGCTCGGTGCGGGGTTTTCGGCGCACGCTGGCTATCCTTTGGTTTGGGGCTTAAGGAAACCCGTGCTTGAAACTATTCTGGATGACCATGATGGTCTTTACTTCTGGTGCGAGAGATGGCGTGAGGAATTTACTGAGGGACTGAACGCAGCAGACATCGCATTGTCAACAGCTGGGAAGAACCCAGAACATTGTTTCGAGGAACTTCTTCTGCATCTCAGGGGAGTGAGGACTACGGATGCGGCGGCTATGACCACGGATCGAATCCTGCGTTGCGCGATTGGCCGGTATCTGTGGGAGCGGAACAGCTGTGATTTGAAGGAAGAGTACAGGAATTTCATTTCTCACGCCAAGCGCGCCATCGGTCTGATTTCCTTCAATTGGGACATTCTTCTCGAATCAGCCCTGTGGCAAGCGGGAACTCTGTGGGAATACAAACTCTGTAATGCGCCGTTGCCCTTGATCAAGCCACATGGCTCGATCAATTGGAGTAGCCATATATACCAAGGGGCAAGCGGTGATCCCATGTGGCATAATCTGTTTCCCGGTTCGGGTCTATGCTGGATTCGGCCGCGTTCGACTGACGATCAGAGCACTGAACCTGACCCGGCATTTCAAGATCCATTCCCCGACTGTTCGAACTCGGATTTGAACTATATGCTTTTTCCTGGTGATCCGGATTCACCTGAAGAAACGGCGGGAGATGCAATTTCCGAAAAGGCAGTTAGTGATCGACGTACGCTTTGGGAACACGCGTGTTTGCTTATAGGGAAATCAGACGAGGTTGTGTTCCTTGGCTATTCGTTACCCGGATACGATTGTTATGCATTGAAACGTCTGAAAAACGCGTGTAAAGGAAAGCGGGTTGTGATTATAAATCCATGTTCTCATGACTCGGAAGCAATCAAGAGAAACCTTGGTCCTGATATTGAAGTGGAAATTAAACTGCTGAGGTTCGAAGATTCCGAGTATGCGAGGGAAGTTTCATAGAAGACCAAGGCAGAGTCCCTCCCCTTGAGCCATTGCTGCAGCCACGAACTTCTACCCAAAGCTTGAACCCTCAACTGACCCCACAGTGAGCACCGGCACTTCCTATCCTGCAAGTAACACATACTAAATATGTTATAGGATGTAGGTCGGACTCGAAATCAGACATAGTCGCAAGGCTATCGGGGGTTCGAATCCCTCCCTCTCCGCCATTGACCCATCCAAAATCATTCTAAGAATTGCAGGAAGCCTCGGCGGGCGCAGCCTGAGGCCAGTTTTACACGGGGCATGCCAAGTCTGGCGCGCTCGCCATCGATTTGATCTGAAGGTAGACCGCAATTTTGGCGAGGAACAGCCTGGTTTTCCCGGCAGACTCCTATGCCAGCAGATATTTCAGCAATGCCATGCGAATATACAAGCCGTTCTTCGCCTGTCTGAAGTAAGCCGCCCTGGAGTTGCCGTCCACCTCCGGAGAGATCTCGTTGACGCGCGGCAAAGCGTGCATGATGATCGCCTCCGGCTTCATCTTGTCTGCCAGCTTTGCGTCCATCACATACACATCTTTGACCGCGTCATATTCCTCCCGCGAGGCAAATCGTTCGCCTTGCACGCGCGTGATATACGCAACATCAGCTTGCTCTATGACTCCTTCGAGCCTCTCGCCCTCGTGGAACGGAATTCCCTTCTCCGTCAGATAATCGCGGTACCGCTGCGGCAGGCGCAACTGCGGTGGCGAGATCAGGTCGATCGTCACCCCTGAGTACAGGCAAAGCAGCGGCAATAGGGAATGAATCGTCCTCCCATACAGAAGGTCGCCAACCAGCGCGACACGCAATCCGGTCAGCCAGCCAATCTCTTTCTTGATTGTGTAGATATCCGCCAGCGCCTGGGTCGGATGCTCTCCGCTTCCGTCTCCCGCGTTGATGATGGGCACCGGCGAATTTCTCGCTGCTTCTTCAGCCGCTCCCTCCTGATAGTGCCGAATTGCAATGGCATTGGCATACTCGCTCACCACGCGAACGGTATCGTGAATGCTCTCGCCCTTGGTCGCCGAAGAATTGGCGCGAGCGTTCTCCGCAGTCAGCACGCCGCCGCCCAGTTTCTGCATCGCTGCCTCGAACGAAAACCGCGTTCGTGTACTCGGCTCGAAAAACAACGTCGCAAGAATTCTGCCGCGTAATGGGCTCGTCAATGCGCGAAAGACGTCGTCGCGTTCCATTCGGTTAGCCGACTCAAAGAGCCCCAGAAGGAACTCCGGATCGGTGAACTGCCGTGCGCTGATAATGTGCTTGAGCTTTTCCATATCGTGCAACCCTCACTCAACCTGTTGGGTAAACTTTGCCTTTGAGTATGGTGTAGGTCACGCGGCCAGGCAACGTATATCCCTCAAACGGAGACCAGCCGCACTTCGTTTTCATCTCTTCGCGCCGAACTGTAAACGGCGCGTTCGGATCGAGAATCGTGAGTGAACCAACATATCCCGGCTCGATCACGCCAAATCCTTTGCCGAATCCAGGAGGCAGAAACTCCTTTACAAAGTTACCCGGATTATAAGCGCAGACGCGCGCTATATCCTTCGCGGAGAACCCATGCTCCGCCATCAGCCAGGTTGCAAACGCGCCATAGGTGTCAAGGTGGGGCACGCCGCTCCTGCCATTCATCTTCTCATCAAGAGTGTGAGGCGCGTGGTCTGTAGCAAGATAGTCCACCATTCCCTCGCGCAGCGCCGCAATCAGCGCCAGCCTGTCCTCTCTGCCGCGCAGCGGAGGATTCATCTGCAGGCGCAGACGATTCTCGTCCGTCAGCATTGTGTCATCGAAGAACAGGTGGTGTGGTGCTACTTCGGCCGTAACGCGAGCGCCCCGCGCCTTGGCTGCGGCGATCTTCTCCAGGCCGCCCTTCGTTGAATAATGGCACAGCTTGCCGGTCAGGTCGTATCGCTCAATCAGATAAAGCGCAAACTCCGTCGCCGCGATCTCAGCTCTGGCTGGGCGCCGCAGCTCGTGGGTCGCCGCGCCTTTGCTCTCTCGCAGAATCGCGGGGTCTTCGCAGTGGAAGCTGACATTCTTGCCGCTATACTTCGCGATTACCTCTTCAAGCTGCTCCTGCGAGGCAAAAAATAAATCTCCCACCGACGGTCCCATGAACGCCTTGTACGGCACATGCCGCAGAAGCGGGCTCGTCTCCGGCCCAATTCCCGCATACAGCGTCACATGCACGGCCGATTTCGCCGTCAATTTCTCCTTCTCCGCATACCTCGCATCGTCCACTGGCGCGACAGGATTATTCGGCATGTCAGCAACATGCGTCACTCCGCCATGGATTGCCGCGGCGGAGATCGTTGCAAAGTCCTCCTGGTAGACCTGCGATTGGCTTGCATCTTCCCGCGCGTGAATATGCAGATCGCCAAAGCCGGGGAAGATGATCTGGCCACTAAGATCAAGATCGCTATTCCCTGTTCTTGGCCCCACCAGCTCAATCAGCCCCGTCTCAGTGTTGATTTCTATCGCGCCCTCAAACTCGCGATCATGATTGGCGATCCTTCCCTCAACGCGCAGCATGGGCAGCCTTTCTCGCGGCGTTGATCTCATCGCGAAGATCACGCGCCGCAGCCGCAGGATCTTCACTGAAAAGAATCCTCCGCGAGCTACTGATCAAAAGCCCCTTGCCCTGCGCGTCCAGGCCTGCGGAAACAACCGCCGCCACATCGCCACCCTGTGCGCCCACCCCCGGTACAAGAAAAGGAATCGCCGGTGCGATCGCCCGAATTCTTCTCATCTCCTCGGGGTAGGTCGCCCCAACAACCAGCATGCAGTTGCCCGCTCCATTCCATTCCGCGCTCACGCGCATCGCAACCGTCTCCCACAACGGCCTGCCGCCAGTCTCGAGATCCTGAAACTCGCCTGCTCCGGGGTTCGACGTTCGGCACAAGACTATGCATGCCTTGTCGTGCCTCTCCAGAAACGGCGCAAGCGCCTCTTTGCCGAGATACGGATGCAGCGTGACTGCATCAAAACCCATCACATCGAAGATGGAAACTGCATACCCGCGATTTGTATTTCCAATATCGCCGCGCTTTGCATCGCAGATCGTCGGGATCTCAGGATGCTCGCTGCGCAGATATTCCATCGTCAGCTCGAGTTCCTTGATTCCTTGCGCCCCGCGCATCTCATAAAACGCCATATTGGGCTTGTACGCAGCAGCATACGGATGTGTCTGTTCAATGATCCACTGATTGAAGGCAAACAGCGGCCACACTTTGCCCCTGAAGCGCTCGGGGATACGGTCGAGTTCAGGATCCAGCCCAACGCACAGCAGTGATCCCACTGCCTCCGCTCGCCGATCGAACTTTTGCATCGCAGCGTTCATTGTCCTCTATTCGAAACCATGCCGTTTAGCCCACGAACGTGGCTCTTCGAGCCAGTCGCGCACCACCGCCGCGCCAGCCTCATCGATCATCTTGCACTCCAGCGCGCTCTCCAGTACTGCCTGAAACGTCGTCGCCGCATGAAGCCGTATGCCAGCATTTCTGAACAGCTCCGCGGCCTCTGGCAAGTCATAACTGATGATGGCCAGGCAATCGCTGACAACAGCGCCCTCGGCGCGCAGAGCCTCGATTGCTGCCATGCTGCTGCCGCCGGTCGTCACCAGATCCTCGACCAGTACAACCCGCCTGCCCGCCACATCGCCGCCCTCCACGCGCCTCTTCGTGCCATGCTCCTTTAGCTCTTTCCGAACGAAAACCGACGGCAAGCGCATCGAGAATCCAAGCGCCGCGCTATGCGGAATTCCCGCTGCCTCAACGCCTGCAACAACGTCTACTGGAATCTCTCGTTCGACAATCAGAGCCTCAAAGCCGCGGATCACCTTCGCCCACTGTTCCGGCCAAAATGGAAACCGTCGATTGTCGCAGTAAACCGGCGACTTGATCCCGGACTTGAACGTGATCGGCGACGCAGGCCGAAAGCCCACGCCCTCGATCGCAAGCAGAGCGTCCGCAATCTCGCGGCTCCTGGCCTCATAGCTCATGCGCTTGCCTCTTGCTCTCTAAATGTATGTTTTGGCGGGCTTTTTTGGGAAGCAGGAGTTGTATCGGCGAAGAAACCGAACGGGCCGTGCTCAAAATTGTCCGGATAGCACTTTGCCGGGTCGTAAAACGGGTCAGAGGACATTCGCCAGACCCCCTATGCGTATTCAGTATATCGTATTGATTTCCACGCTATCTAGGGCCGATCGAGGCCTCGATGGCGTAACGTCGCAGAAATTCGGCTATCGGCGGGCTGTAATCGTGAGCTTGACTTTTTGCGCCTGGCAAGTACTCTGAGGGTGGGCAGTGCCTCAATTTTTCGAGTATGCAATCTACATTGCCAGACACTAGGGCCTGTGAACCAGCGGCGCCCTTGGCCTGCAAATCTTCTTCACCTCCTGTTTTTGCGCGATTTTCCTCACCCAGATGGGAGATGATGGAAGACAGAAGAGCTTATCCACTGGCAGTGGGATGGATGAGCTGGTCAAATCGGCTCTGCTGAACCCTTTACGCTGCACCGGGATCTGAATGTACTGAGGGAAACCGGCAACTTCAGCTTCTTTTATCCCGCCGGCTGATTTTTTACGAACTACTTGGGTACTCCGGTACCAGCCAGGCAGTGAGGAACCATGTGCGGTATTGTCGGCGTCTTCGGGCATCGTGCAGCTAGTTCGGTTATCTATGAAAGCCTTTCCATGCTTCAGCATCGCGGCCAGGATGCCGCGGGCATCGCGACCTGCTTTGAGGACCGGTTTTACCTCGAGAAGGGCAATGGCCTGCTCACGGATGTCTTCGTGCCGGGGAATATGGCGCGACTGCTGGGCGATATGGGCGTGGGGCATGTGCGCTACCCGACTGCGGGATGCTCGTCAGTGGCTGAGGCGCAGCCGTTCTACGTCAACTCGCCCTATGGAATCATCTTCGCGCACAATGGCAACCTGACGAACGTCTCGGAGATCGTGGAGAGCCTGTTCCAGAGGGACTTGCGGCACCTGAACACCAGCTCCGATTCCGAGGTGATGTTGAACGTCTTTGCGCACGCGATGGCGCGGCTCGGCGCGGTCAAGCCTAATGAATTCGACATCTTCGCGGCCGTGGAAGAGGTCCACCGGCGATGCAAGGGCGGGTACGCGGTCATTGCGATGGTAGCCGGTGTGGGCTTGATTGCGTTCCGCGATCTGCATGGTATTCGGCCATTGGTCTTCGGCACTCGCGGCCAGGGCAAAGAAGCTGAGTACATGATCGCTTCGGAGAGCGTGGCGCTGCAGGCGAGCGGATTCGATCTGGACCGCGACCTTGCGCCCGGCGAGGTGATCTTCATCGACATGGGGGGCGCGGCCCACCGGCATGTGAGCCTGCAGGCGCATGAAAAGTCTCCTTGCCTGTTCGAGTTTGTCTATCTGTCGCGGCCGGACTCGGTAGTAGATGGCGCGTCGGTCTATCAGTGCCGCATCAACATGGGAACGAAGCTCGCGGAGAAGATCAAGCGGGAGTGGCCGCATCTGCCGATTGATGTAGTGATTCCGATTCCTTCGACGAGCCGGGTAGCGGCGCAGGAGATCGCGACGCAGTTGAACCTCCCGTATCGCGATGCGCTGGTGAGGAACCGTTACGTGGGCAGGACTTTCATCATGCCAGGGCAGGCGCAGCGCAGGCAGTCGATTCGCCGCAAGCTGAACCCGATTCCCAAGTTCTTTCAGGGAAAGAATGTGCTGCTGGTCGATGATTCAATCGTGCGCGGCACCACGATTCGAGAGATCATCGCGATGGTGCGTGAGCAGGGCGCGAAGAAAGTCTACGTATGCTCTGCCGCGCCGCCGGTGCGCTTCCCGAATGTGTACGGAATCGATATGCCGGCGCGATCGGAGTTGATCGCAAGCGGACGGAGTGTGCCGGAACTGACGAAGGATATAGGAGCCGATGAGCTGATCTTCCAGGATCTGGATGATTTGAAACAGGCAATTACCGAGGCTGCGCCCGGGCTCACGCACTTTGACACGTCCATCTTCGATGGGGTTTATGTCACCGGAGACATCACGGAAGAGTATCTCAACACGCTGGAACAAAAGCGCAACGATGCTGCCAAACACACTGAAGATGTCGCGAGCTACATCACAAGAAATCTCTCCGCGCACCTCTAGCGGCGCGACGGTGCGGATGCTGCCGGGGCCGCTGGCTCTGACGGCCTTCGAAGCCGCGCGGTTGGCTGCTAAACTGCGCGCGATTGATGCAGGCGTGGCAGCAGTCGAGGCGTCGTATCTGTACTTGCTGCTGGTGCGCAATGAGTCTGAGAGCGGAATCGATCACCAGCGGCTGGCCGAGTTGCTGGGCGCCGGCGTGGAGAGCGCGGCTGGTCAGCGCGTGTGGATCGCGCCGCGCCTGGGCACGCAATCGCCGTGGTCGAGCAAGGCGACCGACATCCTGCACAATACGGGCTTTGGGGCAATCGAGCGGATCGAGCGCGCGCGCGTGGTGCGTATCACTTCTTCCCGCGACGGGGGCACAACAGATCTCCGTGCGCTGGCCGGCGCGTTGCACGACCGCATGACCGAGAGTGTGTTTTTCGAGAGTGCCGGCGAGTTGCAGGCTCTGTTTGCGCCACGGGAACAGAAGGCGCTCGGGCATATCGACGTGCTGGACCTGGGAGCGGCGGCGATCGCCGCGGCAGACCGCGAGCTGGGACTGTCGCTCGCATCCGATGAGATCGAGTATCTTGTCGCGGAGTTCACGCGGCTGGGGCGCAATCCGACCGATGTCGAGTTGTATATGTTCGCACAGGCCAACAGCGAACACTGCCGCCACAAGATCTTCAATGCAAGCTGGACCATCGATGGTGTCAAACAGCCGCGTTCACTCTTTCAGATGATTCGCAATACAAACGAAGTGTCGGGCGAGAATGTGCTCTCGGCTTATCGCGACAATGCTGCTGTGATTCGCGGCGGACACGGCGGCAGGTTCTTTCCCGAGCCGGTTGACGCGACCTACGCATACCACGAAGAAGATATTCATATTGTGTTGAAGGTCGAGACGCACAATCATCCGACGGCGATTTCGCCATGGCCGGGAGCGGCGACTGGATCGGGCGGCGAGATTCGCGACGAAGGAGCCACTGGTCGCGGAGCTAAGCCGAAGGCCGGGCTGTGCGGCTTTACGGTGTCGAATCTGAATCTGCCGCAGGCGCCGCAGCCGTGGGAGCGAGCGTATGGACGGCCCGCTCATATAGCTTCGCCGCTCGACATCATGATCGAAGGGCCGCTGGGCGCGGCCGGATACAACAATGAGTTCGGGCGGCCAGCTCTGTGCGGATACTTCCGCACCTATGAGCAAACAAGCGCGAACTCAGAAGGAAAGACCTCGGTCTTTGGCTATCACAAGCCGATCATGCTCGCTGGCGGGCTGGGGAATATTCGCGCGGAGCATATCGAGAAGGGCGCAATCAAGGCAGGCTATGCGCTGGTTGCATTGGGCGGGCCGGCCATGCTGATCGGGCTTGGCGGAGGCGCGGCTTCCAGCAGCGCAGGCAGCGGAAATACGGATCTGGATTTTGCTTCAGTGCAGCGCGACAACGCGGAGATGGAGCGCCGCGCGCAGGAGGTCATCGACCGGTGCTGGCAGCGCGGTGAGGAGAATCCGATCGCGTTTATTCACGATGTGGGCGCAGGCGGGTTGTCGAACGCATTCCCGGAGCTGGTCAAAGACGGCGGCTGCGGCGGGCACTTTGACTTGAATGCGATTCCGCGCGGCGAGGCCGGGTTGAGTCCGCTGGAGGCGTGGTGCAACGAGGCGCAGGAGCGCTACGTGTTGGCGATTGCGCCGGAAAACCTGCATCTCTTTGAGTCCATCTGCGAGCGTGAGCGGTGTCCGTTTGCCGTGATTGGGACGGCGGAAGCGCAGCCCCATCTCACGCTCAGCGATGGTGCGGCGAGCGCAGAAACAGACAAAGCAATTGATCTGCCTCTGCACGTGCTCTTTGGAAAACCTCCGAAGATGGAGCGTGAATTTACGCGGACGAAGATTGCCGCCGCGCCGCTCGATTTTGCGGGCGTAACCATTGCGGATGCGGTGGAGCGGCTGCTGCGCCTTCCGGCGATTGCGTCGAAGTCGTTTCTGATCACGATTGGCGATCGCAGCATTACCGGGATGGTGGTGCAGGACCAGATGGTCGGGCCGTGGCAGGTTCCGGTGGCCGACTGCGCGGTGACGCTGGGTGCGTATGAGTCCCTGTGGGGCGAGGCGATGGCCATTGGCGAGCGCACGCCGCTGGCGGTGATCGATGCGGCGGCGTCTGCGCGCATGGCCGTGGGTGAGGTCATCACCAACATGGCGGGCGCGGCCATCGGCTATGAACAGGTTGGCAAACTCAGCGACATCAAGCTCTCGGCAAACTGGATGGCCGCGGCGGGCGAGGGGCAGGAAGATCAGAAGCTCTTCGACGCCGTTCATGCGGTGGGGATGGAGTTTTGTCCCGCGCTGGGAATGACGATTCCGGTTGGCAAAGACTCCATGTCGATGAAGACGAAATGGTTCGGTGAAGGCGATGAGGCGAAGTCTGTAGTCTCGCCGCTGTCGCTCATCGTTTCGGGATTTGCGCCGGTGAGCGATGTGCGCAGGACGCTGACACCGCAGTTGTGCGAGGGCGATGCCTCTCTGATTCTGATTGATCTTGGCGAAGGAAGACAGCGGCTGGGCGGATCGTGTTTGGCGCAGGTGTACGGGCAGGTTGGAAATGAAGCGCCGGACGCACCTGCGGCTGAAGTGATGAAGGCGTTCTTTGCATTAGCGCAGCGGCTCAACCGCGAGGGGAAGCTGTTGGCGTACCACGATCGCAGCGATGGCGGGTTGTTCGTGACGCTGGTCGAGATGGCGTTTGCCGGGCGGATGGGGCTGGAGATTGATTTGCCGGTTGCGGGACTGGCAGAGCTGTTCAGCGAAGAACTGGGCGCTGTGGTGCAGGTTGCGGCGAAGGATGTCGCGGAGGTGCTTGCACGGCTGAGCGCTGCCGGACTTGCGGCGCAGGTGGTTGGGCGTGGCGCCCCGGGCAATGAGATTGTGATTCGCGGCCACGGCGAGATTTCATATCGCAACACACGCACTGCGCTACACGCCATGTGGTCTGAGACCAGCTTCCACATCCAGTCGCTGCGTGACAATCCGGAGAGTGCGCGGCAGGAGTTCTCGTTGCTGGCGGATGCCCAGCGGCCCGGACTCTCGGTGAGTTTTCCATTCGATCTGGCGGAGCGAGTAAGTGCGCCATTTGTGCATACTGCGCGGCCGCGGGTTGCTATTCTTCGCGAGCAGGGTGTGAATGGGCAGGTGGAGATGGCCGCGGCATTTGATCGCGCCGGTTTCGCTGCCGTTGATGTGCATATGAGTGATCTGCTGATGGGGCGCGCGGACCTTGTCCAGTTCAAAGGGTTGGCTGCATGTGGAGGATTTTCATATGGTGATGTGCTCGGCGCGGGCAGCGGGTGGGCGAAGACAATTCTCTTCAATGATCGGCTGAAGGAGATGTTCAAACAGTTCTTCGATCGCGCGGACAGCTTTGCGTTGGGCGTCTGCAACGGCTGCCAGATGATGGCGCAGTTGCGCGAGATTATTCCGGGAGCCGCGAGTTGGCCGCACTTTGGGCGCAATCTGTCGGCGCGGTTTGAGGCGCGGCTGTGCATGGTGGAGATTCAGGAGTCACCGTCGCTGTTCTTCGCGGGCATGGCCGGCGCGCGCGTTCCGATAGTGACTGCGCATGGCGAGGGCCATGTGAGCGCCATCGCGGCGGACTCGCCGGTTGCGCTGCGCTACATTGATACGTATGGCAAGGTCACCGAGCAGTACCCGCTGAACCCCAGTGGGTCCGCGCAGGGCGTTGCCGGATTGAGCAACGCGGATGGACGCGCGCTGATTGTAATGCCGCATCCGGAGCGAGTATTTCTCGGCGTGCAGCACACCTGGGTGCGCGACAAGATGAGCGCGATGAAAGATAGCCCGTGGCAACGGATGTTTGATAACGCGCGCAAGTGGGTTGGGTAGGAGAGAGCGTGAGTTCAATGGTGGATTACAAGTCCGCGGGAGTGGACATCGAGGCCGGCAACGAGGCGGTGCGGCGCATCAAGTCGCATGTGGCCGAAACCCACAAGCAACACGGATCGGCTGTGCTCACTGGGCTCGGTTCCTTTGGAGCGCTCTTCGCTTTGGGCGATGCGTTGAAGGGCCTGAAGGATCCAGTGATGGTGCAGAGCACGGACGGCGTCGGCACCAAGAGCAAGGTGACGGTGATGGCCGGGCGTTATGAAGCGCTGGGCCACGACCTGGTCTCTGCCGTTGCCGGCGACATCGTGGTGATGGGCGCCAGGCCGCTGACGTTTCTTGACTACCTGGGCTTTCACAAAACAGAGCCGGAGATTGTCGAGTCGCTGGTGAGCGGCATGAGCGCCGCGTGCATTGAGGCCGGCATTGCGTTGATAGGCGGTGAGACTGCTGAGATGCCCGCTGTCTATGCCGAAGGCGACCTGGATGTGGTTGGCTTTGTGACCGGGGTAGTTGATCGCGAGCGTTTGCTGACCGGCGCAAATATCGTTGCGGGCGATGTGCTCTACGCGATCAACTCCAGCGGCCTGCACACCAACGGATTCTCGCTGGCGCGAAAGCTGATCTTCGAGATTGGCGGCTATGCAATTGATGCGCGGCCTGCGGAGCTAGTTGGAAAATCGATGGCCGATGCGCTGCTCGCGCCGCACACAAACTATGTTGCGCCGGTAAGAAGCATCCTCGGCGCTGGAATTCCAGTCAAAGGCATGGCGCACATCACGGGCGGCGGGCTGATAGAAAATCTCCCGCGCATTCTGCCGAACGGCTTGGGCGTGGTGATTGACCGTACGACATGGACGCCGCAACCTATCTTTGCGCTGATGCAGCGGCTTGGGAATATCGACGATGTCGAGATGTATCGCGCGTTCAACATGGGCGTGGGATTGGTGCTGATTGGGCCGCCGGGGTTGCAGGGAGAGTTATCGGCTGCAATCGCGAACTATCCTGCGCTGCGCGTCTGGGAGCTGGGGCGCGTAGAGGCGAATGCTTCAGGTGTGCGTTTTAGTGGGGTGAATTGAGATGGAACGACAGGTGTTACTCGATGCGATTCCGAACTGCCTGACGGTAACCGATCTGCCACTGGCGGCAAAGTTTCTGACTGCAAAGTACGTGGGTAAGGTACGCGACACGTACGAGATGAGCAATGGGCGTTTGCTGCTGGTAACGACCGACCGGCAAAGCGGATTTGATCGCATCCTTGGCGCGATTCCATTCAAGGGCCAGGTGTTGAATCGCACGTCGTTGTACTGGTTTGAGCAGACGCGCGGCATCGTCGGCAACCATGCGATTGCGAGTCCTCATGCGAATGTGCTGATTGCGCGCAAGTGCGCGGTGCTGCCCATCGAGTTTGTGGTGCGCGGCTATATGACGGGATCTACCGATACTTCGATCTGGACACAGTACAAAAACGGCGTGAGGAATTATTGCGGCCATGCGTTGCCCGAGGGTATGAAGAAGAACGAACGCCTCGCCAAGAACATCGTCACGCCAACAACGAAGGAAAAGGCCCACGACCGGCCGGTCACTGCGGAAGAAATCGTTGCCGAGGGCTGGCTGACGGCCGAGCAGTGGGAGTTCACTTCGGCAAAGACGCTCGAGTTATTTGCATTCGGGCAGAAGCTCGCTGCCGAGCGCGGGCTGATTCTGGCGGATACAAAGTATGAATTTGGCGTGGCGAGCAATGGAGAGATTCTATTGATCGATGAGATCCATACGCCGGATTCGAGCCGCTACTGGTTGGCCGACAGCTATGCGGAACGGCTGGCGGCGGGACAGGAGCCCAACATGATCGACAAGGAATTCTTTCGGTTATGGTTTCGCGAGCGCTGTGATCCGTACAAGGACGCCGTGCTGCCGGTCCCGCCGGACGACCTGATCGCAGAGCTTGCGGCAAGATACATACAGTTGTTTGAAAAAATTACAGGAACCGTATTTGAGCCGGACATGCGGCCGCTGGAAGCAGCCGTGCTGGCGAGTCTGACGGGATGAGCGAGACGATTCTCATCGTTGGTTCGGGAGCGCGCGAGCACGCGATTGCGGCAACGCTGGCGCGTTCGCCGCAGCACCCAAAGTTGGTGTGCTTCAGCGGCGCGCGCAATCCTGGCATAGCCAGCCTGTCTTCCAGCTATGGTATCGGGAGCATTACAAACCCGGCTGATGTGGTCGCGTTTGCTCGCGAGCAGCAAGCTACGATGGCCGTGATTGGCCCGGAGGCGCCGTTGGCAGCGGGAGTTGCGGACGCGCTGTGGGCGGCACAGGTTCCTGTAATTGGCCCGACGCAGAGTCTGGCGCGCATCGAATCCAGCAAGGGCTTTGCGCGTGAGTTGCTGGCGAAATACAGGATTCCCGGCAATCCGTTCTTTCAGCGTTATGCCTCTCTCGATGGGCTTGAAGAGGTGCTCGCGCGTTATGAGAATCGGCATGTCATCAAGGATGATGGTCTGGCTGGTGGAAAAGGCGTAAAGGTCTGCGGCGATCATCTGCTCTCGCTAGACGACAGCCGCGTTTTTTGCCGGAATCTTGTTGCTCACGGGCATCCGTTTGTCGTCGAAGAAAAGGTCGAGGGAGAAGAATTTTCGCTGATGAGTTTCTGCGATGGCAAGACTTTGCGGCACATGCCCGCGGTGCAGGACCACAAGCGCGCGTATGAGGGCGACAGAGGGCCTAATACAGGGGGCATGGGGACATACACGGATGCGGACCATAAGCTGCCATTTCTGCGGGATGCAGGCATTATGGCTGCGCAGGAGATCAACCAACGGGTTGCCGCGGCGCTGGCTGAGGAGTGCGGCGCGCCCTACCAGGGAATTCTCTACGGCGGATTCATGGCCACAAAGGATGGCGTGAAGCTGATCGAATACAACGCCCGCTTTGGGGATCCGGAATCGCTCAATCTATTGACGCTGCTGGAGACAGATTTTGTCGAGATCTGTCGCGCGATCGTGGACACGTCGCTGGATAATTGCGATGTGCGTTTCTCGCCTGAAGCCAGCGTCTGCAAGTACGTTGTGCCGGAGGGCTATCCCGACAATCCGCGCAAGGGCGATGTGGTGCTGCTGCCGGCGGAGTTGCCGGAGGGAGCCACAATCTATCTGAGCGCGGTTGATGTAAAGGATGAAAAGTTGATTGCGACGGGCTCGCGCACAGTTGCGGTTGTCGGAACAGCCACGACAATCACCGAGGCGGAAGCCGTGTGCGAGCGCGTTGTCCGGCAGATTCCCGGTCCGTTCTTTCATCGCGCGGATATTGGGACTGGGCCGTCCATTGCTCTGCGCGTTGAGCATATGAAGGCGGTGCGAACGGCATGAGCTTGAAGGTCGGCGTTCTTGGTTCAACTCGCGGATCGGCGCTGCAGGGAATGCTTGATGCTATCGCCACGGGCGCGCTCGATGTCGAAATCGTGCTGGTGGTGACGGACAAGCAGACTGCGCCGATCTTAGAGCGTGCGGCCAGGCATGGAGTTCGAGCTCTCTTTCTCGATCCTGCTGGATTGAAACGCGAGGCCTACGACCAGCAAGTAAGTAAAGCGCTGCGCGAGGCAAGGGCGGAGTTGGTGCTGATGATCGGCTACATGCGCATCGTCTCCGCGGAATTTGTTGCAGCGTGGCGGGGAAGGCTGTTGAATGTTCATCCGTCGCTGCTGCCTGCCTTTGGCGGACTGATGAATTTGAAGGTGCATGAAGCGGTGCTGGCCGCGGGCGTAAACGAAACGGGGTGTACGATTCATCAGGTAACCGAAGAAGTCGATGGCGGTCCGATTATTTTGCAGAAGCATTGTCCGGTGCTGCCGGGTGATACCGCGGAGATGTTGAAGAACCGCGTAGTAGTGCTGGAGCAAGCCGCATTCATAGAGGTACTGCGAGGGTGGAGGGCGTGATGGTGAAGGCGAAGAAAAGAGTTGACGTTGGCATCATTATGGGATCGAAGTCCGATTGGCCGACGATGGAAGCGGCGGCCAAGGTGCTCGACGAATTAGGAATCGCGTATGAAGTGGAGGTGATCTCCGCGCACCGCACTCCAGATCGGACGCTGCAATACGCCGAGGGCGCAAAGGCGCGCGGGCTGCGCGTCATTATTGCGGGAGCGGGCGGTGCGGCGCATCTGGCGGGCTTTGTGGCGGCCAAGACAACTCTGCCTGTGCTGGGCGTGCCAATGAAGAGCAGCGCGCTGAATGGCCTCGACTCACTGTTGTCGATTGTGCAGATGCCCGCGGGAATTCCAGTGGCGACGTTTGCCATTGGGGAGGCGGGTGCGAAGAATGCGGGCCTTTTTGCTGCGTCGATTCTGGCGCTGGAGGACAAAGCGATCGCGCAACAGTTGGAGAAGTTTCGCAGCGCGCAGACCAAGACGGTCTTGAAGGGATCCGACCCGCGCAAATGACGACAACATCGAAGCCGCGCACTGGAATTCTGTGCGTTGGGCAACTGGCGATATTGTTTTGGGATCTGCTACGATGCAAACCTGCTCAGCCTTGCCCTATAGCGGTTCTCCAATTGGTGTAGAGCGGAGCCGCAGCCCTCAAGTGGCGTTTCCTTTAAGAAAACGCCATATTGCGCGGTCCTCAAGACTGCACATGAATTGGAGAACCGCCGTAAAATCTCACTATGACCGATACCTCCTGGACGATCCGCGGGTTGCGTGAAGCTCTTTCCGCTCAAACCGTACGGCCCGTCGATCTGTGTGAAATGGCCCTCGCACGCTCCAACGGGAATCGAGGCAACAATACCTACCTGTGGCAAAACCGCGCGTGGACGCTCTCCGAAGCTGCGCGCGCTGAAGCGATGCCGCGCGGCAAGGAAGGCTCCTTCGGCGATGGGCGCGATGCGCTGTGGGGCTTGCCCATCTCGGTGAAGGATTGCTTCGACCTGGCCGGCGCGCCCACCAGTTGCGGCGTGCGTTATTATCGCGACCTCAACGGACCCGCCGCGCATGATTCCTGGCTGGTGAAAAAGCTGCGCGCAGCCGGCGCGGTCATCATCGGCAAAACCCACATGCACCCGCTGGCCTACGGAATCACAGGCGAAAATCCCGACTTTGGCGATTGCCTTCAGCCGGGCGACGAGGGCGCGCTGACCGGCGGCTCGTCTTCGGGCGCGGCGGCCAGCGTACTGGAGGGTTCGGCCGTGGCCGCGCTCGGCACAGATACGGGCGGGTCCATCCGCGCACCCGCCGCGCTGTGCGGACTGGCCGGGTATCGCGCCTCGCTGGGTCGTGGCAACTGGCAGGGCGGCGCGCACCTGGCGCAGTCCTTCGACACCATGGGATGGCTGTTTCGCGATCTGCAAGATGCGCCGCTGTTAGCCGGCCTCTTTGCGCCCGCGGATACGGCTTCAACCCAGGCCTTTACGCGTTTTGCTGTCCCGGATGAAAGCTTTTTCCACGACTGCGAACCGGAGATTATAGCCGGCCTTCACGCCACAATCTCCGAGTTGGAGGCTCTCGGCCTGCGCGCGACCAGGATCGATACAAAGTGGTGGGATGAGTCTTTTGAAATCTATGCGCCCATTCAGGCATGGGAGGCGGCGCGCGTCCATGCGAGCCACTTTGACCACATCGAGCCCGCCCTCCGCGAACGGCTTGTGTGGGGCACGCGCATCACGCCCGCAGAGATTGCAACATTGCGCCAACGCCACGCTGAGTTCACGGCTCGCATGGACGAACTTTTCGCACAGTACGGTTTAGTGTTGTTGCCTGCCGCTCCTGTCGCGCGACTCGCCGCCGGCGCGGATCACAGCAAGACCCGCGGAGAGATCTTGCGCTACACCACTCCATTCAGCATGGCTGGAGTGCCGGTGGTCACACTTCCCTGCTCTGCCGGCGGCATGCAACTGGCAGCCGCTCGCGGATGCGATGAATCCCTGGTTGAGCTCGCAGCCCAGCTCGGCGCGCACAGAAATTCGGCGGCGCACACCGCCCCGTGACAGGGCAGCCTCTGGCGCGTTACCCTAAACAGTACGCGCGCGGCGCGGCTAAGGAGCATTCCAACACATGCCTATCCAAGCCACCTCCAAAATCTGGCATAACGGCAAACTCATTCCCTGGGAGCAGGCCAACATCCATGTGATGAGCCACGTGATCCATTACGGCTCCAGCGTCTTTGAAGGGATTCGCTGTTACGGACAGCCTCAAGGCTCGGCCATCTTCCGTCTGCCGGAGCACATGCAGCGGCTGCTGGACTCGGCCAAAATCTACCGCATGGCCGTTCCCTTCTCGCTCGACGAGCTCTGCGCGGCCGTGGTCGACGTGATCGAAGCCAATGGCGTTGCGCCTTGCTACATCCGCCCCATCGTGCTGCTCGGCTACGGCGAAATCGGCGTCAACCCCAAGGGCTCGCCCATCGAGATCTACATCGTCAACTATCCCTGGGGTAAGTACGTGGCCGGTGACAGTGGCGCTGACGTGTGCATCTCCAGTTGGAATCGCCTGGCTCCCAACACTCTGCCCGCCATGGCCAAGGCCGGCGCTAACTATATGAATTCCCAACTGATCCGCATGGAGGCCGAGACCAACGGCTACGCCGAGGGCATCGCCCTGGATGTGAACGGACAGGTCAGCGAGGGCTCCGGCGAGAACGTCTTCGTGGTCCGCAACGGCGTGATCTACACCCCAACGCTGGGCAACTCGGCTTTATCCGGCATCACCCGCGACAGTGTGCTGACCATCGCCCGCCACTTGGGATTTACTGTCAGCGAGCAAGCCATTCCGCGCGAGATGCTCTACATTGCCGACGAGGTCTTCTTCACCGGCACGGCCGCCGAGGTCACGCCCATCCGCTCCATCGACCGCATCGTTATCGGCGAAGGAAAACCCGGGGTCCCCGGCGACGGGTCTTCGTCGCAGGGGTGGAAACCAGGCGAGATCACCAGGAAGATTGCCGACGAATATTTCGGCATCGCCAACGGCCTCAAGCCCGATCGCTTCGGATGGCTTACCCCGGTCAAGGTGAACGCCGGCGAGCCGGTCTCGGCGTAGATTCCCTTCCCGTCACTCAAGCAACGGGCGGCCCGCGCAGGCCGCCCGTTGTGCGCTGCAAGAGACCGTGGAGAGCCGGTCCTACTCGTGGCGCAGAGCGTCCATGGGCTGCACGGCGGCGGCGCGGCGGGCGGGAATCCAGCTCGCTGCGAGTGCCACAAACAGCAGCACCAGCGCTCCCGAGCAGACCGTGACCGGGTCATTCGGGCCCACGCCATAGAGCATGGACTTGACCATCCACGCAAGCAGCAGCGCGGCCACAACGCCGGCCACAACGCCCGCAGCCGCCAGACCCACGCTCTCCCGCAACACCATGCGCCGCACCTGGCCCGGTTGCGCTCCCAACGCCAGCCGGATGCCGATCTCATTCCGCCGCTGCGCCACCGAGTACGCCATCACGCCGTAGATGCCCACGCATGCCAGCGCCAACGCCAGGATGCCGAAACCCGCCGTCAGCGCAGCCAGAACACGCTCGGTGCGCATTGTTTCGTCGATCTGTTCCTGCTGGCTTCGAATCTCCTCCACCGAAAGCTCGCTGTTCACCCCGGCCACGGCGCGGCGCAAGGCCGGTACGATAACTTCAGCGGGAAGATGCGTGCGCACCACAAAGCTTAAGCCGAAGAGAGACTTCACCTGTATATAAGGCATGAAGAACTCCGCCGACGCTGGGGTGCGCAAATCGTCGTCGCGCGTATCGCCGCACACACCCACTACTTCAATCCAATCCGGCTTGCCTTTTTCGCTTGTTGTGAACCGCTGCCCGACCGGATTGCCGCGCGGGAACCGCTTCCGCGCCAGGCTCTCATTGATTACCGCCACCTTCGGCGAAGTAGCCGTATCCTGCGGCCCGAAGCCGCGGCCTGCCTTCATTGGCACACCCATGACCGCAAAGAATCCGTTGCCCACCTGGTTCGTCCGCTCTGCCAGATTCTCTTCTCCGTCGGCGTCAGAGATCATCACAATTGCGTCCGCCTTCGGCGCGCCTTCGCCGGCCTTCTTCACCGGAGCATTCTCCGGATGAGCCAGTTCTTCCTCGGTGTGGATGGTTACCGTTCCCCAGCCGCCGCCCAACCACGAGTTGCCCATCGCGGTCGCTGCTTCCACGCCCGGGATTGCGGCAATGGCCTGCTCCACGCTGCCCAGCAGCGCCACGTTCTTCTCGGCCGGAAACCGGTCCGGCGCGGGATACACCGGCGCCAGCAGAAGATGGTCGGTCCGGAAACCCGGATCGACCGCGTTCAGCCCGGCAACGGTGCGCAGAAAGAGTCCCGCGCCGATCACCAGCAAAGTCGATAACGCAATCTGCGCACCCACCAGCGTCTTTCCGCCCAGTCCGCGGCGACGGCGCGTCGCCGTCTGCGCACTCTCTTTCAGGTTGCTGCTCACGTCGGCACGCGCCGCGCTCCACGCCGGCGTCAGCCCGAAGAGCAGTCCGGTCATCAGGGTCACTAGCGTCGAGAACGCAAAAACTTTCCAGTCGAAGTGAACTCTGATCTTCTCTTCCTGCCAACTCCTGACCAGCAGCGCCGGAACCCCGTTGCGCCCCAGGTAGCCCAGCAGAAGCCCGCAGCCCCCGCCCAGCACAGCCAGCAGCAGGCTCTCCGTAAGCAGTTGCCGCAACACGCGTGCGCGGCCCGCTCCCAGCGCTAGCCGCACGCTCATCTCCCGCATGCGCTGCGCCCCGCGCGCCAGTTGCAGATTGGCCACATTCGCGCAGGCCAGCAGCAGCACCAGGCCTACCAGTACCAGCAGCACGTTGACCGGCTTGCGGAAGACCCCATCCAACTGGTGCAGCCCGCGGCTGCCGTCCGCCAGCACCATGCGCGGCATGGTCTCGCCCTGCGCGACGGTCATGGTGGCGCGCACCGCGGCTGCCAGCTCCGTATCCAGCGCCGCCCGTGCCCTCTCTTCGCTTACTCCCGGCCGCATGCGCCCCATCACCTCGATGCCCCAGAATCGGGCATCCGTCAGCGGCGACATGCCCACCCCGCCCCATTTGTCCACCGCCGTCATCATCGACATAGGCACGAACAGGTCGGGCGAATCCTGCACGTTCGCGGCTCCGCTGAATCCGCGCGGATTCACCCCCACAATCGTCAGCGCGCTCTGGTTCACCCGTATCGTCTGTCCTACTACTGTTGGCGAACGCCCGAATGCCCGCTCCCACAGCCCCTCGCTGATCACCGCTACCGCTCCCGAGCCGGGCGCGCCGTCATCGCTCCACAGAATCGGCCGCCCCAGTTGCGGATGCACCCCGAGCACGCTGTAATAGCTGCCGGAGACGGCCTCAACGCGCAGCGGCTCCGCGACTCCGCGCACCATTCCCGTGCTGCTCACATCTTCAAATGCCAACAGCCCCTGCATCGCCCTGTCTGCCGCCTGCAACTGGCGAAAGACCGGATAGGAGAAGCTCTCGCTCTTCATTCCCTCGGCTTCGGCATCGAACTCGGTGCGAAACGAATGAACCGCTACCTTCCCCTGCGCGCTCCATCCCAGCAGCCGCAACTGCTCGGGATGCTCGACGCCCAGCCGGTCATAAAGAACCTCCTTGGCGATCGAAAAAATGGCCGTGTTAGCCCCGATCGCCAGCGCCAGCGACCCCGCGGCGATGGCCGTGAATCCCGGGCTCCTGCCCAGCAGCCGCAGCGCAAAGCGCACGTCCTGCGCCACCGTGCCCATCCACCAGCCCGGCCGCTGCTTGTGACACTGCTCGCGAGCGCGCTCCACTCCGCCAAACTCGACCAGCGCCCGCCGCCGCGCCTCTTCCGGCATCATTCCCGCAGCCACATTCGCATCCGTCGCCTGCTCCAGGTGAAAGGCGAGCTCGTCGTCCAGGTCGCGCTGGCGGCGGCGAACAAATAGCGTGTGTAGAATAAGATGCCGCACTTTCTTCAAGAAGTCTCGAATCATTGCGCCGCCTCCCTGGCCCCACCCAGCACCAGTGCGATCGCGGCCGCGAGCCGGTCCCAGCCCTCGCGCTCGGAGACAAGCTGCTGGTGGCCGGTCTCGGTCAGCGAGTAGTACTTGGCGCGGCGATTGTTTTCGCTTGGCGCCCACTCGGCCTGAATCCAGCCGCGGTACTCCAGGCGATGCAGCGCCGGGTAAAGCGAACCCTGGCCGATCTGCAACACCTCGTTGGAGAGCTGCTGGATGCGCTGCGCCACGCCCCATCCGTGCATCGGCCCAGTGGCCAGGGTTTGAAGAATCAGCAGGTCCAGCGTTCCTTGCAAGAGTTCCCTTGAGTCCGGCATCTTGATTCCCCTCGACGTTCGAAAACAGAATGAAGCATCTCTTGTCGAATGTCAAGGGGAAAAGCGGCTGGTTCAATTCCCCGGACAATTCGCGTCCGAAGGGGCGTCCGTAATGGGTCTACGCCGCCCCGGTTGTAGAATGAGCTTGGCCTATCTACCTTGCACCGAGGAAATTACCGCGCGTGAAACCTGAGATGAAAGTGTCGCTGGCAGGCCTGGAATTGGCCAGCCCAATCATCGCCGCCAGCGGCACATTTGGCTATGGCATCGAGTTTGAAGAGATCGTCTCGCTGGAGCGTATTGGCGGATTCGTCACCAAGGGCATCTCGCTGGAGCCGATTGCCGGCCATGCCGCGCCGCGCATTGTGCAGACCGCGGCCGGAATGTTGAACTCCATCGGATTGCAGAACGTGGGCGTCGAGGAGTACATCGCCCGCAAGCTGCCGCCGATGCGCCGCTACCCCCTCTGCAACGTCATCGTCAACATCTTCGGCACAAAGGTGGGCGAGTACATCGCGGTCATTGAGCGGCTCAACCAGGCCGAAGGCATCGCGGCCTACGAGCTGAACGTCTCCTGCCCCAATGTCTACGCCGGGGGCATGGCATTCGGCACCGACGAAGGTGAGCTTGCGTACCTGGTCCATCGCGCCAAATCCGCCTCCGCCCGGCCGCTAATCGTCAAGCTCTCACCCAACGTGACCTCGGTTTCCAAGATGGCTAAAATCGCCGCCAGCGAAGGAGCGGATGCGGTCAGCCTCACCAACACGTTTCTGGCTATGTCCATCGACACCGAAACCCGCCGTCCGCGCTTGGCCAATGTCACCGGCGGCCTCTCCGGACCGGCCATCAAACCCATCGCCTTGCGCATGGTCTACGAGACCGCCCGCGCCGTCACCATCCCCATTCTCGGCATGGGCGGCATCACGACTCCAGAGGATGTCGTCGAATTCCTTCTGGCCGGCGCCACCGCCGTTCAGGTGGGTACGGCCAGCTACGCCGACCCGTGCGCCGTCGAGCGGCTGGCCATGGGCCTCGAATCCTGGTGCCGCAGCCACGGGGTTGAGCGGGTAGCAGACCTGACCCGGGCGCTGGAGATTCCACACGCTTGAACTCTCCTCTTGCAAAACATTTGATTTGCAATGAATTCCCCCTCATATCAGGGACTTTCGCTAAATCTTCTTCCGTAGCAATACCCATTTGAATTCCCAAGCTTTCTAACCGCTTTTCAGCGGGGTCTTACTCAGGCTACATTTATTAACCATAGATGCGTGACGCTCGTCACATCCTGCTGTGATTTCCGTGCGTACTCTCCGTTTCATCCGGCGGAAAATCGCAGTGAACCGAGGCGCTCTGTTCCCTGCCTTCGGGACTCTCCGAGGGATGCAGAGCGAGCGATGAGCGTCGCGTAAGTTAAACAAGATGAAGGAGATGTCAGGTCATGGAAATGCTCTTGATGGGCTTGTGTGTAGGCATATTTGGACTGGCAGTCGTGGCGGCCGCGTTTGGAGCTGCAACGCGTACAGCGCCCTCAGACTCCGCGGCGAAAACCGATCCTCCGCTGGACAAGCCAACGGCCTCGGCGCAACTTGCTTCCAGCCATGCGGCTGTACCGCCTGAGCGGATTCCGATTGAGGCTTTGCTGCTTCAAATTGAAAACCATATCCGCTCGGAACAGGCTGCCGCGGAATCATTCATTGAGTTTCCTACACACGCGCTGTTGCACAGCAAGACAACTTCGACATTTATAAACTGAGAGATGGCTTATGGCGTTTGAACTGCTGAACGGGCTGACTTCAGCCGAGGTCGATCAGATCCTGGGACTCGGGGCCAGGCTGGTGATTCCCAGCGGCGACTCCCTTTTTCGATTGGGTGATCCTGCGGACCGTCTTTTCCTTGCCGTAAGCGGACGCATCAGGCTGACTTTGCCTATGCAGCTTCGCGGACAGAACGAAAATGTTTTTGTAGAAGAAATATCTGCAGGACAGGCTGTGGGATGGTCGGCTTTGATACCGCCCTATCTGTTCACCCTCACGGCCACGGCGATGGTTGAGACCGTAGTGATTGCCTTGCCGCGAGAGGCCTTGCTTCAGTATTTTGTCGCATCTCCGGAGGCGGGATGCAAGATCGCCTTTAACCTGGCGGTCGTCATCGGGCATCGCATGCATCTCTCTCAAACAATGTGGCTGCGCGAAATGCAGCGCAACGTGGAAGCTCATTCTGCTTGACCCATGGAATTCTATAGGTTGAGATTGCGGGCTTTCATTCTGCGGCCTGTTCAAGCGCCAGACTACCTGGTATGCGCGTTGAGCTTATCGATCACCTGCTTCAAATCTCCTAGTTTCTGGCCAGCTTCGGCCAGTTTCCCCGCCGCGGTCAGCCGCTGGTAATCATCAAAATCCCTGCTGGCTTGCGAAATCAGCGCCTTCAAGTCTTGTCCTGGCTGCGTCACGCCCGCAGGCGCAGTGGCCGCCGCCGGCGCGGTCGTAGTCTCGGCTGCGCTCAGCGACGAGACTCCTCCACCGAAGAGCGACGACAGCGCCGCCTCGAAGGTTGGTCCATAGGCGAGCTTGTCCTGCAATGCCAGCACCACCAGGCGCAACTCCGGCATGGGGCTGCGGTCGGCTTGAAGATAAATCGGTTCCGCATAGAGCAGCGCCTTACCGGATGGAATCACCAGCAGTGTTCCGCGTCGAACATGCGAGCCTTGCTGATTCCACAGCGACAATTGCCCGGAAAGCTGCGCGTTCTGATCGATGCGCGCCTCGATTTGCAACGGCCCATCGACGAGCTTCGTCTTGGGAAAGTCGTAGACCACCGACGTGCCATAGTGCTCGCCGTCGCTGCGCCCCGCAATCCAGCCAATCAGGTTGTTGCGGTTGGCCGGGGTAAAGGGTAGGATTTCCACAAACTCGGCGCCGGTTTCGCCTGGAAGTTTCATCAGCACGAAGTTCGGCTCCATCGATTGGGTAGTTTGAGCGCCGCCTTCTCCCATGCCGACTTCCGTAGCTACCGTCCACAAGTCTTCCCGGTTATAGAAAACTTCAGGATTGGTCATGTGATACAAACCGTATACTTCGGCCTGTAACTTGAGCAATAACTCGGGGTAGCGAATGTGTTTCCGCAGCCCGGCCGGCATAGATGCCGCGTCCTTGAAGAGACTGGGGAAGATGGCGCGGTAGGCCGCCAGGATCGGGTCCTGAGAGTCGAAGACGTAAAACGTAGTCGTCCCGTTGTAGGCGTCGACAACCACCTTGACGCTGTTGCGCATGTAGTTGATGGGCTGATCATCGACAATGTAATGCGTCGAGTAAGGATAACTGTCCGACTGTGTAAATGCATCCAGAACCCAGGAAAGTCGTCCGTCTTCGCCCAAAACGATATAAGGGTCTTGATCGAAGGTAAGGAATGGCGCAAGAGCCGCGACTCGCTCGCGCACTGAGCGCCGCATCAATAGCCGGCTCTGCGCGTTCACATCGTCGCTGAAGGGCAGCTTGGCCAGGTCGCCGCGGTCGAAGGCGATCAGGATGCGGCGAAAGAATCCGCCTAACTCGATGCCGCCCGTGCCCTGGTAGGAGGTGAGGTTATTGCTGGCGCCTTGCGGGTAGTTAAACTCCTGCTGTCGCGTCTTGACGTAGACGTCGGTATTGGTCATTTCGCCAAAGTAGATCTCTGGCCGTATGACGCTGAGGCTGGAGGTTGTGCTTTGCACAGGCATATTACTCAACAGCAGCGTGGGCATGCCCTCCGGCGTGAAGCCGTTCACCGGGTTCATCGTGATTCCGTAGCCGTGAGTGTAAATCAGCTTGTCGTTGATCCAGTTGCGGCTGCTCTCCGGGAGTTTGTCCACGTTCAATTCGCGCGCGGCCAGCATCACCTCGTGCATTGAGCCATCGATCTGGTAGCGATCGATGTCGATGTCGGGAAAGTCGTAGTAGGTGCGAATCTCCTGAATCTGGCGCAGCGTATCCTGCAGCGCCTTCACGTCCCAAAGCCGGATATTCTGCAACGTAAGCTGATTGTTGGCCGGGTCGGTCGCATCGACTGTGGTCTCGGCAGGAAACTCGCGCAGCAGAAAGCGGTCCAGGCCGTAGGCCTGCCGGGTCATCTCGATGTTATGAACGATGTAGGGCTGCTCGCGAACCAGTTCGTTGGGCTTGACCAGAAAGCTCGAGACGTACCAGCCCGCCAGCGCAACCCCGGCATAACAGACCACGGCAGGAACGACAGCCGCGGCCAGCATGCGTACGCGCGGCGCGAATAAGCCGCCAACCGCCGCAATCACCGCTCCCAGCACCAGCGCAGCGCACACCACAAGCAGGCCGGTGAGTGTCACATGCGCATCGGTGTAGGTGACGCCGTCGAAGATTGTATGGTGATCAAACAGTTGCTCGAAGCGGCTGACATACACGCGCATGGCGACGACCAGCAGCAGAAATGCAACCGTGAAAGATAGCCCGCGCCAAGGCAACTCGGAGGGACTGCGGCGGTCTCCGGTAAGCGCGCGTGAACTGCCCGAAACGAGGAGAAACACAACGGCAAGCACGCAGGAAATCACGCTGAGCGTCAGCAGCCAGCCGATAATCATTTGCCACGCTGGCAGGGTGAAGAGATAGAAGTCGAGCGGCTTGCCAAAGATTGGGTCAGCCATGGCGCTTCCGCGCGGCGCATACCACCAGAGCGCCAGCGTTTGCCACTCCGCGGCCATCGCGCCCCCGGTGAGCACCGCTATGACCAAAGCGCCGCCGATGGAAACAATGCGGAGCACTGGCTTGAGCGATAGCTTCACCTCCTGACCGGCGATGACGAGGGTGTGATCGCTGGGCAGATCGTCATGATGAGCATGTTTGAGCGCGGAAAATGTCCCAAACAAAATAAGAAATGTTAGCGCAAAAAATACGGCAAAGATGCCCCACTCCAGCCCGCGCGCCTTCCAGAACACGTCGCCGTAACCGAGCGAGTTGAACCACAGCAGGTCAACCCAGTAGGAGAGTGCGGTCCGGCCGCCGAGAACGATGACGGCAATGACGGCGATGATAAAAAACAACCCGCGGCGGCTGCGACGCGGCGGCGATGTCAACTTTGGCCAACTGATCGTTTCGGGCAACTCTCTACCTCTTCAGCTCCACTCTAGTCCTCTTCAGAGCTTTTTGCAGCCAGGTGACCCGGCCGGATTTCCTGGGCCTGCTGTCAACCGCAAGCAAGCATCCCGCGGGGATGGAAATCGAGCCGGATTTTTCCTCACCGGTGCGCTCGCCGTGCTACCCTCACAACACAACATGAGCACGACCCACTCTTCACAAACAAAACCCATGGCAGACCTGCCCCGCGTTCTGGGCGCCAGCCAGGCATCGGCCTACGTTGTCGGCACCGTCATCGGCAGCGGCATCTTCCTGGTGCCTAGCGAAATGATGCGCGACACCGGCTCTTCCGCGCTCGTTTACCTCGCCTGGATAGTCGGCGGCCTGCTGTCGCTCTTCGGCGCCATGACCTATGCGGAGTTGGGCGCCATGCTTCCCTACGCCGGCGGAGGGTACGTCTTCCTGCGCGGCGCTTACGGCGACACCCCAGCCTTTCTCTATATGTGGACCTGGTTTGCCGTGGCCAAGCCGGCTTCTGCCGCGGCCATCACCATCGGCCTGGCCCGCACGCTGGAGTTCTTCCCGGTTTTCCACGGCCTCGGCAATCAAGCCATAGGCGGCCCAATCCACTTGCTGTGGTCGCAGATCTTCGCCATCGCCGTGGTGTGGCTTATGACCGGCCTTAACTACCTGGGCATCAAAAAGGCCGGCGACTTCCAGCTTGTCTTCACCGTTCTGAAAGCAATCCTCATCCTCATAGTGGTGGCGCTCTGCTTTGCGTCTGCCTCGGGATCCTTCAGCAACTACTCCACCCATTTGCCCCATGCCATAGGCGGTTTTCGCGGCTTCATGCTCGCGCTGATTGCCACTCTATGGGCTTACGACGGCTGGCCCGACCTGACCATCCTCTCCGGCGAGATCAAACGGCCTGGTCGCAGCTTGCCCATCGCGCTGATCGGCGGCCTCTGCATCGTCGGTTTTCTCTATATGGCCACCAACGCCGCCATGCAATACATCCTCTCCGCCACGCAGATCGCCGCCAGCGAGAGGCCGGCTGTGGATGCGCTGGCCGTCGTCGCCGGCCACGCCGGTGCGGGCTTTGTGGCCGCCGCCATGGCCCTCTCCATCTTCGTCGCCCTCAACGGAACGGTGATGTCCGGCGCGCGCGTTCCCTTCGCCGCCGCGCGCGACCGGCTCTTCATCCGCCAGTTTGCCCACATCAGCCCGCGCTTCCAGTCCCCTTCCACCTCGCTGGTAATCCAGGGAGCGCTGGCCACTCTTCTGTTGCTGATCTTCAGCCAGTTTGAAAAACAGTTTGATCTGGCCATCTTTGCCGAGTGGCTCTTCTACCTGCTCATCGCCACCACGGTCTTCGTCTACCGCCGCCGCCGGCCTGATCTGGCGCGTCCCTATAAAGTCTGGGGCTACCCGCTGTTGCCGGCCATCTTCTGCCTTTGCGCAGCCCCCGTGCTCGTCTACTGCTTCCTTGGCAATCTGATAGGCTCACTGCTCGGCGCCGCCCTCATCTTGCTAGGCCTGCCGGTCCTGTGGCTTGTACGACGCCAGTACGGACCCTCAGTTCCGATTGAAGAAAGCCATTGCGAATAAAAAGGGCGCTCATGCCGCGAGCGCCCTTTTATGAAGAGAGTCATAAAATGCAAATCAAACGGGCGCCAGTTCCATGGAGACGATAAACTGAATTCCCGGAACATACGCCTGGGATAGTCGATCATCGTTCGTAATAAACAGATCGCAGCCTGCACTCGCCGCCGTTGCTAATTGAATGGCGTCAGGAGCTTTAATTGCACGGTCCTGACGAATCCTCGCGAAAATTTCGCCTGCTGCCCTGTCGAATGCAAGAATCCTAACTTCGGGCTCCCGCAATAGGCCTCTGTATTTCGCTTCCAATGTGCGATTGCCCGTTCGAATTGGCTTCACAAGCACTT
>CAVXYT010000010.1:0-148934 GCA_963765995.1 uncultured Acidobacteriaceae bacterium | reverse complement strand
GCCGCACCCGAAACGCGCGCTTCAAAGCTACAATGAAACGTACATGGGCGAGTAGCTCAATTGGATAGAGCACCGGCCTTCTAAGCCGGGGGTTGTGGGTTCGATTCCCGCCTCGCCTACCATTTAGGGCCTGTTAACACTACCTGGGCGGATGGCGTTGCGTGCGAAAATCCGGCCAGACGAAGCCGAGCCCGAAGGCTGTGGCGGGTCCACCGTCGAGGGCGAGAATGAAGTATGGCCGGGTTTCCACCCCAGCGACTAAGACCTGTCGCTGGGGACCCCGGGTTTTCGCCGCAACCCGAAGGGACGCGGCCAATTTTCCCCATTTCTTTGTCAATCGTCGCTAGGATACGCCCGGTATCCGTCGCTCCTCTTTCCTAGAACTAGGGAAAATTGGTTCCCGTCGCCACCGTCCAGGTAGTGTTAACAAGCCCTAGAAGCAAATCGAAAACGCGGAACGCTCCTGCCGATCTTCCATCTACAACACCTAGCTGCCGTCACCCCAAGGGCGTCGCCGCCACCGTTACGGGGCGCGCCACCAGCGCCGGACGGACCAGTTCCGCCGGCCACACATATATCGCCATCCGCCGGGAATAGTACAGCACCGGTTCCTGGTTGGGCAGCCTTATCCCAAGCACCTCCGCCAGATCGTTCTGCTCAATCTGCGCCTCGGCCTCTTCCAGCGGCCAGGAGGCGTGGTGCAGGTTGGCCCGGACGGGCTGCCCGGCCCGGTTGGCCGTGAACAGGCAGTAACGCTCCATGAGGAAGTACTCCAGCGTGCCCGAGCGGCTCTCCGCCAGCTTGCGCGATGGACCCAGCCCGCGGTAGCTCGCCTTGAAGACCGCAGGCCGGTTGGCAAACCGTCTCCGGCTAAAAAACGAAAACTCCCGCTCCGTGCGCTGTTCCAGATGCATCTCGGCCCAGTGGTAGGGCAGGCGATAGAAAGCGCGTCCTGCCGCCACCGCCAGCAGGTTGCTGGCATCCAGCGAGAGGCAAACCACGCCCGGCGTTCCCGTCCGCTCTTCGCGGACGTAGGTGCGCAAACTCAGATCTGGGAAGCTGCATGTCCCGGAAATCGGCGGAAGGCCGCGAACCTTCATCCGGTCCATCCAGAAAGGCATGATTCCCAGCCATGCCGACCCCTGGAAGGTGTCCACCTGCAAGCCCTCCGGGATCAGCGGCGCCAGCGACGAGGCTGGAACCGGCCAGTGTGCAAACAGCAGATCGTTCCACCGCTGCGCCATCCTCCAACGGCCTGGCGGCAGTGGGCGCGGATCGCGCGATGTGCCTATGGGAAACTCCTGCATGGCCCGGTTGCTCCTGTCTTGCCTTGTCCTGGTAGTTCTGCCTTTTTCTGGTTCGACCTTATGGATGCCAGGAGCCGAAGCGCGGATGTATGCCTCCATCCACCTCCATGTCGTATTCTGTTCGCGAGCCCTTACCCATGTCCAGTGAATCTTTCGTGACCCCCGGCGCACGCAACCAAACTGAAGTCTTTGCCATTCACGGAGCCGACCCCGAAGTGCTGGCCTACGCCATGGCCAAGTACTCCCGCTCCGCTCTCTCCATGCGCGAGTCGCTTGCCGAGATCAGCGCCCAGCGCGCAGAGCAGTTCCTGAATACCTTTTATTTTCAATACGGCCACCGCTCCATCGCCGACCTGGCCCACATCGCCATGTCTGTTGAGCGGCTCAGCCTGCTGGCCGCCATCGTCCTGGTTGACGAGCAGAGGTGGGACGGTCAGGAGCGCTCCACAAGGTATCAGAACTTCCTCAAATCCGGCTGGTATTTCCCGGATTTTGGCGCGGATTCCGCCTCAGCCAAGCTCTACGCCGAAACTATCGAAAGCCTCTTTACCACCTATAGACGCGTCAACGAGGCAGTTTTCGACGCGCTGCGCCGGCGTGTTGCCTGTACGGAAGCCATGAAGCCCGAGGCTTACGAACGTACCCTCAAGGCCCGCGCCTTCGACGTAGCCCGCTACCTTCTGCCCCTGGCCACCAACACCTCGCTCGGGCAAATCGTCAACGCGCGCACGTTGGAAACCCAGGTCTCCCGCCTGCTCTCACACCCCGCCGCCGAGGTCCGCGACCTTGGGGTCAAGCTGCGCGAGGCTGCCACCGGACCTGCCTGGAAAGTCTACTCCCAGGCCGGCAGGGCGCTGGTGGAAAAGATCGCTGCGGCCGACCCAGCCCTGGCCACCGAAGCCGCCAACCTGCTCACCCGAGAGGTTCGCACCGCTCCCACACTGGTCAAATACGCCCAGCCCAACGAATACGGCCTCCAGACCCGCGCCGATCTGTCCCAGGCTGCCGCCGAACTCCTCGACAGCCAGCCCATCGCCGGTGCATCTTTAGTTGATCTCGTCGAGCGCACGGAGAGCCTCGAAGTCGAGCTGGCCTCCACGCTGCTCTACTCATCTTGCCACCACCCTTACCGCCAGATTCGCGACCTCGTCGCCGCCCTGCCCGAAGCCCGCGTTAACGAAATCATCGAGCTGGGCCTGCGTCACCGCGGAAAGCACGATGAAACTCTTCGCGCCTTCCACGCCGGAGCGGCTCTGCGTTTCGACATTCTGATGGACATCGGCGGCTTCCGCGACATGCACCGCCATCGCCGCTGCACGCAGATCATCCAGCCCCTCACCGCCTTGCACGGCTACGAGACGCCCGACTCAGGCGACCTCGGCGCGGATGTAAAGATTCTCACCGAAGCCGGAGTCCTCTCCGAGTTCAAGTCCGCTGTCGAGCAAGCCCACGCCGCCAGCGCGCAAATCGCCGCCAGCACTGCGCCCGAGGCCGCGCAATCTGCCCTATACCTATTGCCGCTGGCCACGCGCATCCGCTCGCTCTTCAAGATGGATTTTGCCGAAGCCCAATACATCATCGAGCTGCGCTCCGGGCCCGCAGGCCACTTCAGCTACCGGCGCGTTACCTGGGAGATGTATTTAGCTCTCCAACGCCAGCATCCGGCACTGGCAAAGCACATTCGCGTCACGGACTTCACCAAGCCTATCGACCTGCTGCAGAGGTAAGAAGAAGACCTCAGCCAATCGGCTCCAGGTGCGCGGTAAAGTGGCGCAGGAAGGGAGCCTCGTAGGTCAGCCGCATCCCTTTAATCTGGGCGCGCCGCACAAAGACCTGCAAGATGATCTCCACCACGTAATCGATGTGGCTCTGCGTGTATACGCGCCGGGGAATGGCCAGGCGCACCAGTTCCATCTGCGCCGCCGCGCCAAACATCAGGCTGCCAATCTCGACAGATCGGATACCACCTTCCAGATACAGCTCCGCGGCCAGCGCAACGCCGGGAAACTGATCTGCCGGAATGTGCGGCAAAAAGGCCTTGGCGTCGAGATAGATGGCATGGCCGCCGGGTGGCTGCACGATGGGAACGCCTTGCTCGGAGATGTGGTTGCCCAGGTAAGCCGTCGAGGCAATCCTGTAGCGCAGGTAGTCCTCCTGAAGCGACTCCTGAATGCCCACGGCGACGGCCTCCAGGTCGCGGCCAGCAAGCCCACCGTAAGTCGGGTAGCCCTCGGTCAGAATCAGCAGATCTTTCTCCTGTCGCGCCAGGATGTCGTCGTTGGTGCACAGAAAGCCGCCGATGTTAGCCATGCCGTCCTTCTTGGCGCTCATGGTGCAGCCATCGCCCAGCGCGAACATCTCCTGCGCAATCCGCTTAGGGGTTTTGTCGGCGTAGCCCGGCTCGCGCAGCTTGATGAAATACGCATTCTCGGCAAAACGGCAAGCATCGAAATAGAGCGGAATCTCGTGCTTGTGGCAGACCGCGGCTACAGCCCGCGCATTCTCCATCGACACAGGCTGCCCGCCGCCAGAGTTGTTGGTCACCGTCAGCATTACCAGCGGAATGCGCTCGCGCCCTACCCGCGCAATCAATGCCTCTAGTGCCGCCACATCCATGTTGCCCTTGAACGGAAGCCGTTTCTCAGGCTGCCGCGCCTCGGGCGGCAGCAAATCCACCGCCTCGGCCCCAACGGATTCAACATTGGCTCGGGTGGTGTCGAAGTGCGTGTTGTTCGGCACTACGTCGCCCGGCCGGCACATCACCTTGAACAGAATCCGTTCCGCGGCGCGTCCCTGGTGTGTGGGGATGACGTGGGTATAACCGACGATCTCCTGGACGGAGCTCTTGAAGTGATCAAAGCTACGGCTGCCGGCGTAGCTCTCATCGCCCTCCATCACCGCAGCCCACTGGTGCGTGGACATGGCGCCGGTGCCGGAGTCGGTGAGCAGGTCGATCAGAACATCGTCGGCATGGAGCAGAAAGAGGTTGTAGTGCGCAGCGCCCAGCAGACCCTCCCGCTCTTCGCGCGTAGTCCAGCGGATCGGTTCGACGCTCTTGATGCGAAATGGTTCGATGATGGTTTTAGTGGACATGCGAAATAAAGCTCCTGTGACCGGGTAAATCTTTCCAGACATTGCCGTAGTCGTTCGTCGCGACAACGACGAGTTGGGTAGGGCAAACAGAGTATGCACCGTTCAAAGGGCGGTGTCGCCCCTCTTGCGACGAAGAGGCCCTACTCGCCAAACCCTGCCAATCCTACGACCGGAGGAGCCGAGCGCGCAATCACGCGGACGGATTGGCGAGAATATTCGAAAACCTCTTGACATCTTGTTGTAATGTATGTATGGTATGAATGTTAAATGGAGGATTCATTCCATGAAACCCACAGAGCAGACCAAGAAACATGTGATTGCCACCTACGTGACGCCCGCGCGTTTGAAAGGCGAGAAGACGATTCAGCTCCGAGTAGGGAAGGTGCAGAAAGAGCTAGGCTGGACAAACCGGACGCCATCTGTATATTCAACCTTGCTTTCGAAAGATTTCCAGCAGGAGGCGGGCGTGGAACTGATTGAGAAAAACGGCGGCCCGCCATCGGGAGGACCGAGCACGACCTGGCAACTTGTCTTCCACGTTCTGGATCAAGGCGAAAAGTCGGCACCAGACGCAAATGCAGTTCCAAACGAAGAAGGACTCATGGCTTTGTACGGGCTTTGCGCCGAAACCTTCAAGGCGCTGGGCGGAGGAGAAGAGTATTTGCGGCGCGAGCGGCAGTGGGGGCCGGACGTTTGGGAAAGATATGAAGCTGAGAAACTGGAGCAGCAGAGAGCGGAGGCCTCAAAGTGAATCGGGTCTATTGGGACTCGATGCTATTTATTTATTTCCTGGAAGCCAATCCAGCATTCGCAAAGCGGGTCCAGCGAATGCATGAAGGAATGCATCGGCGCGGCGACATTTTGTGCACCAGCATTTTTGCCGTGGGAGAAGTGCTTACAGGTCCGCGAAAGCGGAACGATGCCGCGGGCATCCAAGGCATCAAAAAGTTTTTCAGCAGTAAAGACATTGAGATTTTGCCGTTCACCATAGAAGCCGCTGACATGTACAGCATGATTCGCGCCCAAGCACGAGTGAGTCAGGCGGATGGGATTCATCTGGCAACAGCGGCGGTGGCAGGGGTCGATCTCTTCGTCACCAATGACAGCGATCTGCACAAACTCAGAATTCCAGGAATCAGGTTCTTTGCGGATTTGGACGGAAAGTTATCTTAGGCTTGCGACTGGAGAAGGACTTCCATGAGTTTTCTTGTTTATCAGAACTGGCATCGCAAAAGTGCGGTCTAACATCAGAGTAGTTGCTGCCACTGTAAAAATGGCCAAGGGACACAGCCGCGCGACAGCGGGCAAAATGGCAAATGGCATGGTCCATTCGCAAGCAAGATTGCGGCGGTTGACTGGATGCAGAGTTTTGGATACGCAGAAAGCGGCCTGTGCAAGGTTTGCAGGCCATAGCCTTACTGAATGGCCTGCCCCCTCGCACCGGCTGCTAGAATCTTCTGGGAGTCGCCTCCATGAGCGTAAGCGCCCTCTATCCCGGCACCTTCGACCCGCCCACCAACGGCCACATCGACCTGATCCAGCGCGGGGCCAAGTTGTTTGGGCACCTCACCGTCGCCATTCTCAATAATCCCGGGAAAGACCCGCTCTTTACCGTCGAGGAGCGAGTGGAGATGTTGCGGGAATCGACTGCCGCTCTGGGCAACGTGTCTGTCGCTACCTTTGATGGGCTGATGGTGGAGTTTGCGCGCCGGCAGGGAGCCACGGCGGTGTTGCGCGGCATCCGCGCCATCAGCGACTACGAGTACGAGTTCCAAATGGCGCTGATGAACCGCCGCCTGGCCCCGGAGATTGAAACCGTCTTCCTGCAACCGGCCGGCCGCTACTCGTTTGTCAGCTCGCGGATGCTGAAGGAAGTCTTTAGCTTCGGCGGCGATGTGTCGGGGCTGGTGCCACCCAACGTCCTCAAGCGCCTGCGCGACCGCATCAGGACGAGCCAGGGCTGAATTGCGTCGAGTACGGCCTGCAAGGACAGGCCGGGGAAGAGAGAAGGCGAAATGGCAGGTCCAGCCCCAAAAGAAAAATTAGCTGTCGTCTTCGAGAGCGCCAATCCCATCGCACTCGACATCGCAAAAGCCGCGCTCGAAGAGGCCGGAGTTCAGTTCGTTGTGCCCGATGAGGGGCGCATCGGTTTTGGAGTTACGCCGATTATTAATCCCGTTTACAGGATTCAGGTACTTCAAGCGCACGAGAGCCGGGCGCGTGATCTCATGAAAGAATTGTTTGGCTCAGTGGCTCCATAGCCGTTTGTCAGGACTTCCCTCAGGGGCTAAAGCCCAAGCCGTTTTTATACATCCTGCGGCACGACTGAAGTCGTGCCCTGACACAAAGCGGAAACCCCGCGTCCGTTTTTTCCCGCCGCCGATTTTGCCCCAGCACAAAAATCTGTAAAGATAGAAGCATCATGACGACAGGCACTTCTCCCCAAGTATTTGCCGGCCGCATTGGCCGGATCGAGGTTTCCGCCACCATGGCCGTGGCCGCCGAGGCCGCGAAGCTGCGCGCCCAGGGTGCCAACCTGGTGGATTTCGGCGCCGGCGAGCCGCACTTCCCCACGCCGCGCCACATCAAGGACGCCGCCATTGCCGCCATCGACGCCAACTTCACCCGCTACACCGCGGTTCCCGGCATTCCCGAGGTGCGCAAGGCCATCATCGAGCGCCATGCTACGGACTTCGGCTCCGACTATGGGCTGGACGAGGCCGTCTTCACCACCGGCGGCAAGCTGGCGCTCTTCAACTCTCTGCAAATCCTTGTCGAACACGGCGACGAAGTCATTCTGCCCGTCCCCTACTGGGTCAGCTTCAAGGACATCATCCAGTACGCGGGCGGCACGGTGGTCCTGCTCGAAACCCAGGAGGCGGAGAACTTCCGCATCACGGCCGACGCCATCGAAAAGGCCATGACGCCCCGGACCAAGGCCATCATCCTCAACTCGCCGTCGAATCCGGCCGGTTCGGTTGTCAGCGCCGCCGATTTGGAGCGGATCGTCCATCTGGCCCATGAGCGCGGGATTTATCTGCTCCTGGACGAGTGCTACGTCTATCTGAACTATGCCGGCAAGCCGGTCAGCGGCGGCTCGTTCACCTGGGCCAAGGAGCACATCGTGGTGCTCGGCTCGCTCTCCAAGACCTATTCGATGACCGGCTGGCGGGCCGGCTACGCGCTGGCCTCGAAGTCCGTGGTGGCCAACCTCAGCAAGCTCCAGTCGCAGTCCACCTCGAACGCCACCAGCTTTGTGCAGAAGGCCGCCGTCGCCGCCCTGACCAGTTCGCAGGAGTGCGTCAGCGAGTTTCGCGCCGAGTTCATCGAGTTGCGCGACTACATGCTGGCCAAACTGGCCGAAATCCCCGGCGTCACCTGCACCAAACCCGAGGGCGCGTTCTACGTCTACCCCAACATCAGCGCCTTTCTGGGCAAGGGCGGCATCAAGACAGCGACGGAGCTGGCCACCCGGCTGCTCCACGAGGCCCACGTCGTCACCGTCCCCGGCGAGGCCTTCGGAACCTCCCAGCACATCCGCCTCTCCTATCCGGTGACCCGGCAGAACATCGACGAGGGAACCCGCCGCATCGGAGAGTTCCTGGCCAGGCTGGGCTAGTTGGGGCGGTACTACAGCCGGTTTCGTCGCGAGGGGCGCTGGCGGCTTTTATGCGCGAATTCCCCGCTTTTTCAGCAGATGGGATGGGTTTTTCCCAAAAGTATCATTCATCACTGTGCAAACGTATCGTTTGTCGAGTAGGATGTTTCAGCAATGACGAAGCCAATTGATTTTCGCCCCGTGATTCTTGCCGGAGGCAGCGGTACACGCTTCTGGCCCCGCTCCCGCCGCGCCCACGCCAAGCAGGTTCTGGCCCTGGATGGCGAGCGCTCCATGATTCAGCAAACCGTCGAACGCCTCAAGCCGCTGGCCACGCTGGAGCAGACCTGGGTCATTACCAACGAGTACCTGGCCCACGAGATCGCCGACCAGTTGAAGAGCATACCCGCCAGGCAGATCGTCCAGGAGCCGGTGGCCCGCAACACCGCCCCGGCCTGCGGACTTGCCGCCTTCCTCATCGAGCGCCAGAACCCCGACGCAGTGCTGGGCATCTTCCCCTCCGACCACGTGATTGGCGACGAGCCGCGCTTTCTCAAGGCTCTGCAAAAGGCCATTGACGTGGCCGCCGCCGGCGACAACATCGTGGTGCTGGGAATTGAGCCTACCCGCGCCGAAACCGGATACGGCTACATCGAAACCGGCGACTACACCCGCGACGACGCAGCCCTCCACGTGCGCCGCTTCATCGAAAAGCCCAACCAGAACCGCGCCGATGAGTTCATTGCCGCGGGCAATTACTACTGGAACTCGGGCATGTTTCTGTGGTCGGCGCGCACCCTGGCCAACGCCGTCCGCGAACACCTGCCGGAGACCGCTCCGCTACTGGAAACCATTGCCGCCGCCTACGGCACTCCCCAGTTTGAAGAGGTCTTCCGCGACGTTTATCCCAAGTGCGAGAACATTTCCGTCGATTATGCCGTGCTGGAGCCGCGCTCGGCCAAGGGCGAGCACCTGTCTCATCTCTATTGCATCCCCGCTGAATTCAGTTGGAACGACCTCGGCTCCTGGGCTTCGCTCTACGAGTACCAGATCGAGACCCGCCTGCGCGGAGACAGCGAGGGCAACGTGGCCGACACCAGCGGCACCATGGCTCTGGACGCAGGCAACAACTACATATACAGCCCCCACAAGTTTGTCGCCCTGGTAGGCGTCGAAGACCTGGTCATCGTGGACACAGCGGATGCTCTGCTGATCGCCCACCGCGACCACTCGCAGGATGTGGGCAAGATCGTAAAGGAGCTGGGAATTATCGGGCGGACTGAGCTGATCTGAACTGCGCCCGGAACTGAAGCTGGAAACAACGAATGCTGGGTGCCCCAGGTTTCGATTTTGGGACCTTGGAATCCCTCAACTCGATTTATCCCATTCCCAAATCCTCGCCTGCGCCATCCTATATCCTAGTTCTCTGGGAGAACGAGAACGCCATCATGCCTCATCCTCAAATCAAGTTCGGCACCGACGGCTGGCGCGCAGTCATCGCCGACGACTTCACCTTTGCCAATGTGCGCATCGCCGCCGAGGCCATTGCCGCCTACATCCACGCCAAGGAATACCCCGCCAAGGGCCTTTGCATCGGCTACGACACCCGCTTCGGGTCAAAGGCATTTGCGCGGGCCTGTGCTGAGGTAGCGGCAGCGACTGGCATCCCGGTCATGCTGGCCAACGCCATCACGCCCACCCCGGCACTCAGCTTTGGCGTGCGCGAGCGCGGCGCGGCCGGCGGCATCATGATCACCTCCTCGCACAATCCGGCCCAGTGGAATGGCGTGAAGTACAAGGCCTGGTACGGCGGCTCCGGCAAGCCCTCGATTATCTCCGAGATCGAGTCTTACCTAGGCCAGCCCGTCCCACGCGCCGCGAAGCCCGCTCCCATTGAGGAGGTCGACTTCCTGCCCACCTACCTGAAGGCCATCGAGAGCTTTACGAGCCTCGATAAGCTACAGAAATCCGGCATGAAGTTCGCCATCGATTCGATGTACGGCGCCGGCGGCACAATTATCTCCGACATCTTCACCCGCATCGGCGTGGCTCACGTGCAGATTCGCGGCAACGTCGATCCGCTCTTCGGCGGCATCAACCCCGAGCCCATCGAGCCGCACATCCGCGCGTTGGGCGAGGCTGCGGTCGCCAACGGCTGCCAGGCCGGCCTGTGTACGGATGGAGACGCCGACCGCATCGGCGCGACCGACGAGAATGGCGTGTTCGTAGATCCGCACAAGATCTACTGCGTGCTGCTCAGTTGGGTGCTCAAGCACCACAACGACTGGCCCGGCGCCGTAACCCGTGCCTTCAACACCACCAAAATGCTCGATCGCATCTGCTTGAAGCACGGCCGCGAGCTGATCGAGCACGGCATCGGCTTCAAGTTTGTCTGCGACTACATGCTGGAGCGCGAAATCGTCATGGGCGGCGAGGAGTCAGGCGGCATTGGCTTTCAGCGCCACCTGCCGGAGCGCGACGGTTTGCTCAACGCGCTGCTGCTGGCCAATGTGATGGCCGAGGAAGGCAAGCCGCTGGGCGAACTCGTCGCCGGCCTGCAAGCCGAGTACGGCGAACACCAGTACGGCCGCATCGACCTGCACATCTCCGACGATGTGAAGAACGGCGCAATTGCGCGGGCGAAGGCGCTCAAGGCTGGCGAGACGGTCTTTGCCGGAATGCCGATTCTGCGCCAGGAGAATCTGGATGGCGTGAAGTTCTACCTCGACAACCCCGAAGCCACCACCAAGCCGAAGGCCGCCGAGACCTGGATTCTGCTGCGCGCCAGCGGCACCGAACCGCTGCTGCGCATCTACACCGAGTCCTGCTCGAAGGAGTCGGTCGCCAGGCTGCTGGAGTCGGCGCGGAAGTTTGCGCTTGGCGCGTAAGGACCATAATTCTGTAATATTTCACGGTCATAAATAAATATTGAGGGGGGAGGGGGGTGCATTTCGGGGTACATCGGGTACCCCCCCACCCATATCTTGTAGGGAAATTCCTTGTTTTCTTGAGTTTACAGGGGCAAAAACATACTTGGCTCATCAAGCCTCAACAGGGCAGGGGGTGAGCTATGAATAGCACCCTCACGCAGAATTTCAACCACATCTGGCTCGTGCGTTCTATAAATGAAGACACGATGAAACAGATTCAACTTTTCGACTACTACGTGCTTGGGAAAGCGATAGAGCCACTTTTCCAAGTGAAAGAAGAATCTCTGGTCAACGATGCCGGATTTGATGCTATGGCAGCGTATCGCCAGTTGAAGGAAGTGACGCGGAAAGACTCGGTTTTTCTCCCTGGAACGCGGAGGGCGGCTGAATCCTTGATGCGCGTCCTGATTGAGCAATTCGGCGATGGTATTCAGGACGGTTTACCTGTCTTTTGGGACGAAGAATCAGACGAGAGGCTAAGAGGCAAGGCACAGTTAATCTTGATTGCCACTACCGACTTTGAGACGGTCTTTAAGAATGACACGCCGAGCATGGAGGTATTTTGGGCTCAACAGAAAGGAATCTACCGCACGGAGGATTTAATTGACCACGCGGAGATGCACCTACCTGAATTTATTAGAGGCTATCTTTCGTCTCAGGTAAAGGTTGATTTGAGGGCCGCTGGCCGTTGTTTGGCGTTCAATCTTCCCACAGCAACAGCGTTTCATATATGGAGGGCGCTGGAAGTCACCTTCGGCGAGTATTACGTTTCGCTTACTGGAAATTCCTTTGAAACTGCCAAAATTGCGCGCAATTGGGGTGCGTATATCAAGGCTCTCAACGAGGCAGGGGCAGACTCGAAGATTACAGGGAACTTGGACCACATTCGGGCTGAATACCGGAACCCTGTCATTCATCCAAACGTGAACGTGCTGCCGGACGAAGCGTTTGGGTTGGTTGGGATCGGATTTAGTGCAATTACGCAAGTCTTGAATGAAATTGCCCGCATTATGAGTTCCCTGAAAACTCCATAACGCGGTACGATTGGAATATGAAGTCCGAGCCGAAAACGTCTCCTGAGTTCCAGAGGTTTAACGCCTTAGTGGGCAGGATTTTGTCTGTTCCTAATGACCAAGGCGGAGCATCAACTGATTATAGGAATGTTCAAACAGCAGGCTCTTTTCTATGCTGGCTTGATTGAATTATTGAGGAGCCGGGAGGTTCTGGACTGGGGAGACCTAGAGCGATTCGACGCTCTCGTTCTTGATACCAATCGCGAACTTCTTGAACGGAACATACTGGAAGACTATCTAGAATCTGGTAAAAGGCTCGGCGTGACTGGTCTGCCCGAAGCCGAAGACGATTTCTGATCTCTTCTCGCATCTAACGCGCTCCAATATTGCTGATTCTCTGCACATTGAGGACAGCTTTGCAATAGGAATCTTTGCTCAAAGCCGCAAAGGAAAGCGAACTCCCATAAAACAAAGGCTTTGCGTGAGTCTTGATGAACTATGTATATTGCTGCCTTTACAGGCATGGTTGCGCTGTAAAATCGTCAAAACAAAGAAGTTGCCTGCAAAATCGTCCAGGATAAGGAGTTACGGGAAGTTTCGGCCTCTGTTGGCAGCTTCCGGCTGAAAGGCGGCGCGAAGAGGACGTGCCCTGGACAATGATTTGACGGAAGAGTTCTGAGGATCATTGTGCGACGAAAGAGGGAAATAATCTGCAACCACCTGCGGTGGGGCCAGAGGCTCGCTTGTCGCTCACAAAGGCTGGGGTTCGTGGTCTCCCGCACTTTCGCTGATTACGCGAAAGGATGGGGTCGGCTTGCAGGGCGTAGCCAAAATGGCTACACTGAATGCAGGGGGCAAACTATGCGTCAGGTTTCGCTGCGGGAGTTCAGAACTCGTGGATCGAAGGCTTTGGGGAAAGTTCCGCAAGGGGAGACCGTGCTGCTGGCTGGCCAGCAGGGTCCGGCATTCTTTTTGATTCCAGTGATGGGGGATGTGGCCGCTGAAGAACTGGAGTTGCGGAGGGCGATGGCGAAGGCCAGTCTGCGGCAGTACGCACGGCTGGCGGAGCAGTATCCGATCACCGATGAGGAGATCGACCAGGAGATTGACGCGGTGAGAACGGCGCGGCTGGCCCGTCAAAAGAGCGGGAAGAGCTGATGCGGCTCGCCATCTTCGACACCAACGTGGTTGTCTCGGCGGGACTGAAGCTGGGCAGCGTGCCTTTTCAGCTGGTGGCGAATTGGGTTCTGGCAGGACGGGTGCAACTGGTGACCTGTCCGTCAGTAGTCAGCGAATATCGCGAGGTGCTCTTGCGGCCCAAGTTTACCCGTCACGGATTTCCACCCGCGTGGCTGGAGCAGCTTATCAAAGAGAGCCTGCGGCTGCCCGACCCTCCGCCGTGGACCCATGCTGTACCGGACGCAAAGGATGCGCCCTTTCTCGCACTGGCTCACGCGTCGGGAGCTTGGCTGGTGACCGGCAATCTGAAGCATTTTCCGAAGGCGGCGCGAGCGGGGGTCACTGTGCTTTCACCGGCGGAGTATTTGGCGCATCTTGGGAAAGGAATCTAGCCATAAATTGACAAGAATTGCCATCGATGCTACGTTGACATCAAAGGATTTCGCGATGCAAACCATGAACATCTCGCTTCCCGACCCTATGAAGGAGTATGTGGAGGAGCAGGTCACGGTCAGGGACTATAGCAGCGCCAGCGAGTATATGCGGGAACTGGTGCGCGCCGACCAAAAGCGCAACGCCAAGGAACAGCTTGAGCAGACGCTGTTGGAATCGCTGCTTGAAGGCGAGGCGCAGGAGGCCACACCTGAATTCTGGAGTACGCTGCGCGCTGAGCTGAGCAAGCGGGCGAGGACCGGGCGGGCGACGCGTCAGAAGAGCCGGGTGGCTTGAGTTGGCGGAAGTTTTTGTACGCGCCCGCGCTCGCAGGGACATCCTTTCGAATGTTGAGTATCTAGAAGAGCAGGGCGGCCTGGAAACCGCACAGCGCTTTCTGGACGCAACCCAGAACACATTTGAAGCACTGGCCAGGATGCCGAAGGTGGGCGCCTTGTGCGGATTTCACAGTCCAGTACTTCGCCACATTCGCCGCTGGCCGGTGAAAGGCTTCGAAAACTGGTTGATTTTCTATCTGCCAAGGCGCAATGGAGTGGAGATCGTCCATCTCATTCACGGAGCGCGTGACATTGAGAGTCTGCTCGGAGGGTAGTCTGGCGGGTGGACGGCTCGTTGGGAAAATGGAGACGGAGGGTTGGGGTTCGTGGTTTTCCACCCTTTCGCCGAGTACACGAAAGAATGGAGCGCTGGGCGCATTCACAGCGCCCCTACGGGGCGCATGACTTTGTTGGGCGGATATTCCCCGGATTGCGCTTCGCTTCATCCGGGGTTATTTTCATACCCTCCCTCCGGGAGGAAAGGCGGCGAGTTGAGGTTCATCGTCTCCCACATCTCAAAATCGAGATGTGGGCCACCCGCCCGTTCATCGCGATAAGACTGCGATGAACGTGGCACAGCTTCTCAATGCTCATGATGATTTTTCGGGGTTAATGAGCGGGCCGCCTGCGTCACACGCCAGACAAGTGAGAGAGGTATGACTCTCCTCCCCGGTCCCCAAATGCGAGGGACCGGGGGCACCCTCGACAGGGTTTGAAGGAAGCATTGAGACCAAGGAAACCACGATACCCAAAATGCAACCGCAGGCCCTTCGGCTCGCTGCGCTCCGCTCAGGATGACATTGTGAGTGGGCGGAGTGCAGCGAAGTAAGTCGGCTGTACGAACGAAATGCAGGTCCTTCGACTCGCTGCACTCGCTCAGGATGACAGCGAGTTGTTAAGTTACTCTTCCTCTTCCTCCACGGGGCGTTTGGCGTTGGCGAGGATTTTGTCGGCTACTAACTGCGGGACGATGTCGTAATGATCCATCTCCATGCGGTAACTGCCCTTGCCCTGGGTCATGGAAGTTAGAAGAGTGCCATAGGTCAGCATCTCGGCCATGGGGACCTGGGCGTTGATGATGGTGGTGCGGCCCTTGGACTCCATGCCGCCTACGCGGCCGCGGCGGGAGTTGAGGTCGCCCATGAGGGTTCCGGCGAATTCGTCGGGGGCTTCGATTTCGACCTTCATGATGGGTTCGAGCAGGCAAGGCTTGGCCGTCTCCATGGCCTTGCGGAAGGCGATGCGGCCAGCCATCTTGAAGGACATTTCGTTGGAGTCAACGTCGTGATAGCTGCCGTCGTAGACGGTGGCTTTGAAGTCGACGACCGGGTAGCCGGCGAGATAGCCGCGGGCGGCGGACTCGACGATGCCCTTTTCGATAGCGGGGATGAAGTTGCGGGGGATTGCTCCACCGAAGACTTCGTTGCCGAAGACGAAGCCGCCGCCGCGCGGCATGGGTTCCATGCGAATCTTGCAGTCGCCGAACTGGCCGTGGCCGCCGGTCTGCTTCTTGTGGCGTCCCGGCGCCTCGACCTTGGCGCGGATGGTTTCGCGGTAAGGCACCTTGGGCGCTTTGAGGGTGACTTCGGCGTGGTAACGCTTTTTGAGTCGGCTGACGATGGCCTCAATGTGCGGCTGGCCGGCGCCGGCGATGAGGAATTCGTTGGTCTGCGGATCGCGGAAGAAGCGGATGAGCAGGTCTTCTTCCATGAGCTTGTGGATGGCGGGGGCGAGCTTGTCTTCGTCGGCGCGGGATTTAGGCTCGATGGCGTAGGTCATGGCCGGCTCGGGGAGCTTGTGGAGATCGACCTGGATGTCGGAGCCTTTGACGCCAAGGGTGTCGCCGGTGAGGGTGTCGCGCAGCTTGGCCACGGCGCCGAGGTCTCCGGCGTGCAGCTCGGGAACTTCGACGGCCTTGCGGCCCTGCATGACGGATAGGTGCGAGAAGCGCTCCTGGCCGCGGCGTGTGTAGTTTTCGACGGTGGCGTCGTTCTTGATGACGCCGCCGATGACCTTGAAGAAGCTGATGCGGCCGGCAAAGGGGTCGGTCATGGTCTTGAAGACGAACAGGGAAAGCGGCTCGGAGTCAGCGATTTTGCGGGTTGACTTGGCGGCGTCGGGATCGTCCGCTGTAGGTTCGATGGCGGGATTGCGAACGGCCATCGGCGCACGCTCGACAGGCGAGGGAGTGTAGTCCTTGATGAAGTCCAGCAGGTGATCGAGGGCCATATTGGCCAGGCCGCTGGAAAACAGGACCGGGAAGATGCGGTCCTCACGGATGGCCTCATGCAGCGCGGGGATGAGGTGTTCCCTGGCGATGGTGCCCTTCTCGAAGTACTCTTCCATCAGCTCGTCTTTGCCCTCGGCAACCAGCTCGACCAGCGCCTCGTGGCGGGCCTTGGCGTCGGCAGCCACGCTGGCGGGAATTTCGCCGGTGACCTTGCCGCGGCCATCGCCGCCGGGGGTGTAGTGATAGGCCTCCATCGTGACAAGGTCCACCACGCCGTGGAAGCCCTGGGCATCGGAGATGGGAAGCTGGACGGGCACGCAATTGCGGCCCCAGCGGTCAACAAGGTCGTCGATCAGGGCGCTGAGGCCCTCGCCGCCGCCGGCCTTGGGGTGGTCCATCTGATTGATGACGACCACACGGGGGACGCCGGCCTCGTCGGCATATCTCCACACCCGCTCGGTGACCGGCTCGATGCCATTCTGGGCGTTTACCAAGACGACGGCCGCTTCGACGGGCAAGAGGGCCGCGCGGGCTTCGTGGGTGAACATGTGAAAGCCGGGAGTATCGACAAGATTGATCTTGACGCCCTGCCACTCGGCAAAGGCGACCGCGTTCTGCATGGTTGCGCCGCGGGCTACTTCCTCTTCGTCATAAGCGGTTACGGCCGAGCCATCTTCGACGCGGCCCTGGACTGTGGTCATCTTGGCGGCATGCAGCAGAGCGGCGATCAGAGTGGTTTTGCCACTGTGCGCATGCCCCACTACAGCTACGTTGCGGATCTCACTTCCCTGGTAGGTTTTCATGGTGTTCTCCTCCACCTGCGGTGGGGCAGGCGGCCTTCGGCTGGTCCGCGCCAGAAAAAAGGCGCGGGATTTGGATTGTCAGAAAAGCCGACGACGGCTTTTTGCTATTTATTATCAGAATTTTGGGGATCGAATGGTAGAGGGACAGGGAAACCATGGGGACGTCCCAAGGGGCGTCCAGGTGGCCGAATTGGAGGGCCACAGGTCCCGGTCTGCCGTCTACCTCGTCCATAAAGGTTTGGGCCGGCGCAGTGCGGAGGTACGGAGGATGAGTCCGCAGGCGTCTAATACTAAGAAATCGGATGCTATCACATGCGGAGTGTGAACGTCCTGTGACTGGACGCACCGGCCGCGGAGGGAGTGGCTGGCTGCGGTGCTGGCGAAGGGGTTGTTGCGCACTGGCGTGGGCTGTGCCGTATCGGCGACAATGCTTTCGATATGGATAAGATTTCTCGCCGCCAATTTATGAAGAGCGTCTCCGCCGCCACGCTGGCCGCCGCGGCTTCGCCCTCACTGTTTGCCTCTGCTGGCCGACAGCGTGTTTTTGTTGGCACCAAGACGCCCGACGGCATTCTGGCCTACAACTGGGACGCCGGAAGCGGCGAACTGACGCCGGAAGGGGTCGCGGCCAAGCTGGAGAATCCGATCTGGATTACACTCTCGCCGGATCGGCGGTTTCTCTTCGCCGCCTCGGAGGTGGATTCGTTCAACGGCAAGCCGACCGGAGAGGTGGCTAGCTTCCGTGTGGTGAGCGGCGAATTGCAGCAGCTTTCCGCGCAGAACTCGGCTGGCATGGGTACTTGTCATGTGGCACTGGATCATAGCGGAAGCGTGCTGCTGGCGGCTGACTACGGGGGCGGCTCGGCGGCGAGCTTTCGGGTGACCGATGGGCGGCTGAGCCCCGCCGTCTGGACTGAACATTACACCGGTCACGGCCCCAATGCGAGCCGCCAGCAGAGCGCACACGCGCACTTTGCTTCGTTCTCGCCCGACAACCGCTTTGCCTATATCAACGATCTGGGCGAAGACTGCATCCACATCTACAGGCTGAACGCGGCCACAACCGTACTGACGGCGGCAGGGAGTTATAAGGCCAAACCGGGCGCAGGGCCGAGGACGCTGCACTTTCACCCCAACGGACACACGGCTTACTCGATCAACGAACTGAATTCAACGGTGGATGTGCTGGAGTGGAGCAAGGCGAGCGGTAGCCTTGTGCTGGTTACGCGCATTGAACTGCTGCCCGAGGGCTATCACGGCCCCACGGACGCATGCGACACGGTGATTTCGCGCGATGGGCGGACGGTGTACTTCGCCAATCGCGGCAATAACTCCATTTACCTTTTCCATGCCGACGAGAAGACCGGCAGCCTGACGCGGGAAGGACGTTACGACTGCGGCGGGAAGACGCCGCGGAACTTTGTGCTGGACCCAACAGAGCGCTGGATGCTGGTGGCTAATCAGGACTCGAATCAGATCAGCGTCTTTGCGCGGAATCCGGAAACCGGCGTGCTGGCAGAAACCGGCAAAAGCTACCCGGCAGCGGCGCCGATGTGCATTCTGTTTGCGTAAAGAATCCGACACCCCATGAAGAACGGGTCGGTGGAGAGTTGTGGTCTCCCACCCTTTCCGCAGAAAAAAGCGGAAAGGATGGGGCACGGAGCTTTGTGGGCTTGTCAGCTTCTTATTCCCTGTTCCTATGCGTCACGCTCCGATCAGGGCGGGGGTGGCTAAGTCGGCGGAGGGGGCATATTCGACCGGGGCTGGTATGGAGGCCACCGGCACATGGGCCAACTCCCAGGCTGAGCGGTCTTTCATCAGCCGCGAGACCAGGGCGGTGTGCATGGCGTGTCCGGCGCGCTCGGCAACCACGTGGCCCTCGATGCGGCGGCCGGCAAGGGCCAGGTCGCCGATCAGGTCCATAACCTTGTGGCGCACATACTCGTCGGGAAAGCGCAGCGGGCCGTTCTCCGGGCCATCAGCGCCCAGGATGATGGCGTTCTCCGGCCCGGCGCCGCGGATGAGGCCCATGTCGCGCAGCCGCTGCTCATCGGCTTTATAGCCGAAGGTGCGGGCCGGGGCGATGGTGGCGCCATAAGTTTCCGCCGCCAGGTCCACGCAGGCCGACTGGTGGCCGACGGGCGCGGGAAAGTCGATGGCGTACTCGATGCTGTAGCCGGAGCCGGGATAGACGCCGATGAATTTGTCACCCTCGCGCACCTCGACGGCTTGCAGCACGCGGACGGTCTCGCGGCGGCGGCGCTGGGTGCGGATGCCCACGCTGCAGAAAGGCCTCAACGTAAGGCAGGGCGCTGCCGTCCAGGATGGGCAGTTCCAGGTTGTCCAGCTCCGCAATCACGTTGTCCACGCCCATGCCGATGAGCGAGGAGAGCAGATGCTCGGTGGTCTGAATCAGGACGCCCTGTCGCATGAGGCTGGTGGCGTAGCTTACTTTGGCGACGTAGCGGCCGGTGGCGGGAATCTCGAAGTTGTCCAGATCGGTGCGGCGGAAGACGATGCCCGAACCGGCGGGCGCGGGCATCAGGCGCAGGTTCGCCGGCGCACCGGAGTGCAGGCCCACCCCGCTGAACTCCAGGGGCGCGGCAATTGTCTGTTCCAGATGCGCGGGGTTGGCCAAAAATTCCTTCTCGACGGCGAAGAAAACCGTGTTCAACCAACAGATTAGACGCCAGGGGCCATCTCCGTCCTGTGGCATTTTTGCCACACTTTGCAACAGTCAGGCCCCCTCATTGACCAATAGCAGGCTGCCCACACCTGGCTAACCGTCGTAGAATCAGGGAATCTCAGATTTTGGCACACTGGAATTCGCGTGAAAGGTTCACGAATGACTGCTCGACTCCGATTTCCCCGTCCCCATGCGCGCGCTGCTGGCCGGCGCGCGGCGCAAGGAATCTGCTCTGCTTGATCTGATCGAGCAACTGGTGCGGGCCGAATCGCCTTCCGACGATAAGGCGGCTGTGGACGGTTGCGCCGCGCTGGCCGCCTCACATGCCAGAGCTCTGGGCGGGCGCGTCAAGCTCCACCGGCAGCGCGGCTTTGGCGACCTGCTGGAAGCGCGCTTCGGGCCAAGATCCAAAACCGGCGCCGCTGGACGGACGCTGCTGCTCGGCCATCTGGACACCGTTTGGCCGCTGGGGACGCTCAAGACCATGCCTTGCCGCGTGAGCGAGGGGCGGCTCTGGGGTCCGGGCGCTCTGGATATGAAGGCCGGCGCGGCGATGGCCTTCACCGCCATCGAAATCCTCACCGAGGCCGGTCTGCTGAACCGGGAGATTGTACTTCTGCTGAACAGTGACGAGGAGGTCGGCAGCCCAGTGTCCCGGCCTACCACCGAGCGTCTGGCGGCGGAGTGCGCTCAGGTCTTTGTCCTGGAACCGGCGCAGGGGCTGGCTTATAAGACCGCCCGCAAGGGTACCGGCAACTGGCGGATCGATGTGACCGGAGTGGCCGCGCACGCAGGAGTGGATTTCGAGAAAGGCGCCAGCGCCATTCGTGAGCTGGCGCGCGTGATTGAGACTGTGTCCGGCTGGACCGATCTGAAGCGGGGCGTGACGGTGAGCGTGGGCGTGGCTGGCGGCGGGACGAAAACCAATGTGATTGCGGCACAGGCCTGGGCGGAGGTCGATCTGCGCATTGCGCAAAAAGCCGACGGGCAGCGCATGGAGCGCAAATTTACGGCTCTCAGGCCGGCGGACAAGCGCTGCACGCTGACCGTCCAGGGCGGCATCAACCGTCCGCCGATGGAGCGCACCCGCGGAACGGTAAAGCTCTACCAGCAAGCCAAAGCGCTGGCCGCCGAGCTGGGATTCGCGCTGGAGGAAGCCCTGAGCGGCGGCGCCTCCGACGGCAACCTTACCTCTGCGCTGGACATTCCGACACTGGACGGCATGGGCGCGGTGGGAGAAGGCGCGCACGCGCGCCACGAATCCATCGTGGTGGAGCATCTGGCCCCCCGAACCGCGCTGCTGGCAGGATTGCTGGCTGGATGCAACCCGCCATGGACATCGGCCGCTGAACCACACGGAGTATAAGATGAAGGCCTCCAACCGGAGAGCGATCCGGGCGCGAGGAAATCCGGAGAAGCGCGATGAAGGCAACGCGGAAACAACTCGATCTGGTTGCCGCGTTGCTGCGCGAGCAGACAACCTTGTCGCTGGCCACGTCCGGCGAGGGCGGAGAGGCCTGCGTGGCGCCGCTTTTCTACATCGCGGATGAAGAACTCTCGCTCTACTGGCTCTCGTCCGAGAGCAGCCTGCACAGCCTGAACCTGGCCAGAACTCCTCGCGCCGCCGCAACCGTCTACCGCAGCACGAAAAGCTGGAAGGAGATTCGCGGCGTGCAATTGCGCGGAGCGGTGAGCAAGGTGACCGAGCCGGAGCGCCGCGCCGTGCTGGTCAAGGCCTACTGCGAGCGATTCAAGCTGGGGCGCGTGCTCCGACTGGCCCTTCGCCAGAGCACGTTGTATTGCCTCCAGCCGGAGTTCTTCCGATACATCGATAACTCCACAGTCTTCGGCAGCAAGTTTGAGCTCACGCGACGGCCAGAGGGCTGGAGGCTGACGCGAGCGAAAAACTAAGTCTCCATTTCTCGCGCGGCTATATGATGTGCTTTGCCAAATCAAGTAACTTCATGCAGCGCCGGCGCAATGCGCCTTGAACGCATAAAACCTGTCGCCGGGAATCATGCTGATCGCCTCAACATCCCCGTAGCCTGCTTCGTGCAACTGGCTGACCATCTCATCCACGCTGGGCAGCCTTCCACCCGTTGCAGTGGCCGCACCCCATAGATTCAGAGCTTCAACCCCCAGGCTCCCGCCCTGGCAACAGGTGATCAACAATAAAAATCCGCCTGACTTGAGGAATTTCCTCACATGCCGCAGCAGCGAGACTCTCTCCTCCACCGGGAAGTAATAAATATTGTTGTAGAGCGTCACAATGTCAAATTGCTCGTCTGGAACCTTATCCCTGATATCGCCTGCATCAATCCTGACCTGGTTCTGCAATCCCCATTCCTGAATCTTCCGGCGAGCCTGATCCGCGACATTCGGCTGCAACTCCAATCCTAGGGCCGATAGAGCAGGGTTTCGTGCCGCCGCATACTTGATATAGATGCCGGACCCGCAGCCGATTTCAAGCAGGCTGGCAGGCCCGGATGCAGGAAAAATCCTGTCGATGGCTTCGGTCTGGAATGCTTCCAATATCCGCGAAGATCTGGCAATCAATTCTCCGTCCTGATCTTCGAGGCCCCAGAGCACTCCATTGCGAAGCCTTTCGGGAGTCTGTGAGATCAGTTTGTAATGCAACCCCGCCACTTCCTGAAGCAGGGCCAGCGCGGCATCGTTCTGCGGCAATGCCAGCTTTTTCGCCAGGCCTTTCAGCGCATACCCCCGCGAACCCAATTCAAGAAAGCCAAGGCGAATTCCCATTTGCAGCCAAGCCTCAAGCGCCTCCCGGGCCTTGCCATCCTTGCAATAGAATTCAGCCAGTTGATCAAACGCCATCGGCTTTTCATACAACAAATCCAACAGCCCGCCATCCTTGGCCGCGGTCAGATAAACAAGCTTGTAGAAGGGTTTGATTAAGGCGTTGATGCCGGTAAATGCAGAGAGCTGACCACTCCCCCACAACTTAAGGAACGGCTTGATGGACATGGTTCCTCCGTAAGCAGTATGAAAGGCTTGCTTCTGTCAATTAGTGTGTCAGAAGCGGCGGAAAAACACAGCTTCCCCTTGTCAGAATAAATATTCCAAGGCAATTTTCCCGAAATGGCTACCCTGCCGGTAAGTTGCAAACAAGGAATCTAAATCGTGGATTTCCTGCGTCCCGAGCGGCTTTCCCGGCCGCAACTCTCTAGACTGACCTCATTCGGCGTTGAACAGCAGGTACGTATGGTGGTCAAAACACAAAGCAAGGGACTCGGCGTCACCGGACTGCATGTGGGCGTGAACAATGTCCGGCGCTATTTTCCCAAGAACATTTCGAGCATCGAGTTGCAGTTAGATCATCTCCAGATTGAATGTGGTCTCAAGCCCAATTTCTGGCACGGCGAGCCGGATATCTTCGACCCCCGGTTGTGCGCCTGGCTTGAATCCCGGCACATGCATGCAAAACCGGATCGAACGCCCATCCCGCTGGCGATGATTCCGGAGGGGAAGAACTCCTTCCGTCTGCAGCCGGTTCGCCTGAACGGACAGGCACGCGCCAAAGTGCATCCAGGCGCGGCATAAGTTCGCGAGCCTCACATTGAGGAAGATCTTCGCGTCACTGGCGGAGATTCAACAACGCCAGCGCCGAGGTTCACCGTGAAACGAGCGTGAATCGACGGCGAGGCGCCTATTACAAACTGTACATCTTGACGAAGTTGGCAAGTGTGATATTCCAGATCGAGAGTTCGTCATCCAGCAATTCGTACGTGCCGCCTGGGTTAATGTCGACATCCATCTCGACCCAGGGATCGTTGGTGCTGTCGTAATATCCGCGGGCCCAGCGTTGCTTGGTGTTCCAACGATTCATTTGCGAAACATCAAACTTGCCATGGGTTGCAAACCCGGCCGCGAACTGGAGGGAGCCGCAACGGTCTTCTTTACAGTCGAACAAATAGACGGCCCAAGTGACGCTCCCTGTTGATGTTGTGACGTGGCGCTTGCCATCGGAGCCGGTATTCACCTGCGTCGAATGGCCCGAACTCTGTAGCCAGGTAACGACGTCGTCAATCGTGAATCCAACGGCGGGAATATCGCGAGCCGACGCCACACTCGATGCAAACAACAAGACCATTGCCGCTACGCCAGCTATTCTGATGCGCATATTTCTCCTGTCTTTATTGCCGCACGTGAATGTGCGCGCAATCCACAAACAGTAATGGTTCGTGAATCCTCCCGTCAATGGCAAATCCAAACTCATATCGCGCGGAGGCCACGGGGCCGGCACGGTCTTTCGCATTTTCACTTTCTGCGTTTGGTCTTTGGTGCATCGCTCTCGGTGTTGATAGACTCGAATTGCAATGACTCTTACCCAACTGCAAAACGCGATTGAGCGCCACTTTGCCGCCGGCCCCGGAGCCATCGGGGACGAGTCCGCCATGAGAGCATTTCTGCTGTTGCGCGCGGCACTGGAGAGCGGCGAGGCGCGCGCTGCCTCGCCCGACGCCGGCTCGCCGAACGGCTGGCGGGTCAACGCATGGGTCAAGCGGGGTATTCTGCTGGGCTTTCGCCTGGGCGTGCTGCAGGAGTCTTCCGCGTCGAGCCTCTCGTTTGTAGACAAAAGCACATTTCCGATGCGCCATTTTGGCTCAGGCGACGGCGTGCGCGTGGTTCCCGGCGGTTCTTCGGTGCGCGCCGGAGCATACGTGGCCCGCAGCGTGGTTTGCATGCCGCCAATGTACATCAACACTGGGGCCTTTGTGGACGAAGGCACGATGGTGGATTCGCACGCGCTGGTCGGCTCCTGCGCGCAGGTCGGCAAGCGCGTTCATCTGAGCGCAGCGGCGCAGATCGGCGGGGTGCTGGAGCCGGTGAATGCCAACCCGGTGGTCATCGAGGACGACGTGCTGGTGGGCGGCAACTGCGGCGTCTACGAGGGCACAATCGTGCGCAAAGGCGCGGTGCTGGCCGCCGGAACAATTCTCACGCGCGGAACCCCGGTCTTCGATCTGGCGAACGGAGTGACGCTGCGCGCGACCGAAGAGCTGCCGCTCATCATTCCTGAGAACGCGGTGGTGGTCCCCGGCTCTCGCGCCGTCAGCAAGGGCAAAGGACAGGAGTGGGGCCTGAGCCTCTACGCGCCGGTGATCGTGAAGTATCGCGACGAGAAGACGGATTTGAGCACGACGCTGGAAGACTTGCTGCGCTAGCGCCCATCGACCAGATCGCATTCCTTACGGAACAGTAATCACTACCTTGCCCACCTGCTGGTTCGACTCCAGGTATCGATAGGCCTCTACTGTCTGTGCGAAGGGAAATGTCCTGGCAATCTTCGGAACAAAACGCCCGTCAGCGAGCCGATCGAAGATATACTTTTTCGCGCCCTCCAGCAGCTTTGGATTCAGCGTGATCTCAAGCAGGGTGTAGCCGCGCATACTCAGGCCCTTTCCCAGCGCTGCAAAGAGCGGAAACGGCGTGGGCGCAAGCGACAGCGCGCCGTAGACGAAGAGAATGCCGCCCGGAGCCGCGGCCGCAGCCAGCTTCTCTACAAACGGACCGGCCACCGGATCGAACGTAAGCCGTACGCCTTGTCCTCCGGTAATCTCCCGCACCCGCGACCCATAATCCTCTTCTTCGCTGGCGATCACATGCGCAGCTCCCAGCGCCAGCAATTCCGCGCGCTTGGCTGACGTGCGCGTCACCGCAATCGCCGTCGCGCCGGCATCGCGCACAATCTCGATCGCCGCCAATCCAACACTCGATGAGGCCGCGGGAATGGAAACGAAATCGCCCGCCTTCAAGCCGCCCAGATGCACCAGCGCGCCGTAAGCTGTCATGTATCGCATCCAGATGGCCGCCGCCTGTATAGCCGTCAGATTCGCCGGATACTCGCCCAAAGCCTCCACTGGCACAACGGCCTCTTCGCCCAGAGTGCCGTAGCGGCTCATGGAAAAACTCGGAATCGTGGCGACGGGCTTCCCAATCCACTTGGCATCGACGCCTTTGCCCACTGCCTCCACCACGCCCGCGGCCTCATACCCCAGGCGCGAGGGAAGCTGTGCCTGCTCAAGATACTGACCGCGGTAGAACAATGACTCGGCCCGGTTGAGACCTGCTGCCAAAACCCGCAGCCTCACCTCGCCCTTGCCGGGCTCTTGCGTGGGAATCTGTTCCAGTTTGAGATTTTCCGGACCGCCAATCTGGTGGAAGCGAACAATTGTGGGCATAGACCCTCCTGGCTGATTTGGATGAATCTCGGCCAAAGGAAGGTGCAAATAGAACCCCGAGACCGCGATTCGTCCAACGCAGCCTCGGATCAGCGAAACTGAGCAGTATGAATCAGCTCCGAAAGCCCATCAGTGTTAGCATCGAATATGACAGATGCAAAATAAAAAGCTGAAAATCATTCCTCTGGGCGGACTCGGCGAGTTCGGCATGAACTGCCTCGCCATCCGCTGGGAAGACGACATTATCGTGATCGACGCCGGGCTGATGTTCCCGGAGTCGGAGTTGCTGGGCGTGGATATCGTTGTTCCCGACATCAGTTACCTGATTGAAAACAAGGCTCATGTCCGCGCCATCATACTCACCCACGGACACATGGACCACATCGGCGGCCTGGCATGGATTCTTAACGAGATCAAGGTTCCGGTCTACGCCACCGAGTTCACGCTGGCCTACGTCGAGGGCAACCTCGAAGAAAATCAGTTGCTCGACGAGACCGAGCTGGTCGAGATAGTGCCCAGGGAAAAGTTCACCATCGGCCCCTTTACCATCGAGCCGATTCACGTGACCCACTCGCTGGTGGACGCCGTTTCGCTGGCCATCGAGACGCCGGTCGGCATCATCATCCACACCGGCGACTTCAAGATCGACCTGGCGCCTCTGGACGGCAAGCTCTTTGACCTGCACACCTTTGCCGAGTACGGCAAGCGCGGCGTGCTGGCCCTGCTGCAGGACTCGACAAACGTGGACCGCACCGGCTACACGCCCAGCGAGTCGGCCGTCATTCCGCGCCTCGACGAGATTTTTTCACGCACCAAAAAGAAGCTCTTCTTCAGTTGCTTCTCCTCGTCCATCTACCGCATACGCATCGCCCTCGATCTGGCGCGTGCGCATGGCCGCAAGGTGGCCGTCATCGGCCGCTCGATGATGGAGAGCACGGAGATTGCGCAGGACCTGGGCTACATCGAGATTCCCCAGGGCCTCATCATCAATCCCAGCCAGATGCGCGACTACTCGCCCGAGCAGTTGATGCTGCTGATCAGCGGCACGCAAGGCGAGCCGATGAGCGCCCTCAGCCGCGCCGCCGTGGACAACCACAAGCACGCCAGCATCGAGGCTGGCGACACCGTAGTGCTCAGCTCGAGGATCATCCCCGGCAACGAGAAGAGCATTTTTCGTGTGATTGATCACCTCTACCGCCGCGACGCCAACGTCATCTACGACAACGGTTCCAACGGCCTGATTCACGTCAGCGGCCACGGCAGCCAGGAAGAGATGCGCTTGCTCATCAATCTTGTGCGGCCCAAGTACTTCATCCCCGTCCACGGCAACTACGGCAACCTGCGCAAGCACGCGCAAATCGCCATGGAGACCGGCGCGGTGGAGCACGCCATGGTCATCGAAGACGGCGACGTGCTGGAGCTGGACAAGAAGGAGATCCGCAAGCACGACAAGGTGACCACCGGCCGCATCCTCATTGACTCCGGCTCGTCCAACGAAGTGGTGGAAGACCTGGTGCTGCGCGACCGGCGCATTCTCTCCGAAGACGGCATCGTGATCGCCTTGCTGGCCATCAACAAGCGCACCGGCAAGGTGGAACAATCGCCCGAGGTGGTGATGCGCGGCTTTGGCGGCGCGGACATCACCGAACAAGCCCGCGAACTGGTCTAAAGACCCTCGACGGCCTGAGCACCGAGCAGAAATCCGATTACGGCCTGGTCAAGGAAAAGGTCCGCGCCGAATTGAAACGGCTTATTCAGAAAACGACTGGAAGAAGGCCGATGATTATGCCGGTGATATTGGAAATCTGAGGGCTAGACCGAAAGGAAAAGACAATGGTTGAGATTGGAAGAAGAATCGTTCATAAGAACGGCGAAACGGCAATTTATCTGGGCCCCAGTACTGAAACAATTTTTGTTGTGAATGAGGATGGCACAAGTTCCTGTCAAGAGACCTCAAAGGTCTATGCATTGGCATCCGGTCAGCATGGGTTGTGGCATAATGCCAACTGGACTGAGGATGAATCTTCATCTCATGCTCAGGCAGTGATACTACTGAATCCAACTCAATGAAGATATCAACCATATTTTGGGGCGTGATTCTGGCTCATCTCGTACTCGGTGCAGTGGTAGGACTGATTCTCATTCTATTGCACTGAAACCTCTAAATATTTGCCTGTCCCGGGTACCCCTGTTTTGATGGCGTACTTAAGCGTCCAGGCCAAGGTTTTTCCTTACCGAAGCGGCGGAGTGCACCTTCTCCTGCCCCTTGCGTACCCGTTTAAGCGTATCGGCGGCCAGATAATACTCCTCCAACTCCGCAATGCCGCCTTCAATCATTTCGCGCAGATAGAATGCCTTCGTCGTCCCGTCTTCAAAGCCAACCGATGCAGCCGGTGTGAGAGTTCCGGAGCAAGCCTATCGAAGTCGCCATCATCACCTTCCGTGTGAATACATGTATTCATTGTATCACGTGGCGTAGAATCAGAGTGCCGAGTGCCTCAGGTCGATATTGTCTTCAAGCCAGTTTCCAGAAGCAGGCCTTTCTCTTTTCGCCAGTTTGGGCGGATAATGGGGTCAGGAGGCCATTGTGACGCTTCAACTCGAAATCAGCCCAGAACTTGCGACCAGCCTTGCTGCAGAAGCCAAGTTGTTGGGAATGGACCTGAGCAGGTACGCCCAGAAGGTTCTGGGAGAACGCCGGCCCGTTGTCGCCTCCCGGCCGCGGCTGCTCTCCGTTGAGGAAGTCCGCGCGCTTTCCGAGCGTCTCTCCGCCGGTTCTGAAAACCTGCCTGTCCTGCCCCTGGAAGTGAACAATCGCGAAAGCTATTACGAGGATCGCTGGTAGATGGCCGAAGAGCTTTATCTGCTCGATACCAACATCCTCATCCGCTGGCTTCGGCGCGAGGTGTCTGAACACAGCATGGTCAGTGCCGCAATCGAGCAGTTGGCCCGCCAAAACGCCGTCCCATGCTACACTTCGCAGAATCTTGGCGAACTCTGGAACGTACTGACGCGCCCCGCGGATAGGAACGGCTACGGACTTTCTCCGTCGCAAGCGGATCAGAGCGTACAAATTCTCGAACGCGATGTGTACATGCTGCCGGACACGCCCGAAATGCATTTCGTCTGGCGGCGTCTCCTCGTCGAACATGGAGTCTGCGGCGCCCAGGTGCATGACACCAGGCTTGTGGCGGCTATGTTGGTCCACGGCGTCCGGCGGATTTTGACCCTCAATCCAAAAGACTTCGCGCGCTTCGCTGAAATCGAAGCCGTCCATCCCGCAGATCTCTCCTAGTCAGGTACTCACAACATGGCCACCCTCGTCACCCTCGCCTCGATCGGCCGCAATCGCCCGCATTGCCCAATCGCCGTGAAAACCCCTCTGGTCGAGCCGCTTTTCCCGCCCTCATCCATCCATCGCCGTCAAGACCCCGCTGGTCGAAGCCTTTTTCCTCGGCCTCTCCGGCTATGGAACCGGCAAGCGAATCTGGCTCAAGGCCGAGAGCCTTCAGCCCATCGGCGCCTTCAAGATTCGCGGCGCGGCTAACAAGATTCTGCAACTCACTCCCGAAGAGATTAAACGCGGCGTCATTACCTACTCCAGCGGCAACCACGCGCAGGGCGTAGCCTACGCGGCGCGCGAGGTGGGCGCCAAAGCCGTCATCGTGATGCCCTCGAACGCGCCGGCCATCAAGCGCGCGGGCACGCTGGCGCTGGGAGCGGAGATTGTCGATGTGGGCGTGGCCTCCAGCGAGCGGCTTGCCATGGCCGAAAAGCTGGTGCGCGAGCACGGTTACGTGGTTGTCCCGCCCTATGACGACGAACAGATCATCGCCGGGCAGGCCACCTGCGGGCTGGAAATTGCCGAAGAGTTGCCCGATGTGGACCTGGTGCTCTCGCCGGTCTCCGGCGGCGGCCTGCTGAGCGGCGTGGCCGCTGCGGTCAAGCAGCTTCGTCCCCAGGCAAAGGTCTTAGGCGTAGAGCCGGAGCTGGCCGGCGACACGGCGGAGAGCTTCCGCACCGGAAAGATCGTCACCTGGGGAGCCGAGCTGGTCAGCCGGACGATTGCTGACGGCCTGCGTACGCAGAGCGTGGGCGTGCGCAACTTTGCCCACATCCAGGCATTTGTGGACGGCATCATCACCGTCACCGAGGCGGAGATTCGCGCCGCCATGCGGGCCATTGTCGCCGCCACGCGCCTGGTGCCCGAGCCCAGCGGAGCCGTGGCCACGGCAGCCCTGCTCTTCCACTCTGCGGAGTTGCCCGCCTACCGGAAGGCCGTAGCCATCGTGAGCGGCGGCAACGTAGCGCCGGAAATGCTGGCCGAAGTGCTCACCGAAAGCTAGTCCTGAGAAATCGGGCGGCATGCCGCGGCGCTCGTGTACAAATTAGATGAAGGCGTTCCCGTCTACGGCATGGACTGGAAATGACCCGCACCCCGGAGGCATCTTGAACGTATACATTCAGTCCATTTTGCTGGGCATTGTGGAGGGCTTGACGGAGTTTCTGCCGGTCAGCTCGACGGCGCACCTGCGCATCACCGAAGCGCTGATGAAGATTCCGCTGGATGACGCCTACTGGAAGATGTACACCATCGTCATTCAGTTGGGCGCTATTCTCGCGCTGCTGCTGCTCTTCCTGAGCCGCATCGTCGACTTCATCCGCACCTTTCCGAGGGGCGAAAACGGCGACCGCACCTGGCTCAACCACCCCATCTCGCTGACGTTCATCGCCTTCGCCTGCACCTCGGCGCCCGCGCTGCTGCTGCACAAGTGGAGCGAGAAGAACCTGGGCAGCCTGAAGGCAATGGCCCTGGCGCTGCTCATCGGCGGCGTCGTGATGTGGATCATCGATGCATGGAGCGACCGTTCCGTGGCCGGCACCACCCACGTGGAGGAGATGAGCTTGCCGCAGGCCATCTGGATCGGTCTCTGCCAGACGCTCTCGGCGATCTTCCCCGGAACCTCGCGCTCCATGTCGACCATCGCCGCCGGCCAGGTCGCGGGCATGGACCGGCCATCCGCCCTCGAGTTCAGCTTCCTGCTCTCGATTCCCACTATGATCGCCGCAACGATCTGGGACCTGAAGAAGGAAGTCTTCCCCAGCGGCGGCGGCGCGGCGCACGTGGTGATGACCACCGACAACTGGATCGTGCTGGCCATCGGCTTCGTAGTCTCGTTCATTGTGGCCCTGGGCGTGGTGGAGTGGTTCCTGTTCTGGGTGCGCAAGCACGGCTTTACCATCTTCGCTATCTACCGCATCCTGCTGGGCTCTGCGCTGCTGCTGTGGGGAGCAAAGTACATCGGAGGGTGATATTGCGCACGGAGTTGCCGTGCGACAGAAATGCGCAGAAGATGAGGCATCGGTTCAAGAGATTATTCTGGGCGAGAGATGCGCTATCTCTCTCAGGGATCATCTCACTGTGGGAAGAGCAGGAGAGACAATATGGGTTCCGATACTGACGCGACTGCCACGAGCGCCCAGAGGATAGGAATACTTTTCTCAAACACCGAACGGCTCCAGGTTCCAGCCCTGCGATACCTGCTGCTGGAACTCAATTCGGTGCAGAAGCATTTTGAGTACGAGCTCCTTCCCAACGATATGCCCGATTCTCCGCTCGAGGTCCTTAATAATGACCTCCGGGGCATCGAGCGAATCCATCTCAGAGACTTCGAAGCGCCAAAGTTTTTGATCGCATACAAAGAGTATCTGCGGAATGTTTCCAACAGACACGGCCTTCAGGAAGAACCGCCCAATTTCTTCATTTTTATAACTATGGCGACGTTTATTGATAACTACTATTCAACAAGTCCTGAATTTGAACGCACCGATCCAAACAGCATTGCAATCCTGGCTCTCGGCAATTGGGATAGAGAGATGGCTCCCCCATCCATCCTGGAATGCATCCTGACGATGACGATCCAGGTTTCCACGGAGTTTGTCTCACCATCGTTTAAACACTCAATTCATCTCGGAACCAAAGGGTGCATCTGTGATTTCAATGCCAACCACGAAGACACAAGGTTCAAGGTATTGAACGGATACTTATGCACCTCTTGTCGCGCTGCGCTTGTCAAGGACGGCTTGTCCGATTTGGCTGATGACATACCCCATATCTTGAGCAAAGGGTGGCTCGGCACGCGCTCTGATCCAGGCTCCCCAGCCGGGATTTTGGCGCATCTCAAATATGATCTCTTCGTCACGAAAGGTTTAAGTCCGACACTTTGGGAAAGGTTCCAAAAGACGTTGGCCGAGGATGGAACCAAGGAGGTTCTTGATCTGGTTGGCAAGATCATTCTCGCTCTTATCTTCCTTTACCTGAGCATTCATGGAATCAAGCTGAAGCAATAGCAGGCTTTGGCCGGGGAATCCACAGCATGGGGGTCCACAGCAAGGTTCCTCCCACTTTGTTTAGCCCAAAATTCGCCCCTCCGGCGGGGATAATAGAGACTGCTCTGGGAGTCTTCGTCCGCTCTCGATTGGCACGCTCGCGGCAGCTTTCCAGAGTGGCCATCGAGACGGAGCGCTCTTGCCATGAAGCCCATTCGCATTGTTCTCGCGCCGACGCGCAGCCGCCCTTTGAATATTTTCCTGGGGCTGGTGCTGGTGCTGGTCGCGCTGCTCGTCCTTCTCGCGCTGGCTACATACCAACCCACTGACCCGTCGCTGAACACGGCCTCTGGCGCGACCGGCCCCCATGCTGTGCACAACTGGATTGGTCTCTTCGGCGCCTGGCTCGGCGACCTGTTGCTCCAATCGCTGGGGATTACGGCCTTTTTCCTGCCTCTGTGGATGGGCGGACTGGGCTGGACCTGGATGCGTTCCCGCCCCGGCGGGTCGGCCTGGCTGCGCTGGATGGGCACCGTGCTGGCGCTGGGGTTTGTGCCTGCCGTGCTGGCGCTTCTGCCTTGGCACTGGCATTGGCCGGGGTTGATTCCTGTTGGCGGTCAGGCCGGAATGTTGATGGCCGATCTGCTGGTGCACTATCTGAACCTCCAGGGTTCCTGGCTGGTGGCCGGCGTGCTGGCCGCGACGGGGGTCGGCTTTGCCTCCGCCGTCAGCTTCTCGGTGATCAAAGAGGCCATGGGGAACCTCTGGCGCAACTTCGTCTCCCTGCATGACCGCTGGCGCAACTGGAGGGAGGAGCGCGCGGAACGCAAACAGGAGCTGGTCGCCGAGCGCGAGCTACGGCGCGAGCAGGAGAGCCGGGAGGAATCAGGTCCGCAGCTCATCTCCCCGCAGCTCATTCCTATGACCACGCCGAACGCGAATTCGCAAGAGGCGCCGCTCGGAGCACGTCCCAGCCTGCTTGCCCGTCTCTTCCGCCGCCAACGCGCGCCCGAGACCGACCCGCAAGACATTCCAGCTTTTCAACGCGCCGCAATCCAGCCGGCGGCAGACCAGGACGCAAGCGCCGGCCCAGCGCGCAGAACCAATTTCAGGCCCAGCATTTGGGAGCGAACTGCCGGGGAACCCGCGCCGGCGCCGGCTGAGACTTTCCCGGTCGCCTCGGATGCGGCAACAAGACAGTCCGCGCCCGCGCTATCCCAGCCTGTAACTCCGCGATCCGTGGATGCGCGCACCGGGGATGCGCGCTTCGGGGTCAACCGCTTTGAGACCTCCGCCGCCCGGCCCGCCGATGAAATTGCCATCCACGAACGCGCCGACGCCGAGATTCACCTGGCCACCGTCGTGCCCAAGAACGTCAGCGGCTTCAAGCTGCCCTCCAGCACGCTGCTCAACGCCGGCGACGGCCCCCAGGCCGTTCGCGAGGACGAACTGCGCGAAGAGGCCCGCGTGCTGGTGGAGAAATGCGCCGAGTTCGACGTGAGGGGCCAGGTGGTCCAGATCAATCCCGGGCCCATGGTCACGACGTACGAGTTCAAGCCCGAAGCCGGCGTGAAATACTCGCGTGTCACCGGCCTCGCCGACGATCTTTGCCTGGCGATGCGCGCGGAAAGCATTCTCATCGAGCGCATGGCCGGCAAAAACACCGTCGGCATTCAGGTGCCCAACCATCGGCGCGAGACCATCCACCTGCGCGACTGCCTCGAGGCGGAGGTCTTCCACAAGGCCAAATCGCGCCTCACCATCGCCATGGGCAAAGACATCAACGGCCGCATCATCACCGCAGACCTGGCCGAAATGCCCCATGTGCTCATTGCCGGTTCCACCGGCTCGGGCAAATCCGTCGCCATCAACGCGATGATTATGAGCCTGCTCTATCGCACCACGCCCGCGCAGGTGCGGCTCATACTTGTGGACCCAAAGCGCGTCGAGCTGGGCATGTACGAAGGCATCCCGCACCTGTTCACGCCCATCATCACCGAGCCCAAGCTGGCCGCCAACGCGCTGCGCAACGGCGTCCGCGAGATGGAGCGCCGCCTCAAGCTGCTGGCCAGCCGCAGCGTCCGCAACATCGACCAGTACAACAAACTCTTCGAGGGCATCATGCCATCGCTCTTCGACTCCGGCGAGGAAGAGCAGCCGTTGCCTTTTATCGTCATCATCATCGACGAGCTCGCCGACCTGATGATGCTCGACCGCGCCAACGTAGAGGAGTCCATCACCCGCCTCGCGCAGATGGCCCGCGCCGTCGGCATTCATCTCATCCTGGCTACGCAACGCCCCAGCGTGGATGTCATCACCGGCCTCATCAAGGCCAACATCCCCACCCGCATCAGCTTCCGCCTGGCCACCAAGGTTGATTCGCGCACCATCCTCGACACCAACGGGGCTGAGGCTCTGCTGGGCCGAGGCGATATGCTCTTCCTGCCGCCCCGAACCAGCCGCCTCATGCGCCTGCACGCGCCGTTGGTCACCGAGAAAGAAACCGCCGCGGTAGTCGAATTCTGGAAGGCGCAGGGAGATGCCGAATACGTTCATGGCTTCCTTGAATCGCCCAGGGACGAGCGCGCCAGCATGGACGGCTCCAACCCCGACCCCGACGAAAACGACCCGCTCTTCGACGATGCAGTCCGCCTGGTCTTCGAGTTCGGCAAGGCCTCTACCTCCCTGCTCCAACGCCGTCTGAGAATCGGCTACGGCCGCGCAGCTCATTTGATTGATCTGATGGAGCGCGACGGCCTGGTAGGCCCCGCCGATGGCTCGCGTCCGCGTGAGCTTCTCAAGGCCCCCGGATGGCTGCATGAAGTAGCCTCCACCGCCAACGAATAGCAGGAGAGATCCCTCTCGCCTCCCGTGATGCAGTCATGCTGAGCGGAGCCAACGGAGTCGAAAGCCTGTCCTGAGCCTGTCGCAGGAGATCTGTGGTTGCTTTTGACACGATGAGAGCACGGCTTTAATCGTGCTGCCTGACTCGATGGAAGAGCAGGAGCAGCGGGGCGCAGAGCAGGGCGAGGAAGGCCATCAGGCGGAAGTTATCCATATAGGCCATCAGGGCGGCCTGCTGTTGCACGCTGCGGTAGAGCGCGCCCAGGGCCATATGATGCGCGGAGACCATGTCGGCGCCCTGGGAGAAGTACTTGGCCTGCAAGCCGCGCGCCAATCCGCCGGCGAGGGGGTTTCCCGCGCCAACGTTTGCCGCTAGATAACTTTGATGAACCTGGGCGCCGCGCACCAGCATGGTGGTGACGGCGGCGATGCCGATGGAGCCGCCGATGTTGCGCATCAGGTTATAGATGCCGGCGGCATTGCCCATCTCCTGCTTGGGCAGACGGCTCAGGGTGATGGTGGTGAGGGGGACGAAGACGAAGCCCATGGCCAGGCCGCTGACTACGTTGGGCACGACCACCGAACCCATGCCGATGGCGAGATTGATCTGGCCCAGCAACCAAGTGGAGTAACCGAGCAGGAGAAAGCCGAAGGCCATCAGCAGACGGGCATCGATGTATCGGACGAGGAGGCCCGCGGCCACCATGGAAACCATGGCGCCGAGACCGCGCGGACTGACGGACATACCGCTCTGCAGCGCCGAATATCCCAGCATGGTTTGCAGAAACAGGGGCAGCATGGCGGTGGAGGCATAGAGAATGAAGCCGTAGATGCCGGTAATCAACGTGCCCACGCTGAAGTTGCGGTTGGTAAAGACATGCAACAGGACGATCGGTTCGTGATCCATCAGTTCGCGGACGATGAAGCCGACGAGCGCCAGCGTGGAGACGGCAGCCGTCCAGCGCACCCAGGGAGTGGCGAACCAGTCTGCCTCCTGACCTTTGTCCAGCACCAACTGCAGTGTTCCCAGCCAGAGGGCCATCAGGCCGAAGCCGAGATAATCGATTGCCCCCTTGAATTTGTGGCGCAGGTAAGGAGGATCTTCGACGAAGAGGTTGACCATGAACAGGGCCAGCAAGCCGATAGGAAGATTGATATAGAAGATCCAGCGCCAAGAGTAGCTGTCGGTGATCCATCCGCCGAGAGTAGGGCCGACGATCGGGGCGACGATGACGCCGACGCCAAAGACGGCCATGGCCGTGCCGTGCTGGCGGGGCGGGAAGCTCTCCAGCAGGATGGACTGGGCCAGAGGCTGCATTCCGCCACCGCCCACGCCTTGCAGAATGCGGGCAACTATCAGCATGGGCATATTGATGGCCATGCCGCACAGCAGCGAGGCCGCCGTAAAAATAAGGATGGAGATGAGCAGCAGCCGCGTGCGTCCGATGCGCCGCGCGATCCAGCCGGCGGCGGGCAGCATGATGGCGTTCGAGACCAGGTAACTGGTCAGGACCCAGGTGGACTCATCGGTCGAAGCCGAGAGGTTGCCGGCAATGTGCGGCAGTGCTACATTGGCCACCGAGGAGTCGAGCACCACCATGAAGGTAGCCAGCATGACGGAAGTGGCTACCATCCACGGGTTGGCCGCCGGCTTCCAGTCGTGGTGTTCGTCTCTCGCAATGTGCAGCGTGCCGTTCGTAGTGCTCATCCGGCTGTCTCTAGCTCTCGTATCGCGGGGTGGGCTGCCGGTGGCCGGGACCATAATCCCGCGGGCAATCTCTTCTATTATGCGCGTTCTTGCAAGGCAGAGAAATCTCCTGCTTGATGGAGCCTTCCGGCGCCCCGCCGCCGTTAGGCCACGGAAAAGAGAAACACCGGACTCGCTATCCGTGTAAAAGAAATCCTTTACCCGCAAATCAGAGGATTATGATGATTCCGGCGGCGAATCCTGCCGATAGTAAAAGAGTTCGCCAACAGAGCGGGGTGAAGACTGATGAAAGACAAGCACAAGAAGGGGAAGCCGGAGGCGGAGCGGGATGCGCCCTTTGCAAACAGCAACAAGAAGGGCGGAGACCTGCCCGCGCCGGTGGAGGCCAATGCAAAGATACTGCACATCGGAAAAGATTGCGACTATATGCGCGAGCTGAGCCGCCTGCAAATAGAGCTTGTCAAGCTGCAGGAATGGATTCGTCACGAGGGCCTGCGGGTTGTTGTGCTGTTTGAAGGTCGTGACGCGGCAGGCAAGGGCGGAGCCATCAAGCGGATCACGGAATCGCTCAATCCGCGCGTGTGCCGGGTGGCAGCGCTGGCCACGCCAACGGAGCGCGAAAAAACGCAATGGTACTTCCAGAGATATGTCGCCCACCTGCCCGCGGCGGGCGAGATGGTGCTCTTCGATCGCAGTTGGTACAACCGGGCCGGTGTCGAGCACGTGATGGGCTTCTGCAACGAGGTGCAGTATCAGGAGTTCCTGCAGAGTTGCCCGGAGTTTGAGCGCATGTTGCAGCGCTCCGGAATTCGCCTCATCAAATACTGGTTCTCGGTCAGCGACGAGGAGCAGGAGCGGCGCTTTCAGGACCGCATGAAGAACCCCACCAAACGCTGGAAGCTGAGCCCGATGGACCTGGAGTCGCGCAAGCATTGGGCCGAGTACTCGCGCGCCAAGGACGAGATGTTCGCGGTGACCGACACCAAGCTGTCTCCGTGGTTTGTCGTGAATGCGGAAAACAAGAAGTGCGCCCGGCTGAACGTGATCCGTCATCTTCTGTCCATGTTCGTCTACCGCGATCTGACGCCCGAGCCGCTGGAGTTGCCCAAGCTGGAGAAGTCAAAATACGTGCGCCCGCCCATCCAGGAGCAGAACTTCATTCCGCAGGTTTACCGGTAGAAAGGGCTGAAACGAATTGCCCGCCTGCCATTGGAAGTTATGATTCGTAGTCGCGTGCCGGCTTACTGGACGCATAGAGGCCATCTCATAAACACCTTTTTGTCCGAATCAAGCGTCCCTCAGGGGCTAAAGCCGTGCCCTTTCAAAATCGGTTTATGAGATAGCTACTAGTGTTCGCCCTTGCCGGGGCGGAGCATCAGGTCTTTGATCGCTTCGCGCGGGTCTTTGCCTTCGTCGAGAATCAGCTCCATCTGCTCGGTGATGGGCATTTCTATGCCGTGTTGGCGGGCGAGGCCGAGAGCTGCGCGAGTGGTGAGGACGCCTTCGGCCACTTTGCCGCCCAGTCCGGCGAGAATTTCGGGGAGTTTGCGGCCGCGGCCCAGCTCCTGGCCTACGGTGCGGTTGCGGGAGAGCGAGCCGGTGCAGGTAAGGACCAAATCGCCGACGCCGGAGAGGCCGGCGAGGGTTTCGCGGCGGGCGCCGCAGGCTACGGCGAGGCGGGTGATCTCGGCGATGCCACGGGTCATGAGGGCTGCCGCGGAGTTGTAGCCCAGCCCCACGCCGGCGGCGACTCCGGCGGCGATGGCAATGATATTCTTCAGCGCTCCGCCGAGTTCGACGCCTATCACATCCGTCGAAGTGTAGAGGCGAAGTGTCTCCGAAGAAAGCTCGGCCTGGATGCGGGCGGCGATGGCCTGGTCCTCAAAAGCGACGGTGATGGCGGTGGGCTGGCCCTGGGCGACTTCCAGGGCGAAGCTGGGGCCGCTGAAGGCGCCGATGGGCAAATGAAGGTCGGGCAGATTCAGTCCGGCTTCCGCCAAGCTCGCGGCGATGACCTGGGACATGCGCAGAAAGGTGTGGTCCTCGACGCCCTTGGTGGCGCTGACGATGATCTGGCCGGGGTGAAGATGAGGGCGCAGACGGGTGAGCGTGGGGCGGAGGAATTCCGAGGGAATGACGGAGAGGACGATCTCGGCATCGCGAACGGCGGCGTTGTCGCCGGTGATGGTGAGATCCGCAGGGATGGGAAAGCCGGGTAGGAAGAGTGTGTTTTCGCCGGCACTGACAATCTCCTGCGCTTCTTCAGTACTGTGCGCCCAAAGAGAGAGCTGATGGCCGCCGCGGCGATGAAGCGAGAGGGCGATGGCGGTTCCCCAGGCCCCGGAACCCAGAATGGTGATACGGCTCATGCGTTTATTTTGGCTCCCAGGCGAGATTCGGTTCCGGCCAGCAGGCGGCGGATGTTCTGGTGGTGCTTGACGATGAGGATCAGCGCGACGGCGAACTGAACGGCAATGAAGAACGGGGGCCGTTCGCCGTGGCTCAGGACCCAGGCAAAGAGCGGAAAGCTGGCCGCGCCGAGGACGGAGGCCAGCGAGACGTAGCGGCTGATCGCCAGCACAACGATGAACACCGATATAGCGGCCAGCGCGGCCCACGGTGCTGCCACCAGGAAGACGCCAAAGCCGGTGGCCACGCCCTTACCGCCCTTGAAGCCGAGCCAGACGGGGAAGATGTGGCCGAGGACGGCAACCAGGGCGGCCAGTGCCTTCATGTTGTCCGGCGCAACACCGGGGGCGAGCAGTGCGCCGATCAGGCCGCCTAGCCAGACTGCCGAGCAGCCTTTGAGCATGTCGAGCAGGAAAGTGGCGGCGGCCAGGCCCTTGCCGCCGGAGCGCAGAACGTTGGTGGCGCCGATGTTCCCGCTGCCCGACTGGCGAATGTCCTGGTGGCGAAAGAGGCGCACCAGCACGTAGCCGCTGGGGAGGGAGCCGAGCAGGTAAGCGGCGACCACGATGAGCAGGCTGGCGAGGATCATGACGAGTGAGAGTTTAGCAGGTTGCGGGCGGAGAGCGCCGCCTCAGCCTTATCGAGAGTGACTCCGCGCAACAGAAAAACCTTGCTCCGCGATAACTCGCCCGCAATCAGCTCGACGGCATTCTTCGGCACGGCAAAGGTCTCGGCGAGAAATGCGATAAGAGCCTGGTTGGCGCGGCCTTCCAGAGGCGGAGCGTGGACGGCGATCTTGAGTTGCGCCGCCGGACCCTCGCCATAGAGTCCGATGATGGCGGTCTTCTTCGCGCCGGGCTGCGCGCGGACGGCCAGGGTGACCCCGGTTTGGGTTGCACGCAGCATCAGACGGGCTCCGGGTAGGTTTTGCGCAGACCGAATATGGCCGTGCCGATACGGATGCGGGTTGCGCCCTCCTCAATGGCCAGCGCAAAGTCGCCGCTCATGCCCATCGAGAGCACTTCGAGCGAGAGCCGCGAATAAGCCGCGGCCCAGCGATCGCGCCACCGGCGCAGACTGCGGAAGCAGGCGCGCGTCTCGGCCTCGGGCACATCGAAGGGAGCAATCGTCATCAGCCCGCGCAGGTCGAGATGAGCCAGGTCGGGTAGCCGCTCGAGAAGTTGCGCAGCTTCGGCGGAGTCGGGGTCGAGGCCGGCCTTGGTCTCCTCGGGGCTGAGCTTCACCTCGATCAGAACCGGCAGACGCTTGGCGTACTTTCCCGCCGCTTCATTGAGCCGCTCGGCCAGGCGCAGCGAATCCAGCGAGTCGATTCCGTCAAATAATTCCACGGCGCGCTGAGCTTTGTTCGATTGCAGATGACCGATGAGATGAACGCGGATGGGGTTCGTGGCGCGCTTGCGCAGCGTTTCGAGATCAGCAGCTTTGCCGGCAAACTCCTGGACACGATTCTCGCCAAAGAGCGTGAGGCCGAGCGCGGCAGCTTCGGCGATGGTGGACGCCGGGCAAGTCTTGGAGACGGCCATCAGCTCGACCTCGGCGCGCGGGCGGCCAGCGCGGCGGCAGGCCTCCGCGATTGCCGCTTCCAGCCGTTCGAGATTTTCGGCAAGCGGCGCCATTGTGTCCGCTCCTGATGAACCGCTGCCTGTTGAGGTTTGAGATTTCCCAAGTCTAAAAATCGAGACCTGGGGCACCCAGTCAAGTCATAAACCACTCAATTCCCGTGCTCTTCCAGGAATTTTTCGGCTTCGAGCGCGGCCATGCAGCCCGACCCGGCGGCCGTAATCGCCTGGCGGTATCGGCGGTCCTGCACGTCGCCGCTGGCAAAGACGCCGGGCACGACCACGCCGTTGCGCGTGGTCAAGACATTGCCTGTAGTCCGAATGTAGCCGTCGTCGTCGAGATCGATCTGGCCGGCAAACATCTTCGTATTCGGCTCGTGGCCGATGCCGATGAAGAGTCCGTTGATAGGCAGCGTACTCTGCTCGCCGGTCGTCACATCGCGCAGTCGCAGGCCATTCACTTCTTTCTCTTCCACGCCCAGCACTTCTTCGATGATGGTGTTGGCGCGCAGGACGATCTGCGGGTGAGCCTTGACGCGGTCGAGCATAATTTTTGATGCGCGGAAGGCTGAACGGCGATGCAGCAGCGTGACCTTGGAGGCGAAGCGGGTGAGGAAGAGCGCCTCTTCCATCGCCGAGTCGCCGCCGCCCACCACTGCGATTTCCTTGCCGCGGAAGAAGAAGCCGTCGCAGGTAGCGCAACTGGAGACACCGTGGCCAATCAGCGCCTGCTCGCTCTGCAATCCCAGCCAGCGCGCGCTGGCGCCGGAGGCAACAATCAGCGTGCGCGTAACGATTTCGCCGGCTGAAGTCTCGAGCCGGAAGGGATTTTTGCTCAGGTCAACTTTGTTGAGGTGGGCAAGCTGAAAGGTCGCGCCGAAGCGGGCGGCCTGCTTCTTCATGTTGTCGATCAGTTCGGGGCCCTGGATGCCCTCCGGCCATCCAGGAAAATTTTCCACCATAGTGGTCATCGAGAGCTGTCCGCCGGGCTCGTGGCCCTCCAGAATCAGCGGGTTGAGGCTGGCGCGGGCGGAGTAGATGGCGGCGGTGAGTCCGGCGCAGCCGGAGCCGAGGATTACGGTCGAGCGAATATCTGTCATGTGGATTCCCGAGTTGATTTTAGCTCTTTTAGAGGGCAGCTTTCTCTTTTCGGAGCTGCCACTCTCATTTGATGAGTTTCACGGTGATTTTGACTCTGTTCTTGCTTCGCAACGCAACAAAAACTCATGAAGATTTCTTGTTACTTAAAGATTTCCAGTAAAAACACTTCCCTGCCGATGAAAGAACGGTGGCCGCCTTCGAGCCAGGTCCGGGTTTTCTCAAGGAGATTCCAAGGCGACCCGGCAGTTTCACCCTGGAGCGACGCCCATGTCCGACTCCCGCTACCCCTTCCGGCGCCGCACGGCAGCCTGGCTTTTGGCTTCGCTTCTGTTGCCGGCGGCGGCTTTGGCTGGGGGGCCGAAGTACGTAGCCGGAGTCAGCTTCTTCAATCCGGGAGTTGTGGGCCAGCCGGTTCACTGGGCCAACGGGCAGGTGAATTACTACGTCGATCAGGGGCCGCTGAACAGCACGGTCACGAACCAGCAGGCGAAGGCGATGGTGGACGCCGCGGCGGCTTTGTGGAGCGCGGTTCCCACAGCCGGGGTGACGCTGACGGACAAGGGCACGCTGAATGAGGACGTGAGCGGCGCGAACATTTATTTGGGCGGCGCACACTTCAGAGTGACCGGCGAGCAGACCAACCAGACGGGCGTGATTCTTGAGCCGGCCGACGTGACGCCCTCGGCCACCGGCTATCCGCTGGGCGTGATCTTCGACGCGGACGGCTCGGTGATCGATGCCATCTTCGGCACGGGAGCGAGCGCGCCCACCAGTTGCCAGAACAACGGCGTCTTCGTATGGCTGGACAACGTGAACCCCGATGCGACCATTGCGCACGGCATCATCGTGCTGAACGGACTGTGCGCCACTAACGCCAACCTGCTACAGATGATGAGCTTTGAGCTGGAGCGGGCCTTTGGGCGGATTCTGGGACTGGACTACGCGCAGGTGAACACGGGCGCTCTAACCAACGGCGAGACGAACGGGACAGAAGAATTGGATGGCAGGCCGGTGATGCAGCCGATGAGCGGCGTGTGCGGCGCAAGCGGTGGCGCATGCATCCCTAACCCCACGACGTTGCGCTGGGATGACATCGCCGCGCTGAACCGCATCTACCCGATCACCGCAGTCAACCTGGGCAGCTTCCCCGGCAAGCAGATCACGGCGGCAAATACGGTTTCCATCCAAGGTACGATCAGCTTTGAAAACGGTGTGGGAATGCAGGGCGTGAATGTGGTGGCGCGGCCGCTGGACGCGAGCGGCAACCCGCTCTATCAATACACCGTGAGCTTTGTCTCCGGCTCCTCCTTCAACGGCAATCACGGCAACCCGGTGACCGGCTGGACGGACACGAACGACAATCTGCTGACCATGTGGGGATCGAACGCAGCCGCCATGCAGGGTTTTTTCGACTTGAGCGGGATGCCGCTGCCGCCGGGCGTAACCACGGCCAATTATCAAGTGACGTTCGAGGCGGTTAATCCCGATTACATCCACGCCAATTCGGTAGGTCCTTATCTGGACGGATCGCCGGAGCCATCAGGAACATTGGCGTCGATCTCGGTGCCGTCGATGTCGGCGGGCAGCGCGCAGACGTTTACCGTCAACGCTGCCGGCTCGGCGACGGGCGGCTTTGACGACGCCATCGGAACCGAAGCTGCGCCACGGATGCTCGCCGTCAGCGGGATGTGGGTTGGGCGGCTGAGCCAGGTGGGCCAGACTGACTGGTTCACGTTCCCCGTGCGCGGCGGGCGCAGCTTTACCGTGGTCACCGAGGCGCTGGACGAGAGCGGCGCTCCGACGAACGCGAAGGCCATGCCGGCGCTGGGCGTCTGGGATGCCTTTGATGCGGTGGGTTCGGCGGCTGTGGGCTCGGAAGCCGGGTTGAACGGCCTGGCCACAGGCGAGAGCTGGATGCAGGTGACGGCTTCAGGCGACGATGTGGTGCGCCTGGGAATTGCCGATGAGCGCGGCGACGGCCGGCCCGACTACGCCTATCAGGGCTGGGTGCTCTACGCCGACACGGTCTCTCCGCTGCGCCTGCCGGCCTCGGGCGGGCCTATCGTGATTCACGGCATGGGTTTTCGCTCGACGGACACGGTGCAGGTGGGCGGCCAGGCGGCCCTGGTCACCAGCATTTCGCCCAACGAAATCACGGCTATCGCGCCTGCGGCCGCCAGCGGCGTCACCGGCTCGGTGGACGTCGAGGTGAACGACCTGCCCATCTACTCCGCGGCAGCCATCATCTCCGGCGGCATCAGTTACGACTCCGGCTCGGGCGACTCGCTCACGCTGGTGACCGCACCGATGGGCACGGCGCCTATCGGTGTGCCGGAACCGTTCACGGTGACCGCGCTAGGGTCGAATCTGAGTCCGGCCGGCGGCGTCTCGGTGATCTACACCGTGACCAGCGGAACAGCGACCCTGGGCTGCGGCCAGAAGACATGCACTGTGACGGCTACCGGCGACGGCCGCGCCACGATGAACGTGACGGCGGTCGACGGCACCTGGTCGATTGTGACCGCTGCGCTGACCAACGGCTCCAGCCTGCAAGCGCAGTTTTGCGGCGGAACGCCGCCGGCGCTGACTTCGCTCACTCCGATGCTTTCTCTGGCCGCCGGAGCCACCGTCACATGGACGACGCAGGCGCTGGCGCTGAATAACGGCCTTCCCGCGAGCGGCCAGACTGTGGCCTGGCAGACGACCACTGGCATCACCATGCAGAGCGGCGCCGTCACGACCAACTCTAACGGCATTGCCGCCAAGGCGCTCACCGTGGGACCGCTGACCGAGGGGCAAACGGTGACCGCGAAGGCCTGCCTGAACGGCGGCAGCCAGTGCGTCACCTACACTGCCTTCGGCGCGCGGCCGGAGTACGCGACTCTTGGGGCCGTCTCCGGAAGTTCGCAGAGCCTGTCCGTCAGCGGAACGGCCAGCCAGATTACGCTGCGCGTGCTGGACATGGACGGCAACCCGATGGCCGGCGGCACAGTGGCGCTGTATCAGGCGCTCTATGCCTGGGCGCCGCCCTGCGGCCTGCACGGCCCCTGCGTAAAGGGCGCGTTGCTGACCACACAGGATGCCACGGCCACCTCGGCTCTCGACGGAACCGTCACCTTCACCCCGGCATCGCTGGCTGGCGTGGCCACCAACCTGCTCGGGCTGGCTGTCACCGGCAACACCGGCAGCGTGAACATCGCCGTCGAGCAGCATCCGTAGAGCAGCTTCCAGCTTCTAGCTGGGTGCCCCAGATCTCTATTTTGAAACCTGGAAGACCATGAACTCCCACACGCTTGTTACTTATCGTTCCCCTCCCGCATCTTGTAAGAGAGAGGTGCGCACAATTTGGGCGAATTGACCCGACCGCTTCAGCAACCGCTGACCTTCAAGCCCCGTGTTGTGATTGCCGGCGGTGGCTTTGCGGGCCTTCACGCAGCCAAAGGGCTGGCCCGCCTGCCGGTGGACGTAACCGTGGTGGACCGCCGCAATCATCACACCTTTCAGCCGCTGCTCTACCAGGTGGCGCTAGCGGTGCTCTCGCCGGCCGACATCGCCCAGCCCATCCGCACCATCCTGCGACGCCAACTGAACACCCAGGTGCTGATGGACGAGGTGATCGGCATCGATGCGGCAGAACGGCAGATTGCGCTGGCCAGCGGGGCACAACTCCCTTACGACTACCTGGTGCTGGCCACTGGGGCCACCCACTCCTACTTTGGCCGCAACGACTGGGCTCCGTTTGCGCCGGGACTCAAGACCATCGAGGACGCCACCGAGATTCGCCGCCGGGTACTACTGGCCTTCGAGTTGGCCGAGCGCCAGATGGTCGAGCAAGGCTGGCACCCGCCGCTCAATTTCGTAGTCATCGGCGGCGGACCCACCGGCGTGGAGTTGGCCGGCGCCATCTCCGACATTGCCCAACACTACATGCGGCACGACTTCCGGCACATCGATCCGGCCAAGGCCAGGGTGCTGTTGCTGGAGGGCTCGCCGCGCATCTTGGGAACCTATCCGGAGGACCTCTCCGCCAAAGCCGAAGCCGCGCTGCGCAGGTTGGGCGTCGAAGTCCTCACCCTCACTCACGTCACCGGGATCGGGCCGGGCTGGGTTGAGTTTGGCGGACAGCGGCTGGACGCGGTGGTGACGCTCTGGGCCGCGGGCGTCGAGGCCTCGCCGCTCGGCAAGCTGCTGGGCGCGCCGCTCGACCACCGCGGCTGTGTCCAGGTGGACGACCGGCTCAATCCGCCGGGAATGCCCGAGGTCTTCGTTCTGGGCGATCTGGCCCACCTGGATCAGGACGGCCGTCAGGTGCCCGGCGTGGCCCAACCGGCCATGCAGATGGGCGACCATGTCGCCAAAATCCTGGCCGCCGACTTTGCCGGCGCGCGCCGTCCTTCTTTCCGCTACTTCGACAAGGGCGACATGGCCACCATCGGCCGCATGGATGCGGTAGCCAAGGTCGAATGGCCGTTCAAGGCCCATTGGAGCGGTTTTCCCGCCTGGGCCATTTGGCTGACGGTTCACATCTTATCCCTCATCGGCTTCCGCAATCGGCTCTCCGTCTTTGCCGCCTGGATCTGGACCTATTTCACCTTCACCCGCGGCGCGCGGCTCATCACCGGCGACCAGCGCCTCCCCGGCTGGCAGGACCAGGTGGACGCAGGACCGGGGGAAGCGGCAGACAAGCTCATCTCCAAGCCAGTCGAGTAAACTGGTAGTGCGATGCTCGATCTGGGATTCGTCCGTGCCAACCTGGAACTCGTTGAGAAGAAACTGCGTGCGCGCGGGGAGGATCCGGCTGCGCTGCTGGGGGATTTTCGCAAGCTAGACGAAGACAGAAGGCTAGCCATAACGCTTTCGGAACAGGGGAAAGCCGAACTCAACAAGCTTTCACAGGAGATTGGTCAGCTTAAAAAGAGCGGGGGCGAGCAAGAAATAACCAAAAAACTAAAAAAGGTTTGGGACATAAAAGAGTTCCTGCCCGTGCTCCAGAAGCGGGCGGAAGATCTTGAATCGAGGCTGCGGAAAACGCTGGAATGTGTGCCGAACCTGACGCGCGACGAGGTGCCGTTCGACCCGACAGGGGCAAAGCTCACGATCAAAAAGGAATGGGGCGCCAAACCCGTATTTGACTTCGAGGCGAAGCCGCACTGGGAGCTGGGCGAGGCGCTGGGTATCCTCGATCTCGAATGCGCGGCCAAGATCAGCGGCGCGCGCTTTGCCGTCTACATGGGCGCGGGGGCAAGGCTGGAGCGGGCGCTTGCCAATTTCATGCTCGATATGCATACGACCAAGCACGGCTACACCGAAGTTCTGCCACCCTTCATGGTCAACTCGAAGTCGCTCTTCGGCACGGGGCAGTTGCCCAAGTTTGCTGAAGACCTCTTCCGATGTGCGGACCGAGACAACAGCCTGCTCGACGAGTTGGAAAGACAAGCGAAAAGAACGGATTATGAGGAAGATTGGAAACGGCTAGAAGAATCGAAAGACAAAGCGGAGTTCTCCGACCACTGGCTCATCCCCACAGCCGAAGTTCCCGTCACCAATCTTTATCGCGACGAGATTCTCGACGAGGCGCGTCTGCCTATCTCTCTGACGGCTTACACGCCCTGCTTCCGCGCCGAGGCCGGCGCAGCGGGCAAGGACACGCGCGGGATTATCCGCCAACACCAATTTCAAAAGGTTGAGCTGGTCAAGTTCACGCGGCCCGAGGACTCCGACGCCGAGCACGAGAAATTGACGCGCGACGCGGAAGAGATTCTGGAGGCGCTCAAGCTGCCCTATCGCCGCGTTCTTCTCTGCACCGGCGACACCGGCTTTTCATCGGCCAAGACCTTCGATCTGGAGGTCTGGCTCCCCGGACAGCAGCTTTACCGGGAGATCTCCTCCTGCTCGAACTTCGAGGCATTCCAGGCGCGGCGCGCCAACATCCGCTACCGGCCCGCGACTGGTCAAGGCGGGCAAGGCGCCAAGGGCAAGCCCGAGTTTGTGCACACATTGAACGGCAGCGGACTAGCCGTGGGGCGCACGTGGCTGGCGATCATTGAAAACTATCAGCAGGCCGACGGCTCGGTCGTGATTCCAGAATTGCTGCGGCCCTACATGGGCGGGCTGGAGCGGATTACACGGTAAGGTGTCTTTGCGGAAGTTCTTCTTGTTGAACGAAGCTACACTCAAGGGCTAAAGCCCGCTTTCATTTTGTTGCATTTCCGGCACGACTAAAGTCGTGCCCTGACACAATCTGGACTTTTGCAGAGGTTAATTAGGGGCAACATGAAAAAGATTCTGAAGAGCTATTTCTACTGGACGTATCCGCGCGGCTGTTTCCACTACGACGTGATGGTGACGCTGATTCTGTTGTTCATCTTCGTCACACCGTGGCTATGGAATTACGGCGACAAGCCGTCTCCCTCCGGCGGGCCACTCCATCCCATCCAGGTTGTCGGCACGGGCGGACGTGGTTTCATTGTCACCGTGCAAGCCTCGGACGTGGACCTCGACCTGCATACCCAGGCCTCGAGCATGGTGGTGAAGAAGGCGCTGCGCAAGGCCATCGAGCCGGTGACCGGCGATGCCGTCTTGGTGGAGTATTGGGAAACCGTGAAAGACGCGCAGGGCAATATGGCCTGGAAGGTCTGGGCGCGGCGGTAAATGCAACTTCGGTTATGCAGGCTTGTGGTATCCCACCCTAGCCGCAAAGGATCAAGATGCAGGTTCTTCGACTCCGCTGCGCTTCGCTCAGAATGACAGGCAAGGGTGGGGCACCCACAGCAAAATATGAGGATAAGGAAATCCATGCATAAGGCAAGACAACTTGTATTTTTCGCGTTGATTGTGACGCTTCTGCCGGCGGTGCGCGCCAGCTTTGCCGCTTCGCCCGCCCCCAATGAAAAGGAGAAGGACAAGGTACTGCGTCAACTCGACGAGGCGGCGAAAAATTTCCGCTCGACCTCCGCCGACCTCCAGTTCGACACCTATCTAACCGACCCCATCCCCGACCAGGAGACGCAGAAGGGGACGGTCTACTACGAGCGCGCCGGCAAGAATTTCCGCATGGCCGCGCACATCCGCGAAGATAACAAGAAGCCCGTGGAGAAGGTCTACACGTTTTCCGGCGGCGTCTTCAAGCTCTTCGAGGGCGGCAATGTAAACCAGGTCACCACCTACGCCCAGGCGAGCAAGTTCGAGAGCTACCTGATGCTCGGTTTCGGCGCCAGCGGCAAGGAATTGGAAGAGAAGTGGGAGATCAAGTACCTGGGCTCGGAGACCTTGCTCGACGGCAAGACCAAGGTCAAGACCGAGATGCTGGAACTGATCGCCAAAGATCCCGCAGTCCGCAAGAACATTCCCAAGGTGACCATCTGGGTGGATCCAGTGAGCGGCGTGAACCTGAAGCAGGTCTTCGACGAGGGCTCCGGCCAAACCCGGGTCGCGGTGTACTTCAACATCAAGGTCAATCAGGCTCTGCCGGCCGACGCCTTCACCTTCAAAACCGACAAGCAGACGGTCTTTGTGAACCGGTAGAGCGCGACGCCGCCCAGCGCAAAGAGCATGGGGAAACACTCGATGGTGTAGCGGGCCTCGGGCGCTTCCACGGTTGCCAGCATTGCGCTGCGCAGCAGAAAATATGCCAGCATGGGCAGCCAGAAGCGAGGTCTCAGGCAGAGTCCGGCAACTCCCAGCAGCAGATAAAGCATATTCAACGCGGCGTAGGCCCAACTGAAGCTGGTCTCGTCGTTGTGGTTCGCATAGACCCACCAGTCCAAGTCGATGGGCAGGTTTTCCACGCGCGGGCGGAGCCACATGTCCGCCACGCGCCCCAGCGGCAGCCAGAGGTAATAACGCAGCGGATGCGCTGCGACGCGTTCGTCCGCTAGTTTGCTAAAGCGGGCATCGAACTGGGGCGTCAGCTCCTGTCTCAGGTTGTAGTCGGCAGCCAGCGCGGCGGTCTCGTTGTACTGGGCCAGTGAGTCGAAGGCGCGCGCCGGCAGCTTGCTCACATCCAGCGTGCCGCCGGGCACGTTCCAGTAAATGTCGTAGGTGGAGACGTAATCCAGGCACCAGGTCTTCATCCAGCGCTGCCATCCGGGATTCGTCTCCTCACCGGGGTCGGTGGCATAGCGCGGCGCCAGAGGCTCAAAGACGTGGATGACCTGCCAGTTGCGCCAGCTCCACGCGGCAAAGGGAGCCAACGCCAGCAGTGTGCAGACCGCAGCCATGCGCATCAGCTTTGGCGCTGCGAGGGAGGGGCATCCGGAGTTGGAAGATTGCAGTATCCCACCCTTGCGCCAGGAAAAATGCGCAAGGATGGGGCACGGAGCGGGGGTGGGTAGCTCGGTATTTGTGCGCCACAGGCCGAAAAGAAGGGCGGGGGCGAGAACGACAGCGGCCAGCGCGCCGTCGGGCCGGAGCAGAGCCGCAAAGGTGACGGCAAAGGTGAGCCAGAGCGCCGGCCCCCATCCCGGCCTGGCACGGAAGCGCGCCGCCGACCAGAGCGCCAGCGCCAGCGCAAAGAGGGTGGGCGCCTCGGTAAGCGGGTTGGCGGCGTAGACTGCAGTGAAGGGGCAAAGCGCCGCCAGCCAGAGAGTGCTGTGCGCGGCCCCGTGGCAGATCGCTGGCGGGGCTGCGTGGCGCGCAAAATCGGCCAGCAACAGGCAGCCGGCCAGTTCGAGCACAATCTGCACCCAGGCGGCCGAGAAGTAGTTTTCCATTCCGAAGAGCCGGAAGCAGAGCGCCAAAAACAACGGGTAGCCGGGCAGCCGGATGAGTGTGGGAACCATCTCGCCGCCGCCGCCGGTGAGGGCATAGCGTCCGTGCAGGAGCAGGTTTTTGGCCAACCCGCCGTAGATCAGCGAGTCTCCGTTCACCTGAAAGAACTCTTTCAGCATCCATAGGCGCAACGCCAGACCGGTAGCCAGGGCCAGAGTGACAGACAGAGCGGGCGCCAGACGGGAAAAAATCCGGCGCCCGACAAAGGATTGACTCTGGTGAGCAGCTTCCATACGATTCGTACTATAGCGTAGACTGTTTCGCCGGTTTTCGCGCCCCGGTTTTCGCAGAAAGATAAGCCAGACTCTTCATGCCGGATAGACAGATATTCTTCGACCCGCAACGCAAGCGCTGGAAGCGGCTGCGCCGCATTCTGGACGCGACGGCCGTGGTTTCCACGCTTGTATTAGCGGTTTTTATCTTCAACGTGTTGCGCTATCAGCAGTTGCCGGAGCTGTTGCTGCCCGTCCCCAGGCACAACTACAAGGCATTGCCCGACCGCACCACGCTGCTGCACGGCGCAAAAGGCCAGCGCCCCGCGCGCCGCAAGACCGGCCGCAAGCCCTCCGACATCCCCTTCAACACCGGCGAAGGTTTGCGCGCCGCCTACTACGTCGAGGACGACCCGGCCAGTTACTCCTCGTTCAAGGAGCACGTTCACCAGATCGATCTGCTCTTTCCCCAGTGGCTGCACATCAACGCTCCCGAGGGAACGCTGCTGGCGATGAGCAGCGACCACCACAACGAGTATACGGTAGTGGACGGCGCCACAGTGCATGACCCCGACGACGGGAACAAAGTCAAGCGGGTGATTCAGGCGGCAAGGGAAGACACGGAAATCTTCCCTCACCTGAACAACTACAACCCCAACACCCAGAACTGGGACCCAGCCATCGGCGCTATGCTCGCCGATGGAGACAAACGCGCCGCGCTGTGCCAGCAAATCGTCCGCTTCCTAATCGCATTCCCTGCTTATCACGGCCTCTCGCTGGACATCGAAAACCTGCCCGACAACGCCAGCCCCGCTTACCTGAGCTTCATTCAGGAACTCTATGCCGACCTGCACCCGCGCAATCTGCGGCTCTACGTCAACACGGCCGTCTCCACCACCGACGACGACCTGAAACAGATTGCCGCCAACTCTGACGGCATTGTGCTGATGAACTACGACCAGCACCAGGTCACCGGCAATCCAGGCCCGGTCGCCAGCCAGGAGTGGTTCGTCAACAACCTGCGCCGCGCCCTCAAAATCGTTCCCAAGGAGAAGCTGCTCTGCGCCATAGGCAATTACGGCTACGACTGGACGCTCTCCATCCCCAAGGAGAAAAGGGGAAGACTTCACAAGCCGCCGGTGGTGCTCAATACGGAGGATCTCTCGGTCTCCGAAGTCTGGCAGCGCGCCTCCGACGCCGAAGCCGATCTGGATATGGAAGAGAACTCCCTCAATCCGCACTTCGAGTACATCGACGAGGATCTGAATCAGCGCCATGTGGTGTGGTTCCTCGACGGCGTCACGCTGCTGAACGAGATGCGTGCCGCCCGCGGCCTGGGCTTGCAGACCTTCGCTCTCTGGCGTCTGGGCGAGGAGGACAGCTCGCTGTGGAGCGTGTGGGACAAGCCCAGCAACCCGGACTCGCTGCAGGAGCTCGGCCAGGTTCAACCGGGCCACGATGTGGACAACGAGGGCGAGGGCGACATTATCCGCGTCACCGGGCAGCCACAGCCCGGCAAGCGCACTATCGAGGTCGACACCGACGAGCCCGATCCGCACAGGAAACTCATCACCGATGAGCACATGGATGTCTATCCCCGCACTTACACCATCCAGCAGTACGGCTATCACCCCAACGAAGTCGCGCTCTCTTTCGACGATGGCCCCGACCCCAAGTGGACGCCGAAGATTCTCGATATTCTCCGCGACAAGGGAGCGAAGGCCACATTCATGCTGATCGGCGAAGAGGCCCAGCAAAACGTAGGCCTCATGAAGCGGGTGGTGCGCGAGGGTCATGAGATCGGCAACCACACCTACACCCATCCCGATATCAGCGAAATCTCCAACCGCCAGCTCGATCTCGAACTCACGCTTACCGAGCGGCTCTTTGCCAGCAAGCTCGGCATCCAGCCGCTCTACTTCCGCCCGCCCTACGACATCGACGAGGAACCGGACACCGACGATCAGGCCGCCCCCATCGAGCGCATCCAGAAGGATGGATACACCATCATCGGCAGCAAGATGGACACCAATGATTGGAACGAGCATCCGCGCAAATCGCCGGCCGAGATCACCCAGATCATCCTCGACCAGTTGCAGACCATGAAGGTCAAGCCGCAGTTTCGCGGCTCCATCATCCTGCTGCACGACGGCGGCGGCGACCGGTCGGCCACCGTGGCCGCGCTGCCGGTGCTGATTGACGCCCTGCGCGCCCACGGCTACTCGATCGTGCAGGTCTCCGCGCTGATGGGCAAGACCACCGCCGACGTAATGCCCAAGATCACCTTCCGCCAGTATCTACGCGCGCTGCCCGACTCCGTCGCCTTCTCCAGCCTGGCCATCGTCGGCACGTTCATCATGCTGGTCTTCTATGTGGGCGATATCCTGATGAGCGCACGCCTGTTGCTGGTGGGCATCTTCGCCGTCATCGAGCGCATGCGACGCCCCCACGCCCAGGCCTCGCCAGGATTCAACCCCCGCGTGGCCGTTCTCATCCCCGCCTACAACGAGGAGACGGTCATCGTGCGCACCATTCGCTCGGTGCTCAACTCCGACTACGGCAACCTCCACATCATAGTCATTGACGACGGCTCCTCTGACCGCACCTTCGAGGCAGCGCGCCAAGCCTACGCGGCCGAGATCGCCGCCGGCCGCGTCCAGGTATTGACCAAACCCAACGGCGGCAAGGCCGCCGCCCTCAACTTCGCCCTCGATCGGATCGTCGAAGAGATCTATGTCGGCATCGACGCCGATACGGTCATCGCCCCCGACGCCATCAGCAAGCTCATCCCCCACTTCGAGGACCCGCTCATCGGCGCCGTCGCCGGCAACGCCAAGGTGGGCAACCGCGTCAACCTCTGGACCCGCTGGCAGGCCCTGGAATACATCACCAGCCAGAATTTCGAGCGGCGCGCCCTGGATTTATTCAACGTGGTTACCGTGGTTCCCGGAGCCATCGGCGCCTGGCGCACCGGCCCCGTCAAGGCAGCCGGCGGCTACCCCATCAACACCGTCGCCGAGGACGCCGACCTGACCATGGCTTTGCTCGAACATCGGTTCAAGGTGGTCTATGAGGATCGCTCCCTTGCCTTCACCGAGGCGCCCATCGACGTCAAGGGACTGATGCGCCAGCGCTTCCGCTGGTCCTTCGGGATTCTGCAGGCCGTCTGGAAGCATCGCGCCGCCTTTGTTCGCAACAAGGCTATGGGCCTCTTCGCCCTGCCCAACATCTTCATCTTCCAGATGCTGCTGCCGCTGGTCTCGCCCTTTATCGACCTGATGTTCCTGGCCGGCATCCTCCACTACTTTATCGATCGCCACTACCATCCCGAAGCGGCTTCGGCCGCCAACTTTGAAAAGCTGGCTTTCTACTTCCTCGGCTTCCTGTTGATCGACTTCATCACCTCGTCAGTTGCCTTCAGCCTGGAACGCCGCCACCCTGCTAACAAGGGCGACGGTTGGCTCCTATTCCACATCTGGCTGCAACGCTTCGCCTACCGCCAGTTGTTCTCCATTGTCCTGTTCAAAACCCTCAAGCGCGCCATCGACGGCAAACCCTTCAACTGGGAAAAACTGGAGCGCACCGCCCTGATGAGCAAGCGCACCAACGCGCTGACAGCGACAACTTAGCGCGACTTCGTCTCAGAAACCTCGGAGGCAGTAGGCGTAATCGCAGACTATAAAAACCTGACTCTCGCCCATTTATAATAGGGGCGAAAGGGCGCGAAATTGCGCGCGGAGGTCAAAGAAGATATGGCGGATTTGCAGGGCAGAATTGCGCTAGTAACCGGAGCTGCACAGGGAATTGGGCGGGCTGTATCGCTGGAGCTGGCGCGGGCCGGGGCCACGCTGGCCGTGGCGGACATCAACGAGGAAAAGCTGGCCTTGGTTGCCAAGGAAATTGAGGCGCTGGGCGGGCAGGCGGCGGCGTTCCGGCTGGATGTCTCCAACCAGGAGTCGATTGAGGCCGGGGCTAAAGCGATACTCGACCGCTTCGGCAAAGTGGAAATCCTGGTGAACAACGCCGGCATCACCCGCGACGCGCTGATGATGAGCATGAAGCGCGCCGACTGGGACCTCGTCCTGGCCATCAACCTGACCGGGCCATTCCTGCTGACGCAGGCCCTGCTGCGGCCGATGATCAAGAACCGCTGGGGACGGATCGTGAATATGGCCAGCGTAGTGGGCCGCGCCGGACAGGCGGGCCAGGTGAACTACGCGGCCTCGAAGGCCGGGCTGATCGGGCTGACAAAGTCGCTGGCGCGCGAGGTGGCCTCACGCGGGATTACCGTGAATGCAGTGGCGCCGGGCTACATTGAGACGCCGATGACCGCGGTGCTGGACGAGAAGGTGAGCGCGGCGATGCTGGCGCAGATTCCGCTGGGCCGGCGCGGAACAGATCTCGATATTGCGCAGGCGGTCAAGTTCCTAGCCTCGGATGCGGCAGCCTACATTACCGGCCACGTGCTCGACGTGAACGGCGGAATGTTCATGGGTTGATGAGGAGTATGGCTGCGCCGGACTATCAGGGTTGCGGTGCGGCTGGAGCGTCGCGCGGAACGGCCGATGTTCCTCCCGGCGGAATTCCCATGACGGTGACTGACGCGGCGCAGTCGGGAACTACGGCTCAAGGACGCTGGGCACAGGCAACGCGCGGAATTCCTTGCAGATCGGGAACGAAATCGATCTGCTCAAAGCCGGAGCGGGCAAGTAGCTCGGTGATCGCCGGCGATTGGCCGTAGCCGATTTCGAGCGCCACAAATCCGCCAGGGATGAGCGCATCGAAGGCGGCGGGGATGAGACGGCGATAAATTTCGAGGCCGTCGCCGCCGGCAAAGAGCGCCAGCGCAGGCTCGTGGTCACGCACCTCGACGGAGAGCGAGGCGCGGTCAGTGGTGGAAACGTAGGGAGGATTGGAGACGATGATGTCGAATCTCTCCTCCGCGACCGGGGCCAGCAGGTCGCCCCGCAGAAACCGGATGCGCGCAACACCGTTGCGCACGGCGTTCTGGCGCGCGATGGACAGCGCAGGCGCGGAGAGTTCGGTGGCCGTGAGGCGCGCGCCGGGCAGTTTGTGTGCCAGCGCGACGGCGATGGCGCCCGAGCCGGTGCCGATGTCCACGATGCGAGGGGCGTCGTAGCGACTGGCCAGCTCGATCACCTTGTCGACCAGTTGCTCGGTCTCAGGGCGCGGAATGAGCACATCGGGAGTAACTTGAAAAGGCAGGCCGAAAAACTCTGTCTCGCCTGTAATGTACTGCATCGGTTCGCCTGCACGACGCCTCTCGACCAACGCTCTGTGCTCTGCACCAACATTGGGCATAGTCAGATTGTTCCAATGCGCGACCAGCCAAGCTCGATTTCTCTCTGGCGCACTTTCCTTGAAAATATGCAGTAGGAGCGCCTCGGCATCGAGCCGGGCTCGCTCCGGATGCGGACCCTTGGCGAGCGAATATTCTGCCTCGGCTATCAACTCGCGGACCTTTGAGCTCTGCTGCTTCATGAATTGCTACCGGCCTTCAACTGTTCGGCCTGGTAGTGGGTGATGAGCGCATCGACGATGGGCTGCAGGCGGCCCTCCATCACCAGGTCGAGCTGGTGCAGCGTCAGGCCGATGCGGTGATCGGTGAGCCGGTTCTGCGGGAAGTTGTAGGTGCGAATCTTCTCGCTGCGGTCGCCGGTTCCCACCATCTGCTTGCGCTCTCGGGCCAGCTCGGCATTTTGCTTTTCCATCTCCATTTCGTAAAGCCGCGAACGCAGCACTCTCATCCCCTTTTCGCGATTCTTGATCTGCGATTTCTCGTCCTGACAACTAACTACAGTGTTAGTGGGAATGTGAGTAATGCGAACGGCCGAGTACGTCGTGTTCACCGACTGGCCACCGGGACCGGACGAGCAGAAGGTATCGATGCGGATGTCTTTGGCTTCGATCTTCACGTCGACCTCTTCGGCCTCGGGCAGCACAGCCACGGTCACCGCCGAGGTGTGGACGCGGCCCTGCGTCTCGGTTTCGGGAACGCGCTGTACGCGATGCACGCCGCTCTCCCACTTCATCTGCGAGTAGACGCGTTCGCCCTCGATGATGGCGATAACTTCCTTATAGCCGCCCACGCCCGACTCGGAGACGGAGAGCACCTCTATCTTCCAGCGGTGCTGCTCGGCGAAGCGCTGGTACATGCGGAAGACCTCGGCGGCAAAAAGCGAGGCCTCGTCGCCTCCAGTGCCGGCGCGGATTTCGAGAATGACATTCTTCTCGTCGTTGGGGTCCTTGGGCAGCAACAGCACCTTGATCTCTTCTTCCAGAGCCGGTTCGCGCGGCGCGAGCTGGGCGATCTCCTGCTCGGCCATCTCCTTCATATCCGGGTCGGCCAGCATCGCGCGCGCCTCGGCCAGCCCCAGGCGCACCTGCTTCAGCTCGCGGAACTTCATCACCGGAGTTTCCAGGCCGCTGAGCGCCTTGCCGGCCTTCTGATACTTTTCTCGGTCGTTGACGACCTCAGGCAGCGAGAGTTGGGCGGAGAGCTCTTCGTAGCGCTGCTCCATCTGTTCTAAACGGTCAATCATGGCTGAACCTCATAGTTACGGCAAATATCATTCGCCCGTGCAAGGGCGCGTTGGTGCTGCATTAAAAGGTCGAATCTGAAAATGGGCGGAGAATTAGTATGGGCGGCGGGCGCCGCTAGAGGAGGGCCGGGATGGGCTGGTGAAGAATCATGCTGCTGTTTCTATTTTACGGCATTTTCGAAAATAGTGTGAACCCACAAAAGTTGTAATGTGGGTTTTTCTTGAGGAAAAACCCACTCAGCGGTTGTGGTTCCGGTCTACATCATTTCCGAAAATGCGTTAGCGCGAAAGTGTGCGGACATGTTGAAGATTTCGGAACTTCGCCTTCGCTCACAAGCACTCTACGGGTTTGCGGCGCTCATCAGCGGCACCTGTAACGTCGAGTCGTGCCCGGGGCCGGAGTAAATGGTGATAGTCGCCGGCTGGTAGTCGGAGGGCTTGGCGGTCATGATGTTGGGCACGAAGGTCTGCGGGTTGCGGTCGTAGAGCGGGAACCATGTGCTCTGGATTTCGACCATCACCGTGTGGCCGGCCTTGAAGACGTGGTCCACGTCGTGCAAGCTGAAGCGATACTCGCGGACGGAACCCGCCTGCAATGGTGCAGCTTTCTCAAAACTGTCGAGATACCGGCCGCGGAAGATTTCGGCGTTGGTGAGTAGTTGGTAGCCGCGCATCTTCACGTCGGCGTCGTCGCCGGGATATTGATCTATGAGCTTGACCACCAGGTCGTTGTCCGTGTCGGTGGTGGAGGCGTATATGTCGGCGATGACCTCGCCTGTGACGACGAGATCTTTCTTGAGCACCGGCAGCTTCCACACAGCCACATCCTTGCGTCCGGTGACGAAGCGCTGGTCTTCGGTAAGCCAGTTGAACCACTGCGAGCCTTCGCTGTAAGTCTCCTGAATGGGCCGATGGCGATAGGGGACGGGGTTGGCCGGGTTGCTGATGTAGCGGACGCCGGCCTTGGCGGTTGAGCCGCTCCAGCTCAACTGACCCGCACCCTCAAGATGCAGGCTGGTGGGCCGGGATTCCTTCGGAGGGAAGTGAGAGTAAAACTTCCAGGTGTTCGAGCCAGTCTGAAAACTGGCTGTGTCTTCCAGGTCGAAGCCGGAGGGATTCGTGCCGGGCGCGTCCTTGAGGTAGTGGGCGAAGAATTTTGCCTCGATGCGGGTTCGATACTCCTTGCCGATGGGCTCGGTGTAGTCGAGATTGCCAAGGCGGCGCGAAGAGGACGACCAATAGCCGTGCCGCCAGGGGCCGAGGACGAGAAAGTTCTGGTGGTTTTGGTCGTGCGGTTCGAGCGTGGAGTACTCGATCTGCGGGCCGTACATATCTTCCTGGTCGTAGTAGCCGCCGACGGAGAGAGTGGGAACGGTGACAGCCGTGAGCGAGTATTGAACGCCGCGCGAGCGCCAGACTTCATCATAGGCGGGGTGCATGAGGAAGAGCTTCCAGGTGGGCAGGGTTTTGGAGCCGGATCGTTTCACGTCCTGGGCGAAGTTTCCACGCTCCAGAAAAAAATCGTAGCCGTCGCGGGGTTTTCCATCCTTGTCCTTGCCGTAGTTGGGGGTGATTTGTTTCTTGCTGGTCTCCATGCGGAGGACGTAATCGTAACCGTAGCTCTGGCGGAAGGCGCCGTTGTGGAAGAAGTCATCGCCCATCCAGGCGTCGATCATGGGCGCCTGCGGAGAGATGGCCTTGACGGCGGGGTGGGGGTCGATGCCGGCCGCCATGGCCAGAAAGCCGGGATAGCTGGTGCCGATGAAGCCGGCGCGGCCGTTGTTGCCGGCGACATACTTCAGCAGCCAGGCGACGGTGTCATACGTATCGGTGCTCTCGTCGATGGCTTTCAGGTCGCGACCACCCCACGGACCAGGACCTGTCCGCGGGGACCCCGGATGATGGTCTGCCATCGGCCTGCTCATCACGAACTCGCCCTCGCTCTGGTAGCGGCCGCGAATGTCGCCGCAGACGTAGATGTAGCCTTCGCGGGCCATCTCAGGACGAGTGCCGAAAAACGAGGCGCGGTTGGTCCCGTCGCATCCGTAGGGCGTGCGCTGGACGAGGAACGGCAGCGGCGCGGCGATGTCCGCCGGCTTCAGATAAACCACGTGCAGCTTGACGCCGTCGCGCATGGGGATCATGGCCTCGGCGCGCTGGTAGTCGTGGAAGAGGTGACGAACGGGCGGGCCGGTGCGGCGATAGGGGTCGTTGGGTGTATCTGAAAAGACTAAGGTGGCTCCGCGGTCTGAGGCGTCGAGGGTAAACCGCAAGGTGAACTTCGCGTCGGGCCAGCTGAACTCGGTGGCAGAGACGTGCTTGAGCTCGGCGGGGACGTGGCGTTCGGACTCGACGATGAGCTTGCCATTTTGGACATAGAAGCTGACCGGAGAGTCGGGGTCGGCGGGACTGGTGTACTCGCCGGCCAGAGCTTCCAGTTGCGCGGCCGTCGGCGCAGCGGCTTGAGTTTGCGCCGCAGCCTGGGCAGAGAGCGGCTTCTGGGCCAAACCTGGCGTGGCAGAAAGAAGGGCGAGGCAAAGAGCAGCAGATAACGCGCGGCAACGGAGCAAGAAAAACCTCCTCAGAAACAGAAAAAGATGATTGACCTAATCCCTCGATAATAAGTGAACCGGTACGGGTATTCAGCCTTCATCTTTCACATTGCAAAGAATTTTATGCGCACGCATTCGAAGCGGAATCAGTGCGCGTGTCCGTGGTGGTGTCCTTGGCCGATCATCTCCTCTATGGGCACGACACAGCCGTCGAGCTGCTCACAGCCCATGTGCTCGAACTGGATGGTGGCGTGGCTGATATGGAAGCGCTCCTTGAGCAGGTGGTTGAGTAGGGCCAGAATGCAGGCGCTCTCTGACGGGGGAATGTCTGCGATAGTCACGTGGCAGGCCAGCGCGCTGGAGTTTGAGCCGAGGCTCCAGACATGCAGATCGTGGACATTGACCACTCCCTCAACGGACTCCATGCCGGAGCGAATCTCGGAGAGCGAGACGCCGCGGGGTGTGCCTTCCAAAAGTATATTGAGGGTTTCGCGGACGATGCCAAAGCTGGTCCAGAGGATGAGCGCGGCGATGAGTAGCGAGAGAGCAGGGTCAATCCAGTTCCGGCCGGTCAGCAGGATGCCCGCGCCGCCGGCGATGACGGCCGCGGTCGAGAGCGTGTCGCCGGCCATGTGGAGGAAGGCCGATCGCAGGTTCACGTCGCGGGCCACGCGCCACAGCAGGGCTGCGATGACGCCGTTCATGATTACGCCAGCCGCGGCCACGTACATCATGAGTTTGGGCTGCACGATGACCGGCGCTGAAAGCCGGTGGACGGCCTCAATGCCGATCCAGATGGAAATGACGATGAGCGCGGCGGCATTGATGAATGCGGCCAGCACGCCGGCGCGCTGATAACCGAAGGTCTTGGAGGGATCGGCGGGGCGGGATTGAAAGTAGACGGCGGCAAAACTGAGCAGCAGGGCGAAAAAATCGGAGGCATTATGGCCAGCCTCGGACAACAGGGCCAGCGAATGGGCGCGCAATCCGGCCACGAAGGTGACTGCCACGTACGCGAGCGTGGCCGCCAGCGAGAAGCGCAGCACGGTTTGAGTTCTGTTTGCGCCCGGCGGGGAAGGCGCCGCATGAAGATGCATGGTGAAAGTATACCGGGGGTGGGTACCTAAAGTCAGCCGGCACCTGCGGTGCGGCCAACTGCCCATCGGGCTCTAGGCCAACTTGCTTCACTCATGCGGCCTTACTCGTTGGCCTCGATGCGCCGCCCATGCGGCTCCTGCAATGCGCGGGTGTTCATCCGGAAAAGCGCCGCGAAGGCGCGCAACTGGTCACGGCTCAGGCTCAGCTCCTGCTCGAAGACAAACCAGCGCACTCCCTCGGTGCAGGGCGGGGCGGTCAGCGAGCCCATGTAGGTCCAATAGCCGCGGTCGACGGGCAGCAGGCCGCCGGTGCTCACCATCTCCGTAACTTTTGCGGTCGAGCCGGCCGTTTTGGGCAGGTGCGGCCACAGCGCGGCCAACACGGCGTTGGGGTTGCCCGCGTCCTCCATCAACCGGATATCCACCACGGCCTGCTTGCCGTCGGCGCTGCGATGCAGCAGTTGCACGTCCATGCTGGTCAACTTGCCATTCACGGCCTGTTCGCTGGGATGGTGGAAGCTGAACTCGACCAGTTCGTAGCGCACGCCGCCGGCCACCACGTAACTGCCGGGGTCCACATGCGCCACGATAGTGCGGCCGTCGTTGGTGAGTGTTACCGGCCCGGCGATGTAGTGGAACTCGATGGGGCGGAGCGCCTTGTTCATGTGAGCGCCGCGAATGTCGAGGGGCGACTGCTCATGGCCTTTGGTACAGGCGCGGTAAGCGGGATCGAGCTTGCCCCAGACCAAAGGGCCGGTCTTGCCCTGGTAACTCCAATTCGCGGATTGCGCGGCGGCGGCTGTGGCCAAGGCAAGAGCAAGAACTGCAAATACGAGGAAACGCATCGGTAGCACCTCGACAGACTGGACGCGCAGCGCGCCACGAACATTCTAAGGCATTTGCGGGATGGCTGTAGCCGGAGATCGAAGCGGTGTCCTTTGCTGAAGGGAACGGTGAGAAAGGTGACGGAAAAAGGGCTGTTCGAGGGCGGTTTTTCGGCTCGAACCGGGCGAGAAAGGCTGGTTTTCGAGGCAAAAACCGACTTTTTCCGGTGATTTTCAGAGGCCAAATCTCACGATGCGGGAGAATTTGGGGTGGAAATTTTTTCCACAGGCTTTGATTTCAAACGGGTTAGAAATAATCTGCAAGGTTTTGAGGAATATTTATACCCCCGAGGGGTATAGGGGGGGAGGGGGGGTAGCCAGTGGTCAGTGATCAGTGGTCAGTTGTCAGTGGTCAGGAAAGGCACGCGGCGGGGGAGATCGATCGGACGGAGGTTGGACATAGGGTCATTCTGCGCTGCCGGATGGTAATTATCTGCAAGGACTGACCGTCCAGGTAGAGGCCCCTTCGATCTCGCTCAGGGCAGGCCTTCGGCGGACGGAGCGGGAGAAGGCCTCAGGAATGGCTCCAAAACTGGCTCAAGGAGTTCGGGCGCAAAGGAGGAGAACGGTCTACGGGGTCGGGAGTTCAACGGCGGGGAGCGAGCCGGGGATGGACGCGGGGAAGGTAAAAAGGAATGAGAGGGAGCGATGCGATTTCGAATGGGTGATGATCCAGGCGCAATCTCGATCATGATCACAGCGGCGTTTACCGGGACTAACATCATTGATTGATTCCGAGCGCATTTCGAAATTCGCCTTTGCGAATGTGCAATAGAAGATGATCTTATACATCAAATGCCCGATCTTGATCTATGAAGCAATACCTCAAGGAAGAGAGTCTAGAAAATCCATTATTTCTCTATAGACACCTGTCAGGTCATGTTTGATGCTGTCGCGCTCCCTGACTCTGAGTTGTTTCGTCTTCTGACCAGTTTTGAATACGAATGGGTGACTGTCAGGTATGCTATTTCGTCGATCATTCGTTGATCGTAGCGCCGCCGCCATCAATGGGAATTGCTGCGCGAACGGTGCTGCCGCATCCAACATTACTCCGAAAGATATCCACCTACCATTTTTCCCTTTGCGTGGCATGGCACCTGGTAAGCCTTCGGTATTCAGAATTTCCTGAAATGCCCCGAAGATGGCATCGTTAAAGGAATTCTGTGACGCGAGCCAGCCAGAGCGATCCGAATAGAACTTGTTCTCTGCCGTCAGCAAAAGCTGGAGAGCGTGTTGATAATTCGATCCAAGCAATGCCTTCCAACCTCGCCAAGGTCGCAGATTATAAGAAGTGCGAAAAATATCACCAATCTGATCGAATTTTGGCTTGGACCCAAGGCTGATCAGGCCCAGTCCTTGAAATACGTTCTTAACCTCCGACGTTAGACGATAGGAAGCTATGCCTATTTGTTTCAGTGTCAACCCTCGATCGACGATTTCACCCGCCAGAGCCATGCCCGGCGCCGGTAGAGACCGCTGGCAAAGCTCTGCTGCGATACCGCCCTTCAGATAATCCTCATTCAATAGGTATGGGACCAGCAGAGACTGAAGATACGGACTCTTGGACCGAACGCGTGCGAGAGCATGAAAGCTGGGATAAAGCCCAACACTCCGGCACGTAAGGAAGAATACACATAACGCCCTCTGCATCGAAAATGAAAGACCTCCACACTTTGCTTGAGCGATCGCTACTTTCAGCAGATCACACAACTCGTCGGGCCTGGCCTGGCGTGATGCTATCAGCCAAAGTTCTCCGTGCACATAGTCGTGCAATACGCCCTTCTTCAGCATGGATGTGACGTGTCGGACGATCAGCCTCGATTTCGAATAATTCTCAAAAAACGCCGCAAATGCGTCTATGTGCTCGGGATAAGTCGGCAAGAGCTTCAGGGCCTTATTCAAGATAGTGCGCGATGGGCCACTCCGATAGAGCACGAATCGAAGCCGGCTCTTATCTATCACACGCAGCGGGCGGCCTCCGATTGCATCACCAAATATTACTAGCGCATTCGCCTCACTCAGATTACTATCGGCAGGGTCACGGCCCGCTGACTCCGCAATACTCGGAAGTGTGCCCAAAGCTTCAGTGACATCTTTGGCATAGGATACCTTGAACTTTGACCCCTGTGGAATCAGGCTCCAACGCCTACATTCCATTTCCAGGACAACTGCAGCACGACGAACCTCGTTCTCTGTCTTCCCAAGAACACGGATATCATCGACGTAGCGGATGTAAGGGATACCGGCCTTGTTCATCGCCTCATCCAGCGGCAGGAGAAAAATCTCCGCGAGGAAATCTGAAGCTATGGGTCCTTGAGGTATGCCGTGATCGACTGGGATACCCTTGGTTTCGCACGTCCACACACAGAGGCATTTTCGAATCATTTCCCAGGCTTCGTTACTACCTCCGGACGGCGAAACAACACTCTGTAATGCCCTATGGGAAATTGTTTCGTAGAAGGCAGCCAGATCGAAATGTGCGATCCAGCGATTGCCACCGACCAAATGCTTTGTGAGCCGTAACTTGAAACTGTGATACGTCCGTTGCCAATCCTGTAGGAAAAATATTGAATCTGGATTCGAATTCTGACATGAACTAAAGACCAACCTATTTTCAACAGCTTGCCTGCGTTTAAACATTTGCTTCGCTACCTGATTAACTATCGCTTGAAGAACGATTTGATCGTCCAACGCAAGCAATGTCAGTGGGCGAAGTAGCCCAGACACCTTTGGAAGGTACATTCGGATGGGGCTCGTTGGCTTCCATCCGCCCTTAAGCTTTTCGTGCAACAGATGAAGGTTCGCCTTTCGCCCAGGCTCATATGCGTTGTATAAGTGACGAAACATTCGTTTATGCTGAAGATTTTTAGCTGTGATGATGCGAGACCAGGCAAGATCGAGATTGTCAAACGAGATGAGCGAAGCCTTACTGATCACGTAAGCGCCTCCTGCGGCGACGCTCTTATTGTAAGTCGATCACCAATCGAATTGCTATCGTAGAAATACAAGGACAATGGCTAAACTAGAATATATAACGATAAGTAGGCATCCAGACTGCGTCCAGGGATTTCCGGGTTCCGGACGGTTGACCGGCCAACCGGGAAGCTGCACACCTGCGAAATGGAACCCTTCTGGATGAATTCTGGGTGAAAATTGCGAAATACTTCCCTCAGGGGCTAAAGCCCCCGTTAATTCTGATGACATTTGCGGGGGTTGAAACCCCCGCCTCCCTCCGATTTTCGCTGCGCTCCTCTTTCACTGCGCCCCTCCGGGGCGCAATTCTTCGGCGGGCCAGCGTTCCCAGGGTTTCGCTACGCTTCACCCTGGGCTATTCTCACCATCTCCCTACGGGAGAGATACCATGGAATCATCCATTTTCACTCCGCATACATAAGAATGGGACCCTTGTGGCGAAGGGTTCCATGGTGTTGCGAGGGTGGTGCAGTGGGATGAATTTCGTGCCGCCCCTACGGGGCTAATGTTTCTTTTGGACTGCACACCCAGGACTGCCCCTTCGCATCGCTCAGGGTTGTCCTGGGCTATTCTCCGCTCCCCCTCCGGGGAACGAAACCCGCCTATAGCGGTATGCGGGCAATCGAATTCATAAAACTGCGCTCCTGCCGCACGGGAGGCTTTGCAGAGGAACATCTTTCGCCGGAAGCGATTGAAAACGGGGCCGTTACAACTGTTCATGTAAAATTAACACGGCTGTAACATTTCGCAGTTGACGCGAAGCCCGCGAGGCGCTGGTTGAAGATGAGAAGTTTGGGCGGCGTTGCACCGGCTCCGGGGAATGGCGCGCACCATCGTTCTCCATTGCGGCGATGCATTTCCTGGATGGGGGACAAGATTCGCCGCCTGGGGATTCGCTATTTTGTCTTCCTGATCTTCATGGGAGCGCTGAGTGAAGTTCTGAGCAGCCAGAGCGGATTGTCGCCGCTGCGCTCTCACTTGTGGATTGAAGCGCCTCTTCTGCTGGCGCTTTATTGGGCGTTCAACTTTGCGCTGCGGCCGGGAAAGCTGCCTGCATTCGTCGCCGCATTGCCGTTGGTGATCGCATACGTTGCCTGCGATATTTTCTTCATTGCGTACGGAGACGTGCTGCGCATCATCGACGTGCAAAACCTGCCCGAGCTTCTGAAGGTGCTGCATTTCGCCAAGAAGGCGGGGATGATATTTGCCCTGAGCCTGCCGCCGGCTCTGCTGCTCGCTTTCGTCGACTATCGAAGATACTGGCGCGCGCTGACCATCGCGGGGCTGGCGCTGCTGGCGGTCGCGACGGTGGAGTTGCTGCCGGATGCGGTTCTCTCAGGACTTCAGTTGGCGCGGGTGGACGTGGCGGAATATTCCGATGCGCAGAGCGTGAATACCAACGGCCGCCTCACCATGGCTCTGTATTTTGAGGCATCGCGGAGGGTGGCGATCAAGCAGACCGACGCCTACCGCAAGCGCGGCGAGTATGAGCAGCAGGTTCGCGCCACGGCGGATTTCATCCGGAAGAACGGAAATCGCCACAACGTGTACCTGGTGGTTATGGAGAGCTTCGTGGATCCCACGCTGTTTCGCGCGGTCACCTGGTCAAGGGATCCGCGGCACCCCGATTTTGCGCAGTTGGTGGGAGATGAGCAAGGGTTTTCCATCTCGCCCGTCTTTGGCGGCGGAACCGCGCAGGCGGAGTTCGAGGCGCTATGCGGCGTGCCGGCATTGGAGGAGCTTTCCGATACCGAGTTCAACGATTTTACCGGACATGCGGCGGGTTGCATGCCCGGCATCCTGCATCAGGCTGGTTACGCAACCTATGCCAGCAACGCTTATCAGCCGGACTACTTCAACAGCACCAAGGCGTATACCGGCGCCGGGTTCGAAAAACTTTACTATCCGCTTGAATACGCGCACGATCGCGAGAGCTACCTGACAGTGAGCAACGCATCGGATGTCGAGACGTACTTGTTCGATGGGGATCTGTTCAATCAGAATCTCGCCTTCATCGCCCGAACGCTGCGGGAGCATCCAGGACAGCCGATCTTCAGCTACTTGCTGACAATGTACGGTCATGAGCCCCACGACATGGATACGGATCGGCGGCCGCTGGTTCTCACGATGAAAGCGCCGCATGACGACCAGCAGTTGCTGCGTGCCGCCAACCAGTACTGGTACCGCACCCAGGCGATAGCCAGCTATATCCGCGCCCTGATCAAGCTCGATCCCCAGAGCCTGATCATCCTGATGTCGGACCATCTGCCGCCGCTCGACGAGGGAACGAAGAGCTATCAGGATTTTCGTTATCTCGATAACACCGACGACAATACGCACTTGAACCGCATCATCGTGGTAGAGGACGGCAAGGTAGTGCGGCACCAGACCATCCACCACTACAATGTTCCCTCGCTCATCTACGACTACCTGACCAGCCAGAGATATTGCGCGCAAAACAATTGCGATCTATCGAGCGCCGAGCGGAAGGACAAGTACATGCTGCTGATCTCGCGCGCGGTGAGCGCGAAGTAGGGATTTTTCCGGGATTTCCGGGCTCCGATTAATTGACCGGCAAACCGGAAACTGCACATCTGTAAAAAGGGACCCTTCGGGCGAAGGGTCCCATAGTGTTGCGAGGGTGATGCGGTGGGGTTACCTGGCTGCGGCCTTGAGGCCGGCCTGTTCGGCGAGGGCGGCGGCCTTGTCGGTGGCCTCCCAGGTGAACTCGGGCTCCGAGCGGCCGAAGTGGCCGTATGCGGCGGTCTTCTGGTAGATGGGGCGGCGCAGGTTCAGGCTCTCGATAATCTTCTTGGGCGTGAGAGCGAAGTTCTTGCGGATCAGCTCGGTCAGAGCACCTTCGCCGATTTTGCCGGTGCCGAAGGTATCGACGCGGACACTGACCGGCTCGGCGACGCCGATGGCGTAGGCAAGCTGGACCTCGGCGCGATCGGCCAGGCCGGCCGCGACGATGTTTTTGGCGATGTAGCGCGCCATGTAAGCCGCGCTGCGATCCACCTTGGTCGGGTCTTTGCCGCTGAAGGCGCCGCCGCCGTGACGGCCCGCGCCGCCATAGGTGTCCACGATGATCTTGCGGCCGGTGAGGCCGGTGTCGCCCATCGGTCCGCCGATAACGAAGCGGCCGGTGGGGTTGATGTGGTACTTGGTGTGCTCGTCGAGCCACGCGGCAGGCAACACGGCCTGGATCACGTGCTTGAGGATGTCGGCGTGCAACTCCTCATTGCTGACGGTATCGGCGTGCTGGCTGCTGATGACCACGGCGTCGATGCGGGCGGGCTTGCCGTTCTCGTCGTACTCGACGGTGACCTGGCTCTTGCCGTCGGGGCGCAGATAGCCGAGCTTGCCTGACTTTCGGACGGCGGTGAGCTGGCGGGTGAGCTTGTGGGCCAGCGAGATGGGCGCGGGCATCAGCTCGGGGGTCTCGTTGGAGGCGTAGCCGAACATCATGCCCTGGTCGCCGGCGCCGCCGGTGTCAACGCCCTGAGCGATGTCGCCGGACTGCTTGTTGATGGTGGAGATGACGGCGCAGGTGTTGGCGTCGAAGCCGTAGAGGGCGTTGTCGTAGCCGATGGAGGCCACGACGCCGCGCACCAGCGACTGGAAATCGACGTAGGCCTTGGTGGTGATTTCGCCGGCGATGACCACGAGGCCAGTGGCTGTGAGGGTCTCGGCGGCGACGCGGCTGTAGGGATCCTGCTCCAGGCAGGCATCCAGGATGGCGTCGGAGATCTGGTCGGCCATCTTGTCAGGATGGCCTTCGGTGACGCACTCAGAGGTAAACAAGAAACGGTCGCTCAATGTAAAACTCTCCTCCCATTGCAGGGAATTCAATTTGGGCAGGCTGGAGCGAGGACCGGTTCATGCTGGATCACCGGCGCGGAGATCAGAATTCTCTCTCGCATCGGACCCACTCTCGCACAGGAGCTGCCAGCACCGTCAGGCTTTCGCCTTGGGATGCATTTATCCATGGTAATTGCAATCGGCTGCCGGGGACAACGAGTCGCAGCGAACGGGGCGCAGAGCGCGTTCAAAGGGGCTGAACGCAAGGTGAACCGCGACAGGCGGGCCTTGGCGGAGCTTCGAGCTTGGCTATCTGGGCGCGGCTGAAGTTGCGCCCTTTCAAAACACAGAAATTTGCGGATCAGAAGAGCTTCATGGGCAGCAGCACAGGAAACTTATGGATTACTCTCTTTCTGATCAAGAATTCCGGCCCCTTCGGGGCTACCCGAAAACCAAAGAACCAAATCACCCACATCATTCTCCGGAACGGCGCACACAGAGCGCACGTCCGCCGCCGAAGTAGCCGAGAGGGGTGGAGGTCCGCCCCCCAACAAAGAAGAGGAAGGCCCACGCCTCCCCAGAAGCATTTCCAGCGCTGTTACTCCAACTCCATCCAGAGATTTGAATTCCGCCTTTGATGTGCCAGTGACGCCAAGTACCATCATCCTGCGTCTTGTCGTAGATGGCGGCCAGTTCGTCGATGCTGGGCAGCCGCCAGCCGGAGTAGCTGCCCAGGGACAGGTTCTGGCAGTAATTGGCGGCCATTTGCCAGGTCACGTCGGCCTTTTGCCAGTTCACGATGCCGTTGTCGTTCCGCGCCCACATCAGCCCGGTGGCCTGATCGGTCCATGTGGGGGCCATATCGGCCTTCGTCTGGGCCAGCGCCGCAACGCCGAGCAAAGCCGCAAAATATACAACAATCACAGCCTGAGCGATGTTTTTAATACACTTTCTCCTTAAAACGGTTCTTTGTTTCCGCCGCCGCAGAGTTCAACTGCGTGGGTGATGGCCTTGGCCAGCCGGTCGGCGAGCGTGGGGTCCAGTAGGGGGAAGGAGTTCACTATATTGTGCGGGCGGCGCACGACGAGCGCGGTGAGCGTGGGGTTGGTGGAGGTGGTGATGACGTTGGCATTCCCCTGCTGTGCGCTTTGTTCCGTGAAGAATTGAGTCTCGGGCTCAACGATTACGTCCAGCACATCCTTGAGGTAGAAGCCCGAGTCCTGGTCGGAGACGATCTGGCTATCGCGCACACCCTTGCCGTGGTAGCCAACATAGCAGGAGGAGGCATCAGTGTGCACGTTGGTTATCACGTAGGAGTTGGAGTTGGACCAGGTGCTGCCGTCCCTCGAGTTCTGCGCAAAGACGACATAACTGACGGTGCCGAAGTCGCTGATCCGGTCAATGATGAACTTCATGGTTGCTTCGAGCGTGGGGCCTGATGATGCCCCGCTGCCAGCCGGACGGGGTGGCGGAGTGACCTGGGCGAAGAGCGAGGTGGAGGCGAGGGCGAGGGCGAGGAGCAGAGCGGCGTAGAGTTTGGCTGGTTTCATGGTTTGTCTCCGTGCAAAGATTTTTGCATAAGAAAGAGAAGATTGTACAGAAATTTGCGGATCAGAAGAGCTTCATGGGCAGCAGCGCGTGCCACCAGCCGGCGCGCAGGCCAAGGTAGCGCACAGCCAGACAAGCGCCCGCGAGCGCCACCAGGACGAGCAGCATCGCGCCGATCTTGCGCAGGCGCATCTCTACCGCGTCGCGGCGCTGGATGCGGGCCTTGCCCACGTTGGATGCAAACTCCATCCAACTGCGGTCGTCGTCGAGCATCTGTCCGCTGGCGACATAGGCTTTGAGAAACCGCTCCGTCCAGTCACCCTGGTCCAGGCCGACGGCGCCCGCGTAGCCGCGCACAATGCCTTTGCTTAGAATGCCGCCGGGAAGCAGGCGGAACCTCTCCTGCTCCAGCGCTATCAGGTGCTGCTGGCTGATCTTGGTCACCGCCGTGATTTGTTCCAACGCTATGCCGCGGGACATCCGCTCCATGCGCAGGTCTTCTCCAAAGCTGCCCATCGCTTACCAGAAAACGATCCAAGTACCATGTAAGATTTACCTCTTCACAATAAACCTGCACTTTGTTTCGGTCAAAGATTATTTATTCTGTTTTTTCTTTCTTTTCAGGGGGCTGCGGATTTTTTGAGGGTCGAAACGGCATGAATTGATGATTCGCGCTAGGGCCTGTTCACACTACCCCGGCGGGTGGCGCAGCGAGCGAAAATCGTGCCAGACCTGGGCCCCCACGGACAGGTCTTCGTCCGTGGGGTGGGAGCCTAGGCGTAGCCCGAAGGCTTTGGTGGCTCCAAGGCCGAGGACGACAACAACGCATGCCCCGATTTTCGCCGTTGCCCGAAGGGACGGGGCCAATTTTCCCCCTCTCTTCGTCAATCGTCGCTAGGAGACACCCGGTATCCGTCGCTCCTCACTCCTCGATAGGAGAAAAATTGGCTTCCGTCGCCGCCCACCGGGGTAGTGTGAACAGGCCCTAATTCCCGGCAGGGATTGGCCGAGGTCGAGACCGCACCTGACCCCGACGGAGGCGATTTGATCCCGTCTTCCGCCACCCGCCGCCAGCCCTGGGCTGTTACCCTGAACGAGAGGGCAATTTCGGTAATTTGCAGCCTTTCGGAGCCGTCTTCTGGAATGAATAAGCTCATCTTCGCCAATCTAGTGAACCGCCCGGTGCGCTCGACTCATCAGCGTATTCGCCGTAGCTATTGAAGTGGTCATGATCCTATCGATTGTCGCCATTTTTATGGGGATGCTGAACGACCAGAAGCAGCGCACCAACGGCATCGGCGCGGATTTGGTTGTGCGCCCCTCGAATGCCAGCTTCATGAACGGCGTGAGCGGCGCACCGATACCCGCCAAGATCGCCGAAGTCTTTCGCCGCATGCCGCACGTGGCAGTGGCCTCGCCGGTGATTACACACTTCCTGATGGCCAGTTCCGTGGAGATTCTCTATGGCGTGGATTACGCCAGTTTCAACGCGCTGAGGCCCTTTACCTACGTAGAGGGCGGGCCGTTTCAGGGGCCTTACGACGTAATCATCGACGATAAATGGGCGCGCAAAGACGGTGGCCATCATGTGGGCGAGACGATCACCATTCTGAACCACCCGTTCCGCATCTGCGGCGTGGTGGAAAGCGGCAAGGGCGGCCGCAGAATGATGCCCATCCAGACGCTGGGCGAGTTGATCGGCTCGGACGGCAAGGCCACGGTGATTTATCTGAAGAGCGACGACCCTGCCAATGAAGATGCGATCCGGCAAGAGATAGCCGCGACCCGCGGGCTGGAAGGCTACAACGTGCAGACCATGGAAGACGTGATCTCGCAATACACGCCGTCGAAATTTCCCGGCTTTGATCTGGCGCTGAACGTGGTGATCACGATTGCCGTCATCGTGGGAATTCTGGTGATCTTCCAGACGATGTATACGGCGGTGCTGGAGCGGACGCGGGAGATCGGCATTCTCAAGTCAATGGGCGCCTCCAAGACGACCATCGTCAGCGTGGTGTTGCGCGAATCTATTATGCTGGCCGTGGTTGGCGTCCTGTTGGGCATCGCAGCCACTTTCGGCGTGCGTGAACTTCTCTTCGTGCAGTTTCCCGGCTTCAGTTTCCAACTGACCACTGCCTGGATCGGCAAGGGAGCTGTTATCGCCCTTGTCAGTTCCATCTTCGGCTCGCTCTACCCGGCGTGGATGGCGGCCCGCAAGGATCCCATCGACGCGCTGGCCTACGAGTAGTCGTACACTGATATGGTTCCAACAGGATTCACCATGAAGAAATTCGCCATAGGCATCTACGCCGCCGTCACCGTCGCCCTCATGGCCTGGGGCTTTTACCAGGCCATCTATGTGGCTCCCGATGAACAGACCATGCACGAGGTGCAGCGCATCTTCTACTACCACGTGCCTTCGGCGATGGTCGCCTTCCTGTTTTTCGCCATTTCGCTGATCGGGTCCATCGGATTCCTCGCCTTCCGCCGCAATCGCCCGCAGTGGGCGCAAATCTCCGACGCCTGGGCGCTGGCTGGGGCCGAGGTGGGCGTGGTCTTCTGCACCGTAGTCCTGATTACCGGCCCGCTGTGGGGACGCCGCGCCTGGGGCATCTGGTGGACCTGGGACGCGCGGCTGACCACCACTCTCGTCCTTTGGCTGATTTACGTCAGCTACCTGCTCCTGCGCCGCTTTGCTGCGGGGCCTCAGGTGCAGACTCTGGCTGCTGTGCTGGGCATCTTCGGCGCTCTCGACGTGCCCATCGTCTACATGTCGAACCGCTGGTGGCGCACTCAGCATCCCGCGCCTGTCTTCGGCGGCGGACCGGACTCCGGCATCAAGGACCCAGTGATGTTGCACGCCTTCGCCTGGAATGTAGTTGCCTGGCTTGCCTGGGGCGTTCTCATCCTCGCCCTGCGCTACCAGGTCGAGCGCCAGCAGCAGAAGATTGCCGCACAACAGGCACAGGATGCGCTGAACGCCTGAAGCCGGGTTAACTAAGACAAGATAACGAGGAAAACAATGGGTACAAGAGCAATACTCGACCACCAGTTCACTGTTGCGGCCTACGTGATTACCTGGGCCATTCAACTGGGCTACCTGGCCTGGCTAGGGCTGCGCTGGCGGGCGCAAAAGCGCGATGCCGCCCGCTCGGCCCATAGCCCGCGCTGAATAGTCTCTGCTTTCGCTCTCGATTAATAATTGCCAATCCACCCTAACCGGCATGGACCTCTGCGCTCACCAGCTTGAGCGCCGCCGTTCCTTTGCGCGGCGCCATGAAGCTCTCCGCGCGCCAGGCGATGGCGAGCTTCTCGCGGTCCAGCAGCTTGCGAATCTGTCCGCGCGCGTGCTCGGCCCACGGCCCGTCTTTGTCCAGCCGCGCATAAGCCTGCCAGTGCCTCAGCGCCGGACGCGCATCGCCCCTGCGCTCATGGGCCAGCGCCAGGTTGTAGTGGGCGTCGGCATAGCCGGGAACCAGCGCCACCGCTTGCCGGTAAGCGGCAATCGACTCGTCCAGCCGCTGCAACTCGTCCAGCACGTTGCCCAGGTCGAAAAACGCCAGCACGTAGCTGGGATCAATTTCCGTCGCCCGGCGATATAGCTGCTCGGCGCAGTCAAACTCGCGCAGATGAAAGTGAATCGTTCCCAGGTTGATCCAGGCCGGCGCAAAGCTGGGATCGAGCTCCATCATCTCCCGGTAAAGCTTGATGGCGCGTTGCTTCTCGCCCGTCTCCTCGGCCTGCACCGCCTCCAGAAACATTTCCTGTACTCCCCGCCGATTGCCCGCCGCCAATCTGCGCAGCGGCGCTGGCACGGAGCCGGCCGACAGGCGGCCCATCTGTTCCAGCCGCTCAAAATCAAACAGCAACTGCCGGCGGATCGGGTCCACCATCTCCCCGTGGTGCCGGAAGGCCAGCCGCGTCCCGGTCCTCACCAAGCTCGCCTCCAGCAGCGGATTCTCCATGCCCGCCACCGCTCTCATGGCCACAATCGAGTGCCGGATCAACGCCACCGACACGTCTTCCTCGCGCAGAGCGCGCAAGATCCTCAACTGCCCAAGGTCCTGGAAGCTGTAACTCTGTTGTTGGGGAATGATTCCCGCCCGTTCCCACCCCTGCAACTGGCGGGAACCGATCTGCAGGATGCGCAACACGTCCTGGCGGCTATAGCTGGTCACTCTTCGGTGCTCCCGTGGGTGATCCGGCAAGGCTCGGGGCTCGAACTCATGCTATGCACCAGGGCGCCTTTCCCGGACTCGGCTTTTGGAACAGTTACTGAGGAACCGCTCTAGCTTGGATTATGCCAAGACTTCGAGTGGATAAGAAGACGCGAACCAGCCCCGCAACAAAAAAATGCGTGGATAACAAGTGCCTGACTTGATTCGCTTTAGCCGGGGTGTCAGCTAACCTGTGGAAAACCGAGGAGAAATGCATCTATTCAGGTAATATCCCCATCAAACTCGCTAATTTGGATCACTTACAACAAGGTCGTGGTGGGCGGTCAGGGACTCGAACCCCGGACTTCCTGCTTGTAAGGCAGGCGCTCTAACCAACTGAGCTAACCGCCCGCATGGGGTGGGAAAGACCATTGCGGCCTGCTCTCATCATAGCAGCGCGCTTGCTTACCGGCCGGCGGCGACTTCCCCTGAACGCCGGCCCCTTAGCGCCGCGCCCCGTGTTGATACACTCACCCGGTGGGCCGTCTCATCCTCAATGCCGACGACTTTGGCCTGACCTCCGGGGTCAACCGCGCCATCGTCGAGCTGCACCAGGCCGGAGCGCTGACCAGCGCCACGCTGATGGCTCGCGCCGCGGCCTCCGATGAAGCCATCCGCCTGGCTCTCTCCACGCCCTCGCTCGGCGTCGGCTGCCACGTGGTTCTGGTCGACGGCGAACCGGTCCTCTCGCCGCGCTTGCTCCCCACGCTCACCAACCCGCGCACAGGCCCGCGCACCGGCCGCTTCCAACCCACGCCGGGCGCATTTCTCCGCCGGTTGCTCGCCGGTCGCATCCGTCCCCGCGAAATCGAGGCCGAGACCGCCGCGCAAATCGCCCTGCTGCAAAGCCGCGGCCTGCGCCTCACCCACATCGACACCCACAAGCACGCGCACATCTTTCCTGCCGTGCTGCGTCCCGTGTTGCGCGCTGCGCGGGCTGCCGGGATTCGCGCGGTGCGCAATCCCTTCGAGCCGGCCTGGAGTTTGCGCGCCACGCCCGGCGCGCCGCCACTTCGCCGCGCCCAGCTCCGCCTGCTCCGTCTGCTTGAGCCCGCGTTCCGCTGCATCGTTGCGGAAGAAGGCTTCACCACCACCGACGGCGCCATCGGCCTGCTGGCCACCGGAACCCTCTCGGCCGACGCCCTCGCCGCTCTGCTCCGCGGCCTGCCCCCCGGCACATGGGAACTGGTCACCCATCCCGGCTACAACGATGCCGATCTCGCCCGCGCCCACACCCGCCTGCTCGCCTCGCGCGACGCCGAGCGCCAGGCCCTGAGCGCGCTCCAGCACTTCCCCAATGTCGATTTGATTTCGTTTGCGGATCTAGGGCATTTTCACTGATCATGTAAGGAAGTTCCGTGCCCCATCCATTTCATGTTCTTTGTGAAATGGGTGGGAAACTACGAAATCAGCCCGACAGAAACTGTGAAAATGCTCTACGCCCCTAGCGGGGCGGCTCGCCTGCGTCGCACTCAAACACCGGCATAAACCCCAGCCGCCGCCAGAATCCCTCCACCAGCGCAACGCTCTCCTTCGCCGTCCGGCTCGTGGTCCGCAGCAGAATCTCCTGCCCGCCCGTCCCGACTCTGCCTGTCAGCGCGCTAGCCTCGGCCACAATGGCGATGCACTTCTCCGGCCGGTATGTGCAGTTGGCAAGGTCGGCAATCGAGAGGCGCGTCGTCGGCGTCGCCAGCACGGTGCGCGGAGGAGCCATGCGGTCCAGCAGCCACAGTATCTCCAGCTTGGATTCCAACTCATCCGGCACGCAGTCAATCACCAGGTCGGCGTTGCGGACGGCTTGATCGATGGTGGGGACGAAGGCGACGTGTCCCTCCGGGGCTAAAGCCCACGATAATTTTGCCGGTTCAATGCGGGGGTTAAAACCCCCGCCTCCCTCCGTTTCGAGCGTTTCATCATGCGAATGAGGTCTTAATTGCTTGCGGAGGGCCTCTTGCGCATGATGCAAATTGGCGGGCATCACATCTTCCAGCCGCACGCTGTAGCCAGCGCGGGCAGCCGAAAGGGCCAGCCAGCGCCCCAGCGGGCCGGCTCCGATAATGGCGACGGTCGTTGTCAAACGGATTTACCGGGCGGCCAGCGCCTGGGCCACGTCCTCGGCATTGGGCCTGGTCTGGAGCAGGTGTTCGGCGACGCGCGCGCGCTCCTCGGAGGTGAGCGTGGGGATGGTGGCCAGCACACGGCGCAGGGTCACGGCAACGTCGTCAATGTAGTTCATCAGGCGAATGGCTTCTCCAGAGAGCGGCATGGTTTTCCTCGATGGGACTTCCGTCTTTATTGTAGGGGGTGGGGTTAGGGAGGGGTTGTGGTTTGGCTCCCGAATGTGTAGGCTGGGCACCATGATCTACCCTATCGCGCTGGCAGTCCTGTCGGTCGTACTCTTCTTTGGAATATCCGCATGGAAGTCCTGGAGCTTACGCCGCCAGTCGAAAACAATTTCTGACGATGCAACCCTGGCCAAGGTTCCGGACACTCATGCCCTGGGGCAAATCCTGGGAGATGCGCGAGTCATGGCCGGACTCACTCAAGCTGATCAACACCAGCTAAGGCGCATCCATAGCCATGTCGAGCTATCGTCGCAAAAGGCCGCGGCCGACGGCGTGCAGATGTGGATGGCCATCGTTGTCACCCTGGCTATCGGGTCAGCCGCTCTGTACGTTGTACTTTCAAAACAGTATGAGCAGGATTCCCTGAAATGGGCCTTCGGAGCGCTGGGAACAGTCATTGGCTATTGGCTGAAGAGGTGATCCGGGCGCATGAGCAGCTACGATCCAACCCTTTCGAACCGCGACCTTGCGCCGACCGTGCCGGCGCGGCGCACCTGGGGCGCTTACAACTACATGGCCTTGTGGTTCTCCATGTCCATGGGCATCACGACCTATCAGCTTGCCTCGTCGCTCATCGCCAAGGGGATGGATTGGAAGCAGGCGGTCTTCACGGTTCTGCTGGGCAATCTGATTGTGCTGATACCCATGCTGCTCAACGCGCACGCCGGCGCCAAGTACGGGATTCCGTTTCCCGTCTTCATCCGCGCGGCCTTTGGCGTGCGCGGCGCCAATCTGCCCGCTCTGCTGCGCGCCTTTGTGGCCTGCGGCTGGTTCGGCATTCAGTCGTGGATCGGCGGAATGGCGATTGACTCGATGCTGGCTGTGATCTGGCCGGCGACGGCGGCGATGGACGGCGTCCGCTGGGCCTGCTTTCTGGGCTTCTGGCTGTTGAATATGGTGGTGGTCTGGCGAGGGGTCGAGTCCATTCGCCACCTGCAGGCATTTGGCGCGCCCTTCATGTTTGTGATGGCCGCGTTGCTGCTCATCTGGGTGCGCATGAAGGCCGGCAGCTTCGGCACCATGCTCTCCACGCCCAGCCAGTTCCACACCACGCGGGAGTTCCTCGCCGTCTTCTTCCCTTCGCTAACCGCCATCGTCGGTTATTGGGCCACGCTGGCACTGAATATTCCGGACTTCTCGCGCTACGCCAAGTCGCAGCGGTCGCAGGCGTGGGGCCAGGCCTTCGGCTTGCCCATTGCGATGACGCTGTATACCTTTGTGGGCATCTCGGTGACCTCGGCCTCGGCGGCGCTCTTCGGCAAGCCCATCTGGAACCCGATCGAGCTTATCGGCGCCTTTCACCAGCCGGTGGTAGCCTTCTTCGCCCTGATCGCCATCCTCATCGCCACCCTGAACCTTAACATCGGCGCCAACGTGGTTTCACCTTCCAACGACTTCTCCAACGTCTACCCGCGGCTGATCAGCTTCCGCACCGGCGGCCTGATTACCGGCTTTCTCGGCCTTGCGATGTGCCCGTGGAAGCTGCTGGCCTCGCCGGACAGTTATATCTTCGGCTGGCTGATTGGATACTCCGGACTGCTGGGGCCGGTGGCGGGAATCATGATCTTCGACTACGTGCTGATCCGCAAGACGGAGCTGGATGTGAACTCTCTCTATCACCGCGAAGGCGCGTATCACTACACGAAGGGCGTCAATCCGCGCTCCATCGTGGCGCTGGTTCTGGGCGTGGCCATTGCGCTGGTTGGCCTGGGCGTGAAGCCGTTGCACTTTCTCTATGACTACGCCTGGTTCGTGGGCTTCTTTACGGCCGGGGTGGCGTATGCGGCGCTGATGAAGCTGACCGCGAAGGCCACCGGAAATAATCGAACCTGATGGGCGGTGACGGCACTCCAATCAACATACGAGGTGATTCCCTATGGAACTCAATCAGAAAGTCGCCAACTTCACGCTTCTAACGGACGAGGACAAGGCCGCCAGTCTTTCCGACTATGCCGGCCGGCCGGTCATTCTCTTCTTCTATCCCAAGGCGGACACGCCGGGTTGCACCATCGAGGCCTGCGGCTTCCGCGATGCTTTCAAAAAACTCCAGTCGGCCGGCGCGGTGGTGCTGGGCATCAGCCGCGATACGCCCAGGGAACAGGCAAAATTTCGCGCCAAGTACGAGCTGCCCTATACGCTCCTTGCCGATGTAGACGAGAAGGTCTGCAATCAGTTTGGCGTGCTGAAGGAAAAGAATATGTACGGCAAGAAAGTGTGGGGCATTGAGCGGACCACGTTTGTGATCGGGCCGGACCAGACCCTGCTGCACGTGTTTCCCAAAGTTACGCCCGCGGGCCACGCTGAAGAAGTGCTGGCGCTGCTGAAGGAATGGAAGAAAGCGCATAAGTAGAGCAAGGGCGGCGCGGCTATGCGATTATCCGGCTGCCTGCTGTTGTGCGGCTCTACGCCGCCTCACACGCGGCTGCCCTCTCTTGAGAAATCGCCGCTTTTGCCGCCGGACTTTTTTTCAAGCCGGATGTTGCGGATGACGATGGCCTTGTCGAGGGCTTTGGTCATGTCGTAAACGGTGAGGGCGGCAACGGCAGCAGCGGTGAGTGCTTCCATCTCAACGCCGGTGGGACCGGCGGCGGCGACTGAGGCGGTGATACTCACGCCTCCGGGGACGACCTCCGCCCGCACGTCCACATGAGTAAGCGACAGGGGATGGCACATGGGGATCAGCTCGGCGGTGCGCTTGGCCGCCTGGATGCCGGCGAAGCGAGCTACCTCGAGCGGGTTGCCTTTGGGGTTGGCGGGCAGGGCCGCGAGGACGGCTGAGGAGAGCTCGACGAAGGCCGAGGCGCTGGCGGCGCGGCGGGAGACCTCTTTGGCGCTGACATCGACCATGGCGGCCTGGCCGGATGCGTTGAAGTGCGAGAGCTGCGTGTGCGAAGGTTCGGGCATGGGAGTCCTCAGGGAAGCAGAATGTGAACGAGCGAGCCGGGTTCGAGGCTGTGAGCGTCTTCCGGCACAACCAAAAAACAATTGGAACGGGCCAGAGCTGTCAGGTCTCCGGAGCCGTGCCAGGGGACGAAGGAAACCTGGGGTGGCTGGCCGGCTGCGGCGCTGAAGTTGCAAAACGCGGGCAGAAAACGTGTGAGTCCGGCCTTGCCACTCCGGTCGGAGGGCGGGGCCAGCCGTGCCAGGGCGAAACGCGGAAACGCCTCCAGGCTGCCGGCCAGAGCGGCCAACACCGGAGCCGCAAAGAGCAGAAAGGTGACGGCCGTGGACACAGGATTGCCGGGAAGACCGAAAAAGGGCAGCGAGGGCGAGCCGGCGGCGCGGGGCAGTTCTCCGAAGACCGTCGGCTTGCCCGGTTGGATGCGAACGCCAGTGAAGTGAAAGCGGGCTCCGATGCGAGCCAGGGCGGGCTCGACCAGGTCGAATTTGCCCGCCGAGACGCCTCCGGAGATGAGCAGGAGATCAGCCGTGGCGGCCTGGGCGAGTATGGCGTCGAGAGCCTGGGCGTTGTCTGCTGCTGTGGGCAAAACCCAGGGATCGCCGCCCACGGCAGCCACCAGAGCGGCCAGCATGGGCGCGTTGGAGTTGCGAATCTGGCCGGGAGCGGGCGAGGATTCAACAGGAACAAGTTCGTCGCCGGTGGTGAGGATGGCCACGCGGGGCCGGACAAAGACTTCCAGAGCTGCACAGCCGCAAGCTGCGGCCAGGGCGATCTGCCCGGAGTGGAGCGCGGTTCCGGCGGGAAGCAACTCGTCTCCCGCGCGGGCCTGGGCGCCCTGGGCGACGATGTTCTCGCCCGGCTTGAGAGTGCGGGGCGGGAGCAGCCGGATTTTACCGGCCTTGGCGCTGCCGGCTGCCTCGACGTGTTCGAGCATGATGACCGCGTCGGCGCCTGCGGGAACTGGAGCGCCGGTCATGATCTCCCAGACAGATTTTGGTGGCAGCGGGCCGGAGGGAGGCTGACCAGCTCGGGTTGCGCCAGCGATGGCCAGCGGCTTGTGAGTGGAGGCCTCGGCGGCGTGGCAGGCGTAGCCATCGCGAGTGGAGCGGGCAAAGGGAGGCTGATCGCAATCGGCCGAGAGAGGCTGGGCGAGGACACGGCCTGAGGCCTGGCGCAGTTCCACGCGCTCAACTGCAGGCTGGAGCCGGCCCAGCGCCGCCGCATGTGCAGCCACCAGCGCCGCGGCCTGGTCGTAGCTGGGCAAAGCGGAGATCATGGAATGGATTGTAGAGTAGTGTCTCGAAGGTTTGTTGCATATTTGTTTGCAACCGAGGCACTGCTATATGCGTAAAATGCAGGTCCTTCGACTCCCTTCCCCTTCGACAAGCTCAGGGTCCGGTCGCTCAGGATGACAGCGCATTTATGTAACGTTCTTCTGAGACAGAACAATGGGGGGGACGAGAACGCGATTGCAGAAGGTTTACAAAGATGCGAAAGGCGCTCCCGGCAACCGGGAGCGCCTTTCGGCAACAAAGCAGGATGCACCCCTTACCTTTTGCTGGGCTTGGGCGCCTTATAGCTGGAGTTTATCTTCTGTCCGAAGCCGGCGATAATGGACTTCACTTCATCGGCATACGGACCAGTCGGAGCCAGTTCCAGGTACTTCTGGTAAGCCTCGAGGCAGCCAGCTGGCGCTACGGGCAGATGCGTTTTAGGATCCACCGTGGAATTTGCGACGAGACCATTGCCCTTGAGATAGTAGGCGATGGCCGAAGTCGGATCGGCCTGGATGGCCTTATCGGCTGCGGCAGCCTGGGCATCCGGGTTATGCTCCTGGTAGAAGATCACGGCTTCGTTTTTCAGATAGACTTCCCGCCAGCGGGGGATTGACCTTGGCGGCCGCGTCATAGGCTGCATACTGCCTCGGGAACCTTGCCGGTGCGCGCATAGATCTCGCCCAGGCCGGCATTGGCCGCGCCCTGAGCTTGAGGATTCGGCTTTTTCGATGCGGCCTCCACTTCAAGAACCTTCTTGTAGGTCACTTCCGCTTCGTCATATTTCTTCAGGCCGAGTTGCGCCTGGCCCAACTGAGCCCAGAGAACGGAAGCATCTGGCTTGGCCGCGGTGTCCTTGAGCATGAGGGTTTCGACTTCGGTATACTTCGCAGTTTTGATCTCGGCTTCCTTGGCATCGATATCGGCCTTGGAGGCAGTGGCGCCGAGGGTTTGCACTGCCGTCTGGCGCGCGGTGTCTGCATCCCTGAAGTCCTGGCTGACAGCCTTCAGATCGGCGTTGAGGTTCTTGATGACCTCGTTGGCCTTCATGGCTTCGGCATTGTGCTTCCTGAGTTCCTCCAACTGCTTTTGCTGGTCCGCGGGCAGCTTGTCGATGAATGCCTTGCGGGTCATGTCGAAGTCCTGAAGCACGTCCTGGCCGGCAATAATCTTAACGTTTTCGAAGGAGTCGACGAATTTGTCGGGGGGGGTGTCGGGCGCCCGGAATATTACGGTGTAGGTGCCAGGTGTCGCCTCGCCCGCATAGTCGCCAGAGGAAGAGACCGGGAAGGTGAACTTATTGGTTTTTCCGCCGTCGTTCGAGAGACTTACCGTACCGGAGGTTCTTGGGGCTCCTTCCGGTCCGTTGATGTGACCGTGAATCTTGCCCGTGGGCCCCTTGGGCACTGTGGGCGCGGGTGTTTGCGCAAGCGCGGGCAAAAGGGCGAAAGCCAGCAGGCCCAGCCAAAGTGATATCGTGCGTTTCATCTGCTTCTCCTTGGGAGCGGCGCGAGACGAGAGAACCCGCGCGCTCGAAAAATAGAATTTTACCGGCCCATGACCGCATGGAACTTTGAGTTCGGCCTCGGGCTGCGTCAGTCTGCCGTAAAAGAGTCTACACTGGCTTAACCGCCGTGCTCAACATACCATGGTAGTCTTTCTGGCAAGCCTCAGGGTGTGGCCTGTATCACACATTAGAATGAGACCATGGCAACCACGATTCGTCCCGCAACCCGCGAGGATGTTCCGCAAATTCTGACTTTCATTCGCGCACTGGCGACCTACGAGCGCGCGCCGGAGGCCGTGACGGCGACCGAAGCGGACCTGGAGCAGGACGGATTTGGCGCCAATCCATTTTATTTCTGTCTGATAGCCGAATATGAAGGCAGGGCGGCAGGTTTTGCTCTTTATTTTTTTAACTACTCCACCTGGCTGGGTCGGCCAGGGCTCTACCTGGAGGATCTGTTCGTTGAGCCGGAGTTTCGCGGCCTGGGGATCGGCAAGGCGCTGCTCGAACGAGTGGCGGCCATCGCGGTGGAAAAGGGCTGCGGGCGTCTGCAATGGGAGGTTCTGGACTGGAATACGCCGGCCATTGAGTTCTACCGGGCGATGGGGGCCGAATTTCTTGACGAGTGGCGGACCGTACGCGTGACCGGCGAGGCGCTGAAGGTACTGGCCGTACGGGCGGGCGGCGCTTGCGCTCCATGAGTTTCGAGCCACCTGCGGTGCGGCAGACGAGCGCTTCGCGCCGATAGAGACTCAATCTGAGGATGATCTGCAATGAAGAGAATTCGCGTGATCGGCGGCGGACTGGCCGGGCCGGAAGCGGCGTTGACCGCGGCGCGGCTGGGCTGCGAGGTGGATCTCTACGAGATGCGGGCCGTCGTGGACGGCAAGCCGCGGCTGACGCCGGCCCACCAGACCATCGAGTTCGGCGAGCTGGTCTGCTCCAACTCTCTCAAGAGCGAGTCGCCCAACACGGCGCCGTGGCTGCTGAAGCAGGAGATGCGGCGGGCGGGCTCGGCGCTTTTGCGCATTGCGGATGAGACCGCTGTGCCCGCCGGCCACGCGCTGGCCGTGGACCGCGTCGAGTTTTCGCGGCGCATCGCCGAGGCTATTGCGGCCCAGCCCCGCATTCGCGTGATCCGCGAAGAAGTCACGAGGCTCGACCCGGACGCAGGACGCGTACGCGTGCACCATTCTGGCCACCGGCCCGCTGACCTCCGACGCCCTCAGCGCCGAGATCGAGCGCATCACCGGCTCCGGCCATCTGGCCTTCTACGACTCCATCTCGCCCATCGTCGATGCCGAGTCCATCGACATGGAGCGGGTCTACTTTGCCGCGCGCTGGGACAAAGGCACCGCCGACTACATCAACTGCCCCATGGACCGCGAGGAGTACGACCGCTTTCTCGATGCGCTGCTGGCGGCCGAGGCCGCCGAGAGCAAAGAGTGGGAGAAGCTCGACTATTTTCGAGGGCTGCCTGCCCATCGAGGTGCTGCGCCCGCCGCGGCCGCGATACGCTGCGCTTCGGTCCCATGAAGCCGGTGGGCCTGCGCGACCCGCGCACCGGCAAGACGCCCTGGGCCGTGGTGCAACTGCGCAAGGAAAACCTGCGCGCCGACAGCTACAACCTGGTCGGCTTCCAGAATCATTTGAAGTTTGGCGAGCAGGCCCGCGTGCTGCGGCTGATTCCGGGCCTTGAAAACGCGCGCTTCCTGCGCTACGGGCAGATTCATCGCAACACCTACATCTGCGCGCCGCTGCTGCTGGATGAAACTCTGCGCCTGAAGAAAGAAGCCGAGGCTGTTGTTTGCCGGGCAGCTTTCCGGCGTCGAGGGCTACACGGAATCCATCGCCACCGGGCTGCTGGCGGGCATCTATGCGGCTGCGCTGGCGCGCGGCGAAGAGCCCGTGCCCGTTCCGCGCGCGACGGCCCTCGGCTCGCTGGTGCACTACATCACCCATGCCGACCCGAAGGACTTTCAACCCGCCAACATCACCTTCGACCTGCTGGAGCCGCTCGAAGAAGAGCTGCGCAAGAAGGTCCGCGACAAGAAGGAACGGCACCGGATGCAGTGCGAGCGCGCGCTGGCGGCCTTCGATGCGTGGTGGACGGCAAGCACAGAACAAATCTGTGGCATGATGTGGCCATCGGATTTGGCCGTCGATGATTGCTTCCTTTCAACCGCTTTCGAATCCCTATGTGGCGATGGCCCTGCGCATTACGTGGGCGGCTGCCTGATTTACATGGCGCGAGATTTCTATGCGAATACGGTGTTCCTTTCGCAGTTCGGCACGGTGGGTTGCGGAGTATCCATGGGTGCTGCAACTGGTGCGCGGCATGGCCGCACTTTGCCTGTGGGGTGGGTGTTTCATCCTCGGAACAGTCATCGCGGTACAGTTTTTTGGCCTGCACGGCTATGGCCTGGCCGTAGCGCTGGCTTTCCTGTCGGCAATCGCTGCATGGTTTTTGCTTCCAAAGCGTCCGGACGCGAGTTAGGCGTCATTGCTGAAATTCCCAAGGAAGGTTCAACCATGGTCCCATGCCGGCGTTGAGAGCACGATTTCCTCCCCAGAACCAGCACGCGGTCCCGCTCGTTCACGCTTTTCGCATTCCGCACGATGATGCCGCCGTCGCTTTCTTCTCCAAATTGATCTTATTGGTATCCGGAGTTGCAGAGTAATCCTGGCCAAGGTTCGCCGCGGTAATCGCGTAGGCCTCTGCAAGGATGAGGTGCACGCTTAACGTCCATTCATCCTCTGGAAAGCGCATCAAGAAACTCTCTCCCTCTTTGATGAAATTGGTGCAGTCCGAATCAACAGTTTCGGACGGTTGGCATGGATCGTTGAAGGAGGGCCATGCAGTGGAACTCGTTTACCGGTCCTGTGGGCGCCAGCTTCAGAACCTGGCGGAGCAAATTTCTGGCGTAATACTCAGGCCCTGGCCGTGCCAGCTTATCTGTCTCGATGCCAAGCTTTTTCAGTTTGTTTCTCAAGGTCACATCGGAATCCTCCTCCGCTCCTTCGACATTAAGAAGACGCTGATTTGAGGAATCGCTGAACACATCGCAGTTATAAAGACGGCCAGCTACCCTGTCGGCTAGCAGAAGAGCCGCCAGCGTGTTTCTCCGGCGCGCTTCGAGCCGCCAGGTCCATCCACTCGCTCAGGACGGGGATCAATTGTTTCTCGCAATAAAACGGGGGCTGCTCATATCTGTCGCCAACTTGAGGGGCTAGGAAGGAGAGCATGGCGAGGGTGGGGACTCCGGCAGCCGGGCGAGCATGGCTGCGCGATCTGGCCAGCCGCCGGTTGCCCTGCTTCAGGGTTTATGGTCTTCGAAGACGGCTGGCCGTATTCCAGAATTCCTCCCTTCCAGTCCAGAAGGACAGCGGGCTGCTCGCCTGGACGTGAACCTATCGGTTTGCTTACGTACAAATCGTATATCAAACCATGGCTAACAATGTTATCGAAGGAATAAACCGGCCTCCAGTAATCCTTCCCTTGGTAGTCCACGATGAAATTGCCCGGCTCCTCCGAACGCTTCCCAGGAATTAGTTTGGCAAGGGTCTCTGCGAAGATCTGCTGGTCGGTGACTCCATCAAATTCATAAAGATCTTTCCGATCCTGCATCCGTGCTGCCTGAGAGCGTCACCGGTTTCGGTGGGAAGCGGCGGCAGTGGCTTGTCATAGATTTGTTCAACCAGCGGCTGATAAAAGACGACTCTCCGGTGAACGCTAATGCCGCCGGTAAGGGGAATCTCGGCGGTGGAGCGCAGGCACCAGCGCCCTTCCAATTCCCTGTCGTGCATATCCCGCGCATTTTCCGGATCATAATCACGACCTCTTTCCGCAGGCGCTTCTACAGTTTCGCCCGGATGCCGGATTGTCCATTCGCCGATAGTCGCAGAATCCACTTTCTCAGCTTCGCCGACGCTTTGGGAGACAAAACTCTCTAGCGAAGCCTCCGAGGTTTGCGCTCTGCACACCAGCGGGGTGACGAGCAGCACCAAGACCGCGGCTGTCAGCAAGAATTTCGCTCTTAAACACATCGATTGGCGACTCCCTTCTGCCAGAACAGATTCGCGTGAATTGTACAGCTTCCTAGCAACATTGCACGGGAAATAGCAATCATTAGAAGAACTAAGCCCAAAGGTATTATGTGCTCGCGAGAGTGGCCGCAGGAACCTTTCCGGCTCCCCAGTGTCCAACTAAAGAGGGGACATGCCTTCGCCGCTGGGGTGTGGCGTGTACCCTGAAGACTGGAGCGTGTGGATGCGTTGGATTTCCATTGCGGTTTGTTCGGCGGCGCTGGTGGGAGGCGCAGCCGCCGCACAGGCGCAGGCTGCGCCAGCCAAGGCGCCGGCTTCCCAGGGCGTCGACGCACCTGGTGCTTCCGCCGGTGCCCAAGGCGCTGCTGCCGGAGGCCTTTGCCGGATGGGTGGCCGCGGAGCCGCCGAAAAAGCTGACCGATGCGGCCCAGGCCGACCGGCCAACGCGGCGGCGCTCAAGGAGTACGACTTTACCGACGCCGCGCTGGCCGACTACAAGCGCGAGGGCGAGACGCTGAGCCTGCGCGCGCTGCGCTTTCACGACGCCAGCGGCGCCTACGGCGCGTACTCGTTCTACCGCCAGAATGGCTGGCCGAAGGAAGAGATCGGCACGGGCGCTACGTCGGACCACAACCGGGTGCTCTTCTGGGTGGGCAATACGGTGGTGGATGCGAATTTCTCGCACATCGGGCCCATGTCCGGCGCGGAGTTGCGCGAGCTGGCCGGCCAGTTGCCGTTGCCGGAGGGAGGCAAGGCGCTGACGCCGCCCATCCTGGCCAACCTGCCGCAGGCCAACCTGGACGGGCAGACCACGCACTATGCGCTGGGACCGGCGGGCTATGCCGGCGCGGGCGGCGTGCTGCCGCCGGAGCTGGTGGGCTTCGATCGCGGCGCGGAGGCCGTGACCGCGAACTACTCGCTGCGCTCCGGCCCGGCCACGCTGACCATCATCGACTATCCCACGCCGCAGATGGCCGCGGCGCAGGAGACCAAGATTCGCGACTACATCAAGGCGGCAAACAGGCCGGCAAGCAGGCACAGCCGGCCTGGCCCAAGCCGCTGCAGGACTCCGACCTGGCTTCGCTGGAGGTGCGCCGCAGCGGGCCGCTGGTGGCGCTGGTGAGCGGCGACGCCATTCCCGACGAAAGCCACAAGCTGCTGGCCACGGTGCACTTTGAGGCGGACCTGATTTCGATCCCGCAGCCCACGGAGTCCGAGGTCGCGAAGACCGGCAAGCTGCTGATGGGCATCGTCGGCTGGTGATCATCGGCTGCCAGCGCCGCCATTCTGCTGGGATTTTTCCTGGGCGGCGGCCGGGCGCTCTACCGCATGGCGCGCGGCAAGCCGGTCTCTTCGGTCTACGACGAGGAGTTCATCAGCCTCGAATCTGCGGGACTGAGGGGGAGCAATTCCAGCTGAAATCGAGAAGCCGCATCCGAAGGGTTAATGGGAGAGCAAAACTTGTGGAAAACAGGGAATAAACCCTAGAAAACACCCTGAAAAGACGGGATACTGCGGGAGTAAAAGGCGAAGACACGCCGAAGAGAGCCTCCTGTGCATTTCTTGAAATATATTTATCAAGTTATTGAATTAAAAGAATTTATTTCTCCTCGGATTTCTCCTTGACACTCCCTCCCCCGCCCCTACTATGCAGCCAGAAAGTTCTGATGGTTTTGCCTCCGTTGGAACTATTCTCCCTGAGGAAAGAGCTGCCCTGTTGCCGGGCGGCTCTTTCCGTTTTTAGGCACATTTGCAAAGGCCGCCCGCATGATCCTGTACGGTGCAGTCGGACCACGTCGACAGCCACACAACGCACAAAGACCCACGGCGAACCGCGGGTCCTTGAGGAAGGAAAGCGAGGCTCCGCGTTAGCGATTTTACCTCGGCTTGTTTCCGGGATTTGACTCTTCTCTGGGCGCGGGAGCGGCATGTTGCTGCGGGGCAGGACGAGACTGCTGTTGCGGAGCAGGGCGCGATTGAGGCTGCGGAGCAGGTCGCAATTGAGGCTGCGGGGCAGGGTGCGATTGAGGCTGCGGAGCAGGACGCAATTGAGGCTGCGGAGCAGGGTGCGATTGAGGCTGCGGGGCAGGGTGCGATTGAGGCTGCGGAGCAGGTCGCAATTGAGGCTGCGGGGCAGGGTGCGATTGAGGCTGAGGAGCAGGTGGCAATTGAGGCTGCGGGGCAGGACGCAATTGAGGCTGCGGGGCAGGGTGCGATTGAGGCTGCGGGGCAGGACGCAATTGAGGCTGCGGGGCAGGGCGCGATTGAGTCCCTGTCTTCGGTTCAACCTTTGGCCCTGAAGCCGGAGTGCTCTTTACCGGGCCCAGCGGCCTGGCGGCTACCACGTTCTTCGGGTGGCCGCCATTGGCCTTGGCAAACGAGGTCTTGTCGGTCTTGGCCGCCGCCACGTGTTGCGTCTGGAAGCTGGTCGGCGCCGTGTGCTTGTCGCGTGCGGCTACCTGCTCAGCAGGCGTGGCGGTGTGCTGAATGCCGCCGGGACCGCCGCTATAGGCGACGCGGTTGTTGTTGGCTATCGTGTTTCTTTCTACGATCGTCCGGTCGTTGTAGGTGGTGTGGATACGTGTTCTGATTCACGCGCATGACCGCGGTGTTATAGGCAAACTCGTTGCCGCGCCACTCGCCGCCGGTAAAGCCGATGCCCTCGTAGCCGTAGCCGTAGTTCACGCCACCGTAGTAGCCCACATGGCTGCCCCAGTAGCCCCGATGAAACCTGTAGCGACCGTCGTACCAGTCCCAGTAGTCGGGCGTCCAGAGCGCACCCTCATAGGGAGCCTCTACCCAGGCGCCGGGCACCCAGTAGTAGTCGCCCTGATCCTGATCGTAGGCCCAGTAGCCGGGCATCCACATCAGGTTGGGCTCGGGGCAGTATGGCTGCTCATAGACCGGAAGTTCCGGCGGAGCGAATCCGACAGTGATGACGATTTGTGCGTGTGATGATGCGGGAATCAGAGAGAGAAGCAGCGTCAGCAAGAGCCAACGCGCGCAGCGGAGCATTCGCATGAGAAGAGCCTCCTGGTACTTTCGTGCCTGCTCCGCGGAGGGAATCGTTTTGCCCTGAGCGAAGCGAGGGCGTGGGTACTCGTAGCAAGCATACCCAGAGCCCTCTCCCCGTTCTGGTCAAAACTGCACAGGAAGCCTTCTCTGCTTCAGTCCTCTTGAAAACCACCATCAGTAGCGGTAGCTGAGACCCATGCCCACTACGCTCCGCGCCTGCAGGTTCACCGGCGTGGTCACAATCGGAGGCCCCAACGAGGGATAGTAGGGGTTTGGGACGTAGATGGATCCGATGTTCCCCGCCACCTGCCCCACGCCAATGTCAAACGCGAAGTGCGGCTTGTCTCTTTGCGTCACGCGCACGGCGTAGTCCAGCGTTGTGGGTAGATGGGCGCTCATCAGCGGGTACGATGTTGGGCTGCAGAGGGTTGCTAACTCGCAGGCATAGAGCGCCGCATTCAGCATATTATTCAGGTTCACCGCGGTCTTGGGCTCCTGCGTGAATCCCGCCGAGGGCACCGCCACGATCCCATGGCCGAGCGGCAGCGGAATGCCCAACCCCCCGAAGAACCGCCCGCCAAAGCGAGTGCTCTGGCCGCCGATGCCGAAGATGGTGGCATTGGTCGCCTTCCAGCCAAGATTCAGCAGGAACGGCACAGGAGGCTTCGCCCACGTCTTGGTGACGGCAATGTACACGTCGCCGTTGGTGTACGACTTGGTTGTGGTTGTCCCAAAAAGCTGCGTCGCTAGGGCCGGACCGTAAACCGGGCCGAGTGTCGATGACAGTTGCGCTGTGGCAATCGGTGGAATCGCGCCCGAAACGAAGTTGTCGCCGGTGCGCACCAAGCCACCCACGGCGATGCCCGGCGTCCAGGGACCGAACTGCCCGTCCTTGATGGCAATGACCTTGCCGTGAAAGACGTTCATGCCGTTGTAGTTCCAAAGCAGGCTGAGGTCCAGGCCGGTGGATTCATTGCCAGACTGATGCACGCTGCGGGTGTAGCCGGCCTCAAAGCGGCTGTAGAAGCCTTCGGTGATGCTGAAGGTCTCGATATTGCCGATCACGTTGGAGGAGTTAATGAAGTGGAAGCCGACGGCCGGATGGGAGAGCGCCTGACCCTTCTCCATATAGACAACGTAGGCCGTAGGCGTCAGGAAGCCGCCGGTTTGGCCCTCCAGCGTCAGGTTTTGGGCGTTGAGTTGCCGGGTGGCGAGCATGGCGACCGCGAGGAAGCCGCAAACAGCGAGTTTGTGCATGGCCTTAAGTTTCACTGGTTTTCAACTCCTGTGGAGGGCAGTCGCCTGCCTCCGGTGACGTTCGGAAATTATTCTCCTTGTAACACAATGGAAGCAGACTCGTCTGCAACTTTCTTGGAGTGGTAAACTCAGCGCATGCCGCGTGGTCTGTTTATCACCTTCGAAGGCCTTGATGGTTCCGGTAAAACTACGCAGATCAACCGGCTGGCCGCATGGCTTAAAAAGCGCGGCCACGGCGCCATCATCACCCGCCAGCCCGGCGGCACGGCTACCGGCGACCGCATCCGCGCGCTGGTGCTGGACTCGCGCTCCACAGGCCTGACGCCCAAGTGCGAGATGGCCCTCATGTTCGCCGACCGCGCACAGGCCATCGCCGAGGTGATCGAGCCCGCTCTGGCGGCTGGCAAAATCGTCCTCTGCGACCGCTTTACCGACACGACGGAGGCCTACCAGGGAGGCGGTCGCGAACTGGGCTCTGAGATCGTTCTCGAACTCCACCGCCTCCTCTGCTCCAACCTGCAACCCGACCTCACGCTGCTGCTGCTGCCCTCGTTGGAGCCCTCGCTTGTCCGCGCGCGGCGCCGCAACCAGCGCACCGTCGAAGAGAGCGGAGAGGACGAAACCCGCTTTGAGCAGGAGCAGGAGGCATTTTTCAGCCGCGTTTGGCAGAAGTACCGGGAAATCGCCGCCCGCGAACCGGCCCGCGTCGTGCTGATCGAAGGCGACCTGGGCATCGACGAGGTCCACGAGCAGATCGTTGCAGCCGTTGCGGGACGGATGGCTGCCGAAGCGCAAGCTTAATCGGCTCGTGGACATCCAGCTCGAGAACGGACGGCTCTCGCGGTTCATTCCAGCGAGCCCCGGATAGCCCCGCGCAATTACACTTTTAGAAGTGAGCAGGGACGACCCATTCGCGCCGCAGCTCGGCCTCAGCCCCCAGCTTGGCCTCAGGTTTGACGAGCCGCGCTCCACTCGCCGCATCTGGCCGGTGCGCGAGCTGGTGGGCCAGGTACGCGAACTGGTCGAGCAGGAGTACGGCGACGTATGGGTGGAGGGCGAGATCTCCAACTTCCGCCCCGCGCCCTCCGGCCACGTCTACTTCACGCTGAAGGACGCCGACGCGCAACTGCCGGTGGTGCTCTTCCGCCGCCAGGCGATGCTGCTGCGCTTCCGCCCCGAGGACGGACTGCACGTGCTGGTGCGCGGCCGGGTGAGCGTCTACGAGCAGCGCGGCCAGATGCAACTGGTGGCCGAGACCATGGAGCCGGTCGGCGCGGGCTCGCTGCAACTGGCCTTTGAGCAATTGAAGGAGCGGCTCAAGGCCGAGGGCCTCTTCGACGCAGAGCGCAAGCGGCCGCTGCCCGCCTTTCCGCGCACCGTGGGCATTGTCACCTCGCCCACCGGCGCGGTGATTCGCGACTTCCTCAACATCGTCGCCCGCCGCCACTCCGGCTTGAGCGTGCTGCTTTGCCCGGTCAGCGTGCAGGGCGACTCCGCGCCGGCGGAGATCGAAGCCGCGCTCGCCGAACTCAACGCCTCGGGCCTGGTGGACGTGATCGTCCTCGCGCGCGGCGGAGGGTCGCTCGAAGACCTGGCGGCCTTCAACAGCGAGCGCGTGGCGCGCGCCATTGCGGCGTCGCGGCTGCCGGTGGTCTCGGCCATCGGCCACGAGACCGACTTCACCATCGCCGACTTTGCCGCCGACCTGCGCGCACCCACTCCTTCCGCCGCCGCCGAACTGATCACCGAGGCGCAGCACAAGATTGCCGAGCACCTGGCCACGCAGTCGCACCGTCTGGAACGCGCCGCGCGCTTCCAACTGCTGCAGGCCCGCCAGCGCCTCACGCGCCTGCCGGTGAGCCGCGCCGAAGGGCGCGTGAATTCGCTGCTGCACCGGCTTGACCAGCGCCTGGACGACCTTTCAGCTTCCGCCTGGAAGCCGCGATAGGCAGCCAATTCGCCAGCATCAGCGCGACGTGGCCGACCTCACCGCCGCCGTTCTGCGCCACGATCCGCGCCAGGAGCTTGGCCTTGCGCGCGAACGGCTGCTTGCCTGCCGCACCCGCCTCGACCGCTCGCTGGAACGCACGCTTCACGCCTCCGCGGCCCACATCAGCGCACTCGACGCGCGGCTGCATTCGCTCTCGCCGCTGGCCGTGCTGGAGCGCGGCTACGCGCTGGTGCTCGACGCCGCAAGGCGGGCTGGTGCGGTCAACAAATCAAATTGCGGCGGGCGACAAGGTCACCACGCGCCTCTCCGACGGCGCTTTCATCAGCCGCGTGGAATCCAAGCATTAAGAAATGAGACGATGAGCGCAGCCAACGCACGCAAACTCTTCGGCACCGACGGCATTCGCGCCGTCGCGGGCGAATCTCCGCTCGACCCAACCACCATCTTCGCCTGCGGGCTGGCGCTGGGCCACTCGCTGCGCAAGACCGCACGCTGAACCCAAGCGTGATTCTGGGCCGCGACACGCGCGAGTCGAGCCCGTGGATCGCCGCCACGCTGGCCGCGGGCCTGCGCGAGACAGGAGCGCGCGTCGAGAGCGCGGGCGTTGTGCCCACCCCGGCCGTGGCCTTTCTGGCGCGCACAGCATGGCTTTCAGGCCGGCGTGGTCATCTCCGCCTCGCACAATCCCTGGCAGGACAACGGCATCAAGCTCTTCGGCGGCGACGGCTTCAAGCTGGCCGATGCGGTGGAGCTGGCCATGGAGGACGAGATTCTGCATCACGCGCGCGCAGATCGCGCGCGTCCCGACCCGGCAACGCTGCCCGCCGGTCGAGGACAACCCAGCGTTCCAGGCCGACTACATCCAGTTCCTCATCGACTGCGTGCCGGGACTGTCGCTGGCCGGGCTGCGCATCGTGGCCGATTGCGCAAATGGCGCGGCGGCGGCGGTTGCGCCGGAGCTCTTTCCGGCAGCTGGGCGGCGAGGTCGCGCTGCTCAACATCGACCCGGACGGCCGCAACATCAACTGAACTGCGGCGCGCTGCATCCGGACTATGTGGCGGCGGAAGTGAAAGCGCGCGGAGCGGAGCTGGGCCTCACCTTCGACGGCGACGCCGACCGCTGCATGTTGGCCGGCGCCAAGAACAACGTGATCAACGGCGACGCGATCCTGCTGATGGCCGCGCGCGACCTGAAGGCGCGCGGACTGCTCACCGGCGATCTGGTGGTCGCCACCACCATGTCGAACATGGGCCTGGAAGCGGCGCTCAAGCGCACGCGGCATTCGCATGCTGCGCGCGCCGGTGGGCGACCGCTATGTGCTCGAAGAGATGCAGAAGCACAATGCGGCGCTGGGCGGCGAGCAGTCCGGCCACATCCTGTTCCCGCATCTGGCCACCACCGGCGATGGCCTGCTGACCGCGCTGGTGGTCCTCGATCTGATTGCGCGCACCGGCAAGATCATCGACGAGCTGACCGCGGATTTGAAGGTCTTTCCGCAGGTCATCGTCAATGTGAAGGTGCGCGAGAAGAAGCCGCTTGAATCGATCCCCGCGGTAGCCGCCGCCATCCGCGCCGCCGAAGAGGAGCTGAAGGATTCGGGCCGCGTGGTCATCCGCTACAGCGGCACCGAAGCCCTGGCCCGCGTGATGATCGAAGCCGAAAGCGAAGAGGCGATGCAGCGCCACGCGGATGCGATTGCAGATGCGATACGCGCAGAGCTTGGAATCTGACGTTTCGCCATCTTCAATGAGACGGCAAACATGAGATCCGTGAGCCGGTTTACCGGAAAAACCATCGACGCAAAATTCAGATCCTGAATGAGTTGCGGGCAGTGATTTAAGTCATAGCTTGAGTTCCGCGAATCCACTACGCTTCCAGTTGGGAAGGAAACGCGACGATGGACACACGGACAGCGGCGGTAAACCCTTTGAACGGAGAGAAGAAGCAGCTTGTTCGCCGGATTGCGCCGGATCGGTCGCAAAGGACCAGACAGTTTGTGCAGTGGTTGTTTGTGGCGCTGAACGGCTGGCTGGGAATCCAGTTTTATCTTTGGGCTCGCTATTTTGAGCGCGGCGGCGTGGGCCTGTATGTGCCTCGGCCGGCAGGGGCCGAGGGCTGGCTGCCGATCCCCGGTTCATGAACTTCAAATGGCTTGTGGTCACCGGGAGCGTGCCGCTCATCCATCCGGCTGCGATGTTTCTGTTCATGGCTTTTCTGCTGATGAGCCTGTTTCTGAAAAAGGCTTTCTGTTCCTGGCTCTGCCCGGTTGGAACGCTTTCGGAGAATCTGTGGAAGCTGGGGAGAAAAATCCTTGGGCGCAATCCGCGCCTGCCTCGATGGGCTGATCTTCCGCTCCGCGGCTTGAAATATTTTCTGCTGGGATTCTTTGTATTTGTAATCGGTGTCATGTCTGCTGAAGCGATTGGGGATTTCATTGCAGACTCCTTATGGCCTGATCGCCGACGTAAAAATGCTGAATTTCTTCCGCAACATGGGGCTGACAGCGGCGATTGTCATTGGAGTTCTGGTTCTGGGCTCGATGCTGGTGGAGAATTTGTGGTGCCGCTATCTCTGCCCTTATGGCGCGCTGATGGGGCTGGTCTCGCTGCTGAGTCCGGTGAAGATTCGCCGCGACGCCGACGCCTGTATCGATTGCGGAAATGCTCGCGGGCGTGCCCGGCAAATCTGCCGGTGGACCGGCTGGTACAGGTTCGAAGCGTGGAATGTACGGCGTGCATGGCGTGTGTTGCAACGTGTTCGTCTCTGGACGCGCTGCAGTTTTCTTTTGCGCCGCGGCGGGCAGCGACGACCCAGGCGCGGTGGCGCGGGCGCGCGGTTACGCCTCTTGCGGTAGCGGGGATTCTGGCGTGTATTTTCTTTGGGATGATTATTTATGCAAGAGCCACGGGCCATTGGCAGACGAACCTGCCTAAGCGCTTTATATGGATCTGGTTCCTCATGCGAACGAAGCGACCCATCCAGGCATGGAATAGGATTCTCGGCTACAGATCGCGCCAGTTGGGGCCGAAGGCCAGGTCGGCGACCAGCGGGACGTTGAGCTTGACGACGCCTTCCATCTCCGCGCGGACCAGGGCTTCGACTTCGGCGGTCTCGTCCGCGGGAACTTCGAAGAGCAGTTCGTCGTGGACCTGCAGGACCATGCGGGTCCTGAGTTTGCGCTCGGCGAGCTTGCGGTCGATGGCGATCATGGCCAGCTTGATGAGGTCGGCGGCGGTGCCTTGCAGCGGCGTGTTGATGGCGGTGCGCTCGGCGAAGCCGCGCTGGTTGGGGTTGCGGCTCTCGATGTCGGGAATGGGGCGGACGCGGCCGAACAGGTGCGCACGCTGCCGGTCTTGCGCGTCTGCGTCGAGCGTCTTGTCGATGAAGGCCTGCACGCCGGCGTAGCGCGCGAAGTAGCGCTCGATGTAGGCGCGGGCCTCGGCCTGCGGAATGCCGAGTTGCGCGGCCAGGCCGAAGGGCGAGATGCCGTAGACGATGCCGAAGTTGACGGCCTTGGCGCGGTTGCGCGTCTCCTTGTCCATGTGTCTCGACGGGCACGCCGAAGACCTCGCTGGCGGTGAGGGTGTGGATGTCCTGGCTGTTCTGCGTAGGCGCGCATCAGCAGCGGGTCGCCGCTGAAGTGCGCCAGCAGGCGCAGCTCGATCTGCGAGTAGTCGGCGGAGAGCAGTTGGGTGCCGGGCGCGGCGGTGAAGGCGGCGCGAATCTCGCGGCCGAGCTCGGTGCGGATGGGGATGTTCTGCAGGTTGGGATTGACGGAGGAGAGGCGGCCGGTGGCCGTGGCCGCGGCCTGAAAGGTGGTGTGGACGCGCGAGTCGGCGTCGGCCAGCAGCGGCAGCGCGTCGATGTAGGTGGACTTGAGCTTGGCGAGCTGGCGGATATTCGAGGACCAGCCGGGGACCTCGTGCTGCTCGGCCAGCTGTTCGAGCACGTCCTGCGCGGTGGAGACGGCCTTGCCCTTGCCGCGGCTGGCCGGCGCGGGCAGGCCCAGATGCGTGAAGAGCACGTCGCCGAGCTGCTTGGGCGAGTTGATGTTGAAGCGGTGGCCGGCCAGCTCGAAGATGCGCTCGCCGACGCGCTCCAGTTCGACGGCGAAGCGCTTGGAGAGGCCGTCGAGCACGCCGAGATCGATGCGCACGCCGGCCTGCTCCATGCGGAAGAGGACCGGCGCGAGCGGCAGATCGATCTCCGCGTAGACGCGCTCGACGCCGGCTTTTTCGACTTCGGCGCGCAGCGCGGGAACCAGCGCGTGAATGGCGGCGGCGGCAGCGGCCAGCGTGGACGGCGCAGGCTGGCCGTGGCGCGCGGCCACATCGGCCAGCGCCTGCGTGGCGTGGGTGGGATTGAGCGCGTAGGAGAGCAGCATGGTGTCGTCGACTGCGCCGCGCAACGCGACGCCTTGCGCGGCGAGCAGGTGCAGCGCCAGCTTGCAGTCGTGGGTTTGCTTGGGAACGGCGGCATCTTCGAGCAGCGCGCGCAGCTCGGGCGTGAGCGGGAGCCGCAGGGCGATCGCAGGCTCGGCGCAGACGCCGACGCTGAAGCTGGTCTTGCTTTTCCGCGGCTTCGGCCACGTCGAGCAGCGACAGCGTCTGCGGCGGCTCGTCTTCGTCAGCTTCCGGCGCGGGCGCGGCCGCATCGAGCGCGAAGGCAAAGCCATCGCGCGCGCGCGGCTGCGTAGAACGCGGCAGCCTGCTCTGGCGGTTGGCTCGTCGATCAGCTCGACGACGGGCGCCGTTTCCGAAGGCGCCAGCTCGCGCAGCATCGAGGTGAATTCAAGCTCGGTGAACAGCTCGCGGCAGGCTTCGAGGTCGGGCGGCTGCGTCTCCATCGCGGCCAGGTCGAGCTCGAGCGGCACGTGGCTGTCGATGGTGACCAGTTCCTTCGAGAGCAGAACGGCGTCGCGATTCTGCTCCAGCGATTCGCGATAGCTCTTGCGCTTGACCTCGGCGGCGCGGTCGAGCACCGCCTCCACGCTGCCGAACTCGACGATCAGCTCCACGCTGCCCTTGTCGCCGATGCCGGGCGCGCCGGGAATGTTATCGACCGCGTCGCCGCGCAGCGCCATCACGTCGACGACCTTTTCCGGCGGCACGCCCAGGACTTCGACGACCTTGGCGGGATCGAGGATCAGGTTGTCCTTCTGCGGGTTGAGGATCTTCACCGTGGGCGTGACCAGCTGCATCATGTCCTTGTCGCCGGAGACGATGAAGACCTCGTGCTCCTGCTCGGCGGCCTCGCGGGCCAGGGTGCCGATGACGTCGTCGGCCTCAAAGCCCTCGGCCTCGAGGATGGGAATGCGCAGCGCCTCGAGCGCGCGGCGAATGTAGGGAATCTGGCGGCGCAGGTCCTCGGGCATGGACTCGCGATTGGCCTTGTAGCCCTCGTAGCTCACCTCGTCGAAGCTCTGCGTCTTGCGCGTTCCACTTGCGCAGCGGACCCATGGCGCGCGCGCGCTCGTCGCGGAAGACCTCGCCGCTCAGATCGAAGACGGCGGCAAAGTAGCGCGGCGCAAAGTCCTGGCGCAGCTTCTTGATCATGTTGACGAAGACGTAGGTGGCCGCCGTGGGCAGGCCGGCGCGCGTGGACATGGGCCGCGAGCGCTGCATCGCGTGGTAGGCGCGGAAGATGAACGACATGGTGTCGAGCAGAAAGACGGGCGGCTTGGCTTGGTCGGGCACGATACAGAGTTTAGCAGGGAAAGGGACTAGAAGCGGTCTCATCAATAGCCTGAACATCATCCTTCGCAGATTTTGAAGCGGGGCGGGGCGGTACGCAGTTCTGGCCGAGACTCTTGTATATTGGGCTGGCCGGCAGAGCAGAGCATGGGGATGGCAGGAAGAGGCAATATGGCGAGATTGGTGCATACCTATTCGGTCTATGTGGATGACAACTACGACCTGCCACCAGACGACGGGCGATACAAGCTGGGTGATTTCGCCACTCTGGACGAGGCGGTTGCAGCTTGCAAACGCATGGTAGACGAGTTTCTCAAAGCCCATGTGCCGAGTGATAAATCGGCAGCGGAACAATACGAGGAGTATACCCATTTTGGACCGGACCCATTCATCGTGACCGAAGATCCGGCTGTCGGGCATCCGGCATTTTCGGCCTGGAGCTATGCGAAGGAACGATGTCAGGATAATGAACATGCAATCGCCGTAGCTGAAGAAGCGGTATTTTTGCTGGACGGCGTGGCGGTAGGCGGCCAGGACATGCTCGCGTCCGGCGAAGGCGCTGACCAGCATCAGCAGGCTCGATTGCGGCAGATGGAAGTTGGTGAGCAGAGCGCGTTGACGAGGCGGAATTCGAAGCCGGGCGAGATGAAGATCTCCGTTTCGCCGGAGTGGGGCTTCGAGCGGGCTGCCCGGCGGCCTGAAGCGCGCAGTGTTCCAGCGTGCGGACGACGGTGGTGCCGACGGCGACGATGCGGCGGCCTTCGCTGGCGGCGCGATTGATGGCGTCGGCGGCTGCAGCGGAGAGCGTGTAGCGCTCGCGGTGCAGGCGGACTTCGTCGACGCGCTCGACGCGCAGCGGGGCAAAGGTGCCGAGGCCGACGTGCAGCGTGATGCGCGCGATTTCGACGCCTTGCGCGGCGAGCGCGTCGAGCATCTGCGGCGTGAAGTGCAGGCCGGCGGTGGGCGCGGCCACCGAGCCGCGCTCGCGCGAGAAGACGGTCTGGTAGCGCTCGCGATCCGCGGCCGCATCGTCGCGACGAATGTAGGGCGGCAGCGGCATGTGGCCGATGCGGTCGAGGACGGCGAAGAAATCCGTCCACCGGCTTGAAGCGCAGCAGGCGCTCGCCGAACTCGCCGCGCTCCAGCACTTCGGCCTCGAGCGCGATTTCGCCGGTGGGCGCGGGAAAGACGAGGCGCTCGCCGATGGCGACCTTTCTGCCCGGCCGGACGAGGGCGCGCCACTGGTTCGCTTCGCCGGCCCGGCTCGGTGAGCATGACTTCGATGCGGCCGGTGGGTTTCTCGCGCTCGCGGCGCAGCGTGCGGCGGGCATAAAGGCGCGCGGGAATCACGCGGCTGTCGTTGAGGACCAGCAGGTCGCCGGGGTTGAGCAGCGAGGGAAACTCGGCAAAGCTCGCGTCGCGCAAGGCGCCGGTGGCGCGATCCATCACCAACATGCGGCTCTGGCCGCGCTCGGCGGGCGGCTGCTGCGCGATCAGCTCCGCGGGCAGGTCGAAGTCGAAGTCGGCAACGCGCAGGCCAGTCCTCGCGTCGCCTTCTTCGGATGGCCGCTCATGCCTCGGCCTTCCTGAAGTAGTCGAGGAGCGCAGGCGGGCGCGCTCGATGGCCGCGTTGAGCTCCTCGCGCTTGGGTTCGAATTCTTCGGCGGGCAGATCGGCGGGAACGCGCGTCCACCGCGCCCAACTGACGCAGATGCGCGTGAAGGGCTTGGGCACGAGGAAGCGGTCCCAGGAGCGCATAGTCCAGGCGTGCTCGGGTTCGCAGATGAAAGGCGCCGATGGGCGCGCCGGTCATTTGCGCCAGCTTGATGGGGCCCATCTTGGTTTGGTAGATGGGGCCGCGCGGGCCGTCGGCGGTGAAGATGGCCGGGCGTGCCGCTTTCGATCACTGCGCCTGAGCCCCAGCAGCCCCTCGCGCGCGCCGCGGGAACTGGAGCCGCGCACGGCGTCGAAGCCGAAGAGCTTGAGGATGCGCGTGATCAGCTCGCCGTCGAAGCTCCGGCTGATGAGGATGGTGGCGTGGGTGCGGCGGAAATAGACCGTGCAGGGCAGCACGCACTGGTGCCAGAAGCAGAAGATCTCCGGCCCGGCGCCTCGGCCGAAGAGGAGCGGGGTTACGCCCTCTTCGGCAATGACTTCAAAGCGCCAGGTGCGGCCGACGATCCACACCAGCGCCCACACCACGCGCGGAACCACGGCCAGCACAAGGCGCTGGGCGAGGGTGAATCTGGGATGGGCTTCGGCGGTCACTCTTCCGATTCTAGTGGAGCCAGACGCAGATCCTTCGCGTTCGCTCAGGAGTAGCGCAGCCAGCGCACGAGCTCAGGCAGCGTGGCCCGCTTGCCATACATCAGGATGCCCACGCGATAGAGGCGCGAGGAGAACCAGAGCGATAGCCCAGATGCTCGAGCACCAGCAGGATGACGGAGAGCGGCGAATCTGCCAGAGCGGAACCATCACCATGCCCATGCGCGAGATCATGACGTAGGGCGAGGTCAGCGGACAGAGCGTTGCGGCTACGGCCCAGGCGGAGTTGGGATCACGGATCATCTCCGGAAGAAGTCCCAAGCTGGTGTAGAGCGGAATAATGGCCACCCACATGAACTTTTGCAGATCCTGCGCAGTTTCGCAGGTAGCTGCGAGGCCGGAGAAGATGGCGCTGAAGAGAGCGAATCCCAGCACAAAGTAGATGGGGAAAAAGACGCCCTCTTGCCACGAGAAACGGATGGCAATGTCGCCGGTGAGCAGCGATGCGGCCAGCGCGGAGCCCATGAACAGGGTTGCCGCAGCTACCCAGATGGCGATCTGCGTAATGCCGACGCCGCCCACGCCCAACAGCTTGCCGGCCAGCAGATCGCTGGGTTTTGCCACGGCCAGCATCACCTCAAAGATGCGCGATGTCTTCTCCTCGATAATCGCTCGGGCCATGTCCAACCCGTAGAGCATGATGGGAACGGAGAGCAGGACCAGCATGAGGGTCGCTTTGATGACGGTGGCGTCCCCGTTGCTCTTGGCGATCTTTCCGTCCTTGTCCAACTGCAAAGCCTCGATGGAAACCTTTGCCAGCATGGCGTCGGCATCGGCCTGGGTCATGCCCTTGCCGATCATGCGCTCGTTGATGACGCCGCGATTCAAGGCATTTTGCAGGCGGCTGTTCGCGGAGACATCGGCGACGGAGAGCGAGGTGTAGGTGGCCGAAATCTTTTCCGGGTTGGAGGAATCGATGGCCAGCACTCCGTCAACGACCTTGGCGCGGACCTGTCTTTGCCACTCGGCGCGCTCCTCGGCAGTTGCCGGCGCCGTCACATCCACCTTGTATTGGGCGTATTTGTCGTCGAGCATCTGCTGGCGCACCTGGTCTGGCCAGGGGCGCGTCGTCGGCCACAATCACGATGTGCTTTCCCGTGCCTGCCTTGTGGTCCATGTAGTGGCTGAAGGCTAGTAGCGCGGCAATCAACAGGGGCATGGCAACGGTGGAGATTTTGAAGGCGCGGCCCCGAATTTGCTCCAGATACTCGCGCTTGGCAATCAATAAAATATTACGCATTGGCCTTGCCTCCCACGGTCTGGATGAAAATCTCCTCCAGCGACGGCTCAATCAGCTCGAAGCGGTAGATGGTCGCCATGGCCGCGGCTTCATGCAGCAGCTTCTGCGCGTTGCCGTGCGGTTTGAGCTTGATCTCCGCGTGGCCGGAGAAGTTCTTCGCCTCGGCGATCTCCTCGCTGTTCAGGAAGGCGGAGTCTCCCTCGAACTCGACGATCACGTGGTTGCGCTCGTAGCGGCTCTTGATCTCGCGCAGATTGCCGCTGAGCACGGCCTCGCCGTTGTTGATCAGGCAAATGGAGTCGCACAGCTTCTCCACCTGGTCCATGCGATGGGTGGAAAACAGAATAGCCTTGCCCTGGTCCTTGAGTTCCAGCAGCGTCCGCTCGACCAGCACGGCATTTACCGGGTCGAGGCCCGCGAACGGTTCATCCATGACGATGAGACCCGGTTCGTGCAGGAGCGTGGCAATAAACTGGATCTTCTGCTGCATGCCCTTGGAGAGTTCTTCGGTCTTCTTCGGCAGCGCGTCGGCGATCTCCATGCGCCCGGCCCAATCGACGGCCCGCTTGCGCGCCTCTTCCGCCGCAAGCCCGTGCAACTGGCCAAAGAAGACGAGCTGGTCGAGCACCTTCATCTTTTTATAGAGGCCGCGCTCTTCGGGCAGGTAGCCGACCTGCTCCAGGCTATTGCGCGCAAATGGTTTATCGAAGAGTCTGATCCGGCCCGAGTCAGGAAGGTAATGCCCATCATCATGCGAATGGAGCTGGTTTTGCCCGCCCCGTTCGGCCCCAGCAGGCCAAACATCTGTCCGGCGTCAATGGAGAGGCTCAGGTTGCTGACGGCAACCTTGTTCTCGTAGGCCTTGGTCACTCCCGCGAGTTCGACAACTGGCATGAATTCTCCCGCCGCTCAATGTGCAGTCCGGTTTCAGGCAAACCTGGGGGTTGGCCTGCAAGGAGTGTAACAAGGCCCAGCTGCGCGGACCGTGCCTTGCCCGGATACAGGAATGTGCAAAAAGCTTCGAGAGAGCTCAAATGCCGCTGTGGCCAGCTCAATCGCTCCTTTTCCCGCGTCCCCGGCCCGGCTTTTCCTGCATTAGCCCTGATTTCATAGGTCGTATCATCTGCGGGAAAAACAAGCACGGGAGTGCCGAAGTGCAAGGAAAGATTAATCTAACGTCCGGCAGTGAGGGAAACCAAAGAGTACTCCCATTGATGAAAGTTTATTGTGGCCGAGGAGAGAAAAATGTTAGGCTTTTTGGGTGGGTCGAAGAGTGGTAACCTATTAGATGTGGATAATAGTAACCATCGGGGGGGGGCAATGGTAACCACATTAGCAGTACACGATTCCGATATTTTCATGAACGAGCCTGTTGACGGGCCGACATTCAGGCCGCAGTCCCTCGCGGAGCTGGACGTACGCGAGGCAGTTCTTGAGGACCTGGCATTAAAAATTCTTTATCTTTCCGGTACGCTGTCCATTTCCGAACTGGCCGAAAAAACCCGGCTCAGCTTCGAGGTGATGAAGGAGCTGGCTACCCAACTGCGCGCGGAATTGCTCTGCCAGGTTACGGGAATGAACGGCTACATTCCTCAGATTGCCATCACTTCTCAGGGCAGGTCGCGAGCGATAGAACTGTTCGCCCAGAATCACTATGCGGGCCCTGCTCCGGTGTCTTTGGTGAGCTACGTCGAGCAGACCCAGCGTCAGAGCGTCCGGAAGGTAGAGGTGCACGCAGACGGCGTCCAACGCGCCTTTGCGCATCTTGTGATCGGCAACGAAACATTGCGGCAGTTTGGAACGGCTCTCAACTCCGGCAGCTCCATTTTTCTCTATGGCCCGCCGGGAGTAGGAAAAACCACCATAGCCGAGACATTGTCTCGGGTGGTTGCCGAGGATGCGGTGTGGATACCGTATGCGGTGGAAGTGGATGGCCAGATCATTACGGTCTTCGATCCGGCGATCCACAAGCGAGCAGCGGAGCCGGAGAACCGTGACGAACGCTGGGTGCTTTGCCAGCGCCCCGCGGTTCTTGCCGGCGGCGAGCTGACGGTTGAGATGCTGGACCTGCAATTCAACCCGGTTACGAAGTTCTATGTCGCCCCCATTCAGATGAAGGCCAACAATGGGGTACTGATCATCGACGATTTCGGGCGGCAGCGGATTCGCCCGGAAGATCTGCTGAACCGCTGGGTGGTTCCCCTGGATCGCCGGATCGATTTCCTGACTCTTGCGGGCGGAATGAAACTTGAGATTCCGTTCGAGATGCTGGTCGTCTTTGCCTCCAACATGGACCCGGCCGAATTGGTAGACGCCTGCTTTTTGCGCAGGATTCAAACCAAAATCAAGATCGGCACGCTTTCAGACGGACAGTTCTGCGAGATTTTTCGCCGCGTTGCCGAAGAGAATCAAGTTGAATATGAACCAGGCATACCCAAAGATCTCATCGATTTTATCCGCGGCACGTTGAAGCAGGAGCTTCGCCAGTGCTATCCCCGGGATATTGTGAACCAGGTCCTTTGGGCCGCGCGATACGAAGGCAAGAAAGCGCATCTCGATTACGCGGCTATGGCGCAGGCGGTCGAGGCTTATTTTCTGCGCAGGGACTAAGCGAGCCAGAGTTCAGGCCCGCTTTGTACCAGCGAGTAATTTGTACTCCTTCCGCCTTCGAGGTTGCGATGCAGAATACCCTGCTCAACCAGCGCAAGAATGTCGCGCGCGGCCGTGTCTTGCGAGCATTTAGCCAGTTTCGCCCATTTCGACGTCGTCAGCTTTCCCTCGAAGTTGTCCAGCAGACGATGCAGCACGAGCTTCTGCCGCTCATTCAGATTCACGGTTGCAATGGAATCCCAGGAGCGCGACCGGGCAAGCACGCCAGACAGTGTGGTTTGCGCCCCTTCAATAGCCTTTCCAAGACAATCGAGGAACCAATCCAACCTTTCCGTAACGTCCATAGTTCCTTTCTGCGTATGCTCAAGGCCACTATAGTAGGCAGGACGTTCCCGCCTAATCTGCGCCGACATACTGTAGAAGCGCTGTGAGGAGTTTTCCGAGCGGGCGAGAGCCATGTCGGCGATGGCGCGAGCGATGCGTCCGTTTCCGTCCTCGAACGGGTGAATGGTCACAAACCATAGGTGGGCGAGGGCGGCCTTGACCACCCAATCCTCATTGCCTCTTGCGTTGAACCAGTCGAGAAACACCTGCATCTCCCCGTTCACGCGCGAGGCGGCCGGCGCTTCAAAGTGAACGCGCTCGCGGCCTATCGGACCGGAGACGACCCGCATGGGACCGTCGCTGTCCGTCCGCCAGGCGCCCGTTTCGATTCGCTTCATCCCGCTGCGGCCAGAGGGAAACAACGAGCTGTGCCAGGCGAAGAGGCGCTCGGCGGTGAGAGGTTGGCCGTAGTTGCCGGTGGCGTCGAGCATCATCTCCACCACGCCCTCCACATCGCGGTCCGCCGCTTGTAGCCCGCCAATCTCCATGCCCATCCGCCGGGCGATGGAGGAGCGGACCATCTCCAGGTCGAGCTTCTCGCCCTCGATCTCGCTGCTTTTCAGCACGTCCGCCGTCAGCGTGTCGAGTACGGCCTGTTGGCGCTGGGGAAAGCCCAGGCTCTCCATGCGCCCCAGCAAGCGCCCCTGTGCATGGCGAACCAGGGCCAGCTTCTCCGTCAGCCGTTCGCGGTTCCAGTGGAAGTGGGGCCAGTCCGGCTGGTTGTGGATATACTGCGTCATTCTCCGCACCTTCTGCGGAGATTATACGATATTCCCACATTATGGAAATAATCTCCGCTGTATTTGCGGAGATTGGGGCAGCTATTCTCCGCATCGACTGTGATGGGCGGACGCATCACGCCCCACTTCCAGGTTCATGCCCGGTTTGTCCCCTTATACTCGCGGCATTTAGCATCCGGAGTGTGGCAGACCTCGACACTCCGGTGATGTATGTGCGCGGCGTGGGTCCGCGGGTTGCGGAGATGCTGGCCGCCAAGGGCATCCAGACCGCCGAGGATTTGCTCTACCACCTTCCCTTCCGTTATGAGGACCGGCAGAATCCCCGCAGCCTGGACGAGTTGAAGCCCGGCGAGACGGCCAGCGTGATTGCCGAAGTGCGGGGCTCGACGCTATTGAGGACCCGCAAGATGCCCATCTTCGAGCTGACCGTGGGCCAGGGACGGCTGGCGCTGAAGTGCATCTGGTTCAACGCCGGCTATCTGGACGGAAAGTTTCATGCCGGTCAGACGGTGGCGTTATACGGGCGGGTCGAGCCGTCGCGCTCCAGCAGCAACTTCAAAATGATTCAGCCGCAGTTCGAGCTGCTGCCCGACGCCTCAGACGACGCCGAGACGCGGCTCCTGGAAGTGGGGCGCATCACACCGGTCTACGAGTCGCTGGGCGGCGCGCGGCTGGCCTCGCGCTGGCAGCGGAAGGTGATCTTCCACCTGCTCGAAGGGATGCGCGGCGCGGTGCCTGAGTGCCTTCCGCGCGCAATGCTCCAGCGGCTCGACCTGCCGGGCCGCGAGACGGCGCTGCGCGAGGCGCATTTTCCGCCCGAAGGAACCAGCTTTGCCCAGTTGCAAGCCTCGGCCACGCCCGCCCACCGGCGGCTGATCTTCGAGGAGCTTTTCTTTCTGGAGCTGGGCCTGGAACTCAAGCGGCGGCGCATGAGGGAGCGCGCCGGCATCGGCTTTGCGACAACCGACAAGGTGCGCGAGGCGATCCGCGAGGTGCTTCCGTTTCATCCTACGGCGGCGCAGAAGCGGGCGCTGGGCGAAATTGTAGCCGATATGCGCACTCCAAGCCCCATGCGGCGTCTGCTGCAAGGGGATGTGGGTTCGGGCAAGACCATCGTGGCGTTGCAGGCCATGCTGGTGGCCATGGAGAACGGCTACCAGACGGCGTTGATGGCGCCCACGGAGATTCTGGCCACGCAACACTACCTGGCCGTGCGCAAGCTGCTGGAGCGCTCATCGCGCCGCTATCGGATTGTGCTGCTGACCGGCTCGCTCTCCGAAGACCGCAAGCGCTCGACGCGTGGGCTGATCAACCGGGGCGATGCGCAACTGGTGATTGGGACGCACGCGCTCATCGAGGAAAAGGTCGAGTTCGACAAGCTGGGCCTGGTGGTGGTCGACGAGCAACACCGCTTCGGCGTAATGCAGAGGTTCAAGCTGATGAAGAAACCCAGGCCGGATGGGACGGAGGGGGCCGAGCCGGATGTGCTGGTGATGACGGCCACTCCCATTCCGCGCACCCTGGCGCTCTCGCTCTACGGCGATCTCGATGTCAGTGTCCTGGACGAGATGCCGCCCGGCCGCACGTCCATCGTCACCCGGCGCGTTCCCGGCGAGATGGCCGAAGAAGTCTGGGATTTTGTACGCAAGCAGGTGGCCAAGGGACGCCAGGCTTACATCGTTTACCCGGTCATCGAGGGCAGCAAGGAGGATCAGCCGGAGCTGGATTTCTCCCAGGACGACCCGGAGATGGGGATAGAGGCCATTTCCCAGGTCTCAAAAGCGAGACCTGGGGCACCCGCATCCGGCAAGAAGGGCAAGACGGCGGAGCTGTTTCCGAAGATCGCGATCGAAGCCAATCCCGGCGCGAAATCCGGCCTGAAATCCGCCGTGGATATGCACGAAAAGCTGCGCCTGGGGCCGCTGGCCGGCCTGCGCGTGGGCTTGTTGCACGGGCGGCTGGACGCCGATGAGAAGGAGATCATCATGCGCCGCTTCCAGCGCGGCGAGATCAATGTGCTGGTGGCCACCACGGTGATCGAGGTGGGCGTCGATGTTCAGAACGCGACGGTGATGGTGGTCGAGCATGCGGAGCGGTTTGGGCTGGCGCAGTTGCACCAGTTGCGCGGGCGCGTGGGCCGCGGGGCGGCGAAGAGCTATTGCATTTTGATTACAGGCCCGCGTGTTTCGCCGCTGGGCGAGGAGCGGCTGAACGCCATGGTCCACACCCAGGACGGATTTGAGCTGGCGGAGCTGGATCTGACGCAGCGCGGGCCGGGCGAGTTTTTTGGGACGCGGCAGGCCGGTCTGCCTGACTTTCGCGTGGCCAACCTGGTGCGCGACCGGCAGTTGCTGGAGCTGGCCAAGATGGAGGCCGCTCGCTTTGCCAACGCGCCCGGCGTTGACAAGGCGAGGGGCAATGCGGGCATCAACGAGGCGACCGAAGCTGAGCGGGCGCGCGTCTGGGCGCGTCTCAAAGAGGCATGGCAGCGCCGATACGGATTAGTGGAGGCAGGTTGACCGTTCAACGGCCTTTTGATAGCATCAACCTCGCGATTCTGTATCCATGACAGGCGAACCCAAAGGATAATCTCATAGCGTTATTCTTCGGAAAAAGATAAAGCACACCAGGTTTGGTGGGCGCGTTGAGAGGACAATACCCAGCAATGAGATGTAGGCCGCTGTTTCTTTTTGCTCTTGCACTTTTCATTTTTTCCGCTTCCGGATGCAAGCCCAATCCAGCCTCGCTGATGACGGCAGTCAAGGCCGACAACACTGCGGACGCACTGAAGCTGATCGAGAAGGGCGCCGACGCGAATAGCCGCACGTCGCCGAGCGGCTGGAGCGTGCTGCATTACGCGGCCAGGAACGGCAATGTGGAGATTGTTCAGGCTCTTCTCAAGGCCGGCGCCGATCCGAACTACTCTGGGACTATGGAAGGACAGACGGGCTCAGTCGTCTCATTGAGGCCCTTGATTCTTGCGCGGGCAACTCTGGATTTGGTCAAACAGATACCAGCCTCCAGCATGGAGGAGACATTGCACCAGATTGGGCTGGACGACCCGGCGCTGTTGAAGAGCCTGAAGGATCCCACAGCCGCGGATCGATACCAGAAAGTTGTCGATGCTTTGGCGGCAGTTACAAAGGAAAAGTAGCCGGCTGGGCGCGCCGGCTGGTTGATGCGGTTTTCCGTCTGGTTTTGCCGAAAGGCAGGCGAGTCTTATGCTGCGGGTCATTCTCTTCTTCGCCGCGTCGGCTACAATCCTGCCGCTATCGTGGCGGTCGCTGAAGGATTTGCGCACCCACGGTTTCTACCGATTCTTTGCGTTTGAACTGCTGCTGGGGTTGATTCTCTGGAATGCTCCAGCGTGGTTTCGCAATCCCTTTTCTCTTCGGCAATGGACCGCCTGGTTTCTGGGAGCGGTCTCGATCGGACTGGCCATCGAAGGTTTTCGGCTGTTGCGCGTGATGGGCCGGCCGACGGCAATCAACGCTGAGGGCGCCAATCTGGCCTTCGAGAATACAACGGCGCTGGTCACCGTGGGCGCGTATCGCTATATCCGGCACCCTCTCTATGGGTCGTTGCTGGCGCTGGCCTGGAGCGCATACCTTAAGAATCCGTTTGGAATCGCTTCGATTGCGTTGACCGTGGGCGCAAGCGGATTTCTGCTCGCTACCGCGATTGCCGAAGAGCGGGAGAACCTCAAGCGCTTTGGCGTCGCATACGCTGATTACAAAAATCACACCCGGCGTTTCATCCCGTTTGTCTTCTGAAGGCGCATTCATCGATAGCACAGGCTGATTCGGCCGGCCGTCAAGCCGCCTCAGTGGCGCGTGTGCCGTGCTTCAACTCGATAGGAAAGGTCTGGACCTCCAGGTCGATGCTGGCAATCTCGGTGCCGCAATCCTGCTGGCGGCTACGGGTGCATTGGCAGAGCTCGGTAAAACGGATGTGCCCGCTCTGGCTCAGTTCCAGTCCTGCGGCGATCATCACGCTGTAAATATCGACGCAGGCCTGGCGCTCAAACTCGAACAACATGGTCACGGTTCCGGTATCGTTTGCTCCGCGGCTGAGGACCCAACCGCCACAGCCCAAGATCGCGCCGGTGAGAGTCTGGACCAGCCGCGAAGGCTCTTCGATGGAGATGGCCTTCATCTGCATGGCCCAGGGAATGCTCATCGTTTGTACTGCGTCGCGGATCGGCAGCATTGGTCTCACATTCGCCTTATCGGAGCCAGGGAGCACAGCATAACCGTTGTTGCGGAGTCGAACGGAACTTGACCGGCTTTGAGACACCCATTCTTGCGGCAGCGCCCGAGCCTCTTGCGCTGGTAATTGGAGGCGTGCGCGTTCCCCGAAGGACAAGACCGCGGCCAGGCCCGCCTGACGGCAGAGCAAACACAGAAGAAGGGAAATAATGTAGCTTCAAGACAGCATGATTGTCGGCTCAGGAATCGACCTGGTGGAGATAGGGCGCATCCAGCAGTCCATGGATCGCTACGGGCAGCGGTTTCTGGACCGCGTGTACACTGCCGCGGAACAGGCCTATTGCCTGCGCAAACGCAAGTCCGCGGAGAGCTTTGCCGCTCGGTTTGCCGCCAAGGAGGCTGGAGCCAAGGCGCTCGGGACGGGGATCAGACATGGCGTGAACTGGCTGGAGATCGAGGTCGGGCGCGAGCCCGGCGGAAAGCCCCTTCTCCAGTTTCACGGCCGCGCGGCCGAGTTTGCCGCCCGCCTGGGAGCTGCCCGCGCCGCGCTTTCTATCACCCACACCGCCGAGATGGCCATGGCCAGTGTGGTACTTGAGGACGGGCGCTGAATATGGTATTTCTGCTATTCTCAAGGCGTTAACCTCCTCATTGTCAAAAGAGGGAGATGCCGTGCCAAGCCGCAAAGAGATTCAGTGGGCGCAACTGAGAGTCGGCGCGTTAGTGATGGCGGCCATGGCCGTGCTGGTCGTGCTGATTCTTCTCATGTCCGGATCGAGCGGAGGGCTATTTGCGCGCAAGCTGGTACTCCGCTCTTACTTTGAGAATGCTGCCGGCGTGAAGGATGGGGCGCCTGTCACGCTCGAGGGCGTTACCATCGGCAACGTGATTCATGTGCGCGTGATCCCGTCCCGCAACCCCACGCCGGTGGAGGTGACCATGCGGGTGGGCCACCAATATCTCCGCGACCTGCACACCGACTCGACCGCCTCGATCAACCAGGCCGGCGTGCTCGGCGACAGCTACGTGGATCTCAGCTCGGCCCACGCCAGCGGTTCGCAGCCGGCCAATAACGCCGAGTTGAAGGCCTCCGGCTCGCCCAGCATCCAGGACGTGATCCGCACCAGCAGCGACTCCATCGAGGAGGTTCAGAATTTAACCCGCAAGATCGAGACCCTGGTCGATACGCTCAACACCAAACGCGGCGCCGCGGGCGAGTTGATCAACGACCCCGAATTGGGCAGGAAAATCTCAACCATCGCCTCCGATCTGGAGACCATTACCGGCGCCATCGCGGGAGGCAAAGGCTCGCTGGGCAAGCTGGTCAACGACGATACGCTCTACGCCCGCGCCAACTCGGCCGTCGACCGGCTCGACAGGATCGCCACCGCTCTGGACGAAGGCAAGGGCACCGCCGGCAAGCTGCTCAAAGACGATTCGCTTTACAACAACCTGAACGCCGCCGTGGCCAACACCAACCAAATGGTGGCCGAGATCAACTCTGGCAAGGGCGCCATGGGCAAGCTCGCCCGGGATCCGGTTTTCGCACAAAAACTTGAGGACACCGTCACCCGCCTCGACAACATCCTTACCAGCGTGGATGAAGGCAAAGGCTCATTGGGCCAGTTGGTGCAAAACCGCGCGCTCTACGATCACGCCGACCAGACCCTGGACCAGACCCAGCAGTTGGTGAAGAGCATCCGCGAGGACCCGAAAAAGTATCTAGTCATACGCATGAAGATTTTCTGAGATTGCGCTTCGCCGTTTCGGTTTGCTGACGAGCCGGCTCGTTGACATTCTACCCGCGAAACATCTTCCAGAGCTCCACAAACCCCTTCAATCGAACCACCTGAAAATAATCGTTGCCTACAAAATAGAAGATCAATGCAACCGTTGAAATCCCCCGCAAGGTGCCTGCGCCCAGTTGGTCGCTGAAGGGCAACGGCGCGGCTGACAACACCATCGCCAGCACAATCAGCGCCAGCTTGACGATGCCCATCACCAGGTTGATCTCGACCAGCTTGGCTGTCATGGCTCTTCCCAGCCTGAGACTTTGACCCAGAGCCGCAATCGCCGAACGTTTCTCCAGCAACATCACCAGAGGCGCAATCGACAAGGCCCAACTCACCAGCGCCCATGCCGTGAAAAATCCCAGCGAGAGGAAGATCACTCCCATCGAGTAGCCGATCAGGTCCGGCTCGGCGGCGGGGGTGATGGTAGTGGCGGCAACCCACGAGATGGAACGGAACCATCCCCAGCAGGTGGCGGCAAAGAGAGCCAGCCACGCGGCCTGCAACGCCATCATCGCGAAGGGCGGAAACGCAGTGACGAGGCCGGACTCGGTTCCATGCGCTTGAGAAGCAGGTTGCGGCCCAAGCCCGGAGACAACCACCCAGGCCAGCGCGGCCACCGGCAATAGCCAGTACGCGACAGCGGCAACATGAGGCTGGTAGAGCGCCCATGCATTTCTGAGCTGCACCGCGGCCACCCAGGGATTTTGGGGATCGATATTGGCGAGGCCCGCGGCCTCGGGCGGAAGCGAGACGAGAATCCGCTGGGATTGCATCCAGCAGACCACAAGCAGCGGCACACCAAAAAGCCAGCGCCAGGCAACCTCAATCAGCGTAAGAGATGGACGCTTGAAGACCCAGCCCATCTGGCCGACCAGCGACTGTGTTCCGCGCAACGGCGCAGCCATACTACTTCACCACCGGGGTCCCCGGCGACGGGTCTTTGTCGCTGGGTGGAGCACCAGATTCACCAGCTTGCCCGGAACCACAATCACCTTGGCTACCGTCTTGCCTGCCGTCCGCGACTGCACCTTCTCGTCGGCCAGCGCCGCGGCCTCGATGGCTTTGGCATCGGCATCGGCAGCTACTCGCACCACGGTCACCAGCTTGCCGTTGATCTGCACCGGAATCTCCAACTCGTCTTCCCTGGCCAGTTCGGGGTCGCTCATCGGCCAGGGAGCGCGCAGAATCGTGCCCTTCTCGCCCAGCTCTTCCCATAACTCCGCCGCAAGGTATGGCGCAAAAGGCGCCAGCAGCAGCACCAGCGTTCGCAGCAACTCGCGCATCACCGGGGCCGGAACTTCGCCCGCCGCCAGTTGCGCATCCGCGGCCTGAATCTCGTTGACCAGCTCCATGATCGCCGCCACGCAGGTGTTGAAGTGCCAGCGGCCCTCAAAGTCCAGCGTGATCTTGGCAATGGTCTGATGCAGCTTGCGCAGCAGCTTGAGCGATAGCCCGGTGGGAGCTTCTACGTCTCTGGCCGCGACCAGCACGCGCCAGCGGCGCATACTTTGTCGCCAGCCGCCAGACGCGCGCCAGAAAGCGGCTCACGCCCGCAACGCCGTCCTCCTGCCAGTCCAGGTCGCGGTCCGGCGGCGCGGCAAACAGCGCGTACATGCGCGTGGCGTCGGCGCCGTAGCGGGCCACCATCTCGTCGGGCGACACCACGTTGCCCTTGGACTTGGACATCTTCGCCCCGTCCTTGATGACCATGCCCTGCGTGAACAGCCGCCGCGCCGGCTCGTCGTTCACGATCAGCCCCAGGTCGCGCATCACCTTGGTCCAGAAGCGCGAGTAGATCAGGTGCAGAATCGCGTGCTCCACGCCGCCGATGTACTGGTCGATGGGAAACCAGTACTGCGCGATTGCCGGATCGAACGGCGCCTTCGTGTTCTTCGCATCGGTGTAGCGGTAGAAGTACCAGCTCGAATCGACGAAGGTGTCCATCGTGTCGGTCTCGCGCTTCGCCGGTCCGCCGCACTTGGGGCAGGTGACGTTGACGAACTCCGGCACGCGCCCCAGCGGCGAGCCGCCCTGCTGGGTGATCTCAATCTGCGCAGGCAGCACCACCGGCAACTGCTCGTCCGGCACCGGCACCAGTCCGTCACCTCTCGCAATGAATCATCGGGATCGGCGTGCCCCAGTAGCGCTGCCGGCTCACGCCCCAGTCCTTCAGCCGGAAGGTCACCTTGGCTTCGCCGAAACCCTTCGCGCTCGGCAATCTCCTGCAGATTCTTCTGCGCCTCCGCGCAGCTCAGCCCGTCATACTCGCCGGAGTTCACCAAGACTCCATCCTCGGAGAGAAAAGGAAGTTTCTCCTCCACGTTCGGGTCTGCCGGCTTGATCACTTCAACGATGGGCAACTCGTACTTGGTGGCGAACTCGAAGTCGCGCTCATCGTGGCCGGGAACGCTCATGATGGCGCCGGTGCCGTAGTCGGCCAAAATGTAGTTGGCCACCCAGATGGGCACGCGCTCGCCGTTGTAGGGATTGATGGCAAAGCGCCCGGTCGGAACGCCGTGCTTCTCGATCGCGCCCAGATCGCCCGCCTCGCGCGCCTTCTTCTGCTGCTCCAGCAGCTCGTCAACCTGCGCCTTCAGCGTGGGATCGGCAGCGGTAAATGCCGCCACCAACGCATGCTGCGGCGCCAGTTGCACGCTGGTCGCGCCAAAGATCGTGTCCACCCGCGTAGTGAAAACGCGAATGCGCGTAGGCTCAGTCCCTGATCCCTTAGTCCCTAGTCCCTGGTCGATTTCTTCCAAGAAGAAATCAACCTCCGTTCCTTCGCTGCGCCCGATCCAGTTGCGCTGCATGGTGCGGACTTTTTCCGGCCAGCCATCGAGCTTGTCCAGCCCGTCGAGCAGCTCCTGCGCGTAGGCAGTGATGCGGAAGAACCACTGCACCAGGTCGCGCTGCTCCACCTTGGTGTCTTCGTGCCGCCAGCAGCAGCCATCCACCACCTGCTCGTTGGCCAGCACGGTGGCGCACTCCGGGCACCAGTTCACCTTGCTCTTCTTGCGGTAAACCAGGCCCTTCTCGTACATGCGCAGAAAAAACCACTGGTTCCAGCGGTAGTACTCGGGCAGGCAAGTGGCGACTTCCGTCGCCCAGTCATAGCCCAGTCCCAGCCGCTCCATTTGAACCTTCATAGCGGCGATGTTGGAGAGCGTCCACTCGCGCGGAGGGGTATTGTTCTTGAGCGCGGCATTCTCGGCCGGCAGCCCGAAGGCGTCCCAGCCCATCGGATGCAGCACGTTGTAGCCGCGCATCCACATGTGCCGCGCCAGCGCATCGCCAATCGCGTAGTTGCGTACGTGGCCCATGTGCAACTGGCCGCTGGGATAAGGCAGCATCTCCAGCACGTAGTACTTGGGCTTGCCGCAGGAGGCAGGCTCCGCCGCATACAGTTTTGGGTCCGCAGCCCACCGCCGCTGCCACTTGGGTTCAATTGCCGCCGGGTCGTAACGCAGTTCGTTCTCTTCCGCCATAACTTATTCAGTGTAAATGGGAAGGAGTTGGATCGATCTACAGCTTCCGCGATCAACGGCGGCAAGCCGTTCGCTGGATACAATCTCCAGCCAGAAGAAGAGGTGATATGCTGATGCCAATCTGGCGCGGGATTCCCCTATAAACCCGTGCAGACCCAAGAGGAGGTCTTCGATGCACCCTGGAAATCCTGCCGGTGGTCCGTTAACTCCGGGCCTGGTTTTTGACATGCTGCAAGCGCATCAGCGCACCGCGGCCTTGAAGGCGGCGATTGATCTCGATGTCTTTCGCGCCGTGGGCGAAGGGCCGGGAGACGTGGCATCCATTGCGCGCCACTGCTCGGCATCCGAGCGAGGCATTCGCATCCTGTGCGATTTTCTGACCATCTACGGCATCCTGGCCAAAGAGAATGGCCACTACCGGCATACCCCGACGAGCGCCGCGTTCCTTGATCCCCGCTCGCCATCGTCCCTGGCCTCCATCGCACAATTCCTCAGCAATCCGGCTTTGCTTGAGCCGTTCAACCATCTGGCGGATGTTGTGCGCGCGGGCCGCACCGTCTTGCCGGGCGACGGCAGCGTGGAGCCGGAGAATCCGATCTGGGTCCAATTTGCGGAAACCATGGCGCCCATGATGGCTCCCATGGCCGGTCCGCTGGGCGCGGTTGTGCTGGAGGGACACACCGGACCGATGCGCGTGCTGGATATCGCAGCGGGACACGGCCTGTTCGGCATTGAAATCGCCAAACAGAACCCGGAGGCACACGTCACCGGATTGGACTGGGCGCCTGTGCTGCGCGTGGCGCTCGACAATGCCCGCAAGGCTGGCGTTCACGACCGCTACGACATGCTGCCTGGCAGCGCCTTCGAGGTCAATTTCGGCGGGCCGTACGACGCCGTGCTGCTGACCAACTTCCTGCACCACTTCGATAAGCCGACTTGCGTAACCCTGTTGAAGAAGGTTCACGCCGCGCTGCGCCCCGGCGGGCGCGCGGCCACGCTGGAGTTCGTGCCCAATGAGGATCGCGTTTCCCCACCCATGCCGGCGGCCTTCAGCATGACCATGCTGACTAGTACTCCGGCAGGCGACGCCTATACCCTGAGCGAACTCACAACCATGTACAACGATGCAGGCTTCGGAGGTATCACCGCGCACCCCATCCCAATGAGTCCCCACACCGTTGTCATGGGGCGCACCTGAGCCTTTCGAGAAGGAAAACGCCGGAGTCCGCGCTCCACAGGCGGTGACGGCACAGGGGCGCCGTTACCCCACCAGGCTCTTCAGCACCTTCACATTGCGCTCTTCGTCGCCGGGCTCGTCCACCGGGGTTTCGGCGATGAAGGCGGCGTGGGCGAAGCGCTTGTCGTTGAGCAGCCGCCGGAAGGGTTCGAGGCCCATGGTCCCTTTGCCGATGTGTTCATGGCGGTCGAGCTTGGAGCCGCGCGCGGCCTTGGCGTCGTTCATGTGCCAGACGCGGACGGCGTCGAGGCCAACGGTTGCGGCGGCCTGGGCCATGGTTTGCTCGTAGCCCTCGGGGGTAACCAAATCATAACCGGCGACGTGCGTGTGGCAAGTGTCCAGGCAGACACCCACCGGAGCCGTGGCCTTCAGCCGCTCGACCAGCTCTGCCACCTGCTCGAAGCTGCCGCCCAGCGAGAACTCCGCCCCCGCCGTATTTTCAATGAGAATGTGAAACGGAGTTCCCTGCCACGGCAGGCCGTCGATAGCGCGGGTGATCGAGTCTGCGGCCAGCTTCAGGCCCTCGTCGCGTGTCAGCCCCTTCCACGAGCCGGGATGCAGCACCAGGTATTCGGCTCCCAGCGCCAAAGCCCGCTCGATCTCGCCACGAAAGGCCGCGACGCTTTTTTCGCGAATTTCGTCCGTTTGGCTGCACACGTTGACCAGATAACTGGTATGAATCACCAGTGGACCCACGTCGAGCTTGGCGCGCAGTTCCTTCATGCGCGCGGCCTGTTTGGGGTCGATTTTGGGCGCGCGCCACATGCGCGGGCTGGAGGAAAAAATCTGAAAAGTGTTTGCGCCGATCTCCGCAGCGCGCTCGACGGCGTTGGATGCGCCGCCCGTTGTGCCCAGATGGATGCCGATGCGCTTTGTCATACTCATAGCTTAATAGATGATGAGATGGCGGTTGGGGGTGCATCGTATCCCACCCTAGCGACAAAAACAAAAACGCCGCGAGGGTGGGGCACCCAAATTCGTGGAAGGGAAACCCGTTTCTAATCGTCGTCGTCTTTCGTGTTCTTCTTGCTATGCACTTTCAGCATGGCCGGAATCGGCGCGTTGCCCATGGCGTCTTTCCAGAGAATGATGTTGAGCTTTTCGGCGGGGGCGCGGTCGGCGTGGCTGAAGTCCATCTTCATGCTTTCCCTGGCTCCCGCGGCCGTTTTGGCGTTGGGGGTGTAGATCAGGCTGTTGTCGCGGTTGGAATAATCCGCCGTAAAAGCGGGCTGATCGCCGGGGCCGGTAAACAGCGTCGAGATCAGCGAGCTGAAGGCGTCGTTGTTATTCATGGGAGGCAGGCCGAGCAGCGATTCCATGGTGCGAATGACGCTCACGGTGGAGTAGAAGCGGCTGTCGACAAACGGAGCCCCGGCTGGACCGCGCGGTGAGTATTTGCTGATGACCAGAGCGGTGCTGCGGTGCGCGTCCACGTGGTCGCCGCCGCTCTGGGCGTCGTCTTCGAGGATGAAGAACGCCGTATCATCCCAGAACGGCGAGTGCGAGACGGCATCGACCACCCTTCCCACCGCAAGGTCGTTGTCAGCGACCGATGACTTCGGCGTGGGTCCGCCGGGCCGGGTTCCGGCGGTGTGGTCGTTGGGCAGCCGCATCAGGATGAACTCCGGCATGGTGTCTTTGCCCTGATTTTTATCGGCGACCCAGCCTTGCAGATGGCGAATGAATACCTCGGCTCTGATCTGGTCGGGGACCATCAGGTTGAAGTCCGGCGTCTCCTGGGCAAAATGGCCGACGAGTTCCGGCTTGGTGGCGACATTGGCGGCTATCAGCGGGACGGGCCAGGGCCACTTGTTGACGCCGCCTCCCCACTCCGCGGGAAATGTCTCGCCCGGCGCAATCGCCTTATGCGCGCAGTCGCGGCCTTGCATCAACGGCCCCATCTGCGGATCGGTGACACGCGCCTCATTACAAAAAGTGGTGGAGATGTACTCGCCGAAATGGTAATAAGTCTTTCCATGCGCGGCCAGATTGCCCCAAATAAAGCCGCTGGCTGGATCGGTCACATCGGGAATCTTTTGCAGCAACGGATAGTTGTTGGCTACCGCGCCCTCGTAGTCGTAAGTTCGCTGGCTGCCGCGATAACTCTGCGGCCAGGTTTTTTCCAGATAGTCGGTGCCGATGCCCGCCGTGGACCAGACGTGGCCGTCGCCGGAGACTTCGCCGGAATCGAAGAAGTTGTCGAGCACTCCGAATTGCAGTGCGAGCTTATGCTGGTTGGGCGTGATCCCTTCGCCGAACATCGTCATTTTAGGGTCGCCATTACCCACTGGCTTTCCGTCCTTCTGCAGGTCGCCCAGAATCTGATCGTAGGTGCGGTTTTCCTTGATGATGTAGATCACGTGATGGATGCGGATTCTTGCGCGCCGCCGGCAAAGGTAACCTTTTCCTCGGCTGCCTTCATGCGGTTGGAGTCGATCACCGACGCTGGTCCACTGCGGCAGGTTCTTCTCAATCTCCGCCGCGTCGAGTGTGGCCAGCGAGCCATAGAGAATGGATGCGATGTAAGAGAATGGCCTCATGATGGGGGTCTGCTTGGGCCTCGGCGGAGCGCTGGGGAAAGTTGTTCGGCCCGGTTCCTTTGCCCTTTATCGGTGGCGACATAGAGCTTGCCGCCGGAAGAGGAGGGAATGAAGGCCATCGACATGGGCATCCACTCGGTGGGCACAAATCCGATGGGCTCGACCATGCCCTTGCTTGCGGCCGCCTGCGGTCAGCTTTCTCGTATCGATGACAGCAACGGCGTCGCTGGCCATGTTGGCCACGTAGAGGCGGCTGCCGTCGGCGTTCACGGCCAGCGCCACCGGCTCGGCGCCAAAGTAGCTCTGCGCGGCAGGCGGGTATCGAAGTAGCCCTTCACGGAGAACTGGCCGGCGCCCACGTTCACGGCGGCAACGGCATCGCGGTTGGCCAGCGCGACGTAAAGGGTCCGGCCATCGGGCGAAAACTCGAAGGCGCATGGGTGCGTGCCCGGAGCCACAGGGCTGGACGGCTTGAGCAGGGCCAGCTTGCGCCCGACGGCTTCTTTCGCCAGATCGAGCTCCACGATCTCCGAAGCGTTCCACAAGGCGACAAAGGCGCGCGCGCCGTCCCTGGAGACCGCCAAGGCAATGGGATAGGTGGAGGGCACGGCATCGCTTTCAGAGAGGTCGAATCGTTTCTCGATTTTGCCGCTGGCGGCATCGAGGAGCAGAACGTCGTCGGAGAGATTGTCGGCGACCAGCAGCTTCTCCGCACCGGCGGAGCCAACCACCGCGATCGCCGCCGGGTACGGCACTCCCTTGTCGCCTTCCTTCGCCGATCAGCCGGGTCTTCCTGCCCGGAGCGAGCTGCTGAAGCGGCAGAGGAATCAAGCGCTCCGGCGCAATCTTCCCCTCGGTGAAGCTGTAGACCACGATGCCGCTGCCGGTTTCATCCTTGCCCTTGCCGAGCGGGTCGGTCAGCGAGGCCATGCTGGCGTAGAGGTGGCTTCCGTCGCGGCTGAAGGCCAGGCCGGAGTAGAGCGTCTGGTGGGCCCTGACCAGCGTGCGGTCGTCGGGAAAATCCGCGACCGCGCCTGTCTGCGTATCGAGCACCGCCAGCGACTGCTCGTACTGCGACTCGAAGGTGCCATAGCCGGCGTTCACCGTGACCACGTAACGGCTGTCGGGCGAGACGGCCATGGAGATGGGCAGGCTGTTCAGCCGCTGTGGATGCCCCGGAATTTCGCCAATCAACTGCTTCTGCTGGGCAGATCCATCGTCTGCGCCGCAAGAACCCCGGCCCCGAGAACGAGGGCCGTAAAAGAAACCGCCAACCGCGCCGAAGTGTGCATACCCAAACTCTAGCAAAGCCGGAGCCGCTCGCGCTTTACAGTTGTGTTGAACACACCGGAATCGGGAGGTTTTGGGCCAGGCAAGGGAAACAGCCGCCCATTACCAACGGCCGCCCATCCGTAATCAGGCGTTTTTCCCGGATTGTCCTTAAAATCTCCTCATGAACGATCCCCTTGTTTCCCTCACGCGGCTTCTTTCCGACGTCATCCTGCCCAATCTGAAGACTGTGCAGGTGAGTCAGGCCGAGCAAATTGCCGCCAACGACCGGCTTGAACAGGCAATCGAAGAGCTGCGCCTTCATCTGGAGTCGCAGTTTGCGCATCTCTCGGCGCAGTTGACGGCCTGCCGCGCGGAGCTGGCGGCCGCGCAGGCGGTGTTCAAAGCGGCACGTCCGCAGAACGGCGCGCTTGCGCCGGACCGCACAACGCTGATCCACTAGGCCGCGTCCCGCTCACCAGGCGCGCAGGCGCGGAAAACGGTTTATCGGGAAGCCGTGGCGCCTGCAATAATCACTTTATGCGTACTGTGCTGACGGCGGAGCGGCTTTGGGATGGAACCCGGCTGCTGGAACGCCCGATGGTGGTGATCGAAGACGGCCGGATTGCATCCATTTCCACGCGAGAGGCCGGCGAGTTGCCCGGCGAGACCCGCCATCTCGACTTTCCCGGCGCAACGCTGGCGCCGGCGTTTTTCGACGTGCATATTCACGGCGCTGTGGGCCACGACGTGATGGAGGCCACGCCGGCGGCGCTCGACGCCATAGGCAGCTTTCTGGCCCAGCGCGGCACGGGCAGCTTTCTGGCCACCACGGTCACCGCGCCGCTGGATGCGACCCTGCGCTCGCTCTCCCGGCTGGCAAAGCTGCTGGCGCGGCCGCCCGTTGCAGGACAGGCGCGGCCCATCGGCATTCATCTGGAAGGCCCGTTTCTTTCCCACACCAAGCGCGGCGTGCAGCCTGAGGAGCATCTGCTCGCGCCCGACATTGCCACCTTTGACCGGCTCTTCGAGGCCGCCGAGGGCCACATCCGCCTGATGACGCTGGCGCCCGAGCTGCCCGGCGCGGTCGAGCTGGCCGCGCACGCCACCGCGCGCGGAGTCCGCGTCTCCCTGGGCCACTCAAATGCCACCGCCGCCGAGACCCGCGCCGCCATCGACGCCGGAGCCGTCAGCGCGACCCATACCTTCAACGCCATGCGCCCGCTGGACCATCGCGAGCCGGGCATTCTGGGCACGGTTCTCACCTGCGACGCGCTTTTTGCCGAGATGATCTGCGACGGCATCCACACCGCGCCGGAGATGGTGAAGCTGTGGTGGAGGGCCAAGGGGCCGGAGCGCGCCATTCTGGTCACCGACGCGATGAGCGCCACCGGCATGCCCGACGGCGAGTACCAGTTGGGCGGATTTGCGGTGCAGGTGGCCAACGGAAGCGCCATGGCCCGCGGCGTGCTGGCCGGCAGCGTGCTCACTCTGGACCGCGCCCTCACCAATTTCATGGAGTTCACCGGCGCGCCGCTGGAACAGGCTCTGCGGCTGCTTACCGTCAACCCGGCGGCCATGACCGGCCTGGGCGATCAGGCTGGTTCGCTCGCGGTGGGCCAGCCAGCCAGTCTTGTGGCCGTGGATCGGGCGGGGGAACTGGTCGGCTCGGTGGTGAATGGAGAGCCGGTCCTCTAACCGGCTGTCTCCGCCAGCCGCTTGGCCCGCCACAGCGCACCCTCCAGTGAAACCACCTCTTCCCGTGTCACTGGCATCTGCGGCGCGGCGGCTTTAAGTCCGGCAAAAAAGGCCTCGCGCACCAGCGGCATATGCTCGATAACGCCGCCGGTCCAGGCCACGGGAACTTCGCCGGCAATCGCGTGCTTGCGGCGCAGCTTGGCGCGCACCAGCAGCACAAACTCGACCAGATCGGCCGCTGCCTGCGCCAGAACCGCCCGCGCAACCGGGTCGCCGGCCTCGGCCAGTTCGCTGATGGCCGGCGCCAGCGCGGCAAAGTCCGGTCCGGGCGTGCTGTCGCCCAGGTTGATCAAGTCTTGCAGGCTGGGCGTGCCCCAGATTTCGCCCACTTTCCGAAGAATTTGCGTCGGCTCGGCTATCGCGCGGTCATGGGCATGGAGCGCCCAGCGCAGGCTGTTGACGCCGATCCAGTAGCCGGAACCCTCATCGCCCAGCCGCGAACTCCAGCCACCGGCGCTCTCCCGGCTGCCGTCGGGCGCGCGGCCAATGGTGTTGGAACCGGTTCCGGCAATCTGCAGGATTCCCGGGCCCCCGTGGAAGGCCGCATCAAGGGCGATCACCTCGTCGCCGACGACCTCGGAACGTTCGGCCCCGAAATCCTGTAATACCTCGGTGATCCACTCCTTGACGCCGGGCATGGAGGCCGAGCCACGCCCACCGAGGCCGCGCGCACAGCCGTCACGCCGGCCTTTGCGTAAACCTCTTTGAGCAGCGCGCGCAGGTTGGCCTCGGATGCTTTCGCGCCCACCCGCAACCGCTTGATGGAACCGTTTTCCCCGTGGGCCAGAACCCGCTCACCTTCAACGATGGAGGCGCGGGTTCGCGTTCCTCCGCCATCGATTCCCAGAACCACGTTCATCGTCGCTTGCTCCTTGCTGGTAGGCAAACACCAGCTTATCGCATGGGGCGCAGGGGCGGCTGAGGCGGAGCCGGGATCTCTGGTTTCAGGATTGAGCCGGTGTACCGGTTTTACCTAGCCCAAAACGGCATTGCAACTTCCAAATTGGACCATACACATCGCTTCTCGCCTTGGGACGATTTTTTTTCTCTGCCAAGCGCGCCGGGCCTTATGTTGGAGAAACAGCTCTCAATTCGAGGGAACTGTCCGCCTGTTGGGAGACGAGGGAAACAATGTCCGAGACCACAATCTCGATGCTGCCGCAAGGGGGATCGCAGAAAGGCCAGAGAACCGCGCTGGGCGTCGAGGCGCTGGCCCAGTCGTTTCTGGACAATCTGTTCTTTGTGCAGGGCCGCTAGCGTCGAGCGGGCGACGGTCAACGATCTGTACATGGCGCTGGCGCACACCGTGCGCGACCGCCTGGTGGAGCGCTGGATTTCCACGGTGAAGAACTACCAGGCGCAGGATGTGCGCGTGGTCTGCTACCTCTCGGCGGAGTTTCTGACCGGGCCGCACCTGGCCAACAACCTGATCAACCTGGGCATCTACGACGAGACCGAGCAGGCCATGCGGCAGCTGGGCCTCGACCTGAACGTGCTGATCGAGCAGGAAGAGGAGCCGGGCCTGGGCAATGGCGGACTGGGCCGGCTGGCCTCCTGCTTCATGGATTCGCTGGCCACGCTGGACATTCCCGCCATCGGCTACGGCATCCGCTACGAGTACGGAATCTTCGACCAGCAGATCCGCGACGGCTGGCAGGTGGAGTCCACCGACAAATGGCTGCGGCTGGGCAATCCCTGGGCGCTGGAGCGGCCCGAAGACGCCTTCGAAGTGAAGATGGGCGGGCGCACGGAAACGCATACCGACGCCAAGGGCCGGCTGCGCGTCACGCTGGATTCCGCAACAGCTGGTGCGCGGCGTTCCCCACGACACGCCGATTCTGGGCTACCGCACCAACACCGCCAACACCATGCGGCTGTGGTCGGCGCAGGCCGTCGAGAGCTTCGACTTCGGGACCTTCAACCACGGCGACTTCTTCGGCGCGGTGGCCGACAAGGTCTCGTCGCGAGAACATCTCCAAGATTCTCTATCCCAACGACGAAGGCATTCAGGGCAAGCAGCTGCGGCTGGCGCAGCAGTTCTTCTTCGTCTCCTGCAGCTTGCAGCACATCCTGCAGATTCAGACTCACGCAGAACCGTCCGCTGGCCGAGCTGCACCGCAACTTCGCCATCCAGATGAACGACACGCATCCGGCGATCGCGGTGGCCGAGCTGATGCGGCTGCTGGTGGACGAGCACGCGATGGAGTGGGACGCGGCCTGGCATGTGACGCAGAACACGCTCTCCTACACCAACCACACCCTGCTGCCGGAGGCGCTGGAGCAGTGGCCGCGCGGCCTGTTCGGCTCGCTGCTGCCGCGCCATCTGGAGATCATCGACGAGATCAACCGCCGCCATCTGGAGAATGTGCGCCGAAGTTTCCCGGCGACGAGGAGCGCGTGCGCGGCTCTCGCTGATCGACGAAGACGGCGAGAAGTATGTGCGCATGGCGCATCTGGCCGCGCTCGGCAGCCATGCCATCAACGGCGTGGCGGCGCTGCACACGGAGCTGCTGAAGACCAACGTGCTGCAGCGATTTCTACGAGCTGACGCCGGAGAAGTTCTGCAACAAGACCAACGGCGTGACGCCGCGGCGCTGGATGGTGCTGAGCAATCCGCGGCTGGCGCAACTGCTGACCGCGCGGCTCGGCGCGGGCTGGATTCGCGATCTGGAGAAGCTGCGCCGGCTGGAGCCGCTGGTCGACGATCCGGAGTTCTGCGCAGGAGTGGAGAGCGATCAAGCGGCACAACAAGCTGCAGCTTTCCGCCTACATTCACGACCGGCTGGGCATCGCGGTCGATCCGGACTCGATCTTCGACGTGCTGGTGAAGCGCCTGCACGAGTACAAGCGGCAGCATCTGCAGGTGCTGCACATCCTCACGCTTTATCAAGCGCATCCAGCGCGACCCGGATGCGGAGCTGGTCCCCGCGACGTTCATCTTCGGCGGCAAGGCCGCGCCCGGCTACCGCATGGCCAAGCTGATCATCAAGCTGATTCACTCGGTGGGCGAAGTCATCAACTCCGATCCGCTGGTGCGAGGCCGGCTGAAGGTGGTCTTTCTGCCCGATTACAACGTGAAGCTCGGCCAGCGAGTCTATCCCGCCGCCGACCTGTCGCGAGCAGATTTCCCTGGCCGGCAAGGAAGCCTCGGGCACCGGCAACATGAAGTTCGCCATGAACGGCGCGCTCACCATCGGCACGCTGGACGGAGCCAACATCGAGATCCGCGAAGAGGTGGGCGCGGAGAACTTCTTCCTCTTCGGGCTCACCGCGCCGGAGGTCGAGCAGCGCAAGCGGGAGGGTTACAATCCGCGCGCGATCTACGAGTCGAACGAGATGCTGCGCGAGGTGCTGGATTCGCTCACCAGCGGCGAATTCTCGCACGGCGACCGGACCTGTTCGAGCCGCTGGTCAACTCACTGCTGAACGAGCGACGAGTATATGCTGCTGGCCGATTACCAGTCCTACGTCGATTGCCAGGACCGGGTCAGCGAGGCCTACAAGGACCAGGAAGCATGGACGCGCATGTCCATCCTGAACGTGGCGCGCATCGGCAAGTTCTCCTCCGACCGGTCCATCCGCGACTACTGCGCGGACATCTGGAAGACCTGGCCGGTGAAGATTCAGTTGTAGCTCAAAAGAGCCAGCGTGCTGGCAAAACACGCCTTTATCGCTGCGGCCATGGCAAACGTCTACCCCATCGGCCGGCTGAGTCTCCTTTTATGTGCCCGAAAAATTGACCGTGGAATCGCGGTAAATCTATGCAAAGAAGAGCATTTATCGGTGGAATTGCAGCGATATGGCTTGCCGCCAACCGGATGGCCGACGCTGCCCCATCCAGCGGCCAGCGCCTTGCCGACGCAGCGCGTGCTCAGCTAGGGGTAACCACAGGTTACGACCCGACATGGACGGCGTTGGCTTATCCCGGCGGCGACGTTCCTCGTTCGACCGGTGTCTGCGCCGATGTGGTGATTCGCGCGGCGCGCGACGGGCTGGGCCTCGACCTGCAAAAGCTGGTGCATGAGGACATGTCAGTCCACTTCGACGCCTACCCGGCGCGCAAGGCGTGGGGATCGAGAAGGCCCGACTCGAACATCGACCACCGGCGAGTGTTGAACCTGGAAACCTATTGGACGCGTGCCGGAGCGCGGTTGTGGGCTGCCGATGCCCCAACGCGCGGCGACGACTTTCCAAAACCCATCGTCGTGGGCGATATCCTCACCTGGCTGCTAGATGCGCGGCTACCTCACCTGGGCATCGTGGTGAGCGCAGGCCCTCAGATACGAGTCGTGCACAACATCGGCCGCGGAGTCGAAGAGAGTCCGCTTTCAGCCTTTTTTCCGCACCGCGCCGCCGGTCATTATCGCTGGCCAGTCGGCGGTTAGCTTGAGTGAAGCTACTGCTGCGCCGGTTTCGCGGCGCCGAGTTCGTCCTTGTAGACCTTGCCGCCCTTCATCACAAACGAGACATGCTCCAGCACCTCGATGCGCTCCAGCGGATTGGCGGTGACGGCAATCATGTCGGCGTACTTTCCCGCTTCCAGCGTGCCTACATCCTGTGCGCGGTCGATCAGGTCAGCTGCGCTTGAAGTGGCGGCGCGAATTGCCCTAGCCGGAGTCATGCCGAACTTGACCATGTAGTGAAACTGCTTGGCATTGTCGCCGTGCGGATAAACTCCTGCATCGGTGCCGAAGGCGATCTTGACTCCAGCGGTAACCGCCTTGGCGAAATTCTCGCGCTGCAGCCGGCCCACCATCTTCTCCTTCTCCACATTTTCCTTTGGCAGGCCAAACTCAACCGCCTTGCCGAGGATGTAATCGTCGTTGTAGATGTCGGCGACAAGATACGTGCCGTGGGCCTTCATCATTTCAATCCCCTCGGCGTCGATCAGGCTGCCGTGCTCGATGGAATCAACCCCGGCACGAATCGCGTCTTTGATTCCTTCCGTCCCGTGAGCGTGCGCGGCAACCTTGCGGCCCGTGCGGTGAGCTTCATCGACGGCCATCTTCATCTCTTCGTAGGTGAGCTGCTCTGCGCCCGGCTTATCGCCCTGTGAAAGTACCCCGCCCGTGGCAAGAATCTTGATCACGTCCACGCCGTATTTGATCTGCTCGCGGACCGCATGGCGAACCTGCTCGGGACCGTCGGCAATCTGATAATCGCGTTCGGCAGGATACATTCTGTTTTCCACTCCGGGAGCAAATCCATTCATATCGCCATGGCCGCCGGTGATGGAGATAGCCGGGACCGCTGGCCACCACGCGCGGCCCGGGAAATTGGCCTTCGTCAATGGCGCGCCGCAGATCGACAGCGAAAAATGGCTGCGAGCCAACATCGCGCACGCTGGTGAATCCTGCCTGCAATGTCTTGTTGGCGTTGACAACCCCATTGAATCCGCCCGTAAACGGGGTTCTCTTCACACCCCAAATCGGATCGTAGCGGTCTGCGCGCGCCTCCAGGTGCGTGTGGCAGTCGATCAGCCCCGGAAGCACCCAATCCTGGGAGAGATCAACGACCGTGGCCCCGGCCGGAATCATCACCTGCGACGCGGGCGCCACTTTGGTAATTCGCTCGCCCTCGACGACCAGCACCATATTGTCACGCAAATTGTCGCTGGTGGCGTCAAACAAATGGCCGGCCTTGACGTAAATTGTGGGCGCAGTCGTCTGGGCCACAATAGCGGTAAGTGCTAACACCAAAACACTTAGCACGACAAATGTACGCGGAATCAGGCTCGTTCTACGTTTCACTGGCTACTCCTTCAATACAACTCAGTCTTCCGCATTATAGAGAAAAATCTTCCGCATTTATCGGGTTAGGCGCTTTCTTGTGCGCTGCTTCAGTCGCCCGCGTCTGACCCGTCACCGCCCGCCCCACTTTTTTGTGCGAAACTGGTTGGTCCGGAATTTGGCCGGGAAATGATGGCCTGTTCCCGGAGGATTCACTGTATGCCTGTTCTTCGTTCGTTTTTTATCGCACTCTCTCACAATCGCGCTCTTCGCCGCTTCAGTGAGCACTCCCGGGTGGGTAAACGGCTCAGCTCGCGGTTTATTGCCGGCATGGAGATCGACGACGCCCTGCGCGTGGCCGAAGAGGTCAACAAGCAGGGCATGACCGTTTCGCTGGACTCGCTGGGCGAGAGCGTGACCTCAGAGGCCGAGGCGCGTGCCGCCGCCGAGGTTTACCACAAGCTGCTGGATGCGATTGCCGCGCGCAAGCTCAACGCCAACATCAGCATGAAGCTGACGCAAATGGGACTGAACCTTTCCCGCGAGTTGGCCGAGAGCATCGCCGAGAGCGTGGCCCAGCACGCCGCCAAGACGGGCAGCTTTGTCCGCATCGACATGGAAGACTCGTCGCTGACGCAGGTGACGATGGAGATCGTCAAGCGGCTCCACGCCAAGCCTGAACTGCGCGAGGCGATTGGCATCGTGATCCAGGCCTACCTTTTCCGCTCTCATAAGGACATCGAAGACCTGATAGCCAACGGGATTCGCGTGCGGCTCTGCAAGGGCGCCTACCAGGAGCCGTCCGAGATCGCGTTTCCACGCAAGGCGGATGTGGACGCAAACTTTATCAAGCTCGCCAATATGCTGCTGGCGAGCCCGGTCTATCATGGCCTTGCAACCCATGACGATGCCATGGTCGCCGCGGCCAGGAACTACGCCAGCGCACACGGGATCGACCCCAGCCATTTTGAGTTCCAGATGCTCTACGGAATTCGCCGCGACTTGCAGCGCAAGCTCGTCCAGGACGGCTACAACGTGCGCGTGTATGTTCCCTTCGGCAACGACTGGTACCCCTACTTCATGCGCAGGCTGGCCGAGCGGCCGGCGAACGTGCTGTTTTTGGCCAGGAACTTTTTCCGTTTCTAGGATGGCGGAAAGTGGTTTGAAAGGGTGCGTAAGAAACCGCGCCTTCTCAATACCAAGAGTCAAACCGACTCTACGGAATCGATCTTCCTGGCGATTTCGGCGGTCAGGGTTTCGAGCGAGGAGTGGAAGAGCCTGCGCTCCCGCGCAGGCAGCTCGTCCAGCAGATCGGGAAACGGCGTGACCTCGCAGCCGGGAAACGCGGGGCAGCCGGCCGTGTCGGCCATGCGGCAGCTCATGTTGATCAAATCAGCCATGCCCCAGGAGCCCTCCTTCTGCCGCGGCGCATGATGTGCGGAGACGATGGGCTCAAACTCCGCGGGCATCTTCCAATCCGTCAATCAGTTGCAGGCCGGCCTCGCAATGATCCCATCCGAACAGCTCCCGCTCGGCCTTGAGAATGCTGGCGGGAGAGCCGCTGTGAACCCCCAGCAGGAGACTGTACTCCCTGGGCCGGATCACGGCCAGCGCCAATCGCCCGATGTCGTGCATCACGCCCGCGGTGAACGCAACGTCCCGGTTCAGGAAGCCCACGGAAGCCAGTTGATCGGCAATCAGGGCACAGGCCAGGTTGTGGCGCCAGATGGCCCTCATGCACGGCTGGTTCAGTGCCTTGCCCATGTACGCGCGCACGCCGACTGTCAGGCAGAGCCCTTGCAGGTTATTGGCGCCCAGCACCGCGATAGCCTGCAGAATGCTGCTGGCGGGGAACCGCGGAGCATACAAGAGCGAATTTGCAATGGTAAGCACTTCGCTGGCAAAGGCTGGATCGGACGAGATAAGATCGCTCAACTCATGCAGTTGCACGTTCTCATTGTTGGCCAGTTGCAGTACCCGAAGGGCGACCTGAGGAAAAGGCGGAAGGCGGAGATGTGCCCAGGACGGAGTGACCGCCTCTACGCTGCGCCTCTCTTTCTTCAACATCGGAGTCTCCCTTTGTATAGTGCATCCGCTAATGCCAGCGTTTCATTTGCGAGGTCGCGCCCAGTAAGAACAACTCATTGAGAGCGGCAAACCGAATGCTTGTACCAGTCTTTTCGGCACGCGGCGAGATTCCTTCAACCGCCTGCGTTGAATGAGTGAAATCTAATGATTGCGACGGCGGAGGGTTCGATTTCATTGTCGAAACGGGGCCGGCGCTGTCTGGCTGGCGCGAATGCCGGCTTGTGCTACAGAACACGCGGAGTCGTGTCCCGGCGCGCGGACAAGTTTATTGCGCCGTCCAGGTCTTTCCATCCGCGCTTACCCAGACCGAGCCACTATCGTTTTTCAACTCAAATTCCCCGGCGGGCGCGGTGTTGCCGCTTTGCACACGCACTTCGATGGCGCGTCCCGTCCATTGCCGGGCGATCCGTTCCCAGTGCTGGCCGGAGTCGTCGCTCAAAAACAGCGCGCCTGCCAGGTCGATTTCCAGCGTGAGATGGTGGGCGGTTGCGGTGGAAAGAGCCGCCAGGCCGCTGGGCAGCTTGGTCGGATTCTCCTTGCGGGAGGCAGCCAGTCCGGCCGTCGGCTGCTGTATGCCGATGTCGAAGCTGCCGGTCGGAGCGGACATTTTTGCCATGCGTGGCTCCGCGGAATTAGCCGAACCACCCCGGGCGGCGCGCGCAGTGTTCATCTGTTCCAACATGCGCTTCTGTGAAACCTGCGAGGTATTGGCGCTGGCTGAGAGCGCGCCGGTCAACTGCTGCCGTTCCTGCAGCCAGGCTGTCACTGCGGGTTCAGATTTGTTTTGTGCCGCGGTTCCCGGCGGGACCGGGGCAGGCGCGGCTTCCATGGAAGGCGCTGGAGCCTCATGGTTCTCACCAGTCGAGAGCGCAATTGCACCCGGCAGTGCCGGGATCGCGGCTGAAGGCGCAGCCGCTTGAGAAATCTCCTGAGACGGCCCGCGACGCGCCTCAAATTCAGTTTTTCCGGCAGGGGAGTTCACCGCGAGCGCAGGCGCCGGCTTGCGCGCCGCCGCCTCGATTGCCTGCTGCTGCAAGACGGGCGTGGGCACAGCCTCTTCACTTTGCGGCACGGCCTTCGCCATCTCCGGCTCATGCGCCGTGTGTCTAGGATGAAAGGTAACCACCAGTGTCAGCGCCGCCGCCAGCGCTGCAGCCGGAACCCAGGCGAAGCGCCAGCTTTTGTACCATTCCGCGGACCGCGTTGCGTGCCGGGCCGCAGAAGTCAGGGCCGGAGCCTCCGCGTCCGCCGCGGCCTGCTGCGCCAGGTAAATCACCTGCCGGCAACGGCTGCACCGGGCGATGTGGGCAAAAATCTGTTCTCGCTCCGGCGCGCCCAGCGCCTGCTCGGCAAAAGCGCTGAGGCTGTCGGCGTCGGGATGAAGATCGAGTTGGGGGGTAGAGTTCACGGTGCTGCCTTCTCTTGGAACGCTTCTTGTGAAGAACTTTGCAGTATTTTCTTCAGATTCAGATCCAGATCGCGCGGATCGGCGCCCAGCGCTTCTTGAGCGGCCCGCTTGTTCAGGCCAAGACCTTGCAGATACATGAAGACTTGCTTCCTGAGGTCGCCGACCACCCGGCGCAGCTTGCGGCTGATAGTTGCTTCATGGACGTGAAGCACCCGGCCGATCTCCAGCAGGGTTCGCCCATCCATGTAGTAGGCGGCCAGCAAAAATCGCTCCTCCGCTGCCTGCCGCCCAAGAACGTCTTCGATCGCTTTGCCCAAAAGAAGCAGTTCGGCTGGAAGCGTTTCCGGTTCGGGGTCGGGAGCCGAAGGTTCATAGCCGTCCGCCGGATCGTCAAGCGGAAGCTCGCGGCGGGTGCGGCGGTGATGGTCCACGTGGCGCTGGGCAAGCGTGGTGCGGAGCCAGCCCATCAGCGAGCCTCGCCCCTTGTAAGAGTCCAGCGGGCTGCGCCGGACGCCGTCGCGCGCCGTCAGCCCATAAAGCTCCGCATAGAGTTGATCGGCCAGCTCGCGTCCCAGGGTTTCGCTGCCGGTAATCGCAATCGCGGCGCGCGTCAGCGGCTGCCGGTAGACGGCAAGGAAATGTACCCATGCGCCCTCGTGGCCGTTTGCACAGGCACGCGCCAGCACCAGATCGGCAAGCCGTAGGCTGCGAAAAAAACCGGCTTGTTGCCGCCGTGAAGCTGCCGCTCCCGGCGCCAGGCCGTAATTCTGCGCCGTTCCAACGCGCTCCAGAATGCGGCTGAACTCCTCCTGCTCGAGGCCGTAGTCGGGCGCGCCGCTCTCGCGCCAGAGTTCATCCAGCAAGCGGCCCGCCAGCGGACCATGGATCGGCTCCGGCACGGCGGATATGCCGGCCGCGGGACTCGCTTCGACGGGTTGGGAGGGCGTAATCCCCACGACCACAAGATACGCTATAACGACCCATTAAAAAAATTCTGCAAGAAACCGGCCGGACTGCGTTCCTGATTCATAAGCCGGCGATTACTCCCGGCGGAGGAGAGTTATGAAGAATCTGGGCAGGTTGGGACTGGCGGGCGCGTTGCTGTTGGCGCTCACGGCCTTTGTCGAGCAGAGTGGAGTGAAGGCGGCAGGCGGGCCGCAGGAAACGGCGAGTGGTTCCTACCGGGTGCTGGCCCCCATCGAAAGCGGCAACCTTCTCTTGTTCCCGGTCGTCCGCGCCGGCGGCAAGTCCGGGGTCCCCGGCGACAAGTCTTCGTCGCTGGGGTGGAAGTCGCCCGGCGCAACGCCGTTTCTCACCCCATTTATCACTCTCGACGAAGGCATCCGGAGCGGCGAGGTGGAAGTGACCGAGGCCGGCCGGGTGCGGGGACTGGTGCGACCCAGGGGAACGGTAGGCGTTCCGCCTTATCGCGGCGACGGCTATCCATCATATCCCAATCACAACGACGACTATCGCGGAGATGAGGTGAACATGCTGGTGCTGGTCAACCACTCCGACAAGCCTCTGCTGCTGCTGGCCGGCGAGATCGTTACCGGTGGCAAGCAGGACCGGGTGATCGCCAAGGACCGCATTGTGCAGGCCGGCGGCGATCCTATTGATCTTGGGGTCTTCTGCATCGAGCCGGGGCGCTGGACCGCGAGCTCGTCTACCTTCGGCGCGGCGGCCAAGGCGCCCGCCCACAGCTTCATGGTGCAGCCCAGCGTGCGCGAGCGGGCCATGGTCGCCAAAGACCAGCAACAGGTGTGGGATTCGGTGAGGGGAAGCATCAGTCAGATGGAGGTCGCGGCTGCTCCTACCGCCGCAAACATGCCGATGGGTGGAGGGTCGGGCGGAGGGTACCATCGTTCGCTGGATACCACCAGCTACGCCAGGGTCATGGAAGACAGCTCGGTGAGCGCCAAGGTGGATGAGGTCGCGGCGCCCGTGATGAAGTCGCGGGACCAGGTGCTGGCCCAGCTTCGCAAGGAAGATGCTATCGGCGTGGTGGTGGCCGTGCGCGGCGAGATTGTGTGGGCCGACCTCTTTGTCTCGACCGACCTGCTCAGCCGCTATTGGACCAAGCTTGTCCGCTCCTATGCCGCCGAAAGTCTGACGGAGGGCGAAACGCACGCCGCGCCCACCGTGACCGATGCGCAGCGCTTTCTCGACGCTCCCTCGGGAGGCACGGAAACCAGCGAGGGCGACGTGGGCGTCTACCGCTACCGCGAACTCCGTTCCGGAGGCACGGAAACCTTTGTGCTGGAATCGTTGCTGCCGGGGACCGGCTATGACGTGCACATCAGCAAGCTGCGGCTGAGGAACGCGGAAGCTCACATCAAGCCGCCGCGCCCTTACTCCCCGCAGATCTACCGCTGATTGCCGTCCTTCGTCCCGAGCAGAGCTGGGCGCCACAACTCTTGCTGGGTGCCCCATCCTTGCGACGTTCTTGTTTTTGTCGCAAGGGTGGGAAACCACGGAACTCAACATCGGAGCGCCGGATCGCGACCTATACTTTCTGCCCCATGCGCGCCAGCCGCGGAACCGCGATCAGGGTGATCGCGAACAGAAAGATGGAGGCTGCGATGAACTCCAGGCGCCCCTGGCGCATGTCCTCAAACAGCAGCTTGGCCGCAACCAACGCCAGCGTAGCGTAGGCGATGCGCGTCAGCTCGGCGCGGCGCCAGCGGGAACCGGCAAAGGCCAGCGCAAGCGCCAGGGCGCAGAGGGCAAGCGTGCGGATAAAGGCGAAGTGATGAGCCTCGGGAGAGATGCGCAGCGCGGTGAGCCAAAGCAAGCCCTGGACCAGCAACGCCGCCAGCGCGAAGACCGCCAAAGCCGCCGTTGCCAGGTGGAGAAACTGCTGTTTCCAGCCCTGTTGAGGGCCAGTCGCGCCGGCTGCGTAGCAAACCAGCCCGCAGGCTGAAACCAGGCAGATGCCCCCGGTAAGCCTCGCGGGCAGGGTTCCGGCCAGAGCATGAAAGCCATACTCCAGCAGTCCCGACGCGATCGCTGCCGCCCCGAGAAACACCAGGCCATGAAACCTGAGTGCCAGGCGGCTCAGGCGAACGCCCAGAACGGTGGCGGCAATCGCGGCCAGGCCCAGGCAGGCCTCCAGCCAGAACGGCGGCAGGCACAGCAGGCTTCCGGCTAAAAACAGGCTCGCGGCCCAGGTGGAAAAGACGCGGGAGTTGCGGCCTTCGGCGGCTTCGCTGAACAGGACAAAGCCCGCCACATAACACGCAGCTGAAAACAGCAGGCAAACAAGGCCCAGCACCTCGGCGCCTGAGCGCGGCTCGAAATAAAGAAGAGTGGATGCGGCCAGTAAAAACGCGATCATCGCCTGACTGGTTTCAAAGACGGTGATCTCCCGCCCCAGCAGAGTGGTGCGAAGCACAACACTCACGCCATAGATCAGGAACAGCAGGCAGCCGGGCAAAAGCAATCCGGCCGCGCCGAGCGCCGGGTAATCCACGCGCGCGCTCTGTGGGCTGGAGTAGATGAAGATCATCGCCCAAATCGTCACATCGGCGATCGCCGCCACCAACGGGCGCAAGCTCAACCAGTGCTCGCGGCAGACCGCGTACTCCGCGACCAGGACCATCAAAAGCAGCGCCGCGATGAAGGGCCCGAACTGGTGCGTCGCGATCGACAAAGCCAAAGCCGAACCGGCCGCGGCAACATTGGCCACCCAGAAGACCGGCGTGCGTTTCTCTTTCCAGGCCAGCGCCGTGGCCGCAACCACAAATACGCCCAGAATGGCTGCCGTGGCCGCGGCCGGCATCACTTTGAAGCGCAGCGTCAGTTCCCAGAGCATGGGCGCGAGAATCAGGGCAGAAGTTCCGGCGTAGACAGTGCCGGCAAACCATTCTTCTACCGGGACGCGCGCCGCGGCCACCAGCCACAGCAGCGCGTAGACGATGGCCACAGCGGCAATCAACAACCGTGGATGCGAGTTGGACTCCGCTACGGCGCGCAGCAGGTAAGCGCCGGCAATGCCCAGCATTGCCTTGCCCACTACGGAGAAGGCGCCGCCGGCCTGCACAAGGGAGAGCCCTTTGTCAGTCTCGGCTGCCGGAGGGGCGAGCGGCCCCTGTGCGATAGACACCGCGGAGGGGTGTTCTAGGAGATCGACACGCCGCTCCAGAGTTTCCAGGCGTTCCGCGAGCCGTTCGAATGCGTCGGGAAGATCGTCCATAACCTCCACCCGAGAAAAGGTAGCCCCGTCGCGTTCTAGGGCCTGTTAACACTACCTGGGCGGATGGCGTTGCGCGCGAAAACCCGGCCAGACGAAGCCGAGCCCGAAGGCTGTGGCGGGCCCACCGTCAAGGGCGAGAATGAAGTATGGCCGGGTTTCCACCCCAGCGACTAAGACCTGTCGCTGGGGACCCCGGTTTTCGCCGCAACCCGAAGGGACGGGGCCAATTTCCCCCATTTCTTCGTCAATCGTCGCTAGGATACGCCCGGTATCCGTCGCTCCTCACTCCTCGATATGAGAAAAATTGGCTCCCGTCGCCACCGTCCTGGTAGTGTTAACAGGCCCTAGTCCCCGGCGGCCGGAGCCGGCGCGCCCTTTTCAGGCCACGGCGGCAGCAGCTTCACCAGCACCCACAAAAATACCAGCGGCAGGATGATCAGCGCAATCGACGCGAACAGGCCCTCGCGTGTCGCCAGGCTCATCTTGTAGGTCGTGTAGCCGAGAAAACTCTTTGAGAACAACTGCCCGCCGATCACCACGTTCCAGCGCATGGCGAAGATGCCGATCAGGACCAGGCAACCAGTGAGGGCGTAGATGCGCTTGCGCGCAATCTCCCCCAGCTTTACCACCTGCGTCACGAACAGCAGAACGAGCGGCACCAGCGTGCCCAGGCAGATTTGGAGCACGATTTGCGAGAAAAACAGCTTGGTGTGAACCATGAAGTTCAGGCTGCGGAACGATTCGTCGGCCTCGTAGATTCTATGCACCAGGTCGAGCATCTCCAGGCTGAAGTCGATGGTGAAGATATAGAACATGTACATCGCGATAGTGTCCACGCAGCGCATATCGATGGTTTGCTTGCGCAGCTTGCTGATCGCCATGTAGAGCAGCATGACGCCGGCAATTCCCGACACCATGGCGGAGAAGATGAATACTACCGGTATCAGCGGCGAGGACCACCAGGGATTGGCCTTGATGGAGCCGAAGATGAAGCCGACATACCCGTGCAGCAGAAAGGCGGAGGGAATGCCAACCAGCGTGACGATCCATCCCACCCGCTCGTCGATGGCCAGCGAGCGCTCGCTGATGTTGGTCGAGCCGAGCGTCATCACCTGGTAAACAAGGCGCAACAGGCCCTTGCTCGACTGCGACAAAAGCACGATCTCGCGCCGGTAGTCGAGCCATATCTCGAACACCAGCACGGCCATCAGATACCACATATATACATAGCCGAACATGGCCATGGCCGAGGTGCTGTGCGGAGTGAAGTACATCTCCGGCGAGCGCTCCGGGTGGCCCAGGTGCAAAATCAGCGGCAGGGGCGCAACCAGCAGGAAGGCCAGGGCCGTCAGCAGCGCGAGCCTGTAGGTGGGTTTCACCGCCTCTACGCGGAAGACACGCTCCAGCGACGCCAGAATGAATGCGCCCGCCACCAGCCCCGTGATGTAGGGATACAAAACGATCAGCACGCTCCAAAAGAGAGTGATCTCGTTGGGATACATATAGCCTTCAACACCGTTCATAACCCCTCGCTCATCAAGCTGTTCTTATCGCACCGAACCGTCCAGGTCGTTGTAGAAGACCTTCGCGCCGGTGGCCATCTGCGGCTTCAGCACCTGCACATTGTGCGTCTTCAGGAACTCGTGAATCGGGTCGTTCGGATTCTTCAAATCGGCTAGTTGGCGCGCCCCGGTCGGGCAGGCCTCGCAGCAGGCGGTCGTCAGCCCCTTGGTAATCCGGTGGTAGCAGAGCGTGCACTTGTCTGCGACCTTCTTCTCGGGATGAATGTAGCGGCATCCATAGGGGCAGGCCTGCACGCAATAGGCGCATCCCAGGCAGTATTCCGGGTCCACCAGCACCACGCCGTCCGGGCTGGTGAAGGTCGCGCCCACCGGGCACACCTGGGTGCATGGCGAGTCTGAGCAGTGGTTGCACAGCTTGGGAACGAAGAAATATTTTCCCCCGTCTTGCTGCGCAACCGGAAAGCCTTCCTTGCCCCCGTCGGGCGAGATGACCTGAGGATTTTCAAGATGCCAGTCGTCAACGTGGTAGCGTTCCACCCAGGTGCGGTAGTGGCCGTCCGGCACGTCGTTCTCGGTCTGGCAAGCCCGCACGCAGTTGCCGCAGCCGATGCACTTGGAGATGTCGATCAACATGCTCCACCAGTGGTCGGTCATCTTGTAGTTGGGCGAGGCCTCCGGGGTTCCGGCAAGTATGGACTCCCACGCGACCGCCGCCGCCGGCAACAGAATCAATAGTTGACGCCGGTTCATCTTCATTTCGCGCCTCCCGCATCCATGCCGGGGCTGTGTGGATCGTGGCAGGTCTTACAGGGCAGCCCGTTCGAGTGATCCGCCGGCTCAACCTGCGGAAAGCCCTTGGGTTTGGCAGCGCTCGCCGTGTGGCATCGCGCGCAGAGCACGGCCGTGTCCGGCAACTCCGGCACCATTGACGACGGGTCGTCGGCATGACGGACGAAGGGGCTTTCTACCGGGCTGATCGGAACAATGTCTGCGAAGAGACGCCGGTAAAAGTTCGCCGGAGGCTCCGCGGACTTGGGTAAATACTTGACCAGCGCTCCGTGGCAGGCCTCGCAGTTCACATGCGCGTGCTTGCCGCTTTGTTTCTTGGCCGCCACGTCCGTGTGGCAGGCTTCGCACTCCTGGTGGCCGGCAAATTTCATCGGGTGCGTGGCAAGTTCGCCCATCGCGGCCCCGCGATAGTGCCCATACTGCCCAAAGCTTTTGGGCACAATGTAGTGGCGCACCACCAGAAAGATCAGGAAAGCGAGGACGAAGAGCCCCGCAAACCGGAAAAGATGCCCTGCATCCTTGTAAACACTCATCAAACTCTCTCCACAACGCCGCTGCCAGGAGGTTCCGTGAATCCATGCCAATGGGATCTTGAACGGCTTTTGTCTATCTCACCGTACCGGATTTCCCCTCGCGGCCAATGTGAGCCACCTCACATGACGATGTGATGCAGATCGCTTTTCGAGCCGCGTGTTGATTCCATTCGGTGATGGAAGCGACGGTTCCGTGCCGGGGCAAAGCGATACGATTAGTCTGGAGAGTTGGGTACCCCACCCTCGCCGCGTCTTTGTTTTTGCGGCTAGGGTGGGATTCCACGAACCCCCACCGGCTTTGTTTGTGAGGTGCGATAGAATGCCAAAAATTCTCGACGGCGTGGCGATTGCCGCAGCCATCAAGCAGGAAGTGGCCGAAGAGGTTCGTGCGCTGGCCGCACAAGGGATTCGGCCCGGCCTTGCGGCTGTGTTGGTGGGCAACGTGGCCGCATCGGAGATCTACGTCCGCGGCAAAGCGCAGACCTGCGCCGAACTAGGCCTCTACAGTGAAGTCGTCACCCCGCCTGAAAGCGTCACCACCAGGGAGATGCTCGACCTGGTGGCCGCTCTCAACGCCCGCGACGAGATCGACGGGATTCTCATTCAATTGCCGCTGCCAGCGCACGTCGATGCGAAGGCCCTGCTCGATGCCGTCGCGCCGGAAAAGGACGTGGACGGCTTTCACCCGGTGAACGTGGGCCGTTTGCAGGCGGGACGGCCGGCTCTCGCGCCCTGCACGCCGGCGGGAATTATCGAAATCCTGAAGCGCAGCAACATTCCCATCGCAGGTCGGCACGCCGTGGTGGTGGGCCGCAGCGACCTTGTGGGCAAGCCGGCGGCCATGCTGCTGCTGCATCAGAACGCCACGGTTACCATTTGCCACTCGAAGACCCGCAACCTGGGCAGCCTCACCCGCCAGGCTGACATCCTGGTGGCCGCCATCGGCCGCGCGGGCTTCATCACCCCGGAGATGGTCGCCCCCGGCGCGACCCTGATCGACGTCGGCATCAACCGCATCACCGACCCAATTGAATTTGCCCGCTTTTTCGCCGGCGACCCAAAGCGCAAGGCCGCATTTGTCAAGCGCGGCACGACGATCGTGGGCGACATCCACCCCAGGGCATTCGAGCTCGCCGGAGCCTACACGCCCGTGCCCGGCGGCGTGGGTCCGCTGACGATCGCGATGTTGATGGCCAACACCGTCCGTGCCGCAAAGATGCGGCGGGGGCTCTAGATGCTGAGAGTTGGCCTCACCGGCGGCCTGGGCAGCGGCAAGAGCACCGTCGCGGCCACCCTGCGCGCGCTGGGAGCCGAGGTCATCGAGGCCGATGAGCTGGGCCGCGCGCTGATGGAGCCGGGCCAGCCGGTTTATTCCGAGATTGTGCGCGTCTTTGGCCCGGAGGTCGTTGGCCCCGATGGCCGCCTGAATCGCGCGCGGCTGGCCGAAATGGCCTTCGAGGGCGGGCGGGTGAACGAGCTGAATGAGATTGTGCATCCGGCGGTGATTGCCGCTCAACGCCGCTGGATGGACCAGGTTTTTGCCCGTAATCCCGCCGCCGTGGCCGTCGTCGAGTCGGCGCTCATCTTTGAGGTAGAGCGCGATGCCCGCGCCCGAGGCGAAAGCGAGACCGTGCTGGCCGACTGGCGCCGCCGCATCGACCGCATCGTCGTGGTTACCGCGCCCGACGAGCTGAAGATCGCCCGCTATGCCGCCCGCGTTTGCCCGGCGGGAGCTGGCCGCAAAGCCGGGGTCCCCAGCGACAGGTCTTCGTCGCTGGGGTGGGAGGCCGCCGAAGCCGATGCCCGGCTCCGCCTCAGCTACCAGATTCCAGACGCGATCAAAGCCGCCCGCTCCGACTATATTCTTGAAAATGCAGGAGATAAGGCGGCCCTTCGCGCCCAGGTGGAGGCGCTGTGGCAACGCCTCCAGGCCGAGAGCAACAAGCTTCCGGAAGATGATTCATTAAAATAGAGATCAGTGGTCAGATGTCAGTGGTCGCCGCCCCCGCCACAATCTGTTTTTGCTGATCACTGTCCACTGTCGAGGTCTTCAAAGAATGAAACTGCGCCGGATTCTTTTGGTTCTTTTGCTCGTGGGTGGGTTCTGGTTCCTCACCACGCATCTTCCCCCCAGTCTTGGCCGCATGTCTCTGGGCCATCTTTCGCTGTTTCACCCCGGCGGCTCCGGTTCCGGCTCGGGCTCGAGCTCACCGAGGCGGAGGCTGCGCCCACCTACGATGCGGAGGAGCAGAACAACATCGCCATCTACAAGCGAGTACTCCCTCGGTGGTGAACATCACCTCGACGACGCTGGTCTTCAACTTCTTTTATGGCGCGGTGCCGCAGCAGGGCCAGGGCTCGGGCTTCATTCTCGACAAGGCCGGCCACATGCTCACCAACTTTCACGTGGTGGCGAACGCCAATCGCGGCATCAAAGTGCAGTTGAGCAATAAGCGCAGCTACGACGCCAAGGTCATCGGCACCGACAAGGTTCACGATCTGGCTCTGTTGCAGATTGAAGCGCCGGGCCTTGTGCCGGTCACGCTGGCCGACTCCAGCATGCTTTCCGTCGGCCAGAAGGTCTACGCCATCGGCAATCCCTTCGGCCTTAACGGCACCATGACGCGCGGCATCATCAGCTCCATCCGGTCGATTCGCGGCTCGGAGGGCGCGCCCATCGAGGACGCCATCCAGACCGACGCGGCCATCAATCCCGGCAACTCCGGCGGCCCGCTGCTCAACTCCCGCGGCGAGGTCATCGGCATCAACACCATGATCGCCTCTAACGGCGCCGAACAGAGTTCGGGCATCGGCTTCGCCATTCCCATCAACACGGCCAAAGCGGTGCTGGCCGACCTCACTCGCTACGGGCGCGTCAAGCGGCCCTCGCTGGGCATCGAATCCTATGCGCATTGGTCCCGATCTGGCCGAGCAGATGGGCCTGGCCGTGGACTCCGGAATTCTGATCGAGAAGGTAATCCCCGGCGGAGCGGCGGAGAAGGCCGGCCTGCGCGGCGGCAACGAGCAGGCCTACGTGGGCAACACCCCCATCATGCTGGGCGGCGACCTTATCGTGGCCATCGACGGCCAGCAGGTCACCGATCCCCAGGAGATCAACGCCGTCATGGAAAAACACCAGGCCGGCGACACCGTCAGCGTCACCTTCTATCGCGGCCGAAAGAAGATCACGCTCAAATTGATCGCCGGAGAAGCGCGGAACGCGAACACTAGAGCAGAAATCGCCTGGATCGTTTTTCTATCAACGAAACGGGCCGCGCCAGTTCTGGCGCGGCCCATTCTGTGCTGATCCTCGAAGACAAACCATGGACAGGCCACGGCCAGATTCCAGGCGACGAAGCGCTGCAAAATCGCAATGCGGTAAGGAGTAAATGGTCGGGACGGGCAGATTTGAACTGCCGACCCCTCGCACCCCAAGCGAGTGCTCTACCAGGCTGAGCCACGTCCCGACACAATCGAGCCGGCTCTTGCGGAGCCGGCCTTTGGGGTCGTCCTTAGTTTACACGAGGCAGGGCATGCGCGTTTGCGTCCGATCGAAATCTTCATAGGAAATCGCACGGTGTCACCCCGAAAAGCCAGACGGCCGCTCAGCCGCAACTGACCACTGTATCACTTCTTTATTGCGACGGGGGAACGTACTCCTGGGGCAAACCGACTCCCTCGCCAAAGAAAAATTGCTCCATCTGCTCAACCAGGAACTGCTGCGCCTGCGGGGTCCAGGGCTGCAAGCGGTATTCATTCAGCAGCATCTTCTGCCGGCCTACCCACTCGTCCCATGCCGCCTTGGAGACGTTCTTGAAAATCTTCTGGCCGAACTCGGAGTCGAAAGGAGGCTCTTCCAGGCCCTCCATCTCCTTCTTGTTGCGAACGCAAAATACCATGTGTGCCATCCATTATGCTCCTTGGTCCATTGTATTGGATGCGGGCGCGCAGCCCGTCTGCTGGCCTTTGCGCCCGTCGCGGATTATCCTGTGCGGGTATGTGCTGCCGATTCATGCGCCAGTCCTCGCTGCAGTCCCTGGCCGGTTGGTTTGATGTGGAGCTGGGCGGGATTCCCTTCTTTGCGTCGAGCTACAACATCGCCCCGCAGAGCGTTCAACCCGTGGTGCGGCTCAATCCCGGCAGCGGCAGCCGGGAGTTTGCCTTGCAACGCTGGGGTCTGGTGCCCCTCTGGGCCAGGGACGCCAAGCTGGGCTACACAACCTTCAACGCCCGCGCTGAGGAGGCTGCCCGCAAGCCCGCCTTCCGCGAGGCTTTGAAGAAGCGCCGCTGCATAGTGCCCGCCGACGGCTTTTACGAGTGGCAGAAGATTGGCGCCAAAGCGAAGCAACCCTTCGCTATCACTCTCAAGTCCGGCGAACCCTTCGCCTTTGCCGGGCTCTGGGAGAGCTGGCAGCCCCCGCAAGGCCCGCCGCTGGAAACCTTCGCTATCCTTACCACCGGCCCCAATGAGATTATGAGGCCCATCCATAACCGCATGCCGGTGATATTGGATCCCAGCGACTATGCGCGGTGGCTTTCGCCCGGCGACGCGGCAAATCCGCCCGTGGAGCTGCTTCGTCCCTTCCCGTCAGAAAAAATGCGCGCCTGGCCGGTCAGCAGCCGCGTGGGAAACGTCCGCAACAACGATCGGGAGTTGCTGGATAAAATCCTGCCCTCCTCGCAAGAGACCACCGCGGGCCTGTTTACAGGGTCAGCAGATTCTGCTTGACAATGGCGTGCGCCAGCATTTTTTCTATTCTCGTCTCGTAGCCACGCGTTCTGCACAGTAGTTGTACGGATTTCCCCCGGTTCGACCGGTCCGGCTGGGGCGTGGAGTAATTATTCTCACAAATTGATTTCGACCCCAAAGGAGCTAACGTGCCTGAAGATACTCCGCAAACTGGCCTCTCTGACAACGCCGCCAGCGGCCTCGCTTACATCACCTTCATCCCGGCGATCATCTTTCTGGCGACAGCGCCCTACAACCAGAAACCCCTGATTCGCTTCCACTCCTGGCAATCCATCTTTTTGACCATTGCCTACATCGTGGTCCATGTCGGGTTCTTTATTATCGACAGGTTCCCGTTCATTGGCCTGTTCATGATCCCCTTGAGATTGCTGATTGGCCTGGGCTTCTTTATCCTTTGGCTCATCGTGCTGATCAAGACGTTCAATGGCCAGAAATTCAAGATTCCTGTCATCGGCGATTTTGCTGAAAAGCAGGCCAACAGCTAACCGGCAAATAGGCCACAGCATATGCGGAAACGGCTTCCATGCGGGAGCCGCTCTCGCCACAGTCGTTTAATCTCAACCCCAAAGGAGCTACCGTGCCTGAAGAAACTCCGCAATCTGGCCTCTCCGACAATGCTGCCGGCGCACTGGCCTACGTCACTATCATCCCGGCGATCATCTTCCTGGTCGTCGAACCCTACAACAAGAACTCCTACGTCCGCTTCCACTCATGGCAGTCCATCTTCCTGGGCATTGCCGCCTTCGCCGTAAACGTCGTGCTTACGGTCATACCCATTATCGGATGGATACTCCTTCCGTTTGTCGGTCTGGGGTTCCTTGTGATTTGGATCATAGTCCTGATCAAAGCGTTGAATGGCCAGCGCTTCAAGCTGCCGTTTATCGGCAACCTGGCTGAAAAGCAGGCCGGCGCGTAAAGCGCTCTGTCATGGATAGCAACACACTGGGTGCCCCACCCTCGCGGCGTCTTTGTTTTTGCCGCTAGGGTGGGATACACCTATTTACAGCCTTTTATGACATAGACCTTTATAGTTTTCGTGCTTCCCGCAAATATCCCTATCTCCGCTTTCCCTTTTTGCCAAACTTCTTCTTCGTCTTCCCGGCCACCGCATCCCTCCGTTTGCTCTTTTTCGGCTTGTGCGGGACCGCCTTTTTTCCGGTCAGCGGCAAACCCTCTTCCACAATCGAGAACTGCAGCTTGCGCTCAGCCGCCAGGATGCGGTCCAGAATCACCTGCACGCGGTCGCCGGCGCGGAAGCGGCGGCCCGTGCGCTCGCCGATGATCTCGTGCGTGTTCTCGCGCCAGGTGTAGCGGTCGTCGCGCAGCGAATCGATGGGCACCAGACCCTCGACAAAGAGGTCGGTGAGCTCAACAAAGAGCCCGTACTTGGCCGGGTTCAGCACCAGCGCGGCAAACTCCTCGCCCACCCGGTCCTGCATGAAGCGCACCTTCTTCCACTCCACCAGCTCGCGCTCTGCCTCGGCGGCGCGGCGCTCTGTCTGGCTGGTCTCCTCGGCGATTTGCGCCAGCTCGGATTCCGGAATCGGAGGCTCGATTTTCCCCACCATTGAATCCGGGTGCCCCACCCTCGCCGCGTCCTTGTTTTTGCGGCTAGGGTGGGATGCTATCAGCCCTTCATTCGGATGCCTCCATGGCGAGCTGTGCCGCCCCTCCACCACCACCCCCTCGCCGCTCACACCCTCCCGCAGCAGCGCCTTGGCGATGCGATGGACGATCAAGTCAGGATAGCGGCGGATGGGCGAGGTGAAGTGCGTGTACGTCGGCGCGGCCAGCGCAAAGTGGCCCACGTTCGTCTCCGAGTAGCGCGCCTGCATGAGTGAGCGCAGCATCAGGTAGCTCAGAATCCGCTCTTCCGGCTTGCCCTCGATCTTGGCGGCCAGCTTCTGATACATGCGCGGCGTCACGGGAATATCTTCCGCAACTTCATGGGTGCGCGCGGGGCAGCCGCTGCGCTGCGCATCGCGACGGTCGCCTCGTGTCTGGATGCGCCGGACCGGCAACGCGCCCAACCCGAGCGTATAGCCGAAGCTGGCGGCCAACTCCTCGAACTGGACCACGCGGCGCGGCTCCGGTTTTTCATGAATTCGATAGAGCGAGGGCACGTCCAGGTCTTCCAGCCACGTAGCCACGCACTCGTTGGCCGCCAGCATGAACTCCTCGATCAGCCGGTTGGCCCAGGTGCGCTCGGACTTTGTGACGCCGCGCATCTGCCCCTGTTCGTCGAACTCGATCACCGGCTCGGGCAGGTCAAAGTCGATGCTGCCCCGCTCCTCGCGCCGCTTGTTCATCAGCACGGCCAGCTTGTGCATCCGTTCGAACTCCGGGGTCAGGCTGGCATAGCGCGCCCGCGTCTCAGTGTCGCCTTCCAGAATCGCATGTACCTCCGTATACGTCATCCGCGCCGCCGAGCGGATGACTCCCTCGACGATCTCATAGCTCGTGATTCGGCCGGTGGAGTCGAGTTGCATGATACAACTCAACACCAGCCGGTCTTCGCCGGGGCGCAGGCTGCAAATGCCGGTGGAAAGCTCCTGCGGCAGCATCGGAATGGCGCGATCGGGAAAGTAGACGCTGGTGCCGCGGAGGCGCGCCTCCAGGTCGAGGTCCGTCCCCGGCCCAACATACTCGGCCACATCGGCGATGTGCACCTGCAGTTCGTAACCTCCGTCAGGACGCTCCGTCACCAGCACCGCATCGTCAAAGTCACGCGCCGTCTCGCCGTCGATGGTGACGATTGGTAGTGCTCGAAAATCTTGACGAGTTAAAACCTCGGAGAGGTCAAGATGTGCCACGGCGCGCGCCTCAGCCAGCACGTTCTCCGGGAAGACCCGCGGCAACTGGTGCTTGCGGATCATCATCTCTACATCCACGCCGAAGTCGTCCGGATCGCCCAGCACATCGATCACCCGGCCTACCGGCGGGCGCGTCGGCGTCGGCCAACTGGTGATCTCCACATCGACGACCTGGCCTTCCAGGTTTTCGTGTACGGCGACCGGCACAGCCTCCTTGCCCAGCACCCGGTGCGGCGTGGCGGACTCGCTGGCCGCGGGAAGCTCCAGGCCGGCGGGAATCAGAATCGCCTGCGTCATCCGCTCGTCAAAGGGAACAACGGTGTGCCCCCGCTCGCGATCACTACGAGCGTAATGAAAAACTCCAACCACAGTCGGGTTGCGCCGCTCCAGCACGCGCACGATGCGCCCCATCCGGCGGCCATCGGCCTTGGGAGGCTCGACTTCGACGAGCACCTGGTCGCCCTGCATCGCGCTGTTGATCTCGTTGGGAGGAATGAAAATATCTTCCTGCCCGGAATTCGATTTGCCAGCCTGCCGCGCGTTGGGCCTGACGAATCCGTAGCCGTCACGATGCAGGTCCAACCTGCCGGCGGCCAGATTGTCGCGCGTGCCACCCACGCAAACGAGCCGGGGAATGCTCCAGTGTTCGCGATCCAGTTTGATCAGCTCGCCGCGCGCCGTCAGCCGCGCCAGTTGTTCCAACAAAAGACGGCGCTCCCGTCCTCCGCCGAGGCTCAGCTCGCGCACCAGTTGCTTGTATCGTGCCTTTCCGCCGGCAGAGCGGGCAATTCGCGCCACCAGTTCCTTGTCGGTCATAGCTCAAGAGTACAGCGGGCTTCTTCTGATCGCTATCCGGCCGCAACTGGTCCGATGCGCACACGCAGTTGGCCGTTTCTCCTGCCGCCAACCTGTTGACCCAGTTGGCTCCCTCTCCTCAACCACCCCCACGCTCTCGCTAATCTCTGGGCGCTGTCTTAGAATAGCGGTAACGCAATTTTCCCGGCGGACCGCGAAGGGAAACCATCCTATTCGTAGCCGTCATCGGGGCCGCCAAAGGCGAATTCTTCGGCTGTCCATTCATTCAGATTTTGGCGCATGGCAATGGCCCTTGCCTTGGCGAGCCCGTCCTTTCAGGACAGAAAAGGATTCATTTTGAACGCTATGTGGAAACCCAATCAATCCGGACCAGCTACCCCTGGCTTTACACCTGAACCCTCCCGCCCCGCGCCGCCCGCACCACCCGTTGAACAAGCCAATCGAGCACCGGCTTCGGCCGGCGACCAGGCTACCATCGGCAAGGGCTTGTTCATCAAGGGAGAGGTCAGCGGTTCCGAGTCGCTGTTTATCGACGGCAAGGTCGAGGGCAGCATCAACCTTCCCGGCAACCGTGTCACCGTGGGACGCAACGGCCAGGTCGCATCCAGCATCACAGCCCGCGAGGTCGTCATCCTGGGCAAGGTGCGCGGCAATATTACCGCCTCCGACCGGGTCGATATTCGCGCCGAGGGCGCCCTTACCGGCGATGTCGCCGCGGCGCGCATCAGCATCGAGGATGGCGCCTTCTTCAAGGGCGGCATCGACATTCGCAAGGCCGAAACCAGGCCGACTGCCGCAGTTGCGCCGGAACCGCCCAAACCGGTCCAGTAGTAGCTGCGTCTCAGGCCCCTGTCCAACACAAGCGCCCCTGGCGATGCAGGGGCGTTTGTGTCTATACGGGAGGATGTTTTGTTGCCCCGCCCAAGAGCCAAATGGCTGGTATTGACGGCAGAAATTCGAAAAATGAGGCGGAAATGAAATGAAAACGAATTGAATACGAACTAATAATATTATATTGTAATTGACAGAATATACATGAGATGACAAAATATGAGATGAAAATGAGTTGAAAATTAAGTCAGAAATGAACCAGAATAACTCATGATTCGCTATGAACTGCCAAAACGCTGGATTCTCTATGACGCAAGCGCCGTCATGACCGCCCTGGTTGAGGCCAAGGCGGCTGTGCAGGCCCTCACGACCCTCCCGTATCAGAAAAGCTGGGTCGAGGCTCTCCAGGAGTTGCAACTCAAGCGCGAGGTGGCTGGAACCAGCCGAATCGAGGGCGCGGAGTTCACCGAGCGAGAGTTGGATGAGGCAGTCCGGCCCAATGTTTCGCCCGAGGAATTGCGTACGCGGTCGCAGCGACAGGCACACTCCGCTATGCAGACCTACCGCTGGATTGGGGAGCTTCCTGCCGACCGTCCCATCTCCGCCGATCTGGTGCGCGAGGTTCATCGCCGTCTGGTGACCGGATGCGATGAGGACCATTGTCCTCCCGGAGTGCTGCGCGGGCGCGATACTAACGTACACTTCGGCATTCCCCAGCATCGAGGTGCAGAGGGCGGACCACCTTGCGAAGAGGCATTTGCAGGACTTCTTCAGGCTGCTCAAATGGAGTTCCTTAATCACGATCCCCTGATTCAGGCTCTGGCATTGCATTACCATTTTGCCGCCATGCACCCATTCCTGGACGGCAATGGGCGGACGGCCCGCGCCCTGGAAGCGTTCCTGCTGCGCCGTGCTGGTTTGACAGATAGGGCCTTCGTCGCCATGTCGAACTACTACTATGACGAGAAGCCCGCCTACCTGCGCGTTCTGAGCGAGGTTCGGCAAGGCGGACACGATCTTACGCCGTTTCTTATCTTTGCTTTGCAAGGGGTGCGCGTCCAATGCGAACGGTTGACGGCTGAGATTCGCAAGCAGATGCAGCGCGCCCTCTTCCGCGACACCATGTACAGCCTCTTCCACCGGCTGAAGACCAAGCGGAAGCGAGTGATCGGAGCGCGACAGGTAGAGATATTAAAGATCCTTCTCGAAGAGGATGAGGTGGGGACGAACGAGCTTTATGATCGGATGGTCCCATTTGCTTATAAGCCTATAAAAGACGGCTTGAAGGCTTTCGCTCGCGACATTATTCAACTCGAAAGTCTGCAATCAATCAAATGGAGTGCAGATTACGAAAGGATATCCATCAACCTCAACTGGCCGCAAGAGATCGACGAGAGCGAATTTCTGCGAAAAATGAAGGCGATGCCCAAAGGTAGGACCTTCAAATTCCTGGCGTGAGTTCCGTCCTACCCCAGCCC
>CAVXYT010000009.1:0-359752 GCA_963765995.1 uncultured Acidobacteriaceae bacterium | reverse complement strand
GACCACCCCTACTGTTCCCGGGTATGCTGCGCTGGCGCCATTAAGAATGCCTTGAAGATTAAGTCTCTCTCCCCCGAGACTCACGTGTATGTCCTCTACCGCGACATCCGCACGTACGGCTTCAAGGAGAGCTACTACACCAAGGCTCGCCAGCAAGGTGTCGTGTTTGTCCGTTACGACGAGCAACGCATGCCAGAGGTGTCACGAAATGGCGAAGAACTTCAGGTCACCGTCTATGACCAGACACTTGGGATGCAGCTTAGGATCTCCGCCAGCCTGGTGGTTCTCTCCGCTGGCATTCATCCGCATGAAGACAACCGGACTATCGCGCAGTTTCTCAAGGTCCCGCTCAATAGCGAGGGATTCTTCCTCGAAGCCCATATGAAACTCCGCCCCGTAGACTTCATGACGGACGGAGTCTTCTTGTGCGGGCTTGCCCATGCTCCGAAGAACATCGACGAATCCATCCTGCAGGCCCAGGCAGCATCCGCGCGAGCAGCATCCGTCCTCGTCCAGGATAGCCTCGAACTGGGGGCGAATATCTCGCAAGTGGTGGACGAGAGTTGCGACGGTTGCGCCTACTGCGTGGACACCTGCCCCTACAAAGCGATCACCCTGCTCGAATACAGGTGGCAGGGGTCGATCAAGAAAGTCGTCGAAACCAATGAATCCACCTGTAAAGGTTGTGGCTGCTGCCAGGCTACGTGTCCAAAGAAAGGCGTATTCATTCGTGGGTTTACCCTCGATCAGATCGAGGCCCAAATCCATGCTGCTTTGGGAGTAGAGTAATGGACGACAACTTTCAGCCCTTGATCATCGCGCTGTGTTGCAACTGGTGCTCCTATGCCGGCGCAGACTTGGCCGGCGTCTCCCGCACCCAATACCCGCCCAGCATCCGCATCGTCCGCGTCATGTGCTCGGGAATGGTGCATCCCAACTTGGTGATTGATGCCTTCACCAAGGGGGCGGACGGTGTCCTTATCTGCGGCTGCCATCCGGGAGATTGTCACTATCAAGAGGGCAATCTCAAAACCGAAAAACGCGCGGAAGCCATCAAGCTGATGCTCGCGGATTTCGGTATCGAGGAAGAGCGCTTTCGCCTCGAGTGGGTTTCGGCGGCCGAAGGGCCGAGGTTTGCGCAGGTAGTCCAGGAGTTCACGCAGCAAGTGCAGAAGCTGGGTGTCAGCCCTTACAGATCGTAAAGTGATCAGCATCGAAAGTTGTCGAAGAGAAAAGTGTGCATGCGTGCGCGCACTATATGTTTTTACCGTGATTTCAAGCTTGTCTGTTAAAGTGTTTGGCCGGAAGGAAACGATTGGCGACTTTGCCCTCGACAAACTCAAAGACTTCCGCCAGCGCCTGGATGATAATGAAAATCCGACATTAGTCCCCATAAACGCCCATGTCGCCTGGAACGTTTATCACTTTACGGCAAATCGACGTGTTAGTAGTAGGTTGGCCATCAGCGGATTGAGCACTTCGCCTAACTTTCGGTTTCTCGGCCAGGTTCAAAAGCTCCACTGCTCTCTGGTCGACCAGAGAAAAGGGTGATTCAAAGTGAGATTAGCCACTCGGAGAGAAATTCTCTGGTGGAAGATTTGTGCAAGATTAGCCCGGAAATCGGGGAGATTCTCGACATCTAAGTTATTTAATTTAAACAAGTTGACTGCGTGGCGGTGGACGTAATCTCCTGCGAACTCGTCTCTGGATCGAATTCCCTGCTAACAGGGAAAAATACAGGGAAATTCACGAATTCCGCCCCCAATACTAGTCGACAGATTTCTCTATGTTGCTGAATTAAGGCTATTTGTTCAACGCTTAGGTCAAATTAAGAGACGCACCGAACAGGGAATTATCATCCACGTATCAGGGAATAGCATTTCCCTGAAACCGGCTTTCATGATGACTTGCACCACCAGGCTCCCACCCGGTACACGCATGGAATTTCCCCCAGGCACGCCGTGTGCGTGGTGAACCTTTGAAAGTTTGAAAGTGCAAAAGCATCTGGACACTACCCCATACACCCCCTACTCAGTCGAATACACCTTCGGAAATGGCCTCTCTGCACAAAATCGAGCCTCTCTTTCGCCCGGATGGGGTTTTGGCGAGGCACGGATGCGCGTCTTCGCTGACTTTGCCTATCATACGCGCAAGAGTTGGAGCCGCGTACGCCGCATGCGGAAAAGCAGAGTATCTCGAACCCAGTGACAATTCAGGCACGAATGATGCGGATACCCCAGTGTTCAAATGGGGCGAGGATTTCGGCCGTAGCGCCTGTATCAGTAATGAGGAGATGGATTTCGTAGACCTGGCAAATGAAGGCCGGGCCCACTTTACCGAGTTTACTGGAGTCGGCGGTGACAATGACCTGCTTGGAGTGCTTGAGCATCTTGCGGAAGACCAGCGCTTCATCAGTCTCCAGCGTAGTCGCGCCGCGTTCGGCGTCGAGGCCGGTAACGCTCAGGAAAACCTTGTCCATGTAAACATCGCCGAGGAAGGTGAGCGCCATGTTGCCGGAAAGCGAAAACGACTCTGCGCAGGGAACCACACCGCCCGTCAGATAGGTGCGGATACCAGGCTGGTTGCACAGTTCCATGCCGATATTGATGGCGTTGGTGACAACCTGAATTTTGTCGCGGTGGCGCAGGCTGCGACCGATATAGGTGGTGGTGGTGCCCGCGGTCAGGCCCACGGTTTCGCCGGGCTGGACGAGTTCGGCGGCTGCAGTACCGATGCGGCGTTTTTCGGCAGCAAAGCGTTGTTCGCGCGCCACGAAAGGGCCGTTGTAGCAGAAGGGCTCGTAGCGCAAGGGCTCGACCAGTTCGACGACACCATCGGAACGGCTGATCAACCCCTTGCGTTCAAGCCGCGCCAGATCGCGCCGGATGCTGGACGACGAGGAGCGGACGACGAGGAGCAGCTCTTCGACGGTGGCAGTCCCGGCGCGCAGAAGATACTTGACGATCAATTCGGAACGGCGATCAATCGAGTCGAGCATATTGGAGTCACCTCAAGAAAGGGAATTCAATCTACACGAATTCCGATTTCAGGACAAGCCCAAAGCACCTGTCGAGGAGTGGATTTTCCGCGCCCGAAGTGCCGCACAACCCGTACGGAAAACAATGTCCGGCGGTGGTCTACTTTTGCTCCGCCGCTCATACCTGATGCAGGCAGATCCAGATCCCATGTAGAACAGCGGCCCAAATCAGGGTAACGAAGCATTTTACCGTAGCGGCATTTGCAAATTATGCATGCGGCGCGCCGCATAAAAACGAATCGTTGCTATACCCATGTAGAGCGTCTCATTGCCTCCTACGATTTGTCCTAGCCGGTAAACGTTGGCTGTATATCTGCGGAACGTTTACCAGAAAGTGCTTTCCGGGTTTTCGTAGAGCAGATATGCTTTGCGTGTTTGCTCAAACTGTTCGATTCCCTTGCGCCATGTGTCGGCAATGGATTGCGGATCGTCTTGTTGATCGAGCTCATTCATGGTCGACTGGTTCGCCACGAGCGTACGAATAGCGTCCATATGGAACTGACCGGGATAGAGTTTGTGCAGCATCGAAACCAGTTCCACTCCTAGCTCCGGTGTATTCAATGCATTGCGACTGGTAATCACAAATCCGACCCCGTGGCAAAGCTGGCCTGTATACGGATACAAACCCTGTGGAGTAAATTGCACCGGCACAAAGCGGATGCCAGGAACCATGCGCCGATTGAGCGCAGTGGACAATTGCGTTGCGTTGATCCAAGGCGCACCGATCCATTGGAACGGAGTATCCGTGCCACGGCCTACCGAGATGTTCGAGGCCTCGATCATTCCGATGCCGGGATAGAGGGTCGCTTCGTCCATATTGCGCAGGTTGGGAGACGGATTGATCCAGAGTAAAGAAGTGGAATCATACCAGTCTCCGCGCTGCCACCCCTTCACTGAAACCACAGTCAGCGAAGCGCCAATGTGGCCCTCTCCGTTGAAGTAACGCGCCAATTCCCCCATGGTCATGCCATGTCGCACCGGAAGCGGCATGAAACTGGTGTAGCTCGAATGATCCGCATCGGAGACTGGCCCCTGCACAAAGGAGCCATTCAACGGATCGGGACGGTCAAGAACAACAATGTCGGTGCCGGAGTGCGCCGCAGCCTGCAAAAAATATGCCATTGCGGTCTCAAGGGTGTAATAGCGCACGCCGGCATCCTGTAAGTCGATGACGACCGCGTCTAGCCTTTGCATCTGCTCGGGCGAGGGATGGCGCTTGGCGTCGGTCGCTCCATATAGGCTGACAATAGGCAGGCCTGTAGCGGTATCGGTGCTGTCTGGAATATTAGTCGTGTCCAACTCACCTTGGATCCCATGTTCCGGGCTGAAGATGGCCGTGAGTATCAGACCGGGCACTTTTGCCGCAGCGTCTTTATACAGAATGTCTATGGTGCGTCTGCCGTGGCTGTCCACCCCGGTCTGATTGCTCAATACCCCCACGCGCAACCTGCCACCACGCTTTTGTTCGAGCACAGCGAGCGGGGAATAGTTCTCATGTTCCAGAACGTCGATGCCGTTTTCTACCGAACCGTTCCGGTTTCCCCAGCGGACCATACCGGTCAGCGATTCGTTGTACCCCGTGAGGCGGGAGATTTCTTGACCTCCGTCGGAAACGCGGAGATCCAATGCCTCCGCAACGGCATTGGCAACCTGTGCCTCTACTGGAACTATGCTGACTCCATCGTCAGGATGAACGCGATTACTGAGAAGAATTACATATGTGTCGCTCCACGGATCGATCCAGAGGTCGGTGCCAGTGTAACCCGTATGGCCAAAGGAGCCGACGGGAAATAGTTCTCCACGATTGCCGGAATAGGGACTCTCAATATCCCAACCGAGACCGCGCAGAGACGCGCCTGTGGCCGGCTGCTGCGGAGTCGTCATTTTTCCCAACGTGAGCCGATTGACCGGGAATTTGCTGGGCCTACCTTGCAGGCGGTCGAGCAGGCTCTGCGCATAGATGGCCACATCTCCAGCAGTGCTGAAAAGGCCCGCATGTCCGGCCACTCCGCCCATGCGCCGGGCGGTGGAATCGTGGACGACACCCAACAACATATGATGATCTTCGTCATACTGCGTGGGAGCAATGTTGCTGCGCCAGGAGGCAGGCGGCAGAAAACGGGTGTGCTCCATACCTAGCGGAGCAAAGACATACTTCGCCGTATATGCGTCGAGGGACATACCAGAAAGCTTCTCCACCAACGCTCCCATAACAATGAAGTTGATATCGCTATAACTAAATGCTGTCCCAGCGGGCATCATCGGGGCAACGGCAAAGGAGCGGTCAACCCCCTCCTCCTTCCCAGACCATGGTTCCTTCAATCCGATACCGTCGGGCAATCCCGAGTAGTGCGTCATCAACTGCCGTATAGTAATGTCCTGTTTACCGTTTACGGCGAACGCAGGGAAATACTTTGTGACAGGATCGTTCAGGCGAAAGCAGCCTTGCTGGTAAAGCACCATAGCCGCAGTTGACGTTGCGAGGATTTTTGTTATCGACGCCATGTCGAAGACGGTGTCTTCTCGCATCGGCGTACGCTCCGGCACCAAGGACCGCTCCCCATAGGCTTTGTGAAACACGATCTTGCCATCGTGTCCAACGATGACGACGGCTCCAGGAAATTTGTGTTCATCGATCGCTGTTGAAACGATATGATCGATGCTGTTGAAGTCCGGTTGCTTTGTTTGGGCCTGCATCCCAGGTAGTGCAAGAAAAAGCACTACGGCTACCCTCGCCCACCTTGCTGCCGGCCAGAGAGACTGTCTATTTCTCGGACAGTCCGGGAGCTTTTGCTGCCCGCAAGTGAAAAAATCGTTCCGCATCGTTTCCTCCTTAAGTTTTTGGACGAATGCCCCGTCAATCGTAAATAGCCTTCATGCCTCTATATCCCTCGCCTCGGGGGGTACATGGCTTTGCCTACCTGCAATCGCGGCGAGGATGCCGATCACCAGAGCGGACGTGGCGGGAATCCATAGCACATGAAGCGGCCCATAAGTGATTGCATAGGCGCCTACGGCAGGACCCGCCACGCCTCCAACCATTCCTAGCGCAATAATGGCGCCGAAAACTGTTCCTGTCTCTCCGGAAAAACGATCCCCGGCTAGACCCAGGACTGTGGGAAAAATCGCGGAGATTCCAAAACCGATAACTATTATTGCGAAAACCATTGTAGTAAGATCTCGGGCGGCCAAAGCAACCAAGGCACCGGCTATAACCTGAGATGCCGAAAGCCAAATAGTGCCCAGGTTTCCCAGCCACCGCAGCCAGCAAAACGCGCACAGGCGGCCAATGCCGAGCGCCGCGCCCAAACCAACGAGTGCAAGGTTCCCTCGCGCCGGGGTGGTATGTAACACGTCGGCAACAACTTTGCTCGACCATACAAACATGCAGTTTTCGCTTCCCGACTCAAAAATCAGGAGTAGTCCAAACAGCCACACAGCCGGCTGGTTAAGCACGGAAATCACATTCCTAAGATGGATCCCGGCTTGCAGTGGAGGCGGAAACCGAAAAAAGTTCACGGGACATAAGACTGCGGCCGTGATGCCGGCCAACAGCCGAAGCGCGAATGAAGGCGAGAGCCATCCCCCGGCTATTGACATCATTAAAGGAGCCAAAACGGCTCCCGCACTAAAGAAGAAGCCCAACAAATTCAAAGCGCTCGCTCGACTCTCAGCATGTAAGTCGGCAATCAGGACATTGGTAGTGGTATTAAGGATACCTCCTCCAAATCCGTAGGCGAGGCAGCATAACTCAAGCTGCCAGAAAGCATGGAGTGATGGGATAAGAGCAAGAGACCCGGCGATAAGTATCAGCGCAAGGATTAATATCTGCTTGGCCCCATAAATGTCGAGAATCGGGCCCACCACGATTGTGGCAATCAGTATCCCAATCAAGGGGATCGAACCGAGCCTGCCGGCCTGGGCGTAGCTTACATGGAGAGTGGGCAACAGGGTTCCCATCAGGAACAGCACAATCCCGAATATGAACATGCACGCATTGATCGTGAAAATCAGAGCGGTAGAACTGTGATTGGCTTCCGGCGGCATGTTGTCCTTATTCATAGGTCTGAATACCGGTTTGTCCCTGAGTTATCCAAGCCGAGTGGTCTCGCTATGGTCAAGCGCCATTTTAGCTATGCCAAGCAGGCTTGCTGCGCCACCCAAGCGGCTACGCACGAGACGTGTTTGCCTGACTGCAATTGGCTGTGCCCAGCGCATCATAGTTTGCCGGGCGGACTTTATCAGCAGTTCTCCAGCCTCGGCGATCCCGCCCCCAAGAACTATGATCTCCGGATTTAATGTGCTCACCAGGTTGGCCAAAGCCAGGCCGAGATAACAACCTGCCTTGCGCAGAACCTCCTGCGCGCGCTTATCGCCCTGGACTGCAAGCTGGAAAGCTTCCTGAGCCGTCACCTTGCGCTTCAAGCGGCGGCTCGCCGCAATGCCAATGCCGAGACCAGCCGCATGACTCTCAAGGCACCCGAATTTGGAGTACTGTGGAAGGAATTTGTCACGAACCGCCATCCATCCCACGCATCCAGCCAGCCCGTCATGGCCTCTGAGAAGATGACCACCCGCCAGGATTCCAGCCCCAATGCCGGTACCAACGGCCAGAAAAACCACATCGCTGCAACCACGGGCAGCACCTTTCCAGGTTTCTCCGACAACGAAAGCATTGCGATCGCTTTCCACTACTACGGGTAACCGCAACTTTTCCCTCAACTTTTTGCCGAGAGGTATGCGCTTCCATCCTGTGATATTCGGCGCCCAGACATCGCCATTGCTGTAGGCGAGACCGGGGACATCGACTCCTACCGCCCGCACGTTCTGTTTGGGGACGCGCTCGAGCAACTCCACAACTGTATCTATGACGGCAATTCCGCCGGCGGGAGGAGTGGCCGCTTCAAAACGATGACTGATGCGGCCGGCGCTGCTGACTCTGGCAACTCTGATATTCGTACCGCCAATATCGACCGCCAGTACATAGTCAGGCATAAGGCATCTTCCTCTCGGTGGTAAACAGCCCGCTAAATTCGCTTCCCATCTCTGCGTGCGTAAGTTGTCATGCGGTCAACGCGCCTCCAAGCTGAAGACCCAAACCTCGCCCGGCGCAAACGCCTTTTTCATAATCACTTTGCCCTGCTCAGCGTGAAACTCCACATCCCGATCATTCGTCCATTGGATGGCATGCTGCGGAGTCCATGGAACTGTAATCGACAAAGTGGCATCCACCGGTTCTTTGGATTCGTTGAATGCGAAAACAATCTGTTTGTCATCGCTAATCAATCGCCGCACTTCTATCACATCTGAGCTCTTAGGCGCCGATACTTCAACTTCAGCCTGAACTCCCGCGAGTTTGGCAAGCGAAATCAGGAACTGCCGCGTGCTGGCGTCAGGGTATTTGTTGTAAGCCAGCGCCACAAAAGACCCTATAAGAATCGTCCTTCCTTTGCCGAATGAGTTCTGAACCACCGCCGGTTCACCGTCTGTGAAGCGTGCCAATACCTGCGATCCGGGATAGGGTTCCAAATCTTCCTCAAACGCCGCGCCTGATACCAATCCGCCAGAAACCAATCCGGGAAGGTTCGCGGAGGCCTCGATGGCAATCTGCGATTTTTCCTCAGGTTGAATGACTTTCTCTCGGGCGCCAAACACTTTATCCAGGCCTAGTCCGGGAATCACCGTGCTGGCAAACCCGCGCTCGTCGTTCCATGCCAGACGGGCTTCGGCAACGACGGTGCCGCCACCCTGAACATAGCGCTTGATCCCATTCGCCACATCTGCCGAAATCATCACGGGAAAGGGAACAAACAAGACCTTGTATTGAGCCAGTTTTCCGTTTGCGACATCCTGCGTCGAAACAAAGTCAACCGGCATCTGTTCTTCTTCAAAAGCGCGGTGCAGTCCCATGGCCGAGTCGATCGGCGCGTTCCCGAGCTTGGAAAGAGATGGTTGCGAACCACCTACCATGTAGGACAGACGATTGTAAAGAATTGCAACCTGGGCGGGAGCGGGCGTAGCGTTGAGCACGCTGGATGCGTGGCGGCCAATGATCGCCGCCGTCTGTCCGGTCGCTCGGGCGCGGTCCGTTAAGGTTCCATCAAGATTGATAAGTCCGTAACCATTCGATTCGAATCCAGAACTCATCGGATACCAGGAAAAGACTGCGAATTCGCGCGCGCCATGCGCAACTGCCTGCCATATCCAGAATGTCTCGTCACCTGGAGTGACGGGAGCCGCAATGCGCATCCCCGTAGCGCCCTGACCCGCCTGAAGTTCTCCAATCCAGAACCCCTTATGAAGACTGTTCCCCGCAGAACGGGAAAAATCGAGGGCCGTGTCAAGCATTCCGCTTAACCATGGATGAGTTGACTCCGAATGCATCGGGTACATCGAGGTGCCATAAAAGTCCGCTCTTGCGGACATTTTGAAATCATCCGGTTCGCCATATCCGTCGGTCGGAGATGTAAAAAGGCTCGGTGCATCGGAATGACTTGTGATTGGATGTACCTTATCGGCGGTGCGAATGGCATCGACGCGGGTCGCTAAGTCGCCGGCAAGCTTGTCGTCAATGAACATGCGCCAATCTATATAGTCTGTATAGGAAAGAATGGTTGGAAAGCGCGGCGCCTCGACCTGCTCCCAATTTGAAAAGCTTCGATACCAGGCCGCATTGAGAGTGTCGAGCGTTCGATATTTTACTTGTAGCCATTTCCGAAACCTTGCTTGAGTAGAGGGGTTAAATCCAAATTCGGGGTTCCCCAGGTAAGGAAACACCGCCCAGTTGATTACATGGGGCTCGCTCCACACGTCCCAGCCATAGAGAGATGGAAACCGGTTAGCATCCCTCGAAAGAGCCTCAAGAAACGCTACTGCTTCTCTTCGAACATCAGGGTCGTCGATACAATAACCCGGCGCGGATTGTGAGTTAATGATAGCGCCGCTACGACCAACAAATCTGCCCTCGGGATAGAGCCGGCCAATCCAATCGGGCGCAGAATCAAGATATATCTGGACGATCACACGCAGTCCTCGTTCGTGCGCAAGACGCATGAGCAGATTCAGGTTCTCAAAGTTGTAGAATCCCCGTTTTGGCTCGCCGGACTGCCAGTCAATCCAGGTCTTAACCGTGTTGAAGCCAGTCGCTTTGATCTGGTCCAGGTCCGCTCCCCATCGCAGCGCGCTCGTGGAGTCGATCCTCTCCAGCATCGGCGCCCGCGCCTTACCTCCGCTATACCACACGGCGGCCGGGTAAAAGGAGTTCCCACCATCTGTTACCCCCTGGCCGCAGACCAGCAGCGGCCAAAACTGGCTCAGCAAAAGGAATCCGCAAATCACAACCCACAGATTGAAATTCTTCACGTCCGGGCCTCCACGAGCAAGCCCCTGTTCGGGCAGCCATCGCTCTCATGGGCATAATGTCTGTTCATTCGCACAGCGCACCTATAGGTCACAGCGGCACACCAGCAACTCACCAATACTGCAATTACTTCCGGTCATTGCCCATGGAACACGTTGCGCATGTACTCTTGAAATACCATCTCATTGTGGTCCGGCGCCAAGCCGACGTTGGGAGACACAAACGTGGAGGGCCGCAGTCCCTCTTTTAAAAGAAGGCGACCAACCTCTGCCACCAGCGTCATAGCGATCGCTACCGACGCCACTGTAGATCCAGCTGCAAACTTTTCCGGAACGCCATCGCCCGCAACTAGTGCATCTTCAGGCGGAACGCAGTTATCAATCGCGATGTCAGATACATCGGCGAGCTTCTTGCCTGTCGAGTGCTTTGCAGCAGCCTGCCGGTAATTGAGATGAGAGGATACCGAAACAACCGTCACGCCGCTCTTTTTCGCCTCTATCGCCATTTCAATCGCCGCTGCATTTAAGCCGCCATGGGAAAAAACTAAAAGTGAATCCTTCGCCTTTAGCTCGTAACTGGAGAGTACAACTTTGGCATAACCCTCACGCTGCTCAAGCCACAGTAGTTCGCGCGCGCCCCCCGGACCGACAACGTTGAACCACATAAGCCGCGGATCATAAATTGGGTAAAACCCAACGAAACTTCCATATCGAGGAAAGATGTCGAGGACCGGTATCACCGAGTGGCCGCTCCCAAATATATACACTCGGCCTCCCGATTTGATTGATCTCGAAAATGATTGTGCGGCCCGCTCGATATTGTCCTCCTGTGTTTCACGAATTCGAGCAATAACTTCAGTGATCCGATTCAAGTAGACTAGTTCAGCCATTGAACTACTTCCTTTCTGTGCAGGCGTGACTGCACGCTAGGCCCCGTTCATATGGACATGGGAGGCGTTAACAATTCACGATTAAGACGCGTTAGACGATTCACAATTTTGTAGCGATCCCCCCGATATGTCGCTTTTACATACTCCACAGGCTGACCGCTTTGAACGTATGAGGTTCTCGTAAAGGCAAATACCGGGCTCCCCTCGTTGATCCGTAGTAACCTGGCCTCCTTGGAATTTGCCAGGCCAACTTCCACTACCTCATCCGCAATAATCATCTGGACCCCATAACGTTCCGACAGGACCTTATAAAGGGAGGTGTGCGGATCGAAGGTATTGAGTAAGTCCGGACAGAGGCTGAGCGGCAGGGAACTGCACTCAATCCCCATCGGCACAGTATTCGCTTGGCGTACACGACGCAATTGAATCACTTCGTCGTCACGCTTCAAGTGAAGCGCTTCCATGACCTCCGCGCTGCCCTGGCAAATCTCGAAAGATAGAACTTTTGATACTGGCTTTGACCCTCTCGATTTCATCTCTTCCGTAAAAGAAAGTATCTGCCGGAAGTCTTTCTCAAGTTTAAGCCTAGAAATGAAAGTTCCCTTGCCCTGTTTGCTGTAGAGGACCCCGAGGTCGCAAAGCGACTTTACGGCCTGTCGGACAGTCATGTTACTAACACCCAGCCTCGCAGCTATCTCCTGTATAGGAGGCAATGGTTGGCCTGGTTCATATACCCCTGATTGAATCTGACTGAGCAGACGCTGCCCTATCTGATGATGCAGAGGCATTACACTGCCGCGGTCAAGTTGTTGAAGTCCTGTCATATTTGCCCCATCCAGTCGTCTAGTTAAGTATACCCACTGACCAAGACTTCCTGTCAAGCACCTTGCCTCAACTAATTGCTTAGTCCGTCAACAGTTGCTAAAACATTGAGCTAGAGCTAAAGCTAAAGCATCGAATGCCGCTGCCGTGTGAAATAGACTCGCTGTCAAGCAATTGTGTCGATACTGATCGCGCCACTTGCCGTAGAAACCTATCTCGTTTGACTGAGCGTGCGAAGATGCCGCACGCGTTCCTCCGCAGACGACATGAAAGCAACCGCTTGCTTGAAATTACTTACGCAGCCACATGTAACTGCGCGGCTGGCATAGTAATCGTTGTAACGGAATCCGTTTTCACCGCGCCACATCGGGAATAAACCGCATGCGCTCAACCAACGATCACATACAGGAGCTATATCCAGATATGTATCTGGAACAAAGCCAACGGCATCTTCCCAGTTGTCTGCAAACAAAATCTCATTTACTTCATGGGCCGGCTGCCTCCGAATAAAGCCCGCAACACCAGCGTAGAATATTGCATCTTGAACAACGTCGTAACAGGCCCTGTGGTCCTTATGCCAACTTCCCTTCCAGTGCGTTACGACCGTTGAAGGTTTATACTGCCGGATCAAATCGCAGACTGCAAACTTTGCCTCATCGTTTGCGGGAAGCTCTCCATCCGGATATTCAAGAAATAGCGCCTTCGCATCGATCAGCGCTGCCGCTTTCTGAGCTGCTTCCCGTTGAGATGCGCCATATTGCGTCGGAGGGATTGTGGGAGATCCCTTTTCTCCTAATGTGAGGCTCAGCAACAAGCCTTGTGCTCCGGACTGAGTTGCCATGGCCACTGGAGCGCCCATAGCGAAAAAGGCATCACCCGGGTGGGCTGCAATCACCATTACATTTGACGATTTATTATCTTGTGACGCTAAAGTCTCAGTCGCTGATTGGCCGGGCAATTGGCTAGAGTGTAGGGTTTTCGCACCCATGGAAAGAGCAGCTACGCTCGCGCCGGCCATCTTCAAAATACCACGACGTGTAGTACCAGACATGGTCCACCTTCCGTCTTATGGTCTCAGTTTCCAACTCCCCATAATACCTCTACTGAGACTTCTAAACGTCTGCTTGCTGATTCTAGCCTTGCGGATCACTTCGGCTAAGGGAACCCCACCTTTGCTTGCTTGAGCACCCCTACGATCTGCTCATCGGAAAACCGCTTTCTCTTCATCGGCTCAATCCTCCGCCTTTCTCAAGCTTGGTTCTGGCCGAAGAACAACATAGTGACAGGTAGAAATCTTCGGGCAGCCCTTTCGATCTCTCGGTGGCATCTCCCTGTCTTTCGTCGTGAATTGGTGAAGTCTCATAACGGCCTCTGGCGGGAGAATATGTTACTGTTTTCGATCAAGCGTCGCAAGGATCGCGGTATGAATCGCCGGGCGCGCCTCGCTGATTAGATCGTTCTCGCGCGTGGGATTGACACGGTTGGTCAGCAGAATAATGAACGCGTCGCGTTCTGGATCGATGTAGATGGACGTGCCGGTGAAGCCTGTGTGCTCAATGGCTTGCGGCGAAGCCAGCGGACCAGCGAAATTGAGGGCTGTTTCGCCCTCCGGTGTATCCCAGCCGAGCGCCCGCGAGCTGTTCTGCGGAATCATCTGCCGCTTCATGAACTGCGCCAGAGTTGACTGGCTAACGATGCGCTTTCCGTCATAAGCGCCGCCGTTCAAGTACATCTGTGCTATCCGCGCCAGGTCAGAGGCAGTTGAGAACAGTCCGGCGTTGCCGCTGACTCCGCCCATCAGATATGCATTCTCGTCGTGTACAACGCCACGTACTAGCCGGTGGCGCAGAATATTGTCCTGCTCCGTAGGAGGGATGCGATCAAGGAGTGCGCTCGGTGGATTGTAGAACGTATCGTTCATCCCCAAGGGTTGAAAGGCGTTCTTCGCGAGGAACTGGTCGAGCTGTAGGCCCGAAATCCGATAGACGATTTCGCCCAGCAGGATCATATTGTAGTCGCTGTATTGGAAGCGTGAGCCAGGCTCCCATCCCACCGGCATTGTGTAGCAAAGTTTCATGATGCCGGCACGATCTGCAGCCTGCCTCCAGAATGGCTCGTGCCAGACCAACCCTGAACTGTGCGTCAGCAGATTTCGGATCAGGATCTTGTCGTGGCCGGGCGTACCGGAAAACTCGGGCAGATACTTTTCAACCGGCGCATCGAGATCGAGCAGTTTGCGGTCAACCAGGATCTCAGCCGCCGTGGTCGTCCCGGTCACCTTACTCAGCGAAGCTAGATCGAAAATCGCGTTCACGGGCATGGGCGGAGCGCCGGGGGCGACGTCTAGCTTGCCAAATGCCTTGAGGGCCACCAGTTTCCCATGTTGCCCCACTGCTAACACTGCGCCGGGAAAGGCCTTCTGATCGATCCACTTTCTGATCTCGGCAAAGGTTTCGGTAAAACACTTGTCCTGACTGGCGGTAGCGTCGGTCAATTTAGTCGCCGAATGATAGGTGTTTCTTTCAGCCGCATGAGCTACAAACCAGGACGCGGAACAACCTAGCAGAAGAAATAACGAGAAATCGACCAAGAACTTACGAAAAGAATGTTTGCGCATAAACTCTCCAATCGATAATGGCTTAATTCAAACCGAGATTTTCATCGTAGTGTTTCCAACTTCCCATAATACCTCTACTGAGAGGTCAAACAGGCAGGCGGGCATCAAGCCCGCCTGCCTGTGTTATGCGCGATCAGAAAGTGAACTTCGACGCAAACTGAAATTGCCGCGGAGTATTCACATCGCTTGTTACCTGGCCAAAGCCCGACATATTGGCAGGAGTGGGAGATGGGTTCCAGAATACGCTTGGATACCCATACTGTACCGAGTTCGTGACGTTATAGGCAGAAACCTCTAGCCGTAGGGCTCTTTTTGCGCCAAAGGTAAAGTTTTTGAAAAGCGATGCGTCGAGATCGTGGGCCCCGTTGGTGCGTACATCGCTAAGAAACCGCGAACTGGTTCCAGCGATGAACTGGCTTGCTGGCTCGGCAAAACAAGTGTAGTTGAACCATTGCGCAGCTGAGTGTTGAGCGCCTTTACCCGGGTCGCAGACTTGATCGACGCGTTGGTTAAAGAATTGATCACCCGTTCCACTGGGCGCGCCTATGGGAACACCAGTACTCAGAAAGACGATGGCATTAAGCGTCCAACCACCCAAGGCCTGGTTTTTCCAACCATTCAGATTTATCCACCGGTCATTGCCAAACGGAAGGTCATATGAAGTCTGCCAGGTAAAATTGTATTTGATATCCTGCTGACTAAGAGAATGCTCGAGGCTTAGATCTCTCCAATCCTGAGCAACTCCACCTTGATAACCGACGAATGAAAGCGGAGGTGCGAAGTCGTCTGTCATCAACTTTCCCCAAGTAAAGGTGGCCAGCGTAGTGAGGTGACTGCTTAACCGCTTTTCCAGCTTAACCTGCAAAGAATCGTACTCGGAATCGCCTGCAGGGTAGGCATAGGCTTCCACACCGCAATTGATTGCTCCGCACGTAAACTGCGGGTACGGTTCCAGTGCCATGTATTGCGGAACTGTCGATTGCCCATAAAAAGCTGAGCTCACCGGATAGACAGCCTCCCATGTATTCGGTATTGGGTTATTCAGCGTAGCCTGATACTGGCCTATCGTGCTCAGGGAGAGCTGATTCAAATCTACGCCCGATAAAGGCAGAAAATGACCTCTGCTGCCAACGTAACCGGCAGAAAGCACCACCCTATGCGAAAATTGGTACTCTACGCCAAGGTTGAAATCATAGGTAGTCGGCGTGCGTTGGGTGTGCAGTTCCGTGCTGAGTTCGTTGCCCAGGTTCGTTGCCGGACCCAAGGTGGACCCGACGGGCTGGACCACGCCACTTGGAAACGGATTACTCAGCAAGTTGACTGGTACGGTATTGCCGTCAGCATTGTAGGTCGTGGCGTTCCAGAATGTCACTGCAAAATAGCCGTCGCTGTCGAGCGCGCTATTTGCAACCATCTGGCTACTCGGACCATAATAAATTCCAGACCCTGCCCGCAAGACAAGGTTATTGGCCGGCTGCCAAGCTATACTTAGCCGCGGCCCAAAGTTCAGCATGTTGGTGGTAAATGGGCTACGGCTCTTGCCGTTGCCTACAAACTGCTCTCCGCCGGTCAGGTTTACGCCATTGACGGTGAACGATACAGTTGGATCGAAATATTCCAACCGGTCGTGACGCTCGGTGCGACCACCATAAATGTCCCAGCGTAGCCCAACGTCTACCGTAAGATTCTTGGCTATTTTATAGTTATCCTGGATATAGGCCGCATAATACGGATTGGCTTGTGCCCCATAGACGTCCTTGGTGAAATTATCGTATTCATATCCAGGCGCCTGTCCTACGCCAAGAAGGAATGAGGCGTAATCGCTCCCATCGCCCGCAAAGGTAGTCGAGCTCGTTGCGGTGTTGTCAAAGCCATACCAGCCGCTCGGCGCTATTGGCTGGCCTTCGTTCATGAATTGCTTCTCCAACTCAGCGCCCGCCGCCAACGAATGTCTCCCTCTTGTGGTTGTGATGGCCGCAATGATGTCGAAGGGGTTCTCGCTGATATAGTGAAACGTTGTCCACGGACTGGAACCAAGACCGGCCGTGAAGTTGCCGAAGCCAATATAAGGAATATCCTTATAAAGCTGTTGGGATACCAGCGAGGTTGGGAAGCCCAGCGTAGTCATATCGAATCCGACCTGCCGCGGATCGGTGGTTTGATGTTCGTAATGCCGGGTAAAGGAATAGCGCAACTGCAGCAGAGTGTTTTGACCCAAGGAATAATCGTCAGCCAAAAGGAAGTTCCTAGCATTTGTAACGATATAATAATAGTCAGGATCATAGATGTTGGCGCTGCCATATAAATCGGCATTCGTCAGCAGAAGGCGAGCAAACGAGAAGCGGCCGTAAATGTGCTGCTTTTCGCCGCGATAATAGTCCACGCGGGTATCGAATTTTTGTGCGTCGTTAAGATCTAAACCTGACCCGAAATAATTGTTCAGATGGTATGGACCTACACCGGGAGTATTAGGCGACGGAAAGTGTGGTCCGTAATTCAGAGCGATCGAATTAAGATTGCCTTGAGGAATACAGTTGGCAGCGCCGCCAGCGCATCCGGGACCGCTGTTAATGCCGGAAATCGGCACACGTAGACCTGTAGCAGGATCGTCAGCAACTAGCGGGTTATAAACCGTGAAACTGTCAGCAGAAAAGTCGCCCATTTGTTCGGCGGCAGTGGGCACTGTGTAGTAGCCGGTCTGCAGTAAGTCCTGTTGCGTGGCCTCATAGTCTGCAAAGAAAAACAACTTCTTGTTGCGGAGAATCGGGCCGCCGATCGACCCGCCTTCCTGGTAACGGTGGAAGCCGAGCGGTTGATTGGGCTGGCCGCTGCTCAACTGGCTTTGTTTCAAAAAATAATCATTGCCTGATAAAATATCAGGCCGGATATAAACGAAGCCATCCCCATGCAAGCGAGTGGAGCCGGACTTTGTGACCAGGCTAATAGCGCCAGCGCCGCCGCTCTGATAGGTCGCTGGCGCATTCTGCGTTTCAACTCGATACTCTACTACGTCATCGAGCGGGATTTGCATGGCTGGAATTTCAGCGCCGAGATTATTTTCCGCAATACCAATTGGACTTCCGTCCACCAGGAACTGAAGCGATCCTGGAGTCGCGCCATTGATGGTGTAAGCGCCCACGTCCGCACCGGGACGTGCGTTGAAAACTGCTGCCGTGTCCGAGGCATTTGGAATGCCATTGGTAGGGCCGACGCCGGCGCTCAACTGTACAAGTTGGTACACGTCGCGGGTGAGCAACGGTACGCGGTCAATCGTGTCCTCGTCGATCAGCTGACCTACCGTAGAGTTGCTTGACTCAACCAGAGAAGACGCCCCTGTGACTGTAACAACTTGAGTCACCGCGCCGATTTGAAGCGTCGCATTCACGGTGGTGACTTGGTCCACAGTCACAACCACATCGCTATGGACAGAAGTGTCAAACCCCTTCTGAGTAAAGGTTACCTTATAGCTAGCAGGGGGAAGTGAACTGAAAGAGTACACACCTACCTTGTTTGTTGCTTTCGACAGAACAACACCGGTTGAATTGTTTTGCACTTGAACGACTACCTCGGAAACGGCAGCGCCGGAAGAATCGGTAACCAAGCCGCTGATCCCGCCGTTTCCGGCTTGAGCAAATGCGCTGTTTTTCGCAATGAGGACGAAAAATGAGATCCAGAGTATTCTCTGCAGAGATTTCTTAACTGCGTTTGGAGCGTTCATGGCCGCTGCCTCCTGATTGACTAAACTTTTTATCACGCTCCATAAAAATTGTCAAGTAGTAATCTAGATGATAAGCATTGCGTTTATGGGAATTACAGTTTACTGTTTATAATCAACAACCTACAGGTATTAGCCGTGCATCGCCAAAATTCCATCCGAGCAAAAGAGGGCTTGATTTTGTGCCAGTAGGCTGTTCTGGGAGGGATTGTCGATTAAACGAAGAAATGTCAGGTAGGCGCTAATTGTCACGAAGATATTACCAATTTGGCGGCAAAGAGTCGGCGGACATGGCTCTCCCGCGCTTCATTTTTAACTTTGACGAGATGTTTGCCGTAGCGACTCAGGCAGCCAGATCGTAACCATGTGGAGACCGCCGAGCCTTGGTATCGCTATGATTCTGCTTCCTACTCCGGAGTTGCTCGCCGCTTCACGACCGGCAGGCGTTTCCGTTGCTAACGCAAGATGCGTCCGGTCCTCGTGGTGTAACGGACGTACTCGCTCATCAATTGCTTCATGTGGCATTCATTCAGGACGATCACGTGGTCGAGCAGATCGCGGCGGCAGTTGCCTAGGCGCAGCGAGAGCCGCGCTATCCATTCCAAAACCATTGGGCAGCGCCACACAACGTTGATTGCCGTCCGTGGTTAACAGTCCACGACGACAACAGGATGCGTGACAAAAGGCTCAACAAGGCTTTCACGCTTATATGGAATACGAGGACCCCGCACGCAGCCTGTCCGTGGTCAGCATGCTGGCCAATTCTCCTGATATTTTCTAGAACATGGATCGACCAACCCGCGCTGAGCGGTTGATGTTCATCAGCGATAATATCGACCGTGTGTTGTCACCCGACGGCCGCACGGGCACCTGCGAGAGTTGAATTGAAAAGCCGCAGGGTCATCGGTAATTTTTCTCGGTAATTGGTTGAAATTGGCTGGTTTTCAGCTTTGTTGATTGTAGCAGCGAGCGATTCAGCGACGGAATGCAATGGCTGGGTCAATACTGCCGGGTGCCCCCCGCCTCATCCCCAGGCTCGACCCGCACCCGCAGCCATAACAGCCCCGCCACCACGGCCAATCCGGCCGTGAGCGAGAGCGCCGCTTCCCATCCGATGCGCTCGGCCAGCCACGGCGTCAGCGCGGGTGAAACCATCCCGCCCAGGTTACTGCCGAAGTTCATCACGCCGCCGGCCACGCCGCTCCGCTCGCCTGCCAGTTGCGTCATGGTGGCCCAGAAGGCGCCTTCTGTCGAGAGCACCAGAACCGTGCAGGCGGTCAATGAGCCCACGGCCACTATCGCGTTGGGAGTGCGCGCGCCAATCACCAGAAACAGAGCGGCGGCTGAAAGCGCGATCAGCGGTACGCTGCGCCGTCCCCACGTCGCTCCCCAGCGTGCCATCGCCGCGTCAGACAGCACCCCGCCCAGTGGAATCGCAAAGATCGTTGCCAGCCACGGCAGCGCCGTGAAGCTGGCCGCCTTGAGCACCTCGAAGTGCCGCACCTGGACCATGTATAGGTAAAACCAGAAGACGAAGATATAGCCCAGGTAGCCCTGCAGAAGGTAACTCGCAAACAGAAACCAGTAACTAAGAGAGCGCAGCGGCTGATGGCGGTCCAACACCGCCGCAGCCGGAGCGTGCCCGGTGGCCGCGCTTCCCCCTGGATGCGGCTCCCGCAGTGCAAACCGCCACCACAGCAGCCCGGCCGCCGCGCTGAACAAGGCCGATGCCACCAGCGCAGCGCGCCAACCGTCGCGCCCGGCAATCGGCGCCAGCAGCAGCGGAGCCACCGCCGATCCAATCCCCACGCTGGCCAGTACCAAGCTGTTGGCTCTCGCCTGCATCCGCGCCGGAGTGGTCACGCCAATGGCACGCGCCGAGGTGGGATAAGTAGGCGCGGCCATCACGCCAAACAGCGCCCGCATCAGCAACAGTTGCGGAATTACCATGGCCAGTCCATAGCCATGCCATGCCACCAGCGCGGTCAGCGTGTTCAGCAGCGTCCATCCCAGGCAAAGTATCAGGAAGATGCGCCGCGCGCTCACCCGGTCGGCCAGTCCCCCGGAGGGCACTTGAAAGGCCGTGTACCCCACCAGGAAGGCGCTGAAAACCATCCCCATCTGCGCCTGGCTCAGGCCAAATTCGCGCATCATCCCCGGAGCGGCAACCGTAACCGCCACGCGCCCCACATACCCTGCCGAGGCCACGCCCATCAGCAGCAGCACCAGCCGCGTGTTCATCGACGCCGGCGCGCCCGCCGCCTCGCGCCCGCTCACGCCAGCGCCCTGTGCAGAATCAGCTCCGCATGTCCTGCCACGCAGTAATCCTTCAGCTCTCCCACCTGCTCGTATCCATGCCGCCGATAGAGCTCTTGGGCCTGCCGGTTGAACGACGACACCAGCAGAAAAAGGTGCCCGCGCCCATGGAAGCGCTGCTCGGCAAAGCGCAGCATTTCAGACCCGACCCCCTGCCCGCGCGCTTCCGCCGCAACCGCGACGCTGGCAATGTAAGGCGACCCTGCCAATCCGTAAGGCGCCAGCAGAATAAAGCCCACTGGCAATCCGCTCTCGTGCCTCCGGGCCACAAATAGCTCAGTGCCGGGACGGTTCAGCGCCGCGCTGCAAGCTGCCTCATCGCGCCGCAGCGTAATCCACGGCTCCGACGAAGCCATCACCCCAGCGCACCACGCATAGTCATCCGGCCCAGCCGCCGCAACATCAATCAGAATCTCCATTGAACCGGAATTTCCATTTTGCTTTCCCGGCTGCGTCAGTATACCGCCAGTTGCCGCTGCGGCGATCTTTTTCTGCATTCGTTCCAGAGCCAAAGAACTGGACGCGCCCGGCAGGGCCTTTGCCAAAACCAAAAGGCCATGATTTGCCCCATTTCGAAGCGATTTCTCAGACACCCCTCCCTCAACTCCCCTCCGTTGTCCAGATTGGTTTCGCCTGGCTGCCGCGCCTATCCGGCCGACAGCGGCAAAGCCAGAATCCGCGGCAGCATGCTTGCGAACAGGTGCCGCGTCAGATGGCTCTCTGTCAACAACAGCCAGTAGTAGCGGGCATGCTTTACCAACCGGCCTCCGGTCTTCACCAACCGCTGCTGCAGGCTGGTCAAAGACCAGTCTGAGATGCCGGCTGGAAGAGCCAGCCTCCGCTACACATCCCCAGTATGAATATTAACGATGACGACGATCCAAGGTTTCAGAATTACGACTCAAAATGGAAATGTGGGGTTGATTGTGTCGGGCCATCCTGCTGTGCTGTTGACACACTAGCAGTCCCTTTACATCCAAGGCGCTGGTCTGGGGTGGGAAGGGCTCAGCGCTTTGATGGAGCGGATTCAAAAGGTATTCGGCAACAGCCTGGAATGGGTCTCGTGCTCCTAGCGGGCACAGCGGTTTGTTGCTTCAACAAAACCCGCACGTTCCTCGATAGGAGCAGCATGACCCATTAACCACAAGGTGGCCGAGCAATGGCGCTGCTCTGCCAGTCCGCTGCATCTCGAGATCAGACTCTGGGCGGCGCCAGGCTACCGCTCTCATGAACGTGGAAATAGGCCTCCGCTGACTTTACCCCAACCTCAATCCCCCGAAATCGCTGCATCTGCTCGTGAGTTGCATACCAGCCCCAGCGCCCGACACTTTCAGGAAACGCGTAACACGAGGCGCGCTTGCGGTCTTCCGTCGCAGTGATATCTACATAGAGGTTGGGGAGGAAGCTTTGCGATTCCGCACCCGACTCGACCTCGTAATAGTAGAGGTCAAATTTCTTTCCACCCTCCAACCAGGCATCATAGGCCAACAGCGAGGCCGCCCGATGGTCCCTGTGCTGATCGACCGGCCAATGCGTGAACACCAGATCGGGCCGCTCCGCCTCCAGCAACTTTCTAAACTCCTCATATCGCGCGATGTTAATCTCAGTATGAGCATCAATCTGGTTGGCAAAGAGTGGGCGTACCTTCAGGATCTCGCATGACTTCGTCGCCTCGCGGGTAAAGAGCGCGGCGTTCTCCTCTCGGGGTTTTTCGGGGAAAGCCAATTCACCTCGCGTCAGAGACAACGCGATAACCTCGTGCCCTAGATCGGTGTAGCGGGCCATGGTGCCGCCACAGCCTGCCTGAGGATCATCAGGGTGTGCCCCCACCACCACGATCTTCAGTTTTGCTGGCTTGGGCGGTTCTGCTACGCCCCAAGAACCCCCAAGCGGCAGTCCCAAGGCAGCTACTCCGGCCAAACCGGTCGATTCTTTTAGCAGTCTTCGTCGTGAAATCCTCGCCATGCTGTCCCTTCCTTTTAGGAGCTCTCCGGGTTTTCGAATTTCGGCCTCGTGCACGGTCGTTATAGTACAGGAGCGCTGGAACCTGTTAACGGCTTTGAGTTGGAAGCTTCTTTTTCGGCACAGGTTTGGTGGAATTATATCGCTCATGAGACAGAATGCAAGACCAAATTGTGAAGGGCCCGGCTAGAACCTAGTTCGCACCGGGAAACTAGGCCGCAGGAGAATTGAGATTTCGACAGAAATTGTCCGGCCGATCATTCCGTCCAACTTGCAGGGCTAACCTCTTTGCCGCATAAACAGGGCGGCGTTCGGCTGACCTGGTGCGGCGAGTTTGCTTTGCTGCTCGTAGTATTTGAGCAGGCCATACTCGTATCTGGGTCTCGAACGATACCAATCGAGCGCCTGCGTTGTGGAGTCGACCCCGTCATCATGCGCAGCGGCGGGGAACGCCAACAATTCGTGTTTATATACGTCAAGCCACGGTGCCTGATCCGGCAGGTATACGCATCCATTCTCGAAGATTCCCGACACACCTACAAGTCGCATGGTCTTGTCGGCCGGGGTAGAGTACGGCTTGACTAGTGTGAATCCCTCACGTTTGAGGTCCTAGAGAAGTTGCGTGCCAGATGCCCTGTCTTCGATGACAACAGCGTTTGCCAACCACTCTTTGGCCTGGCTGTACACACGGCGCTTGAGATCGGGGTACAGCAACCGCTCGCGTAGGACATGCAGCAAATAGAAACAGTTCCTGTAGACTCCCCAAGTAGTGCAGACACTGTAGTCGCTCAGCTCCGACGCCTTGTTTGCCGTGTCCCAGCTTTGGAAGACAAACTCGAATTTATCTGGTAGATCGGTTTTCTTATAGGTCATGAACCAGTCTTCCTTGACGATGGCTCCTTCTGCGGGCACCGGCCTTTGCTGGTATTGACCGGCGAAATTGTAGGTGCCAATGTGGAGTGCCCGGCGGCTTTTGTACCAGTTGAGGTGAGAGAAACTGGTATGGAAGGAGCAGCAGATTTTTAGTAAGGCCGGCTTGCCCCCCTCGCTCAAACAGGCGCAAGGTATAAACGCTTCTGCGTTCAGGCGAGTACCGTATATAGCGTCTGCCGCGATATCTGGTATTCAGCCGCCAGCCTAGCCTTCTTCTCCCCTGCCTCGACCCGCTTGCGAATCTCCGCGACCTGCACCGGCGTCAGCGCTGGCTTCCGCCCCTTGTAAACCCCTTTCTTCTTCGCTAGTTCGATCCCTTCCCGTTGTCGTTCGCGGATCATCGACCGCTCAAACTCCGCCACAGCCCCAAGCAAAGACAACAGCAGGGTGGCCATCGGCGAGTCCTCACCCGTGAAGGTCAGATTTTCTTTGACAAACTGGACGTGGACACCTTTCTTCGTGAGGTCGAGGACGATCCTCCGCAGATCGTCCAAATTTCTGGCTAACCTGTCCATGCTGTGAATGACAAACAGATCGCCCTCCCGGAGGTATTCGAGTGCGGCCTGCAACTGTGGCCGCGCCGTGTCCTTGCCAGAAGCTTTGTCGGTAAACGTTTTGTCGAGCTTCACGCCCTCCAACTGGCGCTCAGTGTTCTGGTCAAGGGTGCTGACCCTTCGGTACCCCACCGTCTTGTCGTGCCTTTTGGCTGCTGTCATCACGATCCTCACCGGAATGTCTATTTAGAGTCTAAACCTTTTCTGGGATGTGTCAAGAAAATAGTAAACCAACCCTAGATAGACGGAAATAGTGTCAAGCTGGAGTGTTAAGTTGGCGTGTACCCCAGCTATACATCGATGCTCTTGCGCTTTCGCATGGGCTCACGTCAAGCTCACTTTGTTACTGTTGACCAATTCCAAATCCACACACCTCTCGTTCCGTTATCGCCTCACCCGGGCACAGGTCATGAGATTCCAGTCGCGATGTCGACTTCCCATTACAAATACGTCCTCGAAGTGCGCATTAACAATTTGGCAACCGTTGACGACGCTAAGCCGGCTTGCCAGCTCGATATCGATTCCAAATCCGCTGCATCGTCGAAAACGATGGCCGTTGCTTTAACGTGGGTTAGAATTCTAGGCAGCCATGGCACAATTTTCACGACGCACGATACTTGCAGCCACAGATATTCTCAATGAGCCCACGCACGCTGAGATAGACCGGTTTGCGCTTGAGTACGGGTTGGAGACGATTGCATTGGGCTACTCGAAGATGGACAAGGCGAACGCCATCGGCCGCTACCTAATCCAGCACCCCGAAAGCACAAATGATTACGGCGAAAATACCACGGATGCGGTCGTTGCGGCCTTAGTTGGAAGAGCCATCAGGAGAAGCGTCAGAGGTTTTGAAGGGGCTTTTAGCTATGAGGCCTTTCAAGAGCATTACCTGGCAGTACATAGCGCCCTGGCTCGCGATGGGTTCACTGTAAGCGATGGCACCCTCAGGCGTGCATTGCCTGACAATGTCGACCTTCCCGCTGCTGACGATCAGGTACATATCCTACTTGACCAATACGGCTTTGCGGTACCGCGAGGCCATCTAGACCAGGGAATCGCTGCACACGCCCGTGGGGACTGGGCTGCGGCCAATGCACAGTTTCGGCCATTCGTCGAGAGCCTGTTCGACTGCATCGCCGAACATCTCGCACATGGGATGCAAGTGCCATCTGCCGGGAACCAGCGCCGAATTTGGCTGGCAAATCGAAATCCGCCATTCTTTTTGGCCACTCTCAACGAGTGGAATGGCGACGGCAGCGGCTTTATCCAGGCGTTCTTCCGAAGGTTGCATCCGGCGGGCGCACATCCTGGCCTGTCGGACGAGGAAGATTCGACCTTCCGGCTGCACATGGTATTGCTGGTAGGGCGGCTTCTTTTGAGGCGAATTGCACAGGTCTGAAATCAGCGCACCTTGCGACGGTTTCCCGCAGCATGTTCTTCTTTATTGCTGTTTGTGCGCCTCCGCCATTGCCTTGTAAATTGCTTCGCTTACGGAAGCTCGCAACGCTGCCTCCTGTTCCGCAGGGACTTCTCCCTGGGCCAGATCAGCCGATCCTCCGCCCCGCAGTCCCAAGTCGGCCAGTGCCTCGCGCAGGATCCGCCCGCAGTTGAAGTTCAGGTCGGAACTGCGGGCAACGAACACGCGTACCGGGTCAGCGTCGTTGGCGCTGAAAATTACGGCTGTTCGCGGGGCGGCTATTGCTGTTCGGGAAGCCAATAACCTCACGTAATCGTTGTCTCGGTCTCTCCACGCACGCACCACCAGCCGCAGTCCGTTTTCGATTGGCTCCTCCATCGCCAGCTTCGCCGCCTGAAACACCGCAAGTTCCTCGCGCAACTTTTCGCGCTCCTTCGTATTCGCCTTCCCCTCGGTCAGCAGTCGCCCTACGGTTGGCGCCAATTCTGTCGCCCCTGTTGAAAGGAAGGCTGAGGTCTCACGCAGGATGGCCAAATCTGCGCGAGCAGCCCGAACAGCCCGCAATCCGCAGACGAACTCGACGCGCACGCCCCGGCTCACTCTCTCTACCGTCCGCACCTGTAACCCGCCTATCTGTCCCGTGGAGCGGACGTGGGTTCCACCGCAGGCGTTCTTGTCGTAGTCCGTAATGTCGATCACGCGAATCGTACCTTGCCTATCCGGTAGCTTGCGAAGCTGACCGGCGGCCAGCATGGCTTCAGCCTCGCCGCGGGGCAGGTCGCGTGTGGTCACCTGGCGATCTTCCCCGATGATCTCGTTCGCAATCCGTTCCACACGTTCCAGACTCTGTTGTGCCAATGGTCCGGCCGCCAAGTCGATCGTCGAAGTGCTTTCTCCCAAATGGAACGAGATCGTTGGCGCCTGAAGTTCCCGTGAAAAAACCGCAGATAGCAGATGTTGCCCCGTGTGCTGCTGCATGTGGTCGAACCTGCGTTCCCAGTCGATTTGCCCTTCAACAAGAGTCCCCGCGACAAGCGGTTTGCGCACGAAATGCCACACCGCGCCTTGTTCGTCCTCTTCCACCTGTTCCACAGAAACCTTCAGCGCTGTTCCGTCCAGCGAGGGCGCGCTCAACTGGCCTGTATCGAAAGGCTGACCGCCGCTCGTCGGGTAGAAGGCAGTACGGTTCAGTGCCAGCCGCCAGTTCAGTTCTCCATTGCTGCCCGCGAATTCGCGGACGTCAGTCACTGCTCCGGTAAATGTCCTGAGAAAGGAATCTGAATAGTATAGACGCTCAGACGTTTGCAAGCTCGAATCTCCAATCAGGGTCTGCAGAAAAGTCCGCGCACATGGATCTGGCAGGACCGGCCTTCCGGATATAGTGTAGTTCGAGTAACTGAGGGTCGCTAAAGGACAGCTCCGAATTCAAGACGCCGCAGGCTCCAGGAGCGGTCTCGGACTCCGGCAGGGCGGCAGGCCGTAAAATCCAGGTCGCCGAGCACCACCCACCCTTGGAAGTAGCGAGCAAGCAGCCCTTTTGGCATCTGCCGGAAGAAATCTCTCGCCGTGTAATATCGAGCCATGCTTTCCCTCCCTGGTGTGGTGGAACCTATCGATTTGGATTACCCCGGACAGAAGAAGCATCGCTGCGCGTATCGGACATTCTGATTGGCAGGATCTGGGTGTTGATTTTCCTGGAGGTTTAAAAGCCTCGGCCCGAAAAATGACGCTCGATGTGCGTCACTTGGGAGCAGCATTCGTCTTGGCATCATTCTCTTCCTGCATCTTTTTCAAACCCCTCCACCTCTCGTACTGGTCCTTCTTTGCTGGGTCTGGATCCTCTTCGCCCTTGAGCCAAAAGCAGAACCAGTCAACGTCGCCCTGCTGCGAAATCATCCGATCCCAGGGCTTCACTAAGATGTGCGTCGCATCCGGCAGGTAAATGAAGTCCACGGGCTTTCCCAAGCGGCGCAATCCTGCGAACCATTCCCAACCATAGAGTAATGAGGCAGCACCGTGGGCTTCGAGCCGCACCGGAGTTGCCACCTCACCCAGGCCGAAGCCCGGTGAGCGCTTCAACCATGAGGAGGGGTCTTCCCAAAAGGGATTACCACCGTTGACGCCCTCAGCATCTGCCGCCGACGCGGGGAAGGTATTCAGAGTCGCCAAATACTGAAAATAGCCCTCGTCGGATCCATCAGCAATTGTTGCTGCCGCAAGAGGATAACTCGAGTGTGTAAGCATGTACTTCACAGCGAAACCGCTCCGGCTGAAGCCAATAATTCCGACGCGGCTGCGGTCTATTAATCCCCCGCCGTCGAGATAATTGATCACTCCTTCATAAGCGGCCATCTCCTCCGGCGCTTCCTCCGGAGTGGATGTTTTCGTGAAATCCTCATCGAGCTGGACTACGAAGAACCCTCTGCTGGCCAAAGGTTGTGCAGCAAATGCGGTCGAGAAGGCTCCATCGATCCAGAACCGCCCTGGGTTCCAACCATGAGTCTGAATAACGAGCGGGTATCTCTTCCCGGGCACATAAGAAGGTGGATAATAGAGTCCCGCCCTCACACTGTGCCCGTCTGCAGCCTTGAATGTGACGTCCTCGACGTGCCCGAATTCGAGATGGTCGAACTGGGGATTCAGATCCAGGACAAGCGACTTCTTCCCGCTATCGAGATTCCTTGCAAAGATCCGGGGGGGTATATTCAGGTCCTCTTCCAGGGTTACTTCCATGTGATAACCATCGCTCAGATCGTCCATTGTGGGTTGAATCTTCTTCCACCCCGTCGGAGTTTCTCGATAGCCAATTACCTTCCCTTCGAGGTCAGCCGAAACATCGTCGCTTACCGACTCAAGCAGAAGCTTGTTCGTTTGAGACTTCCAGCGCAGCAACTTCAGTCCTCCCGGAGTGATGGGCTCAACTTTTCCGCTCTGTATCTTGACTTCAGCAACAAATAGGCTGGATTCTCTTGCGGTTCGTTCGGCAGCATCGGGGATGTCAAGGGGAAGATAGGTCCCAGAAACCACAACGGAACGGCTGTTAGGAGACCAGATGATGCGCGAGTACCACTCGCGAATGGGAGCATTTAGCAGGATTCTGCATCGGAGGGTGGCCACATCAATCAATTCGTATCGGAAAATCAGCATGAGGGTCCCAGCGGAACGTTTTTCACGGAGCCCCAATTGCAATTTTCGGTCTTTGTAATCCATCCAGCTGTCTGGAAATTGGTCGGGCACAGTCTTGAGGATGAGATACCGTCCATTCGGTGAAAGCCAGAGCGGCGACCCGGCGATTTTGCCAGTCGTCCTTACCAAGATCTCGCGTTCGACTCCGATTCGTTCCATGAACAGATCTTGGATTGTTTCGGAGTGAAATCGACTCATGCCGGAAATGAGATCGGGCAACTGCTGACTCTCGACGACGACTCCTTCGCGTTGGCTCGTTCGGTTGGACACCAACTCGGTTGGTGTTTCCGCTGTATAGAAAATCCAACTGTGGTCTGTGGCCATCGCATAGGAAATTAAGTTGGTCGCATGATTTGTCAACCTCCGTAACTGCTTGGTATCGCAATTAACCTCATAGAGTTGTTGCTTCTCTCCCGGATGTTCTCCAAGAAAAGTGATGTGATGATCGTCCAGCCACATGACGTCTCCGATGGCCGGCCTATTCGAGGAAGAGCTAAGCGAGACAAGCACATTGGAAACAGCAGACTGGAATGCCTTGTCAGACGCGAAGTCGATCAAGGAATACTCGGTCGTATTTTTTTCGAGATTACCCTTCTTCACGACGATCACGTAGCGCTTACCGTTGGGAGAAAACTTGGCGACGTTGTGTTTGGCAGATATCCCGTTTGTGTAGCCACCATCACCAAACTGGGTCATCCGAATGGCGTCTGCCACGGTCACTGGACGCTTCGTTTGCTGTTCGAGCGCTGTGTGTTCTTCACCGATAGCCTCAGCGCGATGAGTCATCTCATTCGCCATGAAGCAAATCAGAGCGCAAAAGAGAAAATAAGGGATTGCCGAGAACGTCGATAGCAAACGCGCGATTGGGCCGACTTTGTGCACTTTGTTTGAGATATTGGTGGGCAACATAACAGAACACGTTCGTTTCTCTGAAGATGACTTGTTTCAGATGTACGCCCAACGGACAAGGCGGCCTGGCTCACTTAGGTTGTCTCGCAATATGTCCATGGTTTGCGGGACGTGTCCAAACAAATGGTTAGCGTGGGCCTCCGTGCCCAGCGTCAAAAAACCAACCTCAAAGAAACCTGCAGCGAACGCGGACCACCCTCCTGGAAGAGCGGGTTCAATCCTCCCAGCCCCTGGTTCAGCATCTCCTCCGATTGCATATAGGTCGGCCCAAACTCGATGTAACCCGCCGGATTGGTAAAGTTCGGGTGATTGAACAGGTTGAACGCATCCGCGCGGAAATTTAGATTGGCTCTTTTTGTGACCGGAAACTTGCGGCTGACAGCAAAGTCCAGTTGCGCCATCCCAAAACCGGGAATGTCGTTGCGCCCCTCCGTTCCTTGCCGGATTGTGGACGGGATTGCAAAGGCGGCCAGGTTCATGATCTTGTCTCCGCCCGCGGTTGGGTCTGATATCCAGAAGGGCTGCCCGGCCACCAGGTCGGGCCGGGAAGTGGCATACCCCTCCGGATCGGGCGACGTTGAATAGACGATCGCGTTGAAAGGGAATCCTGTCCGCACCACCAGCACAGTCGCAACCGACCAATCCCGCGCAATGATAGAGAAAGGGCTCGGAATCCTACTAGAAGGAATTGCATAGGTAAGAGCACCCGAAAGGCTTTGGCGAACATCAAAGCCGGAAGAGCCATAGTCGTTGGCGGCGGAGATTACCGTATCCGCGAGCCCCGCGACGACATCGTTGGAGGAGTTATCCAGCGAGTGGGACCAGGTGTAACTAAGGAGGGCCTGCAGACCCTTTGAAACTGGCCTGCGATATTGCAACTGGAGGGCATTGTAGTTGGAGCGCGCATCGTTTTGCGTCAGCAGAAACTCGCCCAGGAAGTTGGCGTTCGGTTGATAGAACGCTTCTTCCCTGAGCAAATCCCTGCCCGCCTGTCCCACATAGGTTGCCGAGACCGCCTGACTCCCGGCAAACGACTTTTCCAGGGCCAGATTCCATTGATAGGAGCGCGGCAGCTTCAGGTTCGGAGCGTAAGCGAAGATGCCATTTGGGTAGGGCGGAAGGAGCGAAATCGCCGGAAGATAGGGCGTTGGCGAGACGAGCGGCAAAGACACGCCGGAAAAGAATCCGGAGGATGTGTTGGGAAACGACGCTGCCAGGTTCGCGACAGCGCCCATGCCGGTGTCGTAGAAAATTCCAGCGCCGGCCCGGACCACAAAGCGTCCATCTTTGCCGGGCGCGTAGGCCACGCCCACGCGCGGAGCAAAGTTCCCATGCGTGGTGCTCCACACCGGCGTTCCTGAAGGCGCGAGCGCGAGCTGAGCGGGAGCGGTCACATCTTCCCAGGCCGCCAATGTCGTCCCATCACGAGGAGAAGGCGCGGGAACAAGTTCCCATCGCACACCATAGGTGAGCGTCAGCTTCCGAGAAAGCTTCCAGTTGTCCTGCGCGTAGAGCGAGAAGGACTTTGCTAGGAGATTAGACGGAGTGGATACCTCAGTGCTGAGGTAACCCGAAGGGCTCTCCAGCAGTCCCTGCACAGTGATCCCGATGAAGCTCACACCGTAAACGGGAGTCGTCAAATCCAGAAATAGGGCGCGATAATCAAACCCGAATTTCAATTGATGCGCGCCTTCTGTCAGGCTTAGGCCGTCAACGACGTTCACCTGTCTTGTCCGGTTCCGCGCCTGGGGCCCCATGGAAAGTTCCCCGATGTCAAAGGTTGAAAATGCTGCAAAGTTGCTGGCGCTCGGCAGCGTGCCCAGGAGCAGGGATGGAGACATCGGGACAGCCCCGTCGTAAGTATCCAGGCTATCCGTCAAGGCGGAGTATTGCGTCGAATAGTTTCCGCGCAACGTGTTCAGCATTTTGGCGCTCAACTGCGCGGTTACTCCGGCGGTCAGCGTCTGCGTGTTAACTGTCGTGGGTTGCACGGTGCTCAGGCTTCCCACCCGTTCGGTAAAATCCGAAGGCGCATAGTTATATCGCCCAAAGATTGAAACCTTGCTGTTCAGCGTGTGGTCGATCCGGATGCTGGTAGCGTTCAGTGTCGCCTTGTTCGCATATGTGCCGGTAAACTGCGCTGTGTCCGGGTCGGCTGAATTTGGGGTTGCATTGGGGCTGGGCAGAGGATACGCGTTCAGAAAAGGAGCCAGGGCCGTCGATGCGCCAGTCCGCGCCGCTTGCGTGGGAACCAGTTCGACCGTGGTCTGGGGAAGGTCAAGGCGCGCTCCCTCGTAGGAGAAGAAGTAAAAAGTCTTATCCCTCCAGATCGGCCCTCCCAGGAAGCCTCCTAAGTCGTTGTGATGCTCCGGCGCTCGCGGCAATGCCGCCTGATTGGCAAACCAGTCGTTGGCGTCCATCACTGTATTGCGAAAATAATCGTAAACTCCTCCGTGCAGCTTATTCGTGCCCGAGCGCGTGGTGAGAATCACCTGCCCGCCCGGCGCGCTGCCGAACTCGGGCGCGAACGACGAAGTCTGAATCCTAAACTCCTGCAACGCCTCCACGGAGGCCAGGCTGCTTGTCCCTCCCAGCGCGCTGAACGCCTGCGACGTACCGGTTCCCGATTGTCCTGAGACAGAGCTGGCTGCCACTCCGAAATTCGCCGAAACTCCGTCGACAGTCCAGTTATTAGAGTCCGTCCTCTGGCCGGAGATGCTGAACTGCCCCGGCGCCTCGGGATTGGTGATCTGCGCGATGACCACGCCCGGCGTAAGTTGCATGAGCGTATTGAAGCTGCGGCCGTTCAGCGGAAGATCTTCAACAAACTGCCGGTCAATTACCGTGCTGACCGTTGCATCAGTCGTGTTGATGTTCACCCCACTCCCATTGACTTGAATGGTCTCGGAAGTTCCACCAATTTCCAACGTGAAGTTTCTACTTACCGCATCCTGAACATTCAACGTAAGGTCCCGTACATCTACTTGCTTGAACCCTGCTTTCTCCACGACTACACGGTAGCGGCCCGGCTTCAGGCTCGGTACGCTATAGATTCCAGCCGTGTTTGTCTTGGTTACGCTCGAAATATTCGTGTCCTGATTTGTTACCGTTACTTGCACATCGGGCACCAATGCACCGTTCTGGTCAACGATCGTACCGGAAATGGTGGCGGTTCCGATTTGCGCGGACAGGCATATTGGCAATAGAAAAAGAATTCCGATGCAGCAGAGTTGAAGAACGGTGTGGTGAAGTTTGCAGGTTCTGGCTCGCAGACAAACAATGCTTGTGGAAATAAAAGTGGACATGTGTGTACCTTCTACTGTGCATTGCAGCGACGGGATGGATTTCCTACCAGGGTACGTTAATAATTCGTGAATGGGTCCGCCCGGTCTGAATGCGTGCTGCCAATCGCGCTCTATAACAGATGCGGCTGGTTGAGGGATATTCTTGAAAATGTTCGGCTTCCGCTGTTGGCCCTTCTCCGCACTAGCTGGCGTAGCCGTGGTCCTTGGTTCCAAGAAGACTACGGGTGGTTCGGGGGTGTTTCCAGATAGGCGGTGAGCATCCGTTTCCCCTTCGGTTGTGCCACGTTTTCATCATTGCGCTCAAGAGTGATGAAGACTGAGTCGATTTCGGCGAGCACCTGAGGGTCACTAAAGTTCAGGCTCCAACGCCGCTGCGTCTGATCGTCGCGAAAAAGAATGCCGATCTTCCTGATGGATGCTTTCTTGCCATTGCTTTCGCCCCATGCAACGTAGGAGAATTTTCCTTCATCCGTTCTGCGCTGGGGCAGATCGTATGCGTAATATATGAGAGATTTGCCCTCAGTGTAGAACGCCCGCGCGAACGGCTTCTCTGTCGCGCCCCGGGTGCTCGTATCGTAGACGTCGATAATGTGCAGATTGCGAGCGCCGATGATATCGCGGATTTCTCGGCCATGGGAGAGCAGATCGCGTTCCCGGTCGAGACTTGCGTTTTCGGTATTCAGCTTTTGTGTGAGGTTCTGTACCTGGTCCTCAAGGGAAGCGACTGCGGCAGCATCCGAAGACTTGACAGACTGGACCTGTTGCAGCGCAATCCTCTTGGCGTCGAGATCGGCCTGCGTGGCTTTGACCAGCGCGACTTGACCCTCAATCTCTTCTCGGAGAGACGCCTGTGTTGCGATTGCCTGGGCCAAGTCTCGGTCTTCGTCTGCGAGCCGCTGTTGAAGATCGTGGTTCTGCTGCCGCTCCAGCGTCAGAGCGGTGGTCAGTTCTGTATTCTCGGCTTGGAGTCTTTGTTCCGAGGGGCCTGTTGCGAGCGATGGAGTAGATGACGGCGCGCCCGACGCCGGCCGCACTACTGAAGAAGCGATTCCGGCATCATGGAAATGAAGAAGTCCATGGTCGTAGCGGATGCCAACCCAGAAAATGAACACGGCAGCGCCCCCTGCTGCAACCCAGAGTGGAACCCTGAACCGGCGATACCACAATATAGGTAGATTCGGCCTGAACGATGCAACAGCGGTGTCACTTTTTTGCTGTAAACCTTCGTCAATCTGTGCGATATTCGCCCACACTGCGGACTTGACGCGGCCTCGGCTAGATTCGATGACGGCATCTGTTCCTCGATCCGAAACTCCCACTAAAACTTGATACGTCTGTAGGTAGTCGGACGAGAGTCTCCTGCATTCGTCACACTCCGAGAGATGAGACTCAAATTCCAGCGACTGTGAAGACGGCAGGTCGCCGAGAGCCGCCAATGCGCACAATTCCTCAAAGTATCTGTGCTTTGACACTCTCCACCTCCCCCGTCAACGCTTCCGCCGATTTGCTCGTCTTGCACAGGCTCCACACGGAGCGCCTCCTTTGTTTTGTTGCCTGTCCATCGTGTTCTTGCACTCGGACATCACGAAATGCGATGCGGAACCTTTCGAGGCTCCGATAGTAATGGTGCTGTACGTTTCCTACCGATTCGCCAGTGATCTTTGCGACCTCTGAGATGGTCAACCCGCAAAAGCAGATGAGTTCTACCACCCGGCGATGTTTCTCGTCCAATGATTCCAGTAGTTGCTCCACAAAGAGTTTTGCCTCTTGGCTCGTCAACCGGAAATGCTCGCCTATATCGGCAGCCAGTTCCGATGGATCCACATCAGCTAGTTCCACATGGCTGAAGCGGTTGCGAGACTTCAATCCGTTTAGCCGATTGATGCTTCTCCCATAGGTGTATTGCAGCAGCCAAGTGCGTAAACTACCTTTGGTGGCATCAAAAAGTTTCGCGTTACGGTAGAAATCGGTAAAAGCAATCTGAACTACATCCTCCGCTTCTCCATGGTCCCGTACAATTCTTAACGCAACGCGCATCATGATTGCGTAGTAGCGGTCGAAAATTACGCTCATCGCGTCGTGGTTGCCGGAGACCAGGGACTGCACCAGTTGCTCCTCAGGGCAACTGGTGAGATCGAACGGCTCCGGAATCTGTTCCACGTTGCGCCCAAACGACATCGAAGGCACCTCAACTTCGACAATTCTCTATGTCACATGTCCGAAGCCTGATGGCAGCCGCAAGAAGGGGGATGCTCGTTCGACGCGCATTGCCCATTCCTACCTCGTTGATTACCACTATATGCCTTATTTGCCTTGTCAAATCAAGCGAATTTGAGAGCGGTTGTACCGGCCGAAAAAATAATATTCCTGCTGGTAGAAAACGAACAGTACTGCTGTATATGCATATCTTTCAACTGGTTCGATGGCTCCGTCGATGGTCTGATGCTCGGCACATTTCTTGCCTACCGCAGCCGGAATTCATTAACCCGGTCGGAGATTCCTCCATGTTATCGTCATGTTGAGCCACGATGCCCCCATGCGCAGAAGCGTACCGCATCCACGGTGCTCCGCGAAGGCTAGTCAATGTTTCGACTTACCCCTGAAATGAAATCTTGGCTTTCCTATTCTTCTAGGGGTGAACAGAGATGTCATTGGACAGGAGAGTTGTGCGAATGCTCCTGCAGGTTGCGCAAATCACGCCAGCGACGGTACTGCTCTGCCTTCGCCGGATCGGGGTCTTCTTCGCCTTTGAGCCAAAAGCAGAACCAGTCGAGAGTTCCTTCCTGAGAAACCATGCGGTCCCAAGGTTTTACAAGGATATGAGTTCCAGTGGGTAAGTAGATGAAGTCAACTGGTTTTCCCAATCGCTTTAATCCTAAGAACCACTCCCACTGTCCCAACAAGGAGGAGGGCCCTATCGCCTGAATCTGTAATGGCGTCCGAACTTTGTCCAACAAAAACCCTGGGGAGCGCTTCAACCAAAGCAAAAGTCCATCGCCAAAGGGCGGGGCTCCGATAACGCTCTCCTCTTCGGAGTCGTAGTTTGGAGCTTCGTTGCCATACCCATAATATTGCAAGTATCCCGCATCAAATCCGTCAGCCGCGATCGCTGCAGCGAAATGGTATTTCGAATGCGTAAGCGTGTACTTTACATACAGACAAGTTCTGCTGAATCCGATAAGGCCCACTCGGTTTGGATCGATAATTCCCTTTTGGTCCAAATATTCGACGGCATTTTCATACACGCTCATAGCCCGTTCAGCTTCTTGAGACGTATCAAGGGAATCGTAAAAGATATCGCTGATCTGGAGAACAACGATCCCCTTGCTGGCCAATGGCTGCGCTGCGGATGCTGTTGTATAGTGACCATCAATTGCAAATTCGTCCGAATCGAATCCGTGCGTTTGAATGACCAAGGGATACTTCTTACCTGCAACGTAGTCCGGAGGGAAATAGAGTCCACCGTTGACCGGTTTACTCGTATCATCGTTCCACTGTATCTCTTCCACTCTTCCGAACTGGAGGCCTGCAAACTGAGGATTCAAGTCCAAGAGTTTGATCTTCCGTTTGGTCCTCGCGTCCATGGCAAAGATTTCCGGGGCCAGATTCAGGCCCTGCTCGGTCAGGACATCTGGAGCCGGCTTTCTAAACATTGCTGGTGCATCTGTCAATTTCTCCCAGGTTGCCCCGATCTTGCGATAATAGACTGATCGAGGGGTAGTTCCTGTCTCGGATTGATTCTGCTCGGTTTCAAACTGAACGATATTTGTTTTCGCGTCCCATCGAATGGGGCTCAATTCCCCTTTTGCAATCTTGATGACCTCGCGACTCGGCAATTTGACTTCGACAACAAAGTCGTTCGATCGCCGCGACTGAAGCTCGGCTTGGTCATCGACGTCCAAAGGAAGATACACGCCACACAACAACACGGATTTTGAGTCTGGTGACCACAATACGTCCGGTGAGGCATAGGTGGCGGGAGAATCGAGCAATACCTCGCTTCTCCTCGTTCGTAGATCGATGAGTTCGTAGCGCAGGATCCTCGCACCGACTCCCTTGGCCGGCTTGATTCGAAATACTCCTAGAACATACGGAACCTCGTACTCATTCCATACTTCCGGTATTTCAATCACATCGGTCTTCACCACCAGATACCGTCCGTCAGGAGAAAGAGACAGATCGTTGACTCCGCTGTCAAACGGATCCAAAGTTCGCAAGGGCTTGAATGAATACCCACCTTTAATTTGCGAGAACAGCTTTGGTTCATAACTTGATATCTGCCCTCTGATAAGGTCTGACACATCTTCCGTCGTCACATGGAAGCCTTCCTGTAAGACATCTTCATTAATGATGCTTCGTTTCTGTCCCTCGGCCGCGAACACAATTGTGTCGCCGGGCTCGGATAGAGCGTATGATACGAGCGAGGTTGCGTTGTTCGTGAGTTTTTTCACTCTTCCAGAAGTGCACCGAACTGAATAGAGCTGAGTAAGCTCGTCGGCACTCGAGCCGAGAAAGAAAATAGTGTCATTGTCTTTCGACCATTTAAGGTCAGCAATTCCATTACGATTTGACGAAGACGACAAAGAGACAAGTGTTCTTGGCATCCCATCGTCGAACACGTCTGCCGTGCGAAAGACCAACAAAGAGTACTCGTTGGTATTCTTTTTGGGGTTTCCCTGGACGATTACAATCGCGAAGTGTTTTCCATCTGGGGAGAACACAGCGAACCCGGTTTTCGGAAACCAGGGAGGATAAAATCCCCTCCCGGCAATTCGGGTCATGCGGATGGTATCCGCCACTATCACTGGACGCGTTTCCGGGGTGGCAGCCTTCTCTTGACAAAAGGAAAGGCCAGCAGAGCAAAACGCCTCTACTAAAATCAAGATGGCAGCGAACGATTTGTTCCCAGGCAACAGCGTACCTCCAGTCTTTGACTGCAAGTAATAGGAAATTGGCTAAACGGTCAAAAAGTCAATTTCAACGACAGTTGGAGCGACCTGGGACCGCCCTCCTGAAAGAGTGGATTCAAACCTCCCAAGCCCTGATTCAGCATCGTATATGACCGGAGCTCAGAGGGGCCGTACGCTAGGTACGCCGGAGGATTTGTAAAGTTTGGATGATTCAAGAGATTGAAAGCATCCGCCCTAAACTGAAGATTCAGTCTTTCCTTGACAGGAAACTTCCGCGCGATCGATAAATCCACCTGCGTCAGCCCGAATCCGGGAATGTCATCTCGACCCTCGGTCCCTTGCGTTGGGGTCGTTTGAATAGTGAACGCGTTGATGTTGAGGATCTTTCCTCCTGGCGCACCTGCTGTAGCAACCCAAAACGGCTGGCCCGGCACCAGGTCGGGGCGAATAAGAGCTGCAGAGCCTAAAGCGGACGGCGCAAAAAGCACGGCATTGAATGGGAATCCTGTCCGGGCAACAATTACCGTCTGGAGAGACCAGTCTTTGGTTAGCAGAGCAATAATAGGTCCAGATTTTCCCGCGCTCGGGATCTCATAATTGAGCGCACCGGAGAAACTCTGACGAACATCGAACACAGATGATGCGTAGTCCGTTGCGTTCGAGATAATCGTGTTCGAAATTCCGATCGTGACGTCGTTGGACACACTGTCCAGTGAGTGAGACCAACTGTAGTTGAGCAACGCTTGGAGCCGCGATGCAAGAGGCCGGCGATACTGTACCTGCAAGGCGTTGTAGTTGGAGCGCGCATCGTTGACCGTCAAATAAAGGAAAGCTCCGTGCACGAAGTTGGAGTTTGACAGGGGCAAGGCTTCTTCCCTGAGCATATCCCTCCCCGCCTGACCGACGTACGTCGCCGAAATCACCTGCTTACCACCAAATGACTTCTCCAAAGCCACATTCCATTGGTACGAGCGAGGAAGCTCCAGGTTGGGGGAAGTCCCAAGCAAACTTGCTGGATACGGAGGTAGAAGCGAGATGGTGGGAAGATAAGGTGTTAGATTTGTAATCGGGACTGGGACGTTCAGATCAAATCCGGAAGCCTCATTTGGAAAGCTAAACGCAAGATTTGCAGAACCCCCAACCCCGGTGTCGTAGAATATCCCTGCGCCGGCCCGCACAACAAAGTCTCCTTGGGGTGTCAAACTGTAGGCAACACTGAAACGCGGAGCAAAATTGTGGTAAGTAGTAGCCCACAAAGGCGTCCCGGAAGGCGCCAGATTAATAGACGCCGGGTTGTTCACATTCTCCCATGCAGACAGTGTCGTTGTCCCAAGGGCAATGGGCGCGGGGTCAAGTTCCCACCTGAGGCCGTATGTCAAGTTTAGCCTTTTCGTCACTTTCCAGGTGTCCTGGGCATAAAGCGAAAATGCATTGGTCAGAAGCTGCACAGGGCGATAAGTATAAGGGATGAAATACGGGACCTCGCCCGTTGAGACGAAAGCTTGGGTACTAAGCACCTCATAAAGCAGGTAGCTTGGCGGAGAAACCACGTTCAGAAACAGTGCCCGATAGTCACCGCCAAACTTGAACTGATGAGAGCCAACCGCGATAGACATGTCATCCACAACATTGGCTTGGCGAGTACGGCTCACCCCAACGTTTCCGACACCCAAATAGCTGGTATCAAGATCATAAAACACCGCGTCATCCTGGCTAGTCGAACCCGCCCCCAGAAGCAAGCTCGGATTAAGCGGAGTCGCACCCCCGAACGAATCCAGGGTTAAGGACTGGCCGGAAGTCTGCGTCGAGTAGTTCCCGCGGATCGCGTTCGATAAGCGTGGGCTCAGCGCCATGTTTACGCCCAGCGTCAGTGTCTGTGTGTTCGCCACGGTAGTCTGAAAAGTGCTGAGACTGTATGTGGGTCCAGCATTCTGAGAGGGCGCATAGTTGTATCGTCCAAAGATTGAGAATCGGTCGTTAAGTTTGTGGTCGATCCTGAGACTGGTCGCATTCAGAGTCGCTCGGTTCGCATAACTTGCCGTCAACGGCGCCGTGTAAACACCTGGCGTTATTGTCATATTTGCCGGTAGGGGGTACGCGTTTAGGTAAGGGGCGATGGCAGTAGGAGCCGTCGTCCTGGCATACTCGGAAGGAACTATAATGGTTGTAGTCATAGGCAGGTCCAGCCGAGCTCCTTCGTAGGAAAAGAAGAAGAACGTTTTGTCTTTCCGGATTGGCCCACCGAACACTCCGCCAAAATCGTTGTGATGTTCGGGCGCCTTGGGAATCTGGGGAATGGCTGCATCGTTGAACCAGTTGTTTGCGTCCATGACCGTGTTGCGAAAATAGTCGAAGGTTCCGCCGTGGAAAGCGTTAGCGCCGGAACGCGTCGTCAGAATCACTTGTCCACCCGGAGATCGGCCAAACTCTGGGGCAAAGGAAGAAGTCACAATTCTGAACTCCTGTAAGGCATCCACGGAGACAAGGCTGCTCGTGCCTCCTAAAGCGCTGAATGCTTGTGCTCCACCTGTCCCGGATTGTCCCAGACTCTGCCCTAACCCGACGCCGAAGTTCGCGGAAACGCCGTCGACAGTGAAACTGTTCGCATCTGTCCTCTGTCCTGCAATGCTGTACTGGCCGGGTGAAGCATAGCTGGCTGGAGCTATTACGACACCTGGCGTTAGTTGCAGCAACGTGTTGAAACTACGCCCGTTGAGAGGAAGGCTTTCGACAAGCTGCCGATCAATCACAGTGCTTACAGAAGCATCCGTCGTGTTTACGTTGAGGGTATCGCCCGAAACCGTGATCGACTCAGACGTGGAGCCCACCGCCATCTCGAAGTTGATCTGCAACGTATCTTGCGTGTGCAGGAAGAGATCCACCTTCAAAATCGTCTTGAAGCCGGGCTTCTCAATCTGCATCTGATATGGTCCGACGGACAGAGCCACAATGCTATAACTGCCATCCTTGTTGGTTGTCGTTTCGAAGCGCTGGTTGGTGGCAGTGTCGATCGCCGTCACTTTGACGCCGGAGATCACTGCCTTGGTGGGATCTTGAACGAACCCGGTCAGGGTGGCACTGCCTTCCTGGGCGAACAACGGCGAGACAAGTGATAACACAAAGAGAACGGCGGCGATGCGTCGCATGGACATGGTCTCCTCTCAAGGTGAGTGCTGGGGGAGTTTTGCACTTTGTCCTCTAATACGCATGGGAAGCCGCATCTGTACCACATCCCGCGCAAAAGTCACAAAATCTATGCAGATTTATGGATGATTGGGTTCGCGCCGCAGGGAAGCAAAGAGGAAGGGCTTCCCGGTAGGCTTTTCGCTCTGGGCGTGCGGCTCGATGGTGACAAAGATGGCGTCGAGCTGCGCCAGTTGCCGCGGATTGTCAACGCGCAAGGTCCAACGCCGGTTCGTTTCGCTGTCCATGTATAGGATGCCAAGGTTGACGGGCTTCTGGTCGTTGGAGCCGGTGCGTCCCCATACCTGGAAGGTGCTGGCCCGCTTGACGCCGGGCTGGCGATCCAGGTCGTAGGCATAAAAGATCAGCGATTTGGTCTTAGTGTAGAAGACACGGCCAAAGGGTTTGCGCGAATTGCCGGTCCCGTCCACGTCCATGATGTCGGCGATATAGAGATTCCGGGCGCCGATCAGATCACGGATGTCTTTGTCGGAGGAGAGGTACTGCTCATCGTTTTTGGCCCGTGAATCTGAATCTTTGAGGGAGGCGGAGAGGTTGTTTACCCGATCTTCCAGCGAGGCCATGTGGAGCAAATCTTGCTGACGCTGATTTTGCAGGGTACTGAGCTCATCTTGAGCGGTCTGGTACTTCTTCTCAGCGTCTTGCAGACGAGCAGCGCTGGCATCCCGCTGCTGTGTCAGCGCGGCAAGTTGTGCATCCGACTGGCTTTTTGAGGCGGTCATGGCCGCAAGATTTTCTGCGGCAGCATTGGCCTCGGAGCGAAGCCTCTCGGCCTCTTCCCTGCTGCCGGCCGCCTGTTGCCCCAAAGCGGCGAGGCGCTGGTTGTCAGCCTGGATGGTGTTTTCGAGGGCCAGCTTTTCGGCCGCAATTTGATCCAGTTCAGTGTTCGGCTGCACGTTCGCTCCGTGCGTGGGGCTGCCCATTGAGCGCAAGCCCATCCAGTAAGAAGCGAGAGCGACGCCTACCAGGAGGGTTGCGGCAAGCAGGCCGCGGGCCAGGGCAGGATGCAACCAGTGAATCGCGCGAGTCTGGCTTGGCGCGGGTACTGGCTGCGGGTGGGGAGGGCCTGCTGCTTGCAAAAGCTGTGCCAGGGCAGATGATTCATCAAATGCAGCCGCCGCCGGCGCAACAGCAAAGTGGCCGGCAAGAAATGGCATACCGTCGGTTGCAATGTGCTGGTACTGCGCGAAGGCTTCGCGGCACTCTTCGCACTCGCTGAGATGCGCAAACAGCACCTTGGACTCCGCTGGCGTCAAGGCGCCGGCCGTTGCCAGAGCACAAAGCTCGTCGTATTTCTCATGCTCGAATTGGGGATGGATTCCGGTCATGACCGATTCCTGTCTTTCAACTGCTTCACAAATGTGTCCTTCCGCAGCTTTTGAATGCCGCGGTAGTAGTAGTGCCTGACGTTCTCCAGAGATTCGCCAATTCGTTCGGCAATCTCGTCGAAATCAAGGTCTTCAAAGAAGAACAGTTCCAACGTGAGCCGCTGCTGATCGGACAGATTCTCGAATGCCTCCTTCAGCCGCTGCCGGCTCAGCTTCAATGCAAGGTCGCGCTCCAAATCTCCTGTCCCCGCCAGAGTATCGGCAAGAACATTCGCATCTGTACCAAAATAAAAAGTAAGCGCGTGGTCTTCCCCTCTTGACCATCTGCCGGTGCGTGGATTTGGGATAAGGACTGATTTGCGAAGTGTCCACTTATTTTAAGTGGACACTTCGAGAAGTTCCTGGAAGTGCTTACACGGAGTCAGGCGGCCTTGGCGACGGGCTGAAGAGTGTCGGCGAGGTTCCACGGGAGCAGTTCTTCGATGCGGTTGACCGGGTGCACGGCGATCTGGGCCAGGACCGTGCGCAGATATAGTTCCGGGTCGAGGCCGTTGAGCTTGGCTGTGCCGACCAAGGAATAGACAGCGGCGGCCCGCTCGCCGCCGGAGTTGGAGCCGCAGAAAAGGTAATTCTTGCGGCCCAGAGCTACGGCGCGCAGCGCCCGTTCGGCTGCTGAGTTATCGATCTCCAACCGCCCATCGTCAACGTAGCGCGTGAGCGCGCGCCAGTGCGAGAGCGCATAGCGGATCGCGCCCGCAGTTTCACTTTTTGCGGAGAGTTGCCGCAGTGATTTTTCCAGCCAACTTCGAAGCTCGTCGAGCAACGGTTTCGCGCGGGCGTGGCGAATTTCGCGGCGCACCTCGGCCGGTTTGCCGCGCACCTGTTCTTCGATGCCATACAAAGCGCCGATGCGGCTGATGGCTTCAGTTGTGATGGGCGAGGCGTGGACCACGTGGATGTCATGGAACTTGCGCCGCGCATGCGCCCAGCAGGCGACCTCGTAAATGGCGCCATCGCCATAGAGATGATGAAATCCCGCGTAGGCATCGGCCTGCAACGCGCCCTTGAAGTTCTTCAGATGCTGGCGCGGATGTTCGCCCTTGCGATCCGGCGAGTAGGCGAACCACACGGCCGGAGCGGTTGAACAGCCTGCTGGCCGGTCATCGCGCACATACGTCCAAAGGCGTCCAGTCTTGGTCTTGCCGTTGCCCGGCGCGAGCACCGGAACCGGCGTGTCATCGGCGTGAATCTTGCTCGCGGAAAGAACGTGCCTGCGCAGCGCCTCGACCAGCGGAGCGAGCAACTCGCTCGACGCGCCCACCCAACCGGCCAGCGTGGAGCGATCCAGGTCGAGGCCCTCGCGCGCGTAGATCTCCGCCTGACGATAGAGCGGCAAGTGATCGGCATACTTCGCCACCAGCACATGCGCCAGCAAGCCCGGGCCTGCCAGACCACGCTCGATTGCGCGTGCCGGCGCCGGCGCTTCGACAATACGCTCGCACCGCTTGCAGGCAAACTTCGGGCGCACGTGGCGAATGACCTTGAAGTTGGCCGGAATGTACTCCAGCATCTCGGCCACATCCTCGCCAAAGTTGCGCAGCGCGCCGCCACAATCGGGGCAGCAGTTCTGCTCAGGCATGTGCGTTACCACTTCGCGCGGAAGGTGCGCGGGCAGCGGCTTGCGAGATGGTCTTGGCTGAGACTGCGGCTTGGCTTCTGACGCAGGCGCTTCGAACTTCTCTCCGGCAGCGGCCTGTTCCGTCTCTGCATCTTCGAGCTGCAACTCGAACTGCTCAACCTGAACCATGACCTTCTCGCTCTTGGCGCCGAAGATCATGCGGCGCAGCTTCTCGATGACCAGCTTGAAATGCTCGATCTGTTGCAACTGCGAAGAGATCGTCTCCAGATGCTGCTCGTGCTGCGCAACGACCAACGCCTTCAAGGCTTCGATATCGAGTTGATCGAGGTCGGGAAGCGCGGCAGCAACCATGACTACAGTATGCCATGAAATGATGTGGAAAACATCTATAAAAGGTGCATGAATACAGGAGAATCGCGCTTGTCACTTATACTGCGATCTGCGGCGTCCAGGTCCGCTCCGGTCTGCGCCAGTCAATGCCTTCGAGTAGCATCGACAGCTGCGCCCGCGTAAGAGAAACCGTTCCTTCCTTCGCTTGCGGCCAGACGAAACGGCCGCGCTCCAGTCGCTTCGCAAACAAGCATAGACCATCTTCATCGGCCCACAAGATCTTGATCGTGTCGCCCCTGCGCCCGCGAAAAACAAAGACGTGTCCGGAGAACGGCTGCTGCTTGAGAATCATCTGCACCTGTGCGCTCAGACCCGGAAAGCCGCGCCGCATGTCGGTCACGCCCGCGGCGATCCAGATGCGTGTGCCGTTCCGCAACTCGATCACTGGCGCAAACTCTCCAGCACCGCACACAGCACTGCACGGTCCGCACCATGCTCCACAGTGATCGTGGCGCGGCCTGGAAACTCAATGTGAATCGCGCCTGCCGCGATCTCCGGCCCTGGAATGACGGCCTGCTCTCGCTGCGCCTGCTCCGTGGGAGTAGTTGCTGCCAGCAATACCGGCAACAAAGCCGATGTGTGTTCTCCGAACTCTACAAGCTTCCCGGCGCGATAGGATCGACGCCACTGAAATACCTGATGCGAGTTCACGCCTTCGGCCTGAGCCACTCGCGCCACGCTCGCCCCTGGCAGCAATGTCAGTTCAACTATCCGCAGCTTCTCCGCTACCGTTCGTCGTACACGCACACTCGCTGTCGCCATGTCTCCATCGTTGCAAGGCGGCAACCGCATGTCGAGGGTGGGAAGACAAGACGCTTACAATAAAAATTGCGCCGGCGCAAATAACCTTGGCGGTCCAGTGACCGATGATGAGCTACCTGGACAACCCACGCCCTGGCACCCCCTTTGTTCTCATCAAAGAGACGCGCTCTTTCGTAAAGAAAGAGGAAGACATCCTGCACAATCTCTTCTGCCTCTCCGATGTCCCGGAGAATGCGCAGCCCGATACTGAAAACCAAACGGGAGTAGCGCCTGAAGAGTTCCGCAAGCGCCTCCCTGTCCTGACTCTTGAGAGATGCCATCAGGTTTTCGTCGCTGCGCAGTTGTGTCTCCGCGCCCTCCGGAACGGCAGCTGACCGCGGTCTCTCTTTGGTCCAAAGAAAGGACACCGGTAGCACTCGCTCTGAAGGGCTGCTCGATGACACTGGGAGCTCCCATTGAAACAGGCATCGCCACTTGCGGATGTTGGCCTAAAAACACTCGATGATGAGAGAATCTCTCCGACACCGTTTGCTAAGAAGATACACCATGTTGGTGGTGCCTGGGCTGAGTTTTTTCCAGGATTAATTTTTGAGAATTGTGTGGTACAAAAGTGCAATGTCATTCGTATATATATAAACGCACTCGGTTTCAGCATCGCCAAGAAGTGCGTCTGGCATTCAGATGAACTAGTACAACTGCAGGTGCAGAATCGTAGACGTTAAGGTGGATTGGCTTGTCAAGGGCGGAGTAAGGCTTAGCATCGAAAGCAGTGTCCAAAACATCCCGTTCCATGCACTTCAGAAGATGGATCACGATGGGTAGCTGAGTCAACCTACATTCACGATTCGCGCTTAATTTGGCTTAGATGTATCGGCTGGAGTCTGGGTCCTGCCCTTGTCCTTTGCGTTTTGCAACTCGCGCATTTCACGCCAGCGAGTGTACTGTTCGGCCTTGGCCGGATCGGGGTCTTCTTCGCCTTTGAGCCAAAACCTGTACCAATCGACGATCCCTTGCATGGCGATATATCGATCCGATGGTCTTTCAAGCATATGCGTGCCATCGGGTATTTCGATCAATTCGACAGGCTTTTTTTGCAACCTCTCTGCGACAAACCACTCCCACTGGGCAAGACGATCTTCAATCGAAACCAGGCGCAGTGGTAGGCAGACGCGGTCGAGATGAAAGCTTGGCGATTCCTGCATCCAAAGCGCAAGACCCTCTTTTCCAAAGGGCGCTTTTCCGCCATTGTCATCGTCAAACTCGGTGAGTTGTTGGGCGATATATTCGAAGTATCCACCGTCAATACCGTCGGTGAGGACCGCTGTTCGGAACTTCGCCTTCTCGGGGTGCGTCAAGAGGTAGGAGACGAACCACACAGTCCGGCTGAATCCGCTGATGCCGACTCGCTGGGGATCGACCATTCCCCTCTCAACCAGGGTTTGAACTGCTTGCTCATAGCAAGCAACTGAGAAGTTGCGGAACGATTCCATGAGGTTCGCGCCTAGAGTCCGGTCATTGGCGACCCGGTCGTAATCCGCTTGATTCTCAAAATCTTCCATTTGAACCACGATGATTCCGGCTGCCGTAAGTGCGCGGGCGGCAAAACCGCTGCTCCATTCGTAACGCCCATCCATGGAGAATCGCTTGGGATCGAAGCCGTGCGTCTGCACGACAAGGGGATAACGTTTGCCTTCAACATTGTCCGGGGGAAGATATAGGCCTGCTATGACGGGAATTCCGTGAACCAGTATATGGAGTTCTTCCACATGGCCGAATTTCAGGTCAGAGAATTGAGGATTGAGGTCCATCAGAAGATGGTTTCGGTTGGCAAGCGGGTCGTGCGCGAAGATCCGGGGCGGAGCATTGATGTCCTCGTCGAGGTCGATCGCAGGCAATTCCTTCGTGCGCACGGGTTGCACGTGCTGCCACTCAGCAGGTGTGAGTCGCTTCAAATTTAAGCCCGGAACCGCGACCTCGGCGGGTAGTTCGGCTTCTATCCTGTCTGATCGCTCCGCCTTCGATGCTCCGTTCAAGGGGAGGAAGGTCTTGAGATAAATGGCATGGCTGTCGGGCGCCCAATAGGAGATGGCGGTGTATATCGCCGGGGCATCCAACAGAATTTGAATGGACCGCTTCGAGGAGTCAAAGAGAAAGTATTGCGACACTGGAGACGGACCACCAGCGGGTGCGGGGTTTCTCCCCCAGAACTGCAGTACAGAGCTTTTGTAATCGGTCCATGCGACATCGGTTGTGCGAAAGTAAGCAGTGACGGACGCAAAGCGACCATCCGGGGAAAACGACACCCGGCTGTTGGTGTCGATCTGGTGGGTTGACGGAAACGCGATCTGCTCTTCTTTCCGCTCTTGATAGAAGAGCAGGTCCTCACCGGATCTCTGATTGAATCGTCCTGCAATGATATCTTCTAGGGTCTGCTTTCCTACAACCACTCCGTGACAACGTTGCTCCTGAGTCAGCGAAGAACTCTTCTCCTCCTCGGCCGTGAATAAGATTTTCTTGCCATCGGAGCTGATGTCGAACTGATCGACGCCTGTTCCGTGATGCGTCTGCTGGGTTAGCTGCTTCGTTTTAGTGTTGAGCGTGTAAACTTGGGACATCCCGCCCTCGTGCTGTCCAATGAACGCTAGAGTCTGATTGTCAGCAAACCATTTGATTCCGCGAATTGCCGGGGTGTTTGACGTGGACCTCATCGTCAGTAGCAGATTTGGTTTCGCAGACTCAAAAAGGGCATTCGTCGCAAATAGATAAATAGTATAGTCATTGGTATTGGTCTTCAGGTTTGCCTTGCGCAGTGTAATGATGAAGTGCGCACCGTTGGGGGAATACTCTGCGACGCCATTATTCGGGTTTGCACCCCAGAAGTAACGCACATTCGCCCAACGTGTCATTTCGATCATATCTTCAACAGTAATATTCTCCTTTGACTCGACAGATGCATGAAGGTATGGCAAAGAAAGTAGAAGTGAGGCAATCACGAATGATGGCACTCTCATACATCTCCTCATAGCCGCAATGATGCAGTGAACGCTGGTGATTTGATCGGCTGCGGATGGTTGATTAGAACAGCAACTTCAATGCGAACTGCATGGAGCGAGGCCCGCCCTGCTGGTACTGCGAGGCAACCGTGCCAAGACTCTGGTTGAGCATCGCTGTAGCCTGCCCAAAGGTTATGTCGGTAAGGAACGGATCAACGTAACCAAAATTTGGATGGTTCAGAAGATTGAATGTCTCAGCGCGGAATTGAAGCCTAAGATGATCGGCCAGTTGAAATTCTCTCCGTGCTGCCAGATTCACTTGGGTTTCACCAAAGCCACGAACGAAGTTCCGGGGAGCGTTCCCGGCAAGTGTTCCCAATGGTGCGGTGAATGCAGACGGATTGATTGCGCGACTACCCGGATACTGGCTGCCATAAAGATAGATGGGCTGGTTTGGTACTTGATCTACTCCGGAATAGTAGAAAGCACCGGTCGCTAAATCCGTATCAAGATTACCTTCAAGGCCCACGGGGAAACCTGAGCGCGCAATGAAGCGGCCGTCCAAGCCCCATTTGTTTAGAAACACATTCGCAGCTAAATCATGGCCTGCTTGAGGCAGGTCCCAACTCAATGCTCCGGAGAATGTGTTTCGCACATCAAAATCTGCGTTCCCTCGCAGAACATAAAGGACAGTATATGTGGACCCGAAATCGATTGCGTGGCTCCAGGTATAGGAGGCAAGAGCCTGCAACCCGTGGGAGAGTGAGCGCTTAAAGCTGGCTTGGAGAGCGTTGTAGTTTGAACTTAGCCCTCCTTTATAGTAGAGAAGATAGGTAAAGTTTGGGTTGATAGAAGAAAGAGACAATTCTTGTTCTTCAAGCTGACGTCGCCCGTTCGATCCGACGTAAGAAACAGTGAACGACTGTACTTTTCCTAAGACCTGTTCAAGACTTGCATTCCATTCCAATGTATACGGGAGTTGTAGGTGCTGTGGAAGTGCGTACACGGTGCTATAAGGCGGGGTCATGCTAATTGGAAGATTGACTTCATCGGCTGTCAGGGGAAGCGGAACGCTGAAATATGTCTGGACAGCGCTAAAGCCCGCACCGTTAAAGCCACTACCGGCAACTTGGTTATCGGTATCAAAGAAGACACCGCCGCCAGTTCTAAGGACAGTCTCCCACCCAGGCGAGCTTCTAGCCTGCCACGCTATTCCAAGACGCGGTGCAAAGTTAAACCATGGCGTGTGCCAGAGAGGTGTTCCGCGCGGGGCGATATCCAGCGTCGATGGCGTTGCAAGACTTCCGGAAATCGTATAAGCATTTTGACCATTGGCTCCCGTAGGCGGAGGGTTGACCTCCCATCGCAGGCCCAGAGAGAGCGAGACAGTAGGACGAAGGCGCCATTCGTCTTGTGCGAACGCTGCAAGTTCATTGAAGATCGGTGTGGCCTTGGCCAGGGTCAGAGCTCCAGTTTCGGTAGCTGCATTGTTCAGCACATCGCTTGCACCGAAGAACAGTGGATAAACCTGGGGTGTTGCCGGGGATATCGGGGACTCAAAATAGCGATAGTCCACGCCGAACTTAAATGCGTGTTTGCCCTTGAGATAGCTTAGAGAATCGACTGCGTTCCACTGCCGCAATCCATTTTGATTGGGTCCGCTGGAAAGTTCTGTATATCCTACTCCGGAGAAATCGAGAAAAATGCTGGCAAGGGCCGTTGACTCTGGCCCTGCCTCGACGGCGGCAGCAAGATTGACGGGAGTCGCGCCACCAAAGCTATCGAGATATTGCAATATCTTTGAATCTGATTTGGCATAGCCGAGTCGAAAGTCATTGGTAGTTCTTGTTGACAATTGACTGGTAGCACCCAAAGTATACGTTTGGGTGCTGAACGCCGATTGACTCACCGATGACAGGCTGCGAGTGACGGCTGAACTGGGAGCGTAGGCTGCCCGGAAGAACACAACGAGCTTTGGAGAGAAAACGTGATCGAAGCGGACGCTCGTTGCATTCAGATTACTCGGCACTGAGTAGGATTTCAGGAACTGTGCAAGGCTTGGATTGGACGCGTCCCCATAATCGACCCCTCCTGGAGTTGGGAGCGGAAAAGCGTCCAGGATCGACTGAATGGCGGAGGGAGCCTCTTCTCGGAGGAACTGATCAGGCACCAACTGAGCAGAGGCCGCCTGAGGCTGCGCCAACCGAAGCCCCTCATAGGAGAAAAAGAAAAAAGATTTCTTGTGTCCATCGTAGACCCTAGGAATGAATATAGGCCCTCCGAGCGTTGCTCCGAAATCGTTCTGGCGCAGCGCCGGAATCGGAACTCCATAGTGATCGTTGAACCAGTCATTGGCGTCGAAAAAGTTGTTCCGAAGATAGTCGAATGCGGTTCCATGGAGTTGATCCGTACCTGACCGCGTCAGGAGATTGAACTGTCCGCCGGGGCTCCGTCCATATTCTGCGGAGTAGGTCGAACTGAGGACTCTGAACTCCTGAAGGGCGTCAACAGACACAAGACTCTGCGTGGTCCCGAGCGCAGTAGAGGAGGCGATAGCACCTCCGGTTGCAGCTCCTGTCACTCCATAACCATTGCCCGCTCCCACATTGGCGGACACCCCGTCAACATTGTAGGTATTGGACTCAGTGCGCTGTCCGTTAACGCTAAAATCGCCAACGGCCCCGATGTAACCAACTCCGCTAGTTGATTGTGGGCTTTGTGTCGTCACTCCCGGCGTCATGGATATTAAGTCCTGAAAGCTACGCCCATTTAGAGGGATGTTGGCTACAAACTGCCGGTCGATCACGGTGCTGACAGAGCCGTCGGTGGTGTTTATTACGTTGGAGTTGGCACCGCTCACCGTGATTGATTCACTCGTAGATCCAACTTCCAATGAGAAATTCTGTTCCAGGATGTCCTGAACATGCAGTACAATGTCCGTCTTATTGATTTCCTTGAACCCGTCCTTACGTACCAGCAGCCGGTACCTTCCCGGAGGAACAGCGGGAATGGCATAGATACCGCTATCGTTGGTTTTCGTTGCATAGACAACATTCGTATCGATATTCACGGCCTGGACTTCCGTGCCTGACACGACCTTGCCTTGAGAATCCGTGACTTGGCCGTTGATGGCTGCGTTCGTCGTCTGCGCCGGAAGATTTGCAGCGATGGCGTAAATCAGCAACGCGCAACACAAGGGGATCCATGAACGGTTCATCATGCGGAGACACATAGATACCACCGGGTAGATGCGGCGCTGGCTCATTGGAAAACACTCCTTCGTGGGATTTTCCTGGTACTAAAGTTATATGCCTCGCCAACGTGCCAACTGTCCCAAGAGGAAATGCCAATATTTGATAAATGAGCGGCGTGCGCCTTGAATGAGTGTGGTGAGTGGCGCCGTTGGCTCTGGGCTCTAGTGGCGCAAGTCCCACAAACCAATGGAGGAGCCCTCTGCCTGTCGGGTTAGCCATCTTCGAAAGCACGATTTGTCTGGGCTTGTTTGAGCCGTTCTACGGGTGATTGGCCTCGCCACCGAGAAAGGCGTACAGAATCCTTTTGCCTTGGGGCTTGCCGCCGTCGCCGTTGTGCGGCTCCAGGGTGACAAAGACCGAGTTGATCTCTGCAAGCTGCTGTGGGTTGTCCACCTTGAGCAGCCACCTTCTCTGGGCCTTGTCATCCACATAGAGCACGCCAAGGCTCTTCACGCTGGCTGGCTGGCCCAGGCGTTCTCCCCAAGCCTCGTAGGTATAGTTCGCATTAATGACCTTCTTGTCATCCAAATCGAAGGCATAGAAGATCAGAGACTTCCCCTCGGTATAGAAAACGCGGCCGAACGACTTCCGGTCATTTCCGACCCCATTCGCGTCGTGCACGTCGATAATGTGGAGGTTGCGCGCCCCCATCAGGTCCCGCACATCCCGTCCGACCGCCAGCATTTGCCGTTCCCGATCAAGGGACGCTGTCTGCGTGGTAAGTTGATCGCTGAGATCGCGGATTCGCAACTGATTAGCTGCCAACGCTGCCTGGCCGTCGGCAATACGCTCCTGCAGTTGTGCAACTTGTGTACGCAACCCGGCCGCGCTTTGCTCGTTGCCTTGAGCTTGCGACTGAAGCGAAGCGATCTGGCCGTTCTTCTCGCTCAGTTGTTCCAGAAGAGCGGACCGCCCTGCCTCGAAGACTCTTAGAGAGTCCTGAGCCTTCTGCAATTCCGCAATGGTTCCCGATAGTTTCTTCTCCAATGCCTCAATGGCCTTTGCATCCGCTTCGTCCGTCGCCCGGAGCTGTGCAACGGAGTCATCAGCAGTGTTGGAATCATGGCCGGCCTGGCCGGGCCGCGGCGCTGCCGTTGTACGCACGGCTCCGTGCATGGATGCCAACATTCGTTGGACAAGCGCAAGATGAGTCGCGTATCCGCCCACAAAGAGTAGCGTTGCAATGGAGGCAGCCAGAGCCCAGCGATATAGAGCGCGCTGCGTGTGAACTTGGAAAAGCGAACTCAGTGCCGGAACTGCGGTCGTAGATGGCCCACACAATGCCTCCTGAGACAACGACAAGCCGCTGCTCTGCGCGTGCGCCAGAAATTCCTTGCGAAGTCGCTTTTTGTCTGCTGCCGAGTACCCGGTCTCGAACGATGTGGCGTTGTCCGAAAACATGGAAAGCTGTGGCAATAGGAATTGGGTAAATTCGCGATACTGTTCCCGGCAGTCGGCGCACTCGCTGAGATGCTGCCGAAGATCCTGCATCTCTGCGGCCGAAACTTCGCCGATCATCGCCAACGTACAAAGTTCTTCGTACTGCTCATGCCCTGACACGGCTTACCCCCATTCTAGTCACCTGCTGTCGCTGTTCGGCCTGCATATTTCCGCGAATCGATTTCAGGTGCTCTTTCAACTTGGTCATGCCTCGATAGTAGTGATGCCGCACGTTAGAAAAGGTCTGCTTCGTGCGCTTCGCAACGTCTTTCAGATTCAATCCTTCAAAATGAACCATCTCAATGGTGCGCCGTTGATTCTCGTCCAAAAGTGCAAGGGCTTCACGCACGAAGCGCGTACACTCCTGCGGGGCCTCGGCGTAAAGGCGTAAAGCGCCCTGCTCGAACTCCGACAAATCTCCCATAGCGACATTGGAGTAGAATCGCCGGACGAGCAGATAATTCCGGCGGTTGATGCTGCGCCCGTATGCGTACTGCATGAGCCACACTAAGACTGTGCCGCGCGCAGGGTCATATTGTTCCGCACGTTCCGCAATTTCCATAAAAACATTTTGCAGGGCGTCTTCTGCCTCACCCCGATCACGCAAGATCCGAAGCCCGACTCCAAGCACCGCGTTGTGGTACCTGTCGTAGAGCACGGTCAAGGCATCGCCATTGCCAGCTTGCAACTCCCTAACGACATCGGCATCGCCCATCATCGCGAGAGCTGCGTAGCTCGCTCGTGGAGATTCCGCGGAGTGTGGCGTGGACTTCATAGAGCGGGTCGCACCTGGTAATGCCCCGGTTCTATCACGGTGGCCTTCGTGCAACACAGCAAAAATACCACAAAAACAATGTTTAGAAATATTTAATATGTGTGGGACAAATCGCCTCTCTGAGCTGCATATTCTTATCAGGCCGTACACAGTTTCATCGGCCGCAGCGATCGCTGTATCTCCTTCATAATAGTCCGAATGGTCCTGGCCTGCCCGGTAATTTGTACTAGCGGAAATGCTCGTGTAGCGCAGCGTGATCGGCCCCGGGTATTTTGAACCACGGTAAATGTTAGTCTTCGGCAAGAGCCGAGAGGGGACATTGAACAACCGCGCTAACATACCCATTTTCGGCTAATTCCTTAGGTAGTGCAACCAGCCCCCATTCCGCTCGACACCCCGTGGCCACTCGTTTTGGCCTTGCTTTGCTTGAGCCGCTCGAGGTTGGCTGCGCCGAATCTGTCAGATACATTTGACCGGCTCGACAAGCTCACCGTTCATCACGGCCCGCGTGAGCCAATTCTTGCTTATCGGGAGATCTTTGGAAACCCACTCTTTCCAAGTCACGCGTCTCTTGGTTGTGGACCACTCAGATGCTGATTGCTTTGCGGCTTCAAGTTGATCCGAGTGTTCGTACTCACGTCGCCTTTTATTGGCCAAACGTGAGGTGAGGCGATGGCCGCATCGTTCGGAGCAGTAAACAGTCCTCTTCCGCTCGGTCTTTTTTACATAGTAGTTCCCGCAATATGCGCAGGGACCGCCTAACCTCTCGTTGAAGGGATTGAGGAGGAAGTCGAGGAAGCGCCCCAGAGCGATCTCAAGAGGTTCAGCATGAGATAAATACTCCGGAGCGTTCAGATAGGCTAGCCGTGCAGTTCCGCTCTTGGTCGGAGCAATAATTGGCCGGAAATTCCGGGCCGCTCGATCCACCTCTGGGTTGGCATCGAACAACTTGCTCACATTTGGCCCGGAACGCCGCCAGGCTTGAACGAGCCTGCGCAACTCCTTCTGGACGGGTCGATAGTCCCCCCCAATCTTCTGCCGACCCTCGAGTAGAGATGCGGACCAGTAGTCCTCTGTGTTCAGAAGCTGGACGAAGCGCTCCAGCGCCCCCATGCCTGGGACGGAAGCAAGAATCGATTCTTGTTTGCTTCTAGCCATCTGCCACTAATTATATTTAAGAAAGTACAAAATGGTCAATTATCTCCTTACAGTACTTGATTGTACTGAACTCCACATTGACGGATATTCAGTGTGGAGGTGGCCATCGTGATTTCTGCTCACACCGTTTTGGTTCCACAGAAAGACACCACGCTTTCTGTTGAATACAAGGCAACTACAACCTTGAAGCCGTATTCCCGCAACGCCCGCACGCATTCTAAGCACCAGATCCGCCAAATCGCATCGAGTATCCGCACATTTGGCTTTACCAACCCAGTCCTGGTTGATGGCAATAACAGAATCATCGCCGGCCATGGACGGGTTGAGGCGGCGAAGTTGCTCGGCATGACGGAGGTGCCAACGATCCGGCTCGATCGACTGACGGAGTTGCAGATTCGCGCCTACGTGATTGCCGACAACAAGCTTGCTGAAAATGCCGGCTGGGACAAGGAGATCCTCGCTATCGAGCTGCAGTACCTGATGACGCTCGACTGCGTAGACTTCGACTTGACCATTACGGGCTTCGAGGTGCCGGAGATAGACGTGATCCTCGAAGAGGCAAATGCAGCAACCCAGATGGAGGATCCAGTCCCGGAGCCGGTGCTGAACCATGCTGCGGTCACCGAACCAGGTGACCTTTGGCTGTTGGGTAAACACAGGGTTCTGTGCGGCAACTCGCTGCATGACGGGACATACAAGACTTTGATGGGTAATCGCCGTGCGGCGGTGATCTTCACCGATCCGCCCTACAACGTGAAGATCGACGGCCATGCCACGGGAAACGGCTCCATCCGGCATCGCGAGTTCGCCATGGCTTCCGGAGAGATGAGCGAGGCAGAGTTCGTCTCCTTTTTAAGCAACAGTCTGCGTCTCCTGGCCCAGTACAGCGTGAACAACTCGGTCCATTTTTTGTGCATCGATTGGCGCCATGTGGGAGATCTGATTGCCGTTGGCAAGCAGACCTATGACGAGTTCCTGAACCTGTGCGTTTGGGTGAAGGACAAGGGCGGCATGGGAAGCTTCTTCCGATCGCAGCACGAAATTGTCCTGGTATTCCGCAAGGGCAAGGGGCCTCACCGGAACAACATCCAGCTTGGCCAGTTTGGCCGGAACAGGACTAATGTCTGGCAGTACCCGGGAATTCATACGCTCTCCCAGCAAAGCGGTGAAGGCAACTTGCTTGCGCTTCACCCGACGGTGAAACCGGTCGCCATGGTTGCCGACGCAATCCTCGATTGCTCGGCGCGCGGCGAAATCGTCCTCGACGCCTTTCTGGGTTCGGGCACAACGCTGATGGCCGCTGAGCGGGTCGGTCGCACTAGCTGCAGTATCGAGATCGACCCGCTCTACGTCGATGTAGCCATTCGTCGCTGGCAGAATTACACCGGCGAAGCCGCAGTCCACGCGCAAACGGGCAAGCGATTCAGCGAGGTCGCGGCTCAGAAGGAGGTGCAGTATGCGCGGGCGTGACGCCACTTATGAGGTTGGCTTCAAAAAGCCACCAAAGAGTGGCCAGTTCGAGAAGGGCAAATCCGGAAACCCGAAGGGCCGGCCCAAGGGGTCCAAAAGCTTTGCCACCGTTGTGCTGCGAGAGTGTCGTCAGCGCGTCCGGGTGAATGGACCCCGCGGATCACGTTCGGTGACCAAGTTGGAGGCTGCAATGATGCAACTGGCGAACAAGGCAGCGCAAGGGGATATTCGCTCTCAGCGCGAGTTCATCTCGCTGGCCCGAACGTCAGAAGAGGCTGCCAACTCGGAGGTTTCAACATTTATTCCGCACGAGATGGACCAAAAGGTCATGGAAGACATTCTGCGGCGCATGAAAAGTATCAGCGCCAACACCACATCCACCAACCCAGAACCCAAGACGGAGGAATCGTAATGAGTGCTTCAAACGGATTTTCCGCAGACGAATATCAAGTCATCCTACGGAATGACCTGACGAGCTTCATCGAACGCTCCTTCCTGGAGCTCAACCCACAAACCACCTTCATGCCCAGCCCATACATTGAGCTGCTCGCCGCAACTCTGGAAAAATGCCGAACCGGTAAAACGAAGCGCCTGATCATCAACCTGCCTCCGCGCACTTTGAAATCGCACGCCGCCAGCGTCGCCTTCCCCGCCTGGCTGCTCGGGCATGATGCCTCAAAGCAAATTATCTGTGTGAGCTACGGACAGGATCTGGCCGACAAACACGCGCGAGATTGCCGAACACTGATGTCGAGCACGTTCTACCGAAGCCTCTTTCCTGGGACCGTACTCTCGCAGGAGAAAAAGGCCGTCGAAGATTTTATGACAACGAGGCAAGGCTTTCGGCTCTCTGTTTCTGTTGGTGGGCCGATCACGGGCCGTGGCGCCGATATCATCATCGTCGACGATCCGCTCAAGCCGGAGGATGCTTTTTCGGAAGCTCAGCGCACGAAGACCAACGACTGGTACTTCACCACATTGTTGAGCCGCCTGAACAGCAAAGAGAACGGCGTGATCATCATTGTGATGCAGCGGTTGCACCAGGGGGACCTTGTTGGCGAGGTAACGGACCGCGAACACTGGGATATGCTATCGCTCCCTGCCATCGCCGAGCAGGACGAGAGCTATCCCATCGAAGGCCCGTTGGGAAACCATCTCTACGTGCGCAAGGCAGGGGAGGCCTTGCATCCGGAGCGCGAGTCGTTGGAAGCACTGCAACAGATGCGGCAAACGCTTGGAGAATACCGCTTCCAAAGCCAGTACCAACAAAGCCCCACATCGCGCGAGGGTGGCGTGATCAAGAGGGAGTGGATTCGCTACTACGAAACGGCGCGGCGGCGGGATATGGAGTGCGTGCTGCAAAGCTGGGACACGGCAAACAAGGGCGGCGAGTGCAACGACTACAGCGTCTGCACAACCTGGGGAACGCGCGAGGGGAACTTCTATCTGCTTGACGTGTTCAGAAAGCGGTTGAACTTCCCAGATCTAAAACGTGCAGCCCTTGACCTTTTCCGCGAATATGCCCCAAGCAAGCTTCTGATTGAGGACAGGGGCTCCGGAACATCGCTGTTTCAGGAGCTCAAGTCTGAATACGTCTGGTGCCTGGAGGCTTACAACCCTCAACAAGGCAGCGACAAACTGGTGCGCCTAGAGAAGCAGTCGGTCAAATTTGAGAGTGGCAGAGTATACCTGCCTAAACAGGCGCCGTGGCTCGATGAGTACATCCAGGAGATTACGGGCTTTCCCGGCACCAAGCATGACGATCAAGTGGATTCAACCTCGCAGGCACTAGATGTTTTGGAGAAATATGCATTTATACCCAACAAACACCCGTTTCACTGGCCAATGCGGGGGTACGAAACCTGCTAGATGTGGCGCTCCTTCTGCAGATGTTGCCATGGTTTGAGTGAAGCTGGATGATTACTGGCCACGTGCCCAGTTGTCAGATTTTTTCTCTCACGTTGCCCACAGTTCGCTTGACTTTTTGCCCCCGGCGAGCGGCTAACCGATCGGTCGCTCAATGGGGCCTGTCGTACGTATAGAGGCCAAACAAGACTTGACTTCCCGCCCCAACAGAGCGGAAATGTGGACACCGGAGAGGAGGTTCGCAGGTGTCCGAGAGGCTGGAGGCCGAGATTGCGTCACTACCGAAGATGAATCTGGCCCAGTTACAGGCCAAGTGGCGGCGGGTCCTGAAACAGGCCCCGCCGCCCCACATTCGTAAGCAGCTCCTGGTACCGTTGCTCGCCTACAAGCTGCAGGAGCAGGCCTATGGCGGTCTGAAGCCGGAGGTCAAGCGCCGCCTTCGGGAACTGGCCGCGGGCCTCCATCGGGATTCCAAGAAGACCGCGGCGCAGCGCAGGGATCCGCTGCGGATCAAGCCGGGAACCAGGCTGATTCGCCAGTGGGAGGGTCAGACGCACCACGTTACCGTAGGCGAGGCCGGCTTCGAGTACAACGGAGAACGCTACAAGAGCCTCTCCGCGATCGCCCGGCTGATCACCGGCACCCGCTGGTCAGGGCCCCTGTTCTTCGGTCTCAAGGGGCACCGCTCATGAGCTCCTTCGAGAAACGCTCCATCCGCTGCGCCATCTATACCCGCAAATCCTCCGAGGAAGGGCTTGAGCAATCCTTCAACTCGCTCGATGCCCAGCGCGAAGCTTGCCAGGCCTACGTCCTCAGCCAGCGCCAGGAGGGCTGGCGCGCTATCGACGCGCATTACGATGACGGAGGCTATTCGGGTGGCTCGATGGAGCGGCCCGGCCTCAAGCGCTTGCTGGCAGACATCGAAGCCAGGAAGATCGACACGGTCGTCGTCTATAAGGTGGATCGACTGACACGCAGCCTGGCCGACTTCGCCAAGATGGTCGAGGCATTCGATGCTCGCGGCGTGAGCTTCGTCTCCGTGACCCAGCAGTTCAACACCACCTCTTCGATGGGTCGGTTGACCCTCAATGTCTTGCTCTCCTTTGCCCAGTTCGAGCGGGAGGTGACAGGAGAGCGCATCCGCGACAAGATTGCCGCTTCAAAGCGAAAAGGCATGTGGATGGGCGGTCCTGTACCTCTCGGCTATGACATCAAGGACCGCCACCTGATCCTCAATGAAAAGGAGGCCGAACAGGTCCGCGAGATCTTCCGGCTTTATCTCGAACTCGGCTGTGTGAAACAGCTGAAGGCGCACCTCGACCAGTGCGGCGTTAAGAGCAAGATTAGGGTCGGCCGCTCGGGACGCAGTTCGGGTGGAGCGGCATACTCCCGGGGCGCCCTCTACAAGATCTTGCAGAATCGCATCTACCTGGGAGAGATCCCGCACAAGGGACAATCGTATCCAGGAGAGCACTCGCCCGTCGTCGATCGCGAACTGTGGGAGAGAGTGCGAAGATTGATGGCCGGAAACGTTCGTGCCCGCCGCCACGGCACAAACGCCAACGCCCCCAGTCTTCTGCGCGGATTGCTTTACGACGAAGACGGAAATCGCTTTACTCCATCCCACGCGGTCAAACGCGGCAAGCGATACCGGTACTACGTATCGCAGAAAGTCATCGAGGACGCAGCCTCGGCATCGGTTCAGCCTGACAGAATTCCTGCGCGAGAGCTCGAAAAAGTGGTCCTGAACGAGCTCAAGAGCTTCTTCGCATCGGCGGACCAGGTGGTCAGTGCTCTCGCCGATGCTGACGATGATCTGGCGACCACCCAAACGCTGATTGAATCCGCAGTCGGGTACGCAAAGCGTCTGGATGGGAATTCTCCCTCGAGTCTCAGTGAGATGCTGGAGACGATCGTGGCCCGGATCTTGGTCCATCAAGGATCGGTCGAAATCCAAATCAACAGGGCCAAATTGCGCGCACAGCTTCTCGCGCCCGACCACACGGATGCTCAGACGCAAGACACAATGAACGACCTCAACCAGCAGCCAATTTCCCTGACGATCGAGACTAGACTGAAGCGATGTGGGGGCGAAATGCGGCTCATCATTCCATCGTCGTCAGCGGATCAGGCTCCTGACAATGCCGTGCCAGCATTGATCAAGGCCATCAGCCGTGCACACGAGTGGGTGCGGTTGATCGTGGCTGGAGAATACAAAGATCAACGGGCGATTGCTGCAGCTACCGGTCTCAACGAGCGTTACGTCAGCCGAATTATCCAGAGCGCATTCCTGGCGCCTGAGATCGTGGAGGCAATCGTCAAGGGGCGGCAGGCGCCAGAGATGACACTGGCGGTACTACTCGACAAAGTTCCGCTAAGCTGGGAAGAACAGAACGCGAAAATGGCTGTGGTGTGCGAGAGATAGACAGACCCGTTATGCGAAATGTTTGAATGGAATTACTTAACGCAAGCCGATTCGCGGTACCGATCCATATCGGTGAGCGCCTCGGCGATTTTGCACTTGCTGAAAACTAACTGAGGATTATTGCTGTACCGTTACGGCTATTTCTTGAAAGTCCAACACAGGCCATCTGGTGTCGCTAGGTCTTTTAGCCCGAAGCGTTTCCCCGGTACCTCCCCATGTCGGATGAGCTCCGATAGATCGGTTAGAACCGTCCTCGTCTTGGCGAAAACGGAGTGGGCCAGAAAATCGGTCTTCACGCTGCTCGCGTCGATGGAGTCCATCCCAGAAATGATGAACGGAAACTTCTTGTAGACGAAACCGAGACGTTCGTAGTCGTGAAGTCCTTTGGAAAGGAGAAGGGCCTTATCTTTCTTAGACGCGTAGAGAGTGATCCTCTCGGCGTTTACACTTGCGGCGTCGATTAAATTCTCAACATCCTGGCGTGGAACATCCGGGGCCGTAAGGACAACTTGTTTGAATAGTTTTGTAGCAGAGATCGTATTGGCGTGCAGAGCCGCGAGGGCTTTCACAAGAGCCCGGTTGCCCATGCTATGTGCAATGAGATGAATTGTCTTCGTGCCTGACTTTGCGCAAAGGTCCTCGAGAAATGATTTCAGTCTCTTTACCGTGAGTTCAACCGTCTCTTCATCCTTCGCATAGCGCCGCTTGTGCGCAGCTGATGCCCAGCTATAGAGAATAGGCACTCCCTGAAACCGCATATCGGTCGTCAGTTGCGCTGTACTCTTTGCCGCATCCACGAAGTTCACGTTGAAACCGTGAATGAAGACAAAGGCAGATTTCTCGACCCCCTTATCGACGACCGTCTTGACCTCGTCAAAGAAGCCCTTGGTATTCATAGAGTAACAATCCAATAAAGTAAAGTGCTTTGCGGGATCTTCACGAATCTCTAGTCGAAAAATCGAGGGCGATTCCAGTTTTCCTAGACGGTGGTCTGCCGGAATTGTAACCTTGCAAACGCCATAGCTGAGTTTCGCTTTATTCGCCAGATGGTTCAGGTACTTGAGCGGCTTATCGTCGCTATTGCGGACTTCGGGTTCCCGGTCCGTCGCGTAAAACACGTCAACTATTTCATATGGCTCAGGCATCATCTTAGCGGATGGCTCATTTGAACCACTGGAAGGCTGATTACTTTCTCTCTGAGACAGATCACTACCCGAGAATACTCCCATTGCCGGGAGTCCCTTCGCTCCGCGTCCAGCGTTCGACTTGGTTCTTCTGAAGTCTGAGCCCCCACCGATTGAGTGCTTAGCAGGCGCTCGTTTTATGCGTACCCGCGCTACGGCCTTTTTTGCCGCAGCTTTCTTCGCCGGGGCTTTCTTCGCCACCTTTTTAGCGGCGCCCCCTTGGCGCGCAACGAATGTGGAAGACGTCAGAGTTCTGGGAGGATTCTTTTGGATAGTCCCGATCGCGGTGAGAAAGTCATTGCCTCGCCTCTTGGCGATCAATGCAACCCGGCTAGCAGCTTGATCGCTTGGCGGAATCTCCTCCAGTTCGAGCCATTTCTTGTTAGAACGAAGCATATGGCTCGGTACCGCACCATTTAGATGCAGCACGTCTGCGATCACGCGCGACTGACGGGCTTTCATAAGTGTCGCTCGAACTTCACGATCACGTAAGATGAAATAACGCTCGCCGAGGGTGAAGACGTACCAGCTAAATCGTGACGCACGAAGGAATGGAAGCAATACAGACACGGTTGTCGTGAGCGAGTCGGATAATACGAACCGTTTATCTGTCGTCAAAACGTAAAGTCTCATATTCTTTACCCCAGATGTGACCAGCTTCGGCAAAAACTATAACATATGCGGCCCCCAAACCCCACACAAGGATCTGAGTGCCACAGGACCGGATTCTCGGACTTGGGTCTGACGAATCTTGCCAAACAAGGTAGTAAGAGAAGTCACTTGTTGCAAACAGCCCAAGCCACTCATCCACCGCATACTGGCAGCTAAAAGTGCTTGACTCGGTTGATCGGTACCGGGAAACGCCGTAGCGCCATGACATTTCGTCGCCCTGATCGCATCAAACAGATTCCATGACACTTGCCGACTTATCATTCCCAATCAATTTGGCCGCAGGCACATTGCGTGGCCGAGGAGCGCAAACTGGCTTCAGCGATTCACTTGTGGCATGCGAAGCAGTACCCGCTCTTGTGCAGGCTCGATAGCTTCGGGTGATTGGTTGGTGTGGGTCTTTTCTTGAATCCGTGAGCCGAGCAGTATCTGGACGGCCTCGTTGGCTCGGTGCGCATGTTCGATGAGCGCCCTGCACTTTTCCAGGGTGAGTGACCGGACTTTGTCCGGATGTGATTTCTGGACGATCTCGCGGCGGGATTTCTCAATCGTTTCCCAATCCGTTCCCAAAGTGACTTGCAGAACCTTGCAAGCTTCCGCGGGGGACATAATCGCATCGCCGCTTTCGGGATGAGATTCTACGAGTGCAAGAAAGGGGATCGGGTCCCCACTCGGAACCAGACGCGGGGGAGGAATGGACCGTTTGGTCACCGACACGGGTTGCGGCGGTGGAGGCGCTTTCAACGCAAATCCAGGAGCGGGTTCTGACCGTCTTGGCGGAGTAGGATCCGCCACTTGGGTGGAGACGGGTTGCGGGTCAAAGAGATTCGGATCCACCACTCTGCCCTTGAACTGCGGTAGTGAGAGGTTCTTCCGTACGGCTTTGAGCAGGCTGACTGCGCGCGGCATTGAGCGGTGAACGAGCTCGTTCTCAAGCGCGCTCAGGGTCAGAAGGTCCGTCCCGGAGGATTTGAAAATCTGCTCCAGTTCATCGATCCGCTTACTGATGAACGGCCGCTTAGCCATATACCTCCTCTTCTTCCTCCTCTTTAACAGAGTATGGGTCAACCTCCTTCGAGTAGACCCACACGGTGTTGTCTACCCCATCGGAGCCGAGGGGTTCAATCCCGAGGTTTGCCATGGTGGTGAAGAGATCTTCGAGCACCACAGTGCGGCGGCGCAGGAAATTGGAGGCGAAGCAGCGCCAGAAGGTCCAACCCGCACGCTCGAGGACGCGCTGACGTGCCATGTCGTCGGCCCACTGGCCGGGTCCATGGAAACGGTCTCCATCGCACTCCACGGCAATCCGCCGGCCTTCCCTTCCCTCGACTACGAAGTCTATTCGGAATCCGCCACAGCGCACCTGCGGTTCGACGCGGTAGCCCCTCTTCACCAGCGCGTCGAACATGTCTCGTTCGAAATCAGACTCGCAGCGTTCGCGGAGCACCTTGGAACTGCGTGCGTCCTGCCGGAAAGGCTCTCGGAAATGCCGGATCAGCCGGCCGTTGAGAGTATCGTCGGCAAAAGCGCTGTAATCCACGGAACGGAAGAGATACTCCCTGTCTCTTGCGCGTGAGAGGGCCACATTGAAGCGTTGTTTCTGGTCGTCCCTATTCTGAGCGGAATGGTCGCCCGGTGCGAGGACCATGGAGATGAGCATGATGTCCCGTTCACGGCCCTGGAAGACAGGCGGAGGGCCTACGGCAATTTGTCGCTTCACGATATCCACGGGCGAGATGTGTGTAGTGACCAGTTTGTGGATGTAGGCAGCCTGGTCCGTTCCGAGAAGCGTGACCGCGCTGATGGTACGGCCGTCAAGGGACGGATTTGCGAGAATCGCCTGGATCTCCTGCAAGATGGCCTGCGCCTCGGGGTCGTTGACGTCTCCCTTCCGGAATCCGCCTCTTACATACACATCAATGAGCGGCGGATCAAGGCGCTCGCTTGCGTGGGGTATGCGCAGCGGCACAATATCATTCTGATAGAACTCACGGTTCGAAAACTCGATGATGGCCGGAACACAGCGGAAGTGTTCCTTCAGCATGACAGAGTTTGAGGCGAAGATGACGCTGGCCAGGTCGTATATCGACTTTTCCGGGGTCATCTCGGACCCGAAGGGCTGATTCTGCAGGAAGCGGCTGATCAGGTCCGTGATCCTCTGTTCAGCCATTCCGATCGCAGATGGAGATACCTGCTTGCGGTCTCCCACAATCAGGAGCTTCTTACCCCGAAGAAGGACGGGGAGCGCCCAGATGTCCGACTGGGACGCCTCGTCAATGACGACGAGGTCGAAAAGCCCGACCTCGGACGGGATCGTCTCGCTGACGCGCCACTGAGGCAAGACCCAGCAGGGCACGGCGCGATAGGCGCGCGTCATCGCTTCCTGGGCGTCTCTCCTATAGCGCATCGCGCGCAAGCCAAGCCCGGTCCCCATCGCCTGAATGGCATTCAGGTACCGCTTGAGATCCTGCTGCACCGAGTCTGGCGAATGGTTGAAGACGTTCAGCCAGCACTTTTCGGCCACGAGTTCCTGGTACGTGCGGGCGAGAGAACTCGTGTGCGTCTGGCGTTCTTCAAAGAGATTCCTTAGTTGATGGTGAACGTCGATCGAATCCAGGAGCGCGACCGCACAGCGCCATTCCATGGCTTCCCTCCAGTCGGAGGGCACGACCGGGTCGTGGTTGACTTCGGCGGCCTGCATTCGAATGCGTGCGTCCCAAAGCAGAGCACCGGACCTTTCGATCTCGGCTGAGACGAGGGCAATCTGGTCGAGGTCCGGCCGGAGGCTGCCCAGCCGGATCAGTTCTGATACCAGCGCATGCCACTTCTTCTGCAACCCTAAATCGTCGTCTTCCTTGTTGCCGAGCGTGGACGTGAAGAACTCGCGAATCTCGTCGACGATCGGCCCCTTCCTGGCAATCAGCTTCTGACGGATGGTTTCGATCCGGAAGAGCGTGGAGGCGAGATTGCCCCGGTCAATATGGAACTGCAGACAGGTCACGACCTCCTGAACGAGTTTCTCGCCTTCTGTCTTGAGTCGGGCGGCAATGCGCTCTCCGAATTCCTTCTGGATTTCCGCGACCAGCTTTGCGTCGTAGTCGAACACGAGATTGTGCAGGTCCGTGACCTGGGTCTGAAGCTGGACTGCCCCGCGGAATGCGTCCTCGAGTTCGCCCGTCTGGGGCTCAAACCCAAACTCGCTGGCGACTGAGTTCCACCGCGCGAGACACTTCTTAGCTGACATGCGCCACTCAATCATGCTGCTGACGTCTTCCCACTGTTCCGTGTCTTCGGGAGATGATCCGAGAACGGTCACCTCCTCTAAAAGCTTGCGGGCTGCCGACTTCCCGAACGGAAAAGCAAAGGCGCTTTTGCCGTGCTTCAGGCGAACGATTGCCGAGAGGAAGTCTTCATCGGCTTCGGCGCCGGCGGGGAGGACGACGGATTTCGGGACAAGGTCGCGTCTTGTGCAGTCGAGCAATTTGATGTCGCGGCAGGCCTGCAAGAGGGATTCAAGCAGAATATCGTCTGGCTTCATGTTGGCCAGATGCTCGCCCAGGCCGTTCAGGCCGGCCGGAGGATATGAGGCGACCCTCTTCTGCAGAGCTGACCGCTCGGTCAGGAACTTAAGCAGCGCCGCAGCCCTCTCGTAAGTCCCGGGTGTTGAATCGATCAGGTCGAGAATGGTGCCGGCGGAGACTCGCGCATCGAGGTCCTTGACCTTCACCAGGTCGTGATAGAGGCTGAGGAGGTCGGGCCAGGCAGGAAAATCATCGCTAACTGGCAGAGAGGAATCTAGGTAGATGATGTCTTTGCCCACCCGCAGCCGCGCTTGGCGCAGCGCGCCGATCGAGCGCTCATCGAACAGGAGATGCTCCATACGATCGGCCGGAAGCGCATCGTCCATCCACTTGTACGCTTCCTCGTGCTCGACGACGTACTTCGCAATCTCTTCAGGCGTGGATTCTCGGCCTTGGAACTTGTAAGAGCACATGTGCTTCGTGGCATGCGCTCTTAGCAAGGAATCGATCTGCGAGATTTTCGAATGTAGGCGGTTGACCTGATCTTCGAGCCGGTTGATCTCCCGGGCGGAACGCTGAGGATTGAGTGCCGTCACGGTTGAAGCAATGGTCTGGATTGAGTGCTCAAACTGCTTCATCCCTTCGCGTTCGTTCGACAGAAGGCCTACCGCCAGCGGGCGGATCCGCTCCGGCAGCTTGCCAATCACCTCGGTGAGCGCCGTTTCTCCCTTCGAGGAGATCAGTACGCGTTTGCCGGCGGCCAGGTAGTGACTGATTATGTTGGCGATCGTGTGCGTCTTGCCGGTACCCGGTGGGCCCTGCACCACGACGCCATCGCAGTGCTCGAGCTTCTGAACGATTGAAACCTGTTCATCGTTGTAGGGAAGAGGGAAGTAGAGCTCCGCAGCGCCGGAGGGAGCTTCGCTCGATAGCAGGCCGCGGAAGACGCACTCGGTTCGGGCGCGCACCTCCTCATCGCCGCGCACCACAAAGCTGCGGATTACAGGTGGAAGGGAGGGGACTTCCTTCACGTTCTCCTTCAAGCGTTTCACATCCTCGAGGAAAATGGTGGCCATGCGCTTGCGAGCAAACAGGACCCACGCGCTCGTGATCTTGAGCTTGTCCGTTGGTGTCGGCAGGGTCGGGTCCTCGGCCAGAACCTCGTAGGAGCCGGAGGGATCGAGAAAGCCTACGGCGGTTTTGAGTGTTGCTTCAAAGGTCGAGAATTCGAACGGATTGACCCGATTCGTGGTGCTGTCGATGGCGCTCTTCCAGAACGCCTCCACCTGAGTCACACCGGGCACTTCCATCTCGGCGTAGCAGTCCAACTCGATTCGAGCATCGACGTTTCGGGGTCTGATCTCCAGATCGAATGTGTGGCGATTCAGGTTGATTTCGCAGCCTTGCGTAATCAGAGGGTACTTGAGGGTGCTCGCCTTGCCTTCCTTCTTCCAGAGGGCCAGGCCGATGCCCCAGACCAGTTCGAGGGGTGTGTCGGCGCCATCGCTGGCGATCGCCTGCTGGATGGCGAAGACCTGGTTGTAGCGGTGAATCGTCTTGCGCCGGGGCAGTTCCGCGGTCGCCCAGGGCGTCCACTGGTTCTCGACGTACCAATCGAAGAGTTCGCTAATTTCGGCTCGCGCCTTCCCCTGATCAGGCGTTTCGGGGCTGGTGGGCGTCTCTATCGAAGGCTTAAGCTCCGGGGCCTTCGTCGGCGTTTTGTGGATCGTGACCCAGGGGGCGAGTTTTTCGTCGGGCTCTGGGGCCGGAATTTCCTTGAGGCGCGGGATGCAGAGCCACACGTCCTCGCCTTCCGCCTGGAGGTTGAAACGGATTTCGGGCAGGCCCTTGAGTTCATGCTGGTGGGCGGCGAAGTATTCCGTGGGTACGGAGAATGCGGGTTTGACCTTGAGTTTCTCGACTTGCTCGATGTACGTGAGGAGATCGACTACGAGTTCGTTGTCGAGAGCCATGGTCAGTTCCTCGGGACAGGGGTTGATGGGTGGAAAAAGCTCCGGGAGAACACACAACGAGCATAGCGGGTTGAATTGGCCTGTGGGGGAATCATCTGGACAGCGTAAGCGAAGGTGGGGCGAAAGTCAACGATGGAAAGGGTTCGGGATAACACGCGTAATAAGCGCATTGGCGCATGTGCATAATGAGGGCGGTGTTCTAGTCGGATTGGTATCGGGAAACGCCTCAGCTTCAGGGAGCCTTGGGCTCCATGGCCCAAGTCCGGGTCGCTAGATCCCCGTCGCCATGCCGACATTTCAGTACGAATCGGGAAGTTGAAGCAAAATGCCGAGTTGCCAACAGTACCTTCGGCTCAGTCCCAATCCTTCCGGCCGTCTGAACGCCACGACCCGCTTTCCTCGTCGAATGTATCTAAGTCGATCAGCTGACGCTCGTCCTCCCACCAGATCAGCGAAAGGGTAGTGTGGCCGGACCACAGTATCGAATCTTCTTTGATCCAATATCGTTCCGCGCGGAAGTTCTTGATCCATTGATCAGCTCGAACATCCTGCGGGCCCCCGGGTCGGGAGCTCCCACTTAGAAGAGCAGCCGCATGGGTCCACTGCCCTGGCTGATCAACGGGCCACAGCCGGCTCTCAACCGTTGAGCTCGCTGCGAACCAGAGGCGACCGTCAGCGCCACAGCAAATCAGCATCGCAGGGTAGGACCCATACTCGACAAGCCTTATCGCCGTCGCCGAAAGGCTCATCTTGAAAATCGCAGCCAAATTCTGAACTGTTTCGAACGTAATGGGAAGCCCCTTGGACAGGGGCCGAAACATGCCTGCCGGCAACAATAGATCGGATGCAAAGCGGTTCGCACGCCTTTCGGGGTTATTGGCCGACCACTCCCCAGTTAACATCTGCTCGTTACACTGGAATGCACCGGTTCCGCGGTCTCGCATCCAGTGCCCGAGCTCATGACCCGCCGAGAATCGCCGCCTTTCGACGGCGGACCTGGCGTTTACAGTGATGATCGCTCTGTCGTTCAGGCCTATAATGCGGGCCTCGTAACCGAAGAGCGGCCGATATCTAATTGCAGCACCACAGTGCTCAGCAATCGCCTCGATGTCGAGGTCCTCAGGCTCTCGAATTCCTAGATCCTTTAGAATCTCAAATGGCGTTTGCATTCATCTATTTGTTCTCGTCACCCCCAGGACCGGCTGCCTCGTCAAAGGCACCCAATTCCATGAGATCCTCCAGCGCAGACTCGACGTCGTCGTCGGAGAGCTCCTTCAATTCACGGAATCTCGCGGTGATCTGTTGAACCTGTGGATTGTTCTGATTCGCTCTGAAAAGAAGCCCACGCCGTTCCCCTGCGGTCGCCGGGAGCACAATCCGCCGCCTCTTGGCTTCCGATGAGCGGATCCGGCACGTAAGACGCGCCGCGTGAAGCTTGCGTTGCTCGAAACTACGAACTGCGTCCAGCAGTGTACCCTTAACGTGATCCGCGATACGCTCGGTATCCCGCCCCGCCGCTTTGGCCTCTGCCAAGAGCTCCCCAGGGGGTGCGTCTTCGAAACTCTTAGCGAGCTCGGCGAGCAACTTTTCAAGTTCCGTTTCATTCATGTCAGCAGACATCGGGCATTCCTCTTGGCCAGCGCTTCTCGACGGCGCGATAGATCCTCCGCACCGCCGTGTCGTATTGCTGACGCGTGAGACCCATCACGCTCATGATTTCAGGACCCTTCGTCCCTCGCTTCCACTCGCTGAGGATGAGGGACGGGAGCGGGTCGCTGACGAAAAGCTCTTCGATTTCCCGAAGGAGCTGTTCTTGTGTCTGCGCTTCGCGCATGATAAGCGATCGCTCCGGATCTGGTCGGAAATCGGCCGCAGTTTGCAAGGGGCTCGGGAGATCCCCGCCATCAGCGTCTCGGACGATCAGGTCGCATTCAAGCGCTGGTTTCTCCCCCCGTTTAGCGCTCTTCTGTAGGCCAGACGCAATGCTCTCCATGGTCCCCCCGAGCAAGCCAACGAGGTCGACTTTTTCGGGTCTCCATTTCCGCGTCCCCTGTAACAGCCGCAGGACCGCCTCATGTAGCAGGTCCTCTTCCCCGATGCTCCAGGACCTCCCACGTGAGGGAAAGGCTAGGAACCCGGCCAATTCATGAAGTTTGAAGAACTCGGCCTCGGAAAGAGCGCTCAGCGCCCCCCGGACTTCCTCCGGATCGGCAACTCGACCCTCCCTTGCATGAATTCCGGCCGATGCTTCCATTCGCCTTCTCCGCTGAGCCGTCCCAATTCATAATGCTCCCGAAAATGCAGATTTGGACAAAGATACGCATTCAGCCATTCGAAAGGACCCTGCCCCGGCCCGCTGTCCAATCCGACCGGGGCGGGCGCATACAATACTGGGCACCTCCTGACGGAGGCGCCCGGAGGATTACTATGCACCAGGACAGTGACGCCGCAGCAGGCGTCGAAGAGATCCGCAACCATCGCGAGACGGTCAGGATTTATATCGACCGCATTGAGAAAACTTCGCCCTCGCATACAACTGGGGCAGCCCTCTACCTGCTGGGCGCTGTACAGAACGAATACGTGCTTTTCCGCGAGATTGAGGGTCGCCGCGACGACGAACTTGTCCCGAAGACCGAGGCTCCGATTCATCTCCGGGAGTGGGAGCATTTTTACAGTGCGCAGGCGAAGCTCAACCCCGGGGTCCGCAGCCAATGAGCGCCATACAGAATCCGGTCCCCGTCCTTCCCCAGGTCGACCTGGAGTTTTTAGGGGAGAAGGGCTGGCAGTACGAGGTGGTTTCCTGTCCCGGAGAGGTACGCGTGTACTTCCGAGGCTTTGAGCTCCCGCCGGCATACACGCCCCGCGTAACTGACCTTTTGATTCGTCTGCCGCTCGGATACCCCCAGTCGAACCCCGACATGTTCTGGACGCGACCGGACGTCCTGCTTGGCGGCAGGGGGTATCCGAATCGCGCGGATTACCACGACCCCACCGCCGACAACTGGCAAAGATGGTCCAGGCACAGCAAGTGGCGGTCCGGAATCGATAGTCTGCGTACGAAGCTCACGTCGGTGAGGAGAGAACTCGAGGCGGGGTACTGATGCGATACTCGATCACGTTCGTGGAGGCAGACTACAAGATCCTGATCGATCATCTTTTCGAGCCCCGTGCCGTGGAGCAGGCGGCATACCTACTCTGCGGCCACTCCATTACCGCGTCCGAAACTCGATTGCTTGTCAGGAAGGTTCTGCCGGTCACGCCGGAAGAGGTAATCAACTCCTCTGAAATACATATGGAGATCGCTCCGCAGTCGTTCATGCGCGCGATGAAACAGGCAGATACCTCGAGCCTATCGTTCGTGTTCGTCCATTCCCATCCCTCTGGTGATATCGGACATTCGCCGCAAGATGACATAACTGAACTAAACCTATTCCGCACCGCCTATATTCGGATCATTACCAACGGCGCCGTGCACGGCAGCATCGTGCTTTCCTCTATGGACCAGCCGCGGGGACGTGTATGGCACCGGGATGGATCCATCTCACCAATGCATGTAGTTCGAGTTATCGGAGACCGATTCAGGTTTTATATGGGAACTGAGCAATCCAAAACCAGTGCACAAATTTTCGATCGCCAGATTCAGGCATTCGGCTCCGGAATTCAAGAAATTCTTGGCCTTCTGCACGTAGGTGTCGTTGGAAATGGCGGTACGGGCTCTGCGGTCTCTGAACAACTTATCAGGCTGGGGATCGGGAAGCTCTCGCTGTACGACGGGCAGGCGCTTGAAACCTCCAACATTACCCGCGTGTACGGCTCCGGCGTTGGCGATGTTGGCCGGCCCAAGGTTGAGATCCTCCGCGATCATGCAAACCACATTGGCCTAAACACCGAGATCATACCCTTTCCCACAGAAATAACAGGGCGGGTCGCTGCTGAGTCTTTGCGTGACTGCGATCTAATATTCGGGTGCACTGACGACGAGTGGGGACGGTCCATCCTGTGCAGAATCGCGACCGATTACTGCATCCCGGTGTTTGATATGGGAGTCAAGATCGATTCAAACGGGGACCGGATCACTTCGGTCGAGGGGCGCGTTACGACGCTTGCTCCAGGGACAGCGTGCCTGTTCTGCAGAGGCAGGATTACCGCAGACGGTGTAAGCGCAGACGTGATCCAGAGGCACAACACGGCTCAGGCCGAAGAGCTGCGCCGCCAACGGTACATCCCTGAATTGGAAGAGAATTCCCCGGCCGTCATCCCGTTTACGACCGGTATCGCCTCTGCGGCAATCGGAGAACTTCTCCACCGCTTGACCGGATTCATGGGACCGGAGAGGGTCAGCAGCGAGGTTATTCATTTCTTTGACCAATGCCGGGCGCGCACGAATCAGGTCCCGCCCAAACCTGATTGCTATTGTGGCGATCCGACGGGTTGGGCATGCGGCGATCAATCGCCGTTCCTCGGTATGCTATGGCAAGAGTGAAAGTTCCAAATCTGCTCCGCAAGCTTTGGGCCTGCATTACGCCAAGCTCACGCACCCTGAAGCTCAAGACGATCTCGTCGATGAGAGATCTGCCGAAAATACGAGCAAACCATCTTTACATTGTCGGGCAACCGAGACAGTACAAATGGGCAATCTTATCTTGCCCCTGCGGGTGCGGGGACCGGATCGACATCTGTCTTATGCCCTCTGCCTATCCGCGATGGGATCTCTCAATCTCGAAAGGCCGCGCTACCTTAGCCCCTTCCATTTGGGTGCCGCGAAACCGTTGCGGTAGCCATTTTTGGATACGCGACAACCGCGTCATTTGGTGCGACTAATCACTGGTGTGAGCCAGATCGATGGCCGCACGGCCAGGGCACGCGCGGATTCGCTACTGGCACTGGCGGCAGCCCGAAAGTGCCATCCGGATCAGGCCGGATTGGTACCGCTAAACGCCCATCCAGGATGGAAGCTGACCGAAGTGATACAGATCACCTCAAGGCACAGTCCAAACTCTGGAAACGTGCATTGATCTTATATCACCAACTGAGCGTGGCGTGCGGTCAATTGCTGTCGAGAAGCCAACTTCTGAGGAGTAGTCTCGCAGGCTTGGGGTATCAACGTGGTGCGGAGGTCCGGCCGCGAACGTCGTAAATGTACAGTCTTCCGTGGCCGCTGCCGGAACGTCACGCCCCCAAGCCACAGCGGGCCTACCCACGAACTTGATCGTGGAAAGCCCTGAGCTTCGCCGGAATTAAAGTGGTATGCTTTTGCTGTTTAATCGCAACATCGGAAAGGCATGACAGTGACGAAACCAATCAACGACATTCTCCCTGAAACCGAAGAGGCGACCCTAATCTACCTCTACAACCACCCAAAACGTATGCATTCAACCGGAAGCATGGCCGCTGAGTTGGAGGATAATTCCCGAACACTCGATGAGATTGTGGCTGAGCTAAAAGCCTCCACAAAGGGATTGGGCGGTATTGATACCTCCAAAGTCACGCGAACCCGCAGGGTCAGTGATGTTCAGAAGGATATAGAATCTTTGATCGTCAAGGGCCTAATTCACGGGAAGCTCGATGGCCATGACGGGGCGACAAGACATTCTCATATACAACTCACACAGAGGGGCCAGGTTGCTGCGATTCGCGCGAAAGGCCGGGCCCAAGCTAATATTCTGGATTCACCGGAAATCGCTGAACGGTCCCGTCAGGTAATAGAGATGGAAGCCAAGAAATGACTCGCTAATTTCCCTGGCGGTTGGGCGTCCGCCGATGATTGGTGCCGGAATCGACGCTCAATGGTGATCCTCGTAGTACCTTACCCGAGCCTTTAGGAAGAATTCCCGATCCTCTTGATAACAGAACGCAAGCCAGCGAGCATAAGACTCGCTGTATTGGGCTGATCCGAACCGCGACTTATAGTAATAATCACGCTCATCTGCGATATCGTGAGCATATTTGACTGCCGTAAGGTCATAGGTGGTGATCTCAAACCCGTCCGGGAGAAGTTCATTTACCCTGTCCTTCAATTCCATCTGCCGATATGGATGCGTGTCGTCGTAATTGATCGCCCTCACCTGGATTGCGTTCCCATCAGTCACGACGCGAACCGGCACTCCCTCAAGCCCAGTAGTCAAGCCAGCGGCGGGCCGGGCAATCGCTGTAGTTGGCGGCTTGATGAGAGCGACGGCACGGTTGATTCTAGCCATTTCTTCTGGATTATTCGGGTCATACTTTACGAATTCCACCGCCAGATCCGCACCGGTTTCGCGGTTTGCAGGCTTCGGGAAGAGAAACACCTTATAGCTGAACTGCATGTCTTGCAGTTGCTCAGTGCTCAGGCTTGATCGAAAAGCATTGATATAAGAAACAACATCCTTGGCGAGACTTTTGTGCAACTTTCTGATTGCGGTCTGCTGATTGTCGCTCCGGTGGCAGGAGAATTGTAGAGCTAGTGACAGGCTTTCATTCAGCGCATATTTCTCGCCAAACTCTCCGACCAGGAGATCCTCAAAGTTGAACAGGAGAGCCTGACATTCGCCAAAAATATCGATATCAATTCCTGGCATCGAACGATGCTCAATCTTGTTCCGCAATCTCACGAAGAATTCAAGGTTCGTCCGCACAGGAGGGTTTTGCGGACCCCAAAAGGCAGCGAGGCATTGAGAGAGTTCCCACGCCTTTTTATCACCGTCCACAACCTCAAAATGTCGGCGATTGCTCTTCTTTCTGTAAAAGGGCTTGGCGCCGCGCTTGAAGAAGATTGCATGGAACAGGGTCGTCCATGCGACGCACATTAAAACAATGTAGCCGCCAGAGCGAAACCTTGCGCCTGGGCGGTTATAGGTCTCTACAGCCAGGAGAGCGCTGTCGCGCGCCTTTTCGACATGGATGGCCACTTCGTTTGCGAGCCGTGGCATGCGAGTATTCTCCCGACAAGTAAGGTAACACCGATTCGCGCGCAACCAAAAGTCCAAAGCCGATGTTCCGCGTGTCAATTGGAAACCAACACGAGGTCATCTGGAAGCGCCACGCCGGTAGCCCAAGTCCGGGGGCAAATAATTGGTAACGGCAAACGCCCATGTCGCCTGGAACGTTTATCACTTTACGGCAAATCGACGTGTTAGTAGTGGGTTGGCCATCAGCGGATTGAGCACTTCGCCTTACTTTCGGTTTCTCGGCCAGGTTCAAAAGTTCCACTGCTCTCTGGTCGACCAGAGAAAAGGGTGATTCAAAGTGAGAATAGCCACTCGGAGAGAAATTCTCTGGTGGAAGATTTGTGCGGGATCAGCCCGGAAATCGGGGAGATTATCTACATCTAAGTTATTGATTCTAAACAAGTTGACTGCGTGGCGGAGAGAGGGGGATTCGAACCCCCGATAGAGCTTTTGACCCTATAACGGTTTAGCAAACCGCCGCCTTCAGCCACTCGGCCATCTCTCCGCGTCTCACAGGGATTATATCCGATGTTGCGCTAGCGGTGCGCCGGAACCCAGTTTGCGTCAATCGTTGGCAGTCTCGAAGGCTCGATCCGGCTCACCGGCTACTTGCCCGCCTTCTCCGCGGCGAGCCGGGCCTTGTTCTCTTCAAACTGCCGGGCGGAGTGCACCACCTGGTCGCGGGCATAGGCGGCGTCGTGCCAACCCTTGATCTCCACCCGCTTGCCTTCCAGATCCTTGTAGATGGAGAAGAAGTGCGTGATCTCCTTCAGCATGTGCGGATAGATGTCGGTGTAGTTCCACACGTTGTTGTAGCGCGGATTGTTCTTGCCTACCGCCAGCACCTTTTCGTCCAGCGTGCCCTGGTCCATCATCTCCAGCAGGCCGATAGGCCGCACCTCCTGCACGCAGCCGGGAAAGCTGGGCCCCGGCACCAGCACCAGCACATCCAGCGGATCGCCGTCATCGCTCAGCGTGGAGGGAATGAAGCCGTAGTCGCCGGGATAATGCACCGGGGAGTGCAGGTTGCGGTCCAGCTTGAAGACGTGCAACTGCTTGTCGTACTCGAACTTCTGCGTTCCGTCCAGGGGGATTTCAATGACCGCTCGAAAGACCTCGGGTGCGCGGTCGCCAATCGGCAACTCCAGATAATTGACCATGTCTTTTGCTTCTCCTCAAAGGGGGTGGGGTTGGCACGGGGGAATCGAACCGTTGCTGGGCAGAAGTCAACCACCGCCCGAACTCCTATCTTCGTTGATGACGGAGGCGCATGTCTATCTCCCGCTTGTAATCGCCGTGCGCCAGGGCAAGTATTTAGCGCTTTCCCTGGCCGAGGGCCTCTAGGCCGATGCCGCCCGCTAACTTGCGAACTCGCTAACTCCGCGCAGCGGAGGCGAACTCGCCGCACTTGATCCAAAATGCTTTGCCCGCCATTCCTTTAAGTTGTTTGACTTGCAACATGGCTGAAATCTTGTTTCTTTTTAGGGCACGACTTCAGTCGTGCCGAAAAGTTCGCAAAACAACTGTGGGCTTTAGCCCCTGAGGGATGCATTTCGGCATTTTCATCTGCCCCCTTTTTCGCATCCCGTTTCAACCCCGACACAAAAATCTGGAAGATCGTGTACGCGGCGCAAGCCATACACAGGCCCTCGCCACCAGCCGAACGCTTCCAATATGCCGACTTGCGAGAACCGATCCTCTGCTGCATCGCTATTTTCCTGAATGCTTACAGGATATATGTGCAGTGTCACCCGAATTGTTGTAGAAATAGTTATGCTTCGAAACAAGATTTTCATGGTTTTGGTTCTTCATCTCGTCTTTGCGACTCGAATCGGGTTTGCCGCTCAGGAGGGGTCGAAGCATCCCGATTACTCCAAAGAGTCGTCCATAGTCACAAGCACAGAGACTCATCTGCGCTTTGCTGCCGATGGTACCTCCGTTAGAACCCAAATCACCAGCATCAAAGTGCTTTCCGAGGCCGGGGTCCACAACTGGGGTGTATTGTCGTTTGCGTATGCCGCGGAGAATGAGCATGTCGATGTTCATTTTGTGCGCGTGCACAAGGCGGATGGTTCCACAGTTGCGACCCCCTCAGCAAATGTGCTCGATTTGCCCTCCGATGTCACCCGTGTGGCGCCCATGTACAGCGACTTGAAGCAGAAGCAGATTCCAGTCAAGGCCCTGGGCGTCGGCGACACGCTGGAGTTCGAGATCGCATATGTTGAAGATAAACCGCTGGTGCCGGGGCAATTTTGGTACTCCTACAACTTCACGCGAGGCGTTGTTGTTCTCAAGGAAATACTCGAACTTCGCGTTCCGCGAAAAGCAGCCCAGGATCGCCAATGCGGATCTAAAGCCAGTCATTACGGAGGATGGCGCGGAGCAGGTTTATACATGGACTACATCCAATACCGAGCCCACCAAGCCGTCCGGAACCGATGGGGACTCCGATGAGCAGAAGAAGGCCTCAGTCCAATTCAGCACGTTCACAAGCTGGCAGCAGGTGGGCGAGTGGTACGGCAAGCTGGCTCAACCACAGGCCACAGTCACTCCGGAGATTCAGGCCAAAGCAGATGCGCTGGTCAAGGATATCCCCGCCGGGTCAGCCCGCATAGAAGCCCTCTATGACTTCGTCTCCACTCGTATCCGTTATATCGGTCTGTCCTTCGGGATTGGCAGGTACCGTCCCCACACGGCTGCGGAAGTACTCGAAAACGAGTATGGAGACTGCAAGGATAAACACACTCTGTTGGCTGCTCTGCTGAAGGCTGAAGGCATTGACGCTTGGCCGGTACTGATTCATAGCACAGAAAAGCTGGAAGAGGACATTCCTTCTCCGGGGCAATTTAACCATCTCATCACCGTAATTCCACAAGGCAAGCAGTTGATCTGGCTTGATACCACCCCCGAGGTAGCTCCTTACGGGGTGTTGATGAATGTTCTGCGCGACAAACAGGCTCTCGTCGTACCATCCTTTGCAGCGGCCTTTTTGATGAAGACCCCGGCCGACTTGCCATTCCCCTCCGAAGACCATCTTGTGATGCGCGGCGACTTGAGTAACGAAGGCACATTCAAGGGACATGGGGAACTCACAACGCGCAGTGACAGCGAGGTCGTCTATCGTGAAATCTTCCACTCCAGCGCGCCAGCCAAGTGGCAGGATGTCATGCAAGCGATCTCCTACAGGCTGGGCTTTGCCGGCGAAGTGAGCAATGTGCAGGTTGACGATCCAGATGTCACGCGAAATCCTTTTCATCTGACATGGGAGTACGAGCGCAAGAAGTATGGCGACTGGGAGAACCGGAAGATACTCCCTCCGACGGGAGGCATTCCCATCAACTACATCAATGAGGAGAAAGAGCCCAAGTCGCCCATTCATGTGGGCACGCCCGGAAGCACGATTTACACGGCAGAACTGACGCTTCCCCACGGTTCCAGTATGGAGGCTCCGGCAAACGTAGACTTCAAGACCGAGTTCGCGGAATATCACGCCAAGTATTCGATAGCCAACGGCAGGTTTCTGACTGAGAGGCGATTCATTGTTCTCAAGCAGGAGGTGCCCATTGCCGACTGGCGGAAATATGTAGCGTTCCAGAAAGAGCTTGAAGAGGATTACAACTTCATGAGTATGCTCATCACCTCCGGGGCGGAGGTGCCGGCAACGAACAACAAAGATAACCAGGATGCAAACGCATTGATGCAGAAAGCGTGGGAGTATCTACAAGAAGGCAGGTTAGACGAGGGCGTAGACCTTCTGGACAAGGTCAGGAAACTTAACCCCCACATGATCTTCCTCAATGCCGATTACGGCTTCATATATTTAAGACGCGGAAAGATAGAGGAGGCGATGGATGCTTACCGAACGGAGTTGAAGGAACATCCTGACAACTTGAGAATCGCGCGTTGGTTCGCCCAAATGCTAATAAGCATGAGGCGCAGCGATGAAGCCATCGGGGTTTATGAAACGATACTGAAGTCTGCCCCGGACGACATAGACGCGACCTCGGAGCTAGCCCGTCTGCTGGTCGATGATGAGCGTTGGAAGGATGCACAGCCAGTAGTGGAGAAGGTCATCAAGCTTTGGCCCGATAATGCACAGGTTCAAATCTGGTATGGCCAGTCCTGCTTGCATACAGGCAAGGCAACGGAGGGCATTGCCGCACTCAAGAGCGCTGCTGAGGCAACCGACGATCCCACGATGCTCTCCTCAATAGCCTCAGCGCTGACTGATGCTGGAAAGGTTCCCGATGTGGCTGAGCATGCGGCCCAGCGCGCGGTAACTATCATTGAGGAACAGACTGGGAAACTGTCGCTAGAAGGCATTACCAACGAGCAGATCAAGAAGATGACCGACTTGGCACAGGTTTGGGATAGCATGAGTTGGGCTGCCTTCAAAGCAAACGACCTTCCTCTCGCGGAGAAGTATGCTCTGGCTGCCTGGACGCTGGCCCAGGAGCCGAGTGCCGGCGATCACCTGGGGCAGATCTACGAGAAGGAAGGCAAGGCCGCTCTCGCGCTCGACGCTTACAAACTGGCCAAGGCGCGCGCATACCCGACAGTGGTAGGAATCGACGATCGGATCAATGCTCTTGAAAAACGCTTCGGCCACGCTGGTTCAAGGAGCGATAACAGCACAGACCAATTGCAGAAATTGCGCATCGTGCATCTTGCGCGCATCAGGCCTTTGTCGGCCTCGGCGGATTTTCTGGTTCTCTTTGCCGGCAGCACGGTGAGTGATGTCAAGATGCTTGGCGGCGATCCTCGACTGGAACCGTATGTAAACCTGCTCAAACAGGCCAAATTCAACATGGCCTTCCCGGACGACGGACCTGAGCATGTCGTTCGCCAAGGTATTCTTTCATGCTCCGTTTACGATCCAAGCTGTATGTTCCTGATGATGCTGCCCGCCGACGCCACAACTTACTCGCGATCGGGTACTCCCATTCACGCAGGAGAGACCAAGATCATTCAACTCCAGCACAACTGAGCCATGCAGAGACGACATAGCTCAGACGCTGTTAAAGGCAGGCCGCATTCCCCAGGGCCTCAACCAGCCTGATGACGGCCTTCCGAAATCGATCCATGGCAAACGCTCACGTCGCAAGGAGCGATTCTCGGTTCGCCGGGTCCCCATCCATGACCGCAACCTCATCGCGGTCATGGTTGGGATAGCACGAATTCAACCCGAGCGCCTTTCTGACCCCTGATCCCTGCTCCTTGCACTTTGCAGATTATTTCCATCTCTTGGCGCACAATCGTTCCATACTGTCCTTCACAACCCGCGCAGACCGAAGCGAATGTACCCAGAGGCTGAGGCTAAAAGCAAACAGCTAAAAGCTAGAAGCTGGAAGCTGGAAACTCAAAGTATCGTCAAAACGCCCGTAACCCCTTTGCCAACAGGATTCTGCGGCGAACTCCAGCAGAATCAGGAATTTGCAGCGCTACACACTTCGCATCTCATTGAAAACAAGCAGCTTCCCAGCAGAATACGGGGGGAGAGGGTCGAAATGTATCAGGAATGTCGTCACATTATGCCCAATGGCGTCAGGTGTCATTCGCCTGCCCTGCGCGGTACGTATTATTGCTACTTCCACACGCGTCTCCACCGTCTCGCCGCGCAAGGCAGCGGCAGCGCAGAACCGCTCAACCTCCATGTACTTGAAGACCGCAGCGCCATTCAACTCGCGCTCTCCCAGGTTCTCAACGCCCTCGGCTCCTCAAAGCTCGATCCTCGCCGTGCTGGCCTCTTTCTCTACGGCCTCCAGATCGCCTCGCAAAATGTAGAACGCAATGTGGACATCGTCCCAAGAACAGCAGTGCCTTCCCTCACCCTCACCAGCGACGGAGAAGAACTCGCCCCGGAAAAAAGCGTCTGCGAGCCTCCGGAAGATTGTTCCACCTGCGACGACCGGGACGACTGCGAAGACTACGAGCCCGAAGAGGACGAAGAAGAAGAAGAGGAAGACTGAGGTCGTCCCATCGCATAAAATCGTTCCATGTGCGGAATCGTCGGTTATGTCGGCCCAAAGAAGGTTGTTCCGGTCATTATTGAAGGGCTGCGGAGGCTGGAATATCGCGGCTACGACTCGGCGGGCATTGCCGTGGGCAGTCCCTCCAGCTCGACTCTTGATGTGCGGCGCGCGCCGGGCAAGCTTTGCAACCTGGAAGAAGTGTTGCGCGAGCATCCCCTCGATGGCAGCTTCGGCATAGGCCACACCCGCTGGGCCACGCATGGGCGGCCCACCGAAGAGAACGCCCACCCGCATCGGGATTGCACGGGCCGCATCGTGGTGGTCCACAACGGCATTGTCGAAAACTATCTAGACCTGAAGCGCGAGCTCACCGCGCTCGGCCACAAGTTTGTCACCGAAACCGACACCGAGATCATCGCTCACCTGATTGAACAGGTGCAGAAGGACGCCGAAGCAGCGGGAGAACCGATTTCGCTCGAAGCCGCCGTTCACCGCGCCGTAAAGCGGCTCACCGGAGCCTTTGCGCTGGGCGTTTTGTCGGCCCTCGAACCAGACAAGATTGTCGCCGCGCGCTTCGGCCCGCCAGTGGTCATCGGCGTGGGCGAAGGCGAGTCGTTTGTCGCCTCCGATGTTCCGGGCATCCTGCATCACACGCGTAATATCTACTTTTTGGCCGACGGCGACATGGCCATCCTCACCCTGGCCGGCGTCGAGCTGACCGACTTTGACGGCAACCCCATCCAACGCTCCATCACACACATTCAATGGGATCCGATTCAGGCGGAAAAGGGCGGCTACAAGCACTTCATGCTCAAGGAGATCTGGGATCAGCCGCAGGCCGTTCGCGACACCACGCTGGGCCGCGTTTCGCTGGACTCGGGCAAGGTTTTTCTGGGCGAGATGAAGATTACCGACGAAGAGCTGGCCATGGCCTCCAGCATCAACATCGCCGCCTGCGGCACCAGTTGGCACTCCGCCCTTACGGGCAAATACATGATTGAGCGACTGGCGCGGCTGCCCGTCGACGTGGACTACGCCAGCGAATACCGTTATCGCAATCCCATCCCCGACCGCAATGCCCTCGGCCTGCTGATCACCCAGTCCGGCGAAACCGCAGACACGCTGGCCGCGCAACGCGAGATGAAGACGCTGGGCTCAAAGACCGTAGCCATCTGCAACGTGGTGGACGCCATGGTGGCCCGCGAGGCCCACGGCGCCATCTACACTCACGCCGGCCCGGAGATTGGCGTCGCCTCTACCAAGGCTTTTACCGCGCAGCTCACCGCGCTGTTTTTGCTGGCCCTCAAGTTAGGTCAGCTCCGCGGCAGGCTCGACCAGGCCCAGTCGGTGGCGCTCATCGAGGAACTCAGCCGCATCCCCTCCAAAATTGAGGAGGTATTGCGCTCCTGCTCCGCGCAGTGCGAGCAACTAGCTAAAGAGTTTTCGACCGCCCGCGACTTTCTCTATCTCGGCCGCGGCATCCACTTCCCCATCGCCCTGGAAGGCGCGCTCAAGCTCAAGGAAATCTCTTACATCCACGCCGAGGGCTATCCAGCGGGCGAGATGAAGCACGGGCCTAACGCTTTAATTGACGAAACTCTACCTGTGGTGGTGCTGGCCACCCGCGACGAATCCGACCCCGCCTCCAAGCTGCGCTACGAGAAAACCCTCTCGAACATTCAAGAAGTTACCGCGCGCTCGGGCCGCGTAATCGCCGTGGCCACTGAAGGCGATACCACCATCGGCGGCCTGATGGAGCACGTAATCCCCATTCCCCCGGCCATTGAGCTGCTTGCGCCGCTTATCGAGATTGTGCCGCTGCAGTTGCTGGCTTATTACATCGCCGTCCGCCGCGGCTGCGACGTGGACCAGCCGAGAAACCTGGCCAAGTCAGTCACCGTCGAGTAGATTTTCCGGGGGGTTGCAACTGGCGACTGTTGGTGGAGGAGGGCGAAAGTTGTCGGAGATTGCACAACAGGAGACCGTTCTTCACGCTGATGGACCGGGGCCAGATTGCCCGCCGGAGAGTCCATTGGCGCCGAAGTGGTTTGCAATCTACACCTCGCCCCGCCATGAGAAGCGCGTGGGTCAGTACCTGAGTCTGAAGGGAATTGAGCATTATCTGCCCCTTTATCGAACGCAGCGCAGGTGGAGAGACGGCTCTAAGGTCACACTGGATCTGCCGCTGTTTCCAGGCTATCTTTTTGTGCGCATCGACCGGAGCGAGCGCGTGCGAGTGCTGCAAGTGCCGGGGGTGCTGAGCTTTGTGGGTGGCACGGGCCGCCAACCAGCTTCGTTGCCGGAGGCGGAGATCGCCGCGCTGCGCGCCGGCCTTGCCCTTCGCCACGCCGAACCGCACACTTTGCTGACCGTGGGGCAGAGGGCTCGCATTCGATCCGGTCCGCTGGCCGGGATGGAGGGCGTTGTGGTGCGGCGGAAAAATAGTCTGCGCGTCGTCCTCACGATGGATCTCATCCGGCAAAGCGTGGCCGTAGAGGTGGATGAAACTGAGCTGGAAACCCTGGACTCTGAAACTCCAAGCCGCATCACTGGCCGCGCAACCTGATCAGGCCCACGCGCATTCAAGAGCATATTCGTAGAGACTGAAATCGAATGGGTGCCCCACCCTCGCCGCTGTCATCCTGAGCGAAGCGCAGAATAGCCGAAGGACCTGCGTTTCGTTCCATTGCGGCCAGGGTGGGATAGTACGCTACTTCTTCTCCGGCTCCGCAGGCGGAACCGCACCGGGGAAGATGCCCTCGATTGGCGCGCGCTTCTTCTCTTCCTGGTCGGGCTGTGGTAGAGGCTTGCGCGGCAGCATCTGGTCGCGCTGAGCCGCGTTGTAAAGGAAGATGGCCTCGACGGTGGCAATCTGCTTCAGATCCGTCGGCTGTAGCCTCTCGTATACGTCTTCGTTCGAGTGGTGCGTGCGCGATTCGTAGTCCAGCATCTCCTGAATGAACTGGAAGCCCGGAATGCCCACCGCGTCAAAACTCAGATGATCGGTGCCGCCGGTGTTGCGGTTGGTGATGGTGGTTACGCCCAGGTCCTTGAGCGGAGCAATCCACTGGGCGAAGATGGGCGCGATGGCCGTGTTGCCCTGCGTGTAGATGCCGCGGATTTTGCCGGTGCCGTTGTCCACGTTGAAGTAGGCGGAGATGAGCTTCTGCTCCGGCTTCACTTCCAGCGGCCCGGCTGCCCGGCGCATGAACTCCGGCAGTTGCATCTGATCGGGCGCCGTTGAAAGTATGGCTGAGCCGAAGTGGATGGTGCAGTAGCCCTTCGAGCCGAAGATCCCTTCCTCTTCGCCGCTCCACAGGGCAATGCGGATGGTGCGCCGCGGCTTCACGTCCAGAGCCTTGAGGATGCGCATCGCCTCCATGGCCACGATGGTTCCCGCGCCGTTGTCGGTGGCGCCGGTGCCGGCGATCCAGCTATCCAGGTGGCCGCCCACCATCACCACCTGCTCCTTGAGCCTGGGGTCTGTGCCGGGGATCTCGGCTACGGTGTCGAAGCCGTGCTCGTGGTCGCCGGTGAATTTGGTATCCACGTCGATCTCCACGCTGACTGGAGCGTGGGCCTGGGTGAGCCGGTAGAGCCGCCCATAGCTCTCGATGGCCGCCACCACCACGGGAATCTTTACCCGTTTGTCGGCGAGATACGGCGTACGTCCCAGCGTGGCGCCGTTGTCGTCGAAGATCGTGCCGCCCGAGCCGCCGCCGTTCTTGCCGTCGCGGCTGGGCTCGATAACCGCTGCCACCTTTTCGTCGGCCAGAAACTGGGCAACCTTGTCGATCAGGCGCATCCGCTCCATGCGTTCCTTGATGCGTGCCATCATCTCAGGAGAAAGCCCGCCCGCGCCCGCATTCACCGGGAAAGCGGCGATCTCCTCCAGATCCTTGTCGGTGTAGCGGTCGAAGAGCGGCTTGTCCACTGGCGGAACCTCGCGCATGGCGCCCAGTAAAACCACTTTGCCGGCCAGCTTACCCTTGTACTGATCGAAGTCCTTCTCCGTCAGGATGTTGACGAAAACGACGTCGCCGGTGACCGGGCCGGTGGTCGAAGGCGACCACGGCGTGGCCTGCACAATCAGCACCGCGGTGTCGGGCGTGACCATGCGCGCCCAGGTGTTCAACTGCTGCCAGCCCATGCCGAACTCGCCCCAGTCTTCCAGGTGCGCGTTCTCCAGGCCTATCTTGGTCAGCGTGTCGCGGGTCCACGCGTTGGCCTTTGCCATGTTTGGCGAGCCGGTCAACCGCGGCCCGATGCCGTCCGCCAGAGCGGTGGCAAATTCCATCACGTGCGAGTGGTTCAGCCCCTCGTCACGAATTCGCTGGTACATGGCCAGATCGAGCGTCTCGGTGGCGGGCTGTACCTCGGTGTAGGGGTCAACGGCCGCCTGCGCGGGCGCGGCGGGCTTGGGCTTGTTGGCTGCGTGCAGGCTGAGCGCCGCGGCAAACAGAACCACGGGAAGGAATCGAAGAATTTTTACGGACATTTGATTAGGCTCCGGTCGGATGAGGTGACTTTCCTGTTGCTGGAATTCTAGGCCTTGTTCCCCGGCGTGTACCAACCGCTGATTGCCGGACAATCTCAGCTTCCACTGGATGCAATCGAGAGACAGCTGCCCCGCATGAGGCGGGTTTTTCTGCGCTCCCGGCTCTAGAGACGCGCAGGGAGGGATATTGGCCGCAGAATTCGAGTTTTGGGGCAGGTCAAAGGGGGATTTGCCTGCGGGCAGGATTCCGAAAAGCCACGCAAGGCTCCGTTTTCATCCCCATTTTCCGTCCTGCCTCCAGCCGCGGAAAGACCCGGTCCGCTTCCGCACTGTTCCGGCGTAATGCGGATGGGCTATATTGACTACGTACCGAATCGAATACACTTCTGTTTCGCGACGGCAACGGCCGCGCGGGGTGGAATGTTGACATCGGTATGTGGCTGCAAGGGGCCTGGAGGGTCTGATGAAGATTACCGACACGATTGGATTGGTGCTGAAGCACAAAGACGAAAACAGAGTCCTGTCGATAGCGCCCGAGCAGTCGGTCTACGAAGCGCTCGAGTTGATGGCCAAGCACGGCGTCGGCGCCTTGCTGGTGCTTTCCAACCATCGGCTGGTAGGCATCATGTCGGAGCGCGACTACGCGCGCAGAGGAATTCTGATGGGCCACCATTCCAAAGAGACCAAGGTCCACCAAATCATGACCAGCCCTGTGGTCTTCGTGAGCCCACAGCACACCGTGGATGAATGCATGACCATGATGACCGAACACCATTTCCGCCATCTTCCGGTGTTGCAGGATGACTCCGTGGTGGGATTGGTCTCCATTGGCGACTTGGTGAAATGGGTGATCTCTGGTCAGGCGCATGCCATTGAGGCATTGCAGGGCTACATTACGGGAACATATCCGGGATAGCTGTGGGGCAGCTTTTTAGCTGCGCCTCTTTCCACCCTGTTTACCGCCGGGACGTAGTCCAGTGCGTTTGGCTCCGCCGGATTTGCCCTTGTAGCCGGATTTGGAGAAGCCGCTTGGTTTCGGCCCACCCGGTCTGGAGCCTGCCCGCGAGCCGGATGCAGGCTTGCCGGGGCCGAAACGAGTCTTGGGCTTCCATCCGGGGCCAGCTTTTCTCTCCGCGCGAGAAGCGGAGTTCGAATACGGCTTTGCCTTGGTGGGTCGGTAGTCGGATGTGCCCTCACTGCGCGGCGTGTACGGCCGCTTGGCGCCGTAGTTGGAGCGAGAGTCAGCACCTGGGCGCGGGCCTGAACCGGGTCTGAAGGTACCAGGTTTACTGCTGGGCCGCGCGCCGCCGGCGCGGGGTTTGCCGCTGCTGGTAGTGAAGGGACGAGCCAGGCCGCCTACGCCGCGGAAGGGCTTGGATGTGGGACGGGCCGAAAACGTTGGTCGCTCGAAAATGGGACGGCTGTAACTGGAGCGGGGAGCGCTCGGACGCGCCTGGAATGGGCGAGTGCGGCCCGGTTGCTTGGCTGGAATCTCCTCGATGCGCAGGTTGGGCGGTCTCACCGGACCAAGGTCTTCGTCAAAAACCCGTGCTTCGCGGTCAGGGGCATCGCGGCGGGGCGCGGTAGGACGTTTATAGTCTGGCCGGGCTGGGCGTTCCGGCTTCTTCCAGGCGGGTTTGGCGGTGAAGGGACGGCCTGCGCCGGGACGGCTTTCGCCGGTTGAGCCTGCGGCAAAGCGCGCCTGCGGACGTGTGGAGCGGTCGTCTTTCTTCCAGGCAGGGCGGAAGGGTTTGCCTGCACTCTTGTCGAAGGAGCCTGCCGGATGGATGGGACGGGCAGCGCCAAAATCCTTCCTGGGGCGATAGTCGCTGGGACGCGCTGCGGCGGCAGGGCGCTCACTCAACGGCAGGGCTTGGCGTGGGCGGCTGCTGGGCTTGGGGAGGACCGTCGGCAAGAGGCCGGCGTCGAGCAGGTTGCGGCGGCGGAGTTCCTTCGATTTCGGCGTGCGCAGCTTGCCTTCGGCGGCCTTGCGCAGAGCGTACAACTCTTCCGGTTGCAGTTCGCGCAGGTTGCCCGGCTCCTGATCCAGAACCAGCGGGCCGTAGCCGACGCGGCGGATTTTTTCGACAAAGTGGCCGACTTCCTCGAACATCTTGCGCAGTTCGCGGTTGCGGCCCTCGACTAGAACCACTTCGTACCAGGGATTGTCGCCCTGGCGGACCTGGCGGATGCGGGCCGGGGAGGTGCGCACCTGGGGCGATCCCGCTTTCCCACGCTCGATGGCGACGCCGCCGCGGAGAATGTCGAGCTCGGCTTCGGTGGGCTGGCCGGCAACCTTGACCAGGTAGGTCTTTTCCACGCCGGAGGAGGCCTTGGTAAGGCGGTTGGCCAACTCGCCGTCGTTGGTGACCACCAGCAACCCTTCGCTCATGTAGTCGAGGCGGCCGACGGGGTAGAGGCGCTCCTTCATCTTGTCGAAGAACTGCATCACTGTGGGCCTGCCCTCGGGGTCCTTGACCGTGGTGACGAAGCCCCGGGGCTTGTTGAGGACAAAATAGCGCAGCCGCTCGGCGCCCTGAAGCAGCTTGCCGTCCACGCGGATGTGGTCGCGGCCAGCGTCGGCCTTGGTTCCCAGCACGGTAACTACTTTGCCGTTCACCTGCACGCGGCCCTGCTCGATCATCTTCTCGGCGCTGCGGCGGCTGGCTACCCCGGCAGCGGCGAGAATCTTCTGCAGCCGTTCCAGCTTGGCGGGAGGACGCGGCTTCCACCCCTCGGACGAAGACCCGTCCGCGGGGGCCCCGGGCTTGGGATTGAACTCGGGTTCAGTTTCGGCTTCGGTTTCAATTTCTGTTGTACGTTCGGTCCCAGCTTCGTTCGCAGTTTTGGCCTCACCGCCGGTTTCGTCGCCGATTGGGTCTTCAATTTCAGGGATTTCGGTTTCAGGCGCGGCTTCGGACTTGGGTTCGGCTGATTCGGGTTCGGTTAATTCAAGCTGAAGGACTTTTTTCTTTTTCGTCATGGGGAGAATTCTCGGTTTCTGTCTACTCTTGGTGGAAGGCGCAGCAGGCGCGGCCTCTGCGGGGGTGAATTAGGCTGAAATTTCCGGCGAGTCTTCCAGCTCCTCGCTGGCGGTTTCGTCGAATTCAGGACCCAGAGCAGGATTCGCTCTCTGCTCGGAGTCTTCTCCGGCTGCGTTCTCCGGCTCGTCGAGTGAGAGGACGGCCAGCTTCTCGAACTCCTCCATGGAGGGCAGCTCGGAGATGTCCCTCAGGCCAAAGCGAAGCAGAAACTCGCGGGTGGTTTTGTAGAGGATAGGCCGGCCGATGACCGCCTTGCGTCCGGCCGTCGAAATCAGCTTGCGGGCCAGCAGCGTGCCGAAGACGGCGGAGGAGTCCACGCCGCGAATCTCGTTGACCTCGGGAGCGGTGACCGGCTGCTTGTAGGCGATGACGGCCAGGGTTTCCAAAGCCGGCAACGAGAGCCGGAGAGCCGGTTTGAGGCTTTTGACGAAGAGCCGGACGGCGTCGTGGCACTCGGGCTTGGTGGCCATGCGGTAACCGCCGGCAATCTCGCGGATTTCTACGCCTCGGCCGTCGCAGGCGCAAGAGGTAATGAGTTCGTCGAGAAGCTGACGGAGAATGGCGCGGACTTCGCGGTCGCGCAGGCGGGCCTGGCGACGGGCTTCGAGGTCAGCCTCGGCGTCTTCGGCATCGGTGGGTGAATCTTCTTCTTCGGAGAGCTCGGCAGAGCCGTCGGTTGGACCGGTCTCCGCAGCGGCTTTCGCATCCACTTCGTGGCTTGCTTCCGGTTCAGCCACAGCGGCTTGCCTGTCGGCAGGGACGCTATCCGGCTCGGGCGAGGCGGAATCCTGCTCCGGCTCCAGGTAGGCGAACTCCTCGTTGACCAGGGGCAAGGGTTGGGCGGCCACCGACGCGGCTTCGGCGGCCTGCTCGGCAGAGGCAGTTTCCTGCTGCGCCTTCCATTCGAAGGCGTCGTCGGCAAAGAGGGCGGCGAGTTGGGCCAGGGTGACCGGCTCCTCCGCGGCGTAGATGACAGCTTCCAGCTTGGCTTTCAGGCTCATTCTGCTATAGGTACCTTCAGTTATGGTACCGGAAGCGGAGCAAACCTGCGCGTTGATAGAGGCTCTATTGCCGGCGCGATGGTCGCAAAAAGGGCGTCCGGAGGGTGCCGGACGCCCCAGAAATGTGCTCCAATCTGCCTCAGGAGGCCTTGTTGTTCTTGGTATGCACAATGGCAACCCTGGTCTTGCCTTTGTCCTGAGATGAATTTGCAGAAACTGTCACCATGACACTTTCCTGCGGGCTTATGTTCATGCTGATGATAGCGCCGTCTGAAGACTCAATGACGGAAGCGCCGCTGCCAAATTTGCTCTTGTAAAAAGCAATCACCTGGTCTTTCGAATCGGAAGTGGTGAATACGCCGGTCACCATGGAGCCGGTGGGCAGGTCCATCTTCATTCCGCCACGTTCGCTAGTCGCTCCGGGATAAGGGTCCGTCCCCAGCTCGGCCGCAGTGTAGGTCTCCGATGTGTTGAGATTGACTTTGCCCTCGGGCGTTTGCAGAGTCATCTGGCCGTTCGGGCCGTTTACATGGATGGCCCGCGAGACGCGCCACCCCACGTATCCGATGGCGCCCATGGCAAGGATGCCCAGCCCCACGATGACGGCAACGATAATCAGGATGATTTTGACCGCGCCTCCGCCGGATTTGGCCGGCACGGCGGTTGGTTGAACGGCGGTTGGTTGGGCAGACGCCACAGCCGCGGCGCCACAGGATTTGCAGAATTGCTCGCCGGTGGGTAATGCAGCCCCACATTTCGCGCAGAAGCTTGCCACTTTGATCTCCTTGTCGCTGAGTTTTCGCCGGAATTTCCCGTTTGCATTCCCAGGCGATGAGTCAATATACCTCAAACTGCTTACGCCTGGTTCGGCTTTTGCATCCGCCTCTCTGAAAAAGATGATGGTGAGGAAGGCTACCGCTCCAGTAGAGGGAGTACAAAGGCCGAGTTGCACTCCTGCCAGACCACGATGATGAAAACTACTCAGTGTCCTTAAGTTGCGCGGGTGGATTAAAGTGTGTGTATGAAAATGCGCGGGCTCCTTGTTGTTTTTGCCGCTGGGATATTATGCGCTGGAGTCTGCCTCGCCCTGTGGACTCTGGCCGAAGCGCAGCCGGCCCAGCAACCTGCACTGCAGAAGGCTGACTCGATTCTGGTTCTGAAGAAGGACCACGTGATGGAGTTGCTCGCCGGGGGCAAGGTGATTCGCACATACAAAGTGGCGTTGGGGCGGGGCGGTCTTGCGCCCAAGGAGCGCGAGGGAGATGGGCGCACACCGGAGGGCCATTATGTGATCGATTCTCTCAATTCGGCCAGCCACTATCACAAGGCTCTGCACGTTTCCTATCCCAATGTCGAGGACCGTGCACGTGCGGCGAAGCTGGGCGTCTCGCCGGGTGGGGCAATCATGATTCACGGCCTGCCGAATGGCATGAGATGGCTGGGAGCGGCGCACCGGCTCTACGACTGGACGCTGGGCTGCGTCGCCGTCACCGACGAGGAGATCGACGAGATTTGGAATCTGGTTCCGGTGGGCACACCAGTCGAGATTCGGCCGTAGAGGTGCCGCACACCCGTTGAAGGCAGTCCGTCGTACCGCAGTTGGCCGCAAAACGTCCTTGCGAGCGAATAGCGAGCAGTTGGCCCCACCGCAGGTGGCGCAGGTGGTCTGCGAAAATGGGAGTAGATGCTCTCCCTGCAAAATGCCGGCAAGCGATTTGGTCCGCGAGTGCTGTTTCTGGAGGCCAACTGGCTGATCCGGGCGCGGGAGAAGACCGCGCTCGTTGGGGCCAACGGCGCCGGAAAATCCACCATCATGAAGGTTCTTGCCGGCCTGGAGACGCTGGACTACGGCCAGATGCAGCAGACGCGCGGCATGAGCATCGGCTACCTGCCGCAGGAAGGGCTGGCGCTCACCGGCAGGACGGTCTTCGAGGAGTGCCTGACGGTCTTCGACGAGCTGCGCGAGATGGCCCGCGAGGTCGAGCGGCTGGGCGGGCAGTTGAGTGTGCTGGAGCACGCGGGGCCGGAGTACGATGCCGCGGCGGAGCGCTACTCCATGCTCCAGGAGCGATTTCACGCTCTGGACGGCTACGCGCTGGACGCGCAAGTGGGCGGCGTGCTGACCGGGCTGGGATTCAGCAAGGAAGACTGGACGCGACAGACGGATGAGTTCAGCGGCGGATGGCAGATGCGCATCGCTCTGGCCAAGCTGCTGCTGGTCAAGCCGAATCTGCTTCTGCTCGACGAGCCTACCAACCACCTGGACCTGGAAACCCGCAACTGGCTCGAAGACTATCTCAAGAGTTATCCCTTCGGTTATATACTTATCTCCCACGATCGTTATTTTCTGGATGTAACTATCGATAGAACCGTGGAGATATGGAATAAGCGGTTGAATATCTACCAGGGAAATTACACAAAGTACCTCAAACAGAAAGACGAGCGACGGGCGCTGTTGCAGGCGGCCTATAGCAATCAGCGCCAGCAGATCGAGCACCTGGAGGCCTTCATCAACCGCTTCCGCGCTCAGGCTACCAAAGCCAAGCAGGTGCAGAGCCGCATCAAGGAGCTGGAGAAGATTGAGCGCATCGAAATACCAGAAGAGGAGTCGACGATTCATTTCAAGTTTCCCCAGCCGCCGCCTTCGGGGCGCATGGTGGTGGAGGCTGAAGGACTAACGAAGAGTTATGGATCCAAGCAGGTCTTCAACGGCGTGCGCTTCAGAATCGAGCGCGGCGACCGCGTGGCGCTGGTGGGCGTGAACGGCGCGGGCAAGTCCACGTTGATTCGCCTGCTGACCGGGGCCGAAGCGCCTACGGCAGGGCAGGTCAAGCTGGGCCACAATGTGGTCAGCGAGTACTTTGCGCAGGACCAGTACAAGGTGCTGGACGGCGAGACGCGCATGCTGGACGACATCAGCCGCGCCGCGATCAAGGTGCCGGAACAGGCGCTGCGGTCTCTGCTAGGCTGCTTTCTCTTCAGCGGCGACGATGTCTTCAAGCCGCTGGGCGTGCTCAGCGGCGGCGAGCGCAACCGCTACGCGCTGGCGCGGATTCTGGTTTCGCCCTCAAATTTTCTGCTTTTGGATGAGCCTACCAACCACCTGGATATGCGCGCCAAGGACGTGCTGCTGGAGGCTCTGGCGGCCTTCAGCGGCACTGTGGTCTTTGTCTCTCACGACCGCTACTTCATCGACCGGCTGGCCACGCGCGTGCTGGAAGTGGATGGCGGCAAGGTGACCAGCCACGAGGGCAATTACGAGGACTATCTGCGCTGGAAGACGGCGCAGGCCGCCGGTATCGGCAACAATGACGGCATGACCGCGCGTCTTTCGGGAAGCACTTCGCGTCAGGGCACGACTTCAGTCGTGCCGAAAAGCGGCCAAAGAGATGGGGCTTTAGCCCTTGAGGGCCAGTACGCAACCAACGCCGTATCCTCCACCGAAGCAGCCAAGGACCGCACGCGCCGCCTGAATCCCATCAAGCAGAAGCAGATGGAAGAGCGCTGTGCGTTTCTGGAAGAGGAAGTCCCGCGCATCGAGGCTGCGATTGCCCACACCGAGGAGCAGTTAGGAGTCTACATCAGTGCCGCCGAGACGCAGCGGCTGACCGCCCTGGCTGAAGACCTGCGCAACCAGCTAACCGCGCTCACCGACGAGTGGGAAGAAATATGATGCAGTTAGGCGGGCAGAGCGCGCGCTCCTGACCTGGCATTTTCCGGAACTTCCTCTTGCCATGAGCGGCATCTTAGTACTATGCTCTACTCATGCGTCGATGTCGCTAACACCGCCCTGGTGAAAGTTGCGACAGAGACGTGCGCTCAGTTCCAGAGCGCTCTTTCCCGCACAACAGTTTGACTCGTCACCCTACAAAATGAATCAGAGACGTCTGGGATTGCATCCCGGAAATAGGAGATCATCATGGCACACATAGCTGCGAATGTTACGGAACTCATTGGACGAACCCCGTTGGTGCGATTGAATAAAGTGGCGGCCGGGCTGCCCGCAACCGTCGTGGCCAAGCTGGAGAGCCAGAACCCGGTTTCGAGCGTGAAAGATCGCATTGGCCTGGCGATGATTGAAGCCGCGGAAAAAGCCGGCAAGATTACGCCCGGCAAGACCGTGCTGATTGAGCCCACCAGCGGCAACACCGGCATCGCGCTGGCCTTTGTGGCCGCGGTCAAGGGTTACCGGCTGATTCTCACCCTGCCGGAAACGATGAGCCTGGAGCGCCGCGTGCTGCTGCTGGCCTTTGGCGCGGAGATCGTGCTGACCCCCGGCCCCAACGGCATGAAAGGCGCCATCGCCAAGGCCGACGAGCTTTTGGCCGAGACCCCCAACGGCTATATCCTGCAGCAGTTCGACAACCCGGCCAACCCGGCCATCCACTACGCCACCACCGGCCCGGAGATCTGGAACGACACCGACGGCAAGGTGGACATTCTCATCTCCGGCGTGGGCACGGGCGGCACCATCACCGGCGTGAGCAAGTACATCAAGGAGCGGAAGCCGGGCTTCAAGGCCATCGCCGTGGAGCCGACAGACAGCGCGGTGCTGAGCGGCGGCAAGCCCGGGCCGCACAAGATTCAAGGCCTCGGCGCGGGCTTTGTGCCCGGCGTGCTGGACACCAAGCTGGTCGACGAAATCGTTCAGGTAACCAATGAAGAGTCCATCGAGCTGGCGCGGCGGCTGCCCAAAGAAGAGGGACTCTTTGTAGGCATCAGCTCCGGCGCGGCAGTGGCGGCGGCTCTCAAGGTGGCCGCGCGGCCGGAGAACGCCGGCAAGCTGATCGTCGTGGTTCTCCCCGACTTCGGCGAGCGCTACCTGAGCAGCATCCTGTACGACGTGCTGCGCCATCAGGCGATGATCCAGGCGGTCGAACCCGTTACCGTGTAGGAATCGGGATAGCGGGCATTATGCTTTGAAAGGGCGCACCAATGCTTGCCCTTTCAGAGCGCCGCTGTTCTTTGCCTCTGAAAGCCTCGCTGCTGGTTCACTCATATATGTCTTTGTTTGAACGCATCCGCGATGACATCGACTCCGTGCTGGAGCGCGACCCGGCCGCGCGCTCGCGGCTGGAGGTCTTTCTCTGCTATCCGGGGCTGTGGGCGGTGTGGATTCACCGCATCTCCCACAAGCTCTGGCACGCAAAGCTGCGCCTGCTGGCGAGGATGCTCTCGCAGGTGGCGCGCTTCTTTACCGGCGTCGATATTCATCCCGGCGCGCTGATTGGCCGGCGCTTGTTCATCGACCACGCGACGGGCGTGGTGATCGGCGAAACCACCATCGTGGGCAGCGACGTGACCATGTACCAGGGCGTGACGCTGGGCGGCACGGGCAAAGGCCACGGCAAGCGCCATCCCACGGTCTGCGACAGGGTTTTTATCGGCAACAACGCCAACGTGCTGGGCAACGTGACCATCGGCGAAAACTCGCGCGTGGGCGCGGGCTCCGTGGTTCTGGCCGACGTTCCGCCTAACTCGACGGTCGTCGGCGTTCCGGCGCACATCGTTTATCGCAACGGCCAGCGCGTGCTGATTACCGATCCGCATGACGTGAAGGACCCGCTCTCCGACGCGCTGATTGCGCTATCGAGTCGCGTGGAAGAGTTGGAAAAGCAGTTGGGCGGAGTAGCGCGGCCAACGGAACCCTTCACCGCCGAAGAAGCCGAGCGCAAAGCCTACCACGAGGAGCTGGAGCGGCTGCGACAGTATGTCTCGATGGGCGAAGGGATTTGAGGCGAGTCAGCGAGTAAGCGCAAAGGCCCTAAAGCGTCGCTTTAGGGCCTTTATTTGGGCGAAAAACGGATTTTTCCGGTGATTTTCAGAGGCGAAATCTCACGATGCGGGAGAATTTGGGGGCGAAAAGTTTTCAACAGGCTTTGATTTCAAACGGGTTAGAAATAATCTGCAAGGTTTCAAGGGAAATTTATACCCCCCTGGGGTAGGGGGGGGGTGGGTACCCTTCGGGGGTACGGACCGACCACATCCCTCTAGCGAACAGCGGTCAGGGCTCAGTGGTCAGTAAAGCCCCGCTCTACCGATTACTTCCATTGTGCGCCAAGTGAGTGTAATTTTCTGCAACTGCCTTCGGTGATGCAGACTCGTTTATTCCCAGCCTTCCTGCGGTGAGGCTGCAGGAGGATCGCGCGCAACAGATTTATGACCGGATCAGAGAGTGGGGCTCCCGGCCTTCATCGCCCCTTCAGTTCTTCTCTAGCCCTGAGTAATACTCCGCCATTGAGGCAATGGAAATTTCCTTATTCCCCCGCTCAAGCGGAGCTAAACCTGTGCGCGCCTCAATCCAAGGGTCTTCGCTATGGGTAAGATCGCTCAACCATTGCGAACTCTTGGTTCCATAGAATTTCAGGATTGAATCAATGGTTTGGTTCTGTGAGTCTGTGAGCACGTCGGGATTTCCATCCCATGACGCGACCTGGAATTGCCCCCTGTGGCGGTAATAAAGCGCAGGAACGACCGGCCCGCTAGCCCAAACCTTTATGCGTTCTGAAAATAGCGGAGCTTCGTCCCAAACCAGGGACCACGCCTGACAGTAGTACACTAGTTTTTCCAGCTTTATCGCCGACATGGGGCCATGTTTGCGCAGTACTGCCGCTGCTACATCATGGACATTAGCCGATCTGATCTCTCCACCCTCCATGCCTTGATTGCCGAGACCTTGCATCAAACAAAATTGTTTGGTACTATTCAAGGCAGGCGGGGTAGCCGAGCGATCACGCGCACGCCCTAGCAAAGTGTGAGACGCCAGTTCGACTCTGGTCCCCGCCTTCGGATGTGACGGAAAGTACAACTCGTTGAGCGTAGAAGCCGCCTTATAAACGGTCAACCGTGCTAGCAACACGGCGGGGTTTAATTCCCCCATCTTCCGCCACGCCTCTTCTATACTTGCATGGGTGCTGTAAAGCACGTCAACTCTATTGCGTAAGAAAAGTGAGAGAGGTAACCAACATGAGAACCAACGACGCGACATATGCCGGATTGCTTGCACTTCGAGATCGCCTTGACAGGCAGCAAGCAGAACTTCAAAAGCAGGTGGATGAAGTGAACAGAAATCTCCTTGGAATCGGTAAGCCGAACTCTTGAATTGCTAGAAATCTGCTGAGAACCAGCCGATACCGCAGCCTTGGCCACTCACTACCGCCTACGGAAGCCCGACAGACTCAATTGATATCGCCAGTCTTCGGTGGGATGAGGCAGGTGGACGCCCTGAAGAAGATCGCAGAGCATGGGAGCGGTCAAGTGCGCACTGCCATTGCGAAGAGACTCTTTTTACGGGCGGGCCTCATCAAGAATCCAAAGAACGCCAACAATATCTTGTTTTCTGTAATTCAACGTAGCGGTCTGTTCGAGCGCGTGGAACCGGGAGTTTACCGTCTCATAAACCGGCCTGTGCGTCCTACACGGCCAAGTGGTGAAGCGGCGGTTGAGAGTGCATAGGTAGGTGAGGACGCTGTGGCGAGGAAACCAAACGCGAAGCAGGAACCGGAAATATCGAAGACCCCGCGTAAGCCGGGCTTTGATGAGAACCCCTACCGCCTGCGGCCAGCCTGGAGAGTTGGTCAGATGGAAATGTGCGATCCCTTCGGGTGGCGTGAGATCGATGGAAAGCTATTGCTGGAGATAAATACGCGAGAAGCTAAAGAGTTTCGAGTCGATGAAGCTAAGCGAAATCATAGGGAAGGACAATCACCCTGTCGAGGTTTCACGGCTATGTAAGCGGGCGCAGGATCGGCTCGACGAACTGCACCTAGACGACATTGAGCAGTTGTTGTCACTGCATCTCACCGGACCCAAGCGCGTGTGGGGAATCTTAGAGCACAACGTCGTCATACTGCTTTGGTGGGACCCAAACCACGAAATCTGCCCATCCCTAAAGAAACATACCTAGTATCTGTGTCAAGCGCGTAATCTTCACTAAAGTCGTGCCCTGACACAGAGCGGACCAGCGCAGAGTTTCCTTGGGCTGGATGCGGAGCAGCTTCGGGGGGATTCAGGCTTCCAGCTCAATCTCTGCCTGCGGCCCTCCCCCGGTGCTACAGTGGTTTCGTTCTCACTTTCTTGCCGGGGTCCGCTTCTTGCCGGGATTTCGTTCGCTGGTCTTGGTTCTTCTCGCGCTTACCCTCGCCGCTCATGCGGCTAGTCGCGTGGAGTCTGCGCCGGTTCCGCCGGAGATGCGGGCTACTGATTTCACGGTTCGCGTGAACGGGCAGACGGTGGACGTGGCTCACGCGGCGGCGAGTTACGATTACGTCAGCTTTGACGGGCGCGGCCCGTTTGACGTGGAGATTACCGCGGCGGAGCCGGGCTTCTGGGACAAGGGCGTGGACATTCAGCCGTGGCGGCTGGGATTGCGACCGGTGCGGGGCAAAAGTCAAGACAGGGGGCAAGACAAGGGCCAGACGATTCGCTTCCGGCTCGCGGGGCCGGCCAAGCTTTCCATCTCGCGGCCCGGCGACTTTCTGAACCACGCAGCGATGCTGTTTCTGTTTGCGGGCACGCCGCCGCCGCCCATGCCGCGCGATGCGAAGATTCACACCTACAAGCCGGGGGTTTACCGCGAGAGTCTCAATCCCAAAAGCGGCGAGACCTATTACCTGGCGCCAGGCTCGTATTTTTTCGGCAGCCTGAATCTGTGGAAGGTGGAAAACGTCAAGATTCTGGGCCGGGGAACGATTGTATACGACGGGCCGCAGGACCCCAACAGCGACGAAGGCTGGATGCAGAAGCCGGACTGGCACTGCGTGGGCGCGCTGGAAGCTCGCAACGTGGAGATCGACGGGCTGACCTGCATTGTGAGGTCGCGGACATGGTCGATTCAGATGAAGGATTCTACGGGATTCACGTTCGACGATCTGCGCGTGATCGGCGGCAACGCTGCCAACGCCAACCAGGATGGCATGGATTGGCTGGGCGGCGGCGACTCGGTCGTGCGCAACACATTCATCCGCTCATCCGACGACGTTTTTGCGATGCAAGGCAACTGGGACGGCTACACCGATGAAGAAATTCTTCGCCCCGGCCACGACGTGCAGAATATTCTCATCGAACACAGCGTGCTTTCCACCAGCATCTCGAATATTGTGCGCGCGGGCTGGCCGCGCAAGACCTTCAACTCGCGCAATTTTACGCTGCGCGACTCCGACATTTTGCACGGCGGCATCGGGGCCTGCGGGCAGACGTTTGGGCTGCTTGGCTTTTGGGGCGCAAACGGAGCCAAGGGGATTCACACCGGCTATACGTTTGAGAATCTCTTTCTGGACAACTGGTACTCGCTGGCGCATATGGTGCAGGAATACCCTGGGTTGCAGGGTTTCACCTTTCGCAACATCTGGGCGCTGGACCAGCCGCCGCTGGCTGATTCCGCGATTGTGGGCGACGTTGCGGACGTGACCTTCGACAATGTGAAGTACGGGCAGGCGCGCGCGGCCGACAATGCGGAGCTGCCGCTCACGACGGCGGATGGCGCTCAGCCGGCGAAATTCCCTGCCCCGCACGGCCCCGTCGCGGCGTTCACCGTAGACCCGCCGGTCTTCAAGCCGGGCCAGCTGGTCGCGTTCACCGCGCAGCCCTCGCGTGGCGTGCGCTACACCTGGCTGTTCGGCGATGGAACGCAAGGCACGGGCCGCCGCGTGCGCCATCGCTTTCCGGATGCCGAGGGAACCGAGCTCGATGGGGCAAGAAACGGCGCGGGCCGCTTTCGGGTTCTGCTGCGCGTTGAGGAGCGCGCGGGACAGACTAACGCGACGAGCGAGGACTGGGCGGCGCAGGGAGTGGTGGCTGTGGCTCGCTGGCACGACGCAGCAAGCATCGCCGGCCCCATGCTCCCCGGCCTCGCCTGGCAGATCTATCCCGGAGAATGGACCGAGTTGCCCAATCTGGCCGCCGAACGCGCGGTCTTTGCCGGCGAAAGCCCCAACCTGCACGCGGATGCGCAGGGCTTTACGCATTATGCCGCCGCCTGGGACGGCCTGATCGACATTCCCGCCGACGGCGGTTATACCTTTCACTTGATGGCCCGCGACGGCGCGCGCCTGGTGATCGACGGCGTGGAAGTGGCTAAAACCGGCCCGCCGTTTGCCCAGGTCTGCCTCACACCGGGCAATGCAATGCGTTACGATCGCGGCTCGCTGGGTCTGCGCGCCGGAAAGCATACGTTTCATCTGGAAGGCTTGCACTCGGCCAGTCAGGGCTCGCCCCGCCTGCTCTGGGAAGGCCCCGCGCTTCCCCTGTCTGACGTGCCCCCGGCGGCTTATAGCCATCCGAGACAGGATGTGGTGAGACAGGGAACGGGGAACAGGGAATAGGGACTTGGGAACTAGGAACAGAATCGACAATGCTTGCCTGCGCTGCTAGGCTGTGATGAACTTAAAGTTGTTTACGGGGCAGACGAACCGATGAAGAAGAGATGGTTTTCCAGTTGCATGGTTGCACTCTGCGCGGCTTTGCTGGCGCAGGCTCAGAGCCAGGAGCCGGCCGCACTGCGCGCGTCAACGCAGGTACTGATAGTGACCACCGCGGATTGGAACGCAGTTGAAGGAACGTTGCAGGCGTATGAGCGGCCGCAGGCGCATAAGAAATGGAAGGCGGTTGGCGGGCCAATTGCTGTTGTGGTCGGCAAGAAGGGGCTTGGATGGGGAGCGGGGCTGGAGTCGGCCAACGATACCGGGCCGCATGGCGCGGGCGATCCGGTCAAGAAGGAAGGCGATAATAAAGCGCCGGCGGGAATCTTCCACCTGAGCACGGCCTTTGGCTACGCAGCCCATGCGCAGGCGGGATGGAAGATGCCCTACGTGAGTCTGACACCAACTGTGGAATGTGTGGATGACGCGAGTTCAAAGTTTTACAACCGCGTGGTGGACCGCGCGACGGTTGCGCCCGACTGGAACAGCTCCGAGCATATGTTGCGCCCCGATGAGTTGTACCGGTGGGGGCTGGTGGTCGATCACAACACAGAGCCGGTGACTCCCGGTTCCGGATCGTGCATCTTCATGCACATCTGGATGGGGCCAGGCCAGGGAACCACAGGATGTACGGCGATGACTCAGGAGCACCTTGAAGGCGTGATTGCATGGCTTGATCCGGCGAGGAGTCCGCTGCTTGTGCAGTTGCCGCGCGCGCAGTACAAGAAGCTGAGAAGGCAATGGAAGCTGCCGGCGCTGATCCAGTTACGATAAAAATATTCAGAGTCCAAAGGCTTCCGGGTAATGGACCTTGCCGCGAATACCTTCGAGCGCATGGGGCTTGAGTTCAAGCGCCATGAAGGATTTTGGGTTGAACGGGCTCTCAATGAGGCGAGCTTTATCAGTTGTGAAGCCAAGGCGTTCATAGAAATCCGGGTGGCCGAGAACTAAGACAATCTGCTCGTTTTGCGCACGCAGCCAATCAAGGCCGTGAGCCATCAACAATGTTCCAACGCCCTGGCGCTGGAACTTCGGCATTACCGCCATGGGAGCTAACGCCATTGCCGCAACGGATTTATCGGTTGTCTCAATCGCCATCCGGCTGAAAAGGATGTGGCCAACGATCAGGCCTTCAGCCTCGGCAACAAACGAAGCGAGCACGACTCCCTGAGCGCGCAATCGATCAACGAGATCAGCCTCGTCAGGCCGGCCAAACGCCTCTTTGTTGACAAGGCAAATCGCGGCGCAATCTTCCGGTCTCTCATTGCGAACGAGCATCACAGGCATCCGATCATTTCGGCAGCTGAGTTGCATCCCAGCCGCCACCGAGGGCGCGGACTAATCCCACGCTGGAGACGAACTGGCGGGTTTGGAGATCGATGGCGGTGCGCTGATTCTGGAGCAGCGTGGACTCTGCCGTCAGCACTTCGAGGTAGCTGGTGACGCCGCCCTTGTAGCGTTGGTTCGATATATCGAAGGAATGTTGGGCCGAGGCGACGGCCCTCTGTTCGACAGTCGACTCCTGCTCCATGATTCTCAAGCCCGAGAGCTGGTCTTCCACGTCGTTGAAGGCGGCAAGGACAGAAGCTTTGTAAGCGGCGGCCTGGGCTTCGTAGGTGTGGCGGGCCGCGTCGGTGAGAGCGTGGCGCTGGCCAGCGTCAAAGAGCAGCTCCGTTGCCTGCGCGCCTAAGCTCCACAGCGCGCTTGGGCCTTGAATCCATGTACCGGGTTGCATACTTTCAAAGCCGCCGGTTCCGCCCAGAGTGATGTTGGGATAGAAAGCGCTCACGGCAATGCCGATTTGGGCGTTGGCGGCGGCGGCGCGGCGCTCGGCCGCGGCAATGTCGGGGCGGCGTTCGAGCAACTGCGAAGGCACGCCGAGGGGAATCTTCGGCAGCGATAAATCGAGCGGCGATGGCGGAATGCTGAACTCGGAGAGTTTCAGGTTGGCGATGGTGCCGATGGCGTGCTCGTACTGGGCGCGAGCCACGCCCACATCGATCAGTTGCGCACGCACGGTTTCAAGCTGGGTACGGGCCTGGGCCACGTCGGCTTCGGTGCCGATTCCGCCGGCAAAGAGGCGTTGGGTCAGGTCGAGTTGGTGTTCAAGATCGGCGACAGTGGTTTTCAGCAGCTTGATGTCAGAGTCGAGGCCGCGCAGTTGGAAGTAGTCGGCGGCCATCTCAGCGTGAAGGCTCAGGTCGATGTTGGCTGCGTCGGCGGCGCTGGCCTGTGCGTTCGAACGGGCGGCTTCGACGGTGCGGCGGATGCGCCCCCAGAAATCCGGTTCCCAACTGGCCTGGCCGGTGAGCGCGAAGTCGCTGTAGGTGGTGGATTTGCCCGGCGAGTATGAGGGACCGTTTGCGGAGATATTCTGGCGCTGGGCGGAAACACCAGCGGAGAATGTCGGGAAAAGGCTGGCGCGGGCTACCTTGATCTGGTCGCGTGCGGCGAGATAAGTTTCCAGCGCCTGGCGCAAGGTCTGGTTATTGGCGGCGATGCGCTCTTCTAATTGGTTGAGCTGCGGGTCCTGGTAAATCTCCCACCATTTGCCGCGCACCATGCCGTCGGAGGGGTTTGCCGGCTGCCATGCTCCTCCGGCGGGATTGGGCGGCGGGACGACAGCGGTCGCGCCAGTCTCCTTATAGGCCGCGGGTGCATCGTAGCCGGGACGATTGTAGTTGGGGCCGACGGGCTTGCAGCCGGTGAGCAGGGTGAGGACGAGGAGAAATAGGACGAAATGGATTTGATTTTTGTTTTTTGATAAAGGCTGCGAGTTAGCCACCGCTTCGCGGTGATCGCGAGTTAGCAAGTTAGCCACCGCTTTGCGGTGATCGCGAGTTAGCGAGTTAGCGAATTCAAGGAGTCTTTCCGCGGCAAGCGGCGCTGGCATGTTCATTTGCCTCCCGCGTTGGAGCTCACTACCTGAACCTTTTCGCCTTCGATGAGCGAGTCGGGCGGGTCCTGGATCACTTTATCGCCGATGCCGAGGCCGGTGACGATCTGCACGTTGGCGCCGTCGTCCTCGCCGATGACCACCGGAACCAGATGAGCGATGTTGCCGTTGACGACGCCCACGCGCAAGCCCTCCTTGCGGAAGATGAGCGCCGCGGCGGGCACGATGAAGGTGGGTCCGGCTGCCGGCGTCTTGAAGTGAACCTGGGCCAGCGAGCCGGGCAAGAGTTCGCCAGCACGGTTGTCCACATCCACCTCCACGAGTAAAGTCCGGCTGGCCGGGTCGATGGCATCTGAGGTGCGGACGAGTGTGCCCTGGTAGATTTTTCCGGCGTGCTCGGCAAAGGTCAAATCGATTTTGGAGCCGCGCCTCACATTCCCGGTGTAGGCCTGCGGCAGGTTGGCGTAGACGCGCAGGGTCTGGATGGCCTGGAGATGAAAGAGCTCTTTGCCCGCGCCGGGATCGATCAACTGACCGGTGTCGATATTGCGCGCGGTGATGACGCCGTCGAAGGGCGCGTAGACCTTTTCAAACGATTGCAGTTCGCGCAGCCGATCGGCGTTAGCCTGCGCGGATTTGACAGCCGCCGCAGTGGCCGCGGCCTGGTTCACAAAAGTATCAGTATCCTGACGGGAGACGGCGTTGGACTGGACGAGCCCGGAGTAGCGTTCCGCCTGAATGCGGGCGTTGTTGGCGTTGGCCTGGGCGGTATTCAGGTCGGCCTGGGCTTGAGCCAGTTGCTGGTCCACCTCGGGCGTGGCAATCACGGCCAGCAGGGCGCCCTTCTTCACGCGCGCGCCGATGTCGAAATACCAATGTGTCAAATAACCGGCGGTGCGCGCGTAGATGGGCGAATCCGTCCAGGCGGTCACGTTGCCGGGGAGCACAAAGCTGTCAACGGGCGCGCCCGCGCCGGGGGCGGCGACGAACACCGTTGGAGCAGCCAGTTCATTTGTCGTCTCAACCAGATTCTTGGCGGCATGGAGGCGGTTCCAAATGCCGTAGCCCGCCAGAGCGCCTGCTACGACGAGCACGACGGCCACGCCCACGAGGGCCTTGCGCGGCGAGATAGGCTTCTGTTCCGGCGCGGTTTCGCGATGGTGTTCCGGTTGCAGGTTCGGATTAGACTCGTTGGTCATGAAGAATTACTCCGGTATATTGTCAAACTCGTCGAATGTTCCGGCCAGTGCCGCGTCGTGAGCCGTCTTGCGGCGGCCTTCCAGCCAGCCGTGGACGACAGAGAAAAATGAGGGAACAAAGAAGAGCGTGGCCACGGTGGCCAACAGGAGGCCGCCGATGACTGCTCGGCCCAGCGGAGCGTTCTGCTCGCCGCCATCGCCCAGGCCCAGGGCCATGGGCACCATGCCGATGATCATGGCCAGGGCGGTCATCAGCACCGGGCGCAGACGGACAAAGCCAGCGTTGAGCGCGGCCCGGCGCGCGTCGCCCACCAGTATCTCCAGTTGCTCGCGTGCAAAGCTCACCACCAGAATGGAGTTGGCCGTGGCCACACCCATGCACATGATGGCGCCGGTGAGCGCGGGGACGCTGAGCCGCGTATTGGTGAGGAAAAGGAACCAGACAATGCCGGCCAGGGCCGCCGGCAGTGCCGCGATGATCAGAAACGGATCGAGCCATGATTGGAAGTTGACCACAATCAACAGGTAAACCAGCAGAATTGAAAACGCGAGGCCTCCCAGCAGGCCAATGTAGGACGTTTTCATGGTCTCGCTCTGGCCGCGCAGGGTGAAGTGCGAGCCACGCGGCAACTCAGCCTGGTGCGCGTCGATGATCTTTTCTATCTCACGCGTCACTGTGCCCAGGTCTGTCCCATTCACGTTGGCGTAGATGTCGATGACCGGCTGCACGTTGTAGTGGCTTACGGTGCCCAACTCGGCGCCGGGGACGATGGTGGCGAGATTTCCGAGCACCTGCACGGGAGGCGCAGCTCCGAGTACAACGCTTGAAGCAGCGCCGGGCACGGTGGTTGAAGCTGCGCCAGGTGCGGCTGCTGGCGCCGCGCCGGGCGCGCGGGCCACGTTGGCTTGTTGCGCCGCGACTGTCCCGGTGGTAACCGGCAAGCTTTCAAGCGCGGCCATCGAGTCAACCTTGTATTGTGGGGCCTGGACAGCAACGCTGTAGCTGACGCCGTTTTGAAGATCGAGATAGAAGCTGGGTGCGGTCTGGAAGCTGCCGCTGAGAGCTACCAGCAGGCTTTGCGCCACATTCTGCTGCGTCAGGCCTATCTCCTGGGCGCGGGTGCGGTCCACGTCCACCGTCAGATTTGGATAGTTGAAGGGCTGCTGGATGCGCGCGTCGGCGGCGCCGGGAACGTAGCGGACCTCATCCAGCATGCGTTCGGCGAGCGCGCGGTTTCCATACAAATCCGGGCCGACAACCTGGATGTCGATGGGAGCCGAGAGGCCGAAGTTGAGGATCTGGGTCACGATGTCCACCGGCAGCACATAAAAGGTGACGCCGGGATACTGGCGAGCCAGAGTGGTGCGAAGGCGCTCGACGTAAGCCGTGGTGGGATGATGATCGTGGCTCAGTTGCACCTGGATATCGGCGTCGGCCGGTCCGATGGGCGCCGAGGTCGAATAAGAAAGGTTCAGCCCGGAGTAGGGCACGCCGACATTATCGAGAATCGTAACCAACTCGTTAGCCGGAATCTGCTGCCGGATGGTCGAGTCGATGTGGTCGCAGAGCGCGGCCGTCTCCTCGATGCGCGTGCCGGTGTGGGCGCGCACGTGAATCTTGAACTGGCCGGAATCGACCGAAGGAAAGAAATCCTGGCCGAGCCAGGGCGCAAGCAACGCCACCGAGCCTACGGCAAAGAGCAGGAAAAGTAGCAGGAAGGCTCGTGCATGGTCCATGCAGAGGGTGAGCAGGCGCAGGTAGCCGCGGCGGAACTTCTCAAAGCCGGATTCGAACCCCAGTTGAAATCGGATGAGGGGGTTGCGGCTGGAGAGCTTCCTTTGGACTTCGGCGTCGTCATACTCCCGGAGCAGGTACTTGGCCATGGTGGGCACCAGCGTCCGCGAAAGCAGATAGCTGGCCAGCATAGCAAAGACCACCGCCTCGGCCATGGGAACGAAGAGGAAGCGCGCCACACCGCTAAGGAAGAACATGGGCACGAAGACGATGCAGATGGCGAGGGTAGAGACTAGAGCCGGGACGGCGATCTGCGCCGAGCCGTCGAGGATGGATTGTTCCAGTTCCTTGCCGGATTCCAGGTTGCGGTTGATGTTTTCGATGGCAACAGTAGCGTCATCCACCAGGATGCCGACGGCCAGCGCAAACCCGCCCAGGGTCATGATGTTGATGGTTTCGTGCAGCATGGCGAGCACGCTGAGCGAGCAGAGAATGGAGAGCGGAATGGAAACCGCGATGATGATGGTGGAGCGGAAACTGCCCAGGAAGACCAGGATCATGATGGCGGTGAGGCAGGCGGCGATGATGGCCTCGGTGACCACGCCATGAATGGCGCTCTCGACAAAGATCGACTGGTCGGAGAGGGGCTTGACCTGCAATTGGGGCGGCAACTGGCCCTGGATGCTCTCCAGCTTTTCTCGCACGTTCCTGATGATGTCGAGCGTGGAGGCCGAACCGGTCTTGAAGACATTCATCAGAATGGCGCGCTTGCCGTCCACGCGCACGATGTTGGTTTGCGGCGGATAGCCGTCGCGCACGTGGGCCACGTCGCGGATGGTTATGACCGCGCCATTCACCGCCTTGATGGGCAGGTTGTTCAGCTCCTCGACCATCTTCGGTGCGGAGTTGGTTTCCACGGCGTACTCGAAACGGTCGACCTTCATGGTGCCGGAGGGGGCGATGATGTTCTGGGCGGAGACGGCATTGATCACGTCGTTGGGGGAAAGCCCTTTGGCCTGCAAAGCGTGGATATCCAGGTCAACCATGATCTGGCGCTGTTTTCCGCCGTAGGGATAGGGCGTCTGGGCTCCCTCGATGGTGGCCAACTGAGTGCGGATGTTGTTGGTGGCCAAGTCGTTCAACTGCTGCTCGTTGAGGCCCTGCCCGGAGAGCCCCAACTGCAGAACGGGAATGCTGGAGGCGTTGTATTGGATGATGAAGGGCGGGTTGGTTCCGGGCGGCAGGCCGCGCACCTGTACGGTGCTGATGGCGTTCACCTGGGCTACAGCCTCGCCGATGTTCACGTGCGGGTGGAAGAATATCTTGATGAGGCCGATACCGTTGAGCGATTGCGACTCGATGTGATCGATGTCGTTGACCGTGGTGGTCATGCCGCGTTCGCTGTTGGTCACAATGCGGTTGGCCATCTCCTGCGCCGAGAGGCCAGTGAAGTTCCACACCACCGTGACCACCGGGATGTCGATGTTGGGAAAGATGTCCGTGGGCATCGTCAGGATGCTGAAGACGCCAAGAATCAGAATCAAAAACGCGAAGACGACGAAGGTATAAGGCCGCCGCAGCGCAAGCCGGACAATCCACATAAGGCAGGTACTCGTTCCTGAGCCGCGCGTTGGCGGCCGTTGTTGCTCGCTCGCCAGGCCGCATTTGGGCGGCTCGACAAGCGCGCTGGCCTGGTTATGACCGGCGCGCCGGATTCCGGGACCGGACGGCGCTCATAGGCTCAGTCCGGTCCCACATCCTGATCAAAGCTCAATGGTAGACGAAGAACCGCGTCTTTGGCGCATGAAAGGATTTGTCTTTACATTTATGAGACGCGCCAGTGGGTTGAAAAGATGCTCTCACAACGCGAGAATCGCCATGGCCAGCACACAGGCTCCCACCGTCAGGCTGACCCGGTCGCGCAATGGCGCACCCATTGAGAAGCGAGGCGGCGTGGCGGATTGAGGTCAAGCACAGCAGCGGGTAAACTCAGGAGTGAGTATACAGTCAAACGGGATTCGGCAAGCGCGGGCCGCAAATATCCTGGGACCGCTTGATTCGCTTACAATGGTTCCGTCTTGCATCCATGGGGGATGCGTATCTCCGTTGGGAAGGACGCGCGGCTCCGCAATGAATGCCGCCTGGGCGGACGAAACCTTTCAGGAAACTCAAGCGTCCGTAGAAACGAAGGCGAGCAGTATCTCCTCCGCCCGGAACAGTAACATTTTGCCCGTTTTTGAGGGCATTCACTCAAGAATAAACGACGGGAAACGAAATTATGTCCTTTGAAGGCACTCCGGAGTCCCATCTGGCCGCAAACGGCCACGATCAACAACCCCACGCTCCCAGGCGTTCCTGGGTGCGCATCGTTGTGTACTTGGTGCTGCTAGCCGCGCTGGGCTTGATTGTGTGGCGAATCTATCAGAACCAGAAGCAGACCGCGGCCAACAGCGCCAGCCAGGCGGCGGCGTTGCAGAGCCGGCCGGTTCCGGTGCAGGTGACAGCCACTGAGCAGAAGCCGATGCCGATCTTCCTGACTGCGCTGGGCACGGTTATGCCCTACATGAGCGTCACCGTGAAGGCAAGAGTCAGCGGCGAGCTTGAGCCGGTGAAATTTACTGAAGGCCAGCAGGTCAGTCAGGGCCAGACCATTCTGGTGATCGATCCGAGGCCTTACCAGGCCGCGCTGGATCAGGCCAAAGGCAATCTGGCCCACGATCAGGCGCTCCTGAAGAACGCCCAGGCTGAGTTTGCCCGTTACAAGGCGCTCTATGACGCCGGCGTGACCTCCAAGGAGACCATGCAAGCCGATGAGGCTGCGCAGGGCCAGTACGAGGGCGCCATCACCGCTGATAAGGCGGCCATCGAGACAGCCCAGTTGCAACTGAATTGGTGCACAATTCAGTCGCCCATCAACGGCAAAATCGGGTTGCGGCTGGTGGATCCCGGCAACATTATCACCGCCAACACCACCAACCTGGTCATCATCAACCAAATCCAGCCCATCGCCGTTTACTTCACGCTGCCCGAGGACCAGCTTCCTCAGGTGCTGGGCAAACTGCGGGCGGAAAAGCGTCTTCTCGTAGACGCCTACGACCAGGGCGACACGCAGAAGCTGGCCAGCGGCTATCTGCTCACCGCCGACAACCAGATCGACACCACCACCGGAACGGGCAAGCTGAAGGCGGTCTTCGATAACCAGGACCAGGCGCTCTTCCCCAACCAGTTCGTCAATATTCATCTGGTGATGGAAGAGCGGCCCAACGCGCTGGTAGTGCCGTCGGCGGCCATTCAGACCGGCAACCAGGGCTCGTATGTGTGGGTCGTCGATCATGCTGACGCACAGGGAAATGGAACCGCCAGAATCCAGCTCGTGAAGGTGGCTTTGGCCGAGGGTCAGGTGACCATCCTGGACAACGGCCCGCAACCGGGACAGTCCGTCGTGGTGGACGGCGCGGACCGGCTGCGCCCCGGACAGAATGTGACCGCCGCTTTGGCGCAAAAGCGCGGTGGACAGGGATCTGGACAGGGTGCGAAGGGGCAAGGCGCGGGTCAGGCCAGCGGAGGCCCGCTCGCGGCTCCCACAGCGGTTGCGCGGCCCGGCGCGCAGGCTGGCGCAGGCCAAAGCAAAAACGATAAGAGGAATAAGCGGTGAGCCCATCCCGGCCATTCATTCTGCGCCCGGTAGCGACCTCGCTGCTAATGGCGGCCATTCTGCTGGCGGGCTTTGTGGGCTATCAACAGTTGCCGGTCTCCGCCCTGCCCGAGGTGGACTACCCCATCATCCAGGTACTCACCTTCTATCCCGGTGGCGGACCTGAGGTCATGGCCTCGTCGGTCACCGCGCCCTTGGAGCGGCAGTTCGGACAGATGCCGGGCCTCAAGCAGATGACCTCGGTCAGTAGCGGCGGCGGCTCGGTAATTACTCTCGAGTTCAACCTCGACGAGAACATCGACGTGGCAGAGCAGGAGGTGCAGGCAGCCATCAACGCGGCCAACAGCTTCCTGCCCGCCGATCTGCCCAATCCTCCCGTCTACAGCAAGGTCAACCCCGCCGATGCGCCCATCCTGACGCTGGCGCTTTATTCCGACTCGCTGCCTCTCGACAAGATTGAAGACGCTGCCGACACCAACCTGGCGCAGAAGATTTCGCAGGTTACCGGCGTGGGACTGGTCTCGATTGCCGGCGGGCAGAAGCCGTCCGTGCGCATACAGGCGAACCCGGCCCAACTGGCCGCTTACAACCTGAGCCTGGAAGACCTGCGCACCGCGTTGGCGGCGGCCAATGTGGACCAGGCCAAGGGCACACTGAACGGCAACCGCCAGTCCTATACCATCGGCGCCAACGACCAGTTGCTCTCCAGCGGCGACTACAAGCCGGTGATCGTGGCCTATCGCAACGGAGCAGCGGTGCGCGCCTCCGATGTGGCGCTGATCGTCGATGCCGCCGAAAACTCCCAGCAGGCCGCCTGGATGGACCGCCAGCCAGCGGTGATCGTCAATATTCAACGTCAGCCGGGCGCCAACATCATCGCCGTGGTGGACCGCATCAAGGCGCTGCTGCCTCAGTTGCAGACGGCTCTGCCGGCCAGCGTGCAAGTGAAGGTTCTCACCGACCGCACCACCTCCATTCGTGCCTCGGTGAGGGACGCCTTCCTCGAACTGGGGCTGACCATTGTGCTGGTTGTCCTGGTCATCTTCCTCTTCCTGCGCAGCCTGTGGGCCACTCTCATTCCTTCCGCCGCCGTGCCACTATCGATCATCGGCACACTTGGCGTGATGTATCTGCTGGGCTACTCGCTCAATAATCTGACAATCATGGCGCTCATCATCTCCACCGGCTTTGTGGTGGACGACGCCATCGTGATGATCGAGAACATCTCGCGCTTCATTGAAGAGGGCTTGAGCCCGATGAAGGCGGCGCTCAAGGGCAGCGAGCAGATCGGTTTCACCATCATGTCGCTGACCGTCTCGCTGATTGCGGTGCTCATTCCGCTGCTCTTCATGAGCGACGTGGTGGGCCGTCTCTTCCGCGAGTTCGCCATCACTCTGGCTGTTACCATCCTGGTCTCCGCGGTGGTCTCGCTGACGCTGACGCCCATGATGTGCTCGCGCATTCTGCAGGACAAGTCGGTCGCCAAACAGACGCGTTTCTACTATTGGTCGGAGAAGGTCTTCAACTCCATCATCGCGTGGTATGGCCGCACTCTCCGTGTCGTTCTGCGCCACCGCTTCACCACTCTGCTGGTCACCATCGGCACGCTGGCGGGCACCCTGCTGCTATATGTGGTGGTTCCCAAAGGATTCTTCCCGGTGCAGGATACGGGCGTGATCCTGGGCATCAGCGAGGCGCCGCAGACGGTCAGCTTCACCTCCATGGCCGAGCGCCAGCAGAAGCTAGTGGACATTCTGCTCAAGGACGATGCGGTCGATAACATCTCCTCGTTCATCGGCGTGGACGGAACCAACACCACGCTCAACTCGGGCCGCATTCAGATCAACCTGAAGCCGCTCGAAGTGCGCAAGATCTCGGCAACTGAAGTGATTCACCGCCTGCAGCCCAAACTCCAGAGCGTGGAAGGCATACAGCTCTTCTTGCAGCCTCTCCAGGACCTTACGGTCGAAGACCGTGTCAGCCGGACTGAATTTCAGTACTCGCTGGAAGATCCCGATCCGGTCGAGCTGGCCAAGTACACCCGGATGATGGTCAAAGAGCTGGGCAAGGAGGCCGTGGTCACCGATGTAGCCAGCGATCTGCAGGACCAGGGGCTGGGCGCCCAACTGGTCATCGACCGCGACACCGCGGCCCGGCTGGGCATTGCCATGGCCGACGTGGACAACACTCTCTACGACGCCTTCGGACAGCGCCAGGTTTCCACCATCTTCACCCAGCTAAACCAATACCACGTGGTGATGGAGGTGGGGCAGAACTTCCAGACCGATCCCACGGTTCTCAGCAATCTCTACGTCAAGTCGGGCAACGGCACACAGGTTCCGCTCAGTATGGTGGCCCATTGGGAGCAGTCCACCGCGCAACTTTCCATCGGCCACCAGGGACAGTTCCCTTCCACTGTCGTCAGCTTCAACCTGGCGCCGGGCAAGGCGCTGGGCGACGCCGTCAAAGCCGTCAACGGCATCGAGCAGCGCATCCAGATGCCGGTCGCCATCAATGCCAGCTTCCAGGGCACGGCGGCCGCCTTCCAGACCTCGCTCTCCAACGAGCCGCTGCTGATTCTGGCCGCTCTGGTCACCGTCTACATTGTGCTGGGCATACTCTACGAGAGTTACATTCACCCCATCACCATCATCTCCTCGCTGCCCTCGGCCGGCGTGGGCGCGCTGCTTGCGCTGATGATTACGCACACTGAGTTCAGCGTGATTGCGCTCATCGGCATCATCCTGCTGATTGGCATTGTGCAGAAGAACGCCATCATGATGATCGACTTTGCCCTGCAGGCCGAGCGCCTGGAGGGGAAGACGGCTGAAGCCGCCATCTTCCAGGCCTGCCAGTTGCGATTCAGGCCCATCATCATGACCACCATGGCCGCCATGCTGGGCGGATTGCCGCTGTGGCTGGGCGGCGGCGTGGGCGCCGAGCTGCGCAAGCCTCTGGGCATCACCATCGTCGGCGGACTGTTGTTTTCGCAGGTGCTCACGCTCTACACCGTGCCGGTCATCTATCTCTACTTTGACAAGCTGGCGCAGCGCATGAAGCCGCGGGAAATCAGGGACCAGGGATCAGGGATCAGGGATCAGAAAACAGCTCCCGTCATCACCACTTAACCGGGTGCCCCACCCTCGCCGCGTTTTTGTTTTTGCGGCTAGGGTGGGAATCATCGAACCTCAACCGATTTTGTTCCTTAGGTTCCACGAGCGATGCATCTTTCCGCACCCTTTATTCAGCGCCCGGTGGCCACATCGCTGCTTTCGCTGGCCTTGTTGCTGGCCGGCTCGGTGGCTTACTCCCTGCTGCCCGTGGCCTCGCTGCCCGACGTGGACTTTCCCGTCATCGGTGTAGGCTCCGGTATGCCCGGAGCCAGCCCGGAGACCATGGCCTCGGCTGTAGCAACCCCTCTCGAACGCCAGTTCGGACGCATCGCCGGCGTCAACCAGATGACTTCGACGAGTTCGCTGGGTTCGGCCTCCGTAGCACTGCAATTCGACATCAATCGCAATATCGACGCCGCCGCCCGCGACGTGCAGGCCTCCATCAACGCAGCGCGCAGCCAATTGCCCTCATATCTTCCGCAGAATCCCAGCTATCGCAAGGCAAATCCCGCCGATGCTCCAATTCTGATTCTTACCCTGACCTCCGACGTGGTGCCCAAGCCGCAGATCTACGATCTGGCCGACTCCATCCTGGCGCAAAAAATCTCTCAGATTCAGGGCGTAGGCCAGGTCTTCGTGGGCGGCAGCGCCAGCCCGGCAGTTCGCGTCGAGTTGAACCCCATGCAACTGGGCAACAACGGCATCGGCCTGGAGGCTGTGCGCACGGCGCTGGCCGGGGCCAACGCCAACCGGCCCAAAGGCGCCTTTCAGGATGCGAACCACCGCTGGCAGATAAGCGATAACGACCAGATCTTCAAGGCCCGCGACTTCGCGCCCATCATCGCCGGTTATAACAAGCAGACCGGCGCGCCGGTGCGCGTCGCGGACCTGGGCACGGTGGTGGACAGCATCGCGGATATTCATACCGCGGGCGTATCAGGCATCAACCCGGACAAAGGGCCTCCCGCGCAGCTCAAGACCGCGGTGCTGATCGTCATCTTCAAGATTCCCGGCGCTAACGTGATTTCCACCGTCGACAATGTGATGGCCGAGATGCCGCGCCTGCAAGCGGCCATCCCGCCCACCATCAATATCAACGTGGCCGTGGACCGCACCGTCACCATTCGCTCCAGTGTGCGCGACGTCGAAATCTCTCTCGGTATCAGTGTTTGCCTAGTGGTGCTGGTGGTCTTCCTCTTCCTGCGCGAGGTCTGGGCCACCATCATTCCCTCGGTCGCCGTGCCGCTCTCTCTGGTAGGCACCTTCGGCGTGATGTGGCTGCTGGGCTACACCATCGACAATCTCTCGCTGATGGCCCTCACCATCGCCACCGGCTTCGTCGTGGACGACGCCATCGTGGTGATCGAGAACATCACCCGCTATCTCGAAATGGGGATGAGCCCCTTTGACGCCGCGATGAAAGGCTCCAAAGAGATCGGCTTCACGGTGCTGTCGATGAGCACCTCGCTGATCGCCGTCTTCATTCCAATTCTGCTGATGGGCGGCATCGTCGGCAAGCTCTTCCGCGAGTTCGCCGTCACCCTCTCGGTGGCCGTTGCCGTCTCGCTGCTGGTCTCGCTGACCGCCACGCCGATGCTATGCGCCAGGTTCCTCAAATCGCGGGACGAAAGCCGTCATGGCAGTATCTATCGCGCCAGCGAGCGGGCCTTCCAGTGGATGCACAACGAATACACCGGCGGCCTGCGCTGGGTGCTGCGCCACCAGTGGCTCATCCTGTGTGTAGTGATCGGCACTATAGCGCTCAATGTATTCCTCTTCAAAATCGTCCATTGGGACTTCTTTCCCCAGCAGGACACAGGCCGGTTGAGCGGTCAGACGGTTGCCGCGCAGGATATCAGCTTCCCCGCTATGCGCGACAAACAGCGCCAGCTCGCGCAGATGACCCTGGACGATCCGGCGGTTCGCTCCGTGACGGCCTTTGCAGGCGGCGGCCGAAGCAGCAACAACACGGGCTTTATGTTCATTGCCCTCAAAGAACTCAACCAGCGCCCCGGCCGTGTCTCCGCCGCCCAGGTGGTCAACCGCCTGCGCGGCAGGTTGAGCAGCGTGCCCGGCGCCATGCTCTATCTCCAAGCAAACCAGGATATTCAGATCGGCGGAAGAGGCAGCGCCGCGCAATATCAGTACACGCTCTCGGACGAGAACCTGGAAGAGCTGAATACCTGGGCGCCCCGGCTGGAGGCTCGCGCGAAAACCATGCCCGAGTTGCGCGACGTATCCACCGACCAGCAGATTCAGGGGCTGGCCGCCAACCTGGTCATCGACCGCGACGCCGCTTCCCGCCTCGGCATCACTGTCGCGGCCATCGACCAGGTGCTCTACGATTCCTTCGGCCAACGCGAAGTCTCCACTATGTACACCGCGCTCAACCAGTACTTTGTAGTGATGGAGGTTGACCCCCAGTATCAGCTCAGCCCCGACGCGCTGAACGGCATCTTCATCAAATCCTCGACCGGAGCGATGGTACCGCTCTCCGCCATCGCTCACTATGAGCAGGAGCGGACCGCGCTGACCGTCAATCACCAGGGGCAATATCCGGCCGTTACGCTTACCTTCAACCTGGCGCCCAACGTGGCACTGGGAGACGCCGTAACCGCTCTGGAAAAAGTTCAGAGTGTAATGGGCATGCCCAGCGCCATCCACGCCACCTTCCAGGGAACCGCGCAAGCCTACCAGGACGTGCGGAAGAACATGGTCTGGCTGATTATTGCCGCCCTGACCGCCGTTTACATCGTTCTCGGCATTCTCTATGAGAGCCTGATCCACCCGCTGACCATTCTCTCCACGCTTCCCCCGGCCGGCGTGGGCGCGATTCTGGCGCTGATGCTGACCGGAACCAGCCTGACCATCATCGCGCTGATCGGCATCATCCTGCTGATCGGCATTGTCAAAAAGAACGCCATCATGATGATCGATTTTGCCCTGCAAGCCGAGCGCGAGCAGGGATTGCCGCCGGTCGAGGCCATCTATCAGGCCTGCCTGCTGCGCTTCCGCCCAATTATGATGACGACGATGGCTGCCCTGTTCGGCGGACTGCCGCTGGCCATCGGCATGGGCGTAGGCTCCGAGCTGCGTAAGCCGCTGGGCATCGCCATCGTCGGCGGCCTCATCGTCTCGCAGATGCTCACCCTGTTCACGACACCTGTTGTTTATTTATTCTTCGACCGTCTGCAATGGCGCGTCATGAAACTGCATCGCGTGGGAGCGGAGCTGGAAGAAGCGCCGGGAGACTGACGCAGCAAGAAGCTGTACTGCCTCAGTCCGCAAAGGCTTCTTCCCGCACCTTGGCCTGCTCGATCAGCTTCACCGGGTAGTAGGAGTTGCGGGTGTACTGCTTCACCATGCGGTTGGTATTGAAAAAGGAGCCGTTAAAGGCCAGCGTGTTGCGCATCAGTCGCGCCCACTTCTCCGGCGCATCCAGGAAGAGCGGAACCACCGCCGTCTCCAGCTTTTTGTAAAGGGAGTCGGCCTCGGCGGCATCATCGGCGCCGTCTTCGATAGCCCAGCCGGTGAAGCCCTCGATGCAGCCCTCGATCCACCAGCCGTCCAGAATTGACAGGCCGGGGACGCCGTTGAGCGCGGCCTTCATGCCGCTGGTGCCCGAGGCCTCATAGGGCCGGCGCGGCGTGTTCACCCACACATCCACGCCCGCGGTGAGCAATGCGCCCAGGTCCCAGGCGTAGTTTTCCAGATAAACGATGCGCAACAGGTCGTTGGAGAGCCTGGCGGCATCCGCGACGACCTGCTGAATCAGCGCCTTGCCTGGCTCGTCCTGGGGATGGGCCTTGCCGGCGTAGATAATCTGCAAGCCGCCGGCCTTGGTGGCGATTTCCACCAGCCGCTTGGGATCGGTAAACAAAAGAGTAGCCCGCTTGTAGGTGGCGGCCCGCCGGGCAAAGCCCAGCGTGAGCACCCTGGGATTCAGCACCCGGCCGGTGTGCGTGGCCACTTCGGTCAGCAGAGCCTCCTTGTTGCGGGCATGAGCCGAGAGAATCTCCTGCTCGGGCAGGTCGATAGCGTTGCGCAGATAAAGGGTGTCGCGCCGCCATGAAGGGATGTGCGCATCCATCATCTGCTGGAACGGCTCTGAGACCCAGGTGGGCGCATGAACGCCGTTGGTGATCGAGTCGATTTGAAACTCCGGGAACATCGCCCGGGAGACCTTGGCATGTTGCATGGACACGCCGTTGGCATAGCGCGAGAAGCGCAGCGCCAGCAGCGTCATGTTCAACATTCCACCGCGAAAACATCCCATCTTTTCCAGGCGCGCCGTGCGGTCGCCGCCCAGGATGCGAATGGCCTGCTCGGTGGAGAAGCGGTCGTGCCCGGCCGGAACCGGAGTGTGGGTGGTGAAGACGCACTTCTTCCGCACTTGCTCGATGTCGGTTTCCGTGGCCGCGCCCAGCGGTCCGCCGCCCAACTGGCTCTCCAGAAGCGCCAGCGTCAGCAGCGCCGCATGGCCCTCGTTCAAGTGGTACACATTTACCCGGTAGCCAAGCGCGTGCGCCATGCGGACGCCGCCCATGCCGAGCACAATCTCCTGCTGCAAACGGTAGTTGGTGTCGCCGCCATACAGGTGATCGGTCAGGCCGCGATCCCAGCCGGAGTTTTCGTCCAGATCCGTGTCCAACAGGTAGATCGGCACCACGTGACCGTAGCGGCCCGCCAGGTCATAGCGCCAACAGCGCACCGTCACAATGCGGTCTTCCACTGAAACCGTGACCCGCGCCGTTTCCTCGGTGCAGAAATCCGCTGGATTCCACGGCTGAATGTCCTCGCTCTGCAGGCCGGAGGCGTCCAGATGCTGTTGGAAGTAGCCCTTGCGATGCACCAGCGAGAAGGCCACCAGGGGAACGCCCAAATCGGCCATCGAGCGCAGCGTGTCTCCAGCGAGAACTCCCAGGCCGCCGGAGTAGGTGGGCATGCCGGGGTTGATCGCGATCTCCATCGAGAAGTACGCAACCAGACCGGAGCTGGGGAAGGTTTCGTAAGAAAATGGCTTGGATAATGCGGGTTGCAACGTTTTCGTGTCTCCAATGCGCTCTGAACATGTGAAGTGACGAACATGAAATTAGAGTGTACATGCGACCGGCCGGGCACGGGCAATCTCACCCGGTCGTTGTCGGGGCAAACTCTTTTTGATTCTATCAAGAAAAGCTGCTGAGAACCCCCGGATTGCCGCTGTGGTTCATATCGAAAGGGTGTTACCAATGGGCGAGTTGAGGAAAAATATTTTCCCTCTACTCCAACTGCTCTGCCCTTCCGGCCTCAGCGCTATTCTCCCATCACTCCCGCGCAGGCCGATGTCAGACGCTCCCAGATGCGGTCCAGCCACGCCTCGTGCTCGGGCTTCATCAACACCGAGCGCAGGCAAGTCACCAACCCGGTGCCATTTGCCGCGTGGCTATCCGGTTCTGGCCCGGCCGCGGGTTCAAACCATCTCAGCGGCAACTGCACCAGCGCCAGGTGCAAATCCCGCGCGGCGCACGCGGCAAATATCTCTTGCGCCAGCTCGGAGGACCGCTCCGGGGTCCCCGCGGACGGGTCTTTGTCCGTGGGGTGGTCGGGCGTCTCCGCCTTCACCTTCCACACCACAATATCGAGCTCCGGCGCACCGGCTGCAAGCGGCTGGAAGCGTCCGGTCTTATCCTGACGCAGCCGCCGGTCAAGATCGAGAGCCGCGGAGCGGCCGCGCGCCAGCCCTCGGGCAAACTCGCCCCCCGGCACCAGCGGCAAAAGCCGCTGCGTGGCCCACAAGGCTACCGCCGAGGCTCCGGCCCGCGAGCACTCCAGGCTGATCTCGCCCAGGTGTAATTGTTTTGAGGTGAAGTAGGTGTACGGAGAGTCGTGCTTGTAGAAGCGCCCCACCGACGGGTCGCGAAACAAAACGCAGCCGCAGCCATAAGGCTGCAACCCGTGTTTGTGCGGGTCGACGACGATCGAGTCGGCCTTGCTGATAGCCTCGAAGGCCCGCCGCGCCGGCTCGGCTAGAGAAATCAGCCGGAAGTAGCCGCCATAGGCCCCGTCGATATGAACGCGAAAGCCGTACCGCGAGCGCAGCGCCAGGATCTCGTCCAGAGGGTCCACCGCGCCAATGGCCGTAGTGCCCAGCGTTACCACCACCGTGCCCACATCGCCCTTGCGCAGTTCAGCCTCCAGCGCTTCCAGGCTCATGCGCCCGCGACAATCGGCCGCAATCGGTGCATACTCCAGCTTCAGCACGGCGGAGATGCGCTGGTGGGTATAGTGCGCCTGCTCCGAGCCCACAATCCGTTTGCCTGGCGCCAGTTGCCCGGCCACCCACAGCGCCTCCAGATTGGCCAGCGTCCCGCTCGAAGTCAGGTGGCCCAGAAATTCTGTCCACCCGAAGATTCCCGCAATCTCGCGGACGGCCTCGATCTCCATCTCCGAGCTGGCCCGGCCCCCGTCGCGCGCGTGGTTGTTGGGATTGATTGTCATGGCCAGCGCATAGGCGGCCCGCGCCACCGGATGCGGAGGCTTGAGCATCTGCCCGGCATAGAGCGGATGAAAGTAGGGGTAGTTGTCGCCCAGCCGGCGCGCCACATCTTCCAGAACCCGCGCCATCGCCGCCGGGGCGGACGCGGACTCGAAGGCCGTCCCCAGCGCGGGCAAAGCCGCAAACTGCGCCTCAAGCAGCTCCGTGGCGCGAGATAACAATTCGGGGACGGGATCTTTGGGCATGGCAACCTCCCACGGTAGCATAACAAGCGTCCCACATTATCGCGTTTCTGTTCAATAAGTTCCAAATTTTGAAAATGGGAACGATATCGCCCGGCTCAACAATTTTCGCGCATTTTTTTGAAAAGGGATGGTACACTACGTCCAGCGTTAGACCGAAGCGGGCGTGAGCAGTACTCGCCCAACAGCAAGATTCTGCCAGTGGTCGCTCCGATTCATCCAGCGCAATTCAATTCAGGAAACACGAACAAATGGAACAAGGCACCGTGAAGTGGTTTAATGACGCGAAGGGTTTCGGCTTCATCTCGCGCCAGAACGGCGAAGACGTTTTCGTGCACTACTCTGCAATCACCTCCAGTGGTTTCAAGAGTCTGCAGGAAGGTCAAGCCGTGCAGTTCAACGTGGTGAAGGGGCCCAAGGGATGGCAGGCTGCCGACGTGCAGCCTCTCTGAACCCACCGGCCGGATTCCGGCAGAATCTAACGAACACAAGCGAGGGCAGGGAGCAATCCCAGCCCTCGCGTTGTATGCACAGGGTGCTCGGGCAATTTGCGCGGCTCACCGGATGGATTGTTCGACGGCATGGGACGATGCAATGCAGGAGTGCGCGAGCTTCCCTGTTTGGTCCGCAAGCCATGGTGTAGTAGCATGGCCGTCATGAGCATTGAATCCGCCGACTCGGCTGCGAGTTCGATCTTCACAGCCGAGTGGTGGACGCCGCGGCTTGCTGGGCCGGTGATTGCAGCAGCTGTTGTTCGATTTGCGCTGCTGGCAGTCACGCTTGCCCGGAATGGGATCAGCCCCCTTCTCAATCCCGACACCAGCACTTATCTCGAGCCAGGACGCAACCTGTTGCTGCATGGCCGCTTTGTTGCGGACGGCGCGCCGGACCTCCTCCGCACACCGGGGTATTCCCTCTTTCTTGCCATTGCCAGCCTTGCCGGCCTGCCCGCGGCGGCTGTGGTAAACGTGATTCTCTCGGTCTTCACCGTGATTCTCGTATGGAGGCTGGGGCGGACGGTCTTCGCCGACGCGCGCATTGCACTCGGCGCGGCCTGGATCTTCGCCTTCGAGCCGATCTCGACCATCAATTCCGTCGTTCTCCTTTCGGACACTCTGTTTCTCGCATTGCTTCTGCTCAGTTTGGAGCGGCTCGCCGCGTTTCTGCGCTGGCGTCGTTTGCGGGTGCTTGCGGTGGCTGGGCTGTGGCTTGCCGCGGCGACTTTTGTCCGTCCGGTCACCTATTACCTGCCGGTTGCGCTGGCTGTGGGTTTGTTTATCGTGCTGGCGCGCGCGCCCGGTTTGCGCTGGAAGGCGCCCGCCGTGCTGCTGATCAGCGTTTTGCCGTGGCAGACTGCCTGGCAGATCCGCAATTGGATCGAAACCGGCTATAGCGGATTCTCCAGCGCCGCTGAAATTAACCTCTACTTCAACGATGCCACTTATGTGACAGGCAGCATGGAGCACCGGAGCTTCATGGATGTACGCGATGAATGGGGCTATTCTGACTATCATGGTTTGTGGCTCCAAAGCAGCGGGCAGATCTACCTCACCCAGACCTACCTCGCGCTGCATCCCGAACAGGCCGGATGGAGCCAGGGGCAGCGCATAGCCTTTCTGCACTCCGAGGCTCTCCGCGTCATCCGAGCGCACTATGCGGTTTTACTGCGCTCGTGTCTTATCTCATCCATAAGAACCATGTTCGAAGTTGGTGCGGGGCGTTTCGATAGGCTGCTGTTTTCTGGAGACACAGACCGTATAGCTAACTTGCAAGTGGATGCGGGACCGACAAATTGGTGGAGAGTGCTCGCCAAAGCACCCGCGTCGGTATTGGGGGAGAAGGCAGCTTTCGCAATCGTGTTGCTGGGACTGTATCTGTTGGCCGCGCGAGGACTCCTCCTTGCGGCGCGAGGCGCCTTCCGTGGCGACATGCACAACGACTGTCTATGGCTGCTGCTGGGAACCTCGCTTTACTTTCTCATCCTCTCGTCGGCGGCGGGGGTGGCGGGATCTGATGCGCGTTATCGTCTCCCGGTCATACCAGTCATTTGCATTCTTGCGGCTGCGGGGTTCCGCGCAGAAAGAAGATCGTGCAATGAGCATCGAATTGAGAGACTCGGGTGCAAATCTGAGTGGTGGACGCCATGGCTAGCGGGGCCGGTGATTGCAGCCGCCGTAGTCCGCCTGGTGTTGATGGCTTCCTTGATTGCCCGACTTGGAACTGGCGCGCTCTTCCTATCCGACACTGTCAGTTATCTCGAACCTGGGCGCAACCTGTTGCTGCATGGCAGTTTTGTTGCGGACGGTGTGCCAGACCTGGTACGTACGCCGGGATATTCGCTCTTTCTCGCCATCACCAGCCTTGCCGGTTTTCCCGCCGCGGCCGTGGCCAACGTGATTCTCTCAGTCTTCTCCGTGATTCTTGTCTGGAGGCTGGGACGGGCGGTCTCCGGCAATGATCGTATCGCGCTCGGCGCAGCCTGGATCTTCGCCTTTGAGCCGGTATCGTTCAACTATTCTTTTGTCCTATTGTCGGAAACTCTATTCCTTGCGCTTTTTTTACTTAGCATGGAGCGGCTGGCTGCGTTTTTGCGTGGGCATCGTTTGCCGGTGCTTGCGGTGGCTGGACTGTGGCTTGCCGCGGCAACCTTTGTCCGGCCAATCACCTATTACCTGCCGGTCGCGCTGGCTCTGGGATTGTTTCTTGTATTGGCGCGCGTCAAATGCCTTCGCTGGAAAGCGCCCGCCGTGCTGCTGATCAGCGTGCTGCCCTGGCTGGCCGCATGGCAGATGCGCAACTGGGTTGAGACCGGCTATGGAGGATTCTCGAGCATCACGGAAATCAACCTCTACCTTGATGAAGCCGCCGATGTTATCGCCAATGTGGATCACAGGAACTTCTTCGATGTGGCAACAGCGCTAGGGAATACTGGGTTTACGAATAACAGCGGACAGTTTTATCTCTTTCCGCCTTACCTCGCGCTGCATCCTGAACAGACCGGATGGAGCCAAGGTCAGCGACTTGCGTTCATGCACTCCGAGGCTCTCCGTATCATCCGAGCACATTTCGGGTTGTACCTGCGTTCGTGTCTTGTAGCCACGCGTAAGACAGTATTTGACACGGGCGCTGGGTTTATTGATGCTCTGGCGAGTCAAGGATCTACCGTGCATATCTCTGCCTTACTCATGAACGAAGGCCTTGAACGTGGTGCAGTCCGGCTCGCCAAAGCATATCCCTGGCTGGTGGCTGAGAAGATTGTATTTGCAGTTTTTCTGGCGGGACTGTACCTGTTTGCGGCGCGAGGAGCCGTCCGCTGTGGCATGCGCAACGCATGTCTATGGCTGCTGCTGGGAACGTCGCTGTACTTCCTCGCAGTCACGGGGGCAGCTTCGGCGGCGCCGATAGCAGGTGGGCGTTTTCGACTGCCTATCATGCCCGCCGTATGCATTCTTGCGGCTGCGGGATTCCGGCGCACAAATACAATCGCGCGATAGAGATGTATAACAGCCGTCCCGGAGATCGCCCAGGAGCGATTGTACGGATAGAGTAGTCTTGATTCATTCATTATTAAAACGGTGAAAATCTGTGACTGACAAGACAGCGATCATCATCGGAGCAGGTCCGGCCGGACTGACGGCTGCCCTAGAGTTGCAGCGCAATTCGGCGATCAAACCCATTCTGCTGGAAGCCAGCCAGGAGATCGGCGGCATCTCTCGGACCATTCGCTACAAGGGCAACCGCATGGACATCGGCGGCCATCGCTTCTTTTCGAAGTCTGATCGCGTGATGCGCTGGTGGCTGGACCTGATGCCCGTCGAAGCCGTCAACGGCGGGGCAGTCGCAAACCAATCAGGCCAGTTGCGCTACCAGAGTCAGCAGCGCGATCTTCCCGCGGCTGCCCAGGCGCATGATCCGCAAACAGAAGATCTGGTCATGCTGGTCCGCCGGCGCAAGAGCCGCATCTATTTTTTGCGCCGCTTCTTCGACTATCCCATCAGCCTGACCGCGGCAACCTTCAGGAATCTGGGCCTCGTTCGCACCGTACGTTGCGGCATGAGTTACATGCGCGCGGCGCTTCTGCCGCGGCGCGAAGAACGCTCACTTGAGGATTTCATCATCAACCGCTTCGGCAAACAGCTCTACCTGACGTTTTTCAAGTCGTACACCGAGAAGGTGTGGGGCGTGCCTTGCAATGAGATCAGCGCCGAATGGGGAGCGCAGCGCATCAAAGGGATTTCGCTCAAGGGCGTGGTGACGCACTTTCTCAAGAAGACCTTTGGTCCGAAGCAGTCAGGGGGCATCGCTCAGAAGAAGACGGAAACCTCACTGATCGAGAGGTTCCTCTATCCCAAGTTCGGCCCCGGCCAGCTTTGGGAACATGCGGCTGATCTTATTCGTGGCGCCGGCGGTGAGATCCACCTCGACATTCGCGTCGACAAAATCCATGTGGACGGGAATAAAGTGGTTTCGGTCGAAGGGGTCACCTCGTCCGGTGAGCGAGTGACCTTTGCCGGCGATTATTTTTTCTCGACTATGCCAGTCCGAGATCTGGTGCGCGGCCTTTCTTCGCAGGTTCCAGCCGAGGTCGCCGAGATTGCCGAAGGCCTGATGTATCGCGACTTCATCACTGTCGGGCTGCTTGCAAGCAAGCTTGCCGTCACGGAAAAGGACGGTACCCCGCTCAAGGATAACTGGATTTACATTCAGGAGCCTGACGTGCTCGTAGGACGGCTGCAAATCTTCAATAACTGGAGCCCGTGGCTGGTCGCCGGCCAGGATAAGGTCTGGATTGGCCTGGAATACTTCTGCAACGATACCGACCCTCTATGGAAGCTCTCTGATGAGGAGATGGCGAAATTCGCCGTTGCCGAAGTCGCCAAGATCGGGATTCTGAAGGCGGAAGATGTCGAGGACTCCCACGTCGTCCGCGTTCCCAAGACCTATCCAGCCTACTTCGGCAGTTATGACCGCTTCGATATTATCCGCAATTACCTGGACGGCTTCGAGAATCTCTTTCTGGTGGGCCGCAACGGAATGCACAAATACAACAACCAGGACCACTCCATGCTGACCGCCATGACCGCAGTGGAGAACATCGTCAACGACGTCACAGCCAAGGACAACATCTGGGCCATCAACACCGAGATGGAGTATCACGAGGCGAAGGCGGCGCAGTAGGAGCGCCATCCGGTATATCCTGAAGTGTTGCCGCGGCGCCGGACTACCCCGTGGCCGGAACTCCCAGGATCCTTACGCCCATGAACGTACAGACCATCGCCGTACACCTGCCCGACGGAGCCATTCGCGAAGTGCCCGCCGGGACCACGCCGCTTGAGATTGCCAACTCGATTTCGCCGCGGCTGGCCGCAGCCGCCGTGGCTGCGCGGCTGACTCCGGTGGGCGCTGCCGTGAAGGACAGCTCCGCCGCCGACGAGCACGCCTCTGAGGCGGCCATGTATTCCGCCGAGGACGCGGCCGTCCCGCGCCTAGTGGACCTGGCCACGCCTCTGACCGACGACACGCGCCTGGAGCTAATTACCGAGAAGGACCCCGAGGCGCTCAAAGTGCTGCGCCACTCCGCTGCGCACGTGCTGGCCACGGCGGTGCTGGAGCTGTTTCCCGATACGAAGCTGGGCCACGGCCCTGCCACCGATTCCGGCTTCTTCTACGACTTCCATCGCGAAAAGCCCTTCACGCCCGAAGATCTGGCGCTCATCGAGGCCAAAATCGGCGACGTGATCGCGCGCGACGACAAATTTGTCCGCGAATATGAGCCACGCGAGCAAGCCCTGGAAGAGTTCACTCGCGACGGTGACTTCATGAAGGCCCACTTCGTGAATAAATTTACCGTGCCCGGCGACCAGGTGAGCTTCTATCGCAACGGCAAATTCGTTGACTTTTGCCGCGGGCCACATGTGCCTTCCACTGGCCGCGTCAAGGCCGTCAAAGTGACCAACCTGGCCGGCGCCTATTGGCTGGGCGACGAGAAGAACCCGCAACTACAGCGCATCTACGGCACGGCGTTTTTTTCGCAGAAGGAAATGGACGCCCACTTTGCCCGCCTAGAAGAAGCAGCCAAGCGAGACCATCGCCTGCTGGGCAAGCAACTGGACCTGTTCAGCATCCAGGAGATCGCCGGCGCGGGACTTATCTTCTGGCATCCCAAGGGCGGAATCATCCGCAAGATCATGGAAGACTGGATGCGCGAGGAGTGCCTGCGCCGCGGCTACTCACTGGTCTTCACACCCCACGTCATGCGCCGCGAACTGTGGAAGATCAGCGGCCATGAGGGATTTTACTCCGGCAACATGTACACCCCCATGGAACTGGATGACGCCGAGTATCGCCTGAAGCCGATGAACTGCCCAGGCCATATTCTGATTTACAAGAACTCGCCGAGGAGTTATCGCGACCTGCCCGTGCGTCTCGCCGAGTTAGGCAACGTCTATCGCTATGAGCGCTCCGGAACCATGCACGGCCTGTTGCGCGTGCGCGGCTTTACGCAGGATGACGCGCACATCTTCTGCACTCCCGGCCAGATCGAAGACGAGGTCGTCGCCTGCATCGACTTCGCCGAGGCGGTGCTGAAGACCTTCGGCTTCCACGAGTTCAAGATCGAGTTATCCACCTGGGACCCCAACGACCGCGCCCACTACGCCGGCTCCGACGATAACTGGACACTTGCAGTGGGCAGCCTTCAGAGAGCATTAGACCGGAAAAGCATCGCCTACAAGACAATCCCCGGCGAAGCTGCCTTCTACGGCCCAAAAATCGACATCAAGCTCGTCGATGTACTGGGCCGGTTGTGGCAGCTTTCCACGGTGCAGTTCGACTTCAATCTGCCGGCGCGTTTCGAACTGGAGTATGTTGGCGAGGACGGCGAGCGTCATCAGCCAGTGATGGTTCACCGCGCGCTCTTCGGCTCCGTCGAGCGCTTCTTCGGCGTGCTTATCGAGCACTACGCCGGCGCCTTCCCGCTGTGGCTCGCGCCGGTGCAAATCGGCCTTGTCCCTATCAGCGAACGGCATCACGAGTACGCAAAGAAGGTCGAGGCCGAGTTGACGGCTGCGGGCCTACGCGTCGAAGTCGACGACCGCAACGAAAAGATGAACGGCAAGATTCGCGACTTCGCCAATCAGAAAACGCCTTACATCCTCGTCTTCGGCGACAAGGAGCAGGAGACAAACGCGGTCAGTGTCCGCACTCGCGGCAAAGGCGACCAGGGCTCCATGCCGCTAGCGGACTTCATCGCGAAGGCAAAGTCTCTCGTCGCCACGCAGTCGGTAGAACTATAGTGAATTGATTCGAACCTTCCACAATTAAGTGCTATGCTTGCGTCGGAGGTTGCATCATGGAGTCCAAAGTTGTTCGCGCGGACGTTTCCCCTTCCGCGCCGCAACCAGTGGTTGTGTGCTCCGGCGAGAGCCTGACCGGAGCGCCAATTCGCTTTGTCGGAAAGGAAACCTTCGTCAAACTCGCAGCCGGTTCCGGTAAATGCCCCATCTCCATTCTCGAAGACGTGAGCCCGGTCCATCACGGACCCCCGCTCCACTCGCACGAATTCGAGGAGTTCTTCTACATCCTCAGCGGTGAGTTTCTTTTTGAAGTAGACGGGAAACAGATCTCGACCTATCCCGGAGATTTCGTCCATGCGCCCTCGAATATTCCTCACGTCTTCCAGAACACGACGAACCACGAGGCGAGAATGTTGGTCGTTGCCCGGCCTGGAGGAATCGAAAATTATTTTGCCGAGCTTGCTGAGAAACTGATGACAGACCCAAACGACGTTGCAGGACTCAACGCCATCTCGTTGCACTACGGCATCACGATTCTTGGCCCGCCTATGGCCGCGCGCAAAACATAGAATGACGACTTTGGCCGCGCTCCCTACGCGTTGATCGCCATTCCCTCCACCGCGCCGTAGGCGTCGAGCAGCGATTCGGCCAGCGTGGGATGCGCGTGGATGGTGAACATCAACTCCTCGATAGTCCCTTCCAACTCCATCACCGCGACCGCTTCGGCGATCAGCTCCGTGGCTTGCGGGCCGAGGATGTGCACGCCGAGAATCTCGCCGTATTTTGCGTCGGAAACAACCTTCACAAAGCCGTCGTGATTGCCGAGGATGGTGGCCTTCGAGTTGCCCGCGAAGGGGAACTTTCCGATTTTCACTTCATAGCCTTTTTCTTTGGCTTGCGCTTCGGTCAAACCAACCGACCCGATCTGCGGCTCGGTGTAGGTGCAGCCGGGGACGCGGTCGCGGCGCACGGGGCGGAATTTGCGGCCTGCGATTTTGGCCACGGCGATCATGCCGCTCATTGCGCCCACGTGCGCCAGTTGCGGAAGCCCGGCGACAATGTCCCCGATGGCGAAGACGCCCGGCTCGGCAGTCTCCTGCGCGTCGTTGACTTTGACCAGCCCGCGCTCCATCTCTACCTTCGTCTTTTCCACGCCGATATTGCTGGTTCGCCCGGCGCGGCCCACGGCTACCAAGAGCTTCTCGCTCTCTTTCGTCTTTGGGTTTCCGTTCTGATCGATATAGCTCACCTTCACGCCGGTCTCGGTGCGCTCCACTTTCTCGACCTTGGCGCCGGTGTTGATGTCGATGCCGCGCTTCTTGAAGAGGCGCGTAATCTCCTTTGAGATTTCCTCGTCCTCGACCGGAACCACGCGCGGCAGAAATTCGAGGATAGACACTTCAGAGCCGAAGGTGCGGAAGAGCGAGCCGAACTCCATGCCCACAGCGCCCGCGCCGATGACGATGAGCGACTTGGGAACCCGGTCCATGGCGAGGATTTCGATGTTAGTCAGAATGCGGTCGTCGGGCGCGATGCCGGGCAGCATCTTGGCCTCGGAGCCGGTGGCCAGGATCACATTTCTGGCTTGCACGTGGCTCACATAGCCGCCCGCCGCCGTCACCACAACCGAATGTACCCCATCGCGCGCCGAGCCGGTCAGGCGGCCGTAGCCCTCCATGCGCGCGATCTTGTGCTTCTTCATCAGGAAGTCCAAGCCTTTGGTGTGCTTGGCGATGATGGCGTTCTTGCGCTGGAGCACCGCGGCCCAATTCAGCGTGGGCGTGCCGATGCCTTCGATGCCGAAGTCGGCGGCGTGCTGCAGGTGGTCCCAGATTTCGGCGTTGAAGAGCAGAGCCTTGGTGGGGATGCAGCCCACGTGCAGGCAGGTGCCGCCCAGCTTGGCGGATTGCTCGATCAATGCGACATTCAGCCCGTACTCCGCCGCGCGAATAGCCGCCGTGTAGCCGGCCGGTCCTCCGCCAATGATCGCCACGTCAAAAATTGTCTCTGCCGTCATTTCAGCCAAGGGAAGCTCCATTCCGGGGCGTCGCTCACGTTCCGCAAACAACCCATGCCACCGTCCAGTTTAATAGATGCACTTGCGGCCAACATTGCCGCCGCTCCAATCCCGCGCGATTTCAAATCGATTTATTGCAACGTTTTCTCCACCAGTTCGTTTGCCTCGCGCAGAGTCTCCGGCTCATCGCCGAAGCCCGCAATCCAATGCACCTCCGGCTCGCGCCGAAACCAGGTCAACTGCCGCTTGGCGTAGTTGCGATGGCCCTGCTGAGCGGCCTCTACGGCAGCCTCGACACTCAAGGTCCCCGCCAGGACGGCAAGTCCCTGCCGGTAGCCGAGCGAGTCGAGCGCCTTCACCGGTCCGTAGCGTTCGAGCAGGCCGCGGGTCTCCTCCACCAACCCAGCCGCAAACATTTCCGCGCAGCGCTGGTTGAGCCGGGCGTAGAGGCCCTCGCGGGGCGGGAGCGCCTGCCGCGGCGGGTTGAGGCCGATGCGCAGCAGCCGGAAGCCGGTGAGCCGATCACGGGCCATCACTTCGGAGAGGGGTTGGCGCGCCGCCAGGCAGACCTCGATGGCGCGAATCAGCTTGGCCGCGTCGTTGGCATGAATGCGCGCGGCCGAAGCCGGGTCAAGCCGCCCGAGTAGCCGATGCAGCCAGGCTTCTCCGTGTCTCTGGCGGCTCTTTTGTAGCCGCGCTCGCAACTCCTGCTGCCGCTCCGGCCCGGCAAAGAGCCCCTCGGTCAGCGCGCGCAGGTAGAGTCCCGTTCCGCCGGTGACGACGGGCAGACGGCCGCGCCCGGCGATCTCCCGCAAAACCGCTCGCGCCCGCCGGCTGTACTCGCCCGCAGTAAAGGGCTGGTCCGGGTCGGCCACGTCGATGAGGTGATGCGGCAACCGCGCCTGCTCTTCTTTTGTTGGTTTGGCCGTGCCCAGGTCCATGCCGCGATAGACGGCCACCGAGTCGCAACTGACGATCTCCCCGCCGAAGCGCTCGCCCAGCTCAAGCGAGAGCGCCGTCTTGCCGCTGCCCGTAGGCCCCAGCAGTAGAACAGCCAAAGGGGCTTGGCTCTCGTCGAAAGGCTCCCGCGCGGCGAAGCCGCCGCCCGCCGTCCGCGCAGGACTCCGCGCAGGACTCACGGCCGCCACCAACCCTGCGGAAAGATCCACTTGGGATTCGTGCGCAAAAGCCAGAAGAGCAGAATCGCCGCCGCCACCAGCACCAGTCCGAAGACCTGGTTGCGCCGGTAGCGCCGCAACTGCACTGCCCGCGCGGCTTTCTCGGCAACTTCCTGATAGTACGGTTTGATCCGAGTCTCGACCACGTCGCGGCCCTCCTGCTGACCGGCACAAAACAGCGCCGGATCACCACGCATCAGTATAGGGGAGCCGCGGCTCTGCTGCTTCCCGCTTTACGCTTTGACTTTCTGCCACCTGCTTGCTCAGAAAGCCCTCCTCGGGGGTTGGAACACGAGAGAGGGAAGGAACGAAACATGAAGGTATTGATTTTTGGTCCGGGGGCTTGGAATGCGCGCTGGCCTGAGCGGTGAGCGCAGCCAGCCGGTGACTGACGTGGTATGCTCGGACAACAGCGGCTTCGCCCTGAAGAAGATCCCTTATCCTGTGATACCACACCTTTGCCGCTGTGCTAGTTAACCGAGTCGTCGCAAACGACCTGTCCCTCATTCTTCATAAAGATAAACCGCTTCGCTCCGGTGGCTTTCAACGTCAGCATTGGTTTGCCGTCGTAGTTGTCGCCGTGGTAGTCATACAGTTTTTCCGGACCGTTGTAGGCGCAAGTGGTGAATAAAATTTCGTCGGCATACCCCGCAGGTACCTTCACCTGTCTGCCTGTGTACCACGGGACGACAGTATCTATCTCCCCTGACCGCAAAGTGACGACAGTTTCAGCCGTGATCGTCTTGCAAGTCGGCTTGGTGCCGTCGCCTCGGATGTCCCAGTAGTTGCAGGTGTACACGTCTTGATCGCCTACGGAAACTTCCACGTCGGTGCCTCGGATGCCTATGGTTCCTGTGGGGACTTTGATCTTTTCATTGAATCCCTGACGGGCTACTTTGCCCGTCACCCAGCGAAAAACTCCCTTGGTTATTCTAGCCGTAATCTTGCCTGCGGACGTGTCGGGGTCATAAACAAATTCGTCTAGAATCATGTCGGAGTTAGGCCCCATAGTGAATACGGTTTCGTCCAACAGCATAATCTGCACATGACTGTCGGGACCAGTAACAATGTGCTCGTTCCTGGTAATCGGTTTGCCAGATTCTAACGGGTACATTTTCCCATCCTCGACTGCATAAACAGACCCCCTGATAGCTCCCACCCCGCCTATGCGTTCAAGCTTAAACTTCCATTTGGCGGTTGCAATTGCATCTTCTTGCTGCGGACGTTCCGCTTCCGCTTCCGTAGCCTTTCGTTGACGCTCCTGCTCTTCCCACGCTTGTTGCTGGCGTTTGCGTTCAGCGACGGCTGCCTGTTCTCGTTGAGCCGCTTGAGCGTCCCCAACTAACTTTCGGAGCATTTTCCCATCGACGCCTTCTCCGCCATAACCGATAACCATCTGGATCGACGAAATGACTCCATCATAGTTGCCCTCTCTGTAGAGGCAAATCGCGTAGTTGTAGTGAGCCATCCCGTAGTACCAGTCCAGTTGCATAGCTTTGTGCAGGGTTGCTTTTGCGGTCTCGCAGTCGCCGGCGTTGATCTGTGCGATGGCTTCGTTGTTCAATTCCACCAATTGACGGCGGCGAACTTGAGCCGCCGAAGGACCGCTGCTTCTCGAACCACCACGGTTGTTATTCCCGCCGCCGCTACTAGGGCAGTCACCAGTTGTGGGGGGAGCCCCATTAGGGCAGCTATGAGACACACTCTGCGCTGCGGCTGCGGCCGTCAGTGCGTAAACAATTAGAGACAAATAATATAGACGTTTCATGTCCATTATTCCCCTTCCAGTCGTTGTGGCTCGGGAGCCGCCTCCGGGCTTGGCACAGGGCTTGGCTCCGCGCTTGGCTCCGCTACGGGACTGGCCCCCTGTTGCAGCTTCTGCTGCTGAAAGCAGGAGCGGCACAGTACTGGCCTGCCCTGGGTAGGCTTGAAGGGAACCGTGGTTGCCGCGCCGCACTGCGAGCAGTTGGTCCGGGTCTCCGGACGCACCCTGGAGCCGCCGCGGACGCGCTTCGCCTTGCACTGTTTGCAGTGCCTGGGCTCGTTCTTGAACTGTTTGTCGTGGAAAAATAGCTGCTCGCCGGCGGTGAATACAAACTCGGCGCCGCAGTCGCTGCACGTCAAAACTCTGTCGGTAAATTCCATGGCCGGCTTCCCCAAAGAAGGGAAAATCATAGAAATCGGCCATGAACATGATCAGCTTGCCGGTCCCGTTTCCCTGTCTTCGTGCTGCGATCAACAACAAGGGCCCGGGCCGCAAAAAAGTTCAGCGGCAAATACAACGTCTGCCCGGCAAACCGGAAAGACCTGAAGGAAACCTCCACGCAACCTGAGCGCGGAGCAATGAAGCCAATAAAAGGAATCGCGACATACCGCCCCGGTCTTGCCTTGGGTCTCTGGCTTTCTGTCCGCATCTTGATAAGCGGGGCGCCGGAGCGGCGTATGTCACGATTGTCTTGAAGCTAGTCCTGCTCTTTACGAGCCTTCTTGCGATTCCGCTTGCGCGCCAAAGCCGCCTTTACGCGTTTCTTCTCGCCGGGCTTCAGGTAGTAGGAGTGACGCTTGACTTCCTTGATGATGTCCTCCTGCTGTACCTTCCGTTTGAACCGGCGCAGCGCATTTTCCAGCGGTTCGCCTTCTTGAATACGAACCTCTGCCAAAAAATCCCACCTCCAAACCCGCCAACTGGCATCTCTTATGATACTGGAAACATTAGACCGAGGGTCAAGCGCAAACGTCCTATCCCTGGAAATTATCCTGGAACTGTCCGAAATCTCGCCCGAATCGCCCTCCACACCCCCACTTGTCCCAATTTGGAACAGCTTTTCAGCCCAAATCCGCAGCCCCTATACTTGACCATGAGGCCTTCAGACCATGATCCGCAGCTACCAGGGACGGCTGCCCCAGGTTCCCGCCAGTTGCTATGTTGACCCTTCCGCTCAACTGATCGGCGATGTGACCCTCGGCGAGCGCTCCTCGGTGTGGATGAACGCCGTTCTGCGCGGCGACGTCCACTTCATCCGCGTTGGCGCCAACTCCAATGTCCAGGATTGCTCCGTCCTCCACGGCCAGCGCAACCTCTACCCGGTGATCGTCGGAGATTGGGTCACCATCGGCCACAACGCCACCGTGCACGGATGCGTGGTCGAGGACGCCGTACTCATCGGCATTGGGGCAACGATTCTGAACGGCTGCCGCATCGGGGAAGGCTCCATCATCGCCGCCGGCGCCGTGGTCCCGGAGGGAACGGTCGTTCCGCCTCGCACTCTCTGGGCCGGCATCCCCGCCAAACTCCGCCGCCAACTCGGCGAAGACGACCGCGCCAAAATCCTCGAATACGCGCAGAACTACCTGGACTATACGGAGATTTTCCTCAACAGCGAAAACCCCTCCGAAGGCAACCACTAATATGGCCGTTGACTATTTTGTCGTGGACGTGGAGACGGCGAACCAGTATAGACACAGCATCTGCCAGATCGGAATCGCGTTTTTTGAAAACGGGAAGATGGTGGATGGGTGGGAGAGCCTGGTAAACCCACAGGACGACTTCCTTGAATTCAACATCGCTCTTCACGGAATCGGGCCGGAGAGAGTTGCGCATGCGCCTGCCTGGAGAGAGGTGTTTCCCAAGGTCAACGCCTTGCTCCGTGGCGCGGCAGTTGCCAGCCACACGGATTTCGACCGCTGCGCGCTTTCCAACGCATGTGCTAGAGCTGGAATTCCAGGGGTGGGTTACGGCAAATGGATTGATACCTGCTGGCTGGCTCGCTCGGCATGGCCCCATTTACCCAATCACAAGCTGCCGACGCTGGCCAGGAGCTTCAAAATCACGTATCAAGCCCATGATGCACTTGAAGACGCAAGAGTAGCCGGAGAGGTTTTAGCTCTGGCGTTAAAAGAACGCCAAATCACAATCAACGAACTGCTGGCCTCTCCTAGCAATTACATCACCTCGTTTCCCAGGCCCGCGCACAGCACGGTCCCTCGGTATCCTGCGCTCTCTCGGCGGGCATAGCCACATAGGGAATACGCCCCGCATCTGCTAAAGTGATGAGTGGTCCCTTGGCTCAAAACCCACACTGCTAGAGGGTTTTGCGCAGTCCATCGGGAGCTCGCCCAAGAAAAATTATGCCCCACGACCTGCCCAAAGCCTACGACCCCACCGCCATTGAAGATCACTGGGCCGAATACTGGGTGCGCGAGAAGCTCTTCGCGCAGCCTACGCCCGAACTTGCCGCGTCAAAAATTTCAGACCGCGAAGCGGCGTCCGGCTCCGACGCCCAGTCGGCCTTTACCATCCTGCTGCCCCCGCCCAACGTCACCGGCCGGCTGCACATGGGCCACATGCTCAACCAGACGGAGATGGACATTCTCGTCCGCTGGCGGCGCATGACAGGCCGGCGCGCACTGTGGCTGCCCGGCACCGACCACGCCGGCATCGCCACGCAGATGATGGTCGAGCGCCAACTCGTTGCCGAAGGTAGTTCCCGCCAGCAGCTCGGCCGCGAGGCTTTTGTCGAGCGCGTGTGGGAGTGGAAACGCCAAACCGGCGGCGCCATCCTCGATCAGATGAAACGCCTCGGCGCCTCGGTCGATTGGCAGCGCGAATACTTCACCATGGACGAGAAGTTATCCGTTGCCGTGCGGGAGGCCTTCGTCCGCCTGCATGAGCAAGGCCTGATCTATCGCGGCGCTTACATCGTCAACTGGTGCCCCCGCTGCCAGACCGCCATCAGCGACCTCGAAGTCGTCTACGACGAGCACAAGGGCCACCTCTGGGAGATTCGCTACCCGGTCGTTGACGCCGGCGGAAAAGATACCGGAGAGTTTGTTGCTGTTGCAACTACCCGCCCAGAGACCATGCTCGGCGACGTAGCCGTGGCCATTCATCCCGAAGACGAACGCTATCTGCACCTCCACGGCAAAAAACTCCGCCTGCCTCTTGTTGGCCGCGAGATCCCTGTCATCCTCGACGAGTGGGTCAGCCGCGACTTTGGAACCGGCGTGGTGAAGGTCACTCCGGCGCACGACCCCAACGACTTCGCCCTCGGCGAACGCCATCATCTGCCGTCGATCAACGTGATGGACGCGCAAGGCCACATCAACGCCGAAGGCGGCGCCTACGCCGGTCTTGACCGCTACGCCGCTCGCAAGCGCATCGTCGCCGACCTCGAAGAACGAGGTCTCCTGGCCGGCATCAAGGACCACGTCAACAACATCGGCCACTGTGACCGCTGCAAAACGGTCGTCGAGCCGCGCCTCTCGACACAATGGTTTGTGAAGATTCAGCCGCTGGCCGACAAAGCCAAGGAGGCCGTCCGGCAAAAGCACATTCGCTTTACGCCGGAGATGTACGAGAAGACCTACTTCGAGTGGATGGAAAACATTCACGACTGGTGCATCTCGCGCCAGCTCTGGTGGGGCCATCGCATCCCCGCTTGGCACTGCGCCGAGTGCCGCAAGATCACCGTCGCCCGTGTCGATCCCGTTGCCTGCGCCCATTGCGGTTCGGAGAAGATTACGCAGGAAACCGACGTTCTCGACACCTGGTTCTCGTCGGGCCTGCTGCCAGTCTCCGTCTTCGGCTGGCCAAACTTTAGCCAACCACAAATGCCGGGTGCCCCATCCATTCCGCGTTCTTCGGCGGAATGGGTGGGAGGCCATTCCGATTTCGACGCCTTCTACCCCACCAGCCTCCTCGTCACCGGCTTCGACATTCTCTTTTTCTGGGTCGCCCGCATGATCATGCTCGGCGTCTGGTTTGCCGAGGATGTTCCCAACGCCGACGGCTCCAAGCGCTCGCTCGCAGATTCGGTCCCGTTCAAAAAGGTTTATATTCACGCTCTTGTCCGCGACGCCAACCGCGAAAAGATGTCCAAGACCAAGGGCAACGTTCTCGACCCCATCGAGATCGTCAAGCAGTACGGGACGGATGCGGTGCGCTTCACTCTGGCATCGATGGCCTCGCCCGGAACCGACATCGCCTTCAACGTGGCCCGCACCGAGGGCTACCGCGCCTTCGCCAACAAGATCTGGAACGCAGCACGGTTCCTCTTCATGAATGTTGACCGCGCGGCGGAAATCGGCATTACGGTTGATCCCGCCGCGCTTCCATTGATGCCGATGGTCGGAAATGATGCGCCACTGGAAGATCGCTGGATTATTGCCGAGTTCCATTCCGCCGCGAATAAGGTGAATCGCTCGCTGGATAATTATCGCTACGACGACGCGGCTAATACCATCTACCAATTCTTCTGGGGCAGCTTCTGCGATTGGTATTTGGAAATCGTCAAACTGCGGCTCGACTTCTCGGAAGCGGCAGACAAAGCGCAGACCAAAGCCGCGCTCACCTCGCTGGTTTCGGTCTTTGAAGCTTCTTTGCGCTTGCTCTCACCCTTCATGCCCTTCATCACCGAAGAGCTGTGGCACGCGGTCTACGACGGCAAAACGCCGGAGAAGTCGATCGCGCAGACATGCTATCCGATAGGAATTGCGCACCTATACGATGAAGCCGTGCTCGATATGGTTGGGATGCAGAGTCTAATTGTTGAGACCCGCGCATTACGCAAGGAAATTGGAGTCGAAGAAAAGGAAGTTACACCAATCGAGATCCGAACTGGAGCCGTAATGCAAGCAGCCATCCAGCAGAATTGCGCGATGATCGAGCGTTTGGCCAAGGTTAGCGAACTTCGCTTTGTCGCTGAGATTTCCGCTGGACATGCCAAACATTCCACGCCCAGCTTCGACGTTGCCGTCGTCTACGAGCGCACCATCGACGTCCTCGCCGAGCGCGAGCGTTTGACAAAAGACATTGCGAAGTACGAAAAAGGCATTGCCGCCGCCGAGCGCCAGTTGGGCAACGAGGGCTTTTTGGTCAAGGCGCCGGAACAGGTGGTCGAGGGTTTGAAGAAGCAGGAAGCCGAAACGCGGTTATTATTGGAAAAAGCCCGCGCGGCACTGGAAAATCTGAACGAGGAAAATTAGTTATGTCCTGCGATTGTGGTCAATGCCGGCAGCATTATCGAACGCTGGGTATCGCCTACGGAGTGCCCTCGGAATCCGAGATTCAGGAGGCCTATCGAGAGGCAATCAAGCTATGGCATCCCGATCAATATGAGAATTACGCCAGTTTGAGGGCTGATGCGGAAGAGCATTTCAAACAGATTCAGGTTGCCTATAGGGGTTTGAAGGAACACAACGCTACCCCGGAGGAATTGCCGGAGGAAAGCGTCGCCGTTCAACCGAGGAAAGCGCCGGAGGAAAGCGCCGCCGCAAAACCTGAGGACACACCGTCCATCTCACCGTCTCTCTCCTTTGACGATGCTCCTGGTTGCCTTGTTGCGCCGCAATTCACCGTTGAAGTCGAAGAGATTATCGCTCTCTACCTGGGAAAGATCGACAAGGCTCTTGCGATCGTTGACCTCGACGGCGCACGATCGTACCCCGCCAGCTACTCTCATTTTTTGCTCCTGGCTACCCGCGGAATCATGGTGCGTGATGCCCGTAACATTGTCTCCCTGCTCTGGTATAAAGACCTGGGAGAGGTCAACCTTATTGATAAGCGCAGGGACGGCAAACTCAGTTTGTCGCAAAGACTCATCGAAAACATCTCCGGCAGCCATCATTTCTACTCGCTCCAGATCAACAGGAGCGACGGAACTCGCTTTTTTTCAATTACCGATCAGGTGGATGACAACATCAAGACGATCATTTATGACTTCCTTCTGATCCGGAAGTCTCAGATGCAATCCTGAGTGCGCGAAAAGGAACCATGGACTGGAAGAGCAGCAGCATCGACGCATTGCTGGAGCGGGCCTTGTTGGAAGACGAGGCTGCCGCAGACACCACCACCAACCTCACCATCGACCCTGGCTTGCGCGCAACCGGTTCCATCATTGCCCGCCAGGAGATGGTGGTTTGCGGTTTGGGCGCGGTGCCGCAGTTTCTGGAGATCTTTGCCCGGCTCGACAAGCGCGCCCCGGCGCAGACCCGTTTCGAGGTGGTCAGCCATCCGGAGATTTTCGACGGCGTGCGCGTCCATGAAGGCCAGGTGCTGGCCGTCATCCGCCACAACGCCCGCGCGCTGCTCAGTTGCGAGCGAGTGATTCTCAACCTGATGCAGCACCTGAGCGGCATCGCCACGCTGACGCGCAAATTCGTCGATGCCGTTCACGGCACCCACGCCCACGTGCTCGACACGCGCAAGACGGTGCCTGGGCTGCGGGCTCTGGAGAAATATGCCGTGCTCTGCGGCGGGGGAACCAATCACCGGCTAGATCTGGCCAGCGGCATTCTCATCAAGAACAACCACATCTCGCTGGGCGGCGGGCTGCCCGCGGTGCTCACTCAGGCTCTGGAACGGCGCAAGAAGGGCCAGCGCGTGCAGGTCGAGGTGCGCTCGGCGCAGGAACTTGAAGAAGCTCTCGAATACGGGGCAGAAGCCATTTTATTCGACAACATGACGCCCAAAGAGGTGAAGCGGTCGATGGAGCGCATCAAGCAGGTCGAGCGCTGGATTCCCACCGAGGCCTCCGGCGGAATCGTTCTCGACAGCATCCGTGCCTACGCCGAGACCGGCGTGGACTTTATCAGCGTCGGCGCGTTAACCCACTCCGCCAAAGCCGCCGACATCTCCATGCGCATCCATGCGGAGACAGAGTAGCCGTGGACCTGTATGATCTGGCCGGCTTGGAGGCGTCGCTGGCCGGAACCGTATTTGCGGGCAAGCTGCATTTTTCTCCGGCCACTGATTCCACCAACACCGACGCGCTGGCAGCCGCACGCAGTGGTGCGCCGCACGGGTCGGTCTATTTAGCCGATGAGCAGCGGGCCGGCCGCGGGCGCGGCGATCATGCGTGGCACTCGGCCGCGGGCGTTGGACTCTACGTGAGCGTGCTGCTGCGCCCGCCGATTCCCGCCGCTCGCCTGCCGCTGCTTCCGCTGGCTGCGGGACTGGCCGCCGCCGAAGCCATTCGCGCCGTCGCCGGCCTCACCGTCGATCTGCGCTGGCCCAATGATCTGTTGATCGGCCCGCGCAAGGCTGGCGGCATCCTGGTCGAGTCGAAGATTTCCGAGCGGATCAGTGGACTTTGCCGTGGTCGGCATCGGCATCAACGTCCACCAGCGCGTCTTTGATTCTGATTTGTCCACTCCCGCCACCTCGCTCGATCTGGAAGCGGGCCGCAGAGTTTCACGTCAGCTTTTACTCGTCTCCCTGTTAAAATCGCTGGAGTGTGAGACGCTTGGGCTGGCCGATCCGGCGGCGGGCGTCACGATTCCCGCGCGCGTCGAGCAGGCCTCGACCTGGATTCGCGGGCGACAGGGTTGAGGTCCACGGCCCGCAGGCCTGCACGGGCGTTACCGCCGGCCTGGACGAACATGGATTTCTGCTGGTGCGCACCGCGGATGGATTGGTGACCGTGCAGACCGGCGGCATTCGCGCGCGGCGATTGAGCCGAGATTTCAACCTTGCCGTGAAAAAGAGCGGATGGGGCACGAGACTTACGAGAAGCTGAGAACCATGCTGCTTGCTATCGATGTCGGCAATACGAATACGGTGCTGGGCCTCTACCGGCTCGATGGCGAGAAGCCGGAGTTGGCCGCGCACTGGCGCGTCACCACGCACCGCTCCCAGACCGCCGACGAGTACGGCGTGCTCTTCGTCAATCTCTTCGAGATGAACGGCATGGCCCCCAGCCAGGTGCACGCACATCATCATCTCCTCGGTGGTGCCGCCGGTGGAGGCCACGCTGCGCCAGGTCTGCGAAACCTACTTCCACGTCGCAGCCGCTCTTTGTCGAGCCGGGCATCAAGACCGGCATGCCGGTGCTGGTGGACAACCCCGCCGAACTGGGCGCGGACCGGCTGGTGAACGCCATCGCCGCCTTCGAGCGCTACGGCGGCCCGTGCATCGTGGTGGACTTCGGCACGGCGACCACCTTCGACGTGATCTCGGCCAAGGGCGAGTACCTGGGCGGAGCCATCGCGCCGGGCCTGGGCATCAGCGCCGATGCGCTCTTCTCGCACGCCGCGCGCCTGAGCCGCGTGGACATCAAGCGCCCCGCCAAGGTCATCGGCACCAACACCGTCACCCACCTGCAGAGCGGCCTTTACTACGGCTACATCGGCCTGGTGGACGGCATTCTGGAGCGCATCATCGCCGAGCTGGGCGCGCAGCCGCGCGTCATCGCCACCGGCGGCCTGGCGCGGCAGATCGCCGAGGACTCGCGCTTCATCGCCGAGATCGACGACATGCTCACCCTCGACGGCCTGCTCATCCTCTTCGAGCGCAACCGCGCCGCCAAGCCGCGCAGCCGCGCGCACTGAGACACTGAGGCGCCGCCGTGCTGAACTACTTCAACTACTTTACCGAGATCGAAGAGCGCTTCCAGCAGCGGCGCGGGGCGCTCCTGCTGCTCTCCACGCTCGATTGGGCGCTGATCGAGACCTGGCGCGAGGCCGGCATTCCGCTGGAAGCGGTGCTGCGCGGCATCGATGCGGCCTTCGACAAGTACGAGGCGCGGCAAAAGCGCGGCCGCATGCGGCGCATCAACGGCCTGGCCTGGTGCGCGCAGGCGGTGATGGAAGCCGCCGAGGAACTGCGCGAGGCCGCCGCCGGCACGGCTCCCGCCGCAACCAGCGCTGAACGCGAATCGGGCTTTGAGCAGGAGCGCGTGGCCGCGCATCTTGAAGCCGCCGCCGCCGCGCTGGATGCGGCAACCGTCGCTCCCGAAGCCTGCGCCGCAACCGCCGCCCGCCTGCGCGAACTGGCCGCTGAGCGCGCGCGCCGACCGTTGCACGGAAAACGCCGCGGCCCACGATCTGGAAGCCCTCGAACGCACTCTCACCGTGCTCGAAGAAAAGCTCTTTGCCGCTCTCACCGCCGCCGCTCCCGAGGAATTGCTCGTCGGCCTGAAAGAGCACGCGGCGCGCGAACTGGCGCCCTATCGCAGCCGCATGGGCGCCGTGCAACTGCGCCAGGTGGAGCGCCAGTTTGTGCAGAAGCAATTGCTGGTGCACTACAACCTGCCGCGCCTCAGCCTCTTTTATATGAGCCAGCAATGAAGCATACGCCGGAAACAATCCGCGGAAGGCTTCTGACCAGCTTACCGCAAAGAGCACGCCGGAAACCCGGATCGCGGCGCATCGGAGCAAATCCCGCCTCCCGCTGAACGCAACTCGTCGAAATCGAAAAGCCAATCTACGGCGGCGCATTCCTGGCCCGCGTCGAAGGCAAGGCGGTTTTTGTGCCGCTCACGCTTGCCCGGCGAGCAGGCGCGGGTGCGCATCACGCAGAGCAAGCCCGGCTACGCGACCGCCGAGGCCGAAGAGATCGTCCGCGCCGCCCCGGAGCGCATCGCGCCCGCTTGCCCGCACTTCGGCGTCTGCGGCGGCTGCCATTACCAGCACACGGACTACGCAACGCAACTCGCTTTCAAGCAGGCCATCCTGCGCGAAACCCTGGAGCGTGGCGGCGTTCCCGCTGCCCGCGGAGATCGCCGTTCTCTCTGGCGAATCCCTGGGCCTATCGCAACCGCATCCGCCTGGCTTTCGATGCGGCGGGAAACCTGGGCTATCGCGGCCGCCGATCTCATGCCGTCGTTCCAATCCACGAGTGCCCCATCGCCGCGCCGCTGCTGGTTAAAGCCGCGCAGGCTTTTGCTCAGGTTGTGCGCGGATTTGCCCCGGCGCTGCGCCCCACCGAGATTTCGCTTTTCTGTAATTCTGATGAAACCGCGCTGCTGGCAACCGTCTTCACCGTAAGCTCGGCTAAGCTGCGCTTCGACGAGTTGGCCCAGGCACTACACGAGCGGATTTCCGCCCTCGCCGGCGCAGAACTGGTCGTCGAGGGCCGTCCCGGCCAGCAGCAGCGCACCATCACGCAATGGGGAGCAACCTCGCTCGCCTATCATGCCGCCGGCTTTGACTATCGCGTGGACCACGGCGCATTTTTTCAGGTCAATCGCTGGCTGGTGGACGCGCTGGTCGAGCAGGTCACCGCCGGCCACAGTGGCAAGCTCGCCTGGGACCTCTTTGCCGGCGTCGGCCTCTTCGCCCGGCAGCTTACAGCCCGATTTGAGCGCGTCGTTGCTGTCGAGTCAGCTCTGTCAGCCACGGCAGCGCTCGCGCAAAACATCCGCGGCACTACCGGCGCGGACGTCAGTGCTGAGACGCTGTCCTTTCTCCGCCGTAATCGAACGGGAGAACGCCCCGACTTAATCGTCGTGGACCCGCCACGCACAGGTCTGGGCGCGGAGACCTGCGCGCTGCTCGGCGAGATCGCCGCACCCGCCGTCGTTTACGTTTCTTGCGACCCTGCCACGCTGGCCCGCGACCTGCGAGTGCTCATCGGCTCCGGCTACCAAATCCAATCCATCACCCTCGCCGACCTCTTTCCTCAGACATTTCACCTGGAAACAGTGGTTCAATTGCGCCGCGCCTGATAGGCTTGAGTGCCAGAACAACTTTCCAACTTTCAGGCGCGATGCAATCCGACTCCCCCAACCTCGGGCAAGCCGTCGCCGGTCCTGCCAGCCTCGGCTCCGGACCGGGCCCCGTTTTGATTTCCGTCCCTCTCTTTCACGCGGCCTGGCTCTTTGCCGTTGGGATTGCCGCGGCGCACTGGCTCTGGCTGCGGCCCAGCCTGGTGCTGGTGGCGCTGGCGCTGGTGGCTGTGCTGTGCGGCGTGGCGGCATTTCGCGCGCAGCGCATCGCCTGGCTGCCGCTGGCCGTGCTATGGCTGCTGCTGGGCGCGTGGTGCGCGGAGATGGAGCCGCACCCGGCGCCCGCGCCCGCGCTGGCGGCGCTCTCCGACGGTTTGCTTCGCACTGTCGAAGGCACAGTCGTCGATGCCGGGCCGGTGCGCGGCGAGACAGAGCAGAATCTGGACGAGCCTGGAGCTGAACAGCGGCCCTCGCAGAGAATCGACCTGCGCGTCTCCAGCCTGGAAGTTGTCACCGACGCCGATGACACACAGCCGCCTGTCGAGGGCGGCGTTCGCCTGACGGTTCACTGGCCGCAAACTCCATCCGCCCAGCAGCCCTTCCAGTGCGGCGAGCGCCTTCGCGCCGTCGTTCGCCTGCTGCCGCCGGAGGTCTATCACGATCCCGGCGTCTGGAGCCGCGAGGATTTCCTGCTCGACCAGGGCATCACCTCCACGGCAACTGTGAGCATCGACCGCGTAGAGCGGCTCGGCTCGTCTTCCGGCCTCTTCCTCGCCTGCCGCGTCAGCGGTTTGCAGCGCGCCACAAGCGCCCGCCTGCTGGCTCTGCCCGTGGCCATGCGCCGCCTGCCTGCACCTTTGCGCCTCTCACAGGACGACGCCATCATGCTGGCCGCCATGGTCACAGGCGACCGCACATTCCTCACCCATTCGCTGCGCGTGGGTTTTGAGCGCACCGGCTCCTTTCACATGCTGGTGGTCTCCGGCTTTCACCTGGCCATCGTGGCCGGCTGCCTCTTCTGGCTGGCGCGCCGCCTTCGCCTTCCCCGCGTCCCGGCCACATTCGCCACCATTCTGGCCTCCTTCGCCTACGCGCTCTTCACCGGCTTTGCAACGCCGGTGCAGCGCTCGCTGTGGATGGTCACGCTCTACCTGCTCGGCCGTCTCCTCTACCGCGAGCGAAACGTGCTGAACACCATCGGCTTTGCCGCTCTCTGCCTGCTGGCCTTCAGCCCGCGCAGCCTCTTTGACTCCAGCTTCCAGATGACGCTGCTCGCCGTCGTCGCCATCGGCGGCGTCGCCGCTCCGTTGCTGCAGAGCACGGTTCATCCTTACCTGACGGCATCGCGCGATCTGCGGCTTATCGCCCTGGATGTAAAACTGCCCCCGCGTCTGGCCCAGTTCCGCGTGATTCTCCGCACGATCGCTGTTGCGTTGCAGGCAGCCGTGAGCGGCCGATTCGCCAACCGCATCGCCTGGCGCATCTTTCCCTGGACCGTGCGCTTCCTGATTCGCAGTTCCGAGTTGCTGGTCGTCTCCTGCGTGGTGGAGCTGGCCATGGCCCTGCCCATGGCTCTCTACTTCCATCGCATCACTGTCTTTGCTCTGCCGGTGAATGTCTTCATTCTGCCGCTGCTGCTCATCCTGATGCCGGCCGCGCTCATTACTTTGCTCTTAACTCTGATTGGTCCGGCGTACGCAGTACTTCCAGCAATGATCGTGGCCGTCTTTCTTCACTTCGGCATCTGGATGGTGCGTCTGTTCGGCTCGATGGCCTGGGGGGACTTCCGGATTCCTGCGCCGTTGCTCGGTCAATCGCTCGCCTTCTGTGCGCTGCTTGCGGCGGCCATCGTGCTGGCCCGCCTTGCCGCTTCCACTGGACTCCGCTGGCCTCGCCGCGCCGCTCTCGCTTCTCTGGCCGCACTGCTTCTGGCAGCCGTTGTCGCCGTCCTGCCCCGCGCCGTCGATCACCCGCGCGACGCCCTGCTTGTCGAGGCCATCGACGTAGGTCAGGGCGATTCCTTGCTGTTGATTACGCCCGACGGAAAAACCCTGCTGGTGGATGGCGGCGGCTTTGGCGGCGGTCCGCGTCAGGCTCCCCAGGATTTCGACATCGGCGAGGAGGTCGTCTCTCAGGTGCTGTGGTCGCGCGGCATTCGCCGCCTCGACGCGGTGGCCCTCAGTCACGCCCACTCCGACCACATGGGCGGTCTGCCCGCCGTGCTGCGCAACTTCCATCCCGCCGAGCTTTGGGTGGGCAACAACCCCCGCTTCGGCGCCTACAATGCACTGCTTGACGAGGCCGCCGATCTTCACGTGCGCATCCGTTCACTACGCGCCGGTGATGCCTTCTCCTTCGGACCTACCCAGGTCAGCGTCCTGGCGCCCTTCCGCGACTATCAGCCCGGCGCGGAGCCCGCCAACAACGACTCGCTGGTGATGCGCGTGGGCTACGGCGCAACTTCTGTTTTGCTGGAAGGCGACGCCGAGGCTCCCGTCGAAGAAGGAATGGTCGCCCAAGCCATGCCGGCCGACCAGAGTCTGGCCAGCACACTGCTCAAGGTGGGCCATCACGGTAGCATCACCTCCACGCGACCGGAGTTTCTAGCTCGCGTGGCTCCCCAATGGGCCGTCATCTCCTGCGGCCTGCACAACCGCTACGGTCATCCCCGCATGGAAGTGCTGCAAGCGCTCGAAGCAGCCAGGGTCCGCACCTTCAGCACCGACATCAACGGCGCTTCCTGCTTTAGGCTCGACGGCAAGACCACCGCTCCGGATCTGGCCTGTGGCTGGCGGCCTGGGCACTGAAGGCCGCGTGGCTTTGCCGCATGGAATCTGTCTAATACCCTCCAAAAGCGTGCGCTTCAATCACACCTGTCCCATCTGCCGGGCTTATGCCAGGCCAATTGGCATATAATTCGTGCGAGAAAAGATTCGGTTGCAAGACGCCACGAAACGGCATCCGCAACTGAGGAGGCTGTTATGTTGAAGCCGTTGCTGTTTGTCTCTGCGGTTGTATTGTTTGGGATTACTGCCTCATCCGCCCCTGGGCCCATGCCGCAGGATGCCACTCCGGCCCCTGCAGCCGACCAAAAGAATCCGGTCAAGCCTACTGACAAGTCGCAGGCGCGCGCCAAGGAGATTTATGCGCAGGACTGCGCGATGTGCCATGGGGACAACGGAAATGGCAAGACCGATCTGGCCAAGGACATGGAATTGTCGCTCGACGATTGGAGCAATCCCAAGACGCTGGCCGACAAGCCGGACCAGGGGCTGTTCATGGTCATCCGCAATGGCAAGGGCAAGATGCCTGCCGAGGAGGCGGGCCGCGCCAAGGACGACGAGGTGTGGAACCTCATCATCTACATTCGCAACCTGTACAAACAGCAACCGGCCGCGCAGCAACCGGTTGCCGCGCCTGCCGAGCCGACAACACCACCAGCGAGCAACTAGGTCCTGTTAACACTACTGGGGCGGCTGCCACCTCAGTAGTGTTAACAGGCCCTAGAACCTCAGCCTCAACCCAAACTGGATCTGCCGCTCGCGGTAGAAGTTTGTCGCGTTGATGTTCAGCGGCTGGCCGAACGCTGGGATGGGGAGGCCGGTGGTGGAGTTGACTTTGAGGCCGGTGAGAAAGTTCAGCGTAGGCGGTGTGCCCGGCGTACCGAGCGTGCTTGGCGGGTTGCCGGACCCGATGGTGTAGCCTGTCGTCTCCAGCTCTGTCACGTTCTGGTGGTTGAATAGATTGAAGCTCTCGGCCAGCAGCTCCAGTTGGCGCATGTGCCCGAGGTCGAAGCGCCTGCCCAGCCGAAGGTCCGCCTTCCATGTGGCCGGATAGCGGTACGTGTTGCGGCCGATGTTGTAAACCTGGTTGTCGCTGCCGAGGCCGTAGACGCGGTTGTCGCCGCCCGAGCCGTTCATCCCCGGCCCCAGTCCTGCGATAGCCGAACCTCCAGTAGTGAACTCCTCGGGAAGCGAGCCTGAGGTGCGCATGGTGTAAGGCAATCCACTGCGGAACTGCACGACGCCCGACAGCATCCAGCCGTTGACAAACTTTCCCGATGTGCCGCGCAGCTTCCAGGGCGCCTCATAGATCACCATGCCGCCGGCCGAGTGGCGCATATCCAGATTGCTGGTCCCGTACTCCTGGCTGAAGTTGGCAGGATCGAGCACGTCGTTACCGGCTGCCTGTGCGCTCTCGTTCGGATTCCAGTCCATGGCGTGCGCGTAGATGTAATGGGCATGCAAGCTCAGCCCACGGCGGCCATAGCGTTCGACCCTGAGCATCGCCGCCTCGTATGTCGAGTTGGCCCGGCTCACGATCTGAGTAATCTGCTGGTAGTTCGGGTTGAGGCGCCCGGCTACTCCGGTTAGCGAAGGCCAGGAAGCATAGAAGGGAACCGTGATCTGCGCCGCTTTGATGGGGCCCAGGCCCGTGTTGCCGCATGCGCCATTGTTGAGGCCTGTCGGAGTCTGGTCGCACACGTTGTAGGTGATGGTTTGTAGCGACGTCGGGGGGCCGAGATTCGTGTCGATGGAGATGGGCAGACGGCGGCCCAGGCTCACCATCGCGCTGGCGGTCACCTCCACATGGCTGGGCAGCGTCTCTTCCACGGCTGCGACGGCCTGATGCACCTCGGGGTTGTGGAAGTTGGGCGCAAACTCCACCGCTCCCGGCTTGACAACGCTGCCCGGCTCGCCCCGCAAGACGTATGGAAAGGGCGGAGCGCCGCCGAAGTTCAGGTTGTCTGTGGGCCGCATAAAGAAGCTCAGATCGCCGTTGAAGGAGCCGGTCTGGGTCAGCGCAGTCTCCAGCGTCAGGTTCTCTGTGCGCCCAAAGTACATCCCGTAGCCCAGCCGCAGCACCGGCCAATGTTTTTCTCCGCTTCCGACGGCCAGGCTCACACGCGGACCCCAGTCGTTGCCCAGGCTGGGCAGCTTCTCGGTCTGCGGCAGATCTGTATTCTGGAGCGTGGCCAGCGGCGGCGGTAACTGCTCCCGCTCCCAGCGCAATCCGGCAGAGACAACCGCCCGCTTGTTCGGTTGCCACTGGGCCGTCGCATACCCCGCCCAATCGTTGGTGCTCAAATGCCAGCTCGACGGACCCATGGTCTGCGAGTAGTAGGAGTAGCAGGGCAGGTAACCCAGCCCGCGCAGCGTGCCTGAAGAGTCGCGCCACACCTTGCCCGTCTGGTCGCAGTTGTGCTGATTATTGGGGTCCAGCGCATCGGTCAACCCAAACTTGCCGAAGACCAGCGCATCGGAGATAAAGTTTTCCACGTTGGAGTAGGTATACGTGCCGGTTTGGTTGCGCAGCAGGCTGGTCGCGTCGGCGTTGTGGCTCGCCTCGAAGCCGGCCTTCATCAGCAGCTTGCCGCGTATCCAGTCCATCGACTCCTTCCCCTGGTAGAGGTGCTCGTCCGGATAACTGCCCTGGCCGATGCGCGAGGGGTTGCCTATAGTGAAGCCGTAGCGCGAGTCCACCACCATCTGCGGCAACTGGCCCCACGCATTCCCGGCGAGGAAGGTCTGCTCAAACGCTGAAGGCGTCTCCGGCCGCGCCTCCTGAATAGTGCGCCCGGCCGATGCCTGGGTCGTGGCCAGCAGGTTGGGGGTCAAAAATGCCTCCCAGCGGCCCAGTAGCCACTCTTCGCTGGCCTTGGTCGAGCCGAAGCTGTGGTTGCCATAGGTTTCTGAAACCCTGGTTAGTCCTCCGCCGGGCGAGTTCCATTTGGCGCCGATCCCCTCCAAGGTGAAGCGCTGGCGCTCGGTCGCCTGCCAGTCGAGCCGCCCAAAGCCGGTCCACTGCGTAGCCGTGCGCGGAGCGGGGCCGAGCAGCCCGGCGAGCTTCTCCAGCATCGGCGAATAAGCTCCGAGCCCCTCGACCACTGGATTGGCGCTGCTCAGCCCTAGCCGCGCGCTCAACACCTGCATCTGGTCGTTCGAAGGCTGGGCAAAAAAACCGGTCGTTTCGGTACATGGGGGATTCGCACATGTGTTCGAAGGCTCTGGCTGTAGAAGGTATGGATGTTTGACCATCGCCACTCCCGGATCGTTGCGCTGGTAACCGTCCAGAGCCGCAAACCAGAAGAGCTTGTTGCGGAGAATGCGGCTGCCCACGCCGATGCCCCAGACCGTTTCGCGGTCCGGAGGAGTGTAGGACTCCGGCGTGAAAACCGGGACGGTGGTCAGCGTGGCCGGTGCGGCCTCCTTCACCCATTGCGTAAAGGGATTCCGCGCACCCCATACGTTATCTCGATCGAAGAAAAATCCCTGCCCATGTAGCTCATTGGCGCCGCTCTGGGTCTCGACGTTCATGCGACCGCCTGCCCCCCTGGACGACGCGGCCTCCACGTTTTCTTCCACCGTCTCCACCATGCGGATCGCCGCCTCGCTCACGGCAAGTCCATGCCCGCCTCTACCCACCTGCGCCATTCCTGCCGGATTTTCGCCCTGACCCAACGGTCCCCGTCCTGACGAGCCCTGCCCCGACTCGTTTGTTCCGTTTGTCGGGCCAAAGGCCAACCCCCGGCCAACTCCATCCACCGCGATCTCGGCCGGCTGCCCCGCTCCTCGCAACGAAATCCGCCCTTGGCCTCCCGCCGGGGTCGTGGATGTAGGCGTATTGTCCAGCACAAAATCCTGCCAGCGCCGCCCACTCACTGGCAGAGCCTGCAACTCGGCCGCGCTCATTGTGGTCGTCGACGCCGGAGCCGCCGGGCTGCTCTCCTGAGAGGCTGCCAGCACCGGCCTGGGCGAAGCCTGCACCTTAGCTGAAATCGCAGGCGCCGGTTCTGCGGAACCATCCCAGCTTTGTCCCGCCAGGGTCAACGTCCGCAACGGCTCGGCGTCCAGCGTGGCGTTCAACTCGAAAGCCGTGGTCTGAGGAATCTCCACACTCACCCGCCGCCCGTTCAACGGCAGTAAACGCAACGTCTCGGCTGCTAATGCGGGCTCGTCAACGGGTAGAGCCGTCGGCTCAAGATCGGGCCGGTTCAACCCTGCTCTGTTCAAGTCGGGCCGGTTCACGCCCGGCAATGCCGGCGGCACGGGGCTGGGTGGAAACGGCTCCATCTCCAGCGCCGCCTGCACCCGCGCCTCGTGGCCGGCGTCGACCACAATGCCTCCCACCTGGCCACGCCCCAGTTGCGGGCTCTCGGCTTCCAGCGCGTACTCCCCCGGCTCCAGACCGCTGAACCGGTAAGTCCCGTTTTTTGTGGTGGTTGTGCGCGCCTCGGCGCCCGTGGCCTGGTTGCGCAAGACAACAACAACGCCCTCCAGCGGCTTCGAATACAGGTCGGTCACTTTGCCGCTCAACGAGCCGGCCAATATGCCTTGCTCCGCGCCACCTTCAGTCGATTGAGTTTGGGCCGATTGGGCAAGACCCGCCGCTCCCGCGCCCATCAAAAGCACGGCTACCGCCAGCGTCTTCGTCCAACTGCGCTCTGCCCCTGCCATCGAGACCCCTGCTCGCGGCAGACCATGGGAAAAACCGCTCCAAGCTTCAACTCCGGCCCGCTCTCGCGGCGGGTCTGGAGGGGGCAGAGTCCTCGGCCATTTCGAGACAGGAATCTCCCGACTATTGACCGCTCAAATTACCCCAATAGTGGCGTTGCAAGAGATTCTATGCCCTTCTCCGGTAAACTGAAAAGACGCATCTTCTATCCGAGTCCGATAATGTGCCCACGGCCCTACTGACAACTGACCCCTGATCCCTGGTCGTCCATGTTCATTGATGAAGCAAAAATTCGCGTCAAGGCCGGCGACGGCGGCAACGGCTGCATGGCCTTCCGGCGCGAGAAGTTCGTGCCCCGCGGCGGTCCCTCGGGCGGCGATGGCGGACGTGGCGGCGATGTCGTCATGGTCAGCTCGCAGCGCCACAACACCCTGATTCATTTCCGCTATAACCCGGAACACAAGGGCCAGCGCGGCGAACACGGCATGGGTTCCAACTGCTCCGGCCTCGACGGCAACTCCATTATCCTGCAAGTCCCTGTCGGCACATCCCTTTACGACCAGACCACCGGTGAGCTGGTCCACGACTTCAGTGAGCCGGACGAGCGCGTCATAATCGCCAAAGGCGGACGCGGCGGGCGCGGCAACCAGCACTTCGCCACCAGCACCCACCAGGCTCCGCGCGAACACGAACTGGGCCGCCCCGGCGAAGAACGCCTCTATCGCCTGGAGCTGAAACTGCTGGCCGATGTCGGCCTGGTCGGCTATCCCAACGCCGGCAAATCCACACTCATCTCCCGCATCTCCGCCGCGCGGCCCAGGATCGCCGACTACCCCTTCACCACACTCGAACCCAACCTCGGCGTGGTCACCGTCGGCGAAGAACCGGAGCTGGAATCCTTCGTCGTCGCCGATATGCCCGGCCTCATCGAAGGCGCGCACCTCGGCTCAGGCCTGGGCATTCAATTCCTGCGCCACATCGAGCGCACCCGTCTGCTGGTCCATCTGGTCGACGTCTCCGACGCCAGCGGCCGACCCGACCCCGTCGAAGACTTCAAGGTCATCAACCAGGAGTTAGCCAGCTTCACCAACGCCAACGGCGAACAGCTTCTCGCCCATAAAACCATGATTGTCGTCGCCACCAAGATCGACTCCGCCAACCCAGACAAACTCAAAAAGCTGGCCGCCCACATCAAGCGCCGCAAGCTGGAGTTCCACTCCATTTCCGCTGTCACTGGCGAAGGCATCGACGAACTGAAGTGGTCGCTGGCAAAGCGGTTGAGGAACGCAAATTAGATCCGGTTGAATCCAAATCCCAAAAGAACAGGCTTCGACGGCCTGCCAGGAATGCACCTCCACCAGTATCTTCACAGCCGAAGCTGGCGTGAGCCGCAAGAAAGGCCGCTCCCACATGGGAAGCGGCCCTTCTTGTACTCGAATTGGCTGCCAGCCTAGAACGGGTTCAGCTTGGAGATGCCCTTCTTCTTTTTCTTCTTGCTCGACGATTCGTCGCTCAGATCAGCCTTGGGCTTCTTCTTCTTGGCTCCGGCGGCAGACTGTACCGGTGTTGTGCCCGGCTTGACGTCGTTGACCTGATCGGGGGCCTCAGCCGGCTTTTCCGCAGGGGGCGCGACGGTGCTGACCGGGCCGACAGGCTTGATGACGGCGTTGGAGTCGGGCGCGTTCACCACCTGGACGCCCACTCCGGTGCCACTCGCAGGCTGTTCCAACTGCAAGGGCGCCTGGGAAGGTTGATCGCTGCGCGGGGGCTCATTGACGCCGGTGGGCGTGACCGCGCCGGTGGCCGCAGCAGGCTTGCCGGCGCTGACGGCGGCATTGAAGATCGCGATGTTTTGCTTGGTCACATCGGGCGCGAGTGTGCGCTTGGGGTCGTCCAGGCTGGGCTCGCCTACATGCACCGACTGCACCACTGTGGGTCCGTGCTTGATGATGTCGAAGGTCTTGTCAGTAAAGCGCAGGGGCTGGCGACTGCGCTCTTCGGCGTCATTCTCGGCAACCGCTTCCTGGGTAGGCTCGGGAACAGGGCGGTTCATGGCCACCAGACGGTCGCGTGCATCTTCCACGTGGGGCGCCATGGGATAGCGTGTGATCACTTTGGTGTAGGCCTCGGCGGCCCGGTCCTGGTAGACCGCGCGCAGCCGTTCCTTGATTGCGCCGGGAAGACGGGGCGATATCTGAATGGCGTGAGCCTCGCCTGCATAGGCATCGCCGATGCCCAGCAGCGCCTGGTCACTCTTGGAATAAAGCGGGTAGGTATCGACCACAGTCTCCAGGCGGGCAATGGCGGCCGAGAAGTTCTCCCGGCTTCCGTAGTAAAGTCCGATCTGTGTCTCGCGCTCGCCCAGAACCTCCTGCACGTCGCGCAGCTTCTGCTTGGCGCGCGGCACCAGCGATGAGTCGGGGAACATATTGATCATCGCCCGGTATTCCTGTTCGGCGCGCTGCGCGTTGGTGTAGTCGCGGTCGGGCTTCTCCATCTGCTGGTAATAGATGTCAGCCACCTTCATCTGCGCCTCGGCGGCCTCCGGAGCATTGGGGAAGAAGGTGATGAAGTCCTTGTACTCGGCCTCGGCCTGGGTCAGGGCCGCGGTGCCGCCCTCCTTGAACCAACTGTCGCCCACCGCCAGCTTGGCGCGCATCCGGAACTCGGAGTCGGGATAGGTGTTGAGCATGGTCTGCAGGTCTAGCCGAGCCACGTCGAAGCGGCCCTTCTTCATGGCGATCATGGCCTTGTCGAAGAGCTCTTTATCGGGCTGCCTGGATTTCACGCCTAGCAGCGGGTTGGCGCTCAGGTCCTCGTGCTTCTTGTGTTTGGGCTTCTTTCCCTTGGCCAGGACCGAAACTGACCCCAGCACCAGAAGCGCCAAGGCTACCACGATAATCTTCTTTGTTAACCGGTTCATACCACCTCATTGCGGCCGCGGCCCGTCGACAGGCCGCAAGCCAATTCCCTAATAACCTCAGAATCTTATGCGCAAATCCCGGCTACTTGCCCGCAGCCTCGCGGGCCGAGGCCAGCAGCGCACGCGCATCCTGCTCCGGTTGCCCCGCGCCAAAAACAGCATTGCCGGCCACTAGCAGCTCCGCACCCGCTTTGACGATGCGAGCCACCGTATCGTGAGCCACGCCGCCGTCCACTTCGATTCTAAATGCTAGCCCCAGCTCCTGGCGCAATTGGGCCAGCCGCCGTATCTTGTCCAGCGAGAATTCAATAAATTTCTGCCCACCGAAACCCGGATTCACGCTCATCACCAGCACATGGTGGACCATGGGCAGAATATCCCGCAGCAGCTCGACGCTGGTGGCCGGACTCACCACCACCGCCGGCTTCATGCCGTGCTGGGCAATCAGCTCCAGCGAACGGTGCAGGTGCCGGCAGGCCTCATAGTGAACGCTCACCCAGTCCGCCCCGGCCTCGGCAAAGGCGGGGATGAACTCGTCCGGGTTCTCGATCATCAGATGGCAGTCGATCGGCAGCGTGGTCACCTTGCGCAGGCACTTGACCACCGGCGGTCCAATCGTGATGTTGGGCACAAAATGGCCGTCCATCACGTCCACGTGAATAACCGTGCCACCGCCCCGCTCGGCCGCGGCAACCTGGTCCGCCAGATGGGCGAAATCCGCCGATAATATCGAAGGCAGCAGTTCAATCATTTTGAGACCGGCAACAGCTCAATCATGGGATTTTTGAAGCTTCTCCTTGCAGGGCCAGTGTATCAGCCGCGCCGGTGACTCGGCTGAAAAGTCTGGTCGGCGGAAACTGGTTCATAGGCGGTTTCCAGCCGCTGCAGCAGAATCCGCCCTCGCGCCCGCATCGCCGGGGTTCCGGAGCGGCCGTGGATGCGCAACTGGTCCACAACCTCGGGCAGCAGTGAGCGGTCCTGACGGGTCAGGCCGGCAAGCCCTTGCAGGGCGCAGGTTTTGACGATTGAGCTTTTGTCTTGTAGGTAGGTCCGCAGAATTGAAGCAGCCCTTCGGCATTCAGGTGTGGTGAGGGTGAGGCGGGGAACGATCAGCGCCAGATTCCAGCGGAGCTTGTTCTGCTCCGCTTCAGCCAATAATCCAAGCAGGGAATCCTTCCAGAGACCAGGCAGCGCAGGCTGGTGATAGGAAGCCCTTTCGAGAGCATCGGCGGCGCGGTTCGCCACGCCAGGATCCTCGTCCCAAAGGAGTTCGACCAACTTGGGCATCTTCTTCGGCTGCGCAAGAATGAGCGCGGCAACCTCTCGAACGCGGCCTACGGAGAGAGGGTGGCGGCCGGCGACGAGCATCGAGCGGATGGTCTCTGAGGAGCGCATGGCGGATCGTTTCAATCAGATTATCCGGAGTGATTAGCGGATGCCAGCATTTTCCCGGCAACTCGCCCCACGCCCCGCAGCATGGCCTTCACCGGCCAGCGGCCTTCGGCATCCGGAAAGACGATTTCGCCGCTGCGGCGGACTTCAGCGCGGTAGTACCACCGCTTGAGCAGCGCGAGATGGCCCTGGCGGAGGGTGGCCGAGGTCGAACCGGAAGGCTCAGCAAGTGCGGCCAGCACCGCCTCCATGCGTGCTTCGAGCGCGCCGCGGGCGGCTTTAGTTGGCAATGCAGCCCTTGCTTCGTCCGTTGCTTCTGTCGCAGTGGATTCTTCTGCCGTGGCTTCGCCTTTACTGCTCCCTGATCCCTGATCCCTGTTCCCTGTGTCCTCGACAATCGGCTCTATCGCCATCGGGTGCGCAAAGAGCGATGTGGAACCGGATTGCTCGTTCTGGATTCTCATGCCCAACGTCGAAAATCCCGCCGGTCCAACCAGAGAGCCATTTTCATAGAGGAAGACGGCCACCTCGCCGGGGTTGGCCGAGGCTTGCAGAACAACCGCCCGAAGCTGCGAGAGCGGGCGCACCAGTTCGGGAGCCAGCGCCCTCACGCTCTCCACACGAGCAACCTGCGTGTGGAGAGCCGCGGCCGCCTCGAATTCGAGGTTCGCCGAGGCCTCTTCGCGCTGAGTGCGAAGAGTGACCAGCCGGCTCTCACCGCGCGTGGCCAGAAACCGCTCCACCGCCGCAGCCTCCTCGCCGTAACGCTCATCGGTGCAGCCCTTGTAGCAAGGCGCGAGGCACATCTTCATCTCGGAGTAAACGCAGCCGGGATAGCTCGGGTCGGGCGAGAGATCGAAGGTGCAGCGGCGCAGCAAAAACAGCTTGAGCGCCTCTTCGGCGTAGCGCTCGGCCGCCGCGCGCGATGCAAATGGCCCGTAAGCCCAATCCGCCTCGCGCTGGCTGGGGCGATGTGTGACCGTGATGCGCGGGTAAGCGTTGCTGCCCAGGAAGCGGATAAAAGCCGGATGCCGCAGGTGCATGCGTTCGAGGCACTTCGTGCCGTACTCGTTTTGGAGGAGCTCAAGCTGGAGGAGGAGGGATTCAAACTCCGAGCCGGTGAGCCGCCAGCGAATCTGCCGTACGCGCCCGGCCAATTGCAAGCGCCGCGGATGCTTGGCCGAGGGCTGCAAGAGCCGCTCCAGCCGTCCGCGCAAGTTCGGCGTGCGGCCAATGTAAGGCTCGGCGTGCGCGTCGGCTCCATAGAGCGCGAAGACCGCCGGGCTTGTCGGCAGTTGCGCCAGAGCGGCCTTGGCGTCGGACGGGTCAAAGCCCATCTGTTGCATTGGAATCCCGGTAGTTAGCCTTGAAGCAACCATTCAGCTCAAACTCCGCTCACCGCTCTAACACCGCTAACTCCGCTCTGCTCTGCTAACTCCCTGCAATCGTCATCCCATCCACCCGCAGCGTCGGCGAGGCCACCGCACCACGAAACTCCAGATCGTTGCCAATAGCGGTCACCTGGCGCAGCATCTCGGCCAGATTGCCGGCAATGGTCACTTCTTCCACGGCATGAGTCAGCACACCATTCTCGATCCACAAACCCGTTGCGCCGCGCGAATAATCGCCGGTGACAATGTTGACGCCGAAGCCCATCAGGCTGGTGACGTAGAGCCCTGCAGGCACATCCGCAATGATCTGTTCCGGCGTCCGCGCTCCCGGCTCCAGATAGAGATTGCCGCAGCCGATTCCCGGCGTGCCGGCCAGGCCGCGCGAGGCGTTGTGCGTGGACTTCATGCCCAGCTTGCGTGCCGTGTAGGTGTTCAGAAGGTAGTTGCACAGCACGCCATTCTCCACCACCACCGTGCGCCGCGAAGGCAATCCCTCTCCGTCAAATGGAGAAGTCCCGAAGCCGCCCATCCCTGAAGGCAGCAGCATTGTGTTGTCGTCGATTATTGTCACGCTTGGCGCAGCAATTAGCTCGCCCAGCTTTCCGGCTAGAAATGAAGCCCCGCGCCAGATCGAGTCGCCCGAAGCCGCCTCAAAGATTGAGCCAATTAGCGACCGCGCGACCTCCGGCGCAAAGACAATCGGAACCCGCTGCGTGGCCACGCGACGCGCGCCCAGCCGCCGCAGTGTCCGCCGCGCCGCCTCCTGGCCGATAGACTCAGGCGATTCCAGGTCCGCAAGCCGCCGCGCGCTCGACCACCAGCCGTCGCGCTGCATGGCGCCGTTCACATCCACGGCCAGCGGCGCCGCCGAAACCCCGGTATAGCTCGAACGGTAGCCGCCCACAAAGCCTCGCGAATTAGCCAGCGCCTTGCGTCCCGTAGCCGCGTCAAAGCTCCCGCCGTCGGAGTTGGTGATGCGCGGATCGGCCCCGAGAGCCGCCGCTTCCGCCCGCCGCGCCCACTCGATGCGCTCTGGCCCCGGAAGCGAATACACATCCTCGTGATAAAGATGAAGATCGCCGGGCAGCGAACCGAATTCTTCCGTCTCCGCCAACCCGCTGAAGGCATCCTCTTCGGTAACTTTGGCCAGCGCCAGCGCGCCTTCCACAAGTTGGCGAATCCCCTCCGGGGTCAGGTCGCTGGTCGAGGTCGAGGCCGACCGCTGGCCTAGAAACACCCGCAGACCCAGACCGCGCGAGCCGGACTCTTTCAGCGTCTCCACCTGGCCCATGCGCACATTGACGCTGAACTCGTCGCCCTCGCGCGCCACAGCCTCGGCGTCCGTTGCGCCAGCCTTGACAGCCTGCGCCACCACATCGGCAGCCAGGGATTCAAGATCGAGATTCGTCGGATCGCAGGAAGCGGCAACTTCGGGCATGGGTCAACACTACGTGGCCGCAAGCTCTTCGCGCAACCGGAACAACCTGAACAGAATCAATGCGGAGGCAGCGCGGCCTACTATAAAGGCTCGATAGCTCGCCGCGTAACGGGCGAGGACAAGACGAGCATCGTGGTGGTGGTGACATAAGGCATGAACTTCTTGATCGTATCTTCCAAGGCTCTGGACGAGGGCACGCAGACTTTCAGCAGGAATGTGTCCTCTCCGGCGATGTGGTGACATTCATAGACCTCCGGCATTTCGCGGGCTACTGCGATAACGTGAGAAATCGCGTCGCCGATGACGCGGACACGAATAAAGGCGCTAACCGGCAGTCCGATCTTCTGGCGATCGATTTCGACACGGTATCCAGTGATGAGTCCAGCCTCTTCCATGCGGTGAACCCGCTCGATGACCGCCGGCGTCGATAGGCCAACCCGCCGGCCCAGTTCCGAAAAGTGAATGCGCGCATCGTCCTGGAGTTCGGCCAGGATGCGCCATCCGATGGGATCGAGGAGTTTGGTAATTTCTAAAGTGTCTGCCATCTGCAACCTAACAGTATTCTGAAGATACCCAAAAGTACCATATAAATCGTATTCCCATCTGTTGCGCGCCTCAAGTAGATTCCAGTATAGCGAAATCCAGCTTCACAACTCGGCCATCTGGAATACCGCTTGATCCACATGGACGCGATTTTGCCGGTCATGCCGGCTTACAGGAGTGTCAATCATTATGCCAACATCTACTCAATACGAATTACGTCTCGCCGGCCGCATGGCGCGGTTGGGCACCGAAACTGCCTTTGAAGTCCTGAACAAGGCCAAGGCGCTCGAGCGCCAGGGCAGGAGCATCATTCACCTGGAAATCGGAGAACCCGATTTCGACACGCCCTCCAATGTTGTGGAAGCCGCAGTCGACGCGCTGCGCAAGGGTTGGACCCATTACGGTCCCTCCGCCGGCCTGCCCGAACTGCGCCAGACCATCGCCGACTACATCGGCCGCACCCGCGGAATCAAGGTATCCCCGGATGAAGTGGTGGTCGTGCCGGGCGGAAAGCCCATCATGTTCTACGCCATCCTGGCGCTGATCGACGAAGGCGATGAGGTCATCTATCCCAATCCGGGTTTCCCCATCTACGAATCGATGATCAACTACATGGGCGGCAAGGCCGTTCCCATCCAACTGCGCGAGGAGCGCGATTTCACGCTGGATGTGAACGAGCTGCCCGCGCTGATCACCGATCGCACCAAGCTCATCATTCTCAATTCTCCGCAGAACCCCACCGGTGGCGTCATGCCCCGCAAGGACATCGAGCAGGTTGCCAATATCATCGGCGACCGCAATATCCTGGTGCTCTCGGACGAAATCTACAGCCGCCTGCTCTTTGAAGGCGAGCACTTCTCCATTGCGACCCTACCCGGCATGAAGGAGCGCACGATTATTCTCGATGGCTTCTCCAAGACCTACGCGATGACCGGCTGGCGCATGGGCTATGGCGTGATGCGCGCGGATCTGGCCACCCACATCACCCGCCTGATGACCAACTCCAACTCCTGCACCGCCAGCTTCACTCAGATCGCCGGCATCGAGGCGCTGCGCGGAGATCAGAGCGCCGTCGAGCACATGTGCGCCGAGTTCAAGAAGCGCAGTGAAATGTTCGTTGCCGGGTTGAACAAGATCAAAGGCTTCAGTTGCCGCCAGCCCAAGGGCGCCTTCTACGTCTTCCCCAACATTACGATGACGGGATGGAAGTCCAAGCCTCTGGCCGACGCGCTGCTCGATCAGGCCGGCGTGGCGGCGCTTTCCGGCACGGCCTTCGGCGAGTTCGGTGAGGGCTATCTGCGCTTTAGCGTGGCCAATTCGCTCGAAAACCTGCAACAGGCGCTCGAACGCCTCGACAAGTGGACCAAGCAGAACCTCTAGGAGAAGGCCATGGCCCTCAAGGATTCCGCAACCGGGAAGGTAATCCGGGAATATTCGATCGAGCAGCTCAAGGAAGCCGCCAACCTGATGCGCGGCTATGATCTGGTAACGCTGTGCGCGGCCGGTTCGGGCCACGCCGGCGGCACACTCTCGATCATGGATATTACCGCCGCGCTCTACCTCCATGTTGCCCAGCACGATCCCAAGAATCCCAACTGGCCCGATCGGGACCGCATCATCTGGTCAGCCGGCCACAAGGCTCCGGCCCTCTATCTCGGATTGGCCTTCGCTGGCTTCTGCGACGTCAACGACGTGGTCACCTTGCGCAAGCTCCACTCGCGCTTTCAGGGCCATCCGCATTGGTCCAAGCTGCCTGGCGTCGAGGTCTCCTCGGGATCGCTGGGGCAAGGCCTCAGCATTGCCGTCGGCATGGCTCTGGCCGCCCGGCTCAACGAGAAGAATCACAAAATCTTCTGCCTGATGGGCGACGGCGAACAGCAGGAGGGCCAGGTTTGGGAAGCCGCCATGGAGGCCGGCCACTTCAAGCTGGACAACATCATCGCTGTCATCGACGTCAATCGCCTGCAGATTGACGGCTGGGTGAAGGACGTGATGCAGGTCGAGCCGCTGGACCAGAAGTACGCCGCCTTTGGCTGGGAGGTGCTGCGCGTTGACGGCCACGACATGAAGCAACTGGTCGAGGCCTTCGTCAAGGCCAGAACGATCGAGGGCAAGCCGGTGGTCATCCTCGCCGACACCGTCAAGGGCAAGGGCGTCAGCTTTATGGAGAATGTGGCTGGCTGGCACGGCAAGACGCCGAACCGCGAGGAATTGGCCGCCTCACTGAAGGAATTGGGACTGACTGAGAAAATTCCGGTGGAGATGTTGCTGGATAAGGCGAAGAGCTACCAGGCGGAGATGGACCGCGAGCTGGATGCCAAAATGCCCAAATTCTCCCGCGACTTCTGGTGGAACACCGCCGACACCATGAAGGTCAAGATGGAGCCCACACGCAAGGGCTTTGGCCAGTCGCTGGCGGAAAACGGCGACGATGAGCGCATTGTTTGCCTTGGACTGGACATCTCCGGCTCCATCACCATCAGCGACTTCTATGCCGGCAAGCCCGAGCGCAAGAAGCGCTGGATGAGCCTGGGAATCGCCGAGCAGTCGGCCACGGCGGCGGCAGTGGGATTTGCGCGTGAAGGCAAGCTGCCGGTGATTGGCTCCTACGCCACGTTTTCCGCAGCGCGCAACCTGGATCAGATTCGAGTCTCGGTCTGCTACGGAAACTTCAACGTCCTGATTGCAGGAGCCCACGCGGGCGTCTCGGTTGGACCCGACGGCGCCACTCATCAGGCGCTGGAAGATCTCTTCGCCATGCTAGGGCTGCCGAATATGTCGGTTGTCGTGCCCTGCGATATCGTCGAGGCTCGCAAGGCCACAACCTGGCTGTTGTTCAAGCATGAAGGTCCCAAGTATATCCGCCTTGCGCGCGAGGCCACGCCGATCGTAACGGATGAGAAGACCCCCTATGTCTTCGGCAAGGCAAACGTGATTCGCCTGCGCGCGGAGGCGGACAACTTCGCCGACGCCTTCCAGACCCAACTGGCCTCTGAGTACAAAAATGAGTCGGAGGACCTGAGCATCATCGCCTGCGGACCCATGGTCCCCGAGGCGATGCGCGCGGCCCAGATTCTGAAGCGCGACTTCGGCTACGAGACGCGCGTTCTCAATCTGCACACGCTCAAGCCCATCGACGCAGAAGCCGTCGTTCGCGCCGCCCAGGAAACCGGTGTCGTGGTTACGGCCGAAGAACACCAGATCGGAGCTCTGGCGTGGCGCGTCAGCGGCATCCTCACTGGAAGCAAGCAACTCTACGGCAAGCCCCTGATCACCGGAGCCATTGGCGTAAAAGATCGCTTCGGCGACTCGGGCTCGCCCTGGGAGATGGTCAAGGAGCTGGAAGTCAGCGCCGAGAATATCGCGCTGAAGGCCGTGGAGTTGATGAAGTTCAAGAAGAAGTAAGCGCTCTCCAGAGCGGCTCTCGTGCGGGTCTCCAGACCCGCACAATCCGCATCTGGCGGCTAGGAAGCCACCAGTACAGCCGGTCTGGAGACCGGCGCTACTATTTGCGGACAGGCTCTAAATCCTGAAATAAAAAGAGGCATTCTCGGTCGCACGAAGAGCTCTGCCCTGAAGCCTAGACTCGCTCCCCTAGATGGTCAAGGAGCTGGAAGTCAGCGCCGAGAATATCGCGCTGAAGGCCGTGGAGTTGATGAAGTTCAAGAAGAAGTAGTTGCCTGCGCAGGGCGAGGCATTCTCAGTCGCGCGAAGATACCTCTGCCCCGGAAGCCCGGCACCTTTCAGGAAATCGCGCGGAAGAGCCAGTAGAGCAGGCCGGAGAGCAGCGCCGCAGCCGGCAGCGTGAAGACCCAGACCGCCGCGATGTTGCGAATCGTCGACATGTGCAGGCCGCTGCCGTTGGCGGCCATGGTTCCCGCTACTCCGGAACTGAGGATGTGCGTGGTTGAAACCGGCAGGCCGAAGGTGTCGGCGACGAAGATGGTGCCCATGGCCACGAGTCCGGCGCAGGCGCCCTGCGCATAGGTCAGGTGCTCCTTGCCGATCTTTTCGCCCACCGTGACGACGACGCGCCTCCACCCCACCATCGTGCCCAGTCCAAGGGCCAGCGCCACAGCCACTTTGACCCAGCCGGGGATGAACTTGGTGGATTTGTCCAGCTCGCCCACGTAGTTCTTCAGAGCCGCGCTCTCCTCGGTGGTGAAGGCCGGGTTGTGAGTCCTGGCCATCAGCCGCAATGCTTCACTAGCCACGTACATATCGTTGCGAACGTTGGTCTGTTCCTGCGCCGGGACGGACTTGAAGACCTTGTAGAGGGTCACTTCGTGGTTCACTTCCGCAACCAGTTCTCGTACCGCCAGAATCGTCTCCGGCCGAAGCTGCTGGGTGCGGATGTAGTCGGTGACCTCGGCGCGCGCGTCGGAGCCGAGAGTGGCGTGCTGGTCCACATGGCGGTCGAGAATATGGCCGACCTGTTCTGAAGCGGCGATGAACTCCTGCATGCCGTTGGAGGTGATGGCGTGGTTCAGCGCGTAAGCGGTTGGCATGGTGCCGATAAGGATCAGCATGATCAGGCCCATGCCCTTCTGCCCGTCGTTGGAGCCGTGGAAGAAGCTGACCCCCGTGCAGGTGAGCACCGTCAGGGCGCGAATGGGCCACGGAGGAGGCTGCTTGTTTTTAGGCGCTTCGTAGAGGGCAGGGTAGCGAAAGAGCGCCTTGGAGAGCAGCATGAGCAGCGCGGCGGTGCCAAAGCCAACCACCGGCGAGATAAGCAGCGCCTGCAGTACCTTAATGGCCTGCTCCCAATCTACGCCGGTGGCGCCGATGTGAGGGTTGAATAGTTGGTTGGCGATCCCCACGCCAATGATGGAACCCACCATGGTGTGTGAGCTGGAGGCCGGCAGCCCAAGCCACCACGTACCCAGATTCCAGAGAATCGCCGCGACCAACAGCGCAAAAACCATCGCGAAGCCGGCCCCCGAGCTGACCTGAAGGATCAGCTCGACCGGCAGCAGCGCGATGATGGCAAAGGCCACCGCGCCGGAGGAGGCTAGCACGCCGGACAGATTGCACATACCCGACAAGACCACCGCAGTGGTGGGTTCCAGGGAATGGGTATAGATGACCATGGCCACAGCGTTGGCCGTATCATGGAAGCCGTTGACGAACTCAAAACCGAGCGCGATCAACAGCGCCAGGGCCAGCAGAAGATATGGCCAGATGCTGGTGACTTTGACCTCTTGCATGTCCCTTGCAACGTGAAGTGCGATGTAGCACAGGCCGCCGGCCAGCGCCGCCAGAAACAGCGCGATGCTCCCACGACTGGGCATATTGCCCAGAGTGCTATCAAGACGCGACTTTTTTGAAGGCAGTACTTCCACGGCGGCTGCCAGTTCGGCCATCAGAGTTCACCAATGCGGCCGGAGAGATTCCGGATACGCCTGGGCCTCCGAAGTCGAGTGTGATAAATAGCAGGACAAAACAAATACATAGGGGATGGTTTGAAGCGGGAGATAGCAGAGCCGGACAAATTGGCGTCCATATAACCCCAACAACCGCATCTTCGCACGATTGTTTGCGTTGCCAGGGCGGGGAATTAACCTGACTGTAACAATTCTACACGGTGAGGGATAAGGCTCGTGAAGGGGGTAGCGCGGCAGTGGTGGAAATCGTGCTGGAGTTGGGTCAGTAATCCGCCAGCCGCTGGAAGGTCTCTCTATACTTTTCCATCACGTGCTGCGCAACTTTCAGCTTCTCCGCCAACTCTGGGTCATCCTTCGCCTTTTCATGGAGTTCCGCCCAAAGGGCGCTGTGGCGATCCGTGTCAGGTTTTGCCTTCTCTTCCACTTGAATACCTTCTCCCTATCCCACATATCGGCTGGCGCGTTCCCACAGTCTGGCACAACAGTGAAGTAATCCGTCCATCAACGTACCGAATAGAACTCGCGCCTACCGCCAGTCGTCGCGCGCGTTGCCCAGGCCTTCGTTCATCACCGCGTCGAAGCCGCTGTGCTTCTTGATAAATATCTCGCTGAACTGGCGGTCCTGGCGTAGCAGAATCGCCTGCAGGCGGACCATCTCCAGCAGCGCAAGGAACATGGCGATCAGCGCCCGCTCGCTGCGGGTATGGCTCAACAGCCGGCGCAGAGCCACCGGCTTGTCTTCCATGGTCAGGCGGCGGGCCAGAAACTGAATCATCTGGCTCACCGTGACAGAATCCTCCTCTACGTCGATCACCGGGCGATTGCGGGCGCGCTCCAGAATGTCGCGGAAGATGCGCACCAGGTCCACAGTGTCGGCGGCAATCTCCGGCTCGGCGCCCTCATCGTCTTTGAACTCGCGCACGCCTGGGTTGGTCCACGTGGCGGCCTCCAGCATCTGCTTCTGTTGCAGCATCTGGGCGGCGTTCTTGAAGCGCTCGTGCTCCAGCAGCCGCTCCACCAGCTCCCGCCGCGGATCTTCCCCCGCGTCTTCCGGCCCGGTGGCCGTGCGCGGCAGCAGCATCTTGCTCTTGATGTGGATCAGCAGCGAAGCGGTATAGATGAACTCTCCCGCCACGTCCACATCGCTGGCCTTGAGCTGGTTCACATAGGCAAGAAACTGGGAGGTGATGGTCGCGATGGGGATGTCGTAGATGTCGATATCCTGCTTGCGAATCAGGTCCAGCAGCAGGTCCAATGGGCCGTCATACACCTGCCCCACAATCACCGAAAAGGGAGATTCCTCAGAGCCTTCGTCCAGCTTCTTCTGTCGCGCGGCCAGCTTGGCGGTGGCCTTTTCGTACGCTTTTGTGTCGGCCTTTTCCTCTGCGCTGGACTCAGCGCTGAGTACCAACGGTGGCGCTTCATCGGAAGCTGCGGTCTGTTCGACGACCGGCTCCGGCGCAATCTCTAGCTCGGCCACAGGTGCCCTCTCAAGAAGCGAAGGCACGGACGGATCGGCGATCTGCGGCTCATCGAGCCTAGAGTCTTGCTCAATGGAGGCAACGGGCACTGGTTCAGGGCTCGGCGCTGAGGACTCGGCTTCCACGACCGCTGCTGCGGCTTCCGGCTCGGTTTCAATCTCGGACTCGGCTTTTTCAACCGGCTCTGAATTCGGTTCGTTTACGGCTTCTGGCTCAACGACCAGAACCGAAATCTGCTCCGGTTCAGTCCCGGCTATGGCTTCAACAGCGGCAGTCGAGGTAGTCTCAGGCTCGGGCTCGGCTTCGCAGGATGCGTAAATAACGGGCGGGGTGTCAGGGCACGACTTCAGTCGTGCCGCTGATGCAGATGAATCGACTAGGGCTTTAGCACCGGAGGAAGTCTCTTCGGAAATTTCTCTCCTTGCCCCGGCTTTTCCTTTAACCCTGTCAGGCATGGATTCAGGCGCGGCAATAAGACCGTGCTCCACACCTCGCGATGCCGGAATCGCTGGTGCGGTCATTTCGATTTTGGGGAACTCCTTGGTCAAAGTTCTCTCTTCTTCCGGAATCTCTTTGTAGCCTCCTGAAAACATCGGCACGGCAACCGGCTCTAACCGCGCAGGCAGAGGGAAAAAGCCAAATCCGGAGCGAAGGCCGCCCAACGCAAACTTGAGCGCCTTGCGCCACCACGGAATTGTCTTTTCAAGCACTTGCATTTGTTACCTACTGACCGGTCTCGCTGGTCAGCGTCATCTGCATGGCCGCGCGCACCTGCCGCATTGTCTCTTCGGCGCGGGCGCGGGCACGCCGGGAGCCATCTTCAAGGATCTCCTTCGCCTGCAGCTCCGAAAAGCTGGCGCGCCGTTCCTGAAGAGGTTCTAAAACCCTCACCAGCCCGTCAGCCGCCCAACCCTTGCACTCGATGCAGCCAATCCCCGCCGAGCGGCAGCCTTCATATACTTTCGCCATTGTCTCAGGCATTGAGAAGACCTTGTGCAGGTCGCCCACCGGGCACTTGTCCGGGTCGCCCGCGTCGGTGCGGCGGACACGCGCCGGGTCGGTCACCATGGTCTTCAGCTTCTGGCGCACCACCGGCTCAGTATCGGTCAATAGAATTGTGTTGCCGTAGCTCTTGGACATCTTGCGGCCGTCGGTGCCGGGCAGTTGCGGCGAGGGCGTCAGCAGCACCTGCGGCTCAGGCAAAACCTCCTCACCGTCGAGCTTGTAGAACTGGTTGAATCTCCGCGCTACCTCGCGCGTCAGCTCCACATGCGCGGTCTGGTCGTTGCCCACGGGAACGAACTGCGGCTGATAGATCAGGATGTCGGAGGCCATCAGCACCGGATAGCCCAGGAACCCGAAGTTCGACAGATCCCGGTTCGCCAGATTTTTCTGCTGGTCCTTGTAGCTGGGCACGCGCTCCAGCCAGCCGACCGGCGTAATCATGCCCAGCAGCAGGTTGAGCTCGGCATGCTGCAAGACCTTGCTCTGCAGAAAGAGCACGCTCTTGGCCGGGTCGAGTCCGGCCGCCAGGTAATCGAGCAACACGTCCAGGGTGTTGGGCGCGATCTGTGACGGGTCGGCGTAGTCCGAGGTCAGCGCGTGCCAGTCGGCGATGAAAAAGAAGCACTCGTACTGAGCAGAGTTCTGCAGCTTGACCCAGTTGGCCAGCGCGCCCATGTAGTTGCCCAGGTGCAGCTTGCCGGTGGGGCGCATGCCGCTCAAAACGCGAGGACGGGAGGATGAGGGTACGGATTCAGCCATTTTGTTGATCGATTCCAGATTCCGATATTGGGATGATGCCAGAAGAATGTCGCCGCCTTGCCGGAATATCCGGGAAAACGACTCTTTCTATTGTAGCGGGCCATTGTAGCGGGAGGCGGGCGGTGGCGCTCCACCTGGCCTATACGTGAACCAGCGCCCAGAGTACGATTTGCAGCGCCGGTCCGAGCAGCGCCATCAGCACATACCGGCCGATGAAGATCATCAACAGGTAGCTGCCCCAGATGGGAATCCGGTCGTAGACCCGCACGACGTTGTAGGGCAGCAGGTTGCGCGCCACGCGGCTGCCGTCGAGCGGCGGGATGGGGAGCAGGTTGAAAAAGCAGAGCGAGAGATTGATTAAAATCGCCAGGGTGCAGAGCAGCACCAGCGGTTGGGGGGTGAAGTCCGCCACCGGGCTAAAGGCCGCAAAGAAGGAGGCGAGAACGACCTGGTGCCCGTTGGGAATCGCGATGGTCATGATCGCCAGAACGGCAAAGGCTACCAGCACGATAAGCAGATTTGACACTGGCCCTGCCAGGGTGGTCAGGTTGTCGTCACGGACGATCTTGCGGAAGTTGCGGGTATTGACTGGTGTGGGCTTGGCCCAGCCCACCAGCATCCCGCCAAAGAAGCTGAGCCCGATGAAGGGTCCAAAGATCATCAGCGCCGGAAACAGCAGGGTGCCGATGGGGTCCACGTGAACCATGGGGTTGAGCGAGACGCGCCCCACCATGCGCGCGGTCTGGTCGCCCAGCCGCGAGGCCATCCAGGCATGCGCGGACTCATGCACGCTGAGCGAAAAAAGAATCAGAACAAACTCGAAGACGGCTTTGATGAAGTCTACTTGTTGCAAACGGACACTCCACAGGATGGAAAACTCAGGTTAGCATGGAGGGGCCGGTGGATTCGACCAGGGGCGGGAACCAGGAGCGGCTCGGGGCTGTCTAAGTCGTTATACGGTGCTATCGTTCTGCTCGAAAGGGGATCGGTCATGCGGAGATGGATCGCGGGAGTTTTCCTATGCCTGGTGGTAACAGCGGGCTTTGCCCAGAACGACGAGGCAGCCCGGGCCAATGCGCTTTTCACAGCAGGCAAGCGGCCAGAGGCGTTGCCGCTTTATGAAGACCTGGCCAAGGCATATCCCAACGAGCAGCTTTATGCCGAGCGCCTGGCCGACTGCCTCGGCGCCGAGGCCGTCCAATTGACCGACCCGGCCGAGATTAAGGCGGTGCGAATCCGGGAACGGGATGCGGCCAAACGCGCCGTCGCGCTGGGTGACACGGCCGAATTTGTGCGGCAGATGGCCAATCTCGATCCTGATCAGCCGCTTTATGCCGGCATCGTGAGTCCCGGCAAGGCCCTGCTGGCCGAGGCCGAGAAGGCCTACACGGCCGGAGACTTCCCCACGGCGATGGCCAAATACACCGCCGCCGCGGAGGCCGATTCGCACCTCTACGAGGCCCCGCTCTATGCCGGCGATACGGCCTACGTCCAGAAGGATTTGAAGACCGCTGCCCCGTGGTTTGCACGCGCCATTGCGATTGACCCGGACCGCGAAACAGCATACCGCTACTGGGGCGACGCAATTATGAAGTACGGAAACGATCCGGCGGCAGCCAGGGAGAAGTTCATCGACGCGATTGTGGCCGAGCCGTACAGCAAATTCGCATGGCAGGGGCTGACGCAATGGGCGCAAATCGAGAAGGCGACGCTACTCGCGCCAAAGATCGAACGGCCGGCAGCTCCGGCGGTGGATCCAAAGAACCCAAAGAACGTCACCGTGCCGATTGATTTTGGCGCCACCGACGACAAACAGCATCCGGGCGCTTCCGCATGGATGATGTACTCGTTGCTCCGCGCCAGTTATCGCGGCGGCATCTTCCAGAAGGACTACCCCAACGAAAAGGAGTACCGGCATTCACTGAAGGAAGAAGATGCGGCGCTGGCCATGGTAGCCACCGACATCAAGGAGAAGAAGATCGCGCCGGAGAAGCTGGACGAAAGCCTGCGCAACCTGGTCGAGCTGAACGATGCGGGCATGTTGGATTGCTGGATTCTGATCAGCGGCTCTGACAGCGGCATCGCGCAGGACTACGCCGCGTATCGCAAAGAGCATCGTCAGCTCCTGCACGATTACCTCGCCCGGTTTGTGGTGCATGGAGGGGTGAATCCGGCACAGTGAGGCAGTGCGCCGACAAAAGGAGTCGGCAGGGTCAGGGGAGCTTTTCCCTGACCCCTGATCTCTGATCCCTGATTCCTGTTTTACCCTCGCTCCGCCGGGAAGCTGCCCACCAGTTCTCCGGCCGCGATGTGCTGACCGGCCAGCACGATGGCGTGGCTCGCGATCCTGGCCGCGGGGCCGATGAAGGTGGGCGCCAGCGTGACCTCGCCAAAATCATGGGCGGCGTGGCTGTGCGAATAGATGCGGGCGAACGAGCCGATGACCGCTCCCTTGCCGATGGTGATGCCGCCGCGGTCGTTCAACAGCGCGCGCTGGCGAATGGTGACGCCCTCCTCGATTGCCAGGTTGTAGCCGTAGGTCAGGTCCACGCCATGATAGATTTTGACCCCCGCGCCGATGCGGGCGAAAATGTGCCGGCCCAGCATCGAGCGGAAACGCAGCCCCAGCCAGTGGTTGGTCCCGATGGGCGAGCGGTCGAACATCTGCCAAAACCAGAGCAGCGGCTTGCGCTTGGCAAACTGCTCGGGGTCGGCGTCGGCAAAGTGCTCGGCCTCCAGGGTCACATTCTCCGGATCCAGCGAGAGCGAGAGCACGTTGCCGGGCAGCTCGCTGGTGAGCGTCAGGTTCAGCTTGCCGCCGTGCGGGCGTCCCAGGTAGAGCTGGGTTAGCTGGTCGCGCACAATCTCCGCGCGCCGTTCTGGAGCCTGGTGGCGGGTGAACTCCTCGTCGAGAAACTGAATCCAGCGGCGGTAAACCTCTTCCGCCTCGGGCGCCGGATGCGGGGCACTGTTCAAAGTGTGTTCCATACGAATTGGACGATACACTACCAGGGCGGGATGCGGCGAGCGGGAGCATGCCGCAGACTTCGCCGGCGAATCCGCAGTTTTCCGGATCGGTTTTTGAGGAAGTCGTTTACGCGGCTTCCTCCGGCAGAGTCTGGCGGTTACGTGTCAGCAGGAAGTAGACCACTGGCGTCACCACCAGGCTCAACACCATGGATACGACCAGCCCGCCGATCACTGCAATGGCCAGCGGTTGCAGCATCTGTGAGCCTGCGCCCAAGGCAAAGGCCAGGGGAAGCATCCCGCAAACCGCGGCAACTGCAGTCATCACGATAGGGCGTAGTCTTCGCTGCGCTGCGTGCAGCATGGCTTCGCCTGCCGATGCGCCCTCGGCGCGAAACTTCTCGTCGGCATCCAGCAACAGGATTCCGTTTTTGGCCACGATGCCGATGACCATGATGAGTCCCATGAATGAGGCAACATTGAAGGTGGTCCCGGTAATCAGCAGGGCCAGGATGACGCCGGAGATGGAAAGTACCGAAGAGGTGAGAATGGCGATCGGAGCTGGAAAATTGCGAAACTCCGTCAACAGAACGCCAAACACCAGCGCCAGGGCTAAGAGCAGAACTTCCAGAAGATCATGAAATGACTTTTGCTGTTCTTCGTAGGTCCCGCCGTAAACCACACGCACCGCTGAAGGCAGGTGAAGATCATTAACTGCCTGCCGAACCCTGGCAATTGCGCTGCCCAGGTCAGAGCCCTGGAGCCGCCCGGTCACCACCACCAGCCGCTGCAGATTCTCCCGCCTAATCTCGTTCTGCGGCGGCAGTTGCATAATCTCGGCCAGCGATCCAAGCGTAGAAGTATGGCCCGAGCTGCTGTTGAAGACCGTGTTCTGTATCGCGTCCAGGGAAGTGCGGTGCTCATCTCCGAGACGTATGCGAATCGTATAAGGACGGCCGTTTGAAATCAGCGGCGCGGAGGCCGTTACCCCATCCAGAATCGTGGTGGCGTTTTCGGAAACTTCACTGGGCGTGAAGCCCATCCGCGAGGCTGTAACAGGATTGACATGGAAGATGGTTGCCGGTCCGCTTAACGTGTCGTCGATGCCATTCTTTACATCCACGACGCCGTCGATTTTGCTGATGGCATTGCCTACTCTGGGAGCAAGTTTCTCCAGCAGCACCGGATCATCGGCGAAGAGCTTGATCTGGATCGGCTCGGGAGCATTAGAAAGATCGCCGATCATGTCCTGCAGAACCTGGGTAAATTCTACATCCAACGCTGGTTCAGTTGCCTTGATTTGCGCGCGCACATCGGCCATCACTTCGTCGATTCCACGACTGCGTTTGGCCTTCAGCTTTACAGTAAAGTCGCCGTAGTTGGACTCCGTCACCGCCGCCAACCCTAACTGAAGTCCCGTGCGTCGCGATGTGACATCCACCTCCGGCATCGAGCGCAAAATGCGCTCTACGTGCTCCAGGACCCGGTTGGTCTCGGTCAGCGAACTCCCCGCTGGCATCGTGTAATCCAGAATGAAGCCGCCTTCATCCATCTCCGGCAGCAGGTCTGAACCAAGAGCCTGATAGCCTGCCCATGTGCCGATCACCAACAACAAAGATGCGCCGCCGATCCACAACGGCTTGGCCAGCGACCAGGCCAGAACCCGGTGATGGACCTCGATGATTCCTTCCATCAGCTTTCCGGTCTTGTGATCGTGATAATCCTCGTCCTCGCGCCGTTTAGCCAGAAGAACCAGGCTCAGGCCCGGCGTCCAGGTCAGCGCAAGAACTAGGGAAGTCAAAAGCGCCGCGGTCATCGTGATAGCCAGCGCGCGGAAGAAGCTGCCGGTCACGCCGCTGACCGCCACCAGCGGGAGAAAGACCACCACCGGCGTAATGGTTGAACCGATCAGCGGCCTGGTAATTTCTATCAGTGCGCGACGCACGGCGCCGGCGCGGTCTTCACCCGCATCGCGGTGCAGTACGATGTTCTCCACTACCACAATGGCGTTGTCGATGACCAGGCCGATTGCCGCCGCCAGACCGCCCAGCGTCATAAGGTTGAAACTCTGGCCAAACAACTTGAGCGCCAGCACAGTCACCGCAAGGGTGACTGGAATTAGCATCCCCGCGATCAGCGAAGAAGTCCAGTCATGCAGAAACAGGTAGAGAATGATGCAGGCAAGGATGATCCCGATGAAGATCGCATCGCGCACGCTGGAGATGCTGTCGCGCACAATCTGCGACTGATCGTAGAACGGCTCAACCCTTATGCCGGCAGGCAGTTTGCGCTTTAACTCGTTCATCTGCGCATTCACTGCATCGGCAACGGAGACCGTGTTGCTCGACGGTTGGCGGGTTATGTTCACCAGTACTGCCGGCTTGCCGTTGGAGGTGACGGTTGTGTACACCGGCATGGTTGCCTGCGCCACCGTAGCCACGTCTCCAACATGCACCGGAGCGCCGGCCGGCGTGGTCTTCACGACAAGTTGCCTTAACTGCTCAGCATCGTGGACCTGTGCGTCCACCAGTCCCAGATTCAATTGATGATTGGCTTCATACAGGCCGGGAGAGTCGACGATATTCGAGGCTTGAATTGCATTCAGCAGGTCCGTAATCGTCACGCCGGAGGATTGCAGCAATGCCAGGTTCGGAATGACGTGATACTCCGGCACCTGGCCGCCCTGCACGGTCACGGTGCTCACGCCATCCACGCGATTCAGTGGCGGCTTCAAATCGTAAGTGGCAATCTCCCAGAGGCGGGTCTGCGGCACGGTATCGGAGGTCAGGCTGTAGCCCAGAATCGGAAAGGTCGCAAACGTCAGGCGATTGGTTGTGATCTTCGTACTGGCGGGAAGCGTCTGCTCCACTTTGCTCAGCGCCGAATCCACCAGCTGGTGGGTATACAGCATGTCCTGGTCCCAGTCGAAGAAGAGACTGATCTCCGCCGTGCCGCGACTGGTGGTGGAACGCACTTCCTTCAGGCCGGGTACGGAGTTTACCGCCTCTTCTATCGGCTTGGTGATGGTCACTTGCATCTGTTCGACCGGCATCACGCCGTTATCGACTCCTATGACCACGCGCGGAAAGTTCGTCGCCGGAAAAACCGAGATGGGTACCTGGAAGGCCAGGTAAGCACCCGCCAGCGTCAGGATGGTCACAAAAAAGAAAATGGTGCGCACGGAGGGGACAAGCCAGAATGGCTTATTGTTTGCCGTCGAGCCGGAGCCTTCTTTCGGCATCAGTCCGCCCTCCTGCTATCGCCGGCGCCCTTGCCGCCTCCAGTTGCTGCCCCCACCTTCACCTTGACCCCATCCTCCAAACCATAGGCACCCTCTGTCACGACCAGATCTTCAGGCGCCAACCCGCCTGTGATTTGTACTTCATCGGGATTCACTAAACCAAGCGTCACTGGTTTTCGGTGCGCGGCACCGTCCGTTCCAACCACCATTACCGACTTGCTACCATCCTGCGCCGTCAAAATCGACTTGGCTGGAACCTGCCATGCCCGCGCAATCGTCCGTCCCGTAATGGAAACCGAGACCGGTGTCCCCACCTTGAGCGCTCCGGATTTATTGTCGATCTTCAGCCACACCTCGACAGTTGTGCTGCCCGGATCAAGCGCCGGACTGATGAGAGAAACCTTGGCAGTCACAGGACTGCTCAACCCCCGCACCGCCACCGATGCCTCGTCGCCCAACTTGATTCTCTGCGCCAGGCTCTGCGCCAGATGCGTCTTGGCCAGCAGGCTGCTAGTGTCCATGACTGTCACCAGCGGCGCTCCCGCGGCCGCCGTCTCGCCGGCAAACAATGGCCGGTCGGTCACCACGCCATTGATGGGGCTGCGAATCTCGGAGTAGCTCACCTGGGCCGCTGCGCCTTTGTACTTACCCTCCGCCGAGGTCAACTGCCCCTGAGCCGACTTCAGCGCGGCAGCGTGGCTCACGCTGCGCAACAACTCCAGATGCTTGGCCGCCGCGTCGTACGCCGCCTGCGCCTGCACCAACGCCGCCTGCGCTGTGTCCAGATCACGTCCCGGAATTGCCCCCTCCGCAAACAACTGCTTGCGGCTCTTCACAATGCTCAGATTCAAATCCAGATTGGCCTTGGTCTGCGCCACATCCGACTCGGCCTTCTGCGTATCTTCCGGAACCTGCGCTCGCGTTGCGGTAGCATAAGCCGCCTCCGCCGCCGCGTAGGAGCCCTTGTTGTCCATCGCCGCGGCGGCAAGATCGCTGTTTTCCAGCGTCGCCAGCAGCTCGCCCTCCTTCACCTTCGACCCGCGCTGCACATAGAACTTCCGCACCGGCGCGCTGATCTTTGGCGCAATCGCCGCTTGCGCCAGCGGCGACAGCACCGCCTCGGCAAAAATGTGCTCGGAAATCGCTCCTTGTTTTGGATGTTCTGCCTGCACCGTCACCTGCGGCTCTGGCACAGCCTCATTCTTGCAGCCTGAAAGCAGAAGCAGGGGCAGCGCCAACATCCCTGGCAAAAGCCAGCTCGCCTTCCATCCTGTCCTTCGCAAAGAAGCTTCATCGCAGTTGCATACACACATGCGCATCTTCACCTTTTTCATCGGCTCACATCGTTCCCATCAGAGTTTCAAGATCAGACCATGCCGCCTGGCAGCGCACGCGTCCGTCTTCGCGTGCATTCTCCACGCTCACATAAGCGGCTTGTGCGTCCACCACCTCCAGCACAGGGGCCTCGCCGCTCGCATAACGCATCTTGATCAGGCGCAGGCTCTCTGCGGCCGTGGCAACGCTCGCATCCAGTGAATCGAGTTGTTTCCGCGCCGCCACAGCTTCAGACCATACCTCGTCCAGCCGCGCAATCAGCCGTCTCTGCGCCGACGTCAGAGCCACCTGCGCCGCCTTCCGTCGAATCTCGCTTTGCTTCACTTTGTGCTGGGTAGCCAGCCAGTCCCATACCGGAATATCCACGGTGACGCTCGCCGCGTAGCCCAGGTTGCGCAGGTGGTCCGGCCCGTTGACGGCAAACTCCGGAGCATCAATGCCATAGGTATAGTTCAGTGCCAGGTCCGGCAAATAGGCCGCACGCGCCGCCAGCACATCCGCATCACTCGCCCGCACCGCCGCCAGTGCGCTTTTCAACTCAGGATTATTCCTGCCCGCAGCCTCTTCCACATCCGCCCGCGACGGAATCTGCGCCGTCCCGTCTCCGGGCACAAGCAAATACGGCGTGCGCGGATCGGCAAAAAGCAACACCCCTAGCTCCAACCGCGCCTTCTCCGCGGCCACCTTAGCGTCTGAAAGTTCGCGCTCCCGCTGCTGCTCCTGCAGTTGCGCTTTAACCACGTCCGCGTGCGCGGCCTCGCGCGCCTGCTCCCGCTTCCCGGCCAACTCAAAAAACTCCAGCGCTTCCACGTGAGCGCGTTCGGCAATCGCCTGTTTGTTCTCGGCGGCAATCACGCCGTAGTAAAGGCTGGTCACCGCTGTCACCAGCCCGCGCCGCGCAATCTCCAGCTCCGCTGCCGCTCGTGCTGCCGCCGCATCCGCCCGCCGCGCCGCCGCTAGCCTTCCCAGGCCTAGCGTCTCGTTCACCACCGCCTGGCTGGAGTACTCGCGAATCGCGTTGTTGGCAATGAACCTCGGAATGATCTGTCCGCGATCCGTCTGGGTATACAGCGCCTGGTTGTGATAGGTTACGCCGGGCAGCAAATCCGTACGGGCTACCCAGCGCTCCAGCCCTGCCGCATGGCTGTCTGCCAACGACGCCGCATACGCCGGCTCGTTGGCCTCCGCACGCTTGATCGCCTCATCCAGAGTGAGAACGACCGGCTTGGCTGAAGCCTGCGAATTCTGACCCGGCGAATCGGAAGCCGCGTCCGCCGTTTGACCGAAAGCCGGAGTATAAGTGGCAGCTACGAGAATCAAAAGGAGGTATATACCGGCCAGAAGCCCTAAACGCCGCCGTTTATGGCTCGATTCAATGCAATGCCACATAGTCATACCATAAAGCATACTGCTGCGCTTTCCTATTCGATGGGACGGAGCAAGAAGAAATAAAGAAGAGACAATTTTTTGAGGTTCCATTCTGAATCGCATCATTCACCAGGCGAAGCTTAAGATGTTGTGCATGGAGACAACCACCATTGCCGGAGCCACAGTTTCCCGGATCGGGCTCGGCACCTGGGCCATCGGCGGTTTGGAATGGGGCGCTGTGCCCGACGACGTCGCCGTATCGACCTGCCTCGGCGCCCTCGAGCGCGGCATTAACCTCATCGACACCGCGCCCATCTACGGTCACGGCCGCTCGGAGGAGATCGTGGGCCGCGCCATTCGCGCCCATGGCCGCCGCGAAGACTTCTACATCGCCACCAAGGCGGGACTTGATTGGAACCCCTTCGGGGTGTTCTCGAACTCGACGGAGTCGCGGATTCGCAGCGAACTCGAAGCCAGCCTGCGCCGCCTGGGCACGGACTACATCGATCTCTACCAGGTGCACTGGCCGGACACGCGCACGCCCATCGCTGAAACCGCCGCGCTGCTGGCTGGGTTCCTGCGCCAGGGCAAGGTGCGCGCGCTGGGGGTGAGCAATTTCAGCGTCGCCCAGATGGAGGAGTTTCGCTCCGTCGTCCCGCTGGCCTCCGACCAGCCGCCCTACAACCTCTTCGAGCGTCAGATCGAGTGCTGCGCGCACGGCGAGTGTCTTTTGTCGTGGTGCAAGGAGCAAGGCGTTGCCGTACTCACGTACAGCTCACTTTGCCGCAGCTTGCTGGCCGGCCGGATGAAGCGCGGCATGCGTTTCGACAAGAGCGACATTCGCAGCGTCGATCCCAAGTTTCAGGAGCCGCGCTTCAGCCAATACATCACCGCCGTCGAGGGACTCGCTGCCTTTGCCCGTGAGCATTACGGCAAATCGGTACTTGAGCTGGCCGCCCGCTGGGTACTCGACCGTCCCGGCGTCAGCGTCGCGCTGTGGGGCGCGCGCCGCCGCGACCAGCTAGACGCCGTCAACGGCGTAATGGGCTGGCAACTCGATGCCGCCGCCATGACCGAGATCGACCGCATCGTGGCTGAATCCGTCACCGACCCCGTCGGCCCCGAATACCTGACGCCCAAGGTGCGGGAGGACTAATGGTCCTGAAGGATGCGTCGTCCGAGACTCTGCCGGAATCAATCCTTTATGTGAAGTGAGAGAAGCTTGTCCTTTTGGGGCGGACCCGACCCGTAATCGGAAGCTGACAGATCCCTCTTCTGATCAATAACTCCCGTGCCGAGAATCATGAGAATCCCACCGACCCACAGATAATGGCCAATCAACGGGACCATACTGTTTTGGGCCAAGAAGATCCAGGCGAGCGCGGTGCAAACCAAGACGATCCCAGCCAGAATTCGCCGCAGAAAGACGGACCTGTTGGTATAGCTGAAGAATAATATGAGTACGATCAGAGGATTGATCAATCCGATGATAGCAAATATGAAATTCTTAAACACGTCAGCCTCAGCAAAGGAGGAAGAGAAATTGGAAATCGTCCGAAATAAGAAACCAACTGTCCCGCTAATGGTGCAGAACGCACACGCTATTCCGGAGTAGGCTCCGCTGCCTGTATTTCCTGCCCCGCACGCCGGCAGAAAAAATGCCGCTGCAAAGATGCAGATCCCAGCAATCCGGCAGAGTCCAATCATCCCTGGGTTCGCTGCAAGACAGCGGCGTATCTGCATAGCTGCCTTTATGTGCTTATCCTCTGTCGATGGACCCGCTCTCTTTTCAAAATGCTCTGCGGTGAGAATCATCAGGATTCCCAATATCCACAGAAAGGAGCCAATCATCGGGACCAAAAATTCTGCAAGGAAAAAAAGTATAAAGGCGGCCGCGACACAAACTATGACGAAACAGGCCAGTATTCGCCGCAACAGAACAAACCTGTGGACGAAAGCAAAAATCAGGATCAATGCCACCAGGAGGTTGGTCCACAGAACCAGCGTGTTCAGAAAGTCGATCCTGCTCATCCTCCCGATCATTTGTTCGACCATGGTCGAAGAACGGTAAACGCGAATGAATTCAAATTGCCATACTATTCTCTGAAGAGAAGAAGTTGTGCATCGCCATCCAGTGAAGTGTCCTCCAGCTCCGATCCTGTAAACAGGGAGGAAAAATGCCACTACAGAAGCGCAAATCCCGAGACCCCTAGAGGTTGCGATCGCCTGTGGGTTGGCTGCAAACCGGCTGCTTATCGACATCGTGCTCTCTCATTCCAGGTCCGTTCACTGTGCGAACAAACCTAATAAAGCGGGATAGAGAATCATAGCCGATTATTCGCAGTAGGCTTGATCTATATTTTTGATCCAGCCTCGCAAGCAGGTCTCTCAACACAACCCGGACCGGACGGTCGAATTCTTCCGAGCTGCTGGCGTGCCTTAGATTTCTCCACCCACCCCCGGCCCGGCTCTGCGATACTGGTTTGTTATGCCTATCGCCGACCTGCAGCAAGCTGCCCAAAAGATCGCCGGATTCCTCGCCACCCTCAACAAGCTGGGTGGCTTGCGCCTCAAGTACCGCATCAGTGCCGGCAACGGGGCCGGCGACGGCGCGCCCAGCTCCGAGGAGCAGGCTCCCGCCCTCTGCGTTGAGCTGGGCGGGCCCGATGTGGCGCTGGTCACCCAGCACAACGGCGAGCTGCTGCTGGCTCTGGAGACCCTCGCCGCGCAGATTCTCCGCCTCGACCAGCGCGAAGGCGGCCTGGTCAGCTTCGACGCCGCCAACTTCAAGGCCCTGCGCGCCCAGGAACTGCGCATGACCGCTGAAACCGCCGCGGACAAGGTGCTCCGCTCCGGCATCCCTTACGCCTTCCCGCCCATGAACAGCCGCGAGCGCCGCCTGCTGCACATGGCCTTCCGCGGAATCGAGGGCGTGGAGACCGCCAGCAATGGCGAAGGCCCGGATCGCTTCCTCGCCGTCTATCCCGCGGGCAAGACGAATCTGCCCGTCGCGCCGCCCCTCAAGCCGCGCGGCTTTGGCGACCGAGGCGACCGCGGAGATCGCAGAGATCGTGGCGGTCGCGGAGATCGCGGGCGTTTCCGGCGTTAGCACCGTCCTCGTTTAAGGATTTTCCGGCACAATGCACACAGGCTTGGTGCCGCGCTGCGGTTATGCCAAAATAACTAAGCCATGAGAACTAAATTTCTACTTGTGCTGCTCCTCCTCGCCTCAACCTTTTGCCCTGCGCAAAAACGCCTGGTGCTCATCGATCAGGACGGCTCCGGCCCCGGCGGCTCCGACCAGATGTCCATGTTGGCGCTGCTCCAGGCCCCTCAGGTTGAGGTGCTGGGCATCACCATGGTCACCGGCGACGCCTGGCGCGACGAGGAGACCCTGCACACCCTGCGCATGTTAGAGCTGACCGGCCACTCCGATATTCCCGTCGCCAGAGGCGCTGTCTTCCCGCTCGTCCGCACGCAGGAAGAGACCCGCCTTGCTGCCGCGCTCGACGGCAAGGTCGAGTGGCTTGGCGCATGGGGCCAAAGCCTCTCCACGGAGCAGATGCCCGGCGTAACTCCCGGCCCTCCGGTAAAGTCCAACGCGCACGGGCCGTATGAGATTCCGCCCATGCCCGAAGGACAGCCCACGATCAAAGCCATCGACGAAGACGCTGCACACTTCCTCATTCGCCAGGTGCGCACTCATCCTCATGAGGTCACCATCTATGCGGCCGGCCCGCTAACCAACATCGCTCTGGCTATCGCCATCGACCCTGAGTTCGCCTCGCTCACCAAAGGCATTGTGCTGATGGGCGGCAGCCTCACCCCGCGGAGCGACGATCCGGAGTTTGCCTCCGACCCGCGCCATGAGTTCAACTTCTGGTTCGATCCCGAGGCCGCGCATATCGTGCTCCACGCCGATTGGCCGCGCATCGACGCCACTACTGTCGATGTCTCCATCAAGGCGCCCTTCACCCAGCAGATGCTCGACGAGATCGCCAAATCCTCTTCGCCCACTGCGCGCTACATCGCCGCCTGGAGTCAGCGCCGCTACTACCTTTGGGACGAACTGACCGCCTGCGCCTGGCTCGACCCCTCCATCATCACCCGCGAAAAGCTCCTCTACATGGATGTTGACCTGAGCCACGGACCCAGCTACGGCGACACCCTCACCTGGAACGAAAAGATGAAGCCCGCGGCAGGAGTGCGCCTGGTCCACGCGCAGGTAGACCTCGACCTCGCGCGATTCCAGAAGATGTTTGTGGAGCTGATGACGGGAAAGCAGTAAGGAGATCGCGCAGTCGGCGCGAAATTCAATCTCACGGAGTTGACCAAAAGTGAGGGATTTTTGGCAAAAAACTGCTTGTTTTTGGCTAAAATATGGGCAAAAACACGGCTTGAGATTACCGATCAGTAAATAGGCATAATTTACAACTCATTGATTCAGTTATTGTTATAAGTAGTGCGAGGGTCGAAAGACGGCCTAAACCGGGTAGGGGGGGTGGGTGTCCGAGTTTTTTAGGAGAATAAAAGGAGAAGAAACTGATAAAAGGGAGTAGAGAACAGGGAATAGAAAGTGCTCGTCCTCTGGACTTTGTTCATGCTTTGATTATGCGCCGGAGCGGGGAAATAATCTGCAAGGACTTTCGGCTTGAGGTTCGTGGTCTTACAGGTCCGAGAATCCGAACCTGAGGCACCCGGCTTTCAGTTATGTACCTCTATGGGACCTGCGCCACCTGCGGTTGTTTATCGAAGAGGCTGAGACGGATGCCCGGCTGCGAATATATATTCGAGTAAGCTAGAAGCGTCAGGGCACGACTTTAGTCGTGCCGCCAGCAACCCCAAAAAGTGGAGGGCTTCAGCCCCTGCAATGTCTATACCTTCCCGGCCTTCGGACCCGTCAAGCGCCTCATTTTCCCCGCGTACATTCTTTGTAACCACGCGAACAGCAGGCGGAAGATCGCTCTTCCAAACGGATCGCATGGCCGCACTCTTCATCGAAGTTCTTCGAAGCTATATGCGCGCAGGAAAAATCACCGTTCACGACTTCGTGATCATGCCCAATCATGTCCACATTCTGATGACTTTTCCGGGCGAGATGAGTCTTGAAAAGGCGATGCAATTGATCAAAGGCAGTTTTTCCTATCGCGCCAACAAGGAGCTAGGTTTTCGCGGCGAAATTTGGCAGCGCGGATACTCGGATGTGCGCGTTCTGGATGATCAGAGCTTTCAGCGGCATCTCGAGTACATCGAAAACAATCCGGTGAAAGCGGGTCTGGCGAGCAGGCCAGACGAATATCCGTTTGGTACGGCATACTTGAAGAAGCAAAAGCACGCAGGGGCTAAAGCCCAAGGCCTATTGGGGTCATCTATCGGCACGACTGAAGTCGTGCCCTGACGCTTCTTGCGATTCCGTTGGCATTTTTCCACAAGCTGTGAAGTCCCACCCCAGATTGCTACGCGTTCAACTGCTCCTGGAGCTTGTTCAGCGTGCGGTGAAGGTCCTTGTCGGCGCGGCGCTGCTCGTCGATCTTGGCGATGGAGTGCATCACCGTGGTGTGGTGCTTGTTGCCGAACTGGCGGCCGATCTCTGGCAAGCTGGCCTCGGTCATCTGCTTGGCCAGGTACATGGCGATCTGCCGCGGCACCACCACATTGCGCGAGTTGTTCTTCTGCTTCAGGTCGATGACCCTCATGCCGAAGTTTTCCGCCACGGCGCGCTGAATGGATTCGATGGTGATCTTGCGCACCTGCATGTCGATGAACTGCTTGAGGCACTGCTGGGTGGAGGCCAGCGTGATCTCCATGTGGTTGAGCTGGCACCAGGCGATCAGCCGCACCAGCGCGCCCTCCAGCTCGCGCACGTTGGTGCGCACGTTGGAGGCCACGAACATTGCCACATCGGTGGGCAGCACGACCTGTTCGGACTCGGCTTTTTTCTGGAGAATCGCGACCTTGGTCTCCAGGTCCGGCGGCTGAATGTCGGCTATCAGGCCCCACTCGAAGCGCGAGCGCAGCCGTTCCTCGATCTCCGTCAGCTCCTTGGGCGGACGGTCCGAGGCGATCACGACCTGTTTCATGTTCTCGTGCAGCGCGTTGAAGGTGTGGAAGAACTCCTCCTGAGTCCGCTCTTTCTGCGAGATGAACTGGATGTCGTCGATCAGCAGCACGTCCACCGAGCGAAAACGGTCGCGAAAGCTGGTCATGCGGTCATTGCGTATCGAGGTAATCAACTCGTTGGTGAACTTTTCCGCGGAGACGTAGCAGATGTTCGTGGTAGGCTGGCGCCGCTTCACCTCGTGGCCGATGGCGTGCATCAGGTGGGTTTTGCCCATGCCGACGCCGCCATAGAGGAAGAGCGGATTGTAGGCCTTGGAGGGCCGCTCGGCCACCGCCAGAGAAGCGGCGCGGGCAAACTGGTTGCCGTTGCCGATGACGAACGCGTCGAAGGTGTAACGCTGGTTCAGTTGCGCCGCGGTCGACCAGTCGAAGCGCGCCTGCTCCGGGGAGCGCGGCGCCGGGGCAGGAGCCGAGGGAGCATGCGCGGGAACCGGCCCGAAGCCGCCGTCCTTGCGCTGCGGCGGAATCGAGGGATCCTCCTCGGCGGTCACGAAACACACGTCATCCAGCTCCAGCCCCTGCTGCTCGATGGCTTCCTGGATCAGATCGCCATACCTGTCTCCCAGGTTTTGAAACTGCGGCGAGGGCACGCGCACATACAGCGTGCGGTTGACGATATGGCTGTATCGGGTGGGCTTCAGCCAGGTCTCGAAGGGCTGGCGAATCACCTTCATCTCTAGAGCCGATAGAATCTGGAGCCAGGGGTTGAGAGCCGTCGCCGGCGAAATTGAGAATGCCATCGTGCTGATCCTTGCTTATTCAGCCTGTTCATTTCCAGGCCTGTTCATAGTTCAAACTAGGGATACGGCTCCGTCCGGGCGTAAGGTGGGGAGCCTTGCGTCCAATTTTGCCGCTGGTCGGCCCCACATCTCGATCTCGGGGTCTGGTATGAAACTGGTTCCTTGGGACGCTGAGAAAATTTCCTGAACGGTCCCAAGAGTAGCACATCTTTGCGTTCCTGCAATCAAACTTTCACATAACTTTTTTGCTGTCTTCTTCAGTTGCACCATAGCTGGTGAAACTCGCCGCAATGGCTACCAGAATGTCTGCCGAATGTCTGTCGATGTCGCGCTCATCGTGGCCGTCCAAGAGTATTTTAGCGGAGAATGGAGGGTTTTGGGCGCCCCATTTTCGCCTGTCATTCTGAGCGGAGCGCCGTGGAGCCGGGGTCCACGGCGCAAGATTGTTGTGCGCAGGGGTGAGGAGTCGAAGGCCTGCGTTGAGCGCATCCGAAGGGGCGGGATGGCGCGCAGAATTGCCCCTCGGCTTACTTCCCGCTGGATTCCTGGCCCAACCTGCGATACACTTAATACTTGCCGATAAGGCGCAGATTTTATTCAGGAACCTGGAGCGCATTTTTATGCCCAAGCGCACTTTTCAACCCAATCGCCGCAAACGCGTGAAGACACACGGCTTCCGCGCGCGCATGAAGACCAAGGCCGGCGCAGCCGTCCTCAGCCGCCGCCGCGCCGCAGGCCGCAAGCGCGTATCCGTCAGCACCGGCTTCCGCGACTAAACCGCGCCTGCCCAACTGTCCCCGCCCTTTGTCCCCGCTGTTTGTTGGAGCCGGAATGGGTTGCAAGTCTTTGCACTTTCGGCTAACTTTTCTCGCGCCGTTGCCATGACCACCCCTCTCAAGCCTGCCCCGCGCCAATCTCTGGCCGGCTCACGCCTGCGCAAGCACGCCGACTATCAGCGCGCCTATGCGGCCGGCCGCAAGCGCCAGTCTGCATCGATGAGCTGGTTCCTGGCGCCGCACCCCAACAAGCAAAAATCGCTTGTTGGGGACCCCGAGTCGCCGGGAGCCCAGGTCGGCCCGCGCGTCGGCCTCACCGCAGGCAAGGTGCTGGGCAAAGCCCATGAGCGCAACCGCATCAAGCGTCGCATGAAAGAGGCCCTGCGCCGCCACCTGGACCTGTTGCCCCGAGGCTGCGACCTCATCCTCCATCCACGCCGCACAGTGCTGACGATGGAATTCGCGAAACTGGAGGCGGAGATCGTGCGTATCCTTCAGCAGGCAACAGCCGAGGCAGTCCGCATGAAATGAAGGGTACGGGCTTCAGCCCGTACATCAAAAGCAGAAGTAGGCGTGGGCTTTAGCCCCTGAGGGAAGTTTTTTGAGCAATTTGATTTCCCTCAGCGGCTAAAGCCGAAATTCAAAGTTAGATCTGAATGTACGGGCTGAAGCCCGTACCCCTCAACGCAACAGTTTTTTTGACAGACTCTTATGACTCGCATGTTGCTCGCCATGCTCGCCTTCTATCGACGCTGGATCTCCCCGGCGATCCATGCGCTCTCACCCGGCCATGGCTGCAAGTTTCTGCCCACCTGCTCGGAGTACGCGTCGGTTGCGATTGCGACGCACGGGCCATTGCGCGGCGCGGCGCTGGCTGCCTGGAGGCTTCTTCGCTGCCACCCCTTCACCCGCGGCGGTCTTGACCCCGTGCCCCCAACCCCGATTTCACGCCACTTTCCCCACAAACCATTACCATAGGAAGAGCGGCTGCCTGACGGCGCGCCTTCTAATCGAATAGGAAGTATCCATTGGCAGAATTCAGCAATCCTAATCTTCCCGGTCCGGGCGGTAATAGCGGCGGCAGTGGTGGCGACATGCGCGGTCTGCTGTCGATGACCCTTCTGGCTCTCGTCGTCCTCCTCGGTTTCCAGTACTTATCCAAGCCCAAGCAGCCGGCCACCCCGGCGCCCGCCGCCCCAACCCAGGCTCAGACACAGAGCCAGCCGCAGCCCGCGCAACCGCTTGCTTCCCCTGCCCAGTCTGCCCGGCCTAAGTTGGCCACCGGGCAGGTGAAGACTCCCGTAGTCGCCACTCCGGTCATCGCCGCCTCTGCCGTGGCGGAGACGACGATTGAGAACGAGAATCTGAAGATCGTCTTCACCAACCGGGGCGCTCAGGTGGAGCACTGGATTCTGAAGGGCAAGCAGTACAAGGACCACCCCGACCCAGGCGGCCAACAGCTTGACCTGGTCAATCCAAAGACCTCCGCTTTCGGCCTGCCGCTCTCGTTGTTTACATACGAGCCGGAACTGACCAAACAATTGAACGAGGCGCTCTACCAGGTCTCCGTCTCCGGTGCTGCATCGCCCTCCGGCGTTCTCCAGGCTCCCGGCTCAATCTCGTTCCACTACGCCGCCAACGGCCTGGACGTGGTGAAGACCTTCCGCTTCGACGCCAGCTACGTGATGACGGCCGAGGTCCAGGTGAAGCGCAACGGTGTTCCGGTCCGCGCTCTGCTGGCCTGGCCCGGCGGGCTGGGCGATCAGACCGAAGCCATGCACTTCGCCTATGGCAAGTTTGCCTGGTCGCTCGATGGCAAGGACGACTCCACAGACGCCAAGAAGGTCAGCAGCGGCGCCACCCTTGATCAGCCTTACGACTATGCGGGCATGATGGATCTCTACTTCGCCGCGGTCTTCCTCCCGGACGTTCCCGCGCGAACAACCGTGGTTACGTTGCACAACTCCATCAATCTGCCCAGCGACCCCTCCGACCCCAACAGCCAGAAAAAGCCCGTCGACGTGATCGGCCTGGCCGTGGGCGATACCAGCGACATCACCCGCCTGCGCCTCTTCGCCGGACCCAAGGCCGTGGGAGTGCTCAAGAGCATCCGCGCCACCGGACCCGACGGCAAGCCCACCGGGCCCACTCTCGAACCGCTTATCCAGTTCGGCTGGTTCACCGTCATCGCCAAACCCCTCTACCTGGCCCTGCGCGGCCTGCGCGGACTGCTCGGCGACGGCATCAACAACTGGGGCTGGGCCATCATCATCGTCACCGTGATCTTCAACCTCCTCATGCTGCCCACGCGCTTCATGATGATGAAGTCCTCGCTGAAGATGATGCGCATTCAGCCCAAGGTTGACGCCCTCAAAAAGCGCTACGCCCATCTCAAGGCAACCGACCCCAAGAAGGCCGAGATGAACACCGAAATGATGGCCCTCTACAAGACCGAGGGCGTCAACATGTATGGCAGTTGCCTGCCCATGCTCATCCAGATGCCCCTGTTCTTCGCTTACTATCGCGTCCTGCTCAACGCCGTCGAACTGCGCCAGGCCCAGTGGTTCTGGCTCACCGACCTCTCCGCGCCGGACCCGAAGTATATCCTGCCCATCCTGATCATCGTCAGCATGTTAGTGGTGCAGCTCATCACCCCCTCGCCCGGCATGGACCCCACACAGCGCAAGATGATGGCCATCATGATGCCGGCCATCTTCGGCTTCACCATGTTGCACTTCGCCTCCGGCCTGGCTCTCTACTGGGGCACCGGCAACGTCATCAACCTGGCTATCCAGCTCGGCATCAACCAGTCCAGCATCGGCAAGGAGATGCACGAGATTGCCGCCAAGCGCGCTGCCAAGAAGGCCGGCGTCAACCCCAAGACTATCCAGGGCAAGCGATAATTATTGCCCCGCAATACCGCCCCGCTCAGGCCCAGCTTGAGCGGGACTTTTCTTTGCTTGAAAAGGCGAGCACTTGTATAGCAAAATAGACCTATGCCGCCCGATCCCGATCAGACTCTCCCCTTTGTCCTCACTCCCGCCGAAGCCCGCGTCCTGGGCGCGTTGATTGAAAAAGAAGTCACTACACCTGAGTACTATCCGCTCTCCCTCAATGCGCTCCTCAACGCCTGCAACCAGCGCTCAAACCGCGAGCCGGTGATGAATCTCGACGAGGAAGCTGTGCGCCAGGCGCTCCATGGCCTCGAAGACCTTCATCTCGCCGGGCGCGCGCGCTCCTCCGATGGCCGCGTCACCAAGTACGAGCACTGGCTGGGCGAGGCCTTCAACTTCAGCCGCGCGGAGACTGCGCTGCTCTGCGTTCTGCTCCTTGCGCGGTCCGCAGACTCCCGGCGAACTGCGCGGCCGCACCGAGCGCCTACACAGCTTCGAGGAGATCGCGCGATGTGCTGGCCGCGCTGCAAAAGCTCATGGAGCGCGACGCCTCCGCTGGCCGCCATCCTGCCGCGCCAGCCCGGTACCAAGGAGTCCCGCTACGCGCATCTGCTTTCCGGCGGCATCGATTCAATTCCTGTTGCCGCAGCCGAACCAGCGTATGCGCGGCGCGAAGCCGGAGAGGACGCCTGCCAGGCCGAGCGCATCGCTCAGTTGGAATTGACTGTCGTTGAGTTGCGCAAAGAGATGGCTGCGTTGCGACAGAACATTGACGATTTTTTGCAGATGGATAGACTAAGGAATGCATTTTTCCAGAATGAAATCGTTCAGTCCTGTGTTCAGTGAGGGTAGAGAAAGGAAAATCATGTCTAAGGTCAGGTTAGCTGTAGCGTCTCTTGGAATTGCGATGTTTTTTTCTGCTGCTCCCCTGCTTGCAGACAGCCAGTACTGCCACAGCTCCACTCCCTTCGCAAATCTTCACGGCGAAGAAGGTTTTTATCTCCAATGCGAGGATTTCGATTCAACCCTGGATGGAGGACGATCCTACAACGAGTTTTATGCTGCCATCAGGAATTGGGGAAAATATGAACTTGTGTCTACTCCCGGCGGAGCCGATATGGTTCTCGATATTCGCCTTGCCAATACCAGCTCAGCGGGTCCAAGGAATCGGCTCGACTCCATTCCCTTACGCGCAGTTCAGGCTGGTGCTGCTAGACCCGAAGACCCATATTGCGCTGTGGACGTTAAGCGAGAGCTTTGTAGGAACGGGCTTGAAAAATAACCGCGAAAAGAAATTTGACGACACACTCGACAAACTCGTCGGCGATCTGAAGGCGCTGGTTGCCCAGCCAGGGGCCGCTACGAATTAGCCAGGGCTATCTGGCGCGGGACGCGGCGCTAAATCAGCTCGTACCCCGCAAACCAGTACCCGATTTCAAACGCAGCAGTCTCCTCGCCGTCCGAGCCGTGCATCGCGTTCTCCTGAATCGAGCCGGCAAACTTCTTGCGGATCGTCCCCTCATCGGCATTGGCCGGGTTGGTAGCGCCCATCAGCTTGCGCAGGTCGGCGATGGCGTTGTCCTTTTCAAGAACCATCAGAACCAGCGGTCCTGAAGACATGAACTCGCAAAGCCCGTCAAAGAACGGCTTGCCCTCATGCACGGCATAAAAACCCCTGGCCTGCTCCTTTGAAATCGACTGTTTCTTGATGGCCACAATCTGAAAGCCGGCCTTTTCGACCTCGGCCAGTATGGCCCCTGTAAAACCTTTGCGGACTGCGTCCGGCTTGATGATGCTGAAGGTGCGTTGCGCCACGGATTCTTGCTCCTCGATGGGGAATTTTGTCTGCCTCCTTATTGTAATTGGCGGGATGATGGGAAAGGCGGCTGCCCGCAAGGCGCCGACTCTGGTAAAGTGTCGGCATGTTCAGCTTCGCTGTTTCTCCCACTCGCTGCTCATTTGTTTTGTTTGCCTTCACCGCCGCCGGGCTGATGGCCGTTCCCGCGCTTTGCCAAACCGCCGCGCCCGCCCCCGCGCCCGCCACGCCCGAGTTGCGCGTCTTCGACCCGTCGCTGATCGACAAAACCGTCGATCCCTGCGACAACTTTTACCGCTTCAGTTGCAACGGGTGGTTCAAGCGCAATCCGCTGCCAGCCGACCAGACTTCCTATGGCCGCTTTACCGAGCTGGCGGAGTTGAATCGCCTGCGCCTGAAGCAAATCCTCGAAGAATCGTCCGCGCCCGCGGCCACGCGCAGCCCTAACGAGCAAAAGATCGGCGACGAGTACGCGAGCTGCATGGACACTGCCACGGTAAACAAGCTGGGCCTTGCGCCGCTCCAGCCGGAGCTGGACCGCATTGCAGCGTTGAAGACAGCGGCGGATTTGCCCGCGCTGCTGGTCCACCTGCATTCCATCGGCGTGAACGCTTTCTTTGGCATGGGGTCGAACCAGGACTACGCGGATTCGAGCGCGGTCATCAGCTTCTATGGAGCCGGCGGCCTCGGTCTGCCGGAGCGCGACTACTACACCCGCACCGACGCCAAATCAGTGGAGCAGCGCCAGCAGTACGTAGCTCACGTGAAGAAGATCTTTGTGCTGACCGGCGAGCCGGAGGCGCAGGCCGCTCACGATGCAGAGACCGTGCTGGCCATCGAGACGCGCCTGGCCAGGGCTTCACTCACCATCACCGAGCAGCGCGATCCGCAAAACCTGAATCATCCCACCGATGTGGCTAGCTTTTCAAAGGAAATGCCGAACTTTTCTCTGGCAGAGTATGTCGCCGCCGCACACGCCCCAGCCGTTGGCAAAGCCAATGACATGGAGCCGAAGTTTTTCGCGGAGTTCAACGCGCTCGTCGCCGATACGCCCATCGACAAAATCCGGACCTATCTGCGCTGGCACCTGCTCCACGCTTACGCGGGAACCAGCCTGCCGGAGAGCTTTGACCAGGAGAACTGGAACTTCTACTCGCACATCCTCAACGGCGCTCAAAAACCGCAGGACCGCTGGAAGCGCTGCACCAGCCGCATCGACCATGAGATGGGGGAGGCGCTGGGCCAGGTCTACGTGGCGCGCTACTTCCCCCCAGCCGAAAAGCAGCGCACCCTGGAGATGACGCTGTCCATCGAGCAGGCCATGGACAAGGACCTCGACGGGTTGGACTGGATGAGCGCCGCAACCAAAATCAAAGCCAAAGAGAAGCTGCGCTCTGTGATGAACAAGATCGGCTACCCTGACAAGTGGCGCGACTACTCGACTCTCGCGATTGTGCGCGGCGACGCAGTGGGCAACCAGATGCGCGTGCGCCAATTCAACTTTGCGCGCGACCTGGCCAAGATCGGCAAGCCGGTAGACAAGGGAGAATGGATGATGAGCCCGCCCACCGTGAACGCCTACTACGACCCGCAGCAGAACAACGTGAACTTCCCCGCCGGCTACTTGCAGCCGCCTTTTTTCAGCGGCAAGGAGGACGACGCGGCCAACTACGGCGACATGGGCTCGACCATCGGCCATGAACTGACCCATGGCTTCGATGATGAAGGCCGCCAGTTCGACAGGGACGGCAACCTGCGCAACTGGTGGACCAAGGACGACGAGGCGAAGTTTAAGGATCGCGCCGAATGCATGGTCAAGCAGTACGACGCCATCGAGGCGGTTCCCGGCGTTCACCTGAACGGCAAGCTCACGCTGGGCGAGAACCTGGCCGATCTGGGCGGGCTGTGGCTGGCCTGGTTGTCCTGGCTGGACAAGGCGCAGGCCGCGCACCTCGACATGAGCGCCACGACCGACGGCTACACGCCTGAGCAACGCTTCTGGATCGCTTATGCGCAGCAGTGGTGCACGCAGACGCGGCCCGAGCGGCTGCGCACCCAGGCGCAGACCGATCCGCACGCCCCCGACGAGTACCGCACCAACACCGTGCTGCAGGATTTGCCGGAGTTTGCCAAAAGCTTCAGTTGCAAGAAGACGGCGGCGATGGTGAACCCCAAGCCGTGCCGCGTCTGGTGAAGAACAGTCTTTAGCTCTTAGCTTTTAGCTCCTAGCTGAATTTTCGTGAGCTAGGCCGGCTTCGACGGGTAATAATGAAGGGTACCTAAGACGCAGTCTTCCGGGTAGGCCTTGGCGCGTTCGATTTGTCCCTGAAGCTCTTCTGGAATTTCCGTGCAGTCTGTGACCCGTATGCATTGTTTAATCGCCAATACATAACAAGCACTCTTTTTAAAGAATGAGGAAATTGCAGACGCGTAGCCTTCCCTGTCTTCAGCCCACGCGACAACATTCGTAAAACACTTCGTGTCGCCGGTCTCAGAGGGGGGCGTATAAAGTTCAACCGAGGCTGTCCAAAGCTCTTTCATCATCCTTATTGAAACACAAAGGCCCGCCACTGTGGCGGGCCTCGCGTTTTCAGTAGGCAGCGTCAGCCTTTCCCAATCACCCGCGCCAGTGTTGCGCCAATCTCTGCGGGCGAAACCACGACGTGAATGCCGGCCGCGGTCATGGCCTTCATCTTCTCGGCCGCCGTTCCCTGGCCGCCGCTGATGATGGCGCCCGCGTGGCCCATGCGGCGGCCGGGAGGCGCGGTCTGCCCGGCGATAAAGCCCACCACCGGCTTCTTCACGTGCTTCCGGACAAACTCCGCCGCTGCCTCTTCGGCAGTTCCGCCGATCTCGCCAATCAGGATGATGGCTTCGGTCTCCGGATCATCGTTGAACAGCCGCAGCGCGTCGATGTGCGTGGTGCCGATGATCGGGTCGCCGCCGATGCCAATCGCGGTGGACTGGCCGATGCCTCGCTGTGTGAGCTGATGCACCGCTTCATACGTCAATGTCCCGGAGCGGGAGACGATGCCCACCGAGCCCTCTTTGTGAATATTGCCGGGCATGATGCCGATCTTGGCCTTGCCGGGCGAGATGACGCCGGGGCAGTTGGGGCCTATCAGCCGCGACTTCGAGCTCTTGATCTTGGCCCACACCTTGACCATATCCAGCGTGGGAATGCCCTCGGTGATGCAGACGATCAGCGGTATCCCCGCATCCTCCGCTTCGAGAATCGCGTCTGCGGCGAACGGCGGCGGAACGAAGATCATCGTCGCGTTGGCGCCGGTCTTCGCGACAGCGTCCGCCACGGTGTTGAAAACCGGCCAGCCTTCGTGCGTCGTCCCGCCTTTGCCGGGAGTCACGCCACCGACAACTTTGGTTCCATACTCCGCGCAGCTCATGGCGTGGAAGGTGCCTTCCTTGCCGGTAATGCCTTGAACAATGAGTCGCGTTTCTTTATTAACCAGAACAGCCATTTTATGCCCCCACCCTTGCAGCTGCTTTCACCGCCAGCTCTGCCGCGTCCTTCATCGTTTCTCCAACCTGGAAATTCAAGCCCGACTCCTTCAAAATCCTGCGGCCTTCTTCGACATTCGTGCCTTCCAGCCGCAGCACGATGGGAACCTTCACCTTCAGGTTGCGCGCGGCCGCAACAACGCCCGTAGCCAGCCGGTCAACGCGCAAAATGCCGCCGAAGATGTTGATGAAGATCGCCTTCACGTTCGCATCGGCGAGCAGAATCTCGAAGGCATGCTCAATCTGCTCCTGGGTTGCGCCACCGCCTACATCGAGAAAATTGGCGGGGCTGCCGCCGGCATACTGGATGATGTCCATCGTCGCCATGGCCAGGCCCGCGCCGTTGACCATGCAGGCGATAGAACCGTCCAGCTTGATGTAGTTGAGCGCGTACTTGCTGGCCTCCACTTCGAGCGGATCTTCCTCGGCCGTGTCGCGCAATGCCTTGATCTCGGGGTGGCGGAAGAGCGCGTTGTCGTCAAAGGTAATCTTCGCGTCCAGCGCGAAGAGCTTGTCGTCGGTGGTGGTGATGAACGGATTGATCTCTACCAGCGAGGCGTCGGTCTCGATGAAGGCCTTGTACAAACTCTGCAAAAACGCCACCGCCGCGTTGATCTGCGCGGGCTTGAGGCCGAGCGCAAAAGCCAGCTTGCGCGCCTGCCATGCGCCGAATCCGATCGCCGGATCGATGCTCTCCTTGAAGATGGCCTCGGGAGTCTTGGCGGCCACTTCTTCAATCTCCATGCCGCCCGCCTGCGAGGCCATGAAGACCAGCTTGCCGGTCACGCGGTCGAGGACGATGCCGAGATAAAGTTCGCGGTCGATGGCTGCGGTCTCTTCGACGAGCAGCCGTTGAACTTTTTGTCCTTGTGGGCCGGTCTGGTGCGTCACCAGCGTCATGCCAAGAATATTCTTGGCGTGGAACTCGGCATCCTCGCGGGTGCGGGCCACTTTCACGCCGCCGCCCTTGCCGCGGCCTCCCGCGTGAATCTGTGCTTTGACAACGACGCCTGCCGCGCCTTCTGAAAACAGCTTGCGGGCCACCGTCGAGGCTTCTTCGAGGTTGTTGGCCACTTCGCCCCGGGGCACGGCAACGCCGTACTTCGCCAGGATTTCTTTCGCCTGATACTCGTGAATTTTCATCGTGGTAGGAATCGCCCCGTTCGCAGCATTGGGAATTCGGAATCGGCCCCGGAGGGTTCCGGTGAGCCGAGACCGTGTCAGCGGTATACAAATACTATCCTGCCCGCCAAATAACCGGCAAACGGCTGTGTGCGCACAAGTGTTTCGGACGCGCCGCGCCGCTTTGGGTCGTAACCATAAAGAAGATAGGGCTGACCGTGGATTGCGAATGGTTGAAAACGGCTCAACGGGTGAGATACTCCCTGAGCAGCACGCGGGCGCGATGCAAATTAGCTTTCACGGCTTCGCGGGAGCGTCCAAGGGCTTGGGAGATTTCGCCTATGCTCCGCTCCTCTATATCGCGCAGAATCACAATTTCGCGGTAGTGATCGGGGAGCGATTGGATGGCGCGCGCCAGATCGATGCGCAACTCCAGAGCCGGGCGGTGGGCAAGCAGAAGGCTGTTTTCCACCTCGGCGAGGTCAGTAGGGTGTCCCATGATGCGGCGCGCTAGCCGTGTGCACTCCCGGCGGACAATGGCGAAGACCCATCCCGTGAAAGAAGTGACAGCGCGCAAACTGCCGATGCGGCGGGAGATGATCCACAGCGTCTCCTGCACCGCGTCGTTGGCGTCTTCCGTGGTGCTGCACGAATATTGGGCGTAGCGGCGGAGATCTGGCTGGGCCAGCGCGAGCAGCGATGTAATTGCCAGTTCATCGCCGCCTCGCGCCGCTTCCAGCAGTTCCGGGTTGTAGTGGGCTGCAGGCATGGGTTTATTTCTTGAGCAGCAGCTTGCGCCCCGCAATCGAGCACATGGGGCAAAAGCCGATGAATCCAGTCATGGCGGCCATCGCTCCCATGGCCGCAATCGCGTAGCCGGCCATCTGGCCCGGCAACCAATACAATCCGGCGGCAATCATCATTGCGCCGGCAACTACGCGCAGAACGCGCTCCCAACCGGGAACATTCTTCTTATAGAACATCTTACGATCCTCCTCTTGTATCGATTTGGCACGCGATCCCCGTATCCGGAGTCCCGTGCTACTCAAGAAGAGGGCTGTTTCGGAGATTTCGGTTCGCGCCCCGCCAATTATTTTTTCCTGTTTTGCCGGCCGTCACGCCACCGGCCCAGGCCGCCGAAACTTCCTTTTGGCCGCAGTATCCAGTCTGCCCTTGCCATATCACGGCATTTAGGTGTATATACACTCTATGGAGACCAACCCCTTCCGCGCCTGCCAAGACTGCCTCTGCTTTGCCGCCAGACGGGCCGCTCGCGCCATCACTCAGGCCTACGATCACCAACTCAGACCCAGCGGATTGAGGGCCACCCAGTTTGCTCTCCTGGCCTTCCTCATCACCTCCGGACCTGCGCCCGTCCAGCAGACCGCAGACTTTCTCGGCATGGATCGCACCACCCTCACTCGGAATCTGAAACCGCTGACCCAGAAGGGCCTCGTTCACCTTCAATCCGGAAAAGACCGCCGGGTGAAGATCGTCGCCATCACCGCCGATGGCCGCCGCAAGGCCGAGCAGGCCCTGCCCTTATGGCGCATCGCGCAAAAGCACGCCCGCGCTCACCCGCCCGCATTCGGATTCTCCAACGCGTGAGCCGGCAGCCAGCCGCAATTTCCACGCATAATACGTGCATCTACACGCATTTCAGCTGAAAGGACCCTTACCATGACTCTCGACTCCCTTGGCTTCCTCACCCAAATCTCCCTCGCCCTGATCTTGCCCGCCCTGCTGCTGTGGAACAGCGCGCTCACCCAGCGCCAGCGTCTTACCATTTACAGCCTCGCCATAGGCTGGTTTCTCTTCGTTGCCGCACTGACCTACGCCGGCGTCTTCTCCGTGAATGGACTCGGCGTTCCGGCCATCGCCGCGTTCACCGTGCTGCCCGCAGGCGCCGCGCTGCTTTTCGCCAGGCGCTCCGCCTCGATGCATGAGATGGGCGCCAGCGTGCCCCTGGCTCTTCTGGTCCTGCTGCACGTGGGCCGGCTAGTGGGCGGCCAGTTTCTTCTTCTGGAGCACGCCGGGCGCCTCAACGCGGTCTTTGCCGAAACCGGAGGTTGGGGAGACATCGCCGTCGCCCTCACCGCTCTGCCCGTCGCCGCGCTCATCCACCGCCGCACGCCGGGCTGGAGAACCGCCGCGTTCCTCTGGAACCTGGCCGGTCTGGCCGATTTTGCGGTGGTGCTCACTCTGGGCGTCGGCTCCATCAGCAACTCCCCGTTCCGCTTCATCTTCTCCCAGCCGCCCACCGACGCCATGGGCACGTTGCCCTGGTTTCTCATCCCCGGCTTCCTGGTCCCCTTCTACCTGATTACGCACGTCCTGGTCTTCCTTCGTCTGGCGGGGAAGTGCGAAGTTTCCACACGGCCCGGCCTACGCACCTCCTGACCGCCTGACCGCGGTCCGTATAAGACGATCCCGCTTCACACCGCAGGGAAGCGGCGACGAAAGCTCTTTTTCTCCCGCCGCTTCCTCAGGCGCCACAAGCGTCCACTTCACACGCTGGCTCTGGCATACTGCAATCATGTCCTTTGTGAAGGAATTGCTGAAGCCGCTGGCCGAGGACGGCGCGGCGCTGACCCGCGAACAAGCCGCCGGCGTGCTGGAAGAAATCCTCGCCGGCGACGTGCCGGAGGTAGAGACCGCGGCGCTGCTGACCGTGCTGGCAACTCGAGGCGAACAGGCGCCGGAGCTGGCCGGCTTTGTCGATGTCATGCGCGCGCGGGTTACGCCGCTGCCGCTTACGCCCGAGGAGCGGGACGAACTGGTGGACGTAGTCGGCACCGGAGGCGGAGGGCCGCTGACCTTCAACATCTCCTCTGGCGCGGCGCTGGTGGCCGCCGCTGCCGGAGCCAAGGTCGCCAAGCACGGCAACCGGGCGATCACCTCGCACTGCGGCGCGGCAGACGTGCTCGAGGCCCTCGGCGTGCCCATCGAATTAGGCCCGGATCTGGCCGTCGAGTGCCTGCGCGCAACCGGCTTCGTCTTCCTCTTCGCGCCGCTCTATCACCCGGCGATGAAGGCCTTAGGGCCGCTCCGCCGGCGCTCGGCTTCCGGACCATTTTGAACTTGTGCGGCCCGCTGACCAATCCGGCCGGAGCGCGCGCGCAGGTGATCGGCGTGCTCGCGCCCAGCAAAGTGCTTCTGGTGGGCCGCACGCTGGCGGCGCTCGGCGCGCAACGGGCCTTTGTCGTTCACGGGACAGACGGGATTGATGAGCTGACCACCACCGGCGAGTCGATTGTGGCGCGCATCGAGGAACAGATGGGAGAATCCGAGACCGGCGAGTCCACCTTGAAGGCCGCCCGCGTCACGCCGGAGATGGCCGGCCTGCCCCGCGCGACGCTCGAACAGTTCACCGGCGGCGATGTCGCCACCAACTCCGCCCTGCTCTACGACGTGCTGACCGGCATCCCCGGCGCGCGGCGCGACATTGTGCTGCTGAACGCCGCCGCGGCGCTGGTGGCCGCCGGGCTGGCCGTCGATCTGAAGGAAGGCGTCCGGTTGGGCGCCGAAGCCATCGACTCGCGTTCTTCTAGTGGGCCGAACCCTCGTCGCGCTTGGCGCTAAACGAGCCTTTGTCGTCCACGGAACCGACGGCATTGATGAGCTGACGACGACCGGACGAGTCGATTGTGGCGCGGGTCGAGGAACAGTTGGGAGAATCCGAGACCGGCGAGTCCACATTGAAGGCCGCCCGCGTCACTCCGGAGATGGCCGGCCTGCCTCGCACCACGCTCGATCAGTTCACCGGCGGCGATGTCGCGACCAACACCGCCCTGCTCTACGATGTGCTGACCGGCATCCCCGGCGCGCGGCGCGACATAGTGCTGCTGAACGCAGCCGCTGCCTTAGTAGCCGCAGGGTTGGCCGCCGATCTGAAGGAAGGCGTCCGGCTAGGCGCTGAAGCCATCGACTCCGGCCAGGCGGCGGCAACCCTGGACAAGTTAAGACAATTTGGAGCCAGGCACGCGGCGAAACAATAAATTGTGCGATGCCAAGGCTTTTCCTTCGCCAATGACCTCAGGTCGAGGATTGGACGATGAGTAGGGCAATCCCCGGCAACTGGAAATCTTCCAAGAAAACCTGCAAGTTTCTATATGCTCTACGTTCAGAGAGACAAGGGGACCGATTTATGACAAAAAAACAGGCAATCGCAGCGTTTGCACTCTTCGCAGGCTGTGCGGCCGCCGCCGCGCAGCAAACCAGCCAGGTTCAACTCAAGATCGAGCCCGCCAATCGCACTCTCACAGTCAGCGCGGAAGGACGGGTGACCGTCGATCCGGACGTGGCCATTCTGCATATCGGATTTGAGACCCAACCCTCCGACGCCAAATCGGCCTATGCCGCGGGCGCCAAGACCTCGAACGATATTGTGAATGCGCTCAAGCAGGCCGGGATTCCGGAGACCTCGATTCGCAGCGAGAGCCAGCGACTGGATCGCGTCTTTGACAAGGCGCGCAAGTACAAGCTGGTGCAGCAATGGACGGTGAAGACTCCGCCGGCGCGCGTCGCAGAGATTCTCGACATAGCTGTAGCTGCGGGCGCCACGCAGAGTGGCGATATCGACTGGACGATGCAGGACATGCGCGCGCTGGAAGACCAGGCGCTCGACAGTGCCGCGGCGCGGGCCAGAGCAGACGCGGAGGTGCTGGCCAAGGGCATGGGCGTTCATCTGGGCGCGCTGGTCTATGTGACCAATCAGATCTCCGAGCCGCAATCTTACCCCAGGGCCTACGCCAACAACGCCATGCCGGAGTCGGCGGGCGCGGCGGCACCAGTGACGCTGGCCATTGAGCAGCGCAAGGTGAGCCGCGAGGCCAGCGTCTACGCGGTCTACGCCATTGAGTAACGCTAGCGCAGCATCTCCGCCGTCAGCGGATCGCCCTCGCCGCTAAAGTATTTCTTCAGAGCATCGTTGAAGACAGTGGCGTCTTCTGCGGCGCGGGAAAACAGTGTCATCGAGGAACGAAACTTCAGGTCGTCGGGCGAGCCGAGAAACTGGTGGATCGGCCGCTTCTCAACCTGATTCACCAGTCGCGTACACTGGACCAGTCGCGGGCCGAGAACCGGATGCCGCAGATAGGCCGCGGCCTCTTCCAGCGAACCAATGCCGTAATACTCCGACTGCGGACTGTGGCCCAGTCCCTTCATCTGCGGAAAGATGAACCATATCCAATGACTGCGTTTTTCTCCCGCGCGCAACTCGGCCACTACCTGCGGAAAGACCGCGGCCTGCGCGCTCACAAAGCGTTCCAGATTGAAGGGGTCGGCCATGGCGGTCACCTCCCGCGAAGAGCTGCGGAAAAAGGCCTTTTTTCAAGCGAATCACACGAAAAGCAGACCGCAGGGGCTAAAGCCCAACTCCGATTGCTACCTTTACGGCACGGCTAAACCGTGCCCTGACGCTTCTTGCAACCCGGATTGTGTTCTTCCGCGGCGTGTTAGAGCCTGTTGCCAACAATGCTACAGCAGCCCGCCGCTGCCGGCCAGACGGCGCGACAGCAGCCAGCAGAGCAGCGAAACGCCCAGAGCCAGCGCCACCCAACCAGCCGACTCGACGGGAGCAACGAACGCGGCGGAAAGATGCGGCAGAGTGAGCGTGAGTGAGTTCAGCGCGGGCAGACTGAGCACAAGCAGGCCGAGACGGACAATCTCGACTGCGCCCCAGCCGAAGACTCCGCCGACCAACAAATCCGGCAACCGCCCACTTCCATGGAAAGGGAATCGGCGGAGGCATCGCGGCCTCTTGCCTCACCCGCTCTATCACCGAAGCCAAAAAGCCCGAAGAAGGAATCAGCTTCTCTTCCGTGCAGAATGTGGCCAATCTCCGCATCAATCTTTGCCCGCTCGGCTTTGCTGCGAATTGTCTTGGCTCGATTCAATTTGCGGCCTCCTTTCCGTGCGCTTGTGCGATTTCAGTATCCATAAATTCCGGGTGCCCCACCCTCGCCGCGTTCTTGTCTTTGCGGCCAGGGTGGGAATCTTGCTCCTCTTCCAATCGCGGAAATCGCCTTCGCAGCAGCGCGCGCGCTCTGGAGAGCCGCGCCTTCAAGGTTCCCTCCGGCAATCCCATGGTGCGCGCCGCTGCGGCCACGTCCATCTCGTGAAAATAGTAGAGAACCACCGGCTCGCGGTAGCGCAGCGGCAGGGCCAGCACGGCGCGATGCACTGCGTCGTGGCTCAACTGCGCGGCCAGCCCGCTGTGCTGTGTGGCGAGGCCAGCTGGCTCGGGAGCGGCGTCCAGCGGCAGCGTCTCTGTAGGGAATCGCTTCAACTCGGAGCGATAGACGTTGGCGGCCAGCGCAAACAGCCAGGTGGAAAAGCTGGACTCCTGCCGCCAGTGACTCAATCCGCGCCAGGCGCGCAGAAAGGCCTCCTGTGCCATCTCCTCGGCGCGGCCGCGGTCGCGGCAATAGCGCCAGGCCATGTTGATCAGCGGCCCCTGCCAGCGGCGGACGATGCCCTCGAAGCCGCGCGGTCTCCGGCCAGCACACGCTCGATGTCGGCAAGATCGGTCTGGTTGTTCTCGGCGCTGGTCGCGGCTTTCATTCTTGTAGCTCGTGCCTCTGCAATCGGTAAGACCGGCTCTCGCCTGCTCTGGTTGCATTTTCTCGCTAGCCACTCTGTTTGTGAAATTTTGCAACCGGCCGAGCAACCCGGCTGTCCTACCAGTCGCATGGGGAAATACCCCGGCAAGGAGAAAATCATGAGTCCTGCAGCAATTAGGCGTGACGATCCCAATCGTTATAGCCATTTCGATATTTACGTTTATCACGTTCGCTGTTTGGTTCGGCACCCGGCGAAAGGAGCGCGAAGCCTTTTACAAGGCGGAGACCCTTCGGCGGATCACCCAGGCTTCGGGTGAGGGCGCCAAGGCGGCCATCGATTTGCTGCGGGAAGAGGAGCGGCTGATGCGGATCAAGGCCCGCGAAAGCATCAAGATAGGCGGTGTGATCAACCTCGGCCTGGGCGTTGGACTGGTGATTTGTTTCTGGTCTCTGGTTGGCCCCAAGGTGGCCTCTGCGGCCTGATTCCCGGCCTCATCGGCGTGGCCCTGCTGGTTTACGTGATCTATATGGCCGGACCGATCGAGTAGGTCGTGGACACTCGTTCCTTCCCCTCTTTGCGGTAACGGAGGCCCCCCAAGGGTTGCTTTGAGCCTCGTAAGGGAGGAAGGATCCGTCCGGTATCAGGGGCGCAACGTCCGGCCTTGGGCAGCTAGTTTGGCCCGCTTTGGTACCAGCGCCTTTTGCGGCCCAACCTCAGCCCGGAATCGATCGCCACGGCCACCAGGCCAAACAACATGCACAGATCCACCCGCGCCTTGTGAAAAAAGCTCAACCAGCCGTAATGGTTCAGCTTGGCCAGCGCGAACGGGCCCAGCGGCCGGCCCAGCAAGATGGGAATTTTGGTGGTAACCAGGGCTGTAGCGATGACCACCAGCAACGTCAGCGCGGCATCGCCGGCGTAGAGGTTCAGCAGGATCGCCGCGCCACCTACTATCTCGAATACCACCCACCACCGGCCACAACGGATGAGCGAAGGGCAGCCCGATCACTGCGAAGCGCCCCGCGCCCAACTCTTCGGGGCGCAGAAATTTGAGGATGCCTTCCACCAGGAACACCAGGCCGATAATCACCCGGATCAGGATCATGGGAAGATTTCGGCGCACCGCTGCCTCCATTCGTTGGCTGTCTCCGGCCTGGCCTGTTCCACGCGCCGGTCAAGGCCGGATTGCAGCCCGGATACGGAGAAGCATACCGCAGGGGCCAAACGGAGCGGGGAAAAACAGAAAAATTCGCCGATTAATTCCCAAACAATAGTTTGCTCCGGGAAAGATGCAGGCCGCGGAACACCCTGCGGCTGTCGACCAGGCCTTCACTCAATAACCTCCACCGGGAAAAGATGTCCTCTGCGCCCGGCCTGCGTCTAAAAGGGAACGTTGCGCTGCTTGGCGGCACGGAAAGACGCCCCAACCCGCCTGCGTCCGTTAGACTGTGGAATAGGTTCCAGTTTACCGGGGTCCCCGGCGACAGGTCTTCGTCGCTGGGGTGGAAACCGGGGTTCCTTGCGACCGGAATCCCCAGGAAGAGGTCTTTGCTTCCTGGGGTGGTAGCGACAGGTCATCGTCGCTGAGGTGGTTAGGGGCCGGCCCGAGGCCGAGGGCGGCAAGCGCGGCTGGGTGATTCTGGGAGAGACACGATTTCCGAGCCCGGGAACGGCACGGCCGTTTGGGCGGGGTGGCCGTGTTCCAATATAATTGGTCTTTCCTTTAGGCAGGATCAGATTTTCAGCAGCGAGGGTGTCGATATTCTTCCCGTGAAGCCGAACCTGATGGCGAACTATGGACCGCACCAGTACATGTGCTCAGCGCAGGGCCCCCGCCCAGTGAAGATCAAGCACGTTTCCCTCTCCCGCGCCTTGCGGATTACGAGCCGCCTGGCGCGCACGATGATCTTGCTCGCCCTGGTGCTCACCGCCTGCGCAGCCCTGGCCCAGCAGCCGCAGACCATCGATTCGATTCGGGTCATCGGCAACCGGCGCATTCCCAAGGAAACCATGCTGGCGCGGCTCTTTACCCATCCCGGCGACACCTACGACCCGATCTCCATCGAGCGCGACTTCAACTCGTTGTGGAACACATCGTACTTCGACGATGTGCGCATCGAGCGCGAGGACTCGGAGAAGGGCATCATCCTGAACATCTTCGTCCGGGAGAGGCCCACCATCCGCGAGATCAACTACAAAGGCCTCAACGCCGTCTCTCAGTCCGACGTGCTCGACCGCTTCAAGAAGGAGAAGGTCGGCCTCTCCGTGGAGAGCCAGTACGACCCAACGAAAATCAAGCGGGCCGAGACCGTCCTTAAGGATATTCTCTCTGAGCACGGCCACCAGTTTGCCACTATCAAAACAGAGGTCAAGACCATCCCGCCGGCCTCGGTGCAGGTGAACTTCAACATCAAGGAAGGCCCCACGGTCAAGGTGGGCCGGATCAAATTTACCGGCAACCAGCACATTAGCGCGCTTGATCTGCGCCGCTCGATGAAGAACCTCAAGCCTATCGGCATTCCCTATTCGGTCATCTTCGAGAATCTGTTTTCCCAGACCTTCGACGCCTCCAAGCTCGAGGAGGACACCGAGCGGGTGCGCCAGGCCTACCGCGACAAGGGCTATTACAACGCCGCCATCGAGGAGCCTAAAACACAGATTCGCGACCAGGGCGGACTGAACTGGTTCACCTTCCGGCCCAACAAGGGCAAGCGCATCGACATCCTCATGCCCATTGAAGAGGGCGCGCGCTACCGGCTCGGCACCATCACCTTCACCGGCAACAAGGCGGTTACCAACGTCAAGGCCCTGCGCGCCACCTTCGCCGTCAAGGACGGCGACTGGTTCAACGCCACCATGATCGGCAAGGGCCTGGAGAATCTCAAGAAGGCCTATGGACAGTTGGGATACATCAACTTCGGCGCCATCCCCAAGCCCGTCTTCGACGACCAGAAGAAAACCGTCTCTCTCAGCATCGACATCGACGAAGGCAAGCCCTTTTACGTCTCGCGCATCGAGTTTCAGGGCAACCGCATCACCCGCGACAAGGTTATTCGCCGCGAATTGATGCTGGAGGAAGGCCAGGTCTACAATTCGCAACTCTGGGAGTACAGCCTGCTCAGGCTCAACCAGCTTCAGTACTTTGAGCCGCTCAAGGTGGATCAGGACTCGGAAGCCCACCAGGATGCCGAAGCCGGCACCGTGGACCTGCTGCTCAAGGTTAAAGAGAAGGGCAAGAACTCCATCGGCCTGAACGGCGGCTTGAGCGGCCTGTCGGGCGCCTTCCTGGGCGTCAACTACTCGACCAACAACTTCCTCGGCCTGGGCGAAACCCTCAGCCTGCAAGGCAACCTGGGCAACGTCAGCCGCACCTTCATGTTCGGCTTCACCCAGCCTTACGTGCGCAACCGCCCGATCAACCTGGGCTTCCAGGTTTACGACAACAAGCAAGACTTCAACTCGGCCAAAAACTACCAGGCCACTACCGGCCAGTCGGTCAATTTGACCGCGGCGCAGCAATCGCTGACCCAGAACTACAACCAGGCCTCCAGGGGCATGAACTTCTCGGTGAGCTATCCGCTCAAGCGGCACGCCTTCCAGCGCGTGGGCTTCACCTATTCGTGGAGCAAGTCGACGATTACCGCCTTCTCCACCGCCTCGCAGACCTATTTCCAGACCATCGCCTTCCGCGCCGGCATTCAGGGCTCCAATGCGCTGGCGGGCATCGACAACAGCTATGTCTCGTTCAGCTATATCTACAACACCATCAACAATCCCATGCGCCCGCGCAGCGGCAAGGAATACACGGCGGTGGTCCAGACTGCCGGCATCTGGGGCAATGTGCGCTATATCGCGCCCATGGTGGCTTACAAGCAGTTCCGATCGATGCACTACCTGACTCCCTCGCCCACCGGGCGCAACGTCCTCGGCCTGCGCGCGCAGTTGGGCTATGTGCAGGGCTACGGCGGAGATGTGGCCCCGCCCAACAATCGCTTCTACTCCGGCGGAGAGGGCGACCTGCGCGGTTTCGACGTCCGTGGAGCCACACCCTACGGCTACGTTCCCACGCGCGTCAATGTGCAGTTGACCAATCCTGACGGCACCTGCGTTCCGCGCGACCCGACCAATCCGCAGTTGGGCCAGTGCATTCAGGTGCCGATTCCGGTATACGGCATTGCCTCCATTGGCGGCGACACCAACTTTACCGCCAATGCCGAGTACCGCATTCCGATCGCCGGTCCGGTCACCTTCTCCTTCTTCGACGACTTCGGCATCGACTCCGCCCTCAACAAAGGGCAATTGATGCAGAGCCCCGAGGGCTTTGCCACGCTCACCGCGCCGCTCTATGGCTGCCCGGTGTGGAACAACGGCGCCTGCCAGGGCGGCATCCCCGGCTCTCTGGTCGGCTTCCAGCGCAATATCCACCCCATCGCCGGCACTAACTTCGTTCCTCGCATGTCCACCGGCGCCGAGCTCTCCGTCATCATGCCCATCGTCAACGCACCTTTCCGCCTCTACTATGCCTACAACCCGCTGCGCCTTTATGAGAGGCCCTACTGCGACCTCGGCCTGGGAAGCAGGAACCAGAGCTGCACGGCGCAACTGATTACCCGCGGTATGTTCCCCACGGGCGGCGCCGGCGACTACACCTTCAATGAGGTGAGCGCGGCTTACGGAGCGCAGGACTCCTTCCGGGAACCGCGCAAAACCTTCCGGTTGACGGTGTCGACCACATTTTGAGCACGGCAGGGCTGACGGTGCGTGACAGTCAGGCCCAGCAGGGATTCCGAAGGAGTTTTTAACTCGAATGAAAAGTCGATTCGCATTCTGTCTTACGCTGGCCTCGGGCCTTGTCCTGAGCGCCGCTGCCCAAACATTGCCTGCTCCCGCCGTCGCGGCGCCTGCCGGTCCAGCCAAGATTGCCGTCATTGCCTTCCAGGCGGCTGTGGGCCAAACCTACGAATTCCAGCGCAGATTCGCCGACCTGCAGAAGAAGTACGATCCCAAGCGTCAACAGCTCAAGACCCTCGGTGACGAGATCGATAGCCTGACAAAGCAGTTGCAGGCGCAGGCCGACACGTTGAGCGACGCCGAGCGCGCCAGCCGCACCAGGGCCATCGACGACAAGAAAAAGCAGGCGCAGCGCTTTGCGGACGATGCTCAAAACGACTTCCAGCAGGAGATGCAAGAACTCTACGGCGGCGTGGCCTCCAAGGTCGGCGGCGTCCTGAATTCCTACGCACAGCAGCATGGATATACGCTGGTGGTGGACGTGACCCAGCAGCCACAGCAAGCCCCTGTCGTGCTCTACTGGAGTCCTTCTACCGACATCACCAAGCCCATCATTGACGCCTACAACCTGAAGTCGGGGGTGCCTGCCCCACCCACGACGGCAACCAAACCTCCTGCCGGGCGCTGATGCCTCAATTCTTTGCTGCCAAAGGCCCCGCTATGCGGGGTCTTTGTGTTTCAGCGGCCTACTGCAAAGTGCTGAGCGCTGGCGGCAATTGCGGCGAGTTTCACGATTTCACGGTTTGACGCTCCCACCCGGCCCCCCTATAATTCATCTAGTTCCTGCTGATGGCTCCGTCCGCGTCTTTTTCTGCCTCTGCTCCATCCTGCGCGGAGTTCCGGAATTGACCGTGAGGCTTCTCAGGAGGCACTCGTTCGTTTCCGCCCTCAGGCGCGGACAGACCCACAGGAATTCCGAAGGAGCTTTACAATCGCATGAAGCGCTCGCTTGCACTTATCGCTACGCTGGCCTCGGGCTTTGTCCTGAGCGCCGCTGCCCAAACATTGCCTGCTCCCGCCGTCGCGGCGCCTGCCGGTCCAGCCAAGATTGCCGTCATAGCCTTCCAGGTGGCCGTGGCCCAAACCAATGAAGGCCAGCGCAACTTCGCCGACCTGCAGAAGAAGTACGATCCCAAGCGCCAGCAACTCAAGGCCCTGAGCGACGAGATCGACAATCTGACCAAACAGCTCCAGGCCCAGGGCGACAAGCTGAGCGATACCGAACGCGCCAGCCGCGCCAAGATCATCGACGACAAGACGAAGCAGTTGAAGCGTGACGCCGAAGACGCGCAAAACGACTTCCAGTCGGAGATGCAGGAGTTGTACAACGGACTTGCCTCCAAGGTATATGACGTTCTTGCCGGCTACGCGCAGCAGCAGGGTTACACGATTATCTTTGACGTGACCGGCAGCCAGCAGCAGGCTCCCGTTGTGCTTTACGCCAGCGAGTCCACCAACATCACCAAGCAGATCATCGACGCCTACAACCTGAAGTCGGGTGTGCCCGCTCCGCCGGCCCAGCCGGCAGCAGCGCCAGCCAGGCCAGCCGCGACACCGGCCAGGCCGGCCGCCAGGCCTCCGGCCGCGCACTAGAGTCGGGCTGCTACAAGAGCGTACAAAGGCTCCGCGATGCGGGGCCTTTGCAGTTCCAGCGATGATTTCCTGATGCCGGGAACGCTTGTTCGCCAGTCCACACAGGCCTTTGCAACTGCCGTGCCCTTCCCTGTGGAAAAATCTGTGGATTACTTCCAGAAATCCTGCGCGAAAATTCAGAATTCCCCGCTTGCCAAAGGTTATTCCCTTCTGATAGGCAAAGTAACTCCTTATTTATCAATCAATATCAAGAGATCGCCGTGTCCCGCAAACTTGTAAGGCGTGGCGGCGGCGCTCACGCGGGCTTGTCGGGGTTATCCACAAATATCGATGAACAAATTGTGAATTGAATCACAAAGTTGCGCCTACTTCTGCGAATCTTCGCCTACCCGCAGCACGGCCAGGAAGGCTTCCTGCGGGATGTCCACCCTGCCGATCCGCTTCATCCGTTTCTTGCCTTCCTTCTGTTTTTCCAATAACTTGCGCTTGCGGCTGATGTCGCCGCCGTAGCACTTGGCCAGCACATTTTTGCGCAGCGGACTCACCGTCTCGCGGGAGATGATCTTGGCGCCGATGGCCGCCTGAATCGCCACCTCGAACTGCTGCCGGGGAATCAGCTCGCGCATCTTCGAGACCAGCGCCCGGCCCCGCTCGTAGGCAAAGTCGCGGTGGACAATGATGGAGAGCGCATCAACCGGCTCGCCCGAAACCAGAATGTCCAACTTCACCATGGGCGACTCCCACTCCCCGGCCAGTTGATAGTCCAGCGAGGCGTAGCCGCGGGAGATCGACTTCAGCCGGTCGTAGAAGTCGAGCACGATCTCGTTGAGCGGCAGTTCGTAGGTCAGCAGCACGCGGCTGGATGTGACGTACTCGAAGTTCAACTGCCGGCCGCGCTTTTCCTCCACCAGTTTGAAGATCCCGCCCACGTATTCCTCGTTGGTGAGAATCTTGGCGGTGATTACTGGCTCGCGAATTTTGTCGATATTGGTCGGCTCAGGCCAGCGCGAAGGGTTGTCCACCTCCATAACGCTGCCGTCGGTCATCAGGATGTGATAACGCACGCCGGGGGCGGTGGTGATCAGGTCCAGCTCGTACTCCCGCTCCAGCCGCTCCTGGATGATTTCCATGTGCAGCAGGCCGAGAAAGCCGCAGCGGAAGCCGAAGCCCAGCGCGACCGAACTCTCCGGCTCGAAGAAGAACGACGAGTCATTGAGGCGCAGTTTTTCCAGAGCGTCGCGCAGCAGCGTGTGCTCATGCGAGTCCACCGTGTAGAGGCCGGCGAAGACCATCGGCTTGATGTCTTCAAAGCCGGGCAACTGGGCCGCGGCGGGCCTGGCGTCATCGGTGACGGTGTCGCCGATCTTGGTGTCGCTGACGGTCTTGATGGTGGCCGCAAAGAAGCCCACCTCGCCGGCCAGCAGTTCGCCAATCTCCACCGGCTTAGGCATCAGCACGCCCATGGACTCCACTTCAAATGCCTTCCCATTCGACATGAGCCGGATGCGCTGGCCCTTGCGCATCGTGCCCTGCATCACCCGCACCAGCACGATAACGCCGCGATAGGCATCAAACCACGAGTCGAAGATCAGCGCCTGCAAAGGCGCGTTGGGATCGCCGGTGGGCGGCGGCAGCCGGTGAACGATGGCTTCCAGCACAGCGTCAACGCCCTGCCCGGTCTTGGCGCTCACCGGAATGGCGTCGGTAGCGTCCAGCCCGACTGCTTTCTCGATGGCCTCCTGGGTGCGCTCGATGTCCGCCGAGGGCAGATCAATTTTGTTGATGACCGGGATGATTTCCAGCCCGTGGTTGATGGCGAGATATGCGTTGGCCAGTGTCTGCGCCTCGACGCCCTGGCTGGCGTCCACCACCAGCAGCGCGCCTTCGCACGAGGCCAGCGAGCGCGAAACCTCGTAGCTGAAGTCCACGTGGCCGGGAGTGTCAATCAGGTTCAGTTGGTAGGTGTTTCCGTCGTGGGCCTTGTACATCATGCGCACGGCGTGGGCCTTGATGGTGATGCCGCGCTCGCGCTCCAGCTCCATGTCGTCCAGAATCTGCGCCTGCATCTCGCGGCCCGTCACCGAGCCGGTCATCTCCAGCAAACGGTCGCTCAACGTCGACTTGCCGTGGTCGATGTGGGCGATGATCGCAAAATTTCTCAGGAAGCGCGCGTCCATTTTGGCTTGGCGAAAGAGGCTTTTCGCGCCGTTGCAGCGCGCATGCCTCCATGGCCATAGCTTATCATCGGCATAGAGCCTTTCTCGCACTTTCAGCGGCAGGGCAATCGTATCCTTCATGCGCATGGGTAAGATTTCGTTTCGATTTTTCGGCTGCGCCGCGCTGGCTCTTTCGCTGGCAGGCTGCGCCCCTACCGCGCCCAAGGGCGCCTCCGAGGGCGCGCGACCTCAGGCCACCGCACCACCGCTCACGCCGGCCCAGGCGACTGCGCAGGCCGCTGCTCCCGCGCCGCCTCCGCCTACCCGTCAGCAGCAGCGTGTGCGCTTGCTGATTCAGCAGGTGGAGGACGCCTACGCCCACGGCGAGGCCGACTATCACAAGGGAAGATTGCCTGAGGCCAAGGATGAGTTCGACCGCGCCGTGGACCTGATGCTCACCTGCGGCATCGACATCAGGAGCGATGCACTGTTGCAGGAGGAGTACGACCGCATTGTGGACGGCGTGAGCGCGCTGGAGATGGAGGCTCTGAAGCAGGGCAATGGATTTGTGCCCAAAGAGGAGACCACGCCAGCCGAGGCGGCAGAGGACGTGACCTTTGCCGTGGACCCTAACATCGTGGCCAAGGCCCAGGCCGATCTGGCCACTACCAACTCCGATCTGCCGCTGGTGGTGAACGACTATGTGGCTGTCTTCATCAACTTTTTCGCTAACACGAAGAAGGGCCACAATACGCTGCTCCACTCCTTCGAGCGCTCCGGCCGCTACAAGGCGATGATTCAGCGGGTCATGGCCGAGGAGGGCGTGCCGCAGGATCTGATCTATCTGGCGGTAGCCGAGTCGGGCTTTCAGCCGCGCGCTCTCAACCGCCGCTCTCACGCCGGCGGCATGTGGCAGTTCATGCCGCACGGAAACTACGGGCTGGCCCGCAATGCCTATGTGGATGAGCGCTTCGATCCAGAAAAATCCACCCGCGCTTACGCCCGCTATATGAAGTTCATCTACGACCAGTTGGGCGACTGGTATTTGTCCATGGCCGCCTACGACCATGGCACCGGCAACATCCAGCGAGAGGTGCAGAAGACCGGCTACGCCGACTTCTGGGAGCTTTACAAGCGCCACGAACTGCCCCGCGAGACCCAGAACTACGTGCCCGAGATTCTCGCCGCCATCATCATCGCCAATCATCCCGCGCAGTACGGCTTCGATGATGTCACGCTCGACCCGCCGGTGCTTACCGACACGGTGACCATCAACTACCCGGTCAACCTGCGCCTGGTCTCGGATATCGTCGGCGCGCCGGTCGACGAGCTGACTGCGTTAAATCCCAGCCTGTTGCGCATGACCACGCCACCCGATGCGCCGTTTGACCTGCATCTACCCGGCGGCATGGCGGCGGTCTTCGAGCAGCGCATCGCCCTGTTCCCGGAGGGCAAACGCAACGCCTGGCGCTACCATCGCGTGGCCGCGGGAGATACGCTGGCCTCCGTGGCGCTCAGATATCGCGTGACAGTGGCGGAACTGGCCGCCGCCAATCAACTGCGCTCGAGCGATGGCATCGAGGGAGTCGAAGCGCTGCTGGTTCCCACGGCTCCGGTCGCCGAGCCGGTGCATACCAGGATCTACATCGTGCGCAGGGGCGATACGCTGGTGACCATCTCCGACCGCTTCGGCGTGTCGCTGAACCAGTTGCGCCGCTGGAACAGGATCACCGGAATCAAAGTGCAGCCGGGCCTGCGGCTGCATGTTGCCGATCCCGCCAGCGTGCCCCGCACTGCCGCGCACGCACATCACAAAACAGGCGCGAGAACCAGCGCAAATGCCCATAAGACCGCATCTGCGCAAAGCAGCACAAAAAAATCCGCTCCTCGATCCACGACAAGAAAGAACAGCGCGCCGGATGCAAACAAAACCAGCAGAACACCGGTAAAACGCCCCGCGACCGCTGCCGGCGCGCATAATAGCAGCACAACTGACGCAAGAAAATCTCCCGCGAAGAAACCCCTCGCGACATCCAGGGCTCACGCGGCAAAATAATATTTTTGAAAACCTCATTTCGTGCTTGTCAATTGCAGGTGTTAACGTGCAAGCTATTGCTAGAATGCTTTTGCGAGCGGAACCCGTTTTTCCGCCACGCGAAAATTAAGATGCAATCAAGTGCAGCGGCAAGCCGCTGGAGGCGATGGGATGGAAGAAGTGTTCAGGATTTACGCGATGAGCGACGGCGAAGCGAATGCCACGCCGGCAGAGTTTGAGTCAGATCACGGCGACTTTGAAGAGGATGAAGAGATTGAAACCTCCAGCATACTCACCTCCTCGGACGACGATGAGGGAGTGGCTGAAGAGACAGTGATCGTGGTCGTGGAAAAACCAGCATCGAAACCGGCCGCCAAGAAGGCCGCGAAGAAAAAGTCTCCCGCAACAAAGGCTGCGAAAAAGGCCCCGGCAAAGAAGGCCGCGGTCAAGAAGGCTCCGGCGAAGAAGGCAAAGAAAGCTGTCGCCAAAAAAGCAGCCGCGAAAAAAGTTGTGGCCAAAAAGGCCGCAAGGAAGTCCGCCGCAAAGAAGGGCAGTGCTGGCGCGAAAGGCGGAAAGGCCAAGGCCAAGAAAGCCAAGGCCGGCAAGAGCGCCAGAAAAATCACCAAGCGAGGTAACAAGTTGGCCGTTAAGAAAGCAGCAAAGAAGGCGCCAGCCAAGAAGGCAAAGAAGGCAGTTGCCAAGAAGGCTCCCGCGAAGAAGGCAGTTGCCAAGAAGAAGAAGAAGTAGGCCACTGCGAAATAGGCAACCAAGTAGCAGAGGCTGCCTGAAATTCAAGGCAAGCAAAAGGGCCCGGCTCTCGCCGGGCTTTTTTGCGTCTCGAAACGGGTGGACGAGGCCTCGTTCCATGAGCTCCTCGTGCGTTGCCAGCTCCTCCTTATTGTCCTTGCGGAGGCTTGACGGACAGGTCCAGTGCTTGCGGAGGCTTGACGGACAGGTCATGAGCCTGTGGAGGCTTGACGGAATTGTCTTTAATAAGCGCCTCGGCGGAGTCTGAATGAGCGCTGTGCGAATCGGCGAAGTCCTTCTTGGGGTTGACGGGGATGGTCATGAATGCTCCTTTGTTGTTGCCGGGTTGGAAGGTTTGACCGCGCCCTGAGGGCCGTTCTTATTGCGGAGGCTTGACGGAGTTTGTATGTCCAACGGGTGGCTTGACGGAGTTTGGAAGGGCGGCAAGAACCTGCGCAGAGTGGGTGGAGGGATTCACCTTGGTCCACACCTGCGCGATCTTGCCCGAGGGGTCGATCAGAAAGGTGTTGCGATTGGCGATCTTCATGCCCATGAAGCTGCCCAGCGATCCGTAGGCGTCGACGACCTTGTGCTCCGGGTCGGCCAGCAGCCGGAAGGTGAGCCCCTCCTTGGTGCAGAACTGCTTGTGGCTATCTGGCGTATCCACGCTCACGCCCAGAATCACCGCGTTGGCGGCGTCATATTGCGCCTGATCGCGCTGAAAGTTATGCGCCTCAATGGTGCAACCCGAGGTCATGTCCTTGGGATAGAAGTAAAGCACCACCCACTTGCCGCGAAAGCTCTCCAGCGAAATCTGGGAGCCGTCCTGCGATGGAAGCGTGAATCCGGGTGCATCCTGCCCCACGCTGGGCAGGGTTTGAGCGGCCGTTTGGTTGGTGACCAACGAAGCCGCGAACACAACAACCGCGACGAGGACGAAGAGAAGGGGAATTCTCACAGGGAACCTCCGGACTGTTGGATGGGGAAGGGTGCAGACAGGACGCAGAGAATTATTCCGCTACCCGTTTGCGTGCTGTGTGCCCACAATGGCAATGCCCGCCTGAGCGGCGCGTTCCAGCAGTTTCTCACGATCGAAGAGCAGCGTGCGCCCGGCCTCGACCGAAAGGCAGCTTGCCCCGGCGCGGATCATGGTCTCCACCGTCGCCATGCCAATCACCGGCACATCGAAGCGCATGTCCTGATTCGGCTTGGCCACCTTGACGACCGTCAGCCGCCGCTCCAGTGTTGAAGCGTCTTCGTCCAACGACTTCATCAGCCGGCCGGCGCGCTCGATAGCCGCATCCGTGCCTTCCATCGCCTCCACAGCCACGCAGGCCTGCGCGGCCACCACTACCGTCTGCCCAATGTCGAATCCGGCCACGGCGCGCGCCACGCTCAGTCCGTACTCAATGTTCTTGCGCTCGTCCTCGTCCGGCGCGCGCTCGGTCAGCACGCCTTCCTGCGCCAGCAGCGGCTCCAGAAACGCGGTCGAACTGATCAGCTCGATGCCCTCATCGCCCAGCACCTTGGCCACCGCGCCGAGCAGCCTATCGGTCGAGCGGACGGCAGATTCAGCAGCAGCTTGGCCAGCCGCCAGTCGGGCCGTATGCTGGAGAAAATCTGCTTGTGCTTCACCTGCCCGGCCATTACGGCCTTCGTCGACGCCTTCCTTGTGAAAGGTCTCGATCAGCCGCGACAACTCGCCCAGCGAAAGCCAGTGGACCGTGATGCCGCTCATCCGCCGCCGCGCGCCGGTCGATCTCCGCGTCGGTCTCCTCGCGAATGGCGGCGACCACGACAGTCAATCCCTGCGCCCGCGCCGCATCCAGCAGCAGAAACGGAAACCGCCCGTTGCCGGCAATCAGGCCGAGTTTCATGGCTACTTGATCACCCCGCGCTCGCTGCGTTCGATGAAAGCCGCCAGCAGCGCCGCGTCCTCGCCCTCCAGCTCCTTGATCTTCTCCAGCGCCTGCGTGGTGTTCAGCTTGGCCGCCAGCAGCAGCCGGAATGCCTTCTGCAGCACTTGCAGCCGCTCCGGCGTGAAACCCGCGCCGCGCCAGGCCAATCTTATTAATCCCGAAGGCCTTGTTCTCCCGCTTGCGACGAGGTCAGCGAAAACGGCAGCACATCCTGGGTCACTATGGTCCCGCCGCCGATAAATGCGTACTTGCCCGACAATGCAATGCTGATGCACCGGGCAGAAGGCCCCCACGCGTGGCGTAGTCCTCGATGATCACGTGCCCGGCCAGCGTGGCGCAGTTGGCCAGAATGCAGTGGCTGCCCACCTGGCTGTCGTGGCCGATATGCACGCCGGCCATCAACAAACAATTCGACCCGAGGCGCGTCACGCCGCCGCCGCCCGCCGTTCCGCGGCTGATGGTCACATTCTCGCGAATCGTGTTGCCGTCGCCGATCTCCAGCGCCGTCGGCTCGCCGCCGTACTTCAAATCCTGCGGCGCCACGCCCACCGCGCAGAACGGATGAAACATATTGCGCGCGCCGATGCGGGTGCGGCCGTCCAGCACCACGTGGGAGATCAGCCTGCAATCCTCTCCCAGCACCACCTCCGGCCCAATCGTGCAGTACGGCCCCACCGTGCACGAAGCGGGAACCACCGCTCCCGCGGCAACCACCGCGCTGGGATGAATGCTCACTGCGCGGCCTCTGGCCGGCGCCTCCCCCGCTGCCGGCGCGGCCTCGCGCACCCGCGGCACAATCGAGCAGGTCAGCATAGCCTGGCAGGCCAGCTTGCCCTCCACAAAGCGTTGGCCTCCATGCGCCCCAGCCGGCTCTTGAACGCCAGCACGTCCACCTCGATGCGCAACTGATCTCCCGGCGTCACCGGGCGGCGGAACTTGGCCCGCTCAATGCCCGTGAAGACCGCCAGCTTCTTCTCGCGGTCCGGAATCTCGCTCATCATGATGATGGCCCCGGCCTGCGCCATCGCCTCAATCACCAGCACGCCGGGCATGATGGGATAGTCGGGAAAGTGGCCCTGAAAAAAGGGCTCGTTCATGGTTACATTCTTGATGGCTACCAGGCGCTTGCCGCGCTCGAACTCGACGACTCTGTCGATCAACAGAAACGGGTAGCGGTGGGGAAGTAATCCCAGGATCTCCTGGATGTCGAATGTCATTGTTTGGCTCCGGAACGCGGCTGTAGGCAGCCACTATGCGTTTGTCTGAATTATAAACAAGGCCATGCATGGATTTCCGGGAAAGTCAGTCTTGCACGAAGTTCACTAGGGTACAGAAACCCCGGTGATGCATGAGGGGGGGGTTTTTAAGGGCAAGACAAATCATCCCCACTTCGGCATCGATCGCTCGTGCTATTCGTCCCTGCGTGGTTATAATTGCGGCTAGGTGCCACCTAACCGAGTTGGACTGGAAGGACGCATGGCTCATGACGTCTTCATAAGCTATTCCGCAAAAGACAAAACCACCGCCGACGCGGTCTGCGCCATGCTGGAGAGCGAGAGCATCCGGTGCTGGATCGCTCCGCGCGACGTGCTCCCCAGCATGGAATGGGGCGAATCCATCATTGACGCCATCGAGCAGTGCCGGATCATGGTGCTGGTTTTCACGGCCAACGCTAATGCTTCGCCGCAGATCCGCAGGGAGATCGAACGGGCTGCCAATCATGGCATCGCCATTCTGCCATTGCGCGTTGAGGACGTTCTTCCCGGCAAGTCTCTCCAGTACTTCATTGGAAACGTGCACTGGCTCGATGCTTTGACGCCGCCTTTCGAAGCTCACCTCAAGAATCTCGCCGGGACGATCAAGATTGTGTTGGCGCGGATGGAGCCGCGCGACGCGCCGCCGGAGCAGCAGACGATTGCAAGGGAAGCGCCTCGGGTGGCAAAGCCGCCGGAGTCAACCGTGACGCCGCCTGCGGAGGCTCCGGTTGTGCCGCATACTCCGCATCCTGTCGAATCCGCACTTCAGGAAACAGAGGTGGCCGGCCCGGTTATGGTGCCAGAAGCAGGCCCAGAGCGGGCAGAAAGCTCGTCATTGGAGTCGATTGTGGAAGTAGGTGCATCTGCACCAGCGCTTGTTGAAGTCTCCGGGCATGACGAAGCGCACAGCGCGGAGGTTGGGCCTCCGCCTTTCGCACCAGAGGAGGTGCCGCCTGAAAATCATACGGAAGTTCCCACCACAGGGCGCAGGAAAGTTCGGATTTCCGCCGTGCGGATGTTCGCTATCCTCGGTGGCGCGGCCGTGCTGGTCGCGTCACTCTCACTTTTTCTCATAAGACGTGAAGCATGGTCGGCACGCCACATCGACCAGGCGGGCTGGCTCAACGCGATCTTCGGAACGAGCGATGGCAAGCGGTTGTGGGTCGTAGGCCAGAATGGCCTGATTCTGGAGTCTGACGACTGGGGCGCGACCTGGACGGCGCGCAACAGCGGCACCAAATCGGGGCTTGACTCGATCTTCGGGACCAGTGACGGTATGCGGCTGTGGGCCGTCGGCTATGACTATGCCTCACAGAACGGAGCAATCATAGAGTCGAGCGACGAGGGCGTAACCTGGAGCGCGCGCACCAAGGGCGCCATTAGTCACCTTAAGTCGATCTTTGGGACGAGCGATGGCCAACGCCTGTGGTCCGTCGGCGATATAGGCACAATTGTGGGGTCGGATGATGGAGGAGTGAATTGGACGAAGCGCAAAAGCGGCACCACGCTGGACCTTAATTCGATTTTCGGGACCAGCGACGGCCAGCGGCTGTGGGCCGTCGGCGACCAAGGCACAATCGTGGAGTCGGACGACGGGGGTGTAAGCTGGACGGTGCGCAAGATAGGTCGCACAGGGAACCTTCTTTCGATCTTTGGGACCAGCGACGGCAAGCGGCTGTGGTCCGTGGGCTATGGCGGCACGATTGTGGGGTCGGGCGACGGAGGCGCAACCTGGGTCGCGTGCGACATCGGTACCACAGAGCCCTTTGGTTCGATCTTCGGGACCAAGGATGGCAAATGGCTGTTGGCAGTGGGCTGGAACGGCACGACTGTGGAGTCAAACGACGGAGGCGCAAGCTGGACCGCACGAGATAGCGGCACTAAAGATGCTCTCGTTTCGATCTTTGTGACCAGCGACGGCAAGCGGCTGTGGGTCATCGGCCAGGGCGGTGCCTTGCTGGAGTCGAGGAGGTAATTCCGAACGAAGGACACTGATGAGGAACGTGGCCTGACAGGCCAATCGCCAGCTACGCTTGCCGCTACCGCTTCACCTTGCGCGCCTCGGCATCGGGATCCCAAAAATTCGCGGGCAGATTCTGGTTATAAGTCACGTGCACCAGAAAGTACTGCCGCGTCATATCGCCGTTCTTGTAGCGTGTGATGCTGAACGGCGTGGGAAAGCCGTCTACCGTGTGGTAGTCGTCGTACTCCTCGGCGTCGAGGTTCTTGTCCTTGTAGACCGGGTCGCGCCATTCAAAACTTCGCCGCAGCGGCAGGTGGGTCTCTGCGTCCATCAGAATCGTGACGGCCTCATTCTCGGCGGAGATCAGCGTCACCTGGTCGGCCATGTGGCGCTCGGCCAAATGCTGCCCTTCGTAAATCAAAATCGTCTTCGGATCGTTGAGCCACACCTTGACGACGGTCTCTATCGAGTGGTCGCGGCGGCGCAAGTAGTCGTCCACCTGTTCCTGGGGCAGCGGCGCCTTGCCTTTGAAGGTCACCTCCGAGCCTGCGCGCCCCAGGTAAAACTGCACCACGTCGCGGTGTTTCGTGTATTCGATGCGGTCGTGATCGGGCCAGGCGTGGTACTCCCAATATTCGGTGGTCCCGCCCGAGGGCTGGCCATGAAAGAAGGCTGCCACGCGCCCCTCGCGCATCTGGTTCTTCATGGCAAGCCAGGCCTGCCCGCCAAGCGCCTGCACCATGGCGTCCAGCGCCGCGCGCGCTTGCTTTGCGTTCTTTTGGCTCGCGACTTCGGCCGTCTGTGGCCGCATGGTGAGTGGCGAGGCAAGCAGTATCAGGACCAGCGCCATCGGCAAAACTCTGCGCAAAGTTCTCATCTCCTCTTACCCCACCAACACCGCGCCGCCGTTGACGTTGAGCACCTCGCCGGAGATGAAGCCGGCCAGCGGCGTACACAGAAAGAGCACCGGCCCGGCAATCTCGCGCGGGCTTCCCACCCGGCCCACCGGAATCCCCGCGGCAATCCTCGGTCCCAGCTCGGGGTCGCCCACTGCGGCAGCCGACATCTCCGTAGTCACCCACCCCGGCGCCACGCAATTGACGCGAATCCCCCTCGGCGCCAGCTCGCTCGACAAACTCTTGGTGAGGCTGATCAATGCGCCTTTGGTCACGGCATAGTCGGCGTGGTTGGCCTCGCCGCGCTGCCCGGCGGTGGAGCTGATGAGGACAATGTGCCCCGTTGCCTCTCCGGCAGGACGCGGCGGCTGGTTTTGCAACTCCATCTGGCACACTGCCGCCTGCACCATGCCAAAAACAGCATCCAGATTCACGGCCAAGGTCTGCCGCCATTGGCTCTCGGCCATCTCGGTGATGGGCGCATCGTTGGCTGGCCAGATGCCATGATTGGCCACCAGAATGTCCAGCCGGCCAAAGGCGCGAACGGCCGCAGCCACCAATGCGCGCCCGTCGCTGGGTGTGCTCAACTCCTGTCGGATGGCCACACATCGTTCTCCGCCGCCGCACTCTGCCGCCAGCGCCTCAGCCTGCTCGCGAGCCTGTCGATAACTGAAGGCCACGCGCGCGCCTGCCTGGGTGAAGAGCCGCACCGTCTCCGCTCCAATTCCGCGCGATCCGCCGCTGATAAGCGCAACTTTCCCGTCCAAACCTAGAGAAATACTTGTCATAGGGCTCACGCTAACGCATTCTCCGCCCGGATGTCGAGAGAGGCCGGCTTACGGCTTGCGCAATACACGGAATCATGCGGCGCGGCAACGGCCATCCGCCATAGGGATGATGCGGCGGTTCAAATGGCGCGGATGAGCCGCACCGGCAGAAAGATGACGGCGCTCACCAGCTCCAGCACGCCACCCACCGCGATTCCAACCACGCGAAACGGCAGCAGCAGCAGCCACACTAGCGGATAGAGCACCAGCGCCGCCAGCGCCAGCGGCCAGCATAGAACCAGCAAAATGCACCACAGCAGAAACTTCATCATGGCTTCAGCGCCTCTATGCGCGCAAGCTCTCCTCCGGCACGATCTATCCAACGATACGAAAATACGCCGCAATCAGTTCCCGCCGCACCCGTTTCGCTTACACCTGCGCGGCCAGCAACTTCTTGCGTTCCCTAATCAGCCGTGCGCGTTCCTTCTCTGGCAGCGCCAGAACGGCTTTGGTTTTCCTGGGCAGCTTCTCGTAGATCAGCGCGTGAGCGCGGCGGAGTTCCTCCTCGATTTCGCGCGGCCTGAGCGCATCCCACCGCTCCAGCGCGACCCACCAGGCACGAGCCAGATGCGGCGCGGGACAGATTCCCTCGTTCTCCAGCAACTCGTCGTAGCGCTCGGCCCCGCAGTGAAAGGAGAGAACAACGTCTCCCACGCCGTCGACGTTGGTCAGGGCGAACATCTTTCCACCGATCGCGCGGTCGCCCACCCAGTAGACAAGGACATGCTCCCAGTTGAGCGTCTCCGCCGTGTGCGGCAGAGCCAGGCAGATTTCGCGGATGCGCTCGTTGTCCATGGTAGCCAGTGTAAGCCGGAAATCCATCCCCTGGAAGCCCGAATCCCCGCCAGCCAGCGGGGACTTCTAAAGTTCATCGTCCCTCTCGAACGCGATGTTACGTTCCCGGAGGTGCGCGAATATGCGGCTCAGGCATCCCGGAGCTTCGCCGATGGATGACGGCGGGGAGATGCCTGCGCGCTTATATGTTCCATCGAGCACGCAGCGCGCGACGCCGGTGCAGGTGTAGCCCGTGGTTCTCGACATGGAACTCATGCGTGTCTCCTTGTCGTAGGCGGCAAAGAGCGTGTAGGAGAATTTCTTTTCCACTCCGTTCTCGACTCCATCGATATTGATGCGCATGATGGTGAACTCATCTTCGTCATCGCCCGGCTTCCATGTGTCCGGCGTCCAGGGTCGTCCGGTCTCCTGCAGTTCCTTGATCCACGCGATGTGTCCGGGATAGCGCAGGGTCTTCTCTTTCATGCTGGGAATGCGTCCGTCCATCGTGGTGATGAGCGAGCGCAATCCATCGGTGTTGAAGGCCTCGAGGACCAGATCGTGACCGGCGATGTGGAATTCGACCAGCTCCGGCTCGCTCAAGGCGGGCATGGTGATCAGACGGCCGTCTTTTACGTAACGGGCCGGGCGCGTATATTCTTCCCAGACATCGGAGGGCGAAAACGTCGGCAGGTATTGATAAGGCTGCGTGCGGCCAAAGTGAAGGCCGCCGACCATGAACTCAAAATTACTGATTTGCATTTGCGCGGCGAAGTAACCGGCCAGGAAATCAGGGTTGCCGGGAGCCAGTCCGCAATCGACGGCCGCAGTGACATTGTTCCGCTTGGCCAACTCATCGAGTTCGAACGCATCTTCGGCGAAGAAGGAGATGTCCACGACATCTTTTCTGTTTTCGATGATGGTTTTGAGCGTGTTGAAGCCCATGAATCCGGGCACTGCGGAGACGACCAGATCCGCATCGCGGACGGCGACGCTCACCTCCGCGGCATTGCCAAGATCGGTAACTCGAGTGTTGACCCGATAGCGGGAAGACAGCGGCTGGAGCGCTTCCGGGCTGATATCCGCGGAGGTTACCTCGAACTCCTGGGACAAATCCGCGGCGATGGCCTTGCCCACGCGCCCAGCTCCCAACACGACAACTTTTTGTATCACGATCCAACTCGCCTTTCATCCGGTATCGCCTTTTCGGCTCCGGCGTTTTTGAAGCTTCGACTCTCTTGAATTGAGAGTGCCTCTCCATGACCGTGAGTCTCTATGCAAGTGACAGCATGGGAGCGGTGTATTGCGCGGTCGATACGTCTCCAGCGGCCAGACGAGTAAGGGTCAGCACCGTGATATCGTCGTACTGGCCGAAGGCCTGCGCGGTTTGAGCAATGGCTTCGGCGGGTTGGATGCTGAGATCAGCGGTGCGCCCGAAGCCAAACAGCGCGCCGTTTTTTCCACGTGCTTCCACGACGCCGTCGGTGAGCAGGGTGAGTTGCTCACCCGGCGCCAGTTGGAAGATGGACTCAACATAGGTTGCCTCCGCGGCGAGGCCCAGCGGCAGGCTATTTTCGAGCGGGAGTTCCTTGCCTGCAAGGTAAGGCGCAATGTGCCCCGCATTGGCGACGGTCAGCGCGCCGTCCGCATCGGCGCGCAGCACCAGGCAGGTCGTAAATCCGCCCTGGCTCCGTCCCATCATGCGCTGATTCATGGCCGCCATGATCTCGCCGGGGCTTTGGGAGTAGTGGGCGAGTGTACGGACGGTGCCTACAAGTAGCGAGACTGTCATGGCCGCCGGCATGCCCTTGCCGCTCACGTCGCCGATCACCGCCAGCACGCCGCCGCCCCGCGTTGCGAGGATCTGAAAGAAGTCTCCGCCCACCTCGCCTGCCGGCTTGTAGACGCTGTCAATGGCAAACCCTGCTACCTGTGGAATCGCCTCCGGGATCAGCACCTGCTGCACTGCTCGTGCGTTGCGGTGCTCCTGCTGTAGCGCAATCTGCCGCTGGCTTTGCTCGATGGTATAGCGATAGACGGCGTAGACAATGGCACACAGCAGCAGTAGGGATAAGATGTCCGGCGCCGAGATCGCAATCCCTTTTACATTGAACATCGGCAACTGCATCGTATCGCCGAGCGTCCAGCGAGTAAATAGCTGGCCCTGAATAGCAGAGTGCCAGACAACGAAATACATATCGGAGAGAAAGGCAGTCACGGCGACAACCCGGCGTGCCAGGTCCAGGCGCTTGCTGAAGGCATAAGGGATAAGAATCAAGGGGAAAATCTGGGGCACAGAGAAGCCGGCGGTGAACACTGCGTCCAGAATCCGATAGGTCAGAATATGCCCGCTCCAATCCGACCAAAAAATGAGGGTGTCGATCAGTGCGGAGACGAGCGCAATGCAGGCAAGAATGCGCGCCAAGTGCATCAGCCATGGGTAACGATCAAGATCCAGGAGATAGAGCAGCAGGAACCAGAGGGCGACATCTTCGAGCGAGTGCATAGGGTTGGAGAAGATCTGGCCGAAAAAGCTGGTCGATTCCCATGGGAAAATCACAGGATTGTATAATGCCCAAAATCCGGCGGAAAAGAAGAATGCCGTCATCCAGAAAAGCAGCTTCTGGCCGCGATTTTGAAGCCATACCAGTAGCCCAATCAAGAACAGTTGCGCGTATGTCACCATTTGCGCAACATCAAGAAATTTGCTCCTGATTACCGAGGCTCTTTCCCTGGCCTGCAGATTGGTTATCGCCTCGATGTTTCCAACACGCGGGACGGCGGCCAGACCGAATTGGTCTCCATACATGGTGGAGTCCGGCTGTATGGTCAATGTGCGAAATGCAAGAACACCGCTCGCGGGCCTTCCCAGCCTGAACATCTGAGACGAAGTTGGGTAGATCGGCGACGGCTCTGGCATCCGGTCCGTGCTACCAATCATGCGGCCATTCCAATAGACCTCATAGGAGGTCGATGCGATTGGGACAAACAGGGCTACATCGGCTGCGCCGCCAGGCTCATCCTTGAAGTCGATCTTCCGCCGGTACCAGGCAAAGCCCGAGTACCCCCAATGGCCCTGATCTCCCCAGGGGCGGCTGACGTCAATTTTCTCCCAACTTGAGTCGTCGAAGCCGGGAGTGGCCCAGGCCGGGTCGTCGCCGAGGTGGAACTGCCACTGGCCATCGAGCGCAACAGTGCCACGGCCCAGACCCTCGACGACAAGGGGGGCCTCGGGCGAAGCGGTTCTCGCCTGTGCGTGGAATGCAGCAGCACAGGAGATAAGAAGCGCAATGGAACAGAGAGTGCGAAGCAAGCGATTGCCGGGGAACATGCGGAAAGCATACACTGGCCCACCCAGATTGAGACAACCGAAAACTCATGCCAATGGTCAGAACGGACGCGGAGGCGCGCGACGATTCCAGCAAGATTTGGCTTCAACTGTGGGCGCGCCTTTGATATGCTGCGCTGTACATGGCAGCTTCCCCAGCACTCAAGCGCAGTATCCGGTTCCGCGATCTGGCGCTGTTTTACGTGGTCAGCGGACTGAGCGTGCGCTGGACGGCGATGGCCGCGGCGGCGGGGCCGAGCATTCTGGTGGTGTGGGTGGCGGCGCTGACCTGCTTTTTTGTGCCCCTGGCGGCCAGCGTGGCGGAACTCTCGTCGCGGCATCCAGACGAGGGGGGAATCTACGTGTGGACGCGCGAAGCCTTCGGCGAGTTCAGCGGGTTTATCGCCGCGTGGACTTACTGGATGAGCAATCTGCCGTTCTTTCCGGGAGTTCTCTATTTTGGCGCGGCGTCGGCGTTGTTTGCGTTTGGGCCGAGGGCGCAGGCGCTGGCGGGTGCTCCGGGCTATTACGTGGCCTTCGCGGCAGGCTGGCTGGCGATCATTACGCTGGTGAATATTCGCGGCGTGGATGCGGGAAAATGGCTGAATAACGTGAGCGCGCTGGGTGGGCTGGCGCCGCTGGCCGTCCTGATTCTGCTGGCTGCGGCCTCGTATGGGCGCTTTGGGTCGGCGACGCATCTGGTTGCCGGCAGTCTGATGCCGCACTTGACGCTGAAGAACGCCATCTTCTGGTCGAGCGTATTCTTTGCCTTCGGCGGCGTTGAAGCCGGCAGCTCCATGGGCGACGAGATCGAGAATCCGCGGCGCGTGATTCCGTGGGCGATTCTCGTGGGCGGCAGTGTTCTGGCCATCGGATACATCGCAGGGACAGGGGCTTTGCTGGTGGCGCTGCCCAGCGCGGCGGTGGGCGGACCGGATGGCTTTATCAACGGCATCCACATCCTCAGCGCGCGGCTCGGCTTTGGGTGGCTGCTGGCGCCGATTGCGCTCTTCGTGGCGCTCAACGCCGTGGGCAGCGCGGCAGCTTACCTCTCGTCCACCTCACGACTCCCTTTTGTGGCCGGCATCCATCATTGCCTGCCGCCGGCCTTCGGATGGATTCATCCGCGCTATCGCACGCCGTGGGTGGCCATCGGCGTCTATGGACTGGCGGGCATCGGCGTGACGCTGCTAGGGCAGGCGGGAACCAGCGTGCGCGGCGCTTACGAGGTACTGGTGAGCATGGCCGTCATCTCCTACTTTCTGCCCTACCTGTTTCTCTTTGGCGCGATGATCCGGCTGCAGTCCAGGCCGGCGGGCCCGGAGGTGCGGCGGGTTCCAGGAGGCAAGCCGGTAGCCATTCTGCTGGGGCTGATTGGGCTGGCGAGCACCTCCATGACGATTTTGCTTTCCGCGGTTCCCGCCGGCGACGAGCCGAACAAGCCGCTGGCGCTGGTCAAGGTGGTGGGCGGGACGATGGTGCTAGTGGGAGCGGGCCTGGCGGTGTTTCTGTTCTCGCGGTGGAAGTCAAGGAGGCTGGCGGGCGGGGAGTTGTAGGGCTACAGCGATTCTCCAATTGCTGTACCACGAAAGCACATCCACTGAGTGATTTTTGCCAGTAAGACGGCCTCTTCCGTTTAGAACTTTGCATCAAACGCCCGGAATCGCCGTTCCAGCTCCCATTGCGCGGCAGCCTTCTCGCTGCCATCGATGAAACTTTTGCACCCGGCAGTGGGCTTGTCAGCGCCGAGAGCCTGAGCCTTGCAAGCAGCAATGGGCGCGGTAAACACATCCGGCGCGGCCCACAGGCTCACTCCGGGCAGGAAGCTGTGCTCCATCCCGGTGCGGGCCAACTGTTTCAGATCCTGGTAAGTGAGGTGGTAATCCAGGGCGGCGCGCACGTATTCGCCCGTAATTTCGATGCGGCTCACTCCTTCATCGTCGGTGGAGAGCGCAACAGGAACGTGAGCCGCGCGGTAGAGCGGGAAGGGGTGATTCGCGCCTTTGACTCCAAGAATGCCTTCATTTGAACTGAGATTGATCTCCACCATCACGTGCTTCCGGGCCATCTCCTTGAGCAGGCCGGAGGCGTCGTCCTCGTACATCACGTCCACGCCGTGGCCGATGCGCTCGGCGTGCCCCAGTTCGACAGCCTGGCGAATGTGAAAGCGCAGCCCCTCTGGCGGCACCAGGCCCGGAGCCAGCTCTCCGGCGTGCAGGCTGATGTGAACCTTTGGATAGACCGAATGCAGGTAGTCCAGCATCTTCATCTGCAACGTGTAATCGCGCATGGAGATGTAGCCGTCCTCTGGCATGACGAAGTTGATGCCCACCCAACTGGGCTCATGCGCCTCCATGCTCGCCTGGATGGTCTCAAAGCCCAGTAGCGTCTGCGCAAAGACCTGCTCTGGCGAAAAGCCGCGCAGCACCTGGTAGATGTAGCGGACTTCCACATGGCAGGCGGGCGTGGCCTGGGGTGTGCCGCAGTGCTCGATCTGATTGCGCAGCGTCTCGGCGGTGCGCACATCTTCGCGGTCAACAAAAATCTCCTCGCGCAGGCCGACGGCCAGAAGCGTCTGACGGTATTGTGCAAAATCCTGCCGCGTTGGGTTCTTTCCAAGGGGGTTTTGTTTTGCGATATAGGCAGAGTGCTCGAAGATCGGCGTCTCCATCAGCTCCACATACTGCTGATTCTGGGCGGCGGCGCGGCTGGCCACCTCGTCCACCCACTCGCCGATGTGCTTCTTGTTCAGCCCTCCAAAGCGGTCGAAGGTCGAGAAAAACTGATCGTGGCCGCTGAAGCCGGAGGTGGGCACAAAGCTGCGCATGGAGAAGGCATCCACCATCCGGTCGTAGAGCTTTTGGTCAGCCGGAACCTGCGCGGCCTCGACCAGCGGCGGTGTGCAGGGAGGCTTGGCAAAGCTGAGGGCCGCCGGATCCACGCACAACCCATCCTCGCCGGCGTCGCGGATGAAGCTCTCGGCATAGACCGCTCCGGAAAGGTGGATGTGCAGGTCCGCCCCTTTGGGAAACTGAGCCAAAAACGCGCGCAGGGCCAGCGGGCCATCGTGCACGGCGGTTTGGTAGGCACGGGCGGCGCGGGCTTCTCCGCTGGGCGTCTGGGCGGGCGCCTGGGCGTGGAGTGTGGTGACGTTAACGAGAACCAGGCAGGCAAAAAGCTTACAAGTCGGCACATAGTGCCTTTCAGTGTAGAACAGCCACGGTCGGCGCGGGGAGGGCTGGGCAATCGCAGCCAGTCCCCGACGATTGTCCTAAGGGGTGTCCTCCGGGTTTGGCGCGGAAACCGGGGAGTTGGTATACTGTCACAAGTTGTTGCAGCCTACTGTTACTGGATTCGCCCACCCGCTCCGGCCACGCCGGAATCCTCGCAGGAAATTGCAACGCGAAGTTTGCACTGAGGCCAGATAGCTCAGTGGTAGAGCGCGGCCCTGAAAAGGCCGGCGTCGGCGGTTCAATCCCGTCTCTGGCCACCACTTTAGACTCAAATACTTAGAACCTGAATCGATGCGCCGGGATGGCGGAACTGGCAGACGCAGCGGACTCAAAATCGGCTTTCAAAAGATCAAATCCCCTATAAGCAATTGAATATAAATGGCTTGGTTTGATGCCGTGCATGGCACAGGACTTGCGCAACCCTTGCACACTTTTGTGCTTCTATAGAGAAGCAGGAGGTGCAGCCGCATGGCAGAGCATCACACCATCCTCGGTGGCAAAGTTCACGTCTACAAGCGTCCGAGCAGTTCGAGTTGGCAATGCGCGACCTATCTGGCCGGAAGGAACCGGCGCACGACGACCAAAGAAGAGAGCCTGTCGAAAGCGAAGGAGTTCGCGGAAGACTGGTACTTGCAGTTGCGCGGCAAACTCCGCGACGGCGAGTTGAAGACCGGCAAACTGTTCCGCGACGCTGCGAAGCTGTACCTGCGCGAGTTTGACATCATGACCCAGGGACAGCGCAGCCCGAAATACGCATCCGGGCAGCACGCGCGTGCCAATGGCTATCTGGTCCCGTTCTTCGGCAGCATGGTGCTACCTGAGATCACGGCGGGCAAGGTCAACGAATATCGCGTCCATCGACTTGAAGAGTGCAAGGCCTTGCGCGGCAAGCCTCCAGCGCGTAGCACCATGCACCAGGAGATCGTGACGCTGCGGCAGATTTTCAAAACGGCTCTGCGGCACGGATGGGTCGATCATCTCCCGGATTTTTCAGCGCCATATCGCGCGTCCGGCAAGATTTCCCATCGAGCATGGTTCTCACCGGAAGAGTACAGGCAGCTTTATGAGGCAACGCGGAAACGCGCCCAGGACCCAAAGCAGCCCCGTTTTCGTTGGGAAGCGGAACAACTTCACGATTATGTTCTGTTCTCTGCCAACACTGGACTCCGGCCCGACGAGGCGAGGCGTCTTCAGTTCCGCGATGTCACGGTGACCGAAGACGAGGGGAGCGGCCAAACCATCCTTGAGATCGAAGTACGCGGCAAGCGAGGCGTTGGCTATTGCAAGAGCACAACAGGTGCCGTGCATCCGTTCGAGCGGTTGAAAGCGCGCCTGCGTCCAGATGGAGGGCCGGGAAGAACAGGCAGCCGCACCGCATCAATGGCAAACGGTGAGTGGCACGCTCCCGGACCTACCGATCTTCTGTTCCCGAAATGGCCACGCGAGTTGTTCAACGCAATCCTTGAGGAAGAAAAGCTGCGCACCGACCGTGACGGAAGGCCGCGAACGGCGTATAGCCTGCGCCACACCTACATTTGCCTGCGCCTGCTTGAAGGTGCCGACATCTATCAGATTGCCAAGAACTGCCGGACAAGCGTGGAGATGATTGAGAAATACTATGCCGCACATTTGAAAACGCAGCTCGATGCTTCCGCTATCAACATCATGAGGCCACGTTCGAAGAAAAAGACGCTTCCCAGGAAAGGCCCCGGACGAGTCGAGGCCGTTCGTTTGGCTGAAGAAGCGTAGACCAGCGCAACTCGCTTTCCGATGACCGTAAATGATCTGCTATCCGGCGAGCCAGGATGGAACCATCCTGGCATGTTTTGGGGCCGGAACCGGCCCCACTCCGGCCCGGAACCGGGCCAAGCTCGCCAAACGCTTGCATAGGAACTAGGTAGCGCTTCTCCTCCTCTCAAATCATCCGTTCGCCTGCCCCTACGCGACAAGGACTCGGAACATGCGTTCTCCGTTTACTCAGGCTGACGATCATGTTCGTTAATGGCTCTGAGCAGCGACATAGTTGAGGCTATTCGACGGCGCGAGATTCCAGACAGCGGCGACATTTTTGCCGACTGGACAGCCAGGTGCCTCCAGGGGCTTGTCACGAAGCTCCGCAGCTCCGCCCAGCACGATGCTCAGTCTGCGCAGCATCACAATTTGTATCGAATGACATCGTATGATTTGAGATAGCGTTCTATGATGAACGGCAGTTATCCGAATCATCTGTTCGGAATCCTCTCGACGCAGAGCTGCGCGCAGGATTAGTTCAACGCCGCACTGGGACGTGGAAACACAAGAGGCGCAAATGAACGACGAGCTTCTAAAGGCTGCAAAGGAGCGCTTCCAAGACCTCTCTGAAGCAGAGGAGCGCGTGTTGAGTGCAACCAAGAGCGAACGCGCAGTCTGCGGCAGCGACGATGACAGTTCCAACCCTACGAACGATCCCAAGGGCGGCGAACGGTGGGATAAGACTCGCACCATTCGCGCGGACGTAATTGGCTGGCTGTGCAGGAATGCCGCTATCTACGGGCGGAGTGCTTCCGACGGAATCAACGTCTATGGAGCGAAAGTCGAAGGCATTCTGGACCTCTCTTACACAGACATACCTATCCCGCTGTGGTTTGATCGGTGCTACTTCAACAATGAGGTTTGGCTGAAGAACGCTAAGATTCCCACTTTGACATTAAAGGGATGCTGGACAAAGAAGATTCTCGCCGATGGGATTCAAGTGGCCAACAATGTTGGGCTCCGCGACGGTTTTCACTCCACCGGAGAGGTGCTTTTCAGGGATGCGAACGTCGGCGCTGGATTCATCGCAGTAGACGCTATTTTTGAATGCGAGCCGCCGAAGCCGTTTAGTGCGGTTTCACTCAATTCCTTAGGATGCGACCGGATCAAAGTAAACGGCAGCATGTTCCTTCGCGGAAGTGTGTTTAAGGGGGAAGTCGGCCTCGCAGGCGCATACATCGGAAGCAATCTAGAATGCGATGGCAGCGCGTTTAACAACCCGTGTTGCAATCAGGACGGCAGTCGCTATGCGATTCGGGCTGACCGGATCACAGTCAACGGCAGTGTGTATCTGCGACATCAATTTTCATCCAAAGGTTCGGTGAGACTTTTGAATGCCAAGGTTGGCATGCTGGATTGCACGCAAGCCACCATAGAAGGTGACGGAAAGAATGGCTTCAATGCGGAGAACGCAACGATCGCGGGCCACGCGGTTTTTGATAATTTCACAATTCAGGATGGCGGCGTGGAGTTTCGTGGGCTTGCAGCAGAGGACGTTTCATTTCGAGGTGCGAAGCTGACCACGGTCGATCTTCGATATGCGGCTATCCGGCGAGCGCTTCAAATCAAGCAGATCAAGGAAGCTGACCAGGCGCTATGGGACTTGCGGAATGCCTCTGTTGGTTCAGTTGATGATGATGAAAATGGCTGGCCACGGCCAGGCCGTTTATTCATCGATGGATTCACATATCAGGGGTTTGGAAATGTTTCTGTCGTGCGTCCCGGTGAATCCTCCGAAGCTCCACTCGATTTCAAATTGCGTCGAAAGTGGATTGAACTCGATACATCTCGTCCTCATCGCCCTCATCCATACAGGCAGCTCGCAAATGCCTATTTGAGAATGGGTGATACATTGCAGAGCCGCAAGGCTCTTTATTCGCTTGAAGAGTTACTTCATCTCAGGATGATTCAGGAATCGAGTTCCTGGAGGAGTGTACTACACAGCATTTGGCGGCAGTTACTGAAGTGGACCATCGGCTACGGATACAAGTTGTGGCTATCGGGCGTCTGGCTGTCCTTACTGTTGATCGCGGGTGTTTTTCTTTCTCACTGGAGTTACTTTGCGCATGTCACTATTCCAACGGACAAGGACGCTTACGCCTTTTTCGCACAGCACGGGTATCCGCCAGTCGGCTATCCGCGCTTCAGCGTAACCATGTTTTCAATTGAAAACACATTCCCTGCGATCAGCTTTTCGATGTCTGACCATTGGGCAGCAACTGGATGCCTCCGCTACTGGTTTATGTGCCAGAGAATTGCCGGTTGGTTCCTGTCGATTTTCTTTATTGCTGGAGTCAGTGGCCTAGTCAAGAGTGACAAATAGTTACTGTTTGTCATTTCCTCGCTAGCTGAGGGAGGCCAAGACATCATCCGGCGAAAGAACAGTGATGCCGCTGAACCGGCGAAAATCCTTGGCATTGAGCGTCAGTAGGTTCGCGATTCCATGCACGTGCATGGCTGCTACCATGCGTGCGTCATGAACCTGAATACCACACACGCCCGCCGCAACAACGATTCTGCGCCACTCTTGATGTGTTGCTTCGCTGTCGGCGGCAAAAGAGAATTTGGCTTCGATCAGAGTTGCGCGTTCATCCGTCTCTGCAACCGAGAATCCGAACCCGTTCCTATCAGCAGGCCGAGTGCAGACATTCCAGAATTCAGCCAAATTTTGTGATGTATAGAAGAGGTCCGCTCCCTCTGCCCAAAGACGATCCGTGCATTGCCGGATCGTTCCATAATCGGGGCTGTCCGGCTGTACAAGGCGGAGCAAAATGTTCGTGTCCGTCAAGTAGGACGAGCCGGGCATCAGGCGTGCTCACCATAGATCATTTCGCGTGAGAAGGTCTCTGTCCGCAGTTGAGGGACATTGGGCGCTTTGCTCGCAAGAGCATCCAAAAAGGAGCGAAACTCTTCCTGGCTTGCGCGTGCATGCCCTTTGCCCCTGGAAGCGATTGCTTCCTGAAGAAGCCGCTGCGCATACAATTCCAGCGCAATGCCGCGAGCCAATGCTTCTGCGGTAAGCTGTCTTTCCATCTCCGGGTTGAGTTCGACTCGGATGGTCATGGGAACCTCGCCTCCATACCTATTATCGGATGGCTTCGAGCGAAAGTCGATCCCAGCCTTTATTTGCGTCTGGCTGCACGGTCACTATTGGAATCCATCCGTCTTCTACTTCCGCTCAGGGTTTAGTTGGGGCGGAGCGTCGCAAAAAACGTGAAACACAATGTCCACCGGCGTGTCAGGTATTACGCGCCGCGCGACGTTCTCGGGACCAGTTCCAGAATTGAAAACTCCGTTCGGGTCCGTCATTGCGGTGCCCATAATTTGATACGACTCAGATTGACAGTCCCCGAGAATGCTCGTCTTCTCAAACTGGGGGGCCTGTATGATATCGCCCTCAGGGAGCTTAGTGATGATGATGGTTTGGAATTGGCCAGTTACCGGAATACCCGAGAAGACTTGAAATTTTATATCGCGCCTCTTGATTGTGATCCAGGTAGTACCGTCCGCTCCAGTTTCCATAATATTGCCGTTCGGATAAGTGATCTTGCACGGACCATTCGTGTGGGCTGTTGCTTCCAAACATCCTGCTGGGGATTCTTTGACGCCATTCGGCATCGCGTCCAAGTTTTCGGGAGGTACATTCTGACCTCCAGCGTGAGGAACACAAGAAGAAGTACCTGTATCGCCGTGATACTCATAAGCTAGATTCAGTTTGGCGCAACTTTCCGGCGTGGCATTCTGTCCCGAGGCCGTTGCAGACCCGGAAGAAACGGACTGCGAGATATCTTGTTCCACTTGCCGGATGATGACAGGGAGCAGGTCAGACATTTCGGGCGAGAGGCGGACTGACAAATGTGTCAGGCTGAGTTCTTCGCCAGTGAGGATGGCGACGCCATCTATGGGGTCAGCATCTTTGATGAGGAACGACTTTGTGCCCAGACCTTCGGTGTTGGGTGGGGTAATATATTCGACGGTTTCTTTGCTCTTGTAGGTCAATTTATCTGCGGGGTAAGGGCCATAGGGGAACGAGGTTGAGGGCTCAACGCCTTCAGCAATCACCCGTCTGACGAAAGCCGAATGGGCGGGAAAGACCCGCGCGATGATCTGTGCAACCTCGAAGCGGCCTGATGTGTCGCCGTTGGATACGCTGATCTGGATTCCAAAGCTGGAGATGCCCTTCCAGCTATTTGAAAATAGATCGGCGGATTTGAGCGGCATTGGGGTTACATATAGGTTGGACCCACTGGAGCCGTAGGTCCCGAAGCAGTACCAACCACGCGGACCTAGAACTCCCTCGCCGTCCGATGCCTTGTAATAGGCGACCCTTTGAGCCAACTGCGGGGAGATTGCGATCGTCTTGGGTTTCCCGATCGGTGCGTCCTGTGGACCTACCTGGCCGTCCGATTTGCAGCCCACAAATGGGACTTCGGCGGAGGCAATCGCATATGCCGGAGGCGTGAATCCGATGCCTGCCATCAATACCGCGCTCAGAATCGCAATTCGATAGATCATGCCACTCCTTCGTGCTGGCTGACCGACCAGCCCCTCCGACCGCGTATTTGTGTTCCGTCCGGTCGTTTACTGTCCCTCTGGAAGGGACCTTGGATGTACTACGATGGCTCCCGGTAAACGATCAGCGAGCCTACCTACATTCCAGCCGTAGCCGTGGTCTGGATCAGGATTGACGTAGAACCAAACCGGAGTAGTCTGTTCCATCCCACGCGAACCACGAATTGTGAACACCGCATTCGCTTCCTGAAGTCCGTCCGTAATCAAACCCTCGCAGGCATACGTTGTCGAGAAGTATCCACCGGGGAGAAGAACAGGGGGACCCACGAGGTCGCTCGTTCTGACAGAGCGTCTTGGGGATGTGGCCGTGATGATCATTTGGTCAACAAAGAATATCGTGTTCCCTAAATTGAAACACCTGAGCACGATTTCTGGCGAACCCTCGCGCTTGGCGAGTTCCACCACCACCTTTGGCTTTGCATCCTCTTCTCGAAGTCGATCTTCTCGCGCCCATCTTGCTTCCTGTTCCTTGGCTCTTGACTCGTCCTCTCGGTCCCATCGTTCTCTTTGTTCCTTCCCTTTGGCACGACTGTCGAAATACAGAAAGATGGTGATGAGGAACAGCAAAATGGTCGCTGCAACGAGTCCCCATGTAGCGAGGGTCAGGTACCCTTCTTGGGTCAACCAATCAGGCAAAGCCACTAACGAGAGCAGGGGCATGACGTTGTTCCCCTCTAGCGAAGTTCTCACGGGGTTGGTTTCGGTTCAATGATACGTGACGCGCTGTGGTGTCGCGTCCGGTGGTTCTTCGCCCTCAAGAAGTCACATCGGCTGTGTATCGCTTCCGTGCGCTCCGACCACGCTGCCTACGGCAGCGGCAGGATGGTGACACGTCACCCCGGCTCGGGTGCTGCAAAGTTGCTGGAGGTTCCTGCGGCGGGAACCTATTGAAAGTGCAATCGTTGACCGCAAAACGGACCGCTCACAGTTCCTGCCGGAGTAACCTGCGGCTTTCAGGTGGGGAACCTGTTGAAAGCACAAAGCGAGAAGGCGGAACCGGCATCCCGGCGCGCTTACGCGCGTGTAGCCTCCGCTCCGCCGTCCGTAAAGGCTCTCCGCTACGCTCCGACCGCTGGCGCGGCTCCCGTTGGTCGGCCTTGACTGACGGCTCCGCTGCGGCTGGTTGGCATCTATGAGAAGAATGTCTTCTTCTCATGTTCCACATGACAAGTGCCACGGCTCCGATCTTGGGCTGCTCTGAGCGGAGCCAGCGACTATAAGGATAAGGCGGCGAAGCAAGCGAGCCGATGTAGTAGCTCGGACGCGATGAGGCAAAATCTCTGAAATCGGGTTACTCTGGTAGCAACCTGCGGTTGCTGAAGGGTAACCCGATGACTCCCCTCCCTTTAGCAAGAATGCGACTCGGCACGGCCCCGTGTCCTGTACGTTGCGGCGCGCTGGCGTCGTGTGGCCTGAATCCCGCTTCCCATCCTTTCTCCATCTCCGGCGGTGTCCAGTGAAGCCGCCGCTCCGCACCAAATCCGTCGGCACGAAGGTGAGCGAGGAAGAGTTCGCCATGTTGGAGGCGCGCGCGCAGGCGGCGGGACGGACGCTCTCGGAATGGGTGCGGGATGTACTGCTGGCCGCGCCGACGACCGAGGGTGAGCTGATCGGGGAGGTGGCGCTTGGGGAGTTGCTGGCGTTGCGAACATTGCTCTTGAACCTGTTTTTCCGGTCGGCGAAGGGCGAGGCGATCCCGGAGGCGGAGATGCGGGCGCTGATCGAACTGGCCGGTTCTGGATTCGAGTCATCAGTTGCGAGTTGTGAAAGTAACTCCAACAGTTCCGCAGCACCCACAGGGAGAAGGTCGAAGCTGCTGGAGGCACGATGGCAGGCGGGGGGTGAATGGTGAATGCGCCGCAACATGGATTCATTTGGCGGCACACGCAATGCGCGAGCGCGGATTACCGACCAAGGGGCCAAGAGGCACGAGTCATGTCACGGCTGATACTCCCAAAGGTCGTTGAACTTCCAGGCAGTGTTTTGGCCCGGGCAGGAGGCTGTGCCCCCGAAAACCCACAGATCGCCCGATTTGTCGACCCAACCTGGAGCACCTTCGCGCGCGCCGGGAATATTGCTGGATGAAAACGTTCCATCTGTACCGTAGCCTCCCGGCTCGCATTCCTGGTTTGAGCCGCCCACCCAGGTCCACTCGCCGTTGCTGTACTTCCACAGATCGTTCATATCAAGGGCATCGACCGGGCTGCCCCCAAATAGCCAGAAGTTACCGGCGGCGTCTGTCCAAGCGGTCGCGTCAGAGCGCGGCGGCGGCCAATTTCCCACTGCAGGTACGCCCTGGGTTCCGTAGACACCAGGGGCATCGATGACGTTTGACCCGCCGACCCACGTCCACTCGCCATTGGAGTACTTCCACAGATCGTTCAGTATGCAAGGTTCGGGGAGTTTATCGCATTCACCCACGGTGGCGTCGTCGCCACCATCGCCACCGAACAGCCAGAGATTCCCTTGCGCGTCGATCCACGCGGATGCGCCGGTTCGTCCGCCAGGAGTGTTGCCGGGAGCGGCTGTGCCTTGGGTTCCATACGTTCCAAACTCGTTGGCAAGGTCCGATCCTGCCATCCATGTCCACATACCGTTGCTGTACTTCCACAGGTCGTTTAGAAGACCGAGCTTGCCGGTCGAGTCGACACCTGCACCCCCGAAGAGCCAGAGATTTCCAGCCTGGTCCGCCCATGCGGAGGACCACCACCGTGCGCCCGGAACATTGGAAGGATCGGCCACTCCTTTTGTTCCGTATGCGCCCGTTCCCTGCCAGGCGCCGGCAATGCCAGGCTGAGCGGCCACATTTGATCCACTTACCCAGGTCCAAACGCCGTTGGTGTATTCCCATAGGTCGTTCATCAATCCCCGCGTTCCCACTGAATCAACCCCGTCTCCGCCGAAAAGCCAAAAGTTTCCGTTGGCGTCGGTCCAGGTGACAGAGTAAGCGTGTGCTCCGGGGACATTGCCACTCGTTGGCGTCCCTTTCGTTCCGTAGATTCCCGGCTGCCCTGCCATGGTCGAGCCGCTTATCCATGTCCACTCACCGTTCGAGTACTTCCACATATCGCCAAGCCGATCAAGATTGCCAGTCGAATCAAAGCCGATTCCGCCAAAGAGCCAGAGGTTTCCGGCGGCATCCTCCCAACTGGCCGCTTTAGCACGCCCTCCAGGGACATTATTGGGCGACGCCACGCCCTGCGTGCCGTAGACTCCTGCGGCGTTGTTATCTGTACTTAGCCCGCTCACCCACCTCCATTCGCCGTTGATGACAGGAGGCGGCGGTGGCGGCGGTGGCGATGTGGTCGATGAGCTACTGCCCCCACAGCCTGCGCACATCGAGAAGGCAAAAAGCACAGCAAGAATCGCAAAGTGTTTGGCCGGGCTTTGCATTTCTTATCTCCGTCGCCAAGCCAGCTCCGCTGCCCGAGTGGTGAGCAGCTTAATCCGCCTGGCTAGCTAGTCAATTCAAAAGGGCGCAGATTAAGAGATCTGCGCCCTTTGCTTACGATTCAGTGGACGTAAATCCAGCCAACTTCAAGCATTGAGTCGTTGCCGACCCCGCCGGTTGCAATGGCCTCTCCGGTGACGGAGAGGGTTGAAAGGTTAGTGCCAACAGGAACAGGGATCATCTCTGTGCCATAGCAGGTCCTGGTGTAATCAAAATTTCCACCAGCTAATCCATTCACCGAGAGCGTGGCGCTACTGCCTGCTCCTTGGACGTACGATATCGGAATTGAGAGCGCCATTGGGGCTGTGGTTGTGATGTTGGAGAATCCCGACCATGTGCACTGTGCATACATGTACTTATGTGGCTCCCAATCCGTTAGTAATTCCGCGTCTCCGCCATTTTGTGTTTCAGGTCCGCTCGGATTGGTAACAGTGGCGCCAAAGAGGGGCTCGTTTACGCACATGTCGCTGGTTGGGCTGTAGCTGACGGGTGGAGTCACCGGGCCTCCGCTGAGTACGTCAATCATGCCTTGCCCATTCGGGCTTCCCCATCCGGTCACCAAGTCGTAGCCGATTCCGGCCGAATAGCCACCGTTGCTCCCGCTTGTAACGTCGTGGAAGTCGCCGGCACAAGTGGCTTCCTCACCGTTCCGATAGAGAGCGCTATTGATGAGACCCATGCCAGTGGTTGAACTGCCTATTTCAACCGCCTGCTGGTTAACCAAAGCCATGAACCCGGCCCAGCGTGGTGTCGCAAAGCTGGTGCCTGCTGCCCCACCCGAGCACGTCCCCAGGTCACAGTAATAGTTATCGTAATCGGCTTCCGCCGCCACGTCGGGGACATTACGCAAAGTAGTGGAAGCGCCATTGGAACCATACAAACTAGATTGGTACGTTGGAATTGATATGCCGTCGGGGCTAGGGCCGCCACCGCTGTCGCTCCAGGCTGTTTCAGGGGCTTGCCATGGTCCCCCCGCGCCATTTGTATTCAGGTGGGTTCCGCCAACGGCTGTTACATTAGGGTCCTCTGCGGGGTATGCAGGGTGAATAGCGGGATATGAGCCCCAGTCCCCAGAGGCGGCAAAAACAGTTTGACCCGTTGCCGCCATGCCGCTAAATATGTATCCGTCGCCCGAATAATTTGGTCCCCATACCCACGAGATGCTAACCTGCTTAGCGATGTTTTCCTGGTAAATTGCGTTCAAAATGTCCACATCCGAGGAGCCGATATACACACGGACTTGGCTCAGGCCGGGAGCCATTCCGATTGCTTGGACGACATCCAGCACCTGTTCAGCATCATCGCAGGGACTGAGGAACTGGCAAGCAGCTCCTGTTGCCCCGTCCAATAATACGTTTTGAACTGGCACACCATAAGATTGTCCAACACTGCTGAATGATAAATCGACGTCGCTGAGGTTATAACCATCGAACTCGACCAATCCGACGGTTTGACCGCTGCCGGTGAGAGATGTACCGCCGTAATAAGCTGCGCGCATGTCGCTGGCGAGGTACTGTCCGCCGGGACCCGATCCTGCGGCTGGGACGGGGGCTTTTCCGTTCTCCGAAGCCTTCTCGAATGCAGGGCGCGGGAGGTAGAAGTTGTCGAGGCCCGTAATGTGCGCTACTGGCACAGCGAGAACCAAAGACGGCTCCCGATCAGGCGAGTAGAAGGTGCGGTTTTCCGTTGGATGCTGATAGACGTTCATCCGCACATTGAATGCGCTCTCGATTTGTAGAACGGTTCCGTCGAGCGGCACGATGAGGCGATCTTTTGGCTGATCGGTAACCGTAAGGCCGTTCGCCGTTGCAAAGTTGACCACCGATTGATAGTCATCCGCCGTTGGCGCGAACTGCTCAGCAAATTCAGCGACACTGAGGAAATGGTGGTAATAGGGACTGGTTGGATCATACAGTTGCTTTAGCAAGATGCCCAAAGCATCCTGATTGCGTAGCGGCAGCGAGATCGTGACGTGCAATTTCTGAGTCGTTGGGAGGGAACCAATTAGTGCTGCCTGACCATTGGAAACAGCAGCGGGAACATGACCTTGTAACATCTGGACCGATTGCTGCGCCAGGCACGAAAAAGTGAACATCATGAACGCGACCGCGCCGATGAGCGTAGCCGGTCCGTAGAGAGAACGAGGACTTCTCTTCCCGTTCATTGTGTTCCTCCTTTTGTTTCGAATCAACGCATGGTCTGGCGGAGGAACTGTGGGTGTCCCCTGTGGTCGGCCGACGTGGGCGCACTGGAACTTGCTTGACGAGGATAACTTGCAGAGGAAACATCCGGGGCGGGACTCGTCGGTTCGTGCGTATTGCCGGCTCAGTGTGCGGGCAAAAGGCTCGGAAACTATTTTGGGTGAAATGAAGATTCCGAGCTTTTGATGCCTGGATTCAGTTCTGAAGAGGATCCCCCCTTTAGAGTTCCAATACATGTACGCTCAGGAGTCTGACATCCCTCTGCGGCGTCAATTGGAGCACTAATTGAGAGCAGTGAATGTGATGGCCGGCATACAGCGATGTGATGCCGCCGCTACCCGCGCTTTCGGTGAAGCGTACGTAATTGAATGCAGGCTCTCTTTTCTGGCCGGAGCAGCAAGGATACTCTCAAAGAAGAGCGACTCTGCACTGGCAGCCTCTGCCGGATCGTGCGTATAAACACATGCATGCAGGGCGACGCGTAGCACGGCTTTGCGCCTACTTCCCGCGCGGCGCATAAGCTCGCCGAGGCCGGTATCGAGACCTCTACGCTCCAGCATCATCTTGCCAAGGGCGAGCAGCCGGATACCGGCGAGAAGCGATTGTATGTACTCGATGAGTCGTCACTGGCCTCTACGCGCCAAATGCACGAGTTTGTAGAACGGCTCCATCCTAATGACCGCGTTCTCCTGGTAGGCGACGTGCGCCAGCATGAGGCCGTCGAAGCAGGGCGGCCCTATGCGCAGTTGCAGGAAGCGGAAATGCGCACGGCCAGACTGGACGAAATCATCCGCCAGAAAGACCCGGCGCTCAAAGAGGCCGTCGAACAGCTTGCGCGGGGCGAAGTGCGCGAGGCCGTCGGCAATCTCAACAGCCAGGGCCGCGTGCATGAGATCGGCGACCGGCAGGAACGCATCAGCGAAATCGCCCGCGAGTACGTGCGCTCGCCGGAGCGGACGTTGGTTGTGTCGCCCGATAATGCGTCACGCCGCGAGATCAACGAGGCCATCCATCGCACGATGCAGAGCGAGGGCAAAGTCTCAACCAATGAGCAGCGCGTGCATGTGCTCTACGCGCGGCAGGACGTGACCGGCGCGGACCGGCAGCACGCGCAGAACTACGAGAAGGGCGACGTACTGCGCTACTCGAAAGGCTCGAAACCTCTCGGAATCGAACCCGGAGAATACGCGCGAGTGTCGCACGTAGACCGCGAAAGCAACACGCTTACGGTGAAGCGGCACGGCAGAGAAGAGCTAAGCTACGATCCGCGCCGCTTGCAGGGTGTGACTGTCTACCGCGACAGCGAGCGCAAGTTCGCGCAGGGTGACCGCGTGCAACTCACGGCCCCGTACCATGAACAGAAACTCGCTAACCGCGAACTGGCGACCATCGAGCGGATCGAGGGCGACGGCAACCTGAAACTCCGCACGGACTCGGGGCGCGAGGTCGAGTTCAACGTAAGGCAGCATCCGCATCTCGATTACGGTTATGCGGTGACGAGCCACAGCAGCCAGGGCCAGACAGCAGACCGCGTGCTGGTCAACGTGGACACAGAACAGGCTCCCGGCGAACTCGTCAACAGCCGCATGGCCTATGTGTCGGTATCGCGCGCCCAGTTTGACGTGCAGATGTACACGAACGACGCGAAGGCGCTGGGATACGAACTGAACCGCGACGTGTCGCACCCGACCGCGATCCAGCAAGAGCCAGCGGCAACACAGAAAATTGAGCCGCAAGCGGAAAGCATACATGTCGCGCAAGACTTGAGCGTGGGCTAACGATTGGTCGTCCTCTGCTTCGATGGTGGTCCAGTTCGGTTTTCCACGATTTCGCGGGCATTCCGCTTTGGGTTGTGCAGCGTTCGGAGGTTTGCCAGCCACAGATGTTAACTGATGGGTAGTTGAGACATCGCCAGCCACTCACTCAGATGGATTACCCGACACCCGACAGCCTATGCTTTTGGCCTAAATGATCGGTAGATTCCCCACCCAAACAACAATATAAAGAACAGGAGGAGTGCACCCGCCGGGATCGCTCGAACGAACGGATATTCTCCTCGAACCGTTCCCCTCACGCCGTAAACGAACAAGGTGCTCCAGAGAATCACCAGATAAGAACCAATTACCCGAAGAATCCATACTCCAACAGTGGCTTTTCGCGACTCAGTCGGATGCGTCGCGTTCACCAGCCGATCCTTTTTAGCCATCCTCCTGCCGATCAGGTAAACCACAACAAAATTCGCTAGAAACCAGACGAGGAGTACGTTCGTAAACCATGCTGGCCAATGGTTCGGAGGAAACTTGAGGGAGAAGTACACAGCAAATGCGATGTATGGAATTGTGAGAGCAACTGATGACCCGACAAGGACTGCTGCTCTGGACTGTGGATTCATTTGCATTAGAGTATAGTGCGACGGCAGCTATTTGGCAGGATCGAGATAGTATTACCGGCAAGTGCTACCTTCAAAGTCTTTACGCCCCCCTCGAGGCCATTCCTGCCGTGAAGTTTCTGCGCCGCAACGTCTCGCACCCGACCGCGATCCAGCAAGAGCCAGCGGCAACGCAGAAAATTGAGCCGCAATCGGAAAGCATACAAGCCGCGCAAGGCTTGAGCGTGGGTTAGGGATGGTCGTCTGCAACTGTGGCGGTGGTCTGGTTTGGTTTTCCGAGAGGTTAGTTTGGCGGGTAGCCTGCTTTGGGCGGTGCGGCGTCCAGAGGTTCATCGGCCACAGATGTTAACTAGTGGATAATTGAGGCATTGCCGACCACTCGGGCATTTTCAGATGCAACGGAGTGAACATGCTTACAAGGACACTTGTTTCAAGACTTCGGTGTGCCGCAAGTATTTCTTTCGCAATCTGTCTCATCTTCCCAACGCAGAGTCGCAGCCAGCAGGTCACCCAGAGAACACCGATTCAGAAGTTTGAGGCGACGCTCGTCGCGCTTGCATCAGCATCGCCGGACGACTGTGGATGGGACCAGCCGACGCGCAGGTTCAACGGCGACACGAGCAAATTGGAGGATGAGCTATTTCAGGACGCAGACGAGGCCGTTCTCAATGCCCTGAACAGCACCGGCGCAAACCCAGCGAAGGTGATTGAAAGAACACTTGACTCGCTGCGCACAACCGCTGAGCGCGTGAATCACGATTGGCCAGCCGACCGCCGCTTCCATTACGACCTGCTTACAATCCAGCCCGTGTTTGTAGTTGTCTATCACATTCGCAGCCGCTCCACTTGGTCCGTCTTTGCCGTTCCGGCGGATGCATCATGGCCCAAGAAAGGCAAGAACACTGAATGGAAGCAAGTCGGAGAAGATGATTTTCGTTGGCAGGACCCGAAAGGCGATCAGCGCGCGGGAGTCTATAGCATTCAACGCGGGCCATCCGGGCTGGCTCGTTTTCTAAGCAAGTCGGATGAGATCAGTTGCGGCGACGGTATTACTGGCCTGACATGGAAAGCGTACGAGTGGAACCCCGCGGGTATTGGCAGTTTCGAAACCGTCATCGAACGCACCGGCGTGGAGAAGAGAGACGACGATCCCCCATACCAGACAGTCGGGAAACTCCGGACGACCGGCCCCTTAATCACGCTGCCGTATTGCGAGAACTCTGCCGTAGACTTGTACGTCGATGCGCTCCTCTGCAGTGTGGATAGGTATGATCTCTCCGGAGACGTAGTCCGGTTCATTTCCAGTGAAACGAATCGCCCAGACCTAGACACCGTCGCAAAAGTTGTTCAATATGCGGATGCCCGTGATTACGAGGCAGTCCTCGCATACAGCGCGTCGCCTCAGGTGGCTAGAAAAATGGTGGAGGAGATGCCACCGGGAGTTGCCGGGAATGGGAGCGGTGAGGACTATCCGCCCATTCGCGGCGATCACCAAACGATTGATATCGAGGGGCTACACTTCGAGTTGGAGAAACACGATGGTCGCTGGGTGGTAGTGCGGTTCACGCTCGATCCGGATCAGTGACTCCTACCGTTGCTTCTAGAAACCCCGTTCCGAAGGTGCCGGCCTTCGGGTCAGCCTTTTGTATGGTCTAATAAAGATGTTGGCTTGATGGCGGAATCGGCATACGCGGTGGTCTCAAAAACCATTGGGAGCAATCCCGTGTGGGTTCAAGTCCCACTCAAGCCACCAGATCACTCCAGCCCTCTGCCTTTCCCCAAAAACTAATGCAAAAGATTCCCAGGGCGATCAGCCAGGGGCCAAAACTGATTCTTGTAAAAAAAGTCGAGATTTACACATTTTCTTTCACAGTTTCTAGCGTCTCGTATCTATCATTCTGAAAGTAATATAGTTACTGGCAGACGCAGCGGACTCAAAATCCGCCGACCCTTGCGGTCATGGGGGTTCGACCCCCCCTCCCGGCACTCTTTAACTCTTTTATAATAAATAACTTAGAGTATTTTGTCTGGCGGCCCTTGTGGCGTGCGGATAGATCAATCAGGAATCAACTGATGACGGTCAGCGCATAGGGAGCACCCCCATCGAGAATTCTCTATACGGACGCGCGGAACCGTGTGTAAAATGTCGCCAGCTTCTCCATCAGGCACCTCCGCGAGGTCCGGGACGACCGCGATTGTCCTCACGCCGCGCAGCCGCCGGCAAAGTCAAAGCCAAGATGATGCCGGACAGATGCGCCGGGTTCTGAAAGAACACGGACGATAAGGAGGAATCAGCAATGGCTATGAGAACCAACGCGACTCTACTCCCCTTTTTGCTCGCATCTCTGTGTCTTTTGGGCACGCAGGGCTTTTGGTGCGCAAGCGCGCGGGCGCAGAGCGCGCCGATTACCATCACGTCATACGTGATGAGCAAACATATCTGTGCATCGAGACTGGCGGCTCTATCCGCCCTTTACTCAACAGATGGAAATGCGCGCAGTGTGCCCGCGGATTGCATCAACAACTGCAGCGACGCCGGTGACATTTATCTGGTGGCGCTGTTTTACGCGGGTTACAAAGATAATTCTGCCGGCTGGCCGCGCTACAAGCTGGACAATCCGTCCGCGCTGAAAGGAATGTGCGGCGAAAAGGTGACCGTGATCGGCCATGTAACCGGCACCGTGCCGGATGGTTATGGCGAACTCTTTTTTCACGTTGATTCTGTTGTCGGGCATGTGAAGGCTGAGAAATAAGATGGAGCCTTGCCGGCAGGGGAGCTGTCCGACACGTAGCGGATGGAGCGGCAGATCAGGATTTGGCAGGACAAGGTGAAAGGCGGCTGTAAATTAACTGAAGTCTGCCAAGACATGAATTGCACCGGAGGAGAATTACTATGACGGACGTACACCGAATTCGAGAGAGTCACGCCACGTTCTTTGCTGTCTCAGTGATGGTCTTCTTGATGGCAAGCGTGGCTTCGCTCAGTGCCAGTGGACAAGAGGCACCTGAAGCTCCCCAACACCTGTTTTCGGCTGCAATTCACAGGCCCGTGCTCCACGCTCCCGAACAAATACAAGCTGCATTGCAGAAAGTTATAAGTCCTGACTCGGTGTGCGGCCAGACTATTACGTATTGGAAACCGACTTTTCTCTATTATTGGAACATTTCGCAAGTTAGCGTTTCCGACACCGGCTTCGAATATACACAAACCATCAAATGGTCAAATGGCTGGGGTTGGCGCCATGACGGAGCGGTCTTGAGTTTTCATTTCTCCGACCTGACTCCGGTAGGACCCGAATCAATAGGCTCACAGTTTCGTGTGGTTCTGCCGCTCCCGAACGCTTCCAAGGGGTCGGTAATGTGCGTGGCAGACGGACGGCAAACCTGGCTTGTGTGGGGGCAAGAAGAGGATGCCAAGGCATTTGCCGCCGCGGTCAACTGGATGGTCTGGCAGAACTCCCCAGAGGGACAGGCTAAGATAGCGCGTCAAAAACGAACCGAGCAAGCATTTCAGCAGCAGTTAGCAGGCTATCAGGCAGCTACTGACAAACCGAAAATGCCCGACGAGGCACATGTCCACGAGGTCTTGGCTAAGAACGCCATCGACGAGAAGAACCTTGACAAAGGCATCGACGAGTACGAAGCGGGCCTGGAAATCTTCCCCACGTGGCCTGAAGGCCAGTTTAATTTGGCTTTTCTGTGCGGGGAGTCGGGCGACTACTACTGCGCCGTTGAGCATATGCAGGACTACTTGGAGCTTGTCCCCGGCGCGCCGAACGCCCAGGCCGCGAAAGACAAGCTCATTATTTGGAAAGACAAGCTCGGTAGTGTTAAGAGCCCGGCAACGCCGTAGGCAGAGAGCCGGAACTGAAGGCAGGTGCGACATGAAACGCATGATGTTGACGGCCATTGCTAAGGCATCGGCAATCCTCATTTTGCCCGTTTACGTCCTCGGAATTGCGTGGTCTCAAGCCGGTACCTGTGTAACCGCTAGTCCGAACTATTGCCTATCCACTGGTCGCACAATCCCAGCCGGCACAGCTTGCAACTTGATGGACAGCCTCTGCCCGCCGGTTTCCTCGAACGGTGGCTCGACGGCGCCAAACGGCATCAACCCCGTGGTGCAAGGCGTCGCGAATCAGGTTCAAAATGCGATTTCCGACGCGGTTGCGAACTGGCTGCGCGGCGGGGATCCCTACGTGAAGGCTGCTGCCGCGGCAGCCGCAGCGGAAGCGGAGCGGCAAAGGCAGGCTGAGTTCGCGCGACAGCAAGCGATTGCGGCCCAGAAGCGTCAACAGATGTTTGATCGCCTCAGTCACGAATTAATGGGGTTCAGCAATGGGCCGCAACTCCAGCTTATGGGGATGAGCGATTCGACTGACCTCAAATTGATTGGGATGGACAAGCCCCAGGATCTCCCGTTGATGGGTTTCGGGGACGCAACATCCGGACAGGGCACGCCGACCCCGACAGGTCCACAGACCTGTTTCTTCGGCGAATGCGGCCCCAGCGATGCGGGACCTTTGGAACCGTGGGGCGATCCCAAAGTGGTCGATCTCCGCGATCTGCAGCAGGGCGTCGATCTCGCTTCTGTGGCGACAAAAGCGCCCCCTGCGGACCGGCAAACGATCATGGATCAGGCGCTCGCCGCTGCCAATGGAGACCAGGCAATCCAAGTCACGGTGCCGCCGGATTCCGCCGTTCCCGTCATGAGCGAGCAGGGCTTGCTTGCCTTCCAACAGGCGAATAATTCCTATCGCCAGGCGCACGAATCCGCCTACCAGCTTCAGCAGGCCTACAACCTGATGGAGACGAAGCGGCAAGGGGTCTATGCCGTCATCAAGCTCTACCAGGACCAATTAGAGAACGATCTACGGTCGCATATGGACGAGATGTCTCTGGCTCAGCAGGAGGCGGCGCTGGCGCAGATATTCGACGCGGCCATCCAACTGCACGCGGCGTACGGACACACCTGGTCGCAGTACCTGGCGGCGCGGCAGCAATATTACCAGTACCAGTACCAGATGCAGATGTATCTGTGGAACACAGCTCTAGGCAAGCCAGGCAACCCGCCGAGTCCGCCGCGACAGCTCGCGCAAGCGACGGCTGATCTTCCGGTTCCTCCGCCAGACTCCCATTCGGGCCCGCCAGACTCCGACCTCAACCTGGTACTGCCGCCGTTGCCGCCTGTTGCGTCTCCCACCAACGAAGATCGGACTTTTCTTGAGCAAATCGACTTAAAGGACGCCGGGGTATCTTCCGATGCGGTCACGCAAAGGGTTTTGGACGGCCTGCATCAGGACATCGCGGCGAACTGGTCCGCGCAGCCGGCGCTGGCATGCCCTCCCAACATCCAGAACCAGTACCGGACCAATCCGCAGTTGCAGCAGCAGATGAACACGGAAGGCAAGACCATCTTTACTGCACAGCAGCAGGCCACCCATGCTGCCATGCAGGATGCCGAGAACGAGTGGAACCAGAAGCTCGCGCAGCTGCAAAGCCAGGGAGCGGTCCAGCCTGGGATACCCCTTACCCAGCAGGCGCAAACCAACCCGCAGTTACGAACGCAGTTAGACGCGATCCAGAAGCAAGTCACATCCGGGCTGGACTACAAGGTGACGCGCGCCCAGTTTGAAGCGGAAAAGCAGTGGCAGCAGTGGATTGAAGCGCAGGAGGCAACCTTGCCAAAGCCCGCTCTAACTTCTGTGGCGGCGGCGAGGGATTGAGATGAGGACAGGACGCATATTGTTGTAGCGGACTGAGTGGATCGTGGTGAGTGCGCTGATTTGCCTTGCAGCAACGGGGCAGGGTGCATTCGGACAGGAAGGGTCAAGCGCGGCGAATGCGAGCCCCAAGCCGCAGGCGATTGCTGTGGATGCGTATCACCATGAGCAACCGACTTCAACTTCCATTTGTCTAAATTCCCCTGTACTTATAGCGTACTCAAGAACCGCGTTTCCTGCGTTTTGATAGTTTTGAGCGTCTTGTGTTTTCAATAACCTGTTTAGAATCAATACGTAATCGGAATCCGACCCCTCCCTCCAGGTACCAATTAACTCCTTTATAATAAATAACTTAGCGTATTTTCCCCTGGCTGTCCTTGTTGTGGTCAGATTGATCCACTGGTTTTCCTGGGACTTGGGCATCCCATCATGCGATTTCTTTGTTTTCGTCAGCAGAGGCAACTTCCGGTTTGCTCGTTATCCGACCGGCACAGGCGCCAGATATGGAATACCCTTCTTGCAAGCCGACTTGCGAGGACAAATCCTGAAGATCACTGCTTCGGGTGGTCGACGGCGGCGAGAAGGAGAATGAGAGAATTACGGATTGACCAGGCGTGCATTCCCACAACTTCAGTTCATACAATGTCCCAGGGCTGTACCTGGAGCGCCTTCTGCACAATTGGCCGAGATTGGATGATCTCGGGCTGGGCGCTTCTGATACACCGGCATGAAAGAAGCCTTAGGCGTTTGCAGTGGAAGCGGTCAGATTTCGAAATCGGGCTAATCCTGGCGGTCCTGGCAATGGCTTTGCCGCAGATTCCGGGCTTTGACTCTGGAACAGGGGGAAGAGGCTGCTAGCAGAGACAGCAGGTGGTATATTGCCTGATAGCCGGGAATGAACAATGGAAGTACCGGTCAAATCGGAGATTTGTGTGCAGACGCCGGTGGCTCCCGAGAGACTTCAAACTGAAAAAGATGAGCTGAATTGGCTGCTGACCTCCGGGGTACTGGGGAGATCCAGCAATCTGGCCCGAATGCTCATTTTTGTCTGTGAGAAGCATTTTATGGGTCTGGATGACCAGGTCACGGAACACTCGATCGCGACTGAAGCGCTGGGCAGGCGCGACGATTTCGAACCGCAAACCGACACCATTGTCCGAGTAACCGCACATTCTCTTCGCAAGCGCTTGCAGGAGATTTACCAGACGGAAGGAGCACACCGGCAGTTCCATATCCAGATTCCGCTGGGTAATTACATGCCGGCCTTCGTCCATATAGAGGCGGACCAATCCCCGGGCGGGCATGATGCAACGGCGCCGCTTTCGTCAGAATCTGGGCAGTCCGTTGCCGGCGTCCTTACTGATGCCGTCAAGCCACTGCAAGTGCTGCGCTCGCGATGGTTTTTAGCCTCCACTTTCGTTGTAGCGGTCCTTCTTTTGTGCAGCTTCTTCGTATTCTCGTACCGAAACGCAAAAAAGACGGCCTCGACCATGGCCCAGGACTCACCGGCGGCTCTGCCGCAACCCAAGGACACAATCCGAGTTCTGATGGGAACCGGCCGCAAGACGTACGTCGACCATTCGGGATTTACCTGGACTCCGGCCAGATATTGCTCCAGCGGCGACAGCGTCACAGTGCATGAGCAGAACATCGCCGGGACAGAGGATCCCTACCTCTACCTGGGCGGCATTCGCGGAATTGCCCACTGCATCTTCCCCGTCAAACCGGGCGTATACGAGGTTCACCTCCACTTTGCGGAGACTACCGATCTGCAAGTGGCGACTCGCCTCGCCATCATCTCCATAAATGCTGGGCCTGATATCAACTTCGATGTGGTCGACAATGCCGGTGGAAATGGCATTGCGACTTCCCACGTTCTGGCTGGTATTCGTCCCGAGAACGACGGCGCCATCCATGTGGACTACACTAGCGAAATTTCTTTGCTGAATGCGGTCGAGATTCTGCCTGCAGACTCCGATAAACTAATGCCCGTTCGAATCACTGCGAGTCCGTTTGCAATAAAAGACTCCGCCAATCAAACATGGGTTTCCGATCGATACTTCCGCGGAGGTCGAAGAGGCCTGCTTCCCGATGCAGCAAAAATTACGAACCGCGGCATATATAGTAACCATCGAATTGGGCGTTTTAGCTATGACATCCCCGTCGCTTCCCCTGGAAAGTATCGCGTCACGTTGTATTTCTCCGATCCGTGGTTCGGCAAACACAATTGGGGAAACGGAGGACCCGGCAGCCGGATATTCAACGTTTCCTGCAACGGCAACATGATTTTGAAGAACTTTGACATTATTGCGGAGGGCGGATCCAATCCCGTCGTAAAGACATTTGACAATATTCAGGCTAGTACGCAGGGCAAGATTGAACTCTCATTTATGCCAGTGGTCAACTATCCGCTGGTTAACGCAATCGAAGTTGTCGCAGAGCCGTCGCATTGATTAAAATGCCGATCTAGCCACTAATTCTCCACCCACCCAAAGTCGATTCTCGAACAGTGATTCACGTGCGTTTGTGTTTATAAACATTCATTAACTCCTTTATTAACAACAGGATTATCGGAACTTTAACAATATTAACAAACCAGAAAGTGAGGCCTCTTATTCGCTGCAGCCCCTCTATTTTTCTATACGTTCAAGGCATCAGAGAACATTCACATTGTCCCATCGATTTTTTCACTTTTGATTTACATGACAGATTCGGAAATTGGTTGCTACTCTTGCTTCCGACGATTCAAACCCCACTCGCTCCGTGTTCCGCATCGCAGTTGATTGATGCGGGAAATGCAAACGCACGAGAGCGAAGCGGGAGGCGATCTGATCAAGATACGGCAACACTCAGGAGGCTACAAATATGAACACACGCAGTTTTGCAAGATACTTGCGGCTAGGTCCGAGCGCGCGAATCCTCGCGGCGCTCGTCTTCGTTCTCACCGGCAGCATCATCGCGATTGGACAGCAGACTACCGGGTCCATCGCCGGTACGGTAAAGGATCAACAAGGCGCGCTGGTCGCCACGGTCAACGTGAAGGCAATCAACGTGGATACCGGATTCACGCGTTCGGCGCCGGCAAACGGTTACGGGGAGTACCGCATCGATTACCTTCCCGTGGGCAAGTACACCGTCGAAGCGGTAGCGGCAGGCTTTGAACGCTTTGTGCAACAGAATCTCGCCCTCAACGTGGACCAGACGCTGAGCGTTGATATCACACTGACAGTGGGCGCGCAGTCTCAGACCATCACGGTCACTGAGGCTCCCCCTGTGGTCAATACGTCTGACGCGATATTGGGCAAGACCATTGAGCCGGCCGAGCTCATCGGCCTGCCCCTGGTCAACCGCAACGTTTATGCCGAGCTCTCGTTGACGCCGGGCGTGATGGCCAATAACATGAGCCCCACCGCGAACCCCTCCGGTTCCCCCCAAATGACCGTTGGACTGGCGTCCGCTGATGTCCAGGTCAACGGCTCGCTCGACTCCGGCAACGGAACCGTCGCATTTTATCTGAATGGCGGCAACAACATCACCGGTATGCGCAACTACGGAAACCCGGCGCCCAACCCGGACGCACTTGAAGAGTTCCGCGTAGAGACCAGCGCATTCGCGGCGCAATACGGCCAATTCTCCGGCGCCGTGATTTCGGTTATCACCAAGTCGGGAACAAATAAGTTCCACGGCAGTTTGTTCGAGTTCAACCGTACCACGGATTTCAACGCTTTTCCCTGGATTCCGTCCAAAAACCCCTTCATTCCCGGGGCATTACTGAAGCCCCCCTTCCACCGCAACAACTTTGGCGGAACCGTTGGTGGCCCCATCAAGCACGACAAGGCCTTCTTCTTCTTCAGCTATGCCGGTCTGCGCCAGATACAAGGGGCACCGGTCTCAGGCGGTGTGACGCCTTCGGCCGAGGAGCGCCTGGGCGACTTTACTACGGCGGGCAGTGGAGATACCTTCTCGGTTTACTTTCCGAAACCGACCGGTACGTCCGCGGCCGCATGGGACGTCTCCGCGAATCAGATTCATGGAACAAACAGCAGCAGTTTCTGTGCGACTGACACACTGAACTGTATACCCACCGCCCTTCTGGACCCGGTCGCTAAGAATTTCTTGAACGTAAGCAACACAATCGGTGTTTCTGTCCCGTTGCCCACCGGCATAGCGCAGCCATCGAGCGGCGGCGGGCAATACCTCACCACATACAACACTCCAACAGACTCAGACGAATACCTGGGAAAGTTTGACGAGAACATAGGCGCCAAGGACCATGTGGAAGTGACCTACTTCTATATCAATACCGCGTCAACTCCCAGCGGAGGCGGCAACATCAATTGGACCGGAGATCAGTCCCGTTCAAAACAGACGAATGCCAACATCAGCGACGTTCACACCTTCAGCACCAGCACGGCCAATCAGGCCTGGCTAACGTTCACGCGGGCCATGGGCGGACGCGTTCTCATCCCTGTGACCGGCCCAGGCACCCAAACCCTCGGTAGTTTCGGCTCGAACTTCCAAATCCAGGGACCAGCCGGACTGCCCTATCTAAACGTCGGCGCCGGCTTTAGCACGGGTAACCCGAACGCCGGCCCGGTCACAGGTTCCAACAACTATGAATTACGCGACGTAGTCACCATGACCAAGGGTAAACATAACCTTTCCCTTGGCGGTGAGTTCGCTCTCGACCAGACCATGTTCGCCGCCAATCTGAATAATTATGGCGACGTTACCTTCTCGACCTCCGGAGCCACCAGCACGAATAATGCGATTGCGGACTTTATCACCGGCCAAGTCAACTCATTTGAGCAGGACACGCCTTATATCACGCATCTGAGTACGTGGCACACCGCGGTGTTTGCGCAGGACAACTACCGCATCACGCCCCGTTTAACGGCCAACCTTGGACTCCGCTGGGACATCGATACGCCTCCCGTCGATGCCCATAACAGGACGGCGACGTTTGTTCCCGGTGTGCAATCCACGGTTGTTACGAGTACGACCTCGGTTGTGCCGTTGGGCCAACTGTTCCCAGGGGACAAGGGCGTCGGTCGCGGCATCATCAGCACGCAGTTCAGCCACATTTCGCCTCGTCTTGGTATTGCATGGGATCCGTTCGGGGACGGCAAGACCTCGGTTCGCGCCGCGGCGGGCATCTTCTACGGCAATCCCGCCGGCAATGAGTGGAACCAGCCCGGCAACGCCATGCCGTTCTCCATTCGCAACGGCTTTGGCAACGAAACATCTCTCAGCTACATTTACGATGTCGGTTTCCCCTGCACCCCTAGCGGTACACCTCCCCATTGCCCCGCTGGTGGCGGCATCTTCCCGTACACCTATTCGCCAACGAATCCGAAATTCTATCCGAGCCAATCCATTGAAGCGATCGGCCCGAATTTCAAAGATTCGTCGGTCTACCAGTTCAACTTCAGCGTGCAGCGGCAATTGCCTTACAAAATCAGCGCGACGGCAGCTTATGTAGGTACCCTTGGCCGTCACCTGTCAACCTTCGTCGACGCCAACTACGCGCCTTATGCAACTGTCAACTCTTCCGGCGGCCCGTTAGTCGGCGCTCTCAGCACTTCATCGGCCAGCACCGAGCAACGTCGTCAATTCGATGCCGGCATCAACCTTACGCCTGGCACCCTGAGCGGGATTACCTACCTGATCTCAGACCAGACCTCCAACTATAACGGGCTTCAAATCTCGGCGACCAAGACGATGTCACGCGGCTTCACCGTCAGCGGTTTCTATGTCTGGAGCCGCGCGCTGGAAAGCGCAGAGTTCGTGGAGAATGGTGGGCAGGGCGCGCAGGATTTCGGCTATTTTGGCAAGCCCTTCACTCCCTCTAACAACTCCATGGGCGCTCTCGGCGGCGGCCTTCCGGAAGAAAAAGGCCTCATGAATAACAACCGTGACGGCAATGCGGCCATCTACGGCATGTGGGACATCGACTACTACCACGGAGAGAGCAAGATCGTGAAGGGATTGGCCAATGGCTGGTCGATCACATCGGCCGCCTATTTTCAGAGCGGCTTGCCGTTTACGGTGTCCACGGGATCCACCAAGAACTTTGACACTGCGGGCGCAAACCGCCCCGACTCTACTGGCATTAACCCCAAGCTCAGCCCACACCGCTGCCGTGTATGCGGCGCCACTGGCCAGAGCAAAACTAGCGTAGTGACGCAATGGTTCAACGGCGCAGCGTACGCGACCGGGAACCCCAACAATGCCTCGTTCATGCCCAACGGACCTGGCGTAGCGGGCGGCATCGGACCTGGCGGAGCAGACGGCAACGTGGGGCGCAACTCCCTGATCGGACCGGGCCTCAAGGATATGGATGCGGGCCTGTTACGCGACGTTAGATTACCGCGTGGAACAGTGTTCCAGTTCCGCGCCGAAATCACTAACGTCATGAACTGGGTGAGTCTCAACAACCCGTCCTCCGGGAACATCACGGCGACCTCTCAGGGCAACATCACCTCAGCCGCCGGCACCCAGCGCATTATTCAGTTGGGCGGCCGGTTGACCTTCTAACCAATTGTTGTTCTTTCACCGGGCCGGAGGGCAAGCAATTGCCCGCCGGCCCCACATTACTGAGAGGCTGGAGGATTTGTTTCGTGAAATCCGCGATCTGGAACCGTTGTTTTATCGCCATCATTGGTCTTTTGATGTTGGGAAGTGTTCAGTTGAATGCGGAGTCAAATCCCACAGTTTTGGCTGACGTGGATCACCGCCAAAACATCAGTTTGAATGGCGATTGGCATGTCATCATCGATCCGTATTTTGACGGCATGTACACCTTCCATCATCAAATCCGCAAAGATGGATACTTTTTGAACGAGGCTCCGCACCCTGGAAGCAACAACCTCGTGGAATATGATTTCAGCAAATCGCCCACACTGAGGGTGCCGGGCGATTGGAATACGCAGCGCGAGTCGCTCTACTACTACGAAGGGCTGATCTGGTATCAGCGGGATTTCGACTACCAACCTCGTGAGCATCACCGCACTTTTTTCCATATTGGCGCGGCGAACTACAAAGCGATCCTCTGGGTCAACGGAAGCCAGGTATGCCAGCACGAAGGCGGCTTCACTCCATTTGACTGTGAAGTCACCAAACTCCTGCATGCAGGGAAGAACTTTGCGGTAATTGCGGTAGACGATACCCGACAGGCTGACGGCGTTCCGACCCTGAACACGGATTGGTTCAACTATGGCGGACTCACCCGTGACGTGTCGCTTGTGGACGTGCCGGAGAAGTTCATCGACGACTATGACCTGCATCTGAATCATGCCCGGACAGCGGTTGAAGGCTGGGTGCATGTTCAGGATGCATCTCCCGGCGTCAGTGTAAGCGTAGCAATTCCAGAACTCAAACTAGAAGCTGATGCTGTTGTTGACGGCCAGGGCCGCGCGGCAATCAAACTGAATGTTGCAGGGATGCAGTTCTGGTCGCCCGAGCAACCAAAGTTGTATCAAGTTGTGTTGCAATCCGGCGAAGACACGCTGCGAGACGAGATGGGTTTTCGCACGGTCGAAGTGAGTGGTACGAGGATTCTGTTAAACGGAAAGCCAATCTTCTTGCGGGGAATCTCAATTCATGCAGAAGCCCCCTTTCGCGGCGGGCGTGCTGACAACGATCAGGATGTAGCGACGCTGCTCGGATGGGCACACGAGCTTGGGTGCAATTATGTCAGGCTCGCGCATTACCCGCATGATCAACGCATGACACGCGCCACCGATCGGATGGGCATCTTGGTGTGGTCAGAGATCCCGGTCTATTGGGCTGAACACTTTGGGGACCCGGCAGTTCTGCAAAAGGCCGAACACCAGTTGACCGAGGAGATTCGCCGCGATCGCGATAAGGCATCGATCGTCCTGTGGTCAATTGCAAATGAGACGCCGAACACTCCCGAGCGTACAAAATTCCTTAAGACGCTGGCAGGCGATGTCAGAGTGCTCGATTCGACGCGGCTGGTGACGGCGGCGCTTCTTGTTCGTTCCGAAGGGCATATAAAGTATGTCGATGACACGCTGGGCGAAGCTCTCGACGTCATTGGAGCAAACGAGTACATCGGCTGGTATGAACAGAACCCAGATGGAGCCGATACTACTGAGTGGAAGATCGCCTACGATAAGCCGCTCATCATCAGCGAATTTGGGGGAGACGCCAAGGCGGGCTTGCACGGGCCGGAAACCGAGCGCTGGACCGAAGAATACCAGGCAAGCATCTTCCAGTATCAGCTTCCTATGCTGAACCGCATTCCTCAGTTGCGCGGAATGAGCCCATGGATTCTGATGGATTTCCACTCTCCCCGTCGACAGCTTCCTGGCATTCAGGATGGCCTCAATCGCAAGGGTCTGATATCGGATCAAGGCGAGAAAAAGAAGGCATTCTACATTCTGCAGAAGGTTTACAAGGAAGAAAGTATCGGGAAGGCCGAATAATAGCCAAAACTGGCGGGCCAGTAATAAAGGTGCGCGACGCCGGCCATATGCTTCTGCCTACCGGGCTTCGCAACTTTGAGAATGGCGCCAAGCCCGCCAGCGCCATGCGCCAGACGCAGCCTGGTCTGCGTCTGACCAATGAGTGTTGTAGAAGTAACCTCCATAGCGCCTGCTCGTAAGAGCAGGCGCCTTTTTTGAACCATCCGCCACAAGTTTTTTCTATTCAGGGATGCAACGGGGAATGCGCCCGGCCCTCCGCCTGCCATCTTCTTCTGCGGTTTGCTCGGCTCGGCGTCAACCCCAGAATTCCCTTACAGCCATACCGTATGTGGTTTACTAACTGAAGTGGACGTATAGTGCTTTAATCCCTGCCTTCGCATTAGAACTCTCGGATTGCAGGCTACTTGAACATTAAGCCATGCCCCGCAGTCTCACTTGAAGGAAAATCGCATTCCATGAACCAAGGCTGGGCGCGTGGCAAAGCCAGCCTCGTCCGCCAGAGGGAAGCCATTTCGGAATATGTATTTGGAAACACCCTTCTGTTCAGGAAAGGTGCGGCGCCTGGATGGTTGGCAACTCAGAGGTTGGCCGGGTTGCCAAGATTACCTTGTAGAAAATCTCATTTGCTGAACTGCCAACCAGAAAATCGCGGGATAGATCAAGAAGGATCCAGGCGGATGCTATTCGTCTAAAATCTCGTGTGTGTAATACGTGTGTGAAACCGAGTTTCCTGCGTTTTGATAGTTTTGAGCGTCTAGTATTTTCAATAACTTATTTAGAATCAATACGTGACGGCAATCCGACCCCCCTCCCGGCACCATCTAACTCTTTTATAATCAATTATTCACGAGATTTTATGCCTTGCTATCCTTTTGGTGAGCGGATAGATCAATCGGAACTGTAATCAAGAATCCCATGTGTTCATGGGACTTGGGCATCCCATCATGCGATTTCTTTGTTTTCGTCGCAGAGGCAACTTCCGAATTGCCTGTCACCCAACCGCAAGTCGACAAATTGGATCTCGTCTCTGTCAACCGTTCGCTGGATTCCTCGATGAGTGCATCGGCGATTTGGCGTCAACCGAGAACCCTTCCTGGCGACATCGGCGTTTCCCGGGATCTATCCCGAACTGGGTTGGTCCCGGCCGCCCATGGAGGTCGCGCCTATGGAACATCGAGGACTCACATGGTGCGGTATTCGGACACATAAAGAACAGCTCGATCCTGCCCACAAGCCGGTTTCTGACGAGCAATCTCTGACGGAGGCTGAAAGAGATGATGAAAACGGGCACTGGGAGAACATTGGGGCCGCGGGTAGTTGTTCAATATTGATGTAGGGCAAGCTCATCACTGATCGCAGTACCGTCAGATTTGATACACAATCAGCTATATAATTGGATTGGATGGAGATAATTCTCAATCTCGTCTGGGCGCTGCTGGCCACGCTGATGTTCTGGCTGTGGATGCGCCATGCTCCGTGCGAGTGCTTAAGCCGGCGGACGCAGTTGGTCGCTCTGGTGGTGGTCATCCTGGTCCTGCTTCCGGTGATCTCGGTGACCGACGACCTGCAGGCCCTCCAGAACCCCGCCGAGCTCGACTGCTGCGCGCGCCGCCATCAAGCGGTCTCCTGCCCGCACTCCATCTTTCCCGCCGTCGCAATCCTCCTTCCGCCGGTCTTAGCCGAACTTTCCTTCAGCTTCCAGCGCATGGCCGAGCCAGGCAATCTCCCCGCCCCCATGGTGAAGATTCCCGCGCTGGCTTCTATTCAGAACCGCCCCCCGCCCGCCGCCTGATCCTTCGCCAAGCTCTTCCTGCTTCTTGTGACCTCTTCCCTTCTGTGACGCCGTGCAATCCACGGCGTAAAGGCTGTGTATGAAGCGAAACTTCCCTTTCCTGCCGATCTCCGCGGTGGCCGTGCCGCTCTTGCTATCGTCGGCACTATTATTTTCGCAACAGCGTCCTCCGGCGCAGCCGAGCCCTGCCCTCACCTGGGATCAGGTAAAGACAAGGTTTGAAGCCGCCAACCCCGCGCTCCGGGCCGACGCCCTTGGCGTGGAGGAGATGAAGGCTGCAGAGATTTCAGCTTTTCTGCGTCCCAATCCGACGGCCTCGTTCACCATGGACCAGCTCTATCCCTTCGGCTCTCACTACGATCCCAATGTTCCCGGCACACGCAATCGTCCGCTGAGCAACGCGCTCACCACCGGCTCGGTGAGCTACCTGTACGAGCGCGAACACAAGCGCAATTTGCGCCTGGCAAGCGCCAAGGAGGGCACGCAGATTGCCCAGTCCGAGCACGCAAATCTGGAGCGAAGCTTGCTCTTCAACCTGCGTTCGGCCTTTGTCGATACTCTGCAGGCCAGAGCGGTTCTCGAACTGGCAAGGGCCGATCTTGACTACTACGACCACATCATCAAGATCAGCCGCGACCGCTTCCGGGCCGGCGATATTGCACAGATCGATCTGGACCGCATTGAACTCTTCCGCGTCCAATATGAAGTGGAGATCCAGACCGCCATTGTTAACCTGCGCACCTCGAAGATTCAGCTTCTGCAACTACTGAACGAGAGAACGCCGGTGGAGCAGTTCGATGTGACCGGCGAGTTTGACTTCGCGGACGATTTGGAACCGCTGGAGGATTTTCGCAAAATCGCGCTTGACGAGCGGCCCGACCTGCGCGCCGCACTTGAATCCATCCAGCAGGCTCAGACCAACCGCAAGCTTGCCCAGGCGAACGGTTCGGCCGACCCCACCTTCAGCGTGGATTCGGGCGCAAATCCACCGCTCGATCCCTACGTCGGCTTCAACGTCAGCATTCCGCTGCGCATCTTTGACCGCAACCAGGGCGAGAAGCAACGCACGCAGATCGACATTGGCCGCAATCAACAATTGACCGACGCGGTGCGCGCGCAGGTTTTCAGCGACGTGGACTCGGCCTATGTGCAAGTAGAGAGCAACATCGCGCTGCTCCGGCCCTACAAGGCGAAATACAAAGAGCAGGCGCTGAAGGTGCGCGATACGGTGACGTATTCCTACGAGCACGGCGGCGCCTCGCTGATGGATTTTCTTAACGCGCAGAGCGACTACCGCGCCGTCGAACTGGCCTACCTGCAACTTATAGGCTCCTATCTGACAGCCGCCGGACAACTGAATCTTGCCGTGGGACGCGAGGTGATTCAATGAATTCGAATATTTCTTTGAAGCAATGGCCTAAGGCTCTTACGGTTCGCGCTCTAGCTGCGTCTTTTCTTCTCGTGCTTGCAGGCAACCTGGCTCTTTCCGGCTGCAAAGGCAAAGATGAGGGCGATGGCGCGCCGCCGACGACGCAGGTAATCAAAACAGGCGACGCGAGCCTGGTCACGGTCGATAAGCCGGAACAATTCTTGCTGGTTGCGGCAGACAAGATGGAAGCCGCCGCGCAGCTGAAGGTTACCGGCTCGGTCTTCCCTGACATTGCGCGCGAGATTCCAGTGATTTCGCTGGCCAATGGCCGCGTGGTGGACATCAAGGCCCGCCTCGATGACAACGTGAAAAAGGGCCAACTGCTGCTCAAAGTCCAGAGCCCGGACATCACCAATGCCTTCGACACATACCTGAAGACGGCCAACGATGAGCAGCTTGCCAACAAGGCGTATATTCGCGCCGAAGATCTCTTCAAGCACGGCGCTATCTCTCAATCGATGCTGGAGCAGGCCGAAGATACGGAAAAAGACGCACAAGCGGATCTGACGGCTGCCGAAGAGCAATTGAAGACGCTGGGCGTGGACAAGAAGCACCCCAGCAGCGTGGTGAACGTCTATGCTCCCATTTCGGGCGTCATCGTAGCGCAGAATGTTACGCAGGCTGCCGCGGCTGGCGTGAACTTGTCCGGCACTGCAACCGCCTTTACGATTGCCGATCTATCTACTGTGTGGATCATTTGCGACGTGTATGAAAACGACATTCCCAAAATTCAACTCGGCCAGACGGCGCAGATTCATATCAACGCCTATCCTGACAAACTGCTGACTGGCCGCGTCAGCGACATTGGGCCGGTACTTGATCCCAGCATACGCACCGCCAAGGTGCGCATCGAGATCGCGAATCCAGGCATTCTGAGGCTGGGTATGTTCGTTACCGCGACTTTTGAGAGCAAGAGCAAGAATACCTTCGCGGTTGTACCCGCTTCCGCTATCTTGCACCTGCATGACCGCGACTGGGTCTTTGTTCCGGCAGGCGGCAATCAATTCAAGCGCGTTGAAGTGAGCGTGGGAAACACGCTGCCTGGGAACAAGCAGCAGATTCTTCCCGGTCGCCCCGGACAAGCTGGTATCGCGCCCGGCCAGCAGGTGGTGTCGCAAGTTCTTCAACTGGAAGCCGCGCTGGAGGCACAATGATACGGAAGCTTGTCGATTTTGCGCTCCAGAACCGTCTTCTCGTGCTGGCGATCGGCATTCTGCTCTTCGCCTGGGGCGTGATTTCATTCCATCGCCTTCCGGTGGAAGCCTATCCCGACGTGGCGAACAACTATGTCGATGTGATCGCGCAATGGCCAGGAATCTCCGCCGAGCAAATTGAGCCGCAGGTCACCATCCCTATCGAAACCACGATGAACGGCATTCCAGGTGTGATCCATGTCCGCTCATGGTCGATCTTCGGGCTCTCTACGGTGGAGATGGTTTTCGGCGAAGAAACGACGGATTTCGAGAACCGTGAGCGAGTGCTGGAGCGGTTGTCGCAGGTCACGTTACCGGCGGGCGTGGTTCCGCAGATGGGAACGGACTGGAGCCCGGTTGGACAAATCTATTTCTATACGCTGGAAAGCACCAATCCAGAGTACGACGTGATGAACCTCAAGACGCTCGAAACCTGGTCGATAGAGAAAAATCTGAAGTCCGTTCCGGGTGTCGTGGACATCAACCCATTCGGCGGGCCTACGCGCGAATATCAGGTGCGTCTCGACCCGGACAAGCTGATCTCTTATGGGCTGAGCATCGCTCAAGTGGAGCAGCAGCTCACCAATAACAATGCCAACGCGGGCGGCAGCTTCATCGAATCCGGTTTGCAGCAGATCAACATTCGGGAAGTGGGCCTGGTCAGGAATCTACAGGATATAGAGAACACGGTCATCACCACCAAGAGCGGCGTACCGCTGCGGGTTAAAGACATTGCCGTCGTCGAACAGGGACCGGAGATTCGGCTGGGCCGGTTTGGACGGGCTAAGCATTTGGGCGACGGAAAAATCATCGACAACGGCGACGTGGTTTCAGGGATTGCCGCGCTGCAAAAAGGCGACGATGCGCAGCCCACGCTGGACGGCATTCATAAGAGGGTAAAGGAGCTGAATGACACGATTCTGCCGAAGGGGGTGAAGCTTGTTCCCTTCCTTGACCGAAGCGATCTTCTTCACTTCACCACCCACACCGTTCTCGGAAACCTGACCGCCGGAATGATCCTGGTTGTGATTGTTCTCTTTCTTTTTCTCGGAAATGCCCGCGGCGCCATCATTGTGGCGGTCACCATTCCGTTTTCTCTGCTGTTTGCGGCCATCTGTCTCGACCTGAAACACATTCCCGCCAACCTGCTCTCGCTGGGCGCACTGGACTTCGGCATGGTCGTGGAAGGAGCCGTGGTGATGGTCGAGAACATCGTCAGCCACCTCTCGCACAACGACGACTCCCGCACACCGCAGGGGAAGATTCGCGACGCCGCTCACGAAGTGCAGCGGCCGGTCTTTTACTCCATCGCCATCATCATCACCGCTTACCTGCCCATATTTACACTGCAATCCGTGGAAGGCCGGCTTTTCAGCCCGATGGCGTGGACGGTGGCGTTTGCACTCCTGGGCGCGCTCATATACTCGATTCTTCTGGCTCCTGTCCTGACGAGCCTATTGTTCAAAAAGGGTGCAAAGGAATGGAAGAATCCCGTAATGGAGTTCCTCCGGGAGCACTATCGCCGGGGCGCTACCTGGGCTATCCACCACCATGGTCTTACCATCGGCATAGGCGTGATAGGCCTGGCTCTCGCGATCTATCTGGCTTTCGGCGGCGTTATCGGCTCCGAGTTTCTTCCCCACCTCGACGAGGGCGCTCTGTGGGTGCGCGGAGAACTGGACCAGAGCGCGGGACCTACCGAGGGAATCCGCGTCGCTAACGAGGCGCGAGTCCTGCTTTGCTCGTTTCCTGAAGCAACCGACTGCACCAGCCAGACAGGCCGGCCCGATGACGGAACCGACCATACCGGCTTCTTCAATACCGAATACTTTGTCGGCCTGAAACCGAAAGATGAATGGCGTCCTGTTTTCCATGAGGACAAGGACAAGCTGATCGCAGCCATGAACCTTGAGCTCGAGAAGAAATTTCCCGGCGTGATCTGGGGATTCTCTCAGCCCATCGAGGACAACATGGAAGAGGCCGTGAGCGGTGTCAAGGGCGAGCTCGCCACCAAGGTTTATGGCGAAGACCTGCACGTGCTGGAGGACAAGGCCAACGAGGTTGCGGCGGTCATGAGCCAGGTCAAGGGAATTGAGGACCTGGGAGTTCTTCAGGTCACAGGACAGCCGGACCTGGATTACGTGGTGGATCGCGCCGCTGCAGCGCGGTGGCAGATCAACGTAGCGGACATCCAGGATGCCATCCAAACCGCGGTTGGAGGCACTGCTCTCACTCAGGTTCTGCGCGGCGAGGAGGTTTATAACCTCACGTTGCGTTATCTGCCTCAGTATAGGGACACCCGGGAAGCGATCGACGATATTCGTTTGCTCTCGCCCTCGGGGGAGCGAGTTTCTCTGGCCCAGCTCTGCAAGGTCCGAGAAGCGGATGAGGGATCTGAAATCTATCGCGAAAACAACCAGCGCTATGTCGCGATCAGGTACAGTGTCCGCGACCGCGCACTGGGCGATGCGGTGCGAGAGGCCATTCAAAAGGTGAATGCGCAGGTGAAGCTTCCGCGCGGATATCACATTGGATGGGAGGGCGAGTACCAGAGCGAAGTGCGGGCTGAGGCGCGAATGCTGGTGATCGTGCCCTTAACCGCTCTGCTGATCTTCATCATTCTTTACAGTATGTACAAATCGTTCAAGTGGGCGATTCTGATTCTTGCTACTGTTGCGATGGCCAGCATCGGCGGCTTGCTGGTGCTACTGATTACCGGCACCGAGTTCAGCGTCTCTTCGGAAGTGGGCTTCCTCGCTCTCTTCGGCGTTTCCGTCCAGTCAGGTGTCATTCTGCTGGAATACATCAACCAGTTGCGCGCTTCCGGCCATTCCATCGAGACGGCTGCCGTAGAGGGAGCCGTGGTGCGGCTGCGTCCCATCATGATGACCATGTTGGTGGCCACGCTGGGACTGCTGCCGGCCGCCATGTCTCATGGCATCGGATCCGACTCGCAGCGCCCCTTTGCCATTGTCATTGTCGGCGGACTCATCACCAATCTGGTCATGAGCATCTTCCTGCTCCCGACACTTTATGTCTGGATGGCCGGCGAAAACGATATCCTGCCTAAAGTGTAATCTGCGAAGGATTACTAATCGGAGGGAAATGGGACCCTGCTGCGTATCTCAGTACCGAATCGGCCCAATTTCCGCATAACTGTTGGCTCCTCCACGTTCCGATGGTATCGTGCGCGGCAAGCAGAAATCAGAGTAGAATCCCAACGAAAGCACGGAGAGGAAACCTTATGACAACATTGACTCCAGGCTCTTGTGAAGGGCTGTCCGGGAGGATGCGCGCGCCTATATTAGGCATTCTCTTCCTGTCGCTGGCTGCCGGCGGCGGTTCGGCGACGCTCGCCCAGGATCGCGCGGATTATTCGGTGAACAACACGCATATCGTCTACCACGACGTGAAGACGGGCACGAGCGGGGCGATCCTGCCCTGGTATAACGAGAGCCCCGCTGTTGCTTACGATCACGATCTTCGCTTGTTGTGGAAGTTCTGGCACGAGATGAGAACCTGCGGACCAGGCATTCCCTACTACCTGCAGCATCAGGTCTGGAAGGAAAAGGAAGATGACCCCCGCGGGCTCGGCGGCGACCAGATCAATATGGCGATTGACTCGTGGAACCTGTTGTACGGCTATCTTGGCGACCCCGCCCTCCACGAGAACATGCTTATGATGGCCGATTTCTGGTTGGACCATGGCATTTCAACTCCGGACCTTCTCTACGCCAACATGCCCTATCCTTATAACCTCAATGGGTGCTCGGGGCAGCTCGACGGCGATATGCGTGCTGGCCACGGCTACCTGCAGCCGGACAAGGCCGGAACTTTCGGTGCAAATCTCGTGCTGCTCTACAAGCTGACGGGAAACCGGCGTTACCTGACCGCTGCCATCAAGATCGCGAACACGCTGGCAGCCACGGTTTCCCCGGGCGACGCGGATCATTCACCTTGGGGATTTCGGGTCAACGCGGCGACGGGAAAGCCTGCGGAGGGAACCAAGGACGGCAAGCTCGTTACGGCCTCGTACACGTCGAACTGGACACCGACTTTACGCCTGTTCGATGAGTTGCGGGCATTGCACCAGGGAAACGGTGAGAGCTATCGGCGCACCGCGGTCCTGGTCGAGGCGTGGCTCAAGCAATATGCAATTCCGGCGACCAGGCCGGGACCTTTCTTCGAGGACGTTCCAACGGAGGACTACTCAGACACCGAGATCAATGCGGATACTCTGGCAGCCTACATCCTGGAAGACCCAGAGTGGGGTCCCGAAGGCAAGGCGCAGGCCTTGAAGCTTCTGGAATGGACGGAAACCCGGCTGGGCAATCACAACTTTGCCGAGCTGCATGTAACGCCCATCAACGAGCAGACGCGCTTTGAACAGCCCGGCAACAGCCACACTTCGCGGCACGCCTGGGTGCGACTGCTGTATTGCGAACTGACGGGTGACTGCGCAGACAGGGAAGAACAGGTGCGGCGGCTGAACTGGGCGACGTACTCGGTAAACGACGATGGCCGGAACCGCTATCCAGGTGACGACATCTGGCTGACGGACGGCTACGGCGACTACGTGAGGAATTACTTGCGAGCCATGGCCTCCATGCCGGAGCTGGCGCCCGATGATCAGAACCACTTGCTTCGGACGACCTCTGTCGTACAGGAGATCAAGTACGCAGCCGACTCGATCTCGTATCGAAAATTCGACCGGGTTTCGGAGGAGCGGTTCAAGCTCGGCGCCGGCGTCCCACTGCGAGTCCGGGGCGGCAGGTTTACCTGGAATCCTGAGGGTAAGGTTCTTACCCTGCACGCATCGGCGCGGGAAGTGACGATCGACTTGAAGCCAGCCGCCGACTAACTGGTGGGGCACCAAGCGCTTCAAAAGTCGGCCAGCGTTCAGGAATGTGATGAGGCTGTGATCTCAAATAGTGTCAACAGCCCGTAGCGCTTAGCGAGCCCGTCCGCCATTTTTCCCGGCTCCGGTCGGATGTTCAGCAAAAATGGAGGTTGGCCGGGTTACCAAGACTCCCTTGTAGAAAATCTCATTTGCTGAACTGCCAACCGGAATTTCGCGCGATAGATCAAAACGATCGAATACTAAAACGATTTGTCTCAAATCCCGTGTACTAGTAGCGTACTCAAGAACCGCGTTTTCTGCTCTTGATAGTTTTACTCGCCAGCACTCAGACCGCACAGCATTTCCTTTCATAAAAAACCGTTCATTCATACGCCCGTAACATTCCCAGTAGACAATCGAACGCAGCAAGTACTCTGCAGGGGGATTTACGTGAAAAAGACGTTGATTGCGGTTGGGATTCTAGCTTTGGCCTTGAGCTCCGCTCAGGCCCAGAAGATAACCGGGGCAGGCGCGACCTTCCCTTATCCGATGTATTCCAAATGGTTTAGCGAGTACAGCGCGGCTCATCCCGGCGTTGAAATTAACTATCAGTCGATCGGTTCAGGCGGAGGCATTCGCCAGGTGATCGCAGGAACTGTGGACTTTGGCGCCTCGGACGGGCCTATGACCGATGAGCAGTTGGCCTCTACCAAGGTCAAAATAATCCATATTCCCTCCGTGCTCGGCGCGGATGTTCCGGCCTTTAATGTTTCCGGCATCAACAACCTCAGGTTCAGCCCTGACGTGCTGGCCGACATCTTCCTGGGCAAGATCGACAACTGGAACAACGCGCGCATCGCCCAGGACAACCCCGGCGTGAATCTGCCTGACCTGAAGATCACCATCGTCCACCGCTCCGACGGGAGCGGCACCACCTACATCTGGACCGACTACCTGAGCAAGATCAGCAAGGAATGGGCCAACGGACCGGGCAAAGGCACTTCGGTCTCATGGCCGGTAGGCGTGGGCGGCAAGGGCAATGAAGGCGTGGCCGGCCTGGTCCGCCAATTGCCGGGCGCCCTGGGCTACGTCGAGCTGATCTATGCCCTGCAAAACCACATCAGCTTCGGCTCGGTGAAGAACCCGGCCGGCAACTTCATCCTCGCCTCTATCGAAGGCGTCACTGAAGCCGCAGCCAGCATCAAGACAATGCCCGCCGACTATCGCGTCTCCATCACCAACGCCCCCGGCGCCAATGCCTATCCCATCTCCAGCTTTACCTGGTTGCTGATCCCGGTCAAGAATGCCGATGCGGCTAAAGGCAAGGTCATTAAGGACATGCTGAGCTGGATCATCACCTCTGGCGAGAGTGAAGCACCATCGCTCTCCTATGCGCCGCTGCCCAAGAATGTGGCTGAAAAGGTGCTCAAGACGGTATATTCCTTGCAGTAAATGCCACGCTATAAAATCAGAGCTATGGTCCGGCCAATTCGCCGGGCCATAGCTTTAGCTTAGCTTCGCCATCATTGTGCTTAGTTTCTACAATTCCGTCCATTCAGCAAGATAACTTCGCGGCCTCAATAGTCGCCTAACTATTTGCGGTAGATATGCTTCCAAAATCAACACTATCTATAGGCTTACTATCACATGAATATCTAATCCGTGCGGATGCCCGCCATGAACGGAATGTCACTTTTGTGAAAATATTGTTGATTCTTCTCCGGCTCCAGACATACAAACTCGGCCGTTATATGAGCACAATAGGCAATGATGGCGAGGCAATTGTTAAAAGTCTGTAACTTTATCGAACATTAACAAAACTCTGCGAATCTGAGTGATGAAAGCGTCTTGGGAAGGTCCCCCTTACTCTGCTTTCCTTAGTCCGGCTTTCTATGTATATCCGCATACCGATCGCCGAGGCCGATCAAGAAAATATCGGCTTTGTCTTCATGATTTCGATGATGCGGGAACACGGGCGCTTACCGTAAACGCGGGTGTCGCCATAACAAACCGACTCGAGAGAAGAAAAGAGAGGCCCTATGAATTTCAGACTCAAGATTGCTGCCACGGCAATCCTGGCAGTCAGCGTTGTAGCTTGCTATGGACAAACAAGCAATACTCACCCGCCAGCAAAGAAGCACGTTGCAACCGACAAGGCCAGGAAGCCGGCGCCGCCGACGGTCGAGGAGCAGATTCAGGCACTGCGCCGCGAGTTGGAGGGCGAGATCAACAGCTTGAAGAATGACCTGGCCGCAAAAGATGCGCAGTTGAAGCAGGCTCAGGAAGCGGCCGCGCAAGCCCAGGCATCCGCCGACAAGGCGGAAGCCGCGGCCACGGCCCAACAGCAAGCGGTGACCGAGAACGCGTCCGCCGTCACCACTCTTCAATCGAACGTGAATGCTCTGAAAGGCACGCAGGCTTCGTTGGCTACCACCATCTCCGACGAGACTTCTACGATCAAGAAGGCGATTGGCAGCCCGGATGCGCTGCACTACAAGGGCATCACGATTTCGCCCGCCGGCAGCTTCATCGCGGGTGAAACTGTGGACCGCACCGCGGCCACCGGCGGCGGCCTGAACACAGCCTTCACGGGCGTTCCGCTGCAGTATGCGGGCGCCGCGCAAATGAGCGAGTTCCAGGGAACAGGCCGTCAGTCGCGTATAGCTATCAAAGCAACCGGCAAGCTCCCTTACATGACCATGACCGGCTACTACGAGATGGACTGGCTGGGCACCGGCATCACCTCAAACAACAATCAGAGCAACAGCTACGTCCTGCGCCAGCGCCAACTCTGGGCAGATGCCAAGCTGACCAACGGCTGGGACTTCTCCGGAGGCCAGGGATGGTCGCTGGCCGCAGAAACCACCAAGGGCCTTACCAGAGGAACTGAGATTCTGCCGGCCAGCATCGATCCGCAGTACGTAGCCGGCTTCGTATGGACCCGTCAATACAGCTTCCGCGTGAGCAAGGACTTCGGCAAGAGTGTCTTTGCCGGCATCTCTGCCGAGAATGCAGAGACCCTGAATCCTGCCGGGACGATCGCGCTCAATTCGGGCACCACGATCATTCTCGGCAGCGGCGGAACCGGCGGCGGTCTCTACAACTCCACCGCGAACTACTCCTTCAACAAGACGCCTGACTTTGTAGCGAAGTTGGCCGTCGAGCCGGGATGGGGCCACTGGGAACTCTTCGGTATTGGCCGCAGTTTCACCGACCGCATCTACCAGGCCGTGTCCGGTGCAGCGCCGAATGCGACCAATAACACTTCCTGGGGCGGCGGCATCGGCGGCGGCTTCCGCGGCCCGTTGCTTGACAAGAAGGTCACCATCGGCCTGAAAGGCCTGTGGGGCGCGGGAGTTGGCCGTTACGGCTCGTCCACGATTGCCGACGTAACCATCGAGCCCAACGGCGTGATCGCCCCGCTGCACGGCTTCTCGGCTCTCAGCACTGTGGAACTGAATCCCACCAAGCGCCTCATGGTTTACCTGAACTACGGCGGCGACTACATCAATCGCGACATCCTCAGCACCACGACCAATGTCGGCTACGGCAATCCCTTGGCCGGGATGCAAGGCTGCAATAACGAAGTAGCGGCCGGCACCACGAATAGTAACAGTGGAAACGGCTTCGGGAATTCCTCCACCCCCCCCGCCTGCGGCGGCAACACCAAAGACGTGCAGGAGACCACCGCCGGTTACTGGTACAACATCTATAGCGGCCCCATGGGCCGCCTGCGCCAGGGCCTCCAGTACAGCTACATCCGCCGCGACCTCTGGTCGGGAGTCGGCAGCACCACCTATACCTTGCCCGCCGGCGGCACCGGCGTCCCAAATCCCGGCGGCGGCGCCCACGGCAGAGACAACATGATCTTCACTTCTTTCCGTTACTACCTGCCCTAACCCGCAAACCTGCGACTTAGGCACGATAAAGGGGCAGCCCAGAATGTGGGCTGCCCCTAAGTCGTTCAGCATACCTCTCATCGACGCTGCATTGAAGGTCGGAACAGTGCTAACGGCCCGGTGGAGGATCCATCGGCGACTGAGCCGCCGTCTCGCCCTTACCCTGCTGTTCCGTGTCTTTAACCAGGCTCTTATAGTGGCGTACGTCGTAGCCCTGCACCCAGAAGATCACATCTTCGGAGATATTGGTCGCATGATCCGCGACGCGCTCCAGGGCGCGTGAGATCATCAGCGCATTCAGCGCCTGCGGAGCCAGGTGGCTTTGCTCTTCCATTACCTTGATCAGCGACTTAATGGCCGCTTTATTCATTGCGTCCACGGCATCGTCCATGGTAAGCACGGAACGAGCCAGCTCGGCATCCGCCTCGATGAACGATTGCAGGCTTTTGTGCACCATGGCGGTGGCCAGCGTCGCCATCCTGGGAATATCGACCGGCAGGTCAGCCATAGCCATCTGTTCCATGTGGCGCACCCGGTCGCTGATGCTTTTCGCGGCGTCGCCCACGCGCTCCAGCTCGGCGTTAATCTTGATGACGCTCAGGATGAAGCGCAGATCGCCGGCCATCGGCTGTTCCATCGCCAGAAGCTCAAGCGCGGCCTGATCAATGTTCCGCTCCAGAAGGTTGATCTCGATCTCGTTGCGGCTGACCAGGTCGCAAATGGAGAGATCGCGCACCCGATAGGCCTCGGTGGCGCGTTGAATGGCCTGTTCTGCCAGTCTGGCCATCACCAGCAGTTGTTCCTTTAAATCCTCAAGACTCTGTTGAAAGCGTATGCGTGTCATCCGAACCTGCCTGTGATGTAATCTTCCGTGCGTTTGTCGCTGGGGTTGGTAAAAATCTTGTGGGTGGAGTCGAACTCCACCATGCGGCCGTTCAGGAAGAAGCCGGTCTTCTCGGCCACGCGCGCGGCCTGCTGCATGTTGTGGGTCACGATCACAATAGTATACTGCGACTTCAACTCGAAGATCAGGTCTTCAATCTTAGAGGTGGAAACGGGGTCGAGTGCCGAGGCGGGCTCGTCCATCAGCAGCACCTCGGGGTCCACGGCCAGAGCGCGGGCGATGCACAGCCGCTGCTGCTGGCCGCCGGAGAGGCTGGCGCCGGACTTCTTCTTCAGATCGTCCTTCACCTCGTCCCACAGCGCCGAGTTTTTCAGCGAGCGCTCGACGATCTCATCCAACGCATGCCGGTTGCGGTAGCCGTTCAGCTTGAGCCCGGCGGCCACGTTGTCGTAGATGGACATGGTGGGAAAGGGATTGGGCCGCTGGAAGACCATGCCCACGCGGCGGCGTATCTCGACCGGTTTGGCGTCGGCATAGATGTCCAGGTCGCCGATGCGCACCGTGCCGGCGACACGCGCAATGGGGTTGGTCTCGTGCATACGATTCAGGCAGCGCACAAACGTGCTCTTGCCGCAACCCGAAGGCCCAATCAGCGCCGTCGCATGGTTGGCCGGGATGTGCAGACTGATCTCCTGCAACGTGTGATTGCTGCCGTACCACGCATTCAGATTGGTTACTTCGATGCCGACGCCCACTTAGCTCGCCCCTTTCAAAACGCCGCGGCTGGTCACATAGCGCACCAGCGAGACCGCAACGACAATAAGCACAATCAATACGAGCGCCCCCGCCCATGCCAGCCGATGCCAATCCTCATAAGGCGAAATCGCATAAACAAAAATCTGCAGCGGAAGAGCGGCTATCGGCTCGTCAATCCTGGAACTCCAGAACTGGTTTCCCAGAGCCGTGAAGAGTAGCGGAGCCGTCTCGCCCGCGACGCGGGCAAAGGCCAGCATACAGCCGGTAATGATGCCGGGAGAGGCCGTCTTCACCGTAATCGCCAGCACCGAGCGCCAGTTGGGAACGCCCAGGGCCAGCGCCGCCTCGCGAACCTCATGCGGCACCATCAGCAGCATCTCTTCGGTGGTGCGGCAAACGGTGGGTATCATCATGATGCCCAGAGCCACGCCGCCCGATAAGGCTGAAAAATGCCCTTGCGGCATGACGATCAGAGAGTAGATAGCAATGCCCATCACGATGGAGGGAACGCCGTTGAGCACATCGGCGGTAAAGCGAACCGCATTGGCCAGTTTGGTCCCGCGCCCGAACTCGGCCAGAAAGATGCCGCCCGCGATACCGATGGGAACGCCGATCAGGCTGGCTATGCCCAGCAGGATTCCCGAGCCTTCGATGGCGTTGGCCATGCCCCCGCCCGCCTCCCCGACGGGCTTGGGAATTTGCGTAAAAAACGCCAGATTCAGCGAGCTCGCGCCCTTGTAGACGATATACCCGAAGATGGCTGCCAACGGGGTGACCACGATCAATGTTGCCAGGATCGCAAGCATCGTGACCGCGCCGTTGGTTATACCCCGCATCCGGGACCGCAAACTGAATCTCTCCACGCTCACCAGAATCTCCTAGTGCACCTGCGACGGCGCTCCCCGCGTGACAGCCCATATCAGTAACTGCGCAAAAGCATTCACGATAATCGTCACGATGAAAAGCGCCAGCCCAATCTCGATAAGAGCGCTCAAATGCATGTTGCCGACAGCCTCTGTGAATTCATTGGCTATGACCGAGGCCATGGTCGCGCCATTGGAAAGCAGCGAGCGGTGAATCTCCGGGCTGTTGCCGATCACCATGGTCACGGCCATGGTCTCGCCCAGCGCGCGCCCCAGGCCCAGAATGATCGCGCCGACAATGCCGATGCGCGCATTGCGCAGGACGCCCATGCGGATCATCTCCCAGCGCGTGGCGCCGAGCGCCAGCACCGCCTCGCGCTGCGAAGTCGGCACCGCTGTCATCACCTCGCGCGTCAGGGAGGAGATGATGGGTAGAATCATGATGGCAAGAATCACGCCTGCCGCGAGAAATCCCAGCCCGGTGGGATTGTCGTCGGAGAATAAGCCCGTCCAGCCAAGACTTTTGATAAGCACGGGATTCACGTACTCGCGGAGCAGCGGCACCAGCACAAAGACCGCCCAGAGGCCGTAGATCACGCTGGGAATCGCCGCCAACAACTCGGTAATGAAGGCCACGGGAGCGCGCAGGACGCGAGGACACATCTCCGTCAAAAACACCGCTACGCCGATGGCCAACGGAACCGCCATCAGCAGCGCCAGAAAGGACGAGACCAGTGTGCCATAGAGGAACGGCAGGGCGCTGAAATGCCCGTTTACCGGATCCCAGTACATCGGCTTGTTTGTATAAGTGTCAATAAATGCCTTGTAGTAGAAGTCCAGTCCGAAACTGCCCCAGGCCAGCCTGGAGCGCGTTACCAGTTGGTCGGCGATCAGCACTACGATGCCGAAGATGCTCAGAGCGCACAGCACCATCAACCAGCGAAATCCGCGATCGGCAATGGCCGAGTTGCCGCGAGACAGCAGGTACTTGCGAACCTGCGAGGCCTCGGGCGAAGCGGCTTCCGGACGGTTTTCGCCGTCCTGAGGATCCGGGTCGGGCTGAAGCTGATGTTGGGAGAGGCGTATCTCTGGCACGTGAGCATTCACTAAGAGTAGGCTACAGCGAATATGTGAATAGAATGTTACAAACTCGCAATATCAGACACATGGGTATTGACTTGACTCAGGTTACCTCAACCTGTAGTTTGCCTGGGTGTGGTTGGCTTGGCTACCTGCCTCTGGCAAGCAAGGGTTACGATCACCAGGTCATTTTTATGAAGGGAAACAGACCGCAAGATGGAGCGGTTACCTGAATCAGATAATTACCCATCTCGTCTCAAATCCCGTGTACTTGCAGCGTACTCAAGAACTGCGCATACTGCGTTTTGAACGGATCACGCGTCTTTATATTTCAATAACTTATTTAGAATCAATGCGTGACGGCAATCCGCCATCCTGGCTCCATGTAATCTGCATTTTCCGAGCATCAACCTTCTCGGTAGAGTTGCGCTTTAGCGCTGGCGCACTCCAAAGGGCCCGGATCAATAACCACAGGCCGGGGCCGCAAGGGTGCTGTCAACCGGACCCGCCCGCATCACTATGATGGGGTAAGCGCCCGCTCCCGATGGCAACCGTCGAAAACACATCCCGCGCTCTTCCCTCGCTACACGAGTTCTTCGCGCCCGGCGGCATTCTGGCGCGCTCGTCGCTGCCTTATGAGTACCGTACCGGCCAACTGCAGATGGCCAAGGCCGTCGAACGCGCCCTCGAAGAGCGCCGTCACCTGATCGTCGAGGCCGGCACCGGAACCGGAAAAACCCTCGCCTACCTGCTGCCCGCGCTGCGCACCGGCCAGCGCATCATCGTCTCCACCGGCACCAAGGCACTGCAAGACCAGCTCTACTTCCGTGACATTCCCTTCCTCGAAACGCTGGTCGGCGAACTGCGCGTCTGCTACATGAAGGGCCGCGCCAACTACCTCTGCCGCCACAAGCTGGTCACGCTGCGCAATCAACCCATCCTTTCTGGTCTGGAAGAGATCGACCAGTACCGCCAGATCTCCGAGTGGGAGAAGACCACCGAAACCGGCGACCGCGCTGAGCTCTCCGGAATGCCCGAGTTCAGCGCCCTCTGGCAAAAGCTCGACGCGCGCTCCGAGGCCTGCCTGGGGCCAACCTGCCCCGATTATCGCCGCTGCTTCATCACCGAAATGCGGCGCAAAGCCCTCGAATCCGACATCATTATCGTCAACCATCACTTGTTCTTCGCCGACCTCTCGGTCAAGCGCGAGGCCGCGGGAGCGCCTGACGCCGGAGTTTTGCCTGAAGCCGCGGCCGTGGTCTTCGACGAGGCCCACGAGCTGGAGGACGTCGCTTCAAGTTACTTCGGCCTTTCGGTCAGCAACATCCGCTTTGAAGAGCTGGCCCGCGACACCGATGCCCTGCTGCGCGGCAAGCAAGGCGCGGAGAGCCTGCCTGCCCTCACCCAGCAACTCCGCGACCGCGCCCGCATCTTCTTCGCCGGCCTGCCCATGGTGGGCGACGGTCGCCAGCCCTTCACCGAACGCGAGCAGTTCCTGGAAACCTCGGGCGACCTCTACCTGGCCGTCCGCGCCACATTGCAGCGGATTGAACTGGAGATGGACGTTCTGACCGGCATCGACGAAGCGCCGGGACTCAGAAAGCGCGTCGCCCGCCTCCGCTCCGAGTTTGAATTTCTGCTCGAATCGAACAACAGCAACATGGTCTATTGGATGGAGCGCCGCGCGCACCAGTCCGCTGATAGAGGTGACGTTTTGAAAGGGCACGACTTCAGTCGTGCCGCAAACGACCGCAAAACAGGCCGGGCTTTAGCCCCTGAGGGACGTTACTCGTCAATTCGCAATGCTTTCCGCACCACCTTCCTCCAGGCCACGCCCATCGACGTCTCCGAGCTTCTTCACGAGCTGGTCTTCGACCAGATTCCTACCGTCGTCCTCACCTCGGCCACGCTCACCGTGCAGGGCGGCTTTGAGCACATCCGCAAGCGCCTCGGCCTCAGCGAGGCGCGCGAGTTAGTCGTGCCCTCGCACTTCCGCTACGGCGAACAGGCTCTCCTCTATCTGCCGCCGGAGATGCCCGACCCCCGCGATGCGCAGTTTCCCGAGGCCGCCGCCCGCTGCATCCAGCGCGTTTTGGAAATCTCCCACGGCCGCGCCTTTTGCCTCTTCACCAGTTACGCCCAGATGCACGTCGTCTACGAGCGCCTGCTGCCGGTGCTGGACTTCCCCATCCTGTTGCACGGCACGGCTCCGCGCAAAGCTCTTCTCGAGCAGTTCCGCGCGACGCCCAACGCCGTCCTCTTCGGCACATCAAGTTTCTGGCAGGGCGTGGACGTGCAGGGCGAAGCCCTGAGTTGCGTCATCATCGACCGCCTGCCCTTTGCCGTGCCCAGCGACCCGGTCGTGCAGGCGCGCATGAAAGCCATCGAGGAGGCCGGCGGCAAACCCTTCGCCGATTACCAGGTTCCCTCGGCCGTTCTCACCCTCAAGCAAGGCTTCGGCCGCCTCATCCGTTCCCTCGAAGATCGCGGCGTCCTGGTTCTCCTCGACCCCCGCGTCACGAGACAACGATACGGCCAAACCTTCCTCGCCAGCTTGCCGCCGTATCGCATGACCGCAACCATTACGGACGTGGAGAACTTCTTTGAAAAATAAACCTAAATTGCACCGTTGACTATGAGTACCTTGCGTGGTACTCTTGGAATGGGTTATCTCATTAGATGCCTGTGTAAGCCTCTCTTCAGCCGCGCCTCGCTCAACAATCGCGGAGGAGAGAGAAGAATGTCATGGCAGTCAGGGATTAGGAATTAGGCAGGCAGGCGGCGGGTGGGGAGATTCGCAGGCAGGTAGGCCCCATACTGCGAGCAGGAAAGCAGCGCCAAACACTTCCGCGGATTACTGGGTCAGATGAGCGGAAGAGTGCAGTCTTTAGTGAAAGCTGATCGGCTTGTTATCGCTCTGATCGCTGACCACTAATCACTGACCACGGAGCAATCACATGCCTGCACCAGTGAACTACGCAGCCGCAAAGCGTGTTCCCGTCGTCTTTTTTCAGACGGAATTTGGAAATGAGCCTGTCCGGTCTTGGTTGAAGTCAATGACCCCGCAAGATCGTCGCCAGATTGGGGAAGATATCAAGGCCGTCGAATTTGGCTGGCCCGTTGGAATGCCGACTTGCCGCCCAATGGGAGACGGGCTACATGAGGTCCGAACGAATTTACAGGGGAACCGCATCGCACGGGTCTTTTTCTATGTAGACAAGAACCAGAGAATGGTTCTGCTGCACGGCATTCTCAAGAAGACGCGTACAACTCCATCATCTGATTTGGATTTAGCGCGAACTAACAAGCGCATGCATGAGAAGGGATTGACGTGAGCACTCGACAGAAACCACCATTCGACCACACCGGCTCTAGTTTTGACAGCTTTCTTGAAGAAGAGGGCATCCTGGACGAGGTCAATGCCGCAGCCATCAAGCGGGTGATCGCTTGGCAGTTGGCAGAGGCAATGAAGGCGGGTAAAATCAGCAAGAAGATAATGGCCGAGCGCATGGGCACAAGCCGTTCGCAGCTAGACCGCCTGCTCGACCCCGAAAACAGCGCGGTTCATCTTGGAACTATCACCAAGGCGGCCCGAGCCGTGGGCAAACGGTTGCGGATGGAGATGGTGGACGCTGCATAACCCGATTTCAAGGAACGGAAAGCCCTCTCCCGGTAATATCTCTGCAGACTCAGCGGATCGGTCTCCGCTTTACAAATTATGTCCCGCAACTTCTACATCCTCGCCGCCACGTTGCTCGTCTTTGCGCTGGCCGCTGTGGCAATCTCGTTCGCGTCTTCGAGCCTTCAACCCGGTCTGCCCGCCAACGCATCGCTGTGGCGAACAGGATCGCTCTTTCTGCTTCTTGCCGCCCTGGCTGCCGCGCTCATCGGCGTGCTGAGTCATCTCTTCGAGCAGGTGGATCGCCGCAGCGAAGAGGCCCGGCGCAGGCGGCGCGGCGAAAGACACCAGAGCGGCGAAAAGCACTAAAATAGAAGCGGGGCGCTTCCCCAAAAAGAATCGAGCAGACGCCGATGTTTGAAGTCACCGTGGAGTCCGGTTTCTCTTCCGGACACTACCTTCGCAACTACAAGGGCAAGTGCGAGAACCCGCACGGCCACAACTACAAGGTCCGCGTAACCCTGGCCGGGCAGGAGCTGGACCACGCCGGCCTGCTGCTTGACTTCAAGCTGCTCAAGAATCTGCTGCGCCCGGTCGTCGAGCGCATCGACCACCAGATGCTCAACGACCTGGACCCCTTCACCGAGCTGAACCCCTCAGCCGAGAACCTGGCCAAATACTTCTACGACCAGACCAGCCAGCAGCTCGCCATCCTGACCCAGGGCCGCGTCCGCGTGAAGCACGTGACCATCTGGGAGACGGATACCTGTACGGCTACTTACTACGAGTAGGAGTTCACCTGCAGCTTTCCCGCAGATGCGCAGCCGCTCAATTCATCTGGCTGGACTTCGACTTGAGGTACTTGTCGAAGGGTATCTCAAAATAAAACAGTTCCTCACCATTCACGTAGCGCAACGTGCGCAGGTGCAGCTTGGCGCCCACAAGTGGATGGTCGAGCCCGGAGACATCGTAAAACAGGAAGCCGGTGCGCGTGGTGTGCGGCGCGACTGTCAGCGAGCGGAACTCGAAGGTATCGAAGTCCTCTTCGATCTCCCGGTTGCTGGCTTTGGGCTTCAGCTTGATGCCGGGCAGCGGGGTGGGCAGCGGAATCTTGCCGCCCTCGCGCTCCTTGCGCGTCATCAGCCGCTCCACATCCTCCGGCTCGGCAACCTGGAATTTGTCGCCGGCCGCGGTCAGGAAAAGAATCCGCGCCTCCAGCAGGCTGATAGGCCGGTTACCATTGTTGGTGACGATGAGCCGGATAGGCAACACGCCGTGGCTGAGATAATCAACGCGGAAGATGGCCGCCTTCTCGCGCGTGTCGTAGGGTTCGGCGGCGATGGACACCTTTTCGTCCTCGTGCGTCTCGACCGCTGCAAACGACGTGGCCGGCTGCACCCGAGGCGTAGTGTGCTTGCTGCCCACGGCCGGCAGCACCAGCCAAAGCAGCAACAATGGAATGGCCCGCAGAGTCCTCATCGTGTTCGACTGTATCATTTGAGAATCAGTCCAGGAATAGGGAAATCCCGTTTCGCATGATTCTGCTTCTTTACAATCTCGCCTTACTCGTGGTCCTGATTATAGGTGCGCCGTGGTGGCTGTGGCGGATGGCTACCACACAAAAGTACCGCGAGGGCTTGCTGGAACGCCTGGGAGTCGTCCCGTCCCGATTCCGCAAGCCGCCGGCCGGGCTGGGCCGTGAGCGCCCGGTCATCTGGGTCCACACCGTCTCCGTCGGCGAAGTGCTGGCCGTCAGCCGCCTGGTCAAGTCGCTGGACACCGCGCTGCCAGACTATAGGATCGCCGTCTCCACCACCACCCGCACCGGCCAGGCCCTGGCCCGCGAGCGCTTCGGGGCTGAGCGGGTCTTCTATTGCCCGCTCGACCTGCCCTGGGCGGCGCGCGCTTACTTGAGCGCCCTCCAACCCCGGCTGTTCATCCTGGCCGAAACTGAGTTCTGGCCCAACCTGCTCAGCGGCTGCTTCCGCCGTAAAATCCCCGTGGCCGTCGTCAATGCCCGCATCTCCGACCGCTCCTGGCCGCGCTACCGGAGTCTGCGTGGGCTGTGGAAGCCATTCCTCTGCCGCCTCAGCCGCGTGCTGGCGCAGAGCCAGACTGATGCCGACCGGCTCAAGGCCATCGGCTGCCTGCCAGAGCGGGTCTCAGTCGCCAGCAACCTGAAGTTCGACGTGCGCGCCGCCGAGGAGTCCGAGGCAACCCGCCTGCTCAAGGCCCTCGCCTCCAATCTGCGCCTCATCGTCGCCGGCAGCACTCTCGAAGGCGAGGAAGCCGCGCTCCTTGAAGCCTGGCCCCGACTGCTCCAAGCCGATCCGCAACTGGCGATGGTCCTCGCCCCGCGCCATCCGGAGCGTTTCGCCGCAGTGGCCGAGCTGCTGGACAACTCCGGCGTACCTTGGGTACGGCGCTCGGATTGGCGCTCGAATCCGGAGGGGTCGCTCCAGCCGCTGCTCCCCGGCAGTATCGTTCTCCTCGACACCATCGGCGAGCTGGCTTCGGTTTATTCGCTGGCCTCGGTGGCCTTTGTCGGCGGAAGCCTGATTCCCGCCGGGGGGCACAACCCGCTGGAGCCGGCTCAGTTCGGTGTTCCCATAGTGATGGGTCCGCACTTTGCCAACTTTCGTGCCATCACAGAAGACCTGCTCGTTCATGACGCCATCTGCATCACGGAGAAAGAGATGCTCGCGAAAGTTCTTGTAGGTTTGCTGTGCGATCGGACCAAAGCCAAAGCCATGGGCGACCGGGCCCGTCATGTCTTTAACCAGCAGGCCGGAGCGACCGAGCGCTGTGTGGAGGCGCTCAAGGAGTTGCTTTCAGCGCAGATTGAAACGGAGCAGCCCGCATGAGTCAGCACTTCTCCGCTCGCCGTTTGCTCTTCCCGCTGATTCCCCTCTACCGGTTGGCGCTGGCCTTCCGCGAGTTCCGGCTCCGCTCTGGGCTTGAGCCGGTCCGCTATCTCCGCTTTCCCGTCGTCAGCATCGGCAATCTCACCACCGGCGGCTCGGGCAAGACGCCGCTCACCATCACGCTGGCCAAGGCGCTCACCCAGCGCGGCCTGCGCGTGGACGTGCTCTCCAGAGGCTACCGCCGCCAGAGCCAACTCCCCGCCCAGGTCACCCCGGACGGGACCGTCGAAGAGTTCGGCGATGAGCCGCTGCTGATTGCGCGAGAAACCGGCCTTCCGGTCTACGTGTCTCCCCGCCGCTACGACGCCGGTCTGCTGGCCGAGGCCGAAGCTCGCACAAATGCTCCGTGCCCCATCCTTGCGCGTTCTATGCGAAAGGGTGGGAAACCGCAAACTACAACCACTGATGAAGAAAACCGCCCGCCCACCATCCACCTGCTTGACGACGGCTTCCAGCATCGCCAACTGGCCCGCGCCGTCGACATTCTGCTCCTCAATCGCCGCGACTGGCACGACACTCTGCTCCCGGCAGGTAATCTGCGCGAGCCGCTCCGTGCCGCACGCCGGGCCAGCGTCATCATCATTCCGGCCAACGAGCCGGAGCTGGAAGCCGAACTGCGGACATGGGGCTGGCAAGGCCCGGTTTGGCGCCTCCGCCGCACGATGAAACCCCCCACAGTCAACGGCCCCGTAGCCGCCTTCTGCGGCATCGCCCGCCCGGAGCAGTTTTTCGCCGGTCTCGAATCCGCCGGTCTGCGCATCGCTGTCCGCGTCGCCTTCCCTGACCATCACCGCTACACCGTCCGCGACCTCGACCGCCTTGTCGCCGCCGCCCGCGCCGCCAGTGCAACAACGCTCGTCACCACCGAAAAGGATTTGGTCAGGCTCAGCAGGCTTACTTCCGCCTTTTCTAAATCGCTGCCAATCAAGACCGCGCGCCTGCGCGTCGAGATAGAGAACCAGGCCGACGCCATCGACTGGCTGATTGAACGGCTAGGGGTGAATTCGTAGGGAGCACACCTCGCAGTGTTATTGCTGACTGCATTTCGTAATGACAGGTTGTTTGAGAAAATGCACCTCTCCAGCCAATGATAGCCAGTTAGCGTCGTAGCAGGCGCTTTCCCTATATAGACCATTTCTGTAGCGAAAAACCAGCAGCGTCTTTTCGCTGGCGGAATCATGCGCGGCCAAGACGAGATCGTTGAATCCGTTCGTGCGCGTTTCTTCCACTGTGAGCAGTTCAAACCCGCCGATTCCTTCCTTATCTCGTGTGTCAAGAAGCAGTTGGTAGCCATTTGTGGTCTTCAGGAATAACCAGATCGGGCAGTTTCCTGTCGCGCCGCATCCTGCCTTTGTTCCAAATGCTTGAGCAATTACTTCAGGAGTCCCATCGCCGTTCAGATCGATCAATTCAATCCGAGTATCTGCCGCAATTTTGCGAAGTTCATTCTCGGAGCTAATCTCCAAATCGGCCATGAATGGCCGAATCAGCGCGGCAACGGTCTTCAGGAGCGTAGCCCTTTCGGATGGGTTCAGGTCCGGCGAGTTATGAATAGTTCGGTTGTAATCCAGTTCATGCGCTTTGCGAGCACTCCAATAGAAATGCCCACTATTCGACTCTTGTGAAGCAGGTTTCTGCCCCGCCGCGCAAACTGTCATCATGAGAAGGAGTGCAGTGACAGACGCTGAATGTTTCACAGACAGGACTTTACAGCAAAACGGAGTTCGGCTCCAACTATATCCGCCCCTGTGAGAAAATCAGAGTTTGCAGACGCACTCCAATTTTCGCTTGCTTGTGGTCCGGCTCGGCGCCATGGGCGACATTCTGCACGCTCTTCCGGCGGTGACGGCGCTGCGCCAGACCCATCCCTCATGGGTCATCGACTGGGTCGTCGAGCCGCGCTGGCGGGCGCTGCTGGCCGCCGAAGGCAGCACCGAGCGGCAATCCGCCAGGAGCCCCGCGCAGCCGGTCGTAGACCACCTCCATTTTGCCCCCACCAGGCAGTGGCGCAAAGCCCCATTCATCCGCAAAACCATCCATGAAATCAACGCTTTACGGAAATCTCTCCAGGCCGGCGAATACGACGCCGTCATCGACCTTCAAGGGGCCATCCGCTCCGCGGTGGTGGCGCGCCTCGCCGGTTGCCGTCGCCTGATTGGCGAGGCCGAACCGCGTGAGCGTGCGGCGCGCTGGCTTTTTTCTGAACGCGTGGCCACCCATGGCGTTCACGTCATCGAGCAGGACGTCGAATTGGCTTCGGCCATCGCCGGCGATGCACTTACCCCCGTCGCTCCATGGCTGCCCGTAGAGCCGGCCGCCGAGGCCTGGGCCGACAAAATCCTGCCTCCATCTGCCTGCCAGCACGCCGTACTCATCAACCCCGGCGCCGGCTGGGGCGCCAAGCGCTGGCCGGTGGAGCGCTATGCCGCTGTCGCCCAAGGACTTATCGAACGCGGATGCCGCGTTCTGGTCAATGCCGGACCCGGCGAGGAGCCGCTGGCTGAGATCATCGCAAGCCAAACCGGCGGCGCGGCCACAACTCTGAGTTCTACGCTGCCCCAACTCATCGCCCTCACCCGCCGCATTGCCCTGGCTGTTGCCGGCGACACCGGCCCGCTCCACCTGGCCTGCGCTCTCGGACGGCCAGTGGTGGGCGTTTACGGTCCTACCGATCCCAGCCGCAACGGCCCCTTCGGCACACGGTTCATTGTGCTGCGCAGCCCTGAAAGCCGCCGCGACTATACCCGTTACGAGGCTCCAGAGGCAGGACTGCTGACCATCCAGCCCGGCGACGTGCTGCGCGCCGCCGATACCTTGCTTTATCCTGAGACAGCCCCCAAAGCCGGCCTATGACCCAGCCTTTGTCCACACAATTCGACTGGATCGCCCGCTGGCAGCGCGTGGCCAGGCGCATCCGCGTCCCCCTGGGTTTTCTCACCGCGGCGCTCTATCTTTTCGAACTGATCCGGCGCGCCCCCCAGCCAACCGCCGTGGCCTGGAGCCTGGCGCTGGTTCTCCCCGGCTTGTGGCTCCGCGCCTATGCCTCCGGCTACGTGAAAAAGAACCGCGAGCTGACGGTCACCGGCCCATACGCCCACACCCGCAACCCGCTTTATCTAGGCTCCATGCTGATGGCCGCGGGCTTTGCCCTGGCGCTGCTCAGTTGGCCGGTGGCCGTGGCTTTAGCACTCGTCTTTGCAGCTATTTACGTCCCGGTCATCGCCTCCGAGGAGCGCTTTTTGCGCGCTACATTCCCCGGCTTCGACGAATATTGCCAACAGGTGCCACGGTTGATTCCCCGGCTCACCCCGGCGACCCACCCCGGCGCCGAAACAGGAAGTTTCTCCCTGTCGCTCTACTTCCAGCACCGCGAGTACAATGTAGTGATAGGGGTTATGCTGCTTTACCTCAGCCTGCTCCTTCCGCGGCCGCTGCTTGCCGCATTCGTGAATCTGCCGCGATGAGCGGTTCCGACTACTTAGCAGTTCATACAAGAAGGAGCCTCGCCCGCCGGTGAAGACGCGCAAAATCACTATATCCGCCCATCTGAGCGCCCTTGCCCTGGCCGCCGTGGCCCCGTTGGGTCTTGCCCAGCAGGCGCCTCCGCTTGCACCGCCGCGCCCGGGCTTTAGCTTTCCGCTCAAGCAGACCCTCACCTACTCGGTAGACTGGCGGGTCTTCCCCGCCGGAACGGCGGTGGTGCGCTTTGAGGCGGCAGGCGACCGCGAGAACCTCACCGCCAGCGCATACACCAGCGGCGCCATCAACCTGATCTTTCACGTTGCCGACCGCTTCCAGTCCAGTTTTGACCGCGCCACGGGCTGCACCTACGACTTCAACAAGCAGACCGTAGAGGGCCGCCGCCAGGTCACCTCGACGCTCCATCTCGACTACGCCCAGAACCGCTCCGTCCTGGACGAGAAAAACCTGGTCAAAAAGCAAACCAAGCACGTGGAATCAACCGCGCCCGCCTGCCTCACCGACCTGCTCTCCGGCCTCTTCTACGCCTCGTCGCAGCCCATCGAGTTGGGGCACAGCTTCGTCATTCCGGTGGTGGACGCCATGCGCGTCGTGCCTGTGACCATGAAGGTGGAAGGCCGCGAGGAGATAAAAACCCAGCTCGGCGTCTTCAAAACCCTGCGCGTGCAGCCCACCGCCGCCGCCGGCGTGGTCAAGAATCGAGGCAACATCTGGATCTGGTACACCGATGACGAGCGCCACCTGCCCGTCCAAATGCGCGCCCGCCTCTTCTGGGGCACCATCACCTTCCGCTTGATTGGAAACGACAACAAATAGCTACACCCGGCCCATAGCTCACATACGCGAACTTGCTAACTCGCCGGGTGCCCTACCTTCGGCGCGTCTTTGTTTTTGCGCCTAAGGTGGGATATCTACAACTACAGCCCTTTATGGCTTTTTTAGTTTTTTACAGCCTTTACACACCACAAAATAACAAAAGCCTGGGGTGCCCCATCCTTTCCGCAGTTTTATCGCGGAAAGGGTGGGGCACCACAAACTCCATCCATCCGTCTCACCCCAGCAACTCCCCGACAATCCCCGCCGCGGCCTTCAGCGCCGCATCGATTCCTGCCTGATCCTTGCCACCCGCTTCGGCGATCTCCGGTTTGCCGCCGCCCGATCCACCCACCAGCTTTGCCACCGCGCCCACCAACTTGCCCGCCTGAATCCGCTTGGTCAACCCCCCGGTCACTCCGGCGATCAGCGCGACTTTGCCTTCCGGTTGCGCCGACGCCAGCACCACCACTCCCTCGCCTAGCTTCTGCTTCAGGTTGTCCACCAGCGTCCGCAACTGCCCGCGCTCCAGCCCATCAGCGCGCAGCGTCACCAGCCGCACACCCTTGATTTCAATCGTCCGCCCCAGCGCCTCATCCAACGCCCCCGCAGCCGACTTCATCCTTGCCTCGTCCAGCTCCCGCCGCAGCCGCTTCAGCTCGTCCTCCTGCGCGGCCAGCCGGGCACGGAGCCCGTCTGAAAGGCTGCCGGTCGCGGAGCCAGCCACTTGCGCCGCTACCTGCGCCACGGCAAAGTCCTCGCGGAATGTCTCCAGCGAACCGAAGCCGCTAACCGCCTCCAGCCTTCTCACACCCGACGACACCGACTCTTCGCTGACAATCTTCACCAAGCCAATCTCGCCCGTAGCCCGCGTGTGCGTCCCTCCGCACAGCTCCGTCGAAAACCCATCCGACAGCTTTACCACCCTCACCTTGTCGCCGTACTTTTCCCCAAACAGCGCCATCGCGTGGTACTCGTTCACAGCCACGTCGATCGGTACGTCCTCGATGGTTTCCACCTTCGCATCGGCCAGCACCTCGCGGTTCACGATGCGCTCAATCTCCTCCAACTCCTCATCGGCCACCTGCGCAAAGTGAGAAAAATCAAACCGCAGCCGATCCGGATGGACCGCCGACCCCGCCTGCTTCACATGCGTCCCCAGCACCTGCCGCAGCGCCGCGTGCAGCAGATGCGTGCCCGTGTGATTCCGGCGAATTGCGTCGCGCCGCTCGCCATCCACCACCGTGCGCACATGATCGCCGACCGCAAGATTCTCTTTGAGCAGAGCCTTGTGCGCCCGCACGCCCTGCACCGGCAGCACGCACCCTTGAATCTCGGCCACAGTCGCATTCCCATCCGCCGAAGTAAACCACCCCGTATCGCCCGTCTGCCCGCCGGAGTCTCCGTAAAAGCTAGTCTGATCCAGCACAACGTCAACCAAATCGCCGGCCTTCGCTGCGGGAACTCCCACTCCATCCTTCACAATCGCCAGCACTTCCGCGCCAGGGGCAGTGAGTTGTTTGTAGCCAAGAAAATCCGTCTTCGGCAGTTCGCGATAGGCGGGGCAGGCCGTCTTCTGGCTCCCGCCCTTCCAGGATGCACGCGCGCGAGCCTGCTCCTCTTCCTTTGCTCGTTCAAATCCAGCTTCGTCAAATGTGACCCCTGCGTCGTGGCAAGCGTCCTGGATAAAGTCTTTTGGCAGGCCATAGGTTTCATAGAGGTGGAAAGCCTTCACGCCGTCCAGCTTGGCGCGGATTTCTGGATAATTGACCACCAAAAAGTTGTATAGGCTCTTGATGCTTCTGTAGCTGCTCTTGCGGAAGAAATCTGGGTATCGCCGCATCGTTCGGTCCCAGAAGGAGCTGGAATCGCCAGCAGGATCAACTATTGATTCTGGGTATTCTGGTGTGACCGCAGCTACATTGTTCATACCAGCCTCAATTGCTGGTTCAATTGCGCGAGTGATTTCCGCTTCTAGCTCACGGAATCCTCTCTCTAGTACTCTTGCAAACTGCTTTTCCTCAGCGTGGACGACCTTGGCCACGCGATCCGCAGAGTCAACCAACTCCGGGTACGCACCCTGCATCAAATCCCGCACCGCGAAGACCATCTGGTAGAGAAACGGTTGTTCCTGCCCCAGCAGCCGTCCATGTCGAATCCCACGCCGCAGAATCTTCCGCAGCACATATCCGCGCCAATCATTCGACGGCATCACCCCGTCGTTAATCAGAAATGTAGCCGCTCGTGCGTGGTCCGCAATAACTTGTAAGGATCCGGCATGTTCGTCGATCCAACGGGATACCGAATCTGGATGATAGAGGCTGAGGCCGAGGCTTTCGGTAAACTCCGGATTTGATTTGAGGAACTCCTTATTCGGTTTCAAGCCGGTAAGCTGAGCTGCCCTCCCAATCAGCGGCGTAAACAAATCCGTCTCAAAGTTCGAAACCTTTCCTTGCAGCACAGCGGCCAACCGCTCCAGCCCCGCGCCTGTATCAATCGACGGCTTGGGCAACGGCGTCAGCTCGTAGCTCGTCTTGCCCAAAGCGTCCGTCACCGCAGCCCGGTCAAACTGCATGAAGACCAGATTCCAAATCTCCACGTATCGCGCTTCGTCCTGCCCGAACGGCAAATCAACCCCCGGAGTCTCCGCCGCCTCCATCCCCATGTCGTAAAAAATCTCCGAGCACGGCCCGCAAGGTCCCGTCTCGCCCATCTGCCAAAAATTGTCCTTGAGCCCGTACTCGTGAATGCGTTCCTTCGCCACGCCGGCTTCAATCCAATAGCCCTCGGCCTCATCGTCGCGCGGCACGCCATCCGCGCCCTCGAAAATCGTCACGTACAGCCGGTCCACCGGAATCTCGAAGCAGCCCTTCTCGCGCTTGCCCGTAATCAACTCCCATGCAAAGCCAATCGCCTCGCGTTTGAAATAATCTCCGAACGAGAAATTCCCCAGCATCTCAAAAAACGTATGATGCCGCCGCGTAAATCCCACGTTTTCCAGATCGTTGTGCTTGCCCCCGGCGCGCACGCACTTCTGCGACGTGGTCGCGCGCTGATACTCCCGCCGCTCGGCCCCTAGAAACAAATCCTTGAACTGGTTCATCCCCGCGTTGGTAAACAGCAGCGTGGGGTCGTTAGCCGGCACCAGCGAGGAAGAGTGCACCCTCCTGTGCGGCAGCCCCCTCGTCTCAAAAAAGCGTAGAAACCGTTCGCGAATCTCGTTCCCCGTCATTTCGTCCTTTGGGCGGATTTCCATAGCGTATTCAGTGTATCCAATGCGGGCCTCACTTCACCCCGCTCAATCATGGGAGAATGAAGGTGTGAACCGTCATGACAAACGACAATCTCGAAGAATCCCCGCCCGCCCCCGAAAGCACGCCTGAGCCAGTCGCCAAACCGGCTCCTGCACCTGCGCCAGAGTCCATCGCCGAAGAGCCCCCAATCGACGAGCCTTCCGAGTCTCAGGAATCCTTCGCCGATATGCTCTCAGCCTTCGAGCGCAGCCACTCGCACAAATCCGAGCAGCCCGGCCAGCGTCAGCTCCAGGGCGTCGTCGTCTCCCTTTCCGCCGACCAGGTCTTCCTCGACATCGGCTACAAGACCGAAGGCGTTTTGCCCCGCTCGGCCTTCGACGCGAACGCCAACGCCGTCAAGCCCGGCGATACCTTCCCGGTCTCCGTCACCGGCCGCAACGAAGAACACTACTACGAGCTTTCGCGCTTCAAAGTGGCCCAGCCCCGCGACTGGTCGGCCCTCGAAGCCGCCTTTGCCGAGAAGCTGGCCATCGTCGGCACCGTCACCGAAGTCATCAAGGGCGGCCTGTCAGTTGACGTTGGCGTCCGCGCCTTCATGCCCGCCAGTCGCAGCGGAACCAAGGACGCAGCCGAGCTCGAAAAGCTGGTGGGCACCGAGATCACCTGCCGCATCACCAAGCTCGACGTGACCGATGAAAACGTCGTCGTCGATCGCCGCGCCGTCCTCGAAGAGCAGGCCCGCGGGCTCACCGAGGCCCGCCACGCCGCCCTCAAGGAAGGCTCGACCGTCACCGGCACCGTCCGCACGCTTATGCCTTACGGCGCTTTCATCGACCTGGGCGGCATCGACGGCCTGCTCCATGTCTCCGACATCTCCCACACCCGCGTCACCAAACCCGAAGACGTCCTCGCCGTCGGCCAGGAACTCCAGCTCAAAATCCTCAGAATCGACACCGAAACCAAAAAAATCTCCCTCGGCCTCAAGCAGCTTCAGCCCGAACCCTGGCAAACCGTCTGCCTCGCCGTCAACCAGCGCATCACCGGCACCATCACCCGCCTGACCGACTTCGGCGCATTTGTCGAAATCGAACCCGGCATCGAAGGCCTCATCCACATCTCGGAAATGTCCTACGGCAAGAAACTCCGCCACCCCTCCGACCTGCTCAAGCAGGGCGACCGCGTCGATGCCGTCATCCTCGCCATCAAGCCTGAGGAGCGTCGCATCTCCCTCGGCCTGAAGCAGACTCTCGCCGATCCATGGACTGCAGTCGAACGCAACTTCCCCGTCGGCTCCCAGATCGAGGGCCCCATCACCAAGCTGATGAACTTCGGCGCCTTCGTGCAGTTGGCCGAGGGCGTCGAAGGCCTGGTCCACATCAGCGAGATCACCGCCGAGCGCCGCCTCAACCACCCCTCGGACGTACTGCGCGCCGGCCAGATCGTCAAGGCGCAAGTCCTGGCTATCGACCCCGTAAAGCGCCAGATCAAGCTCAGCATGAAGCAGCTCATCCCCACCGACATCGACGAGTACATAGCCGAGCACAAGGCCGGTGATGTAGTCTCCGGCCGCGTAGTCGAGCAATCCCCCAGTCTCATCCATGTCGAGTTAGGCGACGGCATCCGCGCCGTGTGCCGCTTCAAACCAGGCAGTATAGCCGCACCAACCGGCTTAGCGGATATAGAAATAAAGAGCGAAGCCAAGCTCGACCTCTCCTCGCTCTCCTCGCAGTTGAAGAGCCGCTGGCAAGGCAGCGCCCCCGCCGCCCAATCCAAGCCCGAGCCGCTGACTGAAGGCCAGATCCGCACCTTCAAAATCACCAAACTGGATTCGGAAGCAAAGAAGATCGAAGTGGAGCTAGCATGATCGCTAACTCCACGCTCCAATAATCATGTTGTCATCCTGAGCGACCGGACCCTGAGCTTGTCGAAGGGGAAGGGAGTCGAAGGACTTACATTTTCGCGCTTTCTCATCGACAAAAGCCTGGATCCGTTATATAACTCGTCTTCAAGAGTTGGACTTCCGCGCAGCCTCAGTGCATCCGCAATCTATACGTCTGTTCCGTCCCCGCCACCGGCCTTGTCCGCTTCGCCCGCCACGCTCTTCCCCGCCGCTTTCGCGCTCACCGCCCGCAGCGGCATCGCCCCCGGCGCCTGGTGCAGGGTCACGATGACCGCCGAGGCCGGTTTCTTGCCCTGGCACTGGTAGGCATGCGGAACGCTCGAGTCGAAGTACACCGCGTCGCCCGCTCCCAGCAGGCACCCCTGCTCCCCGTGGCGAAGCTCCAGCTCCCCCTCCAGAACATACAGAAACTCGCTCCCAGGATGCATGTGCGCCTTGGGCTCCATCTCTTTGGTCAGCGGCACAAACTCGGCAAAGTATGGGTCCATCTGCCGGTCCGGAACCATATAACCCAGGCTCTCAAAAAAGTAACTCGGAAACTCCACCCCGGTCTGCGGCAGCCGCACCCGCTCCTTGCGCCGGTGAATCCGGAAGACCGCCGCCGGATCGTTCTCGAAGAAGTACGACAGATCCTTGGAAAACACCATCGCGATCCGCGCCAGGTTGCGCAGCGTCGGCACCACCCGCCCCGTCTCCAACTGCGACAAAAAGCTCGCCGAGAGCGCCGTGCGCTTGCCCAGCTCCACCAGGCCCATGGATTTTTTGAGCCGCAGCCGTTTGATCCGCTCGCCGATGCGCTTCTCCGCAATCACCCGCGACGTGGTCTCCGTATCCACCTGCGACTTCTGCGTCTCGTCGCTGCGAACTACCGCCTTCTCCGCCATTAGCCCTCCAGCCCGCACGCAATCGTCCCCTGAAATTGTTGCGCGCATCAAAAACTCTTCTCATCCTACTAAAGTCTTAAGGCCCCCGCAATCCCTATTCGAACTGGGCGACATTCTTCCGCCGAAAATATATGCCGCCATTTTCATACAGGTCTAGAATCGTTGGAAGTGGATATCGGAGCATGATTGCGCTTTTGTGAAGAAGTTGGTCAGGCGCACCCGTGTCAGAACGAACAAGAAAGTGAGGTTGTGATGAAGAGAGCAGTTAAGTATTTGATGGCTGGCGTCCTGATCGTTGGTTTTTCCACGCATCAAAGCCGCGCCCAGAATTTGGAGCAGAAACCTTGGTTTCAAGAGCCTACTTCATTCCTTGGAATCTCTTTTGGCGTTCCCATTCGCGCATCGATGGCTGAATGCCCAAAGATCACTATCTATGGATCTACACGCTACGATCCTGGTTATATTGGACAATGCTTCAAAGCATATCCGGACTCTTATGAAATTGATAGTATTTCCCCGTTCTTCGACATCATCGTCATCGAAATTGACGGGAAGGTGGAAAGCATTGGTGCGAAATTTCAAAACGGAAATAAGGTCAGCTTGTCGCCTATAAACGCGAATAGCCTTGCTGCAACTCTGGTAGATAAATATGGAAATGCTGATGAGAGCAAAATAGAAGTTGTACACAATAACGCAGGCGCAGAGTACCAAAATCACATCCTACGCTGGCACGGGAAGAATGTCACTATAGAGTTCGATTCAGTGTCCGGTGAATACAATCACGGCTATGTTGGTGCCTTCACGGCTACCTACGCAACCTACCTCGCACGAAAGGAGAGTCAACAGCAGAATTCAGTCAAGGGTGTACTGTAAAAGTGAGGGCGTGATGGACGAAAACAATAAGCCTGTCGAAGCCGCGCCGCCTGCGCAACTCACAGCAGTCAAAATCTTTTGGGCAGTCTTCTGGGCGCTGTGGGCGTTCTCCCTCAGCGCGGGCTTGGTCTATGCGATTGTATATATATTTACAGAACTCATGGCACCAATTCCACCGCACTAACCCATAATTCCTATTCCCTATTCCCTGCTTTTCCGGCTCCCCGCGCTGAAACTTCGGCCACTTCTGCTGATACTGCCAGTACCAACCCACGATGCGCGCGCGCGTCCTATTCTGCTCATTAGACTGGAAGGTCGGCGCGCCCAAATAATTGATGCGCCACCTTGTCCATCCTCTCCATCCTCCACACGAATTTGTGGTGCATGGTGAAACGATGGCTCCAGACCGGAAATCAATCAGGGCCTTGGAGTAATTCCGATGGATCGTTTGCCTTTTATCGATGTATTCAAGATTTTAGTTCAGTTCTTATTTTGTCCCATGATCTTCGCCTGGTATAAGGCCAAACTGTACAAACGAACAAAGCCCAAAAAGAAGCGAACCACTAAAAGACCAAGACAACGTCGGGATGTGTGAGTGCGCGAAAATGTTATTCCATGCATGTTCTATCCAATGCCGTATCGTATGTTTGGACACATCCTGCAACACTTGCGCCCCGCACGCGCTATCCTTATCTGTCCGGATGTAAAGCCATTTGAGGTATCCCTATGCCCGATAACCCATCCACTCCTGTCGCGCAAGCGGCATCCGCCCCACCGCAGGTGCCACCAGTGGCTACCATCGCCACCATCGGCCAGCACGAAGGCCAGTCGGTCACTCTTCGCGGATGGCTCTACAACCTACGCGAGAGTGGCAAGCTCCTCTTCCCCATCTTTCGCGACGGCACCGGCACCATCCAGGGCGTGGCCCACGTAAAAAGCGTCTCCCCTGAAGTCTTCGAAGCTCTCAAAGGCCTCACCCAGGAATCCAGCGTCATCGTCACCGGCAAGGTCCGCGCCGATAAACGCGCTCACGGCGGCTTCGAACTCGATGTCGAAGGCTTGGAAGTCGTCCAGCGCGTCCCCGAGTCCGACCCCTACCCCATCACCCCCAAGGAGCACGGCGTCGATTTCCTCATGGAGCATCGCCATCTCTGGCTCCGTTCTCCGCGCCAGTCCGCCATCCTCCGTATCCGCGCCGAAATCATGCGCGCCGCAGCGGAATACTTCGATACCAACGGCTACATCCGCACCGACCCGCCCATCCTCACTCCCGCGGCCTGCGAGGGCACGTCAACACTCTTTCCGGTGGATTACTTCGGCGACCCAGCTTACCTCACCCAATCCGGCCAGCTCTACATCGAATCAACAGCACTGGCGTTGGGCAAGGTCTACAGCTTCGGCCCCACCTTCCGCGCGGAAAAATCCAAAACCCGCCGTCACCTCACCGAGTTCTGGATGATCGAGCCCGAGGTCGCCTTCATGGACCTCGACGGCCTCCTCGAACTCGCCGAAAATTTCATCTCCCACATCGTCCAATCCGTCCTCAAGAACCGCGCGCCTGAGCTCACCGTCATCGGCCGCGACCCCGCCAAGCTAGCATCCGTCACTCCGCCCTTCCCGCGCCTGCGCTACGACAAAGCCTGCGAAATGCTCAACCAGGCCCACCGGGACGGCCACCTCGAAGCGGCTTTTGAGTACGGCAATGACTTCGGCTCGCCGGACGAAACCTGGCTTAGCTCGCAATATGATAAGCCCGTCATGGTCCACCGCTATCCCGCCGATGTGAAGGCTTTTTATATGGAGCCAGACCCTAACGACTCGCGCTACGCCCTTTGCGTCGATGTCCTCGCCCCCGAAGGCTACGGCGAAATCATCGGGGGCTCCCAGCGCGTCTCCAGTTATGAGCTGCTCAACTCCCGCATCGAGCAGCAGAACCTCCCCAGGGAAGCCTTCCAGTGGTACTTGGACCTCCGCCGCTACGGCAGCGTTCCCCACAGCGGCTTCGGCATGGGCATTGAGCGCGCGGTCGCCTGGATCTGCGGGCTCGACCACGTCCGCGAGACCATCCCCTTTGCCCGCACCCTCCACCGCATCTACCCGTAAGAGGCTCGGCGACCCGGTTCAACTTCCTCTTCCTGCACCCGCGCCGCATCTTCCTGCCGCCGCGGCGTGATGGTGTCGTCACCCCCGCCGGCCTTCCATTCGACTCCGCCTTTCCGCCGATGTAGAATCCTTGCATTCATTTTCACCGCCTCGCTACAGGCCTCTAATCGTCTGCTGCAAAAGGAAAGACTCATGCGGATTTCCGCTTTTGTGCGCCACCTGCCACTGCTCCTCGCCTTCACATCGCCGGCCCTCCTGCTTGCTCAGTTCCAAGCCCCCACCGACGAAGAACTGAAGATGACCGCCGATCCCAAGGCTCCGGGCGCGGCCGCCGTCTACCTCAACGTCGAGGAGGTCGCCAACGATCCGATCCACTTCCAGAGCGTCTATGTGCGCATCAAGGTTCTTCAGGAAAAAGGCAAAGAGCTGGCTACCGTCGAAGTTCCGTATACGCAAGGCAACTTTAAGGTTACCGACATCAAAGCCCGCACCATTCACTCAGACGGGACCGTCATTCCACTCACCGGAAAACCGGAAGACCTGTTGACCGCCAAGATAATATCCAAGGAAGGCGATAAGTTGCAGGTTAACCGCAAGGTCTTCACCCTGCCCAGTGTCGAAGTGGGCAGCATTCTTGAATATCGCTATCAGATGCACTACGACGACGACCACGTCTCTTCGCCAACCTGGGATATCCAGCGCCCCTACTTCGTCCACCAGGCGCGCTATACCTTCACGCCCTTCAAGGCGTTCCTGCCCGGCAGCCAAAATGCAACCAGCATGACCCTAACCGATGCGCATGGCGGCGTGGCCAACACCCTTATTTGGTATAGGGTTCTTCCAAAAGGCGTGGAGATGAAGTCCGATGTGGTGGGGGTTTTCCACCTTGAGGTGACCGACATCCCCGCCGCTCCGGACGAGGAATGGATGCCGCCCATCGAGAGCCTGCTCTACCATGTGACCTTCTATTACAAGAGCGCCCATGACGCCACCGACTTCTGGGTCTCCGAGGCCAAGCGATGGTCAAAGGAGGTGGATCATTTCGCCGAACCCACCAACCCTATCAAGCAAGCAGTTGCCGGCCTGATTGCTCCCGGCGACAGCGATCTGGATAAGGCTAAAAAGCTCTACAAAGCTGTTCAGGCGCTCGACAACACCGATTATTCCCGCAAAAAGAGCGAGGCCGAACTCAAACAACTCAAATTGAAGGTCGCCAGGCGCGCCGAGGATACCTGGGCGCAGAAGAGCGGTTCCAGCCAGGACATCGCACTTCTCTATCTGGCGATGTTGCGCGCCGCGGGCCTCAACGCCAGCGACATGAAGGTGACTAATCGCAGTGAGCGCATCTTTGATCCCGGTTACCTCGATTTCGATCAGTTGGATGACGACCTCGTCGTTTTGAACACCGCCGGCAAGGAAATACCTCTCGATCCCGGCGAGAAGATGTGCCCGTTTCAGACCGTGCGCTGGATACATTCCGGGACCGCCGGCATTATTCAAAGCGACCTTCGCAAACTTCGAGTTACGCCCGAGCAGCTCTATCCCGACAACAAGGTTGTCCGCACCGGCGACCTCACACTCGACGAGCACGGCACCATCATCGGCCACTTCAAAGTCATCATGCTCGGCCAGGAAGCCCTCTACTGGCGGCAGACTGCCCTGGAGAACGACCCGGACGAGGTCAAAAAACAATTCGACCACTCGCTTGAGTCCATCGTCCCCGATGGCGTCGAGGCCCATGTCGATCACTTCCTGGGGCTGGACGATCCCGAGGCCAATCTGATGGCCGTCGTAAACGTCCACGGATCCCTGGGCGCGGCAACCTCGAAACGCCTCCTGCTCCCCGGTTTCTTTTTTGAGACCCGCGGCCACCAGCCCTTTGTCAATCAGGAAAAGCGCCTGGAGCCTGTGGATATGCATTACGGCGACCAGGTGATGGACCAGATCACCTATCACCTGCCTGCCGACCTGACCGTCGAAGGCGCGCCCCAGGACACCAGGATTTCCTGGCAGGGCCACGCGATCTTTGTCACAAAAACGGCCTCCGCGCCCGGCCAAATCACCATCGCTCGCCAACTCGCGCACGCCTTCACCCTCGTCAAGCCAGAGGAATATCAGGATCTCCGCGGCTTCTACCAGAAGGTCGCTGCCGCCGACCAGGCTCAACTCGTACTCACCAAAGCGCCTCCCGCCGCCAAAGGAAACTGATGCCGCCGTACTTTAACAATCGTGCGATACACTTGCTCTTGCTCCCAAACAAAGGATAAGTTCATGCGGATTTCCGTCTTCATGCGCAATTTGCCACTGCTTCTCGCCTTCACATCGCCGGCCCTCCTGCTCGCCCAGTTCCAGCAGCCCACCGACGAAGAACTCAAGATGACCGCCGACCCCAAAGCCCCCGGAGCGGCCGCCGTCTACCTCAACGTCGAGGAAATCACCGACGATCCGCACAACTCTCAAAGCTTTTACGCCCGCATCAAGGTGCTCACCGAAAAAGGCAAGGAGCTGGCCACCGTCGAACTCCCCCTTTACCTGCGCGGCACATCCAAAATCACCGATATCAAGGGCCGCACCATCCACTCCGACGGAACCGTCATTCCTCTCGTCGGCAAGCCACAGGATCTATTGGTCGTCAAGGGAAAATCCAATGAAGGTGAGCAGGTGCGGGTCAACCGCAAGGTCTTCACTCTGCCCAGCGTCGAGGTCGGCAGCATCCTCGAATACACCTACACGATTCAGAATGACGACAATATCTCCTCCTCTCCGCATTGGGAAATTCAGCGCCCCTACTTCGTCCACAAGGCGCATTACCTCTTCACGCCCTCCAGGCAATTCCTGGACGAAGCCTGAACTCGAACAGTATGTATATGGAGGATGAACATGGACGCATAATCAACTCCATTATCTTGTGGGACATCTTCCTGCGGGTGTGACCGTGAAATCCGACACCTCCGGCCATTTCAGTGTCGATGTTGCAGATGTTCCTCCCGCTCCTGATGAGGAGTGGATGCCGCCCATCGAGCGCGTTCTTTATAGGGTCTTCTTTTATTACAAAGCCGCCGGCAGCGCCAGCGAGTTTTGGATCAACGACGCCAAGCTCTGGTCCAAGGATGTGGATCGTTTCGCTGAACCCTCCAAAGCCATCAAGGAGGCTGTTGCCGGCATCATCTCCCCCGCCGACAGCGACCTCGACAAGGCAAACAAACTCTACAAAGCCGTGCAGGCCCTCGATAACACCGATTATTCCCGCAGGAAAACCGAATCCGAAATGAAGCAGCTCAACTTGAAGGCCGCCCGCCACGCCGAAGATACCTGGGCGCAGAAGAGCGGCTCGAGCGAAGACATTGCCCTGCTCTACCTCGCCATGCTACGCGCCGCCGGCCTAACCGCCTACGCCACCAAGGTCGTTGATCGCCAGCGGAGTGTCTTCGACCTTTCCTACCTCTCTTTATCCCAGCTCGACAATACCCTCGTGATTCTCTCCACTGGCGGAAAGGAAATCTACCTCGACCCAGGGGAAAAGATGTGCCCCTTCGGGACCGTAAACTGGAGGCACTCCAGCGCCGGCGGCCTCACGCAGTCCGCGAAGGGCACCTTGGGCATCACAACCAGATCCCAACCCTATGCCGAGAACAAAACTCTGCGCATCGGCGAAGTCTTCCTCGACTCCAAGGGCGCCATCACCGGCAACTTCCATATTGTTATGACCGGTCAGGCTGCCCTCTACGGCGTCAAAAAGCCCTTACCAACGACGAAGCTGAGGTCAAAAAGCAGTTCGATCACTCGCTCGAGTCCATCATCCCCGACGGTGTCGAGGCCCATATCGATCACTTTACCGGGCTCGACGATCCCGGCGTGGACCTGATCGCCATCATCAATGCAAAAGGCGCCATCGGCGCCGCCACCTCCAAACGCCTCATGCTCCCCGCCTTCTTCTTCGAGACCTTAGGCAAACAACCCTTCGTCGCTCAGGAAAAGCGCACTCAGCCCGTCGATATGCAATATGGCGATTTCGTTGCCGATCAGGTCACTTATCACCTGCCTGCCGACCTGACCGTCGAAGGCGCGCCTCTGGACAACAAGATTGACTGGCCAGGACACGCGGCTCTTTTTTATCAATCCGTCTCTGCGCCCGGCCAACTCACCATCATCCACAAGCTGGAACGCGCCTTCACCTTCGCCAAACCGGAAGAGTACCAGGACCTCCGCGGTTTCTATCAAAGCTTCGCCGCCGCCGACCAGGCTCAACTCGTCCTCACCCGTACTCCTGCCCCCAAAGGAAACTGATGATGACATTTTTCGCTTCTTCCTGCATAGTTCGTGTTCTCATGGCCGCTCTGTTTGTTTTTTTCTGCAAACCCAGCGCGGCTAACTGGTTCGGCAAGGATAAGCAGGATCTCCCGCAGTGGGGCCTCGATGCCGCCAAGACTCCCACGCCCGCCTACGCCAAGGATGCCGCGTCGATCTCGTACTCTTCGATGAGTACATCGAAATCGTTGACTCCCAGGGCCGCGCCGTCGAGCACAGGCGCGAGGCCTTTCGCATCCTCAAGCTGCAGGGCCGCAGCGATGCATTTTGCGGCGTCTCCTTCGACGTGGACGAGAAGATCAACTACTTCCGCGAGTGGACCATCGCCGCCGACCAGAAGCAATACCAGGCCCAGGAGACTGACTTTGTCGATGTAGGCGATCCCAGCGTCCCCGTCATGCTCTCCACAGAAAAAGTCCGCGTGTGCGCCCTCCCGCTGCAGATGTTGGCGCAACCGTGATTTGTGAGTCTGAAGAGTTGCTCGCACCATATAGTCAGGAGAAGGTCTGGCATATCCAGAGCGGCATTCCCATCGTCTTCCAGGCCATGGAAGTCGACCTGCCAGCCGGTCACGCCCACTCCGAGGCATGGCACAAATTCCCGCCCGTCAAGCCTGTCGAGGTCGCCCCCAACCACTGGCGCTGGGAGTTTAGATATGCCCGCTCTCGACCTGCGCGAGGTAAAGTCCCGCCCAGACAGGGATGCTCTCGCCGCGCGCATGTATGTCCAGTGGGGCGATGCCGCCATTGAAGGCAAAGACAACCAATGGCGCGCCATTGGGCAATGGATGACCACGCTGGAGGCCAATCGCCCTGACCCCTCGCCGGAAATCACTGCCCAAACCCAAAGCCTCATCGCCGGAGCGCCCGACTTCTACGCCAAGCTAAGCCGCATCACCGAATACATCCAGAAAAACATCCGCTACTTCATCGTCATGCGCGGTATCGGCGGCTTGCAGGCAAACCACGCAGCCGACATTTTTCGTAATCGCTACGGCGACTGCAAAGACAAAACCACCCTGCTTATCTCCATGCTCCAGGTGGCCGGTATTCATGCTGTATATATGCCGGTAGATTCCAGCCGTGGAGTCGTGGATCCCAACGCTCCCTCTCTCTATGGCAACCACATGATTACCGCCATCGAGCTTCCCTCCGATTTGAACGTGCAAGACCCGCGTCTCAGAGCCGTCGTCAAAGCCAACGACGGAAAGCGCTACCTCATCTTTGACCCCACCGACGAACGCACGCCTGTCGGCAATCTACCCTCTGAGGAGCAAGGTAGCTTCGGTACCCTTGCTGCCGGCGCCTCCAGCCAGATCATCGCCCTGCCCGTGCTTGATCCCAGCTCCAACGGAACGGAGCAGAATGGCTCTTTCACTCTTTCAGCCGACGGCACTTTGACCGGCTCGGTCGATTCCTCACACATAGGCCCTGAAGGAGCTTTTTTCCGCCGCTTTCTGAAAAAGACCGATACGAAGGAGCAGCGCGAGGATTGGGAGAAGTACGTGGCTGCGACCCTTCCCGGCGTCACCCTTGATGCTTTTCAATTCATTCAGCCGGCAGACCTCGACAAGCCTATCGAGTTCCACTACAAGGTGACAGCGCGTCAATACTCCCATCAGGCCGGCCCGCTCCTGCTGGTGCGTCCCCGCGTGGTCGGTTCCTATGCACTCCCCTTCGACGATAAGCCGCGCATCTATCCCATCGATCTGGACGCCACCGGCCGCTGGCACGACAGCTTCGACATCGCCATCCCTCCCGGCTACGTCATCGATGAGACTCCAGACCCCGTCAACCTCGACCTCGACTTTGCCAGCTACCACTCTACGGTCTCAGCCAAAGGAAATCTCCTCCACTACGAGCGCGAATACGTCGTCCGTCAGGTCGAGATTCCTCCCGCCAAAGCCGCCGACTTCCGCCGTCTTGAGTCCGTCATTCTTGCCGACGAAAAGAACGCCGCCGTCCTTAAAAAGCAGTAGAACACGCCGCGCACTTTCAAGCCTGAATCCGCTCCGTGCCCCATCCATGCGCCTTCTTTCTGGCGCATGGGTGGGAAACCACGAATCCCTCTCCTCTCACCCGCATCCATTAATCTATGAGCCCTTCTCTTTTTTCTCCTCTTCAACTTCGTTCGATCAGTTTGTCCAACCGCATCGGCGTAGCGCCCATGTGCCAATACTCCGCGCACGACGGCTTCGCCTCCGATTGGCATCTCGTCCATCTCGGCGCCCGCGCCCAGGGCGGCGCCGGCTTGATCATCCAGGAGGCCACGGCCGTCCTCGCCGAGGGCCGCATCTCCTCCGGCGATATGGGAATCTGGAACGACGCCCACATCCCCGCCCTCGACCGTATCGTTCAGTTCATTCACTCGCAGGGCTCCCGCGCCGCCATTCAACTGGCCCACGCCGGACGCAAAGCCTGCACGCCGATTCCCTTCGCAGGAGCAGACCCGCTCTCGCCCGCCGACGGCGCCTGGCAGCCGGTCGCGCCCAGTGCGTTAGCCTTCGCGCCCGGCTACGCCCTGCCCCAGGCTCTCGACCAGGCCGGCATCAAGGCCATCGTCAACGCCTTCGCCCTGGCTGCGCGTCGGGCCTTCAAGGCCGGCTACGACACCATAGAAATTCACGCCGCCCACGGCTATCTGCTCCACCAGTTCCTCTCGCCGCTCGCCAACCAGCGCACTGACACTTATGGCGGCAGCTTTCAAAATCGCACACGCTTCACCTTGCAGGTCGTCGACGCCGTTCGTGCCGAGTGGCCGGCTCACCTTCCGCTCTTGATTCGCATCTCCGCCACGGATTGGGTTCCCGGCGGCTGGTCCGTTGACGAATCCGTTCAACTCGCCCGGCTTCTGCGCGAGCACGGCGTCGATCTCGTCGATGTCTCCTCTGGCGGAATGGTTCCCGACGCACAGATTCCCACCGGCCCCGGATTCCAGGTTGAGTTTGCCGCCAGAATCCGCCGCGAAGCAGCCATCCCCACCGCTGCCGTCGGTCTCATCACCGAACCCGCCCAGGCCAATGCCATCGTTGAGAAAGGCGAAGCCGACCTCGTACTCCTCGGGCGCGAGCTGTTGCGCAACCCCTACTGGCCCCTTCATGCCGCGGCCGCTCTCGGTGAAGCCACCCGCTGGCCACCGCAGTACCTTCGCGCCGCGCCGCCTCACTCCTTAACGCGCACTCCCGTCACTCGTCCTGAGGGAACTTAATTCGTCGCGGACCCAGTATGCTCTCCTCTCATGCCGGGTCCGCACACCATCAATCTCCCCGCCAAAATGCGCGCTATCCGCAGATTTTGCTTAACATGTAGTGCAAATTGTCGCCTGTGCTCCCCTTCAAGCAGGGTTTTCACCACGGTTGCGGTCTCCTGCTCGTCTTATACATGGCCATGCAACTGCCCAGGAATCGCGCCCCCGATTCGCCCGTGATGCCCGACCGCCTCTACTTCAAGATTGGCGACGTGGCCCGCATCTGCGGCCTCGAAACCTATGTCCTGCGTTTTTGGGAGTCGCAGTTTCCTAGCTCAAACCCAACAAAAGCGGAACCGGCCAGCGGCTTTACCGCCGCCGTGATGTTGAGCTGGTCTTGAAGATCAAGCATTTGGTTCACTCCGAGGGCTATACGCTCTCTGGCGCCCGTCAGGCTCTCGAGCAAGCTCACCGCAGCCCTGCTTCCCCGCCTGACTCACTGCCAGACCCCCAACCCAATCCGCAATCCCAACTGCCTACTTTGGCCACCAACTCCGCCCAGCCTCTCTCCGCCCAGCCCAAGGATGACGTTGCTTCGGCCATTGCCCATGCCCGCGCCGAGCTCCGCGAGATTGCCGGCCTGCTCGCCGCGCCCGCGCCTCAGCCGCCCCGTAGCCGCTCTCGCCTTGCCGCGATGCCGCCCACGTCAGGCTCGCTCTTCCCGTCTTTTTGATTCGCTAACTCGCTAACCTGCTATCTCCGCGAAGCGGAGCTAGACGCGGAAGAGATGTTTTGATGCTGTGCGCCCTCTCTGCGCCGTTTTTGGGGGAGGGGGGGGAGGGAATGTTTCATTTCTTTGGGGCGGGATCAGTAACTTGCTGCATTTGTCAGGAAACTCTCCGCGCCGCGGCCGCCTTACTTTGTCCGCTCGAAACTAAGCGAGGCGGAGTTGATGCAGTAGCGCAGACCGGTAGGGCGCGGACCGTCGGGGAAGACGTGCCCCAAATGTCCGCCGCAGCGGGCGCAGGTGACCTCGACGCGTCGCATTCCCAGGCTCATGTCTTCGTGCTCGGCGATGGATTTGGACTCGGCGGGCAGCAGAAAACTGGGCCAGCCGCAGCCGGAGTCGAACTTGGCTCCGCTCAGAAACAGCAGCGCCCCGCAGCCCGCGCAGTGGTAGCTGCCCGTCTCGTGATTCTCGGTGAGCGCGCCGGTGAAGGGACGCTCTGTGCCCTTCTCACGCAGCACGCGATACTGCTCCTGCGTCAGCGCTGCGCGCCACTTGGCCTCGCTTCGCACAACCTTCTCAGGCGTCTCGCTCATGGTTGCCTCCTGGGATTGGGCTTCCCCTGGTTAGTTGATTCGGGCCGGGCGTACTTGAGAATGCGGAAAAATCTCCGGACTGCACGAAGTGTCAGGACACAACTTTACAACTGCTGAAAAATGCATCCGGAGCTGCACGAAGTGTCAGGGCACGACTTCAGTCGTGCCGAAAACGCAACAAGAAAACACTGGGCTTTAGCCCCTTGGCAACGGCGGCGATGCTTTTTTTCCGACTCCGGCACCCGTGCTTTAGCCACCAATTCGATCTCGACCAGCACATCCTTGGGCAGGCGGGAGACCTCAACCGTGGTGCGCACGGGAAGCTGTTCCCCGGCGCCAAAAAGTACGCGCCATAGATTGTGTTCATGGCGGCAAAGTCGCTCATGTTCTTGAGATAGACGGTCGTCTTGATCACCTGGGAGAGCGTTGATCCGGCCTCGCTGAGAATGGCCAGCAGGTTGTCCAGCACGCGCGTGGTCTGCTCGGAGATGCCACCCACGACCACCTGCCCCGTAGCCGGGTCGAGTGGAATCTGGCCGGCGGTGAAGATGAGATTTCCCGCGCGCACCCCCTGCGAGTACGGACCGATGGCGGCGGGAGCTTTGTCGGTTGCGATAGCGTGTTTGCTCATGCCTTGATTGTAGCGGGTGCCCCACCTTCGCCGCGTTCTTTGCGGAAGGTGGGATAACTACAACTACGTTTCTTTATTTTTTCTCAAATTTTCCCTCCCCTTCCCCGTGCCCCATCCTTTCGGTTCTCTGCGAAAGGGTGGGAAACTGAAACTCTCAATCAGGCGCCCCGCCGCCGCCCCTTGCCGTCTCTACCCTCGGCGCGGCACACTGAAAGCAGAATGATTTCTCCACTGGCGATAGGCATCTCCGCCGGGCTTGGCGCAACGGCCGGACTGGGGCTGGCGGCGGGCGGCTTCGCCTATGCCGCCCTATGGCCCGGCTCGCAGCTCTTCGGTTCCACGCTCATCGCCCCGCCGCGCCCCGGCGAGCTGGCGCTCACCTTCGACGACGGCCCCAATCCCGACTGGACGCCGCGCCTGCTCGAACTTCTGGCCCGCCGCGAGGTGCGCGCAACTTTCTTTCTGGTCGGCAGCTACGCCCAGGCCCAGCCTGCGCTCGTCCAGCAGATTGTCGCCGCCGGACACCTGGTCGGTAACCACTCCTGGGGCCATCTCAACCTGGCCCTGGTCTCGGCCAGCCGCATTGACGAGCAACTCTGCCGCGCCAACTACACGCTGGAGCAGATCACGGGCGCGCCGGTCCGCTACTTTCGTCCGCCCTTCGGCGCGCGCCGCCCCGAGGTGCTGCGCGTAGCAAGGCGGCTGGGCATGGTTCCAGTGCTATGGAACGCCATGACCTCCGACTGGAAAAACCCCTCGGCCGACGCCATCGCCCTCCGCCTGCAAACTAAAATCGACCGCCTCTACCGCCAAGGCCTCGCCGCCAACATCGTCCTCCACGACGGCAGCCACTCGGACCCCGCCGCCAACCGCGCCCCCTCCATCGCCGCCGCCGCCCAGCTGATCGCCCACTACCAGCCAACCCATGAGTTCGTAACTGTGGATGCGTGGGGCTAGAGCTTCGTGACAGTCATGCCTATGAAAGGGCGCGACTTCAGCCGTGCCAAAAGCGTCCGCCTGACTTATTGAAAGATAATCCGCACTGCGAAGCCGATCAATGGCCTTCACAAGCCAATTTTCTGGCCTGGATGCGCCTTCCATGAGCTCATCGGAGATTTTCATCAAGCGAGGATGTGTGCCATTATCTTCTGAGTAGGCGACCATTCGTTCATAACTTGGAAAGTTTAGCGGCCAGGGAATTTATCGCGCTCCCGGAATGATTCCCCAGGGCCGTTAATCGCTACTCAGGCGGATGGCGTTGCCCGCTAAAATCCGGCCTGCGCAGCCGAGCCGAAGGGACGCGGCCAATTTTCCCCATTTCTTCGTCACTCGTCGCTAGAATACGCCCGGTATCCGTCGCTCCTCTTTCCTCGAACTAGGGAAAATTGGCTCCCGTCGCCACCACCTGAGTAGTGTTAACAGGCCCTGATTCAGTTCAGTTCTGCGCCGGATCAGAAGACAGGTTGTGTTCGGGTTCCCGTTCGGCGACGCAGACTCGATTTCGTCCAGCTCTTTTCGCGGAATAGAGGGCCTGGTCTGCGGCGGCTACGAGAACTTCGCGCGTGAAGCACCACTCGCGTGTCGCCGTTGCCACTCCCACGCTGATAGTCAGAAACGGGGAAACCGACGATACGGGATGCTGCAGCTTGAGAGCTTCAATCGCCTGCCGGACCGTCTCGGCAAATTCAATGGCGCGTGCTGAGCCTGTATCCACTAGAACGATCGCGAACTCCTCACCGCCGCAACGCGCGGCTAAGTCCACCTGACGCCTGCAGAGGCGCGTCAACTCAGCACCGAGTAACATCAGGCACTCATCGCCTCTCTGGTGGCCCTCCGAGTCGTTCAGCGCCTTGAATTGATCGACGTCGATGCTGAGAAGCGACAATGTGGAGTTCATTCTCCTCACGCGGGAACATTCCCTATCGAGCACTTGGTCGAGTACGCGCCTGTTGGCCAGTCCGGTAAGGGGATCGGTAAAGGACAATCGCGAAAGCTCCTCGTTGGCCAGGCGCAGGTCCGCGGTCCTTTCTTCAACCACCTTGACCAACTCGCGTTCCCTTTTCTTAGCGCCCAAAAAGCGCAGCCGAAGCACTACTGCAGCCGCCGACAGAGGGATCAGCACACACAGAACAGCAAACCACCACGTCAAATACCACGGAGGGAGGATTCTGAAAGGGAACTCGGCGTTGTTCCCGCTCCAGTCGCCGTTGCCGTCGCGGGCCTGAATCTGGAGCAGGTAGGCGCCCGGCGCGAGGTTTGCAAATTGAAGTTCGCGGAGGGTGGTCTCTGTCCAGTTGGAAGCGGCGCCTCCCAGTCGATAGCGGAAGACCACACTGTTTTGCCGGGAGGCGTTGATGGCGGAGAATCGCGCGACTAAGGAACTGGCGTGGGAGTCGAATGAGGGGTTGTGCAGGCCTGAAACATCGTTCTTGCCGGCTGTTAACCGGGTAATGACCACTTCGAGGGGGGTGTTGATGGAACTGTCGGGGCGTGGCGTGAAGCGCGAGAGACCGCCGCTGGTTCCGATCCAGTAGGCGCCGTCCTTGCCCTGGGCGAATCCGTTGGTGTCGCAGTCGTCCCAGACCAGGCCGTCATTCATGTCGTAGTGTGTCCAGCGAGCGCCGTCCCAAACGTCTACGCCGTGCTGAGTGCCGGCCCACAGCCGTCCCTTGGCGTCGAACTCGAGAAAGTAGATCATGCCCTCGGCGCCGCTACTTTGGACGGCCTTCTCGACGGTCATGCCGCCAGCGCGGGGATGGACACGATCGATGCCGCCTCCATAGTAATAGCCGACCCAGATGACGCCGTCCGGCGCAGCGCCGAGAGACAGGATTTCCACGTGGCTGAGCCCATCGGCTGGTGTGAAGGCCTTCCAGCGGCCGGCCTGGAATGCGAAGAGCCCGCTGTCGCCACCAGCCCACAGCGTGCCGTCTGGCGCCTGGACAACCGCCCACATTCGTGTAGCCGGCAATTCGGCGATGCGGGAGAATCTCCGGTAAGGAGCCGAAGCCATGAACAGGCCTGCCTCTGTGGCTGCCCAAAGCCGATGTTCGCGATCGAAGCGCAGGTTGTAGATATCCTTGCCGGCAAGTCCTTGTGCCTCGCCAAACCACTTTGCTGCGAGGGTTCGAGGCTCGATGCGAGCGACACCTCGGCCTTCGGAGCCTAGCCAGATGTCGCCATTAGGCGCGCGCGCGAGGCTATGCACCACAATGGCGTGGAATCCAGACACGATGGTGAAAGTCATGCCTGATTTCTGCGGCTTTCCCCGGAACAGCCCCGAACCTGTGCCCACCCAGAGCGTCCCGTCATTCAAGGGAAGGATGCCATAGACGATTTCGGCGGCGAGCCCGCTCTCGGTGGAGTAGTTCTGCCACTCGCGGTAGCCGCGCCATTGAACGACACCACGGCCGCCCATGCCGATCCAGAGAGTGTGCTGGCGGTCTTCGTAGACGGTGTTGACCAGACCACGAAGTCCGAAGGGGCGGTTGATCTTTTGCCATCCGTTATTGTCCTGGATCAGCAGGCCCTCCGGTGAGGACAGCAGCGTGCGTCCATCGCTGTCGAGAACGGGAACTCCACGTATGTTTGCGGGCGGAATCGGCAACTGTGGCCTTTCGAACTTCGCCTTGCTGGCGGGCCAGACAAAAATGCCGGAGCCTTGAGCCGACACCCAGAGATCTCCGGCCGTGTCTTTCCGGAGGCTGAGAAGACGCGCGTGCGGAAGGCCGCTCTCTCGCGAGTAGACCCGGGACCCATGAGCGTCCATGCGGCAGAGTTCCAGCCCACAACCGTACCAGACGGCATCGCCATCGATGAAGATTCCACTGGCTTGTGGGCTCGTGGTTCCGGGAGGCGACGGAAAGGTGCGGATGGCGAAATCCTGCTTGCCGGGCGAAGATTCGAGTTCCACAAGGCCTGCTTCGGTGCCAAGAAAGGTGTGGCCCTTGCCGTCCGACTGGATGCCCTGCGTTCTGGATACGGTCTTGAAAGGGGTTCGAAGCTCTTCAAACCGGTTGCCGGACAGGCGGTAGAGTCCGAAGTTTCCACCGGCCAGTAAAGAACCATCGGGTGCCTCGCCAAATGCGGCGCCAAAATTGGATGGAATCCCCTGGGCGGGTCCAAACGGCTCAAAACGATCGCCGTCATAGCGGAAGATGCCGCTCTCCGTGCTGACCCAGATGAAGCCGACGCGATCCTGGTAGATGTTGCGGATAACGAGGTTGGTGAGGCCTTCAGCGGTTCCGAAACTGCGGAAGCTGTATTCCTGAGCAGTGAGCACCATACCGGCTAGTGCCAACAGGGCAACCACGAACGCGATTGGTTTGCGGGCCATTGAATGATTATTCGCACATCTGACTGACCACATCAAGCGGGAAGCGCGTTTCATTGCGCTGATTGTCACGATTTGCCGAACTTCGATAGTAAGGATTCTGCGGCAGCGACGGAGGCTTTCGGTTGATGGTCTCTCAAAAGGGGCTTGACCGTGACCGGTAAAAAGCGAAAACAACCGACGCACTTCGATCTAGCTTCACGGTCGGCTGTACCAACGATAAGCAACAACGAGGGACGCACTTCCAGAATTCTCAAAGCTCTGCTACCTTCTCGGTATAGCCGGGTAACTCACGCTTCCATTAACCCCTATATAGATGCAGCCTCCAGTAGATCATTGCTTTAGCCTGCGAAATAGATGCCAGAAAACATTCGTTTTTCTTCTCGAAGATTATGAGCGGTTTGCGGAACCGTTCTCTGTCGGGCTCAACACGCCTGGGTGACCGGCAAGCCGGAGGTAATTCTCAACCGGCGATAGCAGCCCAACTCACTCATCCAGCTTAGCTTGTCGCTTTGGAGTTGGGGCTTATACAGATCGGTCCTGATATAGTCTATGTCGCTAAGTAAGATTGCCGGTTGTTGCAATCGCCTTCCTACTCGGGAATGTGCTCCGGAAAGTGCTGTTAATTAGATATCGTCTTCGCACGTCTGTCGAGTTCAAATAGGACTCACAACAAATTCCGCCGAAAATGGGTGCTTAAGAAGGACACCGCACCCTCGCCGCATACTTATTGCAGCCCCTGCTCCCAGATCCTTATTCCCTCGCTTCACTCTCCCGCCAGCGTCTCCAGCAGCCCATCGAAGTCTTCCAACTTCGCGTACTCGATGATGACTTTGCCGTGGCCGTTGTGGTCCTCGATGTGGACCTTCAGGCCGAGAGCGCGCTGCAACCTTTCCTGTACCTCGCGGACATTGGGGTCGATGGGGCGCTCCTCTTTCCCGTCTTTTTTTATTCCCTTCTCGGGGCGCAGCAGCCCCTGTACGTAGACCTCTGTTTGGCGAACAGATAGCGAAAGTTTAACCACTCGCTGCGCCGCCTTCTCGATCTCCTCGGCGTGCTCAAAGGCCAACAGCGTCCGCGCGTGGCCAAAGCTCAACTCGCCCGATTCGACACGCGTCTGAACGGATGCAGGTAACCTCAATAGTCTCAAGAAGTTAGCGACAGTGGCCCGGTCCTTGCCGGTGCGCACCGCCATCTGCTCCTGGGTCATGTGGAACTCGCGCGAGAGCCGCTCGAAGGCGCGCGCCTGCTCCATCGGGTTCAGGTCGGTCCGTTGCAGGTTCTCGACGATGGTGATCTCCATCGCCTGCTCGTCGGAGACCTGGCGCAGAATCGCCGGGACGGTCTTCTTGCCGGCCAGCTCCGAGGCCCGCCAGCGCCGCTCACCGGCGATCAGTTGGAAGCGGCCATTGGCCAGTGGGCGCACCAGCACCGGCTGGACGACGCCGTTTGAAGTGATGGACGCGGCCAACTCGCCCAACTGCTCTTCGTTCAACTGCGAGCGCGTCTGGAAGGGGTTGCGATCGATCTGATCGATGGGAATCTCCAGCGGCTTGCCCCCTTCATTCTCGGCGGCAGAGGGAGCGGAGGCGGCGGGAACGCGTGGCAACAGGGAGTCCAGCCCCTTGCCCAGGGCGCGGCGTTTAAGGTCAGGTGCGGCAATGGTCATGGTTCACAATCCTTTATTCCCGTAAAAATCCGGGCTTTTCAACTTCGCTTTCACTGGAGTTCTGCCCGTGTGCGGCGGCCTGCATAAAAGCAGCCGTCAGGAGCTTGGCAAAAAACGTACTGCGGCCTCCGCCTCGGCGGCGGCGCGTTCCTTTTTCCGCGGAATCTCGATGTTGTTGCGTGCCGCGTACTCCCCGGCCAGCTCGAAGTAGGCCTCTGTGCCGCGGGAACGGGCATCGTAAAGGGCCACGGGCTTGCCGTGACTGGGCGCCTCGGCCAGCCGCACGTTGCGCGGAATCACGGTGCGGAAAAGCCGTTCCTTGAAGTACTCGCGCAAGGTTCCCATCACCTGCTGAGCCAGATTGGTGCGGTCATCGTACATCGTCAGCAGAACACCCTCGATCTTAAGCGAAGGGTTGAATGCCGCGCGGACCCGTTCGAGAGTGGAAATCAGCTCCGAGATACCCTCCAGGGCGAAGTACTCGGCCTGCATGGGCACGATCAGCGTATCGGCCGCGGCCAGGACGTTGAGGGTGAGCAGGTCAAGCGCCGGCGGACAATCCAGCACCACCAGGTCGTAGCCGTCGCGGACCGGCTCCAGCGCGCGGCGCAGGCGGAGTGCGCGGTCCTCAGCCGTGGCCAGTTCGATATTGGCGCCTGTCAGGTTCTTCGAACCGGGCAGCAGCGACAGCAAATCAATCTCCGTGGGCAGAATCACCTGCTCCGCCGGGGCGTCGCCCATCAGAACGTCGTAAATCGAGTGGCGGTTATCGTCGCGCTGGAATCCAAGGCCAGAGGAGCAGTTCGCCTGAGGGTCGCAGTCCACCAGGAGAACTTTGAGGCCCTCGAGAGCCAGGCAGGCGGCCAAATTGATGGCTGTGGTGGTCTTGCCAACTCCACCCTTTTGGTTGACAAGGCCGAGAATCTTACCCATGGCAATCCAGAGTAAAGCGAAGGGCGTAGAGCGGATAGCCGCTGTCGCTGTGGAGAACCGCGCCAATCTGTGGAAAGCTACCCGTACAGGGCGAGGCGAAAATCTGGCATTCTCTTGCAAGGGAAGGGTTTCGGAGTCTCATGAGTGCCACCGCCAGGCGAGCTCCAAAAGGGCCGATCGGTGGAAAACTTCCGTGATTTTCGGCAAATAATGAGCAGATAATCTGCAATCTTCAGGGAGAACCCAATTTGATACCCCTCCCATTCCGGGCCAGGCGAATTTTGTTCCACGTGGAACAATTCCCGGACTGGGCTGGCTCTCAAAGATGTTCCACGTGGAACAATCGACTTTGCACTGCCGTTGTCTCCCAGCCAACCCTTATCGGCCATTTTCTCGGTTCACAACCTAGCATGAAAATGGGGCGCAAGGGTATTTTCGAAAGGGTCAAGGTATTAACGGGAAACCGGAGCAGGATCATTCGCCATCCCGTCCGGTATCGCCCAATAGCTACTCCTGGCCGTTACTTCAAGGTTTGAATACCCCCGCAAGTGCAGGCCGATTACGTGCAGGCCGGGATGTGGCGACTGGGGCTGGAAGCTGATCACATAGCGGTTAGGCAAATGGTTGGCAATTGTCGCCAGGCTATGCTCCAGGCTCTTGGAGTCGGTGAGCTTGAAATACTCACCCCCAGTGAGGCGGGCCACCGTCTCGGGAATGTTGCGGCGCAATCCATCTGTGGCGGCTATAGCGGCCATCTTTGCAAGAGCCAGCGGAGGAGCAAGTTGGGTGAGGCAGTCGTACGCCTGCACTGCTTTGTTATGCGTGGCGTCAGGATCTGGGTCAGGATCTTTGCCCATGCAGCCATGCGGAGGGTTGGGGTAACGATGACTTCCCGGCAGTTCCCTATAGGCGTAATGCATAGCCTCCGACTTGCCTGTAGAAAATCCTATGCTGTAGATAGCGGTGTTGGTGTCACTCACGTCGCGCAGCGCTTGTTCAAGCGTGATGTTGCTGCCACGGTTACGCGTTTCGCTGATCAGCAGGAATGCGCGGCGATATTGAGACGGCTGATACCGTAACAGGTCGACAGCAAAGCCAAGGCTGTCAAGAATAGCCGCTCCATTGTCTGCGCTGCTGAGGTCGTGGAACGAACCAGGCGCTGCGCAGTTTTCCTGGTGATGTTGCCGGGAGCAACCGGGGGTGAGATCGACGATGGCCTCTGCCGCCGCGTCGATATGCGGAGTGAAGTCCTGGACGAGCTCCGGCTGGCTGTCGAAGGCGACAACGGCAATCTTGTGGGGAACATTGCCAACCACTGTTTCGAGCATCGGAGCCAAGGGGCGGAGCTTATCGTTATCGAATTCGCGAGCGCCTGCCCCGCCAACTTCAACGACGACTACCAGAGCCAGTGGCTCGCCTCCTGTGCCCTGCTCCAGCTTCAGCTTTTGCGGGATGCCGTCGTCAGTGAGTACGAAGTCATTGGCAGTTAGGGAATAAACCAGATCGCCGGCCCTGGTGCGGACGAGCGCGGGAACAACGACAAGGGAAGATTGGATGTTTAAAACGGAATTTCGCGCGTCCTGAGGAACAGGAGATTGCGTGAGAGCCAGCGGTCCCTGGACGGCCAGAGTCAAAGAGGCTAGCACAAATAAGGTGTGGCGCTTCATGAGGAAGCCCTCGGAAACAGACCAATTCCTGTAAGCACTCCACTATGGACGGCATCCCGTCCCTAACGTTTAGCAGCTAACAACCCTATCCTTGGCAATGGCCTCATTTCTACTGGGCGCGTCAACTCACAGACATAGCTCACAGTTGGCTGGCTACACGGAAGATAATCCTCGACTACGCGCTCCAAACGCAAGCAACCGCTCCTCGCCGCCGGGCAGCGGAACCACCTGCGGCCAGGTAAACTCCGCGCCGGCTGCATTCTGGAGGGCGGGAAGATCCGCGGTAGTGGTCATCAGCGCCAGCCAGCCGCCGGGGCGGATCAGCTTCGACGCTGCCCGGACGGCGAGTTCCATCTTGTCGACGGCGCGGAGAGTGACGCAATCGAAGTGTGAACTAAGCTCCTCTGCCCGGCCGGAATGTACCAAAGTAGTAACCCCCAACACACGAATTGTCTCACGCAGAAACGCCGCCTTTTTGCCCTGCGACTCGGCCAAGGTGACGGCGATCTCCGGGCGACAGAGGGCGATGGGGACGCCGGGAAAGCCGGCGCCGGAACCGAAGTCGAGGAGCGTTTGAATGCCGGCGGGCAAGGCGCGGGCGCAGGCGATGGACTCGACAAAATGGCGCTGGAGAATGCCGTCTTCGTCGCGAATTGCCGTCAGGTTGACGTGGGTGTTCCAGCGAAGAATAAGCGAAAGGTAAGACTCGAAGCGGCTGGTCTGCGCGGGGGCGAGTGGAGCCAGACCGGCTTGCGCAAGAAGGGCGTTGAGGCGCACACCGGCTGGATTTGGAGGTTCACTCACACTTTTGATTCTAATGATCGGGAGGGGTTGTGGCTCGTGTATCCAACCCCTTCGACAAAACTACAAGAACGTCGCAAAGATGGGGCACTCGGCGTCGTAGACATAGGTCGCCGTCGCGCCTCCATCCACCGTGGCAATGCGCCCCTCGGCGTCCCACCCCGTTGACGAAGACCTGTCAACGGGGACCCCGGCGTCATACGCGTAGCTATGAGTGCCGTCGTTGATCACGTTACCCGCCGCGTCGTAGCTCATCTGATCCAGCCGGTTGTTGTTGCCGCTCGTGGTGAATTGCCCGGCAAAGCAGGAGCCATTGTAAGTGTTCTGCTGCAGCCGGTTGCCGTAGAGGTCGTAAGTCTCCGCGCAGCCCTGGCCGGCGCTGGAGACGGCCGTGTTCAGGCGATTGAAGTCGTCGTAGGTGTAGCTCCAGTTGCCGTTGATGCTGTCCGCGCCGGATTGCACACTGCTGTCAGGATAATACGAGAGACCCAGGCTGTAAATGCCGCCGCCGGAGCCGCCCGCCATGGCAGAGCCCGATGGGGACGCGCTGAAGGACGCCGGAGAGAAGCCGTTGCCGCTGCTGCTGGAAGCGGACACAGAGTAATCGGTGTACGCCCCCGGCGTCCTGCTGGCGAGGGTAATCCCGCTTCCCGACGCGGTCGCCGTCACGACCGGCGAATTGGCGTTGACCGCCGCGGCCAGATTCGATGCGACGGAGGCGCTGGTGTCGTTCTCACCATAGCTGGCGCTGCTGGTGGCGCCGTTCACCGTCAGGCTGACGGTCCCGCTGTCGTAGGTGTTGGTCGTGGTGAAGCCGCCCGACAGATTGCCGCTTGTGGGGCCGATGGTGAATGAGGGACCTCCGAATCCTGACACATTGTTTGTCTTCGAACTATCGCTGTAGGCATAATTGGCGGAACTGGAATTGGACACGCTGGTGAAAGTTATATTATAGGAACTCGCGGCGGCGGTCACAGTGCTGCAACTGAATCCAGAGGCCAGAGCCGACGCGATCGTGTTGTCATTGGAGTTCTGCCCATAGCTTGCGGTTGTCGTACATCCGTTTACCGTAACCGTTACGCTTCCGGTATCGTAGGTATAACTATTGCAACCACCACCTGCGATGGGGAATTTGCAAAGCGACTGTTCGCTTCCGTAGATCTGCAACGTGACGGAACTCCGTAACCCGGTCGGAGTCTGCGTTTGCGTCGATTGTTCGCTGCCGCTGATCGTCACGGCGCCGCTGGAGGACGTGGCCGAGCTGTTTCCCACAGAGATCGTGGTGAGCCGCCCACGAAGGTCATATGCCCGGTTGTCGGTCAATGGGGCGCTGCCGATGGCGGACGTTACGTCCGAGCCGAAGGCGTTGTAATGGATGCCGCTGAGAAGAGTTCCGGGATGGTTTGCATCGTTCAGACTGCTTTGCAGGCTGGTGAGCCGCCCAGCGGCGTTGTAGCCGTAATTGAGCGTCACTTCCGCGTCGTTGACTACCGCGCCGTTGGTTGATGAACCCGGCCCTCCGAGGACGTTATACCCGCTATACGTGACCGAGAATGGAGTGCCGGCGCAGTTCTGCGGCGTGCATTGGGAGTTGTCCACAATGTGCCCCAGCGTGTCGTAGCTGAATACCGAGCCGGTGGGGTATCCTACTACTGCCCATGCGGAGCATGGCGCTTTTCGATGGCTGCACCGATGCTGCTGGAGGATGCCCCCGATGCTAACGGATGTGCTTAGCACTCCAACACTTGACGTAGGAGTATGGCCCCTTCGCCATCCTGCAAATTATCCAGACCCAAATTCTGCGGTATTGTACCCACACGTAAAATACCTGGTTCGTGAGCTCTATTGAAGAGGTCTATACCCTTCAATAGTTCACGGATAATCAGATTCGTGATGTACTTCGGTTCGCGTGGTTCGTCTTCCTCTAACGCAACTCCCGCCACGAAATACCGTGGTAGACCGCGGGCTACTCGATGTGATGGTGTTTCCATCACTCTGACCTCATGAACAGGAAACGGAGGTTTTGCGCCGAACTCAACCGCCTGCATCCAGGTTAGGAATATCGCATCAAGCCCCTCTTTAGCGGTCACATCAGGACCAGAACCAAGAATGACGGTCACATGCGAAAGAGATTGCAACTCGTCCTTCAAATGGGATACGAGGTCGGCATTTTTGTCGAATAGAACGAGACTGATCTGATTCTTCATTGGGGTTTCACCTGCGGCAAATCTTGGTTGTTTATGAGTACGCCGGAACCCTCTGTAGCAGCGGAGTGTGCGGGAGAGGCATCAACAAGATCAGTCGGCGCAGTACCGGAGACGACACCGTATTGGTCGCCTGTGAGTGTACTCATTCGATCACCAAAGCTTTGGGCATCAGAAGAATCGAAAAAGAATCCCTTAAAATCAGTTCCGTTGGGCGATGGTAAGAATGCCCCAGTATCCGTAATACTCTGGGCTTCAATAGGATCAACCGCGCGGAATAGCGTTGTAGTCGATGACTCCGCACTACCTGCCCCTGCAGCATAGCCACCGGCAACCACCGTTCCAGCTGCCAGTACAACTTGTGTCACGGTGGCAGCCTTCTCGGATGTGCTCTGAGCGTTCCAAGCATCTCCAGCAGCTTTGACTAAACCCGCTCGACCCTCGGGTGATCCAATCGCTTTCACTGTATTGGTAATTGTCGCTCGCGTGTGCGCACTTTGCGCATTCATCCTCGCAATTTCGGCATTGGGATTGGTGGCGAGACGCGTCAAACTTCTAACCGCGTTTACAGCGCCGGGGATTGGAGTACTGTGGTAAGCGAAACTTGCGGCACCGGTCAAGATGCCCCAGGCTATTGCACTCGCAGTTCCTCTCCCTGTCGGATCAACGTTATGAAGAGGATTGTTTCTCGCATACATGTACAGATTCCATGTTTGAGGGTCGTCTGGATGCTGATCCGCAAACGCTTCATCCGGCGACATGAACCGGCCCATTGCAGAGCTGTAGTACCTAGCCCCGAAGTAGTCGTTGCCTGATTCGGCATCGCGTTCTTTGCCGGTGAAGTGGGTGGGCCCAGGATTGGGCGCGGCGGAGCCTTCGCCAAAGGGGAAACTGGTCCAGGGGGAGCCGGGCAAGACCGCGCCCAAGACGGTGGAGCGGACACGCTCCGTGCCCAGCCAATCGGCGTGCGTGAAGTAGGTTGCGTCGTTGGTGTTGTCGTAGGTGGCGACGTGCTGGCCGCCGGCGTAGACCTCGCCGCGGTTCCAGTTGCCGCTCGCGCTGAATTCGCTGATCACGTGGCCGCCCAGGTCGTATACGTAATCCACCGCGATGCCGGAAATTTTGCGCACGCGCCGGCCGGAGGCGTCGTAGACATAAGTCGCTGTCCCGCCGCCATCCACCGTGGCAATGCGCCCCTCGGCGTCATAAGAGTAGCTGTGAGTGCCGTCGTTGATCACGTTGCCGATCACGAAATCAGTATAGCTGTTGTGGATCGGGTTAAGGTCCATGGTCTCCTACCCGCTCATCGCATAAAACCGCGATGAACGGGGCACAGCTTCTCAAGACTCAAGATGATTCTTCGCGACTGATGTACGGGCCACCTGCCTGACTTGAAGTGAAAAAGACATAAAAGGCTGTAGATAGGAATATCCCACCTTAGGCACAAAAACAAAGACGTGCCGAAGGTGGGGCACCCAAATCCTGGGCTCATGTGGGCGCGACGGACTCTTCGATGCGGCGCGGCTCCCAAACCGCGGCCGCCTGCACAAACGCCGCGAAGATGGCGCGGGAAAAGGCGCTCTCGGTGCAGGTTCGCTCGGGATGCCACTGCACTCCCAGAACAAAATGCTCGCGCGAGTCCAGTTCGACCGCCTCCACCACCCCATCTGCCGGGGAGACTGCGCTCACCAGCAGCCCGTCGCCGGGACCGCGAATCGCCTGGTGGTGGCTGGAGTTGACCTGCGGATCAGCCGCATAACCCCGCGGAACGAGGGCAGCCAGCCGCGATCCGGGCGCAATCCGCACCTGGTGGGCTTCCGACACATCCCGGCCCGGATGGTGATCGACGGCGGTCTTCAGATCCTGCACCAGCGAGCCGTTGAGCCAGACGTTGAGCGTCTGCACCCCGTAGCAGATGGCCAGGATGGGCTTGTGGAGGCTGAAGGCGTCCTGCAGCAGCAGTTCGTCAACAGCGGTGCGGGCGGCGTCCGGCCCAGCGCACTCAGGAACAGGGGTCTCGCCATATCTTTGCGGGTCTACATCGAACTTGCTGCCGGGTATCAGCACTCCCTGCACGCCGGCAAGCAGCCGGGCTACGCGGTCTTGCCGCTCGTGGAGTGGAACGATAATCGGTGTTGCCCCGGCGGAACGGAGGGCGGTTAGATAGGCTGGCAACGTCCGCTGATTATAAGCCGAATCGCTACCGGTGGGCTCGGCAACAGCAACATGGACACACATGGCAGCACACAGTCTAATCACAGAAGCGTCGGATGAGATAGAGGCAACGGCCGCCGAGTCAAACCTTTGTACCTACTCCAGCAACCCCGCTCGATGCCTCCACGCCCCGCGGCTCGCGCAGGCTCTCGATAGCCTCCCGAAGTCGCGCCGTCAGCTCGTCGGTTTGACGGATTGTCATTCCAGTTGTCTCTATCGGCTTGCCGACGTTCACTGTTAATTCTCCGGGGTAAAAGTGGTGGGTGTGAATCGGCAGCAGTTCGTAGACTCCGCCGAGCGCCAACGGCACCAGCGGAACCTGCGCGCGAATGGCCAAGAAGGCTGCGCCCGAGAGGAATGGCCGCAGTTCGCCGTCCGAGGTCCGTCCGCCCTCGGGAAAGACGAACAGCGGCATGCCGGAGCGTAGTGCTCTGGCTCCCGCGCCGAGGCTGGAGAGCGTGGCGTGCGGGTTGGCGGTATCGATCGGCATTTGACCTGAACGATTCAAGTACCATCCTATGAATGGGATAGACCATAATTGCCTTCTCGCCAGAATACGAAATTGGAAGGGCAACTCAGCGAAGATTACCGGTATATCCATGTACGAAGTGTGGTTGCAGGCGTAGACGGCCACCGGGTGTTTGCCCAGATTCTCCGCGCCAGTCACCTTGATCCGGGACCCGGAAACCCATACCAAGGCTCGCGCCCAGATTCGCGCGATCCCGTGCTGCGCATTGCCTTTCTTGTCCATAGTTGAAACCAGCAGTGAAAGGCTTCCGAAGGCCGCAGTGATCAGGGCGAAGAGCGGTGACTGGATGAGGTTCGTGCGCCAGCGATAGATCCTTGGGAGCGGGTTGGGACGCTGTCTCATTAGTCGAAACCTCCGGCGAAGAGCAGCGAACGCGCCTCGCCCACCAGGTAAACCGACCCGGAGACCACGACTGCCCCGCCGTGCCCTTTTTCTTTCGCCAATTGCAGTGCCTCTCCTATCGACCCGGCGCAAACCGCCGAACTACCCACCGCCCTTGCCGCGGCCTCCATATCTTCCATCGGTGTAGCTCGAGCCGAGTGTATCGGCGCCAGAATCACATGCTCAAAAAGCGGAAAAAGAATCCCCGCTATCTCCACCACCGGCTTGTCCCTTAGGCAACTGAACACAAGAGTCTTCGCTTCACGGCCATCTGGCATGTAGAACAGTCCGGTCCGCACCGCCCAGGCTCCTGCCGGGTTGTGGGCCACGTCGAGTATCCAAACGAGACCTCCACGCTCGATGCGCTCCAGCCGGCCTGGCCACTGGGTCTTGCGAATGCCTTCGGCAATCTGATACGGCGTGATGTGAAAGCCAAAATCGCAGGCCAGCTCGACGGCCGCGGTGATGGCCAGCGCAATGTTCCGATTCTGATGGCCACCCGCCAGGGGCGACCTGATTTCAATCGTCGCACGGTTCAGTTTAACTGTGCGTACGTCGCGGAAGCCTCCAGTTCCTATGGACGGCAGATATTCGATCACGCTCACCCAGCGCACACCCAGCTCTTTCGCCACTTCGCACAGAACATCGTCGGCATCGGTGAATTGCGGGAGCCGAATCATTCTCCCGCCAGGCCGCAGGATTCCGGCCTTCTCGCGGGCAATGGCGGCAATGGTCGTGCCCAGCCACTCGGTGTGGTCGAGCGAGATGTCGGTGATGATGGAAAGCAGCGGATCAACGACATTGGTAGCGTCCAGGCGGCCACCCATTCCTACTTCGAGCACTGCCAACTCCACTTTCTCCTCGGCAAAATAGAGAAAAGCTATGGCGGTGAGAATCTCAAAAAAGCTGGGAAGCTGGGGCAGTTTGCCTTCCTTCACTAGCCCCTTTGCCGCATCGCGAACACGGAAGTAAAGCCAGGCAAAAGCTTCATCGGCTATCTCCGCCCGATCAATGCGAATGCGCTCATTTACCCTCTCCAGATGCGGCGAAGTGTAAAGCCCGGTTCGCGCTCCCGAGGCAATCAGAATCGAAGCCAGCGTGGATGCTGTCGAACCCTTGCCGTTGGTCCCGGCGATGAGCACCGCGCGAATCCGGCGATGCGGATCGCCGAGCGCCGCAAGCAGTGTGCGAAATTCATCAAGCGAAAATTTGCGCCTTGGATGACCCGGCTGCGTGAACAGCTCGGGCGCCATGGCGTTCAGTTGATCGATGGCGGCGGCGTAGGACATGGAAAGATAAGTATAAGAGGCGCGTCTCAAGCGGCGCCAAACCGCATCAGGCGCGCAGCAGCAGTTGCAGCGCCTGGCGGGCGTTTTGCAGACATTCGCGCGCCTCATCCTCTGAGAGAAGCCCCTGATGTACCGCTTTTCTGCCGATGTCGTTGACCAGGTTGGCCACGCGTGGAAAGTCCGGATCGAAGCCCGTCAGCAGCAGATTATTGTTGACCTCGTGGAGCAGGTTGCCCAGCGTGGCTGTATTCCGGTAGCGCGTGCGAATCTGCCCCGTAAGCCCCGCGGGCAGCTTCTGCTTGATGGCCTCCTCGAGAACCGAGCGGCACATGACCGCGCAGGCCGTGTACAGGCCAAAGAAATAGCAGCGGGTCGCTTCGTCCAGATAGCGGTCGGCCTCCTCTGAACTCGGCGCGGTCACTACGCATTCGCGCAGGTGAGTGGCCCGCTGCACGGCCGGCTCCAAGAGTTCCAGCAACTCCAGGGCAAGTGCGGTGCGTAGCAGGTCGTTCTGCTGTCCGTCCAGGGCGCGCTGAATCTCCTGCCATGCCGGCGCGGGCCCTTCGAACCCGGCGTACTGCAGTTTAGTGAGCGAAGTCAGCCGCTGCCGCGCGTGCTGGACAAACCCCTGCCGCATCTCCTGCGCCAGCAACCGCCATCCGGCCACAAAAGCCGCCGAGTCCTGCTCGTAACGCGCCCACAGTTCGTCGTACACAATACTTGGCAACACCTTGCGCAACTGCGCAAACTGCCCTGTCCGCGCCAGTTCGGAGATGGACTCACAAAACTCTCGCCCCGGCGCATCCTCGGCCGACATCTGCAGCAGCAGATCCTCCAGGCGCCCTATGTTGATTCCCATCCCTGATGTCCCCACCTGGCGAGTTTAAGGCCTACTCGGATCAGAGGCTGAAATAAACGCGATCTATGTTGCAGGTTGGGTGCTGGAACGGGAAGCTTCCCTAGCTACTCCCGTGATCGGAAATTCTTGTATCGCAGCCTACCCTTTGTGCATCGCCCGTCTTCTCCAGCCCCTTGCCCCACGCGACTTCAGACACACTTTCCACATAAACCATTCCCCTTACACAGGCTTATTTGCGTTCCCTGTGGGAGTCGTGGAAACCTGGACTGCTTTACCTCACACACAGCCGAGATTTCCAATTCCCCTCAATTGCACAGCTTAGTTTTAGAAAATCCACCTCCAAGGCAACTCTCTCTCTGCAAACAATTTCACCCGTCTTTCCACTTTTCCTCCCACAACTACGGGTACTATTGTCTTCTTTTTTAATCTCTCCTACCTTTTCCTCCTGCCCGCCGCTTTGCTATCCCTAAGCGACAAAACCAGCCATAGCATCACCCCACAGGCTCCGCCAGCCCGAGTCCTTCCTCTCGCCACGTCAACTTCCAGGGAATCCAGAAAAGCACCCCTGTTTTCCACGCCCACATAAATGCCAAGGTGAATACAATCAAAGAGAAGAGAAGATAGCCGTTTCCTCCGGGCAGCAACATGTTGTACAGTGTGGCCAGCGCGGATTCTGCTTCGATCTGGTTTTCTTTGTGTGCCGCAAGGCAAGGATGGGTTCATGCCGAAGGTGGAAACTGAAACCGAGAAGCCGGCCGCGCCGGGGGCAGCGATGGAGATTACCGTAAGCCGTCAGGACCTGGTCAAAGAGCTGACCGCGACTCAAAGCGTGGTGGAGCGCAAGACCACTATTCCCATTCTCTCCAACTTCCTCATCGAAGCCGAGGGCGACCGCCTCAACATCACAGCAACGGATCTCGACCAGGCCATCCGCACCAGCGCCGCGGCCAAGGTCAAAAAGCCCGGCGCCTGCACTATCCCTGCCCGCAAGCTCTACGACTACATCAGACTGCTTCCCGAGGGCGACATCTCCATCAAGCTGCTCGACAACCACTGGGTACAGATCCGCAGCGGCCGCTCCAACACCAAGATGGTCGGCATGGCGCGCGCCAACTACCCGCAGGTTCCCGAGTTTCCCACCGTCGCGGCCACCAGCATCTCCACTCTGGCGCTCAAGACGCTCATCAGTCGCACCATCTTCTCCATCTCCAACGAAGAGTCGCGATACACCCTCAACGGCGCCTTGCTGATTATCAAAGCCGAGTCGCTGGCCATGGTCGCCACCGACGGGCACCGCCTCTCCTTCGTCGAAAAGCCCAACGAGATACTCGAAGGCGTCAGCGGCGAGAAGCGCGTCCTCATCCCGCGCAAGGCCCTCCAGGAGCTGCAACAGTTGCTCTCGGCCTCCGACGCCGAAAAGATCGAGTTCGCCGACGACGAGCACACGCTCTTTTTCCGCGTGGGCCATCGCACGCTCAGCACCCGCAAGCTCTCCGGCCAGTTCCCCAACTTCGAGGCCGTCATGCCGCGCGACAACACCAAGTTCGCCGTGGTGCGAGCCAGCGAGCTTGCCGCGGCCATCGAGCGCGTCGCCCAGTTTGCCGACGAGCGCTCCGGGGCCATCCGCCTGCGCCTGGAGAGCAACGAACTCAAGCTCAGCGCCAATTCCGCCGAGTCCGGCGAGAGCGAAGACACCATCGATACACCCTATTCGAGCGATCCCATAGCCATGGGCTTCAACTCCGGATACATCCTCGAATTCCTCAAGGCCCTGGGCAACGAGGGCGAGGTGCGGCTGGAGTTCAAGGACTCGCAATCGGCCGGGCAGATGCGGCCCGAAGACCCGGATGCGGAGTACAAGTACCGATATGTGCTGATGCCGATGCGGATCTGAAACAGCAAGTCAGCGCCCCGCTCCCGCGGGGCATGTAGGTCAGCAAAACGGAGACGGCCCGGCAGTGATGCCGGGCCGTCGCTGTCTTGTGCGTAAAAAGCACATTGCGGGCGCGCACCCAGAGGAAGATTTGCAACCGAATTGTCTTCTCCCATCATCAAAGAATTACTTTTGAACGACACGCATTCCCACGTGTTTTGCTTGAAATGGTCTCAGAGAGAGCTTCGGGGTTGCGGAGGGTTGCGATGACGACCGCATACATCAACCGCATAGCGACGGCAGTACCTCCTTATGATGTTCATCGCCCATTCATTGATTACGCCTCCAGCATGGTTGCCGAGGGCACGGTGCGCAATCTCTTCCGCCGTATGTCGCGCCTCTCCGCCATCGAGCACCGCTACTCCTTCCTACAGCCTTTGGCCTCACCGGACGGTTCCTGGCGCGATGCGGAAGATCTCTATGCGCGAGGAAACTTTCCCGCGACAGCGCGGCGCATGCAGCTCTTTGAACGCTTTGCTCCGCAACTTGCGCAACGCGGCCTGGACAATCTCGAATTGACCGAAGAGGAGCGGCGAGGCATCACGCACGTGATTGTTACCTCATGCACAGGACACTACGCGCCGGGCCTTGACTTCGACATCATGAATTATTTGAAGCTCGACGCATCGGTGGAGCGCACCATGATCGGCTTCATGGGCTGCTATGCCGCCATCAATGCCTTGAAGTCGGCGCATCACATCGTTCGCTCGCAGCCCGAGGCTCTGGTTCTTGTATTGAACCTGGAACTTTGCACGCTGCATTTTCAGGAGGCGCAGGATCTGGAGCAAGTGCTCTCCTTCATGCTTTTTGCGGATGGCTGCGCCGCGAGCCTGGTAAGCGCGCGCCCAAGCGGAGCGGCTATCGACAGCTTTCTGGCAATAATCATTCCAGAGACAAGCCGCCTGATAACGTGGCGCATTGGCGACCTTGGATTCGATATGCGCTTATCCAGACTGGTTCCCAGCGAGATTGGCCGCGCGCTCAAGGAGATGGGCTCTCAGGTGACACGAGGAAGAGATCCGCTTTCCATCGATCTGTGGGCAGTGCATCCAGGAGGCCGCTCCATACTCGATGCCGTAGAAAGCGGCCTGGGCCTGCCAGCGGATGCGCTAACATTTTCGCGCGAGGTTCTGCTGAAGTTCGGCAATATGTCTTCCGCGACGGTAATGTTCGTATTGGAGCAGGCGATGCGGCATTCACAGGCGGGACAACAAGGTTGCGTTATGTCCTTCGGGCCGGGGTTGACGGCGGAGACGATGCTCTTCCATGCCGCATAAAACGCCGGATTTCAGCCGCCGCGCCGAGCTCATCGAGCGCATGGATGAGCCTTGCAGCCGCGAGCAACTGCGCGCCTGCCTGTGCGATATTGCCAGGACGAACCGCTGGCTGATGGCTTATCGCCCCGTGCTGCATTGGCTCGACACTCTTCCATTGCCGGTTATCGCCGGTCCGCTTCACATTCTCGATGTGGGCTGCGGATATGGAGATGGGCTGCGCCGGATTGAACGCTGGGCCGGAGAGCGCGGACTACCGGTGGAACTTACCGGCCTTGATCTGAATCCTGATGCGGCCGCAATCGCCGCGGAGGCCAGCAACGCGGAGTGCAAGATCAATTGGGTTGCCGCTGATGTCTTTGCGTACACGCCGGAGAGGCCGGTTCACGTTGTGGTCAGTTCTCAGTTCGCGCACCATCTGACCGAAGCCGATGTAATTCGATTCTTGCGATGGATGGAGCGGCACGCCGGGATGGGATGGTTTATCAACGATCTCTCCCGCGCCGCTGTTCCCTATTACTTCTTCCGCGCATTTTCAAAGCTGGCGGGACTGCATCCGTTTGTGCAATATGATGGCCCGATCTCCATTGCACGGTCCTTTGTTTCGCATGATTGGCAAAGGATGTGCGCGGCGGCAGGACTGAACGCTCGCGATGTTGTCATCAAAGGATTCAAACCGGCAAGGCTCTGTGTTGGACGGAGAAAAACCCAGTGAGCGCAGCGAGCCAAAGCATTGACCATCTGGTGATCGGCGGAGGCCTTGCAGGATCGATGGTTGCACTGCGCCTGGCCGCCGCCGGACGCGAGGTTACACTGCTGGAGAAAGAACACGAAGCTCACCACAAAGTCTGCGGAGAGTTTCTGAGCTATGAAGCACTGGAATACCTAAGTTCAGCCGGAGTCAATCCATACAATCTTGGCGCGGCTCCAATCCGCTCCGTGCGGCTGTACTCAAAAGATCGGGTAGTTGAAGCCGCATTGCCCTTCACTGCGCTCTCACTCTCGCGACGCGCGCTGGATGCTGCGATGATTGCGCGCGCGGCAGAGAACGGATGCAACGTGAGGCTCGGCGTGCTGGTTGACAGCCTCAAAATGCAAGACGGACTCTGGCAAGCGCAACTCCGCGGCGGAGAGTTGTTGCAGGCGCACACGGTCTTTCTGGCCACAGGCAAGCACGATCTGCGCGGCTGGGAGCGCGGGCGCGGCGTTCAGGGCAATCTCGTCGGCTTCAAACTGCATTGGCGGCTGATGCCCGCGCAGACGGAGGCGTTGCGGGAGTTCATGGAACTGTTTCTCTTCTCCGGCGGATATGGGGGGCTTTCTCTGGTTGAATGCGATGCGGCTAATTTATGTCTGGTGGTGCTTCGGAACAGGTTGCGCAAGGTAGGCGGCTGGACGGAGCTGCTCGCTGAGTTAAGGGAGGATAATCCAATGCTGCGACAACGCCTGCATGGCGCAAATCCTTTATGGAAGCGGCCGTTGGCCATCTCTTCCATTCACTATGGCTATCTTGTGGATGGCGTCTCCAGCCTCTGGCGCGTAGGCGATCAGGCCGCTGTGATTCCTTCTTTCACGGGAGATGGAATGTCCATCGCATTACACAGCGGAAGCCTGGCCGCGGAGATGTACCTGGCCGGCGCGAGCGCGGAAAAGTACCATCGCAGGCTGCACGCACAACTGCGCCGCGGTATGTCGCTGGGGACGCTTCTCTCACGAACAATGGTAAGCCGCGCGGGCCGCATTCTGGCGCCACATTACCTTTCGCTTTTCCCAAACGCAATGAGATGGATCGCCGCGTCAACCAGAATCCCCGATGAGGCCCAGCTTGCCAAATTGAAAAACTGAAATCTCTCTCAGGCGGCCGCTGGCGCGCGCAAAAACTCCAGTGCGCGAATCAGGTAATCTTTCAGCTCACGGCGATGGACGACCGCATCGAGGAAGCCTTTTTCCAGCAGAAACTCAGAGCGCTGAAAGCCTTCGGGGAGCTTTTGGCGGATGGTCTGCTCGATGACGCGCGGGCCGGCGAAGCCGATCAGCGCGCCGGGTTCGGCGATATTCAAGTCGCCGAGCATGGCGAAGCTGGCGGTGACGCCTCCGGTGGTGGGATCGGTGAGCACGCAGATGTACGGCACTTTCGCTTCGTCCAACTGCGCCAGCGCGGTGGAGATCTTCGCCAGTTGCATCAGGCTCACCACGCCCTCCATCATGCGCGCCCCGCCGGAGGCAGCCACAATGATGAGCGGCTTGCGGCCCAGCCGCGCGCGGTCAATGGCGCGAGCAATCGTCTCGCCCACCACGGCGCCCATCGAGCCGCCGATGAAGGCGTACTCCATGGCACTGACCACCACTTCATGCGGCCCGAGCTGGCCCACCGCGTTCAGGATGGCGTCATCGAGGCCGGTGGCCTCCTGTGCCTTGCGCAGCCGCTCCTTGTAGGGCTTTATATCGGTAAAGTTCAGCGGGTCGGTGGAGCGCAGGCCGCCGTCCACCAGCTCATAGCCGGGATCGAGCAGCAGGTCGAGCCGCTGCCGCGCGCCCATCTTGAAGTGGTGCTGGCACTTGGGGCAGACGTTCAGGTTGGCCAGCAAATCCGCCTTCCAGATCACACCGCGGCAGCCCACGCACTTGATCCACAAGCCTTCCGTGCGCACGGTTTTGCCGGCCGCATCGGCCGCGCTTCCGGGGCCGGACTCGTACTCTCCGCCTTCACGCTTGAACCAGGTCATTCGGCCTCTCTCAGATCAGTGGTCAGTGAACAGTGATCAGTGGTCAGCCGCCGGTCCTCAACATCCATAAGTCATCTGTGGGCGGAGAACTGACAACTAATCCCTGATCACTATTCACTGTCAGTATTCTATTCCGCGCTGCGCAAGAATCCCCTTCTGATAGGCATGTTTTACCTCGCGCATCTCGGTCACGGTATCGGCCAGCTCCACCAGCAAGGGGTGGGCGTTGCGCCCGGTCAGAATGACATGGACCATCTCCGGCCGATTGCGCAGCGCCTCGGCCACCACCGCCGGGTCCAACATACCGTAGCCGATGGCGTAGTTGATCTCGTCCAGCACCACCATATCCCACTCGCCGGAGTAGATGGCCTCGCGGGCTTCGGCCCATGCGGCCTGCACCAGCCGAACGTCCTCCGGATCGGTCTGGGCGCCGCCCACCTTCACAAAGCCTCGCCCCATCTGCTTGAGCACGAAGTTCTGGCCGAAGGCCTGCACCGCGTCCAGTTCGCCATAGTGCCAGGAGCCCTTGAGAAACTGAATCATCAGCACCTTCATTCCGTTGCCCACGGCGCGCAAAGCCGTGCCCATGGCAGCGGTGGTCTTGCCCTTGCCGGGGCCGGTGTTGATCAGAATCAGTCCTCGACGGGAATCGGTCATAAACAGTGGACAGTGGTCAGTGATCAGTGATCAGTGATCAGCCGCCGACCCTCAGCGTTTATTGTCAACGGTGAACGAAGAACTGACAACTGACAACTGATCCCTGTCCACTGTTCAGTGCCCGGCGTGATACGGGTGGCCGGTCAGAATCGTAAATGCGCGGTAGAGCTGCTCGGCCATCACCAGCCGCGCCAGAGCGTGGGCCATCGTCATCGGCCCCAGCGAGAGCAGCAGGCCGGCCCGCTCTCGCGCCTCTTCGGACCATCCGCTGGCTGGCCCCACGGCGAAGACAAACTGCTGCGTCCCCTCGTCGCGCCGCGCTCCCAGCCATGCGGCAAAGGCCTCGGAACTCATCTGCCGCCCCCGGCTGTCCAGCATCACGGCCACGGCTGGAGAGCGCCCCTTCTGCCGTTTCAGCCAATCCAGCAGCGCATCCTCGGTTCGGAAGACCTCCGTCTTGCAGCGGGCAAAGGCCGAGCAGCGACCAAGATAAACCGAGGTCAGGGCATCGAACTCGTCCTTCGCGCCGGGGCGCGCGCCGATATGGGCCAGAGTAAGGTTCATGGGCAGCAGAATAACCCAACTGGAGCCTCAAGCGTTTGCCCGCGGGTCGCCCCTAAAAAAGACGATTTGCCCATTTTCTGGATTATGCTCAATATCTATCCATTTTTTCATATTTTCTGATTTAGAGCACAATGCACAACTCCACACTAACTCTTTTATTTTCAACAACAAACTAATCTTTCTCCGCCGTCTGCGAGAATGGCAATCAACCTGCTAGTTTATCCACACGAGTCGTGCCTCGCCTCGGTGGGTTTCTGTGTACATACACCCAGCCGAGACGCAGGAGCACAAAAAGCGGGTTGAGAAGCTCCAAGAACGGGTTTCCGGCCCCACAGAACTTTTGGAGGAAGTCAATGAGGTTTATCCGGTTGCAAAGTGCGGTATTGGCGCTGGGCTTTCTGATGATAGCCGGCATTGTTGCGAATCTCACGACACCGGCGGCGTTCGGCCAGTCGTCGAACACCGGAACGGTTGTCGGCGTGGTCGATGACCAGACCGGCGCGGTGGTTCCGGGTGCGACCATCACCCTGACCGATCTTTCAACCAAGATCGAGCGCAAGACCACGACATCCCATACCGGCCAGTATGTGTTTGTCAACATCCCTCCCGGCATGTACTCCATTACCGCTAGCAAGAGCGGATTCGCGATGGATAGAGTCGCGAGTCAAGAGGTAACGGTAGGCACGCAGACCAACGCAAACTTCAGGCTGACGGTGGGCAGCACCCAGCAGACCATCGAAGTGAAGACGTCAGGCGCGGATCTGCAAACCATCAACGCGACCCTTGGCAGCACAGTTGATCCGCTTTCGATCGACCAGCTTCCCAGCCTGCTTCATGACGTAGGCACGTTTACCTCGTTGCAGGCAGGCGTGAGCCCAGACGGCAGCGTGGCCGGCGCGGCCGTTGACCAAAGCACGTTCAGCCTGGATGGCGGCAACAACTCCAGCGACATGGACGGCAGCATGAACATTTATACGACGTCTTTCGCGGGCGACCCGACGGGCGGCGCTGGCGGCCAGCAGGGGGAAACGGTGTCAAGCCCCACGGGCGTGATTCCCACGCCGGCAGACAGCGTGGAAGAGTTCAAGGTGAACACCAACAATCAAACGGCGGACTTCAACAACTCAGCCGGCGCGCAGGTGGAGATCGTCACCAAGCGCGGCTCGAGCAAATGGCACGCAACCGCCTATGAATATTACCTGAACAACGATATCAACGCCAACAGCTGGCAGAACAAACTCTCCGGCACACCAGCTGCGCGGTATCACTACAGCAAGTTTGGCTTCGCGGGCGGCGGACCGGCGGTTCCCAAGAATATTCTGGGCGGGAAGACGTTTATCTTCGCCAATTACCAGGAGTGGCGCTATCCCCAATCCGAGACCTACGAACGCGCGGTTCCGTCGGCGAATCTGGAAGCCGGGCTGCTCACGTGGCCGGCGACCTCCAGCGGCACAGTGTACAACCTGAAGACCATTGACCCACGCAGCATCGGCATCGCGCCAGATGTCGCGACGATGTGGACAACCATGATGCCGGCAGGGAACGATACGAGCACCAGCAAATGCTCAGGGCTGGCCGGCAATTATTGCGACGGCTACAACACGGTCGGGTTCAAGCAAAACATGCCCATCCCCTGGAAGGACAGGTTTTTCGTGGCGCGCCTGGATCATGATTTCGGCGCGAAGTGGCACTTGATGGCCAGCTACCGCTATTACAAGCTGACCAAGACGAGCGACGTCCAGGTGGATATCGGCGGAGGGTTTGCAGGCGACAAGCTGGGCACGGCGACCCCGGTGGCAAGCCGTCCGCAGCAGCCGTGGTATCTGGTGACCGGATTGACGACAAACATCTCATCGAACGTCACCAACGACTTCCACTACAGCTTCCTGCGCAACTACTGGTCGTGGTCAGACAAGAATGCCCCGCCGCAAATCTCGGGCCTGGGCGGAGCGCTGGAGCCTCTGGGCGAACAAGAACTTTTTGCCCTCACGCCGTATAACGTGAATACCCAGCAGATTCGCACCAGATTCTGGGACGGCCAAGACCACTTCTTCAGGGATGACATTACCGCCATGCACGGCAACCACCTGCTCTCGTTCGGCGGCCAGTATCAGCACAACTATGACTTCCATCAGCGCTCTGACAATGGCGGCGGCATCAACTTCACCACCACCTACCAACTCGGCGGACCAAATGGTTTCGACTTCGCCGGGCTGGGGGGCGGCTTCCCGAACACCAACTCGGTAGCCAATCGTTTGGCGGCCGCAACGTATGGAATGGTGACCGCTGCGCAGGTAGCGTACACTCGTTCGGGACCCACACTGGCCCTGAATCCGCCACTGACTCATGCATACGACCAGAGCACTATTCCCTACTACAACGTGTATTTCAGCGATACCTGGAAGGTGAAGCCTACGTTTACGCTGACATACGGCATGGGCTGGACGCTGGAGATGCCGCCGACGGAAGCGAACGGCAAGCAGACCGTACTGGTTGACGAGAGCGACAATCCGGTCTCGTACCTTTCGTTCATCAATCAACGCAAGGTAGCCGCGCTGGCGGGCAACGTGTACAACCCAGAGATGGGATTTGCGCTGGTGGGCAACGTCGGCGCCGGTGATAAGTATCCGTACAACCCGTTCTATGGCAGTTTCAGTCCGCGCGTGGCCGCGGCATGGAATCCGCACTTTGCGGCCGGCGGGCTTGGCCGCATCTTCGGCCACGACGCTACGGTCATCCGCGGAGGCTATGGCCGCACTTACGGCCGCCTGAACGGCGTGGACCTGGTGCTGGTGCCGCTGTTAGGCGTCGGCTTGCTCCAGCCAGTGCAATGCACGAAAGCCCTATCGACGGGCGCGTGCGGACCGGCCGAACCGAATGCCACAACCGCATTCCGCATCGGAGTAGACGGCAACACGGCTCCCTTGCCGGCGGCAGCTCCCACGCTGCCCCAGCCGATTTATCCGGGCTATAACAGCGCCGGCAGTTCGGCCGCGGAAGGGATCGATCCCAACTTCCGTCCCAACGTGATCGATTCATTCGATTTGACGATCCAGCGGCAGTTGAGCCGGAAGACCCTGGTGGAGGTGGGTTACATTGGCCGCTTGATTCACCATGAATTCCAGCCCATCAACCTCAATACGGTTCCGTATATGATGTCGGTTGGCGGACAGCAGTTCCAAACCGCCTATGCCGCTCTCGAGACGGCGCTGGGTTGCACAACCTCGCAAGCACAGTGCGGATACGGGGGCATTCCGTCAACCATAACGCCGCAGCCGTTCTTTGAAGCGGCGCTCGCCGGCACGGGCTATTGCACCGGATATGCGAGTTGCACCGCGGCAGTTGTCAACAATGAGTTTGCCAATCTCACCAGTCAGGCAGTTTGGAGCATCTGGTCCGATCTTGATAACGGCGGCTTCAACTTTCCACGCACTATGATGAACACGCCGATTCCCGGACAGGCAAACGGCGCCGGCGGGCAGTTCGCGAGCGGCGTCGCCCTGAATGCCACAGTGGGCTATGGAAACTACAACGGCGGCTTTGTCACGTTCAGCACTTCGGACTGGCATGGCCTCACCCTGCACGCGAACTTCACCTACAGCAAGGCTATGGGCACAGGGTCAATCTACCAGGCGGCCAGCGAATTAACGGTCAACGATGCCTTTGATATCAGTAAGAATTACGGAGTTCAAGGGTTCAACCGTAAGTTCGTCTACAACATGTACGGGGTGTGGCAGACACCGTGGTACAAGGACCAGCGCGATCTCATCGGACGTTTTGCGGGCGGCTGGTCGATTGCCCCGATCTGGACCATGGGCAATGGCGAACCTCTGGCCTGCCAGACAATCAACAACAACATTTACTACGGCTCGCAGGAGTTTGGCGGGTCCGACGACGTCAACTACGGCAGCAATGCGCAGTGCGTCCCCACCAAACCGTGGACCGGGGGCGTTCACTCGCATTTCGGCATCACGGGCGGCACCGATCCCTACGGGAATCCCGTCGGTGTAAATACCGCCGGATCAACCACAGCCTCAGAGGTCAACCTGTTCGCGAACCCGGTGGCGCTCTACGATCAGATACGCAATCCGATTCTGGGCATCGACACCAAGAACCCCGGCCTCGGTCCTTTCATCGGCGCGCCGTATTGGAACGTGGACATGAGCGTACAGAAGAACTTCAGGATAGTGAGCCACGCCGTGGTCCAACTCTCGTTCATCTTCACCAACGTGTTCAACCACAATGTCCTTGCCGATCCATATCTTTCCACCGGCTATTCCGCCGGCTGGGGCGATCAGACTGGCCAAGTTAACGCCCCACGTAATATGGAGTTTGGCGTCCGCACCAGCTGGTAAGGCGCAAACTCAAACAAGAACCAAGGCCGGGAGCGCAAGCTCCCGGCCTTTTTCTGTTGCCCGGCTAGATAATCCTGGCGAGACAGGCGATCAGCTTCCCTAGAGCGGTTCTCCAATTCACATGCTCCAGCAAGCCTGGAGAAGGGTGGCTTTTTATTTACCGCGACTTTTTTTGCGGCAGACTTTGCGCGCGTGACTTTCCAGCAGCGGGCTTGGCGGCGGCCTTCCTGGCGGACTTCTTTGGCGCGGGCGCGGGTTTGGCTTTTGTGGCCGCTTTCTTTGCGGGCTTGATCGGCTTAGGCTTGGCGACGGGCGGCTTGGGCTTTGCGGAGGCCTTCTTACGGGCGGCGAGAGTTCTGGCGGCGAGGGCGGCTTTCAGCTCGGCGTCGAACTCGGCCGGAGTGACAGGGCGGGCGGACTTGCGCAGGCGTTCGATGTCGTAGAATGCGCGCCGCTCGGCCAGGAAGACGTGGACGACAAAGTCCACGTAATCGAGGAGAATCCACTCACCGTGGCGGCGTCCCTCGACGGAGTTGGGGAAGACGCCAAACTCCTTCTTGAGCCGGAGCTCGATCTCGTCGGCGATGGCGATGGCCTGGCGGTCGTTGGCGGCCGATGTGACCAGGAAGAAGTCTGACAGGCCGGAGTCGATGGGGTCCAGCTCGAGGATGCGGGTGTCTAGGCCCTTCTTCTCTTCACAGACCGCGGCGGCGGCCTGCACCAGATTGCGGGTTTGTTGCTTTGCTTCGGTCGTCATTCTTTGCGATAGGTCTCCGAGCTTCATCGTAGCCTTTCAAAGGGGCCGGGGCAAGTCAGCGATAGAGGTTGTGGGCGCGGATGTACTCCGAAACGGGAGCGGGAAGCGGGGCGGGTTCCGGCGTTTGGCCTCCGGATGACGCTTGCGGCAGCTCGCGAACGCGGAGCTGGTCTCGAATTTCGGAGGCGCTGATCTCGATTTCGAGTCCGGGGAGAAGGTAGAAAGGGGCCTGAGCGCCGGAGGGGTTGCGGAGGATGTGGCGGCGAAGGCCGATGTTTGCATCGGAAAGAACAGGAATTTCTGGGAAATGTTGGGGAAAACATACCTCCGGGGCTAAAGCCCGCAGGGCTTCATTTGGCTTTATGCGGGGGTTGAAACCCCCGCCTCCCTCCGGATCGACTTTTTCCGTAGCCTGTTCGTCCGATGTGGGAACGTCTTCGATCATCAGTCCATCAGGCAGCGAGGCTTGCAGGTCGTCCAGCGATTCGCCAGGGCGGGAAGCGACGATCAAGGGCGCGACAAAGGGAATCTCGGCGGCGCGATGCCAGCATCTGAGGGTGGCAAAGGCGTCGGCGCCCATGAGGCAAAACAGGGCGCTGTGCGGCGGCAACTCGGCGCGCAGAGCGAGCAACGTCTCGAGCGTGTAGTTGGGCTCGCCGGAGGGGTTGGGCGCATCGACGAGCGAGACGGCAAAGCAGGGGTCGCCTGCAATCGCGAGACGCGTCATGGCGAGGCGGTGAGCGAATGCGGCGGTTGAACCTTGCGTCTTGAGCGGCTGCGCGCCCACCGGGGCAAAGAGCACGGTGTCCAGGCCGAGCGCGGCCTGTGCAGCCCGCGCGACGGCGAGATGGCCGTAGTGGGGCGGGTCAAAACTTCCCCCAAAGAAGGCTACACGGCGTCCACCAGAGGTTCGCTGCTCCATCTTTCCATGGTAGCGTGTGCCGGTCGCTCGGGCGCAGTCACATTCGCCGCACATGCCACACTGATAAAATTGAAGGCAACCAATGTTTAAGAAACTATACGCGCGCTGGATGTACGAGTGGGAGACACGGCTCACGACGCGCGACGAAAATCGCGTGGTGCGGCCGCTGGAGTGGGGCTTCGAGTGGGTTGAGCCGTTTTTACTCGAAAACGATTTTGCGGAAGCGCTGCCGAGGCCGGAGATTGCGGGCGACTCAGAGCTGGCCGAGGCGGCGATGGCACTGATTAACCAGTTTTTGATACGCCACAGCGACACCTTTTTCAGCTACAAGCGGCCCACCGACTTCCGGCTGGAAGAGCGGCACCCGGAGCTGTTTCCCACCAACGTGCGCCCGGAGACGCTGGCGCAGGACGCAGCAATCAAGCAGCAGGCTGCCGAGGGAAAGATTCCGCCGGCGCAGTTTTTACGCTTCACATCGCCGGAGCGGACGCCCTACCCGGAAAACGACCTGGTGAACGCGCGCTGGTATCCTGCCCCAGCCCACAAGGATCCGAAACGGCCCAGGCAGGCCATTGTGGTGATGCCGCAGTGGAATGCCGACGCCTTCAGCCACAACTCACTCTGCGCCATCTTCAACAAGATGGGGATTTCGGCGCTCAGGCTCTCCAAGCCCTACCACGACATTCGGCGGCCGGTGGAGCTGGAACGCTCGGACTACGCGGTGAGCGCCAACATCGGCCGCACGATTTCGGCGTGCCGCCAGGCGGTGGTGGACATTCGCTGCTGCCTGGACTGGCTGGAGGAGCAGGGGTACGAGCACTTCGGCGTGTTGGGAACCAGCCTGGGATCCTGCTACGCCTTCCTGGCCAGCGCGCACGACGCGCGCCTGCGGGTGAATGCCTTCAACCATGCGTCCACGGCCTTCGGCGATGTGGTCTGGGCCGGCCAGAGCACACGACACGTGAAGCAAGCGCTGGAGGAGGCCGGCCTCTCGCAGGAGCGCATCCGCGCCTTGTGGGCAGCCGTCAGCCCGTGCAGCTACTACGAGAAGATCATGCGACCCGAAGCAGGCGGACCGGACAAAAAGGTTCTGCTGGTCTACGCCGACTACGATCTGACCTTTCCGAAGGAGTACTCGCTGAAGGTGGTGGACGCCTTCTCCCGCATCGGCCTCAACTTCGAGAAGCGGGTGCTTCCCTGCGGCCACTACACCACCGGAGAGACGCCCTACAAGTACATCGACGGCTGGTACATGGGCAGTTTTATCTACCGGGCGTTCAAAGAGCTGCGCGAAGAGAAGGCCGCGGGCCTGAACGCGGCTGGCGTGGCGGCACCAAAGGCAGATGAGCGAGCACTCGCGCGCTAACGCGTCCCGCTAAAGCCATGACACGCAAGGCAAGTCTGCGAAAGTCTGCACCCAAATTTTGTCTTCGCCATCCAATTTACCGATGGCTTCCCCTGCGTCTTCCCCGGCTCTCTGGGCTCGTCTGGCTTTCGCTGCAATTGTTGCGGCAGGCGGGCTTGCTGTTCTCGCGCCTGGCCAGTCATCGCAGAACTCGAACGCAGCCGGTCTGGCCGCATACAATCAACCTGTTCTTGTGGAGCTATTTACATCAGAGGGTTGCTCCGACTGCCCCCCGGCCGACGCGTTGCTGGAGCGCCTTGACACGACACAGTTCGTTTCCGGCGCAACGGCAATCGTGCTGAGCGAGCACGTAACCTACTGGAACCACCTCGGCTGGCGCGATCCATTTTCGACCGATGCAATGGACGAGCGGCAAAAGCAATACGAGGAGCAATTTGGGCTTAGTTCCAGCTACACGCCGCAAATGGTTGTGGATGGCGCGGTGCAGTTTGTGGGCAACAACTCTGCCAAGCTCAGCGACGCCGTTTCCCGCGCAGCCGCGACACCGAAGGCGAAGATTGCGGTCGAAGATGCGCACTGGGCTGACGGCGCTCTCAGCTTTTCAGTGCGCGGAGATAACAACTCTGGCGCAACACTCATCGCGGTTCTGGCGCAGAATGCTACCCGGTCCGAGGTTGCCCACGGAGAAAACGCCGGCCGGACCCTGCACCACGTCGCCGTTGTGCGGGTCATCAAGGAGTTTAGTTCCAAGGCTACTGATGGAAGACCGCTTCGCCTGTCAGGTGGTATATCTTCCGGCACGGGCAAAACCGAAGGCCCTCTCAGGCTGGTTGTCTTTCTCGCTGACCGCAAGACCGGACAGGTGCTGGCCGTCGAGGAGCAGACGTTGAGCCAATGAACTCCCTCGAAAAGCGTCAGCGCGGATGCGCGGCCAGCCATTTGGCTGCGCGCTCCCTGACCTCAGCCAGCTCGCCGACGGTAAGGTGAGTGCCGATCAACTGCCGGTTGGCGGCGTACTGCTGCGCTGCGCTCCGCTTAGGATGACAGCGGCGAGAGTGCGGCACCCGGCGATTTATGACAAAGACTGCAAGTTAGCGCCGCTTCGCGGAGGTAGTAAGTTAGCGAGTTGGCGATTTCCGCGCCTTCCATTAGACGCGAATTGCGGACGGCCGGGAAGCGAAATTCCGAAGCCGGTGTTGTCTCCTTCCAAAACTGTAAATCGGCGAGGCGCATTGCCTGTCAAAAGAGCCGGTGAAGGGTCTAAAATTCCAGTATGACCGACCGCATGTCTCTGACTCTTGCCCAGGCCGACCCCGAAGTTGCCGCAGCTCTAGCCCACGAAACCCATCGCCAGCACGAGGGGCTGGAGATGATCGCCAGCGAAAACTTTGTCTCCGAGGCGGTTCTGGAAGCGGCCGGCTCGATCTTCACCAACAAGTACGCAGAGGGCTACCCAGGGCGGCGCTACTACGGCGGCTGCGAGTTCACCGATGTGGTGGAAAACCTGGCGCGCGACCGAGCCAAGCAGCTCTTCGGAGCCGAGCACGCCAACGTGCAGCCGCACTCCGGCTCGCAGGCCAACGCTTCGGCCTACATGGCGGTCTTGCAGACGGGCGACACCATCCTGGGCCTTGACCTGGCCCACGGCGGCCATCTGACCCACGGGCATAAGTTGAGTTTCAGCGGCAAGCTCTACCGGCCCACCTTCTACACGGTCCGGCGCGATACGGAGATGATCGACTACGACGAGCTGGAGTCTATCGCCGAGCGCGAGCAGCCCAAGGCCATCATCGGCGGCGGCAGCGCTTACCCGAGACTCTGGGATTTCGCGCGCATGCGCCAGATCGCCGACAAGGTGGGCGCGGTGTATATCTTCGACATGGCGCACATCGCCGGCCTGGTGGCGGGCGGCGTGCATCCCTCGCCAGTGCCCCACGCGCACATCACCACCACCACAACGCACAAGACACTGCGCGGGCCGCGCGCGGGACTGATTCTCTGCGGACAGGCGCTGGCCGCGGCGGTGGACAGGGCGGTCTTCCCCGGCCAGCAGGGCGGTCCGCTGGTGCATATCGTGGCCGCCAAGGCTGTAGCGCTGGGCGAAGCGCTGCGGCCCGAGTTCAAGACCTACTCCGCGCAGGTTGTGGCCAACGCGCAGGTGCTGGCCGCGGCGCTCAAAGAGGCGGGCTTCCGCATCGTCTCCGGCGGCACAGACAACCATTTGATGTTAGTAGACGTCTTCGAGAAAGGCATCCTGGGCTCCGAAGCCGAACTGGCGCTGGGCAAGGCCGGCATCACGGTCAACAAGAACGCCATTCCCTACGATACCAATCCGCCGCTCAAGCCCTCGGGCATTCGCATCGGCACGCCCGCGCTGACCACCCGCGGCATGAAGGAGCCGGAGATGGGGCTGATCGCCGCCTGGATCGCCAAGGCCCTGGAGCAGCGCAACGACGATGCGGCGCTGGAGCGGATTCGCAATGAGGTGGCCGAGCTGGCCAACCGCTTCCCGCTGTATGCGTGGCGGAGACTTGCCGTCTAGGCGTACGGCGCTTACGCGCCAGGAGATTTGTGAATTCCCACCCATTTCGCATAGAACGCGAAATGGATGGGGCACCCAGCTTTGGGGTCTCCCACCCTTTTTCTCGAAGCGCAACTTGCCTGAATGCGCCGGGTTGTATCTAATGTTGTTGGAGATGGCCCGCCAATGGGACAAGGGCGGCAGAGCTTCGCTGTTCTTCCCGGGGGCATCCGGAGGATTCGATGAAGACCATTCAGCTAGCATTGGCCACACTGCTGGTTCTTTCCGTTCCAGCGTTCGCTCAGCATCAGGGAACACAATCCAAACCATCGGGCGGTGGAGGGCATCAGGCGATCCCGTCCCACGGGCCCAAGGCGTTCACCGGCACACCCCATGCGGCCGAACCCAATCGCAACTTTGGCAATAAGGAAGGCCACCCCAACGCGCCGCACGTCAATGGCAAGACCTGGGTAGGTCACGACACCGGCCGCGGCGACGCGAGCTATCACCTCGACCACCCCTTTGCGCATGGCCAATTCACCGGCGGCTTTGGCCGCGGGCACGTTTGGCATCTTGGCGGCGGCGGCCCCGGCCGCTTCTGGTTCAATGGCTGGTACTGGGACGTTGCGGCTGCTGACATTGCCTTTTGTGACGGCTGGCTGTGGGACTCCGATGACATCGTGATCTACCCGGACCCGGACCACGACGGCTGGTACCTTGCCTACAACGTGCGCCTTGGCACTTATGTGCACGTGGAGTATCTGGGCTCCTAGAGCGTGCCGAAAAGTGGAAGTTGTTCGCGCGACTGAAAGGGGATGGGCCGCAAGGTCTGTCCCCGTTTGTCTATATGCCGGTAACCTGCGCGGCGGGCAAAGCGGGATGAAATGCCTCACAACTATTCCAAGGCAAGATGCCGGGATATTCCCCCGCGCTGTGCAATACGGGATTCGTGAATTATGCTTGACTTATGGCTATTGATTCCATTCTCGCTTTAATCGACGCCGAAATTGCCAGCCTCAGGCAGGTTCGCTCCCTGCTGAGCAGCGCCGGCAAAGTCGCCGCCAAGGTAACTAAGCGCAAAACCAAGAAGGCAAAGAAGGCCGCAAAGGCGAGGAAGCGCCGCGTGTTGAGCCCCGAGGCGCGCAAGCGGATTGCCGATGCGCAGCGCAAGCGCTGGGCCGCACAGAAGGCCAAGGCCAAGGCCAAGTAAGAAAACTAACCTGCTCTTTTTCGCTACGCGCTGCAGGCGGCCCAGTCATAGGCCAAGAGCATCATGCAAGGAGAAAAGCCCGCTGTTTGCGCCGCGGCAGTTGGCCGGTTCGGTGGATGGCGACTCTTCGTCATCGCCATCCGGCCGAGTTGGTGTTGCGTCGCAATGGCTTGCTTCCCGCCACATTCGGGTTTAATGTTATGCCAACAATCTTAGCGTCTCCAATGAACGGAGGTACGCGATGCGACGGTCCATTCAAATTCTTGCGGCGGCTCTGCTGCAGTTGCTCTTTGTCTTGCCGGCAGCTCCGCAAACGTCTAACAGCGCCGGTGAACAAAGTTCCGAAGCACTGACTGCTCAGTATAACCAGTCCATGAAGGCAAAGGATTGGCCCGGCGCAATCGCCACCGCGCAGCAACTGGTAGCGTTGAAAGTTACGTCTCTCAACCTGAAGTTGCTGGGGAATGCGCAGCTTTACTCCGGTTCGGCGGATGCTGCCCTGGCGACCTATGGCCAGGCCATGGCTGCTGCGCAGCAGGAAAAGCCCGCGCAGGGTCCGGCGATGGCCGGCTGGAAAGACGGCCTGTCGCAGATCTACATTGGCAAAGGCAATGCGCTGCTCAGGCTCAAACGCAACGATGAGGCGATTGCAGCTTATAACCAATCCGCTGTACTCGCGGCCAATCAGGGGCTGGCTTACTTCAATATTTGCGCCGTGCTTTTTAACATCGGCAACACGAAAGACTCGGCCGCGGCCTGCCGCAAGTGCGTGCAGGCGGACCCAACCAGGGCGAATGCCTGGTTTGTTCTCGGCTCAGATATCTTTGCCGATTTGCCTCCTGTCGCTCATGGCAAGGTCGCGGCCTCGCCTGAGACCAGAGAGGCGCTTGAAAAATATCTGACGCTGGCGCCTGACGGCCCTCACGCAGCCGACGTGAAAGCCATGCTGGAGATGCTCTCAAAGTAGGAAGGTGCCGTCACTGGCATTGACTAACTCAGCCCGGTCATCACCAGCATGCGCGGCTCGGTCATCTCTTGAATGGCTGAGCGGATGCCCTCTCGTCCGAATCCAGAGTCCTTGACGCCGCCGAAGGGCATGGTGTCCAGGCGCCAGGTGGGCGTGTCTCCCACGATCAGGCCGCCCACTTCAAGTTCGCGATAAGCGGTGAGGATGCGGCCGGCATCGCGGGTGAGCAACCCGGCTTGCAGGCCGTACTTTGAATGATTCACGTCGGCCAGCGCCTGTTCAAAGTCGTCGTAAGGTTCAATGACCAGCACCGGGCCGAAGGCCTCTTCGTCGCGCACCTTCATGCCCGGCATGGTTCCAGTCAGGATGGCCGGCGTAACCATGGAACCGCGGCGCTCACCGCCGGCCACCAGCTTGGCGCCGCCCTCGACGGCCTCCTTGATCCAGGACTCCACGCGCTCAGCTTCTCTGAGACAAACGAGCGGACCAACCTCGGTGGCTTCGTTTGAGGGATCGCCAACCGTCAGTTTGTCGGTCGCTTCCACCACCTTCCACAAAAAAGTCTGAAAAATGCTGCGCTCCACAAACACTCTTTGCACGCTCACGCAGGACTGGCCCGCGTAACCGAAAGCCGCATGCGCTGTGCGGACGACCGCCTCGTCCAACTCCGGCCAGTCTTCGCAGACGATCAGAGCAGCATTGCCGCCCAACTCCAGCACCACACGCTTGCGTCCGGAGCGAGCCTTCAACTCCCAGCCAACTTTGGCCGAGCCGGTAAAGCTGACCAGCTTGATGCTGTCTTCCTTTTCGACCAGCCAGGCGGCGTCCGCGTTGCTCAGAGGCAGCACAGCCAGCGCCTCCGCGGGCCAGCCGGCCTTCAGAATCACCTCGCCCAGCGCCAGCGCGGTAAAGGGAGTTTGCGAGGCCGGCTTCAGAATTACCGGGCAGCCGGCGGCCAGCGCGGGCGCCACCTTGTGCGCCACCAGGTTCAGCGGGAAGTTGAACGGGGCAATGGCCAGCACCGGCCCCACCGGGAAGCGCTGCACCAGCCCCCAGCGGCCTTCGTTTCCTTCAGTCAGGTCCAGCGGAATGCTCTCGCCGCCCAGCCGTGCGGCCTCCTCGGCCGCGGTTTTGAAGGTAAGAACGGCGCGATCCACCTCCGTCCGCGCCATGCGAACCGGCTTGCCCGCCTCGGCGACGATAAGCTGCGCGAACCGCTCCTTTTGCTCAATCAGCGCGGCGGCCACGTCCTCCAGAATCTCGCGGCGCTTCCAGCGCGGCAGGGCGCGGGTGCGGCGCAGGCTGGCCACGGCGTGGTGCACGGCTTGGCGCGCGTCGGCGCGGGTGGCTACGGTTGCTCGCCCCACCAGCCCCTGGTCCCACGGCGAGCGCACTTCAAGCACTTCGCCCTCCGTCCACTCCTTGCCGCACAGCAGAAATCCAGTTTGTGTTCCCGGCCGCATCTTCATGGCGTTGCTCCCTTGACGATTATGTCCCTCTTGATGGTAATCGCAAAGCTTACCTCGGGATGCCTGCGGGGAAAATCCGCCTTCAAAGCCATGCCGGGATGGGAATATCCGCAAGGCGACTCCCGTCTCAAAAAAACGCCCCGCGGGAAGCGGGGCGCATTTTCTCGTTTTTTTTCTGCCACGGCAATCCGCGTTTAGAACCTGTAGTTCACGGCGATGCGGGCAACATTGCTGGATAAGGTTGCGGTGTGCGCAAAGATGTTCGCGGGCCAAGTGTATGTATAGGGATAGTTGCTGGTCATGACCGTGCCTACGTTCGAGACCGAGCCAAAGTCAGCATACAGATATTCCGTACGCGCCGACCATCGCTTGTCCAACGCATACTCCCAGCCCCCGCCTACTGTCCATCCAGTCTTCAACACCGAGGCAGAAGCCGATTCAATGTTATCCGCCTGGTCGTCCGTGAAAAGGGAAGTGTAGCTGAATCGAGTTTCAGCCGCGCCACCGGATAGAAAGAGCAGGCTGCGCCTGGTTGCCGCATAGCCTACGCGCGGGCGAATCGTGGCCATCCAATTGGTTGAAACAGACTGCGTCACAGTGAAGGTGTATGGTGAGCAGCAGGGGTAAACGGTCGTTCCTGTTGCGGAATCGCTGGTCTCAAAGGCGCCATAGTCAGCCTCGGCGCCCAGCACCCACCTGGGAGCAATCTGCCAGTTATATCCAAATTGCCCGCCGAGTACATACCCCTTAGGATTCATATTCTGATTCCCCGTGATGGCAATCGCCGGCGGGCTGGAAGGGGCAAACCATCCCGTAGTACTGTAGACCGTGCTGGTTTGCGCATTCGAAGAACCGAGTGCTCCACCAGCATTGAAACCAGCATAGAATCCGGTCCAATTCGTTGCGTCGTTGTGCTGCTTTGTTGCGTCCTTATTGTGCTGGCCAGCGGTCTGTGCCAGAGCTGAGGCTGGAATCAGCGCCGCAAGCGCGGCAACTGCAAAAAACTTCTTCATACACCCTCCTAACTGCATTGTCCGACGGTGTGAAAACCTCCTCGCCCATGGGGAAATTGCGTAAAACCCGGACAAGCTATTTTTATAATAGGACAAAACTCCACGAAGTTACTCTCAAAATTCGCAGGGGACCATATTTCGACATCAGCTGACACTACTCATCCAGAGGGGCCTTTCGAGTTACACTGACTTTGTATGATTCACGACGGGCGCATCCGTAAACTTCCCTTCGACGCCGCCGAGGCGCTAGCGCATTTGCGCGCCAACGACCCGAAGCTGGGCGCGCTGATCGACCGGACCGGGCCATTCACGCTGAAGCTCGATCCCTCACCTTCACCCTTTGAGTCGCTTGTCGAATCGATCCTCTACCAGCAGTTGCACGGCAAGGCCGCGGCCACCATCCATCGGCGCGTCCGCGAATACTTTGGCGGCGACCCGGCGCCCCAACAGTTGATCTCCACGCCCGACGAGCCGTTGCGGGCCTGCGGTGTCTCTGGCAACAAAATCAAGGCACTGCGCGACCTGGCCTCGCGAACCCTGGACGGCACAGTCCCAACCAACGCGGCGATTAAGAAGATGACCGACGCGGAGATCGTCGAGCGGCTCACCGAGGTGCGCGGCATCGGCCCCTGGACGGTGGAGATGCTACTGATCTTTCGCCTGGGCCGACCTGACGTTTTGCCGGTGAGCGACTACGGTGTGCGCAAGGGCTTTGCGCTGACATTTCAAAAGGCTCCCAAAACCCGTCCGCTGGAGGCGAAAGACCTGCCCAAGCCGGAGGTGCTGCTCAAAAGGGGAAAACGCTGGGCGCCGTTCCGTTCCGTGGCCAGTTGGTACCTGTGGCGGGCATGCGATCTGGCCAAGGGAAGAGTGCCCACAGGACGTTCAAACCTATAATGACTCGGACGGCCGCAGCCGGTGTTGCGCGCATTGGCACGAATTGCGGCGCCGGGTTCAAAACTGATGGACGACCGATTAAGTTCTTAGCCCGGAGGGATGCTTTCCGCCAACTACACTCCCAATCCCGAGTTTTTCCGCAGTCTCTTTAGCCCCGCCGGCTCCGCTGCTACCATTAATCCATGCTGCGAGTGAAGTTATTGGAAGCCGGGGCGCGCGCCCCCGTCGTCGCCCATCCGGGCGAGGACCTGGGCTATGACCTCTTTGCGCTGGAGGGTGTGGCGCTCGCTCCACGGACTACGGTCAAGGTGCGGACCGGCATCTGCGTCGAGGCACGGCACCCTCAGGCCGGCGTGCCGCTGGGATTGTTGGTGCGCGACCGCTCCTCGATGGCGGCGCGGGGGATTGCCACCACCGCCGGGGTCATCGACTCGGGCTATCGCGGCGAGATTCTTGTGCTGATGACCAACCTCGGCGACACTGCCGTAGAACTCAAGGCCGGCGAAAAAATTGCACAGATGATTCCCGTTCCCGTTCTCACGGGTCTCGTTCAGGAAGTAGATACACTGGAAGTGTCGGCCCGCGCCGAAAAAGGCTTTGGCAGCTCGGGACGGTGAAGGAGAACTGGCCGGTCGAGCTTTGTGCTATCCCACCCTTTCGCTAAAAAAAGCGAAAGGATGGGGCACGGTGTATTTTGCAAGCAGCCGACCCGCTGACTCGCCAACTCGCTACTTGTTCCCCAGGCTATCGCCCTTATGGTAGTTCGGATACGGCGGGATGGGAATCGCCGGCACCGGATGTGCCTTCAGCTCGTCCAGCACCATTTGCACGCCGGTTTCGAGTTGGAGATCGTGGCCGGCAGCTGCGGCCTTAGGCAGGTCCTCGACGGCCACGTCGGGGGCGATGCCGTGGTTTTCCACCTCCCACTGGCCGTTGATGCCGTAGATGGCGTAACGAGGCGCGGTAACAGAGCCGCCGTCGAGTAACTGCGGATAGCCTCCGATGCCAACCAGGCCGCCCCAGGTGCGCGTGCCCACCAGCTTGCCGATTCCGGCCTTTTTGAAGTACCAGGGCATGGCGTCGCCGCCCGAGCCGGAGTTCTGGTTAATGAGCATGACCTTGGGCCCGAAGATTGCGCCCACCGGGTCGTGGATTGCCTTGCCGTCGCGCTCGATGGCTCCGGAGAGCGGGAAGCGCTTCAACGCATCGACCACGTAGTCGGCAATGAAGCCGCCTTCATTGTAACGCTCGTCGAGGACCAGGGCCTGCTTGTCGAGTTGCGAGTAGAAGTAGCGGTTGAAGTTGGTGTAGCCCCCCCCGCCGGTGTTGGGCATGTAGACGTAAGCCACCATGCCGCCGGAGAGTTCGCCGACCTTGCGCCGGTTGCCTTCGATCCAGTCCAGGTTGCGCAGCCCGTCCTCGTCGCTTATGGGAACCACCGTGACGTCGCGGGCGTCCTTGCCGTCGGCGTTGGCGCCCACATGGAGTACGGTCTGCTTGCCGGCAGTCGCGTCAAAGAACTGGTAGAGGTTGTCGCCAGCCTTCAGCTCGCGGCCGTTGACCGCCAGCAGGTATTCACCCTCCTTGACGGAGACTCCCGGCAGGGTGAGCGGCGAGGCCAGGCCGGGGGTCCAGTTTTGTCCTCCGAGGATTTTGGCGATGCGATAGCGGCCGTTCTCCACCTTATAATCTGCGCCCAGCAGGCCGGTCTTTGTCTCGTGGTCCGCCACGTGCGGCGGGTGGATGAACATGTGGCCGATGGTGATTTCGCCCAGCATCTCCGTGGAGAGATAGCTGAACTCGGAGCGCGAGGCGAGCGAGTCGAGGTAAGGCTTGTATTTGGCCTCAATTTTGGGAATGCTGAGGCCGTGGGTGTGAGGATCGTAGAGGAAGTCGCGCTCAATGCGCCAGGTTTCGTGATACATTTGCCGCCACTCGGCGCGGGGGTCGATGACGGTTTCAAGCCCACCCAGGTTCAGAGGCTTGCCGGGTGCGGCGGCGTCGGGCTTCAGGTCGTCGGCCGAGGCGATAGTCCAGCCGCCCTTGCGGCTGTAAAGAACTTTGGATCCGTCATACGAGACGGTAAAGGCATCCAAGTCGCTGAGCACCTGCTCGGGCTTGCGCTTTTCCAGCGTGAAGCGCCAGATGGCGCGGATGCCCTCACCTCTATCCTCGCTGCTGGAGCGGCCGAAGGGAGAAGTCTCGGCAAGATAAAGAACACCGGTTTTGCCCACCGCGAGCGCGGCATAGTTGCGCGCCGGAATGGGTAAAGAGAGAATCCGGTCGCCAATCTTTTCCAGATCCACTTTGACCACGACCGGCTTGTCGGCATCCTTCTTGTCTTTATCCGTGTCCTTCTTATCCTTGCTGGTGTCCGCGGCTGCCACTTCCTTCTTGTCTGTATCTTTCTTGTCCGCGTCTTTCTTGTCTGTGTCTTTTTTGTCGCTGTCTTTCTTATCCGCGTCCTTCTTTGTCTCGTCCTTGATCTTCTCGTCGTCGCTCTGCGGAGGCACCGGCGAAGCGCCGTCAGCAGCCAGCACCACTACATAGGGTACGGTGGTTTGCGCGCGGTCCAGCGAAGAGAGGTCAATGCCGGCCTTCGAGGGACCGTCGTCGGTGGAGGCGAGGAAGTAAAGGAACTTTCCGTTGGGGTCAAAGGACGGGCTGGAGGCATCGCTCATGCCGTCTGTGACCTGGGTGGATTTGTGCGTTTCCATCGAGTGGAGGAAGATGGCGCGCAACTGGTTATTGAGGTCGCGATGATAGGCGATCCACTTTGAGTCCGGCGACCAGGTGGCGCCGAAGTCGGCGCCGAAGCTGCCATAAATGCCCGTATCCACCAGCACCGGCTTGCCGGTTGGCACATCGACAACCCACAAATGCAGGTGCTTGTCGGTATATGCAATGTGCTTGGAGTCGGGTGACCAGGTGGGGCTGTAGAAGTAGCTGGGATCAGGACCGAGGTCGATGACCGTGGGCGGCTTAAAGCCGGTCTGGTTGTGCAGATAAAGCTGGTATTCACCGCTGGCGTCGGAGAAGTAGGCGATGGTTTTGCCATCCGGGCTCCAGGAGGGGTCGCGTTCGGCCACGCTGGGGGTCTGGGTCAGGTTGCGTGTGTCGCCCTTCTCGGCCGGCACGGTGAAGATCTCGCCGTGCGCTTCGAATACAGCGCGGGCGCCGGTGGGCGAGAGAGCGGCGTTCTGAATCTCATCCGGGTCCAGCTTCGCCCGGTGGGGCGCCAGGGAGGCCAGCTCGCCGTGAATCGAAATCGGGATCGGCATGTTCATGCCCGAGGCCGGGTCCACCAGAAGAATGCGGCCGAACTGCTCGACCACCAGGGCGGACCGGCTCGACCCGTCCACGCCTGTTGCGGGGCCGGCCTGGAAGGACTTCATGTCCAGCCCGTTATTCGCCATCACCTGAGAGACCTGCTGGGTTTTGGTGTCATACCGATAAAGCGTGACCGGACCGTTGTTGGTTCCGGTGCTGTCGCGGTCAGAGAGGAAGTAGACCTGGTCGCCGACCCAGACGGGGTTCGAATCGTTGGAGTTCTCGCGTGGCACCTTCACCAGGTCAAGAGTCTTGAGGTTGACGATCCAGATGGGGGTGGTCTGGCCACCGACATAACGCTTCCAGGCCGGTTGCCACTTGGTATAGGGCTCATAGGCAATCGACTGGCCGTCGGGCGAGAAGGAGGCCTGGAAGCCTGAGGGTAGCGGCAGCGGCTCGGGAACGCCGGAGCCGTCGGCATGAACGCGGAAGAGGCGCAGGTAATGGCGATAGCTGGCAGCCATGCTGGCGATCAGCAGGTCCTTGCCGTCCGGAGACCATCCCACCACACCGCTGCCGGCCGGGTGCCAGGTGATGCGGCGGGGAAAGCCGCCCGTGGCGGGGATGATGTAGGCGTCGATGTTGCCGTTGAGATGGGCCGAGTAGGCGATCCAGGCGCCGTCAGGCGAGTAGAACGGGCCTGCGGCCACTTGCCCGTTGGAGGTAAGTCGCTCGGCCTCGCCGCCATTCCGGCTGACCGTCCAGATGTCGTCGGCGTAGCGGAAGGCGATATTGTCCTGCGAGAGGGAGGGGGAGCGGAGCAGCAGCGGAGCCGGGGCGGGTGCGGCCGCCGATGTGGCCTGGGCAGAAGCAAAAACGGGCAGGAGCGCGAAAAACGCCAGCAGGACAGGCACAAAGCGGGAATAGACGCGAATCATCGGACCTCCAGTAGACGAGTGATAGTGGATTCCGTTCAAAATACAGGCGCGGAACTGCGCGCCCTCTCATGCTACGCCAAGCGGCGGCCAAAAAGTTCCGTTCAATCGCCGTTTTATGGTATTTTCCCGGCTTCCACCGGGCATAGGAACCTGTGCGCGGCCCCTTGCGTATCAGAAGAGAGCGCCCTTCCCCCGGCTGCGGCTGCTTTCCGAATGTGGGAAGTGGCCGGATGGGGCAATATTGCGTTCTAGTACCTTGACCGCGTGATTGTGTAATGGCCGGAACGTAGCACCGGTCTCCAGACCGGCTGTCATGCGGGCGTCTACGCCCGCATTTGTTCAGGAACAATTACTAAATCACACAGTATCAGTACTAGGAATACCGGAGATTGCGTACACTGGAGTTATGCTCGGTTTTTACACGCTGCGGAGAAATCGGATTTAATCGGACAGGTTGAAGCCTGTCCTCTTTAACGGTCATCGTTTGTAAGAGATTGGCAACAGAAAGCAGGACCATGCTCTTCAGTGAGGCTTTTAAACTCGCGCTGCAGTCCCTGTGGGCGAACAAAATGCGCACGGTGCTCACGCTGATCGGCGTGGTAATGGGCGTGGCCTCGGTCATCCTGGTAGTCACGCTGGTTCAAGGCGCCAACAAATACGTGAGTACGAAGCTGACAGGATATGGCGCGGACATTTTTACGGTTTCGCAAAAAGCAGGCGCAATCTTAAATATCGAAGACTACTTTCGCTTCGCGAAGCGCAAGATTATCCGCTTTGACGACTATCTTGCGGTGCGCGACAACTGCACCGAATGCAGCCAGGTGGGCGCAACGGTATACAGCACCTGCAAAGTCGTTTACAACCGGCACTCCAGCAATAACACTGATATGCGCGGCTATACATGGAATATGCTGGCTTTACATAACATCGATATCGCGATGGGCCGCGGCTTTACCCCTGCAGACGACACCTACGCCACCCATAACGCTATTGTGGGCTATGACATTGTGGACAATCTTCTGGGCGATAATGCAGACCCTATCGGCAAGGAGATTCGCGTGGACGGCGTCCCGTTCACCATTATCGGCGTGGGCGACCGCCTGGGCAAGATGCTGGGCCAGTCGCAGGACAACTGGGTTGCCGTACCGCTTTCCACTTATCAGCAGACTCACGGATTTCACTTTTCGGTCAAAATATATGCCCGGGCCATTGGCAACGCCGAGTCGATGGAGCGGGCCAAGGACGAAGTGCGAGTGCTGATGCGCACTCGCCGGCACGATGCACCGGGCTCTCCCGATGATTTCGAGATGGAAACCAACGACACTTTCCTCTCAATCTGGAAGCAGATCAGTGCGATGTTCACCTGGGTGGTGCTGGGCATCGCCTCGATCGCGCTAGTGGTGGGCGGCATCGTCATCATGAACATCATGCTGGTATCGGTTACCGAGCGAACACGCGAGATCGGCGTGCGCAAGGCACTGGGCGCGCGACAGCGCGACGTATTGCTGCAGTTCTTGATTGAAAGCGCGACCATGTCGCTGGTGGGCGGAGCACTCGGCGTTTTGAGCGGCATTGCCGTAGGCAAACTGATTACGCTGGTGGTAGGTTTCCCGACCAGCGCGCCGCTGTGGGCGATTATGCTGGGGCTGTTTCTTGCTGGCGCAGTGGGCATCTTCTTCGGCGTTTATCCAGCCAGCAAAGCAGCCAAGCTAGACCCGGTCGTCGCATTGAGGGCAGAATTGTAATGGCACAGGGGCAGACAAGAGAATCCATCAAGATGGCCCTCGATACATTGAAGGCTAACAAGCTGCGCTCGGGGCTGACCGTGCTGGGCATCGTCATTGGTATCACTACTGTCATCGTCATCTCCTCGATCATTAGCGGGGTCAACCGCCGCGTAGAAGACTTCGCCGACTCGATGGGCACGAACTCCTTCTGGGTTTTTCATATGCCGGTCATCGGAGTGCAACCCACCACCGAGCAGCTCACGCGCAAGAAACTGAACATGGATGACGTGATGGCGTTGCGTACTATGCCGCACGTGATCGCAGTTGACGGCTCGATCCAGCATGTGACAACCGAATTCCGCGTGGGCAGTGTGAGCGTGAAGTACAACGGCAGAAAGGTCTCCCAGACCATCCTCACCGGATCAACCGCCCAGGTGGGCGACGTGATGGACCTGACCTTCCTGGAGGGACGCCTTTTTAACGACGCCGAGGACCAGCGCCATGCGAACGTCTGCGTGCTGGGCCACGACACATGGGAGGAGCTCTTCGGCAACGATCCGGCAGTGGGCAAGGAAGTCAACATAGAGACTGGTCTCTACACCGTAATCGGCGTAATCGACAAGGCGAAACAGCCTTTCGGCAGCGGCAAGAATCCGGACGACAACCAGGTTTATTTTCCGATGGGAACTTTTCACAACTTGCACCCCGAGGACCGTGACGTGTGGGTCACCGTAAAATACGATGACCAGAAATACAAAGCTCTGGTTGAGGATGAAATTCGCGAGATGCTGCGCATTCGCCGCAAGGTGAAGGTTGAGGCGCCCGATAACTTCGAGATCTTCGGGCCGGATACGCTTACAAAACTGTGGGGCGATATTACGCTGTACCTGCGGATCTTCATGATTGCCATCTCCAGCGTCGGCCTCATGGTGGGCGGCGTGGGCGTAATGAATATCATGCTGGTATCCGTCACCGAGCGCACCCGTGAAATCGGCATACGCAAGGCCATCGGCGCAACCAAACACACCATTCTCATCCAGTTCACCACCGAAGCCGTATCCTTGTGCGCCGTGGGCGGCGTGGTGGGCGTCATGTTGGGCGCCGTGATTACCGGGATCATCTACTTGTTGCCCATTGGCTTGCCGGCCACGCTCTCTACGGTGTGGGTGCTGATCGGCTTTGTTGTCTCCTGCGCCATCGGCCTGATCTTCGGCATCTATCCCGCCTGGAAGGCAGCCAACCTCGACCCCATTGAGGCGCTCAGGTACGAGTAGCAGTGGACAGTGGCCAGCATGGCGCTTGAGAAATCAAGTGTTGGCGACGCAATATGAGAATTCACTTGACAATACCTGAATATATTCGAGCCTCGTGGTGATTCACTGACCACTGACCACTGACCGCTTTCCGTTACACTTACCCCTGTGATGCCCCACGCTTTGGCACAATCCGTGGAGATACTGACCACGATTCTGGCCGTGGCCGGGATGGGCTATTTTTTGGCCGCCCTGATCGCGGCGCGGATCTTCCTGGGGGCGCGGCGCGCCCCGCTGCCGGCCTTCATGCCCGGTGTGAGTGTGCTCAAGTCCCTCAAGGGCCTCGACCCCGGCATGATCGACGCCTTCCGCAGCCACTGCCGCCAATCCTACGCCGGCGAGTTCGAACTGCTCTTCGGCGTCTCCTCGCTGGCTGACCCTGCCGTGGCCGCCGTCAAGCAGTTGCAGACCGAGTTTCCTGAGCTCTCCATCCGCCTCATCGAGTGCCCCCTTCGGCTGGGAACCAACGGCAAGGTCAGCACGCTGGTCCAGCTCGTCCCGCACGCCCGCCACAACTTCCTGCTCATCAACGACTCCGACATTACCGTCAGCCCGAGCTACCTGGAGCGGGTGATGGCCTGTTTTTCTCCGGCGGCAGAGTCCAACTGCAAAGCCCCGCAAGAAGTCGGCCTCGTCACCGCCCTCTATCGAGGCCGAGCCCACGGGAGCCTTCCGTCGCGGCTTGAGGCTCTGGGCATCGCGACTGATTTCCTGGGCGGCGTACTGCTGTCTAAGTGGATTGAGGGCGGCCTGCGCTATGGACTCGGCTCCACGCTGGCTGTGCGGCGCGAGACACTCGACAAAATCGGCGGACTGCAAGTTTTGGTCGATCACCTGGCCGACGACTACGAGTTGGGCGCGCGCGTGGGCGGGGCCGGTTACCGCGTGGCTCTGAGCGCCGAAGTGGTCGAGACCCATGTTGCGGCCTACGGCTGGCGCGGCTTCCTCGATCACCAGTTGCGCTGGGCCAGGACGGTGCGCGACGCGCGGCCCTGGGGCTATGCGGGCCTCATCTTCACGCACGGGCTGGGCTGGGCGCTGCTCAATGTGTTGGCCAGCGGACAGAGCCCGGTGAGTCTGTGGCTGCTGGGGTTGAGCTTCTTTCTGCGGCTCGCGCTGGCCATGACGGTGGGCACTGAAGTGTTGGCCGACCACCAGGTGCTGCCAAGCCTCTGGCTGCTGCCGCTGCGCGACCTGATCGCCATGGGAGTCTGGGTCGCTGGCTTTGCCGGCAACACCATAGTCTGGCGCGGTGAGCGCTTCGCGCTCAAGAGCGGAAAGCTGCATAAACTAGGCACGCTTTAATCCCCAGCCACAGAGAAACATTACCTAAAGCTGCTGTCATCCTGAGCGACCGGTCCCTGAGCTTGTCGAATGGGAGGGAGTCGAAGGACCTGCATTTTACGCAAGATAGCAGCGCCTCTTTTGCAAACAACTATGCAACGAACTTCTAACGCTCCACTTTAATCCCCCGTGGTCGCCGCCGCAGGATCTTGAGCGCTGATGGCGGCGCTGTCGATTGACAGGCAACTGCCCAGTTCGCTGAAGTCTTTGTCCCAGCGCGGACGGTCGTCGGTGGCCAGCGCGGTGAGGCCAGAGCTGGAGGCGCGCAGGATCTCGTACCAGATGTTCTGCGCCTGCCACAGATTCAGATCAAAAGGCAATTCCACTAGCGTGCGGGCCAGCGCCAGCGCCCGGTCGAGGATCTCCAGCGACCCGGAGGAGGTTTGCAGCTCGACCATGGCGCGCTTCATGCGCTGGTCGGCGATGTAGGAGAGCGTGGCCGTCTCCAGCGGAACGTGGTCGGCCTTGGCCAGCGAAAGGAAAGAGCGCATCAGTGCCAGGTCGACGGGGTCGCCCTCCAGTGCCCGGCGCAGGCCGGCGTTGATGGCAAAGCCCGCGGCCAGGGTGAGCGCCGGCGGCTTGGGCAGACCGGCCTGGGAGAGATAGTGCAGCAGGCTGGCGTGGTCCTCGTAGATGGTGGTGAGCGAGGTTTCGATGTCTGAGAGCGTGGATTTGAGTATCAGCTCAACGATGCGCCGCTGCTCGTCAGCAAACAGCGATGTGAGCGAGTAATCCGCGCTGCCGTAGTAACGATCGAGCAGGCGAATCACCTCAGGAAACTTGGCGCTCTGCAGCTGGTCGGCGGCCTGGCTGGCGAAGGCCTCGAACTCAGCCACATCCGCCTCCTCGCAAGGCTTGACGGCTGCGGTAATGTTCTGGTCGCCGAAGTGCAGAACCGCGAACGAGAAGCTCTGCCGCTTGCCGGTGATGGCGCTGGCAATGGATGCGCGGCCCAGCGCCAGCCGTCCGCGGCCGGAGGTGTAGATGTCATAGGCCAGGCGGCGAACGCGGTAGCAGAACAGCTCGGTCTCCTCGGCAAATGAGGTGAAGACGCTGCTGATTGCGTAGTGGGCCGCGACCTGTTCCAGGCCCAGTTGCTTGGCGTTTACCTTCTCCTTGTAGATGCGGGCGCCGTCGCCGGCCGCGGCCACGTTCGAGCGGGCTTCGGCCAGCCGAGCTAGAAAGTTGGGCTCCAGCGGTTCGGCCTGCTCCCCAAACAGCTCCCGCGCCAGTTGCAGCACGCGCGCGGCATAGGCGATCACCTGCACGGCCTCGATGCCGGAGATGTCGTCGAAGAACCAGCCGCAACTGGTGTACATGAGCTGTGTGTGGCGCTGCATCTCCATCAATTCCAAGGCGCGCACGCGCTCTGCTTCGGTAAGAGGGTGGCTCTGATGTCCGGCAAAGAAGCGTTCCAGCGTCTCCGGGCCGCGGTCGAGTACCACCTGGATGTAGCTGTCGCGGGCGGCCCAGACATCTTTGAAGAGCTTGGCGCCCTCCTGCTGGGTAAGCGGGGCCACGGCGTCGCGCAGCTCGTCCATTGCCTTGCGGAGCGGCGCGCGCCACGCCTGGTTCCAGCCCAGCTTGCCGCTGTTGCAACCGCAATCCGAGCGCCAGCGCTCGACCCCATGCGGGCAGCTCCAGGAGGTGTTTTCGACAATCTCGGCTTCGTACTCGGGGGGAAACTGGGCCAGGTAGCTGCCGTAGTTGGTCAGCTTGACGCTCCGGTCCCGTTCCAGCAGGCGCAGCGCGTAGGCCAGCGCCATTTCGCCGTACTTATGGTGGTGGCCGTACGATTCCCCATCCGTCGCCACATGGACCAGTTGCGGTTGCGCGTTGTCTTTGAAGCCGCCCTTGAGCCGCACGGCAAGGCTCTCGCCGGAGTTGAGCAGCCCCTCGAAGGCGATAGCCCGCGCGATGGGGCCGTCATAGAAGAAAACGGCAATCGAGACGCCGGAGTCGAAACGGACAAGGTAGGGGCGCGTGGTGTCCACGATCGCCCCGGGAGTCTCCGTCCAGTTCGTGCCGTCTTTCCCCGCGCCTTCCATCAAGCTCCGGATGTGCCGGCACTGGTGCGGCGCCAGCACCGTGAACTTGATGCCGTGCTGGGCGAGCAGCTCCAGCGATTCGTTGTCGGCCGCGGTCTCGGCCAGCCACATCCCCTCGGGCGCGGCGCCGTAGTGGTGCTGATAGTCGGCGATACCCCAGCGAATCTGCGTGATGCGGTCGCGGCGGTTGGCCAGCGGCAGGATGATGTGGTTGTAAACCTGCGCCATGGCGGAACTATGGCCCTTGAAACTCTTGCGGCTGCGGCGCTCGCCGTCCATGATCATGCGGTAGGTGCGCTGCGCGTTCTCCTTCAGCCAGCTCAGCAGCGTGGGCCCAAAATTGAAACTCATGCGCGCGTAGTTGTTCACGATGCGCGTGATCTGATTTTTGTTGTTCACGATGCGCGCCGCGCCGTTGGGGGCGTAGCACTCCGCGCAGATGCGCTCGTTCCAGTCGTGGTAGGGAGCGGCCGTGTCCTGCGTCTCAACCGTCTCCAGCCAGGGGTTCTCGCGCGGCGGCTGGTAAAAGTGACCGTGAATGCAGATGAAGCGTTTGCTTGCGGGCATGAAGTTTCCCGATCTCGCGCCGGCGATTCGCAATCCATGTCCGGCTATGCTTGATTATTGTAGGCTCTATCGGCTGTCGGGCGCTGTGCCCTTAACCTGGGGCTCTGATAAATCTGCGTTTTGAAAGGGCGCGGCTTTACAGGCTGCGGAAAAACTCGCTCCGGACTGCAAGGAGTGTCAGGGCACGACTTCAGTCGTGCCGAAAGCCAAGATTGACGATGGCAACCTGAATACGTTAGTCTTGGCCCAAAATTTGTTCTAGTACAAATCGAAGGAGATCGCACCTTGAGAATCATGGCGTCAGTTGCCGTGCTGTTCTTTGCGGCGGCGTTGTCTTGCGCGCAAGGGCCAAAGCCCTGTGAAGTGTTGAAGGCAGAGATCGCAAAAAAGCTGGATGCCAACAACGTGAAGGCATACACGCTGGAAATCGTGGCGAAGGACAAGGACGCCGAGGGTAAGGTGGTCGGCAGTTGCGAGGGCGGGACGAAGAAGATCATGTACCTCAAAGCCGCACCTGCTCCAAAGGCTCTAGCGCCTGCGGCGCACAAACACTAGTCTTCAAGCTGTTGCGCCAGACCTGCGGCCACGCGGTATATCGCGCTTAGTGTGTCTTATCTCAGGCATGAGCCAGCTTTGCGGCCACGATGGCCTCGGCGGCGGCTACAACCTCTTCCAGCGTCAGATTGGTAGAATCCAGCAGAACGGCGTCCGGGGCCGATTTGAGAGGTGAATTGGCGCGGTTGCGGTCCCGCTCGTCGCGGGCGCGCAGGTCGCGTATCACCTCTTCGGGCTGCTGGGCCGGCATTGAGCCTAGTTGATCGTAGCGGCGCATGCCCCGCACCTCGGGGGCGGCATCCAGAAAGATTTTGACCGCGGCCTGGGGAAAGACCACCGTGCCGATGTCGCGGCCCTCCATGACCACCCCGCCATGGGCGCCTATCTGCTGCTGCAGGCGGACCATCCAGGCACGAATGGCTGGCCAGACGCTGACGTGAGAAGCGGCGTCGGTGACCGTTTGATTGCGAATCAGGCCGGTCACGTCCTCGCCGTCGAGCAGGACACGATTCTCCTCCTCGCCGGGCTCGAGGCGGATGGAGGTTTCGGCCGCAAGGCGTTCCAGGCTTTTACTCTCGTCCAAAGGCAGTTCCGCGCGTAGCGCCTTGAGAGCAAATGCGCGGTACATGGCCCCGGTCTCCATGTTCAGCAAGCCAAAATGCCGCGCCAGATGACGGGCCACGGTGCTCTTTCCCGCTCCGGCAGGGCCATCAATGGCGATGATGGCCTTGTGGACCGGATCGAGAGAGCTGAAGGAGCTTTCGTCCGCACTCATCCGCGTTTCTTCGTCCTCTGCTTGGGCCGGGCAGCAAAGCCAAACCGCTTGCTGTTGCCAGCCTTTGTGCTGGCGGCAAAGGCGGGCTTCCGGCTGTTGCCTGGTCGAGCTGGCCGCGTGGCGAGCCGGGAATCCTTCCGTGGGGCGCTGCCGTTGCGGGAGGTTGCGCCGGGCTTGCCGGCAGTCTTGGCGCCGTTGGAATGTACCTTGCGCTGGGCGCCATTTCTCGGGTTCCAGGCGGGCGAGGCAGACTTGGCGGAGCGTGTGCCGGAAGCGGAAGTGTGAGCCGCAGGCCTACCGTGCCTGTTTGAGCCGTTCCCGTTGGAAGAGCCTGTGCCGGCATGGGCGCCGTTGCGCTTGACGTTCGGGCCGGCGGCAGCCTTCTTGCTCCAGTGAGCGGCGGAGGCAGGCCGGGCACTGTTGGCCTTGCGCACGCCGGTTGGCCGTGCATCAGAGCCAGCGCGCCGGGCTGGATGGCAGCTAGAGGAGGATTGAGCAGGCTTGCGACCGCGAGTGTGGGCAGCCGTGCGGCTGAAGTGGGGCCGCGCAGCGGAGGATTTTCCGCTCACTGCCGGTTTGCGGGCGGCAGCGGTGCGGGGCGCGCGGAGCTCGGCAGGCTTGCGCGGGGCTGCCGAGGCTGGCGCAGCAGGCGAACCGGGCTTCGCGGCCACGGACTCCGGCAGCTCCTCATCATGGGAGTTCAGGAAGTATGCGGAGGCCGGTATCGACGCGCTGGCGTAGATCGTGGGGGGCGCGGCAAACTCCGGCAGTGTGCCGGCAACATAGAAGTGGGGCGCGTGGCCCAGCGAGATGGTGTGAACCTGGCGCGTGGCCACCAGGCCGCGCAGCACCTCGCGCACCTTGCTGCGGGCGGTGAGCGGGGCCAGGAACAGCTCAACCTCTTCCATGCTGGCGGCGATCACCGCCTGCAAATAAATGGAGGCAAGCACCGAGATGGCCGTCACCTGGGAGGTGGAGGCGCCTTCGGCAATGGCTTTCTGGAAACGCAGGCGCAGCAATTGCCACTGGGCAGATTGGCCGGGAGCGGAGACGACCGGAATGATGCGAAGCTGTTGCCAGAGCTCGGTGATGGCGCGCAGAACGGCGCCTTCGGTCACTTCCCTGCCCAGCGCGCGGGTGAGTTTGCCAAGGGTTGTATCGCCCGCCTCCAGCAGCTTGTAAGCCTGGATGGCCAGTTGTGAAACCTGGCGGGAACCGGTTAGTTGCGGACTGCGGCGCCAGTCGCGGTCGCCGCGCAGGGCATAGACGTAGGGCAGTACCCAGCTTGCCACCACGAAGTCGGGCGCCTCGCCGGGCAGGCCCAGCAGGTTCAGCCGCACGGCCACGCCGTCTGTCTCCAGGCGTACCAGCAACTCTTCGGCTACGGCAATATCTCCGCGATCAGGGGTGGCATTGCGCCGGCCGGCTACAGCCTCAACAAACGACGGCGCAATCGATGTGGAAAACTGCCGCTTGGGCAGGAAGAGACACAACCCGGTCTCCTCTATCCACGTCCGGGCATCCTCAAGTGTGAGTGTCCCATGTCCGTTCAGGCGCATCCTTTCGGCGCGCGATGCTTCCAATTGTTCCGATGTCAAAGAAAAACCTCGCTTCCAGGCTGGCGATGGCGCCGGGCAGCCCTGTCCCCTAAGAGGAGGGCTACCACCTTCCACCTGCTCTAGATTCGATGGAAGGCCCGCTGGATCTCCTTCCAAGAATACAGCAAAGCGATTGGACGTCCATGCGGACAACTGGTTGGGTGGCTCGTTTTGGCTAGTTCCGAGAGTAACCACTCCATTCGAGCGGGGTCAAGAGGCGTGTTGACCTTGATGGCGGAATGACAGGCAATGGAGGCGGCAATGCGCGTGCGAAGAGCCGTAAGATCATGATTTTGCTTTGGTTCCTCCGAATCCGCGCTGGATTGTTCGATCACCTCGGCCAGCATCCGCTCCAGAGCCGCTCCCTCCAGGCCAGCCGGGGCAGCTTTCACCGCAAGTGTCTGAGGACCAAATGGTTCCACCTCAAATCCGTTACGTTGCAACTCCTCGGCGATGCCCGCGAAGACAACCATCTGTGATGCCTTTAGTTCCACTAAGAGGGGCATTAGTAACCTCTGGCGCATTACCTTTTCCACTTGACGGTCTCTTAAAATTTTTTCAAAAAGTATCCTTTCGTGTGCCACATGCTGGTCAATAATCCACAAACCGTCCTCTCCGGTGGCCAGAATGAACGACTCGCGCAACTGCCCCAGCGGGCGGAGCGAGCCTAGCTGGTTGAGATTGGCGGCGGCCTGCTCGGCCTCGATCAGGGCTGTCTCCGCTGCGGGGTTCGCTCCAGGCGCGTCGCCGGGGCGCGGAGAGCAGTCTCCACCGGGCGGCAGGCTGGACGGCTGAAAGAGCGCCGCCGCGGCCTCGCCCCACGCCTTACGGTCGTCCCAGCCGCCGGGTTGAAAGCTCTGGGCGGTAAAGGGCAGCTTGCCGGGAACGGGCGTGGGCAGGTGCGGCGTCAGCTCAAAGGCTTCGGCGTCAGTCCGGGCGGCCTGGAACGCGGCCGGATCGGAGTCCGGCATCGCCGGAAGAGGCTCACTATCCGGCAAGCCGGGCAGGGGCGATGCGGCTGGCGGCATCAGCGAGGGGCTGGCCGCGGGCGCGGAGTCCAACGCGGCCAGAAAACCGGCTGCGGGGCGCGCTTTGATGAGAGCCGTGCGCAAACTGTCGCGGACAAAGTCGTGGATTAGGCTCTGCTGGCGAAAACGGACCTCGGTCTTGGCTGGATGGACGTTCACGTCCACTTCCTCGGGCGGCATCTCCAGGAAGAGCAGCACCACCGGGAAGCTGGTGGGCGGAATCACGTTGCGATAAGCCTCTGTGATCGCGTGCATCAGTAGCCGGTCGCGGATCAGGCGCTTGTTGACGAAGATGTAGATCGAGTTGCGGTTGAGCTTCTGCAGCTCGGGCTTGGAGTAGAAGCCGGTAAGCCGCAGACAGCCGGTTGCGCGCACGGGCAGGTTTGGATCCTTCTTCCAGGGCGGCGGCTCAGGCAGGCCGGCGCGCTCCAAAGGAAGTTCGGCGGCCACCGGGAGCAGTTGGGCCAGCGTCTCCTTGCCAAAAATCTGGTAAATCCGCTCGGCCGTGCGCGCAACCGGCGGCGCGGAAACGATGGTGTGCGTGGCCGAGAACAGCTCAAAGTGTTTATCCGGGTGGGCCAGGGCGTAGTGGGTGACCAAAGCTGTCACATGGGCCAGTTCGGTGGATTCGGCGCGCAGAAATTTGCGGCGGGCGGGAGTGTTGAAGAAGAGATCTGCGACGGCCAGCGTGGTGCCGCGCGGCAGAGCGGCGTCGTCCACGTGCAGGATTTTGCCACCGGCGATCTCGACGCGGGTTCCGGCGCTCTCCTCGCCGGTAGCCGTTTCCAGGGTCACGCGCGCCACCGAGGCAATCGAAGGCAGCGCCTCGCCGCGAAAGCCCAGCGTCGCAATGGAGAGCAGGTCGTCGGCGGTGCGGAGCTTCGAGGTGGCGTGGCGCTCGAAGGCCAGCAGGGCGTCGTCGCGGTTCATGCCCTGCCCGTCGTCGGTGGTGCGGATGAGCTTGCGCCCGCCGGCCTCGACCTCGACGCGGATGCGGGTAGCGCCGGCGTCCAGAGCGTTCTCCAGCAGTTCTTTGACGACCGAGGCAGGCCGGTCCACCACCTCGCCGGCAGCGATCTGGTTGGCAACCTGGTCGGGAAGTACGCGGATGCGGCCCATAGTTCCTTAGGGTAACGCAGGAAGGGAGTGAGTGAACCGGTTGAAAAGCGGGTACTCATCAGTTCGCGGGCTGAAGGATATGGGGCGACCGGCATCCGAGCCAAGGAACTCCTGTCCTCAGCACAGCGTACGGGAAATTTGGACAGGCGCGGAATGTTTTGGTGGATAACTTGTGCGGGCGCTGGCAGCTAAAATGGAATTCCGGATGACGCTGACGGGAGTCTGCTGAAGGGCGTATGCCGAAACCATGATCAAGCTACCAAAGTTTATCGCTATCAGGGCACGAGTGAAACGAATCCTCAGCCCAGCCACCAAGTGGGGTCGCGTCACGTTGTGGTCCGGCGGATTGAGCGTACTATTCATCGTTTTGCGTTGGGTCACCGGTTCTGCTCCAGGATCGAAGCTGAGTGGCTGGACGACATTCGTTACTGTTGTTTTCGTATTATGTGCCTGGTGGCTTACCTTCCGTTGGGTCCGGCAGACCCTCCGTCCAATCACCAAGCTAGGTCGCACTACACTGTGGTTTGGCGGATTGAGCGTTCTGATCTACGCTCTCGGCTTGCTCACTGGCACCAGGTCAAGCGCGAAGCCGGGCGGCTGGACGGAATTCTTTGCCCTGGTTTTCGCCTTCTGCGCGCTGTTGCTTTCCCTCCGATGGGCTTGGCGGCATATCATGTGGCGGCTGCGTTACCGGCTGATCGTCACCTATATTTTTATCGGTGTCATCCCCATTGTGCTGCTGGTGATGATGGCCGGCGTGAGCGGCTATCTATTTGCCGGGCAATTTGCCACGTATGTTGCGATCTCGAATTTGCAGTCGGAGTTGCAACATCTAAAAGCGACGAATGATGCTCTGGCAGTGCAACTGGGCGCTATGGAGCGCACCGGAAGATGGGATCAGCAGGTCGCCGCGGATGTTTTCGCCATTTCGGGCGAGAATTTCCCTGAGCGCACCGTCACCGTGTGGCAAGGAGACAAGGGTTTCACGCTCTCCACCAAAGGAGCGCTCGTCAAGGCACACCCCGCCAAAGTGCCGGATACGATCAAGGGAGATTTCAGCGGTTTAGTTCTGGATGAGGACATCCTGTATCTGCGCGCGGCCAAGATCTTCGACCACGACGGCTCGCGGCTTGTTGTGATCTCCAGCGTTCCCATCACGCCGGAGTTGCTTCGGTCGGCAACTTCCAGCCTGGGCCTGGTGACCTTGTTTACGCCCGGTAAGGCGAACAACATTCAAATTCCGCCGCCGCCAAACTCCAATCCGGGCGACTACAAACGTGTGGAGGCCGGGGTCATTCCACCACCATCCAACCGGTTCGACCGCGCTCTTGTTTTTTATAGCGCGTTCAGCGCAATCGACTGGGAAAATGGACAATCGCAAGACCGCGCCATTAGTGTCGTCACGCGGCCATCGGTGCTTTACAGTACTTTGTTTGCCTCGCTCGGCGACAATGCGAAAATCGACGTATACGTACTGCTCGCTATCGCAATTCTCCTGGGGCTGGTCGAGTTGGCGGCGCTCTTTATTGGTTTTCGGCTGTCGCGCAGCATGACACGCGCGGTCGCGGACCTCTATCGCGCCACGGAGCATGTAAACCGCGGCGATCTCACGCATCGCATCCAGATTCGCGGCCGCGACCAGATGGCAGTGCTGGAACAATCTTTCAACTCCATGACCGAATCGCTGGTCAAGTTTGCAGCCGAGCAGAAGCGGATGCAGCAAATGGAGAGCGAACTCGCCATCGCCTACGAAGTGCAGAACGTGCTCTTCCCCCACCAGTTCCCGGAACTTGCATCCCTGGAGGTTTACGGCGTCTGCCGTCCCGCGCGCTCAGTAAGCGGAGACTACTACGACTTCATTCCCCTGGGCAGCGACAGGCTGGTGCTGGCGGTGGGCGATATCAGCGGAAAGGGAATTTCCGCTGCTCTGTTGATGGCCACCGCGCATGCCTTCGTTCGCGCATACTCTCTGGAGCCGGATACGGCATCGATGCAGGCCGCATCGGGTGATGGCGCGTTCTCCAATGTTAACCGCAGCATATCCCGCCGGGGAGACGGCGCCGCCCAGTCGTGGCCTTCTGTCGGCATGTTGATGACCACCTTGAACTATCAGCTTTTTCGCTGCACTTCGCCGGAGAAGTACGCGACCATGTTTCTCGGCTGCTATGACGCGGCGATGCGCGAGTTGACGTATTGCAATGCCGGCCACCTGCCGCCCATCATGTTTGCCGAGAATGGACGCGTCTCCCGCCTCGACACCTCCGGTACGGTCGTCGGACTTTTTGATGGCGCGGCCTATGGCGAATCCACGATCATGATGCAGCCGGGCGATCTCTTCGTCGCCTTCAGCGACGGCATTACCGAATCGGAGAACGACTCAGGCGAATTCGGCGAAGAACGCCTGATTGCGTTGATCCAGGAGCATCGTCAACAGCCACTCTCTCGCATCGGCGATGTCATTGCCGGCTCCGTGGCGGAATGGATCGGCGAGGCGGAGCAAGCTGATGACGTGACCGTCGTTCTAGCCCGCGCCCGCTGAACCGATGTTGCACCGGGATCAGTTCGCCGACAGCGAGAATTCCTCACGGTTAGAGCGATGCTCCATTCCAAATGCAAAATGCCGCCCGAAGGCGGCATATGCAATCTGAATGAGGACCAGGCGTGCTAGATGCCCAGGCCGAACTCGCCGGGCTGTTCGCCGGCGTTCGAGTAGAAGTCGTAGGGAGTGCGGCGCTTGAACTTGTAGCGGTTGCGCAGTTCGCGGCCCACGAAGATGCCGAGCGCGGCCACGACCATTCCCACCGAGAGCCAACCGATCACCCGCAGGGCGTGGGATTCATTTGTTTCTTCGATCTCTTCTGTGGCAACCAAGGCTTCGGGTTCAGTGGACATGCAAGCAATCTCCTACACAAACAGAATACCTTAATATGGCCGAACTGAATGTGACGGCCGACAGGTTTGTTTCAGTATTTGGAATTTCACAGGCCAAACACAGTTCAGTTTACTCAGCCGAGTCGATTCGAGCGAGCCATGCGGCCTTCGCTTCGGCGGGAAGAAAGCTCGTGCGGATGGAGTTGCTGGCCAGTTGGCGGAGTTCGTTGCGGGTGAATTTCTGCTCGGTGTGGGCCAGTAGAAATTCGTTGGCCAGGTCGGAGCCGAAAAAGGCCGGATCGTCGGAGTTGAGCGTGACGGCGAGGCCCAGATCGAAGAGGCGGCGCAACGGGTGGGCGGCAAACGAGGGGCAGACGCCGGTGCGGACGTTGGACGTGGGGCACAACTCCAGCGGTACTTCTCGTGCTTTCAACTCCTGGAGCAGATTCGGGTCATTCAGGGCCGAGAGAGCGTGGCCGATGCGCTCGGAGCCGATGGCGAGCGCTTCCCAGACGGCCTCGGGGCCGGTGGTTTCGCCGGCGTGGTTGGTGAGTCGCAGGCCGGCTTGGGCGGCCTGCGCGTAGGAGGCGCGGAACGGCTCGGAGCCGGTGCGGCGCTCGTCGCCGCCCAATCCGATTCCGATGATCGAAGGGTGAGCCGGCTTGAGTTCGGCGGCCTTGAGGAAGACCCGTTCGGCTTCCTCGACAGTGAAGTGGCGGACGGCATCAAAGATCCAGTAGAGCGAAAAGCCCAGCTCGCGCTGGCCGCGCTCGCGAGCCCGCTCCAGGGCGGCGAAGATCGGCTCGAAGGCCGCAGGGTCGTGGTTGCGCCAGAGGTAGATGACGCCGACAGCGATATAAACCTCAGCATGGACCACGCCCTGCGCAGCGAGGTGCTCCATCATGCGCCAGGCGGCCAGTTCGTAGTCTTCCGGGTCGATTAGCAGGCGGGTTACGGCCTTGAAGGCATTGAGAAAGCTGGTGAAGTCGGTGAACTGGTAGAGCGCCTCGGCTTCGGCGAGAGTGAGCGGACGTGCGTCGTGGCGGCGGCTCAGCTCAACCAGGGTTGCGGGCAGAATCGCGCCCTCGAGGTGCAGGTGCAACTCGGCCTTGGGCAGACGGCGGATGAATTCCTTGATCTCGGTCATCGTTTTCAGCTTACTAGAGCGGTTCTCGACGGTTGCTGTTTCGGGGCAAAGCGACAGGAAAACCAGTAAAATACCGGATTTTCCAGTGATTTTCAGAGGCCAAATCTCACGATGTGGGAGAATTTGGGGGTGAAAAGTTTTCAACAGGCATTGATTTCAAACGGGTTAGAAATAATCTGCAAGGTTTCAGAGGAAATTTATACCCCAGGGGGGTAGGGGGGGTGGGGTACCCCTAGTGGTCAGTGGTCAGTGATCAGTGGTCAGTAACGGCCCGACCTCCTGACTGATTCGATTGTGCACTGAGGAAGAGAAATTATCTGCAAGCCACCTGCGGTGGCTCGATCATAGCCCAACCACGATCTGAACCCAAGACCCGCTCATCGCGGACCCGCCGCCCGCTCATCATAGTGCCGCGATGAACGGGGCACAGCTTGTCATGATATATGGTGATTCTTCGGAGTTGATGATCGGGCCACCTGCCTATCGCAGCCCGGCGAACTCGGAGCGATGGCGGCTGTAGAGGAAGTAGATGAGCAGGCCGGCGAAGAGCCAGGCGAAGAAGGCCATCCAGGTCATTACTTCGAGGCCCATCATCAGCACGATGCAGAAGATGATGCTGAGGACCGGGAAGAGCGGGCCAAGCGGAGCGCGGAAGCTGCGATGGCGCTCCGGTTCGCGATAGCGCAGGATGAGCACGGCGATGGAGACCAGGACAAAGGCGAAGAGGGTGCCGATGTTCGATAGGTTCGACACGGTGCCGATGTCCAGCAGGCCGGCGGGGACGCCGACGACGAAGCCGGCTACCCAGGTGGCGACGGAAGGGGTGCGGAATTTTGGGTGGATGCGGCTGAAGATGGTGGGCAGCAGGCCGTCGCGGGACATGGCGAACCAGACGCGGGCCTGGCCAAGCTGGAAGACGAGGATGGAGGAGATCATGCCCATCAGGGCGCCAATCAGAACAAAGAGCCGCACCCACTGCAAGCCGCCGCCGCCGGGCAGCAGAGAGAGCCGCTTGAGGGCGTTAACCACCGGAGCGGCGTCGCCCATCACCGACTGCCAGGGCACGATGCCGCTGAGGGTAATGGCGACCGCGCCGTAGAGGACGGTGCAGGCGACGAGGGTGGCGAGGATGCCGAAGGGCAGATCGCGCTGCGGATTCTTGCACTCCTCGGCCGCCGTGGAGACGGAGTCGAAGCCGATGTAGGTAAAGAAGATGATGGAGCCGCCGGTGAGTACGCCGGTCCAGCCGTTGGGCATGAAGGGATGCCAGTAGTGGGGCTTGATGAAACTGGCGCCAGCGAAGACGAAGACCAGAATGGCGGCCATCTTGACGAGGACCATGACGTTGTTGGCGCGGGCTGACTCGCGGATGCCGCGCACCAGGATCACGGTGAGGATCATGACGACGAGGAAGGCAGGAATGTTGAAGCCAAAGTGCCAGCCGGACTTGTAAAGGTCGTTGCCCGCCAGGTCTTGCAGGCCGGTGGGCAGATAGGCGGGCGATATCCACTTAGCAGGCGGATGCAG
>CAVXYT010000008.1:0-139898 GCA_963765995.1 uncultured Acidobacteriaceae bacterium | reverse complement strand
TGGCAAAGGAGTCGGTGCGGCTACCCAAGGGCGAGTGGATCGAGTGGCCGACGGGCAAACACTTGACCGGGCCGGCGGCGGCGGAGCGCAGCTTCTCCATCGAGCAGACTCCGGTGTACCTGCGCGCAGGGGCGATTGTGCCCATGCAGCCGCCCATGCGCTACACAGGCGAAAAGCCGGTTGACCCCCAGATTGTGAACGTGTGGCCGCTCGCACCGGGGACGGCTTCGAGCTACTCGGTTTATGAGGATTCGGGCGTCTCTGTCGAGTACCAGCGCGGCGTCTTTGCTCGCACGCCGATCAAGGCCACACAGACCGGCGACAGGCTGCGGGTGGAGATAGGGCCGGTGGAGGGTGGCTATCCGGGAATGCCGCAAAGGCGCGGCTTCAAGCTGCGGCTGCCCGCCGACTGGCCGCCAGCCACGGTAACGGTGAACGGCTTTGCGGTAAAACAGGCCGTGGGGACGGGCAAGGGCGGATGGTCCTTTGAGGGCAACACGCTGACCACCGTGATTCCCGTGCCGAGCTTCAGTGTGGAGGCCAAGGTGACGGTCGAAGTGCGCAGGGCCGCGGGATTGACGGCGCGCCGCGGTGAGCTGGACGGCTTTGCCGGCGCCATGATCCGGCTGCGCGGCGCTTACGATGCAATGCACGAAACGTGGCCGGTCTCTGATCCGCCGGATACGCTGGTCGACGCGATGCAGACCGGCGACCGCCTGAGTTATCACCCTGAAAAAGCGCAAGAGGAGATTGCCCATTTCCACGAGGCGCTGCCCAGAGCGCAGGCCGCAATCGCCGAGATTGGTACGACATTTACTACGCGCATGGAAGAGTACGCCAAGCGGTTTCTGGCAGAAAATTGGCGGCCTGCTATAGCGGACATGGAAGCCCAGAAGCAGCACCGGATGGACGCCATGGCCAGGGCGGAACGGCTGGTGATGGAAGCGGGCAAGTAAACAAGGAAGTTTGCAAGACAGCAAAACTATTCGCGCGAATTCTGAAACGTCTGGCCTCTTCTTTGTGTCTAATGAACTGTTCAGCACTTCCCCGTGCGAGGTCACTTCATGCTCATTGGCAAGCCGCCCGACATTCCCTCCTCGGAGATCACTCCCCGGGACGAGTACGACAAGTACCTCAATCGCCGGCGCTTTCTGCGTTCGGCCGTGGCTACTGGCGCAGCCGCCCTGGGAGCGGAACGTCTTGCTGGGATTTTCTCGCCAAGCGTTGCCGTGCAGGCCGGCACAAAACTTCAGACCGTCAAGAGTCCGCTGACCACCACCGGCGAGCCATTGACCAGCTTTGAGGACATTACTCACTACAACAACTTCTACGAGTTCGGCGTGGAAAAGGATCAGCCCGCGAAGAATGCCGGCGGCCTGCCCACGCGGCCCTGGATGGTGCGCGTGGAAGGAAAAGTGAAACAGCCGAAGACCTTCGACATTGACACTCTGCTCAAGCTGCGCCCGCTTGAGGACCGCGTCTATCGGCATCGCTGCGTCGAGGCGTGGAGCATGGTCATCCCATGGGTAGGCTACTCGCTCTCCGAGTTCATTCGCGAGTGCGACCCGCTGCCCAGCGCAAAGTACGTCCAGTTTCTCTCTTACTACGACCGGCACGTGGAGAAGTGGGCCGGCGAGTCGACAATCTTCTGGCCCTACTCCGAGGGGCTGCGCATGGACGAAGCGATGAACGAGTTGACGCTGCTGACTTTTGGATTGTATGGCGAGGTGTTGCCCAATCAGGATGGCGCTCCGGTGCGCATCGTGGTGCCGTGGAAATACGGCTTCAAGTCGGCAAAGTCGATAGTCACCGTGCGCTTCCTCGACAAGCAGCCGCCCACCACCTGGAACGATCAGGGGCCCAGCGAATACGGCTTCTACTCCAATGTGAATCCTAACGTAGACCATCCCCGCTGGAGCCAGAAGACCGAGCGCCGCATCGGCCAGCCCTTCTACGCGCAGCGCCGCACCACGCTGATGTTCAACGGCTACGGAGACCAGGTCGCGTCATTGTATAACGGTATGGACCTGCGTAAGAATTATTGAGGCAGAAAACAGGGGGAAAGCGCCTGTTTTACGCGAAATAACACCAATTTTCGGCAAGAGATTTCAGGTTTTCGTGTATCTTCAAGGTCACTCATTCGGTTCGCAAGCAGTTACTCTGCATCTTCACACATTATGAAAAAATCAACTCTCGTATTGCTCAAAATACTTGTCTGGCTGGTGTGCCTTTGGCCGGTAAGCTGGCTGCTTTGGGGCGCTGTTACCAACCATTTAGGCGCAGACCCAACGGCAACGATCACTTTTACAACCGGCCTGGAGACGTTGTGGCTGCTGACGGTTTCGCTGGCCATCACGCCGGTGCGGCGGCTGTTTCCGCGCCTGAGCTGGCTCATCAAATTTCGCAGGCTGCTGGGCCTCTTTGCCTTTTTCTACGGCACGCTGCACCTGCTGACTTACATTGCGCTTTACGCCGGCTTTGACGTGAACGCGATGGCCGCCGACATTGCCAAGCGCCGCTACATCACCGCCGGAGTTGCCGCGTGGCTACTGCTGCTGCCGCTGGCCGCTACATCGACCAACTGGGCGATTCGCAAGCTGGGCGGCAAGCGCTGGAACCGGCTGCACAGACTGGTCTACGTGGCTGCTGTCTGCGGAGTGATCCACTACTGGTGGCAAGTCAAGCCGGGCGTGAGGACGCCGCTGACCGTCACGATTTCTTGGGCTTGCTGCTTGCAGCGCGGATTTTCTTCGCGTGGGTGAAGCAGCGCAAGACAAGTCTGGCCTGAAGCCTACGTCTCACTCGAATCGCAACACGGCTTGCGCAACCGGATGAAAGCTTTTGCGATGCAGCGGGGTTGGGCCGAGGCGGGCCAGGGCTGCGATGTGCTCCGGCGAGCAGTATCCCTTGTGCCGCGCCAGGCCGTAGCCGGGATACTCGCGGTCCAGCTCCACCAGCAAACGGTCGCGGTGGACCTTGGCCAGCACAGAGGCGGCAGCGATGGAAAAGCTGGTTGCGTCACCGTGGATGACGGCCAGCTGCGGGCATTGCCAGTCGATGGTGTCGCGGCCGTCGATGAGCAAAAAGTCCGGACTGAGCGTGCAGTTGCTCGACGGCGCGGCGCATGGCCAGCAGCGAGGCTTGGCGAATGTTGATGCGGTCGATGGTCTCGGCGTCCACGGCCGCGATGGCCCAGGCGACAGCTTTCAAGCGAATCTCCACGTCGAGCTCGTTGCGCTTCTTTTCCGAGAGTTTCTTTGAGTCGGTGAGTCCTTGCAGGAAGCAGCCTCGGGGAAGAATGACTGCAGCGGCGACGACCGGCCCGAAGAGCGGACCGCGGCCCACCTCGTCAAGGCCGGCAATGCGCAGCGCACCGCGCCTGCGCGCGGCCTCTTCCAGCGTCCATCCGCAAACCTGGGCTTTGGCCATGTTCTGAGTATAGAAACAGGCCGGGCGTGGTTACCGGCTATCTCGCCCGAAGCGGGGTCGAAGCGGGATCGTTTTTCCAGCCAACAACTTTGTTATTGCTGAAATATATTACAGAGCCGCCGTATTCGCACTTGTCTTCAGTAAACGCCGTGGGAGTGCCCTGAACTGCCAGCACTGTGTCTCTGGATGAGCCAACCGAAAAATTCTCCGGGCTCGGATTAATCGTGTATTGCGGCACTATCTTTACCCGAATTTGAGATGAGCCAGGATCGATTCGCCAGCCGGCGACGGCGCCGTTTTTGAAATACAACTCCGATTTTCCGTAAACCAGCGTATCTTCAGAAGATGCTGTCGGAGTTCCTTGCTCAGCCAGCACTTCGTCTCTCGTGGCGCCGAGGGTAACATACGGCCTTACTATGCATATGGCGGCTTGATCTTTCTGGCCTGTGGTGTGCGTCTTACCCTTCTGCGCCCTATTCATATTCCGGGCTGCGGGCTGGTCGGTCTGCGGGTCTGTTGACTGAGCGGACTCTCGAGGATCCAGGCTCTGCAAATCCTTTTCGATTTCATCCAGCAAAGTATCTTCTGACGCCTTCGGAGCGCCCCTCAGATTGGAAACTTTGACGTTGGCTGCTTGTGCGCTTAGGGGGTTGTGAGCTCTTATGACTGTCCAGATCGACCCTCCCAGGAAAATCGCGAAGACGAGCGCCGCAATTTTCAAGAGTGTTCTGGGCTTCGGCAAAATCTTGACGAACGTCTTAATCCCATCCCCGGACGGGAGAAGAGAAAACGCATTTGGATTCAGTGCAGGCGCTTCATTGTTTGCCGAGGCGTCGCCGGGAGCGGAAGCGGCATCCGTCGATTGCCCCTCGGCGGCTTTGCCCTGCGACACATAACATGGCCGCTCATCCAGGCATCGCTCGGAGGAAGTCGCAGTCAGAAAATAGAAGGCGGTATTCACGTCCTTCAGCTTGCTCTCGGCCGCCTCCTTCAGCTTTTGGTCGTCCTTGAAATTCTCAGGATTCCATGCCTTGGCGAGCAGGCGAAAGGCGCTTCTGACTTCCTTCTCCGTCGCATTCGTTTCAACCCCAAGGATCTGCTCAGCGTCGCACCTGGGGCACTGCTTGTAACCGGCATCAATCAAGGTTCCACACGAACAGGTATTCATGGCCCGATAACCCTTGCCCTTCGCTCTGCTTTGGAAGTTGCCTAATTATAGCCGAGGCCGGGAGCGGCGCGCTGACGCGTTAAGAGAGGAATCCGTAGAATAAACATGACTGTGCCTTTTCGGAACTGGATGGCCATTACGGAACAATACGATGTGGTGGTGATTGGCGCAGGACACGCCGGGTGCGAGGCCGCGATGGCAGCTGCGAGGGATAGGACTGCCGCAAGCAGCAAAGCCAAAGTCCATCGAATGCGCAAAGCGAGTTTGCCCTCCGCGGTCCCGGTTTCGGCTTTCACCAGATTAATCGCAGGGACAAACCGGGCGGAGGTTCAGCTTGCTTTAGCGAGCAGTTTGGAATTGGCGCCGCAGGCTCAGAAAATGCGGAACGAGCTCAAGAACTGGTCGGTCTGGGTCGCGGGGTGGTCTTTGGTGGAGACGACTATCAACTGGTAGAGGCGCTTGCCGTTCAGGAACTGGCGAACACTGAAGTACCATCCGCTCGTGTCGGTGGCCGTAAAGGCGCGTCCGGGGACGCCGTTCAGGTCGATCGCCATATCGCTCGTGAGGGTCTTGCCGCTCACCGCGCCATCGCGGGTTGTTGCAAGCGTGTCCTGCGGCGCGCCGCTGGCGTAGTTCCCGGTGTAATCGTTGTACATAACCATATAGCTGACGTTGTTGTTATCGAGCTCAACCCAGAACTGGTAGAGCGTGGTAGTCCCGCCGCCTTTCAGGTCGATCGTCTGAGAGCTCTGCTTGACCTCGCCTTGCGGGAAATTTACGGTAAAACGCCCATCGGTCGAAGTGTACGGCTGCATGGGCGGATCGACGGCTGAGGCGACGCCGACAAAAAGTAAGAGAACAACGGCAATTTTCACCCAATGTTTACGCATCTTGATCCTCGCTCGGTTGACGAATTCTTTCTCCGCCGCAGCTGGAGCACGACAATGCCGGGGGGAAGCGGCGACGGGGAAGTACGTTCATTTCATCTGAGTGGCATGGGACTGTCAAGTGAATTGTGCAGCCAAGCGCGCCGAGTGCGCCATCAGTCCACGCGTTGCAAGCGCAAAATCCGTAGAATGAGAATTGGATGGCATTTACCGAACAATACGATGTGGTGGTAGTTGGCGCAGGACACGCCGGGTGCGAGGCCGCGATGGCTGCCGCGCGGATGGGGATGAAGACGGCGCTCATCACCATGAACATGGACCTGATTGCGCAGATGAGTTGCAATCCGGCGGTTGGCGGCGTGGCCAAGGGACATCTGGTGCGCGAGGTGGACGCGCTGGGTGGCGTGATGGGCGAGGTGGCCGATGCGGTGGGGATCCAGTTCCGGCTGCTCAACTCATCGCGGGGACCAGCGGTGTGGAGTCCGCGGGCGCAGTGCGACAAGCAGCTCTACCGGGTGAAGATGCGCGAGGTGCTGGAGGGACAAGCGGGGCTGCACATCCGGCAGGCTGAGGTCGTCAATCTGGTGATCGACGACAGGGATCAGGGATCAGGGATCAGGGATCAGAGAAGGGTTCTGGGGCTGAAGCTGCGGGACGGGCGGCATTTGATGGCTGGGGCCACCATTATTACTACCGGGACGTTTTTGAATGGACTGATTCACTGCGGAGAAGAGCAGTATCCCGCGGGGCGCAGCGGCGAGCCTGCCTCTGTTCTGCTGGGCGAGGCGCTGCGGGCTCTTGGGCTGCGGACTTGTCGTCTTAAAACTGGCACGCCGCCGCGGCTGGACGGGCGGACGATTCGGTGGGAGGCCTTCGATGAGCAGAAGGGTGACGCGGAGCCGACACCCTTCAGCTTCCGGACAAAAAAAATAGTGCAGCCACAGATCAGTTGTCATATCGCCTTCACCACTCCGGAGACGCTGCGTATTATCCGCGAGAATGTGCATCGCTCGGCGATGTACTCGGGACAGATCGCGGGCATTGGGCCGCGCTATTGCCCGTCAATTGAGGACAAGATCGTCAAGTTTCCCGACAAGACACAGCACCAGTTCTTTCTGGAGCCGGAGGGGCTGCACACGCACGAGGTATACGTGAACGGAATGTCCACGTCTCTGCCGATGGAAGTGCAGTGGGAGATTGTGCGCTCGATTCCGGGACTGGAGCAGGCGGAGATGCTGCGGCCGGGTTACGCGATTGAATATGACAGCGTGGACGCGACCGAGCTGGACCGGACGCTGCGCGTGAAGAGCATGGAGGGGCTTTACCTGGCCGGACAGATCAATGGAACAAGCGGCTACGAAGAGGCTGCGGGGCAAGGGATCATGGCAGGCATCAACGCGGCACTGTGGCTGAAGGGCGAGCCGGCATTCACCCTGGACCGGAGCGAAGGTTACATTGGAGTTCTGATCGACGACCTGATCTCGAAGGGGATCAATGAGCCATACCGGATGTTCACCTCGCGGGCCGAGTTCCGGCTGCACCTGCGGATAGACAATGCGGACCGGCGGCTGACCCCGCACGGGCGGAGGCTGAGGCTGATCGATGACGCGGCCTGGGCGGAGTACGAGCGGAAGCAGGCGAGGATGGCCGCGCTGGAGCGGCTGCTCACGGCGAGCAAAGTAACTCCTGAGGGATTGCGGGCCGCGGGCTTTGGCGAGCAGACGGCGACGGCAGGATTGACCTGGGCGCAACTGCTGAAGCGGCCGGAAGTGGGCATCGAGGCGGTGTTGGGCGCGATGCGCGAGGAGTTGGCGCAGGAGCCGCTTCTGGCTGAATGGGTCACTGCTGCAAAAAAGCGTATTCGAATGAGTTTTAAGGATTCCCACCCTAGCCGCAACAACAAAGACGCGGCGAGGGTGGGGCATCCGGATGGTCAGCCACCTGAAACGCAGGAGACGGTTCTTCGCAGTACTTTTCGCAATGAGGCCCGAGCCGTGGAGACCGAGATCAAGTTTGCCGGCTACCTGGAGCAGCAGAAAAAATCCATTGCAAAGCTGAAGGCCGCCGAGGCGGTGGTGATTCCCGAGTGGCTGGAGTACGGCGCCATCAGCGGGCTTTCGCGAGAAATGCGCGAGAAGCTGGAGCGGGTGCGCCCTATCACCATTGGGCAGGCCAGCCGCATCTCGGGCGTGACGCCTGCGGCGCTGGGACTGGTTCATGTGTCGATCCGGCTGCAAGGGGCCAGGAGGGCTGCGGGGTAGCACCTCAGCAAGTCGGTCTGCAATCCTTACTGATTCACCTTGTCGCTCTTACCGATAAACGGGATGTGGAAGGGCGCCTCGGCGTTGGATTGCTTTTTGTGCTTGGGGTTGGTGTCTTCGGGGAGTTTGGTGCGCTGGGAGTTGATGCACAGCCAGCCGCCGTGGGCGCGCTCGAAGATGTGGGTGAAGACGCCCTTTTCGTCCACTTCGGCGGAGCCGGTTTTGTGATGCAACACGTAGGTGCCGTTGGCCACCGCGATATCACCCAGCATGCGCACGGTGATTACCTTCTGATCGAGATGAAGGGTTTTGTCCTCGCCGGTGATCAGCTGGGCCAGTTGCTGGTTGCGGGTGGTGATGTCGCCGCCGGCGGAAACATCCACGAACAATGGGGAAAGCACCAGTTCCAGGCTGTACTGGTCGCGCTGGTTGATGGCGTTGGTCCATGTGTCTTCAATCTTCTGGAAGTCGCGGATTTGCGGGCTTTCAGCGGAGGTGACGGCAGACTGGGGGGCGGGGGAAACCGGCGCGGGAGCCGGATTCTGAGCCACGGCAGAGCAGCATGAGAGCAGAAAAATAGAAAAGCCGGCCACAAAACGGGTTATATGCACCATGAACTCCAGCCTGAACAGTTGTCAGGTATCAGGGGTCAGTTGCCGTAATTCTGGCAGCTTTCGGGGGGGGGAGGGGACTGTTCCCAATTCCCTATCTCTCGATGATAGCTCTTGGACCCCGCAACCAAGCCGTGGGGAGCGTTAAAAAGGGCAGAAAATCCCTAGCTGAGCGTTTGCAGCCGCTCGGGCTCGTGCAGAGTGACCAGGGAATCTTCGATGGAGATCCAGCCATCCTTGCGGAACTGGCCGAGGGTGCGGGTGACGGTTTCGCGGGTGGTGCAGGCCATGGAGGCCATTTCCTCGTGGGTCAGCAGCAGTGGGAAGCGGAAGCCGCCCCCGTCGAGGTGTTCGCCGATCTGGTGGGCCAGCTCAAGGAGCAGACGCCCCAGGCGGGCAGCCACGGTGTCGGCCAGGGCGATGCGGCAGGCGTCCTGCAGGGCGAAGCGGTACTCCTGACAGATGCACTGGACGGCGCGCATCTGTGCCTCCTTGTGTGTGCGCAAGAAGCTGAGGAATCGGTCGCGCTCGACGGGGCGGAGCTGGGCGGCGGTCAGCGACTCGGCCGAGACCTCGTAGACGCCATGGGAGAGAACCGCGTACAGGCCCAGCATGGAGCCGGGGCCGGCTACCCGGACGATCATCTGACGATCCTGAAGACGCCCGGCGGTGAGCTTGAGATAGCCACCGCAGATCAGGTACAGACAGCGGGCATCCTCGCCTTGAGTGAAGAGCGAAGCCTGCGCGGGAAGGGAGATAGTGCTGGTGGCCAATTCAAGGTCGGCCAGTACGGCGCTGCCCAGGGAGCAGAACCAGCCGGGGCGGCGATTAGAACAGGCAGCGCATCCCACCGGGACTTGCCGTGCGATGTGCCTCTGCCGGGTTTGCGTCCCTGTCGTGCTCTCCGTGTGCGTCATGGTCGTGCGCCGTCCAACGCCGGTCCCATCTCTCCAACTCGGTTACTAACTCGAACCCTGCACATTGTGCAAGGGCCGATCCGAGGGGAAAATGCCTAGCCTCCTGGGGAAGAAACTCTTACCTGTAAAGAGTCTGACGGAGCCGCCGCCGCTGTGGATGTGATGGGCCTCACGTCTATGCAAGGCCCCAGCAGACGGAGATTTCACCGGCGCATCGTCTTCGAGATCACTATTTCTCCCGTTCCGGCGGCGGGCGTGCCACCTATCAAGCAGCGGTGGAAGCGCGTGACAGTTGAACGCCAGAGAGCTGCACGACTACCGACAAATTCATTTCGTGGAGATGGGGGGATCCAGTTTTCACAGCCGCCAAGCCATCGTTTTGTACTTCTGCCACGAGGAGAGTCCCCTCGATCCCGGAGTTCCCGATTTCATGGGGGAACTATCTGCCTGCCGGGGTTATTTGACCACCTCAATAGCGCTTGGGGAGTGAGAGCGTATTCGGGAATCGACGTCACATTGGGACTGGAAATCCGAACCCATCCGACGCATGTGACGAGCGTCACCGCTAACTATTATGACGGAAACGTAATCTTCCTGTCATGAAGTGATACTCCGCACAAAAGCACCTTCCGCAACAGGGTGGTTGATACAGTGCCACAGGAGCGGCGGTCCTGAGATGGGCTTAGCTGTTTTGAGTGGCTGGCCGCCGGTATATTGGTTAGCAGAAGTGGCTATGTGAGCACATGAGGCGGTATTCGATGCACAGAGATGGGCCTGTTACGCAATTGCCGATTGGTGCGGCTCCGGGCAAGTGGCCGGGGTTGCTCGCTTGTTTGATGTTGATTCTGGGCGCAGGAATGTTGTGTGTCCCTGTGCTGGCGGCTCCGGCGCCTAGCGACAAGCCGGCTACGGCTCAAGTCAAGGATACCTCGCCCGCGGATTATGTGGGCTCTGAAACCTGCGCAACCTGCCACGATGAAGTGGCGAAGGGATTTGCCACCAATCCTCACACCAAGATGGCCCTGATGCATGGCAAAAATGGCGTGACCTGCGAGAACTGCCACGGCGCGGGCAAGGGGCACGTCGATGGCGGCGGCGACATAACCAAGATTTTCGACCCTGCCAAGGCTACGCCCAAAGAGGTGGACGCCACATGCCAGAGCTGCCATGCGGGAACGCATCCCAACTTCGAACGTGCTCCTCATGCCAAGGGAGGTGTCAGCTGTATCGGCTGCCACAACATCCACAGCAGCAAGGATGAGCCGTTGCTGAAGGCGGCCCAGCCCACGCTGTGCTTCCAGTGCCACACCGATGTAAAGCCGGCATTCGATATGCCCTTCCATCACAAGGTGAACGAGGGCCTGGTCACATGCGTCGACTGCCATGATGTTCACGGCACTTTTGGGAACAACAACATCCGGTCCACGGCCGATCAGAATGCGATCTGCACCAAGTGCCACATGGAGAATCGCGGGCCATTCGCGTATGAGCACGTCCCGGTCAAGGCGGAAGGCTGCCTGGCATGCCACACTCCGCATGGATCGCAGAATGCCCGGCTGTTGAATATGCCCACTATCAACACCTTGTGCAACCAGTGCCATAGCCCAGTTGCAGCCGGAACGGTTCACGGGATGAACGCAGGATCTGCCGAGTTGCAGCCATGCATTGACTGCCACACCATGATTCATGGGTCCAATATCGACCCGTATTTCAAAAGGTAATGGAGCGGCGCCGCGCCCTCCGGAGTTATTGGATGGCGCGGCCCAAATTTCGTGCAAGCTCGGTACACGAGTTCAAGATTTTTGATTTCAGCAACAATGTTTTTCCAAGTGAGGCTTTATATGAAGAAGGTAGGCTGGTTTTCAAGGCTGTCTAATCAACAGACCTCTACCAAAAGTTTGCAATGCATCTCAGGGGGCGTTGGAATCGCCATAATCCTGCTGATGACGGGCATCGCTGCCGCCCAGAATCCCGCGCCAAGTGCTCCGATGGCCATCCCGGGCGGATATTCGTCCCATTCGACCTTGGACCTCGGTGGGCATGTTGACAACATCAAGGGCAGCGGAGCCATGTACGATACGCTGGTCAACCAGCAGTCCGGGCCGCGCATTCTGGGCGCGACCTTTGAGTTGCGCGCGCTCCCAACCAATAAGCATCCCCAGGTCGATTTACTCCAAGCCTTCGTCAGCGGCCTGGGCGGCGACCCGAACGACATTGCCAAGCTGGACTTTTCCAAAGGCAATATCTACGAGTTCTCGGGGATGTTCCGCCGCGACCGCCAGTACTCTGACTACGACCTGCTGGGCAACCCGAATATTACCACGGGGCTATCGATACCCATCGGGCCCTCCAACGCGCCCATAGGCTCGCTTGCCTGGCCGCAGGTCAAGGATTCGTCGGTAATGTACAACACGGTGCGCCGCATGACGGACACCTACCTCACCATCTACCCCTTGTCGAAGTTGACCTTCCGGGTTGGATACTCGCAGAATATCCTGCAGGGCGCGACCATGAGCCCAAGCTATACCATCGCCAAGTACAACGCCCTGCTCGAGCAGTATCAGCGCAACAGCACCGACGATTACACGGGAGCGGTGGATTGGAAGCCGGTGCAGGGCACCAAGCTGACCTTTGAGGAGGAGATTACCCACTTCAAGACGGGCTCCTTCTTTACGCTGAACCCGAAAGGGTTCCTGGTGCAAGAGTCGTGGGGGACACCGGTTTACCTGGGCAACTGGGACAGCCAGACCGCCTACGGCATCGGCGGTTGCAACACTGGCAGCATGGGCAGCGCGTACACCAATTCAACCACCTATACCATTCTCTCGCCGGCGCCAGCTGGCGGCCTGCCGGTCATCAATGCGGCATGCGATGCCGTGACCAGCTATACGCGCACGCAGCCGACGCGCATTCTCACCCCCACGGAGATCTTCCGCTTGCAAAGTTCCAGCATCAAGAACGTCACGATGAACGGAGATTTCCGCTACACAGACGCAAATATGAACCTGCCCAGCTACTACGAGAGCTTCTCGGGTCTGGATGGGGCGGCACTCTCGATCACTTATACAGCCCTCTCGTCCGCCAAGCGGGCGGTAGTCTCCGCCGACTATGGCTTTGTATGGCAGGCTACAAAGAAGGTCAGCCTCTCCGATCAGATCGACTACTCCGATGTCCATCAGCCCGGAACGGCCACCTTCACCAGCAAGACCACTGTGTCGACGCCCACCACCGTTGTGGCCGGAAATAACGGCTATGAAGTCATCAACTACAGCGGCACTCCGATCACGACCGTGGCTGCCAACGGCGCCTCCGGCTTTTCTGGAGATAACCCGATCAATACCCCTCTGCCGGCCTACTTTGGCCAGAAGTTCCTGACCAATAACCTGACCGGGACCTGGGATGCTACTTCGCGCGCCACGCTCTCACTCACCTATCGCTACCGCACGCACATGATCGCCGAGAGCCTGAATGGCGGTGTCAATAACGCCCCGTTAGCCGCAGGTGCGGATAACAACGGCACAGTCACCATCAACGAAAACGGTGGAATTTTCAACGCCGCCGTGCGCCCCGCCAAGAATTGGGATATCAATGGCTCGGTCGAGGCGCTATACGACGACAATGCATTCACTCCTGTTGGCCCGCGGCAAACCAGGCACTACAGAGTGCATAGCATCTACAAGCCCAGGCCCTGGGCGACGTTCTCAGGCGCCTACAACGACGTGGAACGCCATAACAACACGAACAACAACCAGAGCGCCGTTGCACTGGGCACCGCTTCAGGCGGCGTCCCGTACCTCGGTCCGCTCGACCACGTTGATCGCAGCCGCGTAGCGAGCTTTGGCACGGTGCTGGCGCCGAACGAACACTATGGGCTGGATTTCAATTATGCCTATAGCGATGTGTATGCGGCGACCAATATCTGCTATCTGAACGGCGCCACGGCCACATTGCCCGGCGCGGCTACGAATCCAAGCACCATCCTTCCGAGCTCAGCTTACATCGCCTCGAATGGTGCATGTTCTACCAAGAATGTGGCCACGGGAACTACTCCCTCATACACGGACTGGTACGGCAGGGACTTCATGGATGCTCCTACGCAATACGTGTCGGCGGCTCTCCGTCTCTCCCCCGTCGACGAAATTCACACCAATATCGGCTATCGCATCAGCGATGTGAACGGCACCCGGTTCTTCAACGATGCCCGCGACGTCAACGGCTCGCTGGTTTCCAAGTATCAGTCGCCCTTCGTGAATCTTGCCTGGACGCTCCGTCCCGGATTGATTTGGAATGTAGACTACAACTACTACGGATACGGCGAGGGCGGTCCTTCCGGCTCACCGTACTGCAGTACTTCAACGTCTGCGACAGCAGCGGTTATTCCATGTAACTCGTCCACCATCGCCGCGTATCCAACCGGTCTGACCGAACCGACTTCCGGTCTGACCGCGCCGCGGACCTTCCATGCGAACAACGTGACCATTTCATTGCATTACGAGTTCTAATAGGGCCGCCCTCTAACCAACGGCGCAGTTCCCAAATGAAAAGGGCTGCGCCGTTTCCTGTAAGATGGTCGATCTTGCCATCCTGGCTGCAACCAGAACTGCTCTTCTCTACCGCAGTGGGTTGTAGTATGAAGAAGAAAACGCTCGGCAGTTGCTTCTCTCGCGCAATCTGCCAACAAAGACTCAAGGAGTGTTGCAATGACAAAGATGATTCGAACCCAGATGGTATTGGCCGTGGCAGTGTCACTTGCCAGCGCCGTGTGCTTTGCCCAGTCCGGCGGTGAAGCGACCTATAAAACCAAGTGTGCGATGTGCCATGGAGCAACGGGCACCCCCAGCGCGGGGATGGCCAAGATGGGCGTGAAGCCGGTCTCTGATCCGGCGATCAAGAAGCTCACTGCAGCCGAGATGTTTACCTCCATCAAGAACGGCAAGGGCAAGATGAAGCCGATTTCGGGACTCACCGATGCGCAGATCAAGGATGTGGCGGCTTTCTACAAAGGGCTGAAGTAGCGGGTACAATCAAAACGGGACGAACGACCAGGCCCGCCGATCCCGGCGGGCCGTCCGTTTGAAAGTGGGGGACAAAGTGTCATTGTTTCAAAGATTTCGTGAGCACTGGGTACGTCCGGCGCTGTTTTTTGGCAACAATCCCATCAGTCTTGCCGGCGGAGCGATCACCAACGCCTCCGGCGTGACAATGATCGGCTATTGGGTGGTGGAGTTGTTCGGGCGGGCCAATGACAGCCCATACGTCGGCATCATTTTCTTCCTGCTTCTGCCGGCCTTGTTTGTGTTGGGGTTGTTGTTGATCCCGGTGGGCGTGTGGGCGCGCCGCAAAAAGCTGCAAAAAGCGGGACAGATTCCGGTCGAGTTCCCCAAGATCGATCTTAACGACCGGATGTTCCGCCACGGCCTGGACATCGTGCTTGTAGCCACCATCGTCAACCTTCTGGTGGTGGCCATGGCCAGCTATCGCGGCGCGGCCTACATGGACTCGCCGCAGTTTTGCGGTCAGGCCTGCCATGTAATGCACCCGGAGTTCACGGCCTACAAAATATCCGCGCACTCCCATGTGGATTGCGTAGCATGCCACATCGGCACGGGCGCGGCCTCCTACTTTGCCGCCAAGATGGAAGGCACAAGACAGGTTGTCGACGTAACGTTCGACTCCTATCCAAAGCCGATTCCGTCGCCGGTGTCCAATCTGCGCCCGGCGCGGGTCATCTGCGAGGGCTGCCACACGCCGGCTCGGTTCATTGGCGAAAAGCTGCTGGTGAAGTCGAGCTTTGCCGACGACGAAAACAACACCGAGACTCAGTCAGTGGTTGTGCTTCACCTGGGCGGGCAGGATTCTCTCTCTCATCTCACTGGGATTCACGGCATTCACCTAGGCCACATCGAGTACGTCGCCACCGATTCAACCCGGACCGCCATTCCCTGGGTGCAGAAGCGGAACACCGACGGTTCGGAAACCGTGTTTGCCACCTCAGCCGCAGGCAGCGGTGTTCCGCAGGGCGAACGGAGGGTGATGGACTGCATCGACTGCCACAACCGCGCGGCGCACACCTTTGTAACCGCGGAAGAAGCGCTTAACCGGGCCATGGCCGATGGCGCGGTGAGTCCGGGTTTGCCCTGGATTCACAAGGAAGGTCTGGAACTGCTCAAGGCCAATTACGCGAGCGAGGACGAGGCGCGCGCGAAGATTCCCGAGCAGCTTCAAGCGTTTTATCGCTCCGAGCATCCCGAGGTGCTGGCCGCCAAGGCAGCGCTGGTGAAGTCCGCGGGCGAGCAACTCGCGGTTCTTTACAGCCAGAACGTCTTTCCTTTTATGAAGGTAACATGGGGAACTCATCCCAACCACATTGGCCACATGAGCTACCCAGGCTGCTTCCGCTGCCACGACGGCGAACACATGGCCAAGGACGGAACCAGCATTACACAGGACTGCGCGGCCTGCCACAATTTGCTGGTGGTGGATGAGGCCAAGCCCAAGGTGCTCTCCGATCTGGGGATTCAATAATCTTCTTCGGTTAGGATATCTTTGGCGGCAGCGGCACAAGCGCAGGCACTCGCTGCGCGTATTGCTCGTAGACCGTACCGAACTGCATGCGCATCCACCGCTCCTCAAGCCACATCTTGAGCCACAGCACGGTGAAGATGAGAGCGAAGGCCACCAGGCCGCGAACCTGTGCGATGGCGATCGCCGTGCCTAAAAATCCGGTCAACAGCCCGGTATAAATCGGGTGGCGCACCAAGCCATAGGGTCCGCCTGTAATCAGTTCGTGGTCCTGCTTGATAGTCACCGAGCGGCTCCAGTTACTGCCCAGATACACGCGCGCCCAAACCGCGAAGCCTAGCCCCAGAACATTCACCACTGCGCCAATCCAGAACCATACTGTACAGTATGTTTCGGGAAGATAAAACCGGTAGAGCGCTGGAATGGGAAGCCAGTGGTCCATCAGGAGCACGATCGCCAAAATAAACGTCACGGACCGCACCACCCTCGACACAAGCGGTTCGAGGCGTTCGTTACTCTTGGCTCCTCGCGCAGCAACCTGCCAATAGAGCAGATAAGCTGCCCAGAGCGCAAGAAAGAACCAGTTGTAAAAAAGAGTCATGATGCCTCCATACAGCCGTTACTAAGGTGGTGTACGTAAGCAACGCCTAACGGGTTCCCGATTGAGCGGCAGCCCGGCGTGGTAGCCTTGATCTTCAGTTTGAAGGAGCCAGATACCGATGTCGAACGGCCACCCATTTCATTTCAATCTTGTTGCCGCGGCCCATGCCGCCATGATCGAACACGGTTTTCAACCGGATTTTCCCGCCGGGGCCGACAAGGAACTGGGCGCAATCCAGTCTCATCCCGAAACGCCTGCTGCCCCCGGCGCTCAGGATCTGCGCAGCCTGCTCTGGTCCTCGATTGACAACGATACCTCCAAAGATCTGGACCAGATCGAGTGGGCTGAGCAGTTGCCCGATGGCCGCATCCGTGTGCTCATCGGCGTGGCCGACGTGGACGCGCGCGTACGCCTGGGCACGGTCATCGACGGCCATGCCAAGAGCGAGACGACCTCGGTCTACACCGGCGTCCGGGTCTTCCCCATGCTGCCGGCAGAGCTCTCCGAGGGCATTACATCGCTGAATGAGAACGAAGACCGCGTGGCGCTGGTGATCGAGTTTGCCGTGGACCAGGCTGGCACGGCGGCGGACGGGAAGGCTTACCGGGCCTTGGTTCGCAATCGGGCGCAACTGGCTTACAACAGCGTGGGCGCGTGGCTGGAAGGCAAAGGACCTGCGCCAGCCAAGGTGGCCCCGAGCGCCGATCTGGCCGCACAGTTAAAGCTCCAGGACACGGCGGCCCAGCGCATGGTAGGCGGACGCTTTCAGCACGGCGCGCTGGATCTGGAGACGATTGAGACGCGGCCGGTGATGCTGGCCGAACAGGCCGTCGAGATTGCGCGCCTGGAAAAGAATCGCGCCACCTCGCTGATTGAAGAATTTATGGTGGCGGCCAATGGCGTCATCGCCAGAACCTTTGAAGACGCGGGCGTGGCCTCGATTCGCCGCATCGTTCGCACGCCCAAGCGCTGGGACCGCATTGTCGAGCTGGCCCAGGGTCTGGGAACGACGCTGCCCGCCGAGCCCGACTCGAAGGCTCTCAACGACTTTCTGCTGGCGCAGAAGCAGAAGGATCCCGACCACTTCCCTGACCTCTCGCTGGCCACGGTCAAGCTGATGGGGCCGGGCGAGTACGTGCTGGTGAAACCGAACGAGGTCTCGCCGGGCCACTTCGGCCTGGCCGTGCAGGATTACACCCATTCGACCGCTCCCAACCGCCGATTCCCGGATATGGTGACGCAGCGGCTGATGAAGGCATGGCTGGCCAAGGGGCCGCAGCCCTACAGTGAGGGCGACCTCAACGCCATCGCGGTTCACTGTACGCTGATGGAAGACAATGCCCGCAAGGTAGAGCGCGAGATGCAGAAGCGCATCGCCGCCGTGGTGCTGCATCCGCGCATCGGCCAGAGCTTCCCGGCCATCGTCACCGGCGTCAACAACTACGGCACCTTCGTCCGTACCCTCGACCCACACGTGGAAGGAATGGTGGTGAGCGGCAGCAAGGGGCTGGACGTGGGCGACAAGGTGACCGTTAAGCTGGTCTCCACCGATCCGCAGCGGGGGTTCATCGATTTTGCGGTGTGAAGGTCTAGCGATGAATTGATGGAAAATCCAATGAAATAATGATGCCAAATGAGGCCTGCCCGGTTTCCGTGGCCAAGGCAGATTTCTGTGTCCATTGGGCAGGGAATTGCGTCTAATGAGCAGGTAGTGGCTATAGACGATGAAGTGTTGCCCCGGAGTATGCGTGGAGCATGGCCCGCAAACTGCGGTGATTACCTTTTAGTTAGCTCCCCGGTCCGATTCGCCCTTTGTTGAGGTGAGCCGCCCAGGTGGGCGCAGATCCTCAAACTGGTGAATGGATGCGTTTTGTTTTTTTTCTTTTCTCAGCAACGCTCGTAACTGGCTTAGGCCTTGTGGCATTGTCCCCCGCTGTTTTTGCTCAGGAACCTGGCGCCGGACAGACCATTGTTGCGGAACTTCCTAATGCGCCACAGGCGCAGACTGCGCCTGCCAACAGCGCGACTCAGGATCAACCGGCTTCAGCCCAGAAGACTCCAGTTCCGCAAAGTCCGGCCGCACCACAGCCGGTTTCAGGTTCCGCGCCGATTCCCATCTCGAAACAGCAACCAAAGCGAATCCTCGGCGTCATGCCCAACTACCGCGCCGTCAGCGCGGGAGCGATTCCGCCACCCCCCACGGCCGGAGAGGCTTTCAAGATTGCCACACAGAACAGCTTCGACTATTCGTCGTATGTCTTCGTCGGCATTACCTCCTTGATGGCAGAGGGATCGGATGCGCACACTCAGCTGGGAAAAGGCGTAACCGGCTTCGGAAGATATTATTGGCGCGGCTTTGTCGATAAAACCGACGGCAACTATCTGGTCATCTTTGCCTTGCCGACGGTGCTTCATCAGGACGAGCGCTACTATGCCAAGGGCGAGGGCAGTATCCTGGGCCGTGGAATCTACGCGGCATCCCGCGTTCTCATCACGCCGGACTACCACGGGCACAATGAATTCAATGCCTCCGAGATATTCGGCCGCGGCATCTCCCAGGGAATCTCGATGGCTTACTATCCGAGCAAGGATCGAACCGCGGGCGCACTTGCCAGCAAATACACCTATGCCATCGGTCGCGATGCTCTTACGAATACGTTTCGCGAGTTTTGGCCGGACATTGCAACCCACGTGCTGCACCGTCATCCGTAATTCTGGAGCGGCAGCATCCCGAGTCACAAGGTCGCCCGGATTCAATCCTGAGCGAGAGTCCGGCGCAGGCACTCGATGAGAGAATTTGCAAAAAAAGACGCGGGAAGGATTGCTCCCTCCCGCGTTTTGCATTGTAGCGTTGCTAAGGCTTAGACCAGGCCCTGATCCAGCATCGCGTCGGCGACTTTGAGGAAGCCCGCGATATTGGCGCCGTTCACCAGGTTGCCCGGTGTGCCGTATTTCTCGGCCGTTTCGAAGCAATTCTTGTGGACGGCGATCATGATCTTGTGCAAACGAGCGTCAACTTCTTCACGTGACCAGGACAGACGCATGCTGTCCTGCGTCATTTCCAGTCCGGAGGTGGCAACGCCGCCGGCATTGGAGGCTTTGGCCGGACCGTAGAGGACCTTGGCATCGATGAACGCCTTCGTAGCCTCGATCGCGCTGGGCATATTCGAGCCTTCGCAGACGAGCTTCACGCCATTCTTCAGGAGATTGGCCGCGTCCTTTGCGTTGATCTCGTTCTGCGTGGCGCTCGGGAACGCGCAATCGGCCTTGATGTTCCACAGCGGGTTGTAATCGAGCTTCGGGTCAACGGGAGTGTAGACGGCCTTCTTGTACCGGTCGGCGTACTCCTTGATGCGGCCGCGGCAGTTGTTCTTCAGGTCGAGGACGTAGGCGAGCTTCTCGCGGTCAATGCCGTCGGCATCGTAGATCATGCCGTCGGAATCGGATAACGTGACGGTCTTCGCGCCCAGGTCAAGCAGCTTCTCGACCGTGTATTGCGAGACGTTGCCGCTGCCTGAGACCAGGCAGACTTTGCCTTCCAGCGTGTCTTTCCGCGTCTTGATCATTTCGTCGGCAAAGTACACGCAGCCGTAGCCGGTGGCCTCGGGACGAATCAACGAACCGCCCCATCCCAGGCCCTTGCCGGTCAGAACGCCGGAAAACTCATTGCGCAGCCGCTTGTATTGTCCGAACAGATAGCCAATCTCGCGCCCGCCCACGCCGATGTCGCCGGCCGGGATGTCTGTATCGGGACCGATGTGGCGTTCCAGTTCGCACATGAAGCTCTGGCAGAATCGCATGACTTCGTTGTTGCTCTTGCCTTTGGGATCGAAATCGGATCCGCCCTTGCCGCCGCCCATGGGCAGCGTGGTCAGCGAGTTCTTGAACACTTGTTCAAAGGCCAGGAACTTCAAAATGCCGAGGTTGACCGAGGGGTGCAAGCGCAATCCGCCCTTGTAGGGCCCGATGGCACTGTTCATTTCGATGCGGAAACCGCGATTGACTTGTACTTTGCCTTTGTCGTCGAACCAAGGTACGCGGAACATGATCACTCGTTCCGGCTCGGTGATGCGCTCCAGGATCTTCTCTTCCTGATAATGCGGGTGGCGCTCTAACACGGGCTTCAGGGATTCGACCACTTCAAGAACGGTCTGGTGGAATTCCGGCTCGCAAGGGTTCTTGGTTTTCACAAGGTTGAGAATTTGATTGACGTAGTCCTCCGCAATAGCCTTGCGGGACTCCATGGCAGCACTCATAAGTCATTCCTCCAATTTCAGGTACTGAACGGGTTAACAAAACAAACGCCGCAAAAATTACGCAGCGATCACTTGATGCCTGAGGCATCAGCTCCTCCATGATTGGCGTCGCCGGATGCCAGAGGCGTACTCTGCAACTCTGGTAGTGCTCTTCTGTGTTCTTCCTCCTTAGCGGAGCTGGTTTACTAACGCTTTCGACAGGGGCAACAATCAACCGGCAACCAATACTGCTGGTGTCTCTTGCTTCTGATCGCTGTTATGTCTGCACTTGTAAACCGGCGCCAACCAATTCCAATAAGCCTGTAAATGCCCGCGCGTCACATCAAAGTACAACTGTTGCAGCTTGCTTGTGATTGCGCCGATGGTTCCATCTTTCACCGGCCGGTGATCGACTTCGACGATGGGCGCAACGCCCACCGCTGTTCCGGTGAAGAACAGCTCGTCGCAAACATATAGCTCGCTGCGGTCGATGGGGCGTTCAACAACCTCCAAGCCGAGTTCTCGCCGTGCCAGCACCGTGACCGTGTCGCGCGTGATTCCCTCGAGCACGTTCTCGGTCACCGACGGCGTGATCAGTTTACCCTTGCGCACCATGAAAATATTGCAGGTTGCCCCTTCGGCAACATGGCCCGCCTCGTTCAGGAGAATGGCTTCGTCGAAGCCGCAACGGCGGGCCTCGTCGCTGGCCAGCCCGCTGTTCACGTATGCCCCGCAGATCTTGCCTCGCGCCGGAATCGCATTGTCGCCGATGCGCCGCCATGAACTCACGCCCGCGCGCAGTCCCCGGTCAGTGGGCAGATAATCGCCGAAGGGCAGCGCGATCAGCGCAAAGGCATCCTGGTCGTCGAAGCTCACGCCGATGCGTTCCGCGCTCTTGTAGGCCAGCGGCCGGACATAGACATTCGTTCGAAAAGCGTTTTTGCGCATCAGCTCGAGGGTTATCTTGCTCAACTCCTCGGGCGACAGCGGAACAACAATCCGCAGGAAGCCGCAGTTCTGCCTCCATCGCTCATAGTGATCCACGGGGCGCATCACGAACAGCTCCTGCTGCGCTTCGTCCCAATGCGCGCGAATCCCTTCAAACACGCCCGATCCGTAGTGCAGGGCATGCGTCAAGATGCCCACGCGTGCCTCGGCGAGCGGAACATACTGCCCGCCGAAATACACAATCAAATTTGGATTCCCATCAGCTTGCATGGCACACCTCCCTGCACGAGTCTTGGCACGACTCTTTGTAAAGCTCCCGACCCCGCGCCAGCGCGCGCTTGTTCAATTCGATCCAGCGCGGACTCTTCACCATCCGCCGCAACGCCGCGTCGATGTTTTCGTCGCGCAGCACACCGGCGATCTCCAGCAGCGCGCCCAGCATCACCATATTGCAGGCTCGCGAATCACCCAGCTCATCGGCCACATGCGTGAAGGGACACGCCAGCACGTGAACTTCTTCCTGCGCGCAATCGTCCGGGAATGTCTCGCCGTTGTATAGAATCCATCCCCCCGGCGACACGTCCTTGTAGAACTTCCTGAGCGAGGGTTCATTCATCGCCACCAGTACGTTGGGATTCATCACCATGGGCGAATCGATCTCATGCCTGGAGAGACGCACATGGCAGTTGGAGGTGCCGGAGCGCATCTCCGGCCCATACGACGGCAGCCAGGAAACCTCGACGCCCGCATCCAGTCCGGCCTCGGCCAGCACTTCGCCCAGCAGCAAGACTCCCTGTCCGCCAAAGCCGGCTACCCGCACACGAAGATCCAGGTCCGGCGCAGTCTCATCATGCACGACCGGATTGCCTTCCGGCAGACACTCGCTGGCGACGCCAAGAATTTGCGGAATCCGATCGAGCGCCGGCGCGGCCTCGGGCAACGGCCGTGGCTGTGCCTCTTTCGTGCGATCCAGAATCACCTTGATCGGAAAAGTCTTAGCCAGCACATCGCGCACCCAGTGCTGCGCCTCGACCGGAGTCATTTTGAAGATCGTCGGGCAGGGGGACAGCACCTCGATCAGCGAGAAGCCCAGTCCGCGCACCTGATTTTCCACGGCACGCCGTATGGCGCGCGTTGCCTGCGCAATCTGCTTGTTGTCTCCCAAGCCTACGCGCTCGATGTAGACCGGAGCCTCAAGTGTCGCCAGCAGTTCGCTGATGTGCAGCGGGTAGCCTTCGGACGCCGCGGTTTTTCCATTCGGAGTTGTCGCGGTCTTTTGCCCCAGCAGGGTGGTCGGCGCCACCTGTCCGCCGGTCATGCTGTAGATCGCGTTGTTGACGAAGATGACCGTGATATTTTCGCCTCGATTGGCCGCATGAAGGATCTCAGCGGCCCCGATCGACGACAAATCGCCGTCGCCCTGGTAGCTGATCAGGATGCTCTCCGGCCGGCTTCGCTTTACCGCCGTGGCCACGGCCGGCGCGCGCCCGTGCGCGCCCTGCACATTGCCCACGTCGAAGTAGTTGTAGGCCAGCACCGAGCAACCCACCGGGCTGATGAGGACCGTCCTGTCCTGAATGCCCAACTCATCGATAGCCCTCGCCAGCATCTTATGCACCTGGCCGTGCCCGCACCCTGGGCAATAGTGCGTCTGGTGCTGCAGCTCTTCCTTGCGCGTGAAGCGCGTGAAGAATGCTTTGGGCCTGGAATGCGAAACTTCGTATTCAGAAACCATCTCGCTAGACATTTGCCATCCGCTCCTCTTCCGGCTGCATTGCCGACGTGGTTTGCCGCGCCAGGTTTTTCACAATCCGGAGTATCTCTTCGTGCGAAGGCACATTCCCGCCCACGCGGCTGAAGAATTCCACCGGACGCGCCCCATTCAGCGCCAGCCGCACATCTTCCACCATTTGTCCGTTGCTCATTTCCACCACCACGAAGACGCGCGCGCTCTTTGCTAATTGCTGGAAGTGCTTAGTAGGAAATGGAAACAGCGTGATCGGCCGCAGCACGCCCACATTGAGACCGAGATCGCGGGCCTCGACTGCGACGGCCTTCAAAATCCGCGCCACGATTCCGTAGCCTACCAGCACAATCTCCGCGTCCTCTGTCCGCCACTCTTCGGCGCGCGTTTCAACTTCCTGCGCGCGACGATACTTCGCTTCCAGGTGGATCTGATGCGCTTCCAGCGCGTCGTTATCGAGATGCATCGACGTGATGTAGTTGCCGCGCGTCACTTTGGTGCCCGCCACGGCCCATTCGGGCTGCTGCGGCTCGCGGGCCGTCTGCGGAAACTCGACCGGCTCCATCATCTGTCCGATGAATCCATCCGCCAACAGCACCACAGGGTTGCGATAGCGATCTGCCAATTCGAAGGCCAGCGCGGTCAAATCCGCCATCTCCTGCACTGAATGCGGCGCCAGCACTATCGTCCGATAGTTGCCGTGGCCGCCGCCCTTCACCACCTGGTGATAGTCGCCCTGCTCGGAGGCGATGTTGCCCAAGCCAGGACCGCCGCGGGTAATGTCCGCGATCACGCAGGGCAGTTCCGCTCCTGCCATGTAGCTGATGCCTTCCTGCATCAGGCTGATCCCCGGCCCGCTTGACGACGTCATTGACCGCACACCCGTCGCCGCCGCGCCGTACAGCATGTTGATGGCCGCGACCTCGCTCTCCGCCTGCAAGAACACTCCGCCTGCCTGCGGCATGTAGAGCGCCGCCGCCTCAGTGATCTCGCTGGCCGGTGTGATGGGGTACCCGTAAAACGCGCGACACCCGGCGAGAATCGCGCTCTTCACAATCGCTTCGTTGCCCTTCATCAGTTGTTTATGCATGAGCTTGCTCCACAATGCCTGTTACAACGCCGTGTTCCGAATGGTGCGTGAGTTTCAACACTGTAATCGCCCCCGGCTCGGGACAGACCATGAAGCAGATTCCGCACCCCGTGCAGCCCGCGCCCGCATACGTTGCCGTGCGATAGCCGTAGTGATTCAACCGCTCACTGAGGGCGATCGCCTTCGGCGGACAAGCTTCCACGCAGAGCCCGCAGCCCTTACACTCATCCACATCCACCCGCAGCAAGCCTCGGTCCTGCTTCTCCGCATCCATCATTTCCACTCCTCTCCGGCAAGCCACAAACCATCAGGCAAGCACGGCCGCGGCCTTGTGCTCCATGTAATGCGAGCGCACCGCGAAATCTTCCAATTCATCCCTGAAACTCGGCTCAGCAATGGCGATCAGCGCCTCTGCCCGTTCCCGCAGCGTCTTCCCATGCAGGTACGCAATGCCGTGCTCGGTCACCACGTAATGCACATCGGCGCGCGAGGTCACTACGCCTGCGCCCGGCTCCAACATTGGGGTAATCCGCGAAACAGTGCCGTGCCGCGCAGTCGAAAGCAGCGCGATGATTGGCACTCCGCCTTTAGAGCGTGAGGCGCCGCGAATAAAATCCACTTGTCCGCCAAACCCGCTGTAAGGTTTGATTCCCAGCGAGTCCGAGCACACCTGCCCCGTCAAGTCCACTTGCAGAGCCGCGTTGATGGCCACCATCTTGTCGTTCTGCGCCACCACATACGGATCATTGGTGTAGCTAATGGGACGGAACTCAAAGGCCTGATTATCGCGAATATAATCGATGAGCCGCTGCGATCCGAGTATGAACGCGATCACCGCCTTGCCGCGGTGCAGCGACTTGCGCTCACCATTGATTATGCCCGACTCCATCAGATCGATCACGCCGTCCCCAACCAGTTCGCTGTGGATTCCCAGGTCGCGCTTGTCTCCCAGGCAGGCCAGCACAGCATCGGGAATTCCACCTATCCCGGTCTGCAGCGTTGCTCCGTCTGGAATCAGCGAGGCAACATTCTCAGCAACCCTGCGGTGCATCGCTGTGAACTGTTCGGGATGCAGCTCCAACACCGGCCGCGATGTTTCCACAATCGCGGTGATGTGGCTGATATGAACGGCCGTCTCGCCATGCGTGCGCGGCATCCGCTCATTCACTTCGGCAATCACCGTCCGGGCGAAACGAACTGCGTTCAACGTGCAGTCAATAGTTGTTCCCAGGGTCACGAATCCGTGGTCATCCGGCGGCGAAACCTGCATCAACACGACGTCCAGGGGCAAGTCGCCGCTTGAAAACAAGCCTTCAATGTCGCTGAGGAAGATGGGCGTATAGTCGGCACGGCCCGCGATCACAGCTTCGCGAACATTGTCTCCCACAAATAATGCGCGATGACGAAAAATTCCTTCGTACTCAGGCTTGGTGTAATCTGCGTCGCCGAGCGTCTTCATGTGAACGATCTCCACATTGCGAAGCCCGGATGCGCGCGCCACCAGCGCATTCACCAGAGTCGACGGCGTGCCGCATCCGGACTGGATCCATACACGGTCGCCGGAGCGAACTGCTCCCAGCGCCTGAGCGGCATCCATGCACTTGCTCCGATATTCTTCGCGCCAGTTCATCTCAGGTTGCCTCCGTACTCGCGACCGCATCGACTTACATTTGAGATTCCCTGCTCATACCGCTCTCCGCCAACCAACTCTTCAGTTTATCTTTCGCACGCTGAAAACAGCTTCATTAATCTGTGAGAATATTCTTCCCCAAAACCCAAACTATTCTCGGCTTCGCAAAGATGCGCGGCTGTGACGCGTGTCACTCTGCTCTCGTTCGCAGGACTGAAATATCCATAGAGTTTCAACGCTTACTGAACGTAAAGTTTTCCTTGCCTAAATAGTAAGAGTGTTAACTCCGGGCCGCACTTAATTTTCATAAGTGCTGTACAGGCGGAAATGACAGGAAAGAAGAGAAAAAAATATTAAATATAACGTATTTAGAATCATCACAATACAAAGATAGTTAGCAATTTATTGCAGGGGTGTGTCCGCATGACTCAGGCAATCGCAACATAGAGGGTGAAAATCGCGCAGCCGCAGTCAGAAAATACCGCAATCTCTTGTGATAACACGAGGAAAGCAAATACACATTTTTTATCATTGGTGCTCTACTGGTTACATAAGTTTGATGCATTTCCGCTCCACTCTGCCTTCTCATTTTTCCAGATGGTTTCAACTTCGGGAACTTTTTGGCCGCCCTTGCTTTTCTAATCCAACGGGATTCTAATTTTGCTCGGATGAACATGCGTATCCATTCCGTCGCAGGGCCCGAGGCGCAAGGTCCGGCGCCTGCCGTCAGAGCAGCTCTGATGCTGATAGGATTCAGCGCCGTCATCGGCCAGATCGTACTGATGCGCGAACTGATGGTCGTCTTCAGCGGCAATGAGATTTCGCTGGGCATCATGCTCGCCACCTGGCTTATCTGGACCGCTGCCGGCAGCATCCTGTGCAGCAGTCTTGCTCTGCGTGAAAGCTGCTCGCGGCGGATCGTAGCTGTGCTCGAATGTCTGTTTGGTGTCAGTCTGCCGCTCACGATCTGGGCGTTGCGTGCCAGCAAAAGCCTTTTCCAAACTGTGCCCGGAGAGCTGGTGGGTCCGGTCCCGGTGCTGCTCGCATCGCTGGTTTGCCTGAGCGTGTTTTGTGTTGCCGGAGGCGCACTGTTTGTGGCCGGGGCTCGTATGTACGGCCATGAGTGCACCGCTGACGCGCGCCGGGCCGTCAGCGCGGCTTATCTGTTGGAGGCGGCAGGCTCCGGACTGGGAGGAATCGTCGCCAGCCTTGTGTTGTTGCGCTTTCTTTCGCCGTTCCAGATTGCCGGCGTCGTGCTCCTCCTCAACCTGTCGATGGCAAGCGTGCTCTTGTTGCGGATGAGGCGCAAGCAGCTTGGCGCTGCGATTGTGGCGGCATTACTGCTTGCAATTTTTATTTTCGCCGGGGTTGCGCCCTGGCTGGAGAGAGCCGCGCAGGCGCGCCAGTGGCGCGGCTTCCTCCTGCTCGCATCGCGCAACTCGATTTACGGTAACCTGACGGTCACAGAGACCGGCAACATTCGCAGTCTGTATGAGAATGGCCTCATCCTTGCCAGTTCGCCGGACGAGAGCGCCGCCGAAGAATCGGTTCACTACGCACTCCTGGAGCATCCAGCGCCGCGGCACATTCTGATGATCGGTGGCGGAGCCAGCGGCAGCGTTGCTCAAGCGCTCCGTCATCCCACAGTTGAACGCATCGACCTGGTCGAGCTGGACCCAGCGCTCATCGACGTGACGCGGAAATATTTTCCCTCCGATTCCGCGCCTGGCAATTTAGATATTTGGTCCGATCCCAGGGTGCATCTACATTACGCGGACGGCCGGGCCTATCTCAAATCGACTCGCGATGCATTTGACGTGATCATCGTGAATGTGCCCGACCCGCAGACCGCGCAGTTGAACAGGTTCTACTCTGCCGAGTTCTTTCGCGTTGCGCGCGATCATCTTGCGCCGGGCGGGTTATTGTCACTGCAACTGCGCTCGTCAGAGGAAGCCATCAGCCCCGACCTGGCTGAGTTCCTGCGTTGCATCAACCGCACACTGCGAGGAGTCTTTCCGTACGTTGTCGCTCTGCCGGGAGATACGATTCATCTGTTTGCCGCAACACGCCCAAATGTTCTCACAGACGATCCGCATGTTCTGGTCGCCAGGCTGCTCGAACGCAACCTGAAGACACGGTACGTTCGCGAATACTTCATTCCCTTCCGCATGACACCTGATCGCATGGAGCAGGTGCGCGACCAGTTGCAGCCGCTGGCCACGACACAAGTCAATCGCGACTTCTCGCCCATCGCCTACTACTTTGATGTTGTATTGTGGAGCGCGCAGTTCAAACCGGACTACGCCGGCTGGCTGCGGGCAGCGGAGCATGTGGACTTCACGGTCGTTTTCGGCGCTACTCTCCTCGTCCTGTTTTTGATGGCGATGCTTCTCGGGTTCATGCCCGCTCGCGAGCGGCGCGCCCGCGCGGCGGCAGCCTGGTGCATGGGCGCGACGGGATTCACGCTGATGGCGCTCGAAATCTTTTTGTTGCTCGCATTCCAATCCATCTACGGTTATGTCTACCACCAGCTCGCCATTTTGATCGCGTTGTGCATGGCCGGCATTGCTTTTGGAAGCTGGCTGGGCGCGCGCCACATTCGTCGCGGCGACAGTCCTCCTTGCCGCGCCGTTGCAACCACGCAGTTTCTTCTCGCTTTGTCTGCGCCTGTGCTGATGTTGCTGGTTAGCCTGCTGGCAAAGATCTCCGGAATGGCGGCAACCTGGCTGGCTGCTCAGTGCGTATTTCCTGCATTGGCGGCACTCTCGGGCATCTTGGGCGGCTACCAGTTTCCCATGGCAACAGAGATTTATCTCCAGGACGGCAGCGGACGGCGCAGGCTCGGCATGCTCTATGCCATTGATCTGCTGGGCGGTTGCGCGGGCGCGCTGGTGCTGAGCGGCTACCTGATTCCGGTCTTTGGATTCTGGAAGACCGCATGGCTCTGCGCGGCGGTGAACCTCGCGCCGGCTCTACTGGCTCTCATGGCTTGTGTTCGCCGAAGACAACCGCGGTAAAGCTGAAGATATCCGTATCCTCATCCTTCCAGCAGCCGGAGCGCATTCCCGCCTTGGCGCAGGTCTGCTCAAGGAAGGTCTGTCGATCCCATTTCTGTTCCACCGGCACCTGCGGCAGCAGTATGCCCTCGCTGTCGCCGTTCTTCATCAGTAGTCCATGCTGGCCAACCTTGATTTGCTGAACGTCGATCACGCGGCGAAGGGGCGAGAGCACGGATATTTCATATTCGAGGCTGGACAACTCCGCAGCTGATACCTGCGGGAAGCGGGGATCGCGCATGGCAGCCAGTGTCGCCGTGTCCCGCACAGTGAGATAGAGGGGCTTGGTTGCGGAGGTGTATCCAATGCATCCGCGCAGCGCACCGAACTCTTTCAGAGTCGTAAAGGCGCCGCGCTCCTGGTTCAGCGTTGCGCTCGCGCTCGCGGGCGGCTCATACGCATCACTCGCTTGTACCACGTGCTCCACCGACTTGCGCGCCAGCGCGATCAGTTCGCTCTTCTCCGGTTCGCTCAGCGAAAACGGAGTCTCCATCGCCTTTCCGCCTGCAGTCTTCACAAAAACATCCGCGCTGTACCCGACTACGCGCGAATGATCGCCCGTGACGTCGCCTGAATTCTCATACTTGAGCACACGCGCCTTGTTGGCTCCCATACGCTCGGCGTAAATCATTGCGGCCACGATGGGCGCGCCGCCGCAGGCCTCCCATATCCGCGCCTGGAAGTTGCGCGACATGCTGAAGTAGTCCCACTTCTCAAGTGCATCGAGAGTTTTGTGGTCCATCTTCACCGCGTCATCGTAGGTGTGGTAGTGCGAGAGATCGGAGCTGGCCAGGACGAGCGTTTCGCCGGGCTTGCCTTCGGCCTTGATCAGCTTTGTCAGCGCCATTCCCAGCGCGCGGCTGCTCTCGTAGCTCTGGTCTCCCATGACGATAGGCACAACTTCAAAGTTCCCCAATACTTTTTGCAGCCACGGCAACTCCACCTCAACAGCGTGCTCACCACCTGCCGATGTGGGATCGTGCCCGCGGCTCGAAAGCTGCATGGTCGAGCTCATCTTCGCAAGCTGGCGCGCGAAGGCTTTGTCCACAGGCACAGTCCCCAGCGGTGTTTGGTAGGCGTCGCCTTCATAGACGGAGGTGAAGTCGAAGGCCTCGTAGTGCGACGGCGCAATCACGACGACGCGCGTGTACTTGCGTCCTTTCAATGAGGCGTAGGTGTAGGCGGCCGTTGGACCGGAGTACTGGTAGCCGGCGTGCGGCGCGACCGCAGCGATGATGGGGTCGGTAACCGGCGGTTCTGAGACCTTGGCCAGCAGGTCGTCGATCATCGCGGAGAGAACCTTCGGATCGGCCGGATAGAAGCCGCCGGCGACGGCCGCTTGCCGCACCTTTGGCGCATCGTCTGCATGAGTGCGCGCCAGCGGCGGAATCGCCATGAAGGCGATGAGCGGCGCCGCCAGCCAATAGGCGTTCGAGGTTAATGCGATGTGCATATGCGAAACCTCCTCTGCGTTTTCACGCGTGCCAGATGCCTGGAATCGGCTCTTGGCAGAATGGGCATCTGTTTTTGCGGATCAGGATCTGGTCGGCTGTAAACCCCATGCGCTCGACTAGCACTTTGCGGCATTTGGGGCAATAAGTGTTTTGCGCCGGATGTCCCGGCACATTGCCGATGTAGACGTAGTGCAGCCCTTCGGCATCGGCAATCGCCTTGGCGCGTTCGAGCGTGGGCACCGGCGTGATGGGCAAATTCTTCAGCAGATATTGAGGATGAAACTGCGTGAAATGCAAAGGCACATCCGTGCCCATGTTCACCTTGATCCATTGCGCGAGGCCGCGGAATTCCTCATCGCTGTCGTTGAGAGTGGGCAGGACGAGGTAGACGATCTCTGTCCACTTGCCCAGCTTGCGCAGCGTGACGAGCGAGTCCAGCACCGGCTTCAGTTGTCCGGTGACGACCTTGCGATAGTAGGACTCTGAGAAGGATTTCAGATCGATCTTGACGGCGTCCATCTTTCCGTAGGCCGCCTTCAGCGATTCCTCCTGCATGTAACCGTTCGATACTACAATGCTGCGAATTCCGGCGGCGTGCCCCGCATCGGCAGCATCCATCAGGTACTCGGCGAAGATGACCGGCTCGCTATAGGTGTAGGCAATCGTGGGGCAGTCATATTGCTTTGCGAGTTCGGCGACGCGTTGCGGGGGAACATAATCGGAAGGAACCTGTTCGGGGCGTGATTGCGAGATGTCCCAGTTCTGACAGAATTTGCAGTTGACGTTGCAGCCGGCCGTGGCCAGCGAGAAGGCAACCGTCCCCGGCAGATAGTGGAAGAGCGGCTTCTTCTCGATGGGATCGATGTGCGCCGCGCAGACCCTCGAGTGCACCAGCGTGTAGTAAACGCCGCCGTGATTCTCGCGCACACCGCAGTAGCCGCGCTCCTTGTCTCCCACCACACATTCGCGCGGACACAGCTTGCACTTGATCTTGTGATTCGGAAGCTTCTGGTAGAACTTTGCTTCGACGGTGAAGCGCCCATCGTCCGCGGTCTGGGGAGCCGCGCCGGATGGAATTGCGGCAGCGGGCTGAGCGAACTCACTCACGCCCAGCGCCGCGCCCGATGCCAAAGCGCACTTCATAAACGAGCGGCGATCGAGCGGGCGGCCGGCCGGGCCTTTTGCGACATTCTCGACATCCAGATTACAGAACATATCGAACCTCTCATTCGCACTTCCGGCTACACTTCGACGAGCGAAATCTTCCTGGGGTCGTTCGTGCCGAGCCGGTGTTCGGCATCGGCCGCGGTCGCGATGTAGCCTGGCGCGCGCTTCTCAGCTTCCAGCGTCTTCAATCCTTTTTCTGCGCGCTTGCGCTCGATGATTTGCCAGCCTGTGTGATCGAGCGCAACCGGATCGGTTGAAACGAGCAAGGAGTTGGCGTTCCAACTGTGTTCCGGTTTGTAGCCCGGGCCGCCTTCGTACATCGCGGTGGTCGCATCGCAGATGGTCAACCGCATCCTGGTTCGGATCTCCGGCAGCATGTTCAGGTCGGCGATGTAGGGATTACAGCCGTCAGGATGATACTTATTGGGATTATGAATGACGCCGTACATATTCTTGAGGGCGATGGTGACGCCGGCGCCGTCGTGGTCTTTCAGCACCGGGAGATTGATGAGCACGTTGGAGCGCTGGGTGAGAATCTTCGATAAAAGGCTGCCCACGCTGCCATAGGCAGAAAGGGTGTCTTCGTAGCCGATGCGGTCGGTCCCGTAGCATTGCACGCGGTCTCCGCCTATCGCGAGATGAAAGCCGACGCGTTCCAGTTCATTGCTGTCGCGGTCCCAAATCACGATGTCGCCCGCCCTGACACCGGCCTCCTGCAACCGTTCGCAGATAGCCGCTACGAGCAGAACGTTCGTGGAGATACCGCGGCCTCCCAAAGTATTGACCTTGAGGCTTACCGTCTCGCCGGGACGGACCAGCTTTCTCCATGGCCCGGCCGGATGATCGGCCGCATGATCGCGATCGAAGAGAGCTGCCATGGCGCGATCCAGCAGGGCCAGCATCCGGCGTGAATCCACCCTGGAGTCCGCGCCGCGCAGCAGTTCGTCGCGCGCGACGACGACCCTGGATTTCGCGCCCCCCGCCCCAGATTCTGCAGCAACAGGTTCCGCGGCGGCCAGTGTTTCCACCCTGCCGCTTGCGCACAGGAGCGCAGTACCGGCAAGAGACTGCTTGAGAAAATCCCTCCTGCTGCCGCTGCTCACATTGCTCATCTGTGTTCTCCGTTAAACCCGCGGCCTGCCTCAGGGACATGTCGATGGAATGGAACAGCCTGGGTGGCTGCGCGCAGGCTGTTCAATAACAAAAACGAGCCATTCAAAACCAGGATATGCCCAAAAACAGGACAATCGCGAGTACATCGCCTATATTATCTTCTACCGCAAAGCAGCGGAATTTCGCAGTGATGGCCGACACTTGGCGCGGATGTTCTTTCAAATCAAGAAGCGTCAGACGGGCTTCGCCAGCCTGCTCATTCAATCAGGGCAAAAAAGGCAAACTGCGCGGCAATTTCGGTAAACAACATCGACATTCTCGCGAGCTTCGGCTCAAAAATGTGAGCGTTTCATCCCGATGCGGCGATTGTAGACTGGAGATGTGCACTGCTTCTCAACTGGATGGCGGGATCTTGCCTGGAGTCTCTCTTTTCTCCAGCCATCCTGAACCGCTCAGCTCAAGCAGAAGCGTAAACTGCGCAAGAGGACTCATCCCGTGACAATCAACGCTGAAGGCGCCACGAACCTGCCTGACAATCCCTCCCTTTCCGCCAAGCGCGGCTACAACCTGTTTTTGCTAATAGTTGCAGGGCTAGGAGGCCTGCTCTTCGGCATGGACATCGGTCTTGTCGGCGGGGCAATGCCCTATCTGGCGGCCACCTTCCAGGGAACAACCGCGGAGCTTTCCGTCATTGTTGCGGCCATGATGCTGGGCGGTGTCTTCTCCACGCTCTTTGCCGGAATGCTGGCCGACTGGATGGGCCGCAAGCCGCTGATGAACCTCTGCGGCATAACATTTGTCATCGCCATCCCCATGATCGCCCTCTCGCATGGCTATTCGATGTTGTTCTTTGGCCGTCTGCTGGAAGGCATAAGCGGCGGGTTGATTGGCGTTGTGGTTCCGCTGTACCTGGCCGAGTGCCTGGCGGCTTCAGAACGCGGCAAGGGAACGGCCGTCTTTCAGTGGCTGCCTGTTTCGTCGATGGTCTTCGCGGCCTTGATTGGCATCTACTTCAGCTACCGGGTTATGGCGATGGCAAACATGGGCGACGCCCAAGCCCTTCGCGACTACGAGGATCACGCCTGGCGCAACCTCTTCTGGGTTGCTCTGCCCCCCGGCATTCTTTTTCTGCTCGGCAGCCTGCTGGTCTCCGAATCGCCGCGCTGGCTCTTCAAACGCGGCAAGAATGAACAGGCCCTTGCGGCGCTGTTACGCTCCCGATCCGATTTGCAAGCCAGGCTCGAGTTGCATGAGATGGAAGAGGCGGCGCGTAGCGCCTCCACCGTCAGCGCCACCGGCAAGCAGGTGCAGGAGTCGCTTTTGCGCCGCAAGTATGTGGTGCCGTTTGTGCTCGCTTGCCTCGTCCTTTTTTGCACACAGACCACCGGCATCAACTCGATCATTGCGTACAACGGCACCATCCTATTGCAAAGCGGCCTCTCCGATCTTCATGCGCACTGGGGTCTCGTCATTTTCATGACCATGAACTTTTTGCTCACCATGGTGGGCATGGTTCTGGTAGATCGCAAGGGGCGCAAGTTCCTGCTCACGTTGGGCACCAGCGGCATCATTGTCTCGCTGGTTGCCGTGGGCATTCTGTTTCTGCGCACTGAAAAGCTTAGCCTGGACGCGCGTCCCCAGGTGCAGGCCATGATCAAGCCAAGCCAGGAGCTGACGCTGCACTTTGATCGCGACCAGGCCGGCCAGCTGCTGGCCGCGCACGGCGACGCGGGTAAGAGAATTGACGCCGGGCGCGCATCGCTGGCCATCATCTATTCCTACGGCGACTTCACCGCCGCCACCAGCTTTGTGCGCTCCGACGACCCCGCGGCGCGGCCCATTGAGATTACCCGCGACAGTTGCGTGCCCGCCAACAAGGTTCTGGCTCTCTTCAAGAATCCACTGGGCAACCTTGAAGCTGCGCAAACCGCCCCGTTGAAGATTGAGAAAGCGCTGGTGGGCCAGGTGCCCAGCGAGAGCCACGGCTGGTGGGTGGCCGTGGGGCTGTTCCTGTTCATGGGCTTCTTCGCGGTGGGGCCCGGCGTCTGCGTGTGGCTGGCCCTGTCGGAGTTGATGCCGACTCGCATCCGCTCCAACGGAATGAGCATCGCTCTGGTGCTGAACCTGTTGGCCTCCACCACGCTGGCCGGCATATTTCTGCCCTACGTCAGCAAGCACGGCTACTCGTCCATGTTCTTCCTCTACGCCGGATTTACGGTGGTCTACTTCATCGTTGCGGCGTTCTTTTTGCCGGAGACCAAGGGCAAGACGCTGGAAGAGATTGAGGCTCATTTTGAAGGGAAAGCGGCCAGCATCGCAGGTTAACGGTTTGCGTGGGCTTGGCTGGGCTGGGTATCTTTGTGATGCGGCTTGAGCAAATGCTGGAAAGAGACTCATGGACGTTCTAAAACGGCTTTTCGAGCAACATTACCGGGTACCGGCCGAAGTTGTGCAGCCGCTTCAGGGCCAACTCGGCAGCTCGGGGCGTGCCATCGTGCGGCTTACCGGCGGGAATAAGAGCGCCATCGGCATTTTGTATTCCGTGCGCGAAGAGAATGTCGCTTTCCTGGAGTTCTCCCGGCATTTTCACCGGCGAGGATTGCCGGTGCCGGAGATTTATGCGGAGGATTTGAGCCAGGGCGCGTACCTGGAAGAAGACCTGGGCGACACGACGCTCTTCGATTTTCTCGTGGAAAATCGCGCTGGCGGGGCCATCGCACCGCAGGCGATTGAAGCCTATCGCAAGGTGGTGGCCGAGTTGCCGCGTTTTCAGGTGGAGGCGGGCCGGGATCTGAATTACAAGGTATGCTATCCGCGCGACCGATTCGATCGCCAGTCCATCGCCTGGGACCTGAACTATTTCAAGTATTATTTTCTGCGGCTGGCCGGCATCCCTTTCAATGAACAGGAGCTGGAGCATGATTTCAGCCGCTTGACGAAGTTTCTGCTGGGCGCCAAGGCTGATTATTTTCTCTATCGTGATTTTCAATCGCGCAATGTGATGTTGCGCGACGGGCGGCCGTATTTTCTGGATTACCAGGGCGGGCGCAAAGGCGCGCTGCAATACGATATAGCTTCTTTGCTCTACGATGGCAAGGCTGATCTGCCGCCGGAGCTGCGCCAGGAGTTACTGGACCACTATCTCGACTGCCTTGGAAGTTACATCGACTTACAGCGCGACGCGTTCATGGAACACTATTACGCGTACGTTTACGTGCGCATTTTGCAGGCCATGGGAACCTATGGCTTTCGCGGGTTTTATGAGCGCAGGCCCCATTTTCTGCTAAGTGTGCCGTATGCGCTGAAGAACCTGCGCTGGCTGGCTCATAACGTCAAGCTGCCCATCGCGTTGCCGGCGCTGATGGACGCGCTGCAGAGCATGCTGGCATCGGAAAAATTACAGGGCCTGGCTACTTCCGCCGAACGCTTGAAGGTGCGGATCTTCAGTTTCAGCTTCCACCGCGAAATTCCCACCGATGAGTCAGGGAACGGCGGCGGATATATCTTCGATGCGCGCAGTCTTCCGAATCCGGGGCGGGAGGAACAGTTCCGGCAGTTGACCGGCAAGGACGCGGCGGTCATCGACTATCTCAATCAGCAGGCGAGCGTGCACCAGTATCTGGCTAACGTACAGTCGCTTGTGGATGCCAGCGTGAGCAGTTATCAGCGCCGCGGTTTCAAAAATCTTATGGTGTCGTTCGGCTGCACCGGCGGTCAGCACCGCTCCGTGTATCTTGCGGAGCATTTGGCGCAGCATTTGCGCGCCAGCGGCGGCGTGGAAGCGGTGGTCCGGCATATCGAACTGGAAAAGATGGAACTGGAGAAGATGGTCCGATGAAGGCGATGATCCTGGCCGCCGGCCTGGGCACGCGTCTGCGGCCACTCACCAATGACCGCCCCAAGGCGCTGGTCACCGTTGCAGGCCGCACGCTGCTGGAGATCGCTCTCTGCCGCTTGCGCTCCTTTGGTGTGCGCGAGGTGATTGTCAACACGCATCATTATGCGGAGATGATTGTCGATTACCTCAAAGCCCACGACAACTTCGGCGTGAGAATTGAACTCTCTCGCGAAGAGGAGTTGCTGGACACCGGCGGCGGCCTGAAGAAAGCCGCCCATTTTTTTCGCGACAGCTTGCATGAGCCGTTCCTACTGCACAATGTCGATGTAATCAGCACGATCGATCTGGGGCAGATGGCGAGGTTCCACATGGAACATTCCGCCCTCGCCACGCTGGCGGTTCAGCAGCGGGAGAGTTCGCGCTATCTGCTCTTCGATGAACAGGCCCAGCTCTGCGGCCGTCGAGTTGGTCGCGCCCCGAAGGCCGAATTTGGCGAGGATCAATTCGTGCGGCCCGCGCAACAAATGCAGGCGCTGGCCTTTTCCGGCATCCACGTCATCTCTCCCAAAATCTTCGCGAAGATGGATGAGGAAGGCGCGTTTTCCATCATCGACGCCTACCTGCATCTAGCGGCCCAGGGAGAAAAGATCATCGCCTTTCGCGCGGATGAATGCTATTGGCGCGATCTGGGCCGGCCGGAGAACCTCCTCGAAGCCGCCCAGGATCTGGCCAGCGGAAAGTACTCTGAGTGACGTATCAGCGCGTGCTATTCCAGGCTCCAAAAGCGGGGCCTGGCGCCTGGTCGCGGAGGCCTTTTCTGGCCAAGAACGGCGCTTTTTGGGCCAAAAACCGGATTTTTCCGGCGATTTTCAGAGGCCAAATCTCACCATGTGGGAGATTTTGGGGGTGAAAAGTTTTCAACAGGCATTGATTTCAAACGGGTTAGAAATAATCTGCAAGGTTTCAGGGGAAATTTATACCCCAGGGGGGTAGAGGGGGGGTGGGGTATGCCTCTGAGGGGGTACGGACCGGGCACTTCCCTGACAGATTGGACCGGGGTTTGGCCATTTTTGTTCATCCTTTCAGTGTGCGCTGAATAAGGGTAATTTTCTGCAAATAGTGGAGGAGAATGTTTGTGGTTTCCCAGGTTCCAAAAGCGAGAACTGGGCCACCCGCCCAGATTTATGGGCGGATGTGGGCAATCCGCCCGCTCATCGCGATGAGACCGCGATGAACGGGCACAGCTTCTCATGGCTCATGGTGATTCTTCGGGGTTGATGAGCGGGCCACCTGCCTGCAGTGTGGTCTGCCTGAAGAGGTTTTGCGCTATGCTTCTTGGCATGAGAAAGAACGTGATTGCCGCATTGGTAGTGTTTGCTTCCGCATCAACTCTTTGCTGCCAAACCCGTGATTCCGAAGATCAAATCAAGGCCAAGTGCGAGAAATATTTGCAAACTCCTCTGCCAGCCGAAGCAACTGCAATTGCGACGCCCAAGACTTGGCCGGAGTGCAATTCCTACAAGCTCTACTCCGGCATCGGGACAAAGGTGGATTTTGCAGCGGCGCGCAAGTGCGCGTGGGCGGAGCGGCTGTCGGATCAGGCCGGCGCCAATGTTGATCGATATTCCATCGCTAGCTATCTTGGAGGGTCTGCAATGCTCACCGTTCTCTATGCCAATGGAGAAGGAGTTCCACAGAACATCCCTCTTGCTGGCCGCTTTGCCTGCGAGGCAGAGATTGGTCATGGACTTAAGGACATTGAAGCGATTTCTTCCAGCCCCATACAAACTAGAAGGAAATTCAAATTCTGTGACGAAGCCTACTCTACTCCTGAAATGAACTTATGCATGACCTTTGACTCGGAAGTAGCCGCACAAAAGCGCGGCGATGCTCTGGCGAAACTATCTTCCCGATGGCCCAAAGCACACAAAGCGGCTTTCAAGTCCCTGGAACAAGCGATGGAGACGTTTGCTGAGGCGCATGGACAGGGAGAAACGGACATGGGCGGAACAATACGAACCATGCGGGCCATCGGTGTCATGGAGCGAGTTCGCGATAAATTTCTGGCTGCTCTTCAGGGTTTTGAAAGCGGTCATCTTCCGCGTGGTACTGCGAACGATTTCGCTAAGATAAATGTTGAGATGAATGTGTTATATCGCAAAGCGGTAGCAGCAGCAGAAGCGCAGAAGAAGTCTGATCAACCGTTTCAAGGGGCGGATATTGAACCAGAAGGCATCCGGAAGGCTCAAAGTGCATGGTTGAAATACCGCGATGAATGGATTGCCTTTGCCAAGTTGCACTATCCCTCGACTGACTCTAACGCTTGGCTCACACTTTTGACCAGAAACCGCGCAGCAACTCTGAGAATGACACTCTGCGGAATCGATGGCAAGGATTCAGAATGTCCCCAGAGGTAAAACAAGGCAGGTAGCACAGACGTCGATCCTGCCCCTTCGATCATTTGCCAGGATGGAAGGCTGTGCCCCATTCATCGCGGCCCTATCGCGATGAGTGGGCCGCGAAGTCTTGCCGTCCACTCCGACTCGATTTCAACCGCTCCTCGAACGCCGGTCGCGTAGTGGTTGAAGCTGCTCCATGGGTATTCGCCGGGAGATGCAACCAATCCGCGCTTCACTGGGTTGCGATGAATGTAGCGGATCACTTCGGAGCGAGCATCTTCACCATGGACGTTGCGGTCAAAGTAGCGTTCCTGCCAGAACTTCTCGCGCTGGCCTCTCAGTTTGCGCGAAGTGATCTGCTTTACGGCTTTGAGAAACTGGGCCACGAGGATCGATGGTGGCTCGTTGATGAGCAAATGGACGTGCTCGGGCATCAGGACGTAGGCGTAGACCCTCGCCTGATGTCGTGCACGAGTCAGTTCCAGTACGGCCTCGACTGTCTCCTTGGCGCCCGGCGCATCGAGAAAAGGGAGACGGTGAAAGCAACTGAAGGTGATGAAGTGGAGAGCTTCTGCTTTCTGGAACCGTTTCAGACCGTACGGCATGGGGCTATCATAGTCCGGCCATGATCTGACCTCAAGCTACCCGCCCGCTCATCGCGATAAAGCCGCGATGAACGGGGCACAGCTTCCCATGGCACGGGGTGATTCTTCGGGGCTGATGAGCGGGCCACCTGCCTATCTGACCTCAAGCCACCCGCCCGCTCATCGCGATAAAGCCGCGATGAACGGGGCACAGCTTCTCATGGCAAATGGTGATTCTTCGGGGCTGATGAGCGGGCCACCTGCTCCGTTTCAACAGATACCTAGTCCCGAAAAACTATAGATAGATGGAACTATCCCACCTTAGGCGCAAAGACAAGATCGCGCCGAAGGTGGGGCACCCGACATTCTCTCGGGTGCTTAAGCCCGCCTTAGTTTTGCTGGTTTTATGCGGGGGCTAAAACCCCCGCCTCCCTCCGCGAGACCTTGCCACAGGGGCTAAAGCCCTCAGTTCATTTGTTGCATTTTCGGCACGACTGAAGTCGTGCCCTGATACAAAGCTGGCTTATGAGCGGGTTTATGAGCTGTTTATGAGACAGCTTCCTGATCCTGCCAATCCTCCCTCGCATCCATTATCCTAGAGAGTTCAGAGGAGCCATCATGACCGTCATCAAGCAGGAAGATTTTGTTGCCAGCGTTGCCGCGGCGTTGCAGTACATCAGCTACTACCACCCGGTCGACTACATCACCAGCCTGGCGCGGGCCTATGAGCGCGAGGAGTCGCCGGCGGCGAAGGATGCGATCGCGCAGATCCTCACCAACTCGCGGATGTGCGCCGAGGGGCACCGGCCGATCTGCCAGGACACCGGCATCGTCAACGTGTTCCTGAAGGTCGGCATGGACGTGCGCTTCGAGCCCGGTCCCGGCGAGGAAGCGAAAGACCTGCAACGATGGTCAACGAAGGCGTGCGGCGCGCCTACCTGGACCCGGACAACAAGCTGCGCGCCTCGATCCTGGCCGACCCGGCCTGCGCGCGCAAGAACACCAAGGACAACACGCCGGCGGTGGTCAACATCGAGCTGGTGCCGGGCGACGACGGTCGAGGTGACGGTGGCGGCCAAGGGCGGCGGCTCGGAGAACAAGACGCAAGTTCGTCATGCTCAACCCGAGCGGACTCCATGGTCGACTGGGTGCTGAAGACCGTGCCGACCATGGGCGCGGGCTGGTGCCCGCCGGGCATGCTGGGCATCGGCATCGGCGGCACGGCCGAGAAGGCGATGCTGCTGGCCAAGGAATCGCTGATGGACCCCATCGACATGCAGGAGCTGATCGCGCGCGGCGCCGAAGAACACGCCGAAGAGCTGCGCATCGAGCTCTACGACAAGGTCAACGGCTGGGCATCGGCGCGCAGGGCCTGGGCGGGCTGACCACGGTGCTCGACGTGAAGATGCTGGACTACCCCACGCACGCGGCCAACCTGCCGGTGGCGATGATTCCCAACTGCGCGGCCACGCGCCACGCGCATTTCGTGCTCGACGGCAGCGGGCCGGTGTTTCTGGACCCGCCGAGTCTGGATAGCTGGCCGAAGCTGGCCTATGACGTGTCGGCGGCGCGGCGGGTGGATCTGGACACGGTGACCCGCGAGGAGGTCGCGACGTGGAAGCCGGGCGAGGTGCTGCTGCTGAACGGCAAGCTGCTGACCGGCCGCGACGCCGCGCACAAGCGCATTACGGACATGCTGAACCGGGGCGAAAAGCTGCCGGTGGATTTCCGCAACCGCTTCATCTACTACGTGGGGCCGGTGGACCCGGTGCGCGACGAGGTGGTGGGCCCGGCCGGCCCGACGACCGCCACGCGCATGGACAAGTTCACGCGACAGATGCTGGCGCGAGACGGGACTGCTGGGCATGGTCGGCAAGGCCGAGCGCGGCCCGGCGGCGATTGAGGCGATCCGGGAGTTCGGTGCGGTCTATCTGATGGCGGTGGGCGGCGCGGCTTACCTGGTGTCCAAGGCCATTTACGGCGCGCGCGTGGTGGCGTTTGCGGATCTGGGCATGGAGGCGATCTACGAGTTCGACGTGCGCGACATGCCGGTGACGGTGGCCGTGGACTCGAAGGGCACCAGCGTCCACCAGACGGGACCGGCGGAGTGGCAGAAGCGGATCGCGGGGATTCCGATATTGCAGTGAACAAGTGAACGAGTGAATAAGTGATCAGCGGGCGGCGCGGAGGATTGCGTCGACGGCCTCGTCCGGGGTGAGCGCATCTACCGGAATGGAGACGTGCGCCATGCGGTAGAGCGGCAGCCGACGCTGGTAGCGGGCGGCGAGGTTGGCCTGGTCGGCAAGGATGGGGCGGGCTAGCTCGGTTCCCTGGCAGCGTTTGAGGGTGGTGGCCAGCTCCACATCGAGATGGACCAGCAGCGTGCCGGGAGCGGCGAGCAGTAGCGCGCGCGTGGCGGGGTGCTCGATGGCGCCTCCGCCGAGAGCCAGAACCAGCGAGTCGGCGGCGGCAAAACGATTGATGACTGTGTGTTCGCGCTCGCGGAAGGCGGCCTCGCCGTGGCGGGCGAAGATTTCGGCAATGGTGGAACCGGCCTCGGCTTCGATCACATCGTCCACATCCACAAATCTCCAGCCCAGGCGCGCGGCAACGAGCGGGCCGAGGGTCGTCTTGCCCGAGCCCATGAAGCCGGTAAGAACGATGCGGCGGGGTGGGGCTTCGGATTGGAACGGCGTGGTCATGGAAGGCTATCCGCGGCAACAGTTGCCGCTTTCTCTCTTTTCAGTATAGGGAAGGCGCGTTCCGGGAGCGCGGCCGGTCAGCCCAGCGCGATGACCACGGCTCCGGCGGTGATGAGCAGGCCGCCGATGAGGGCTGGAGGGTTGAGCTTTTCGCCCAACAGGAGCCATGCGAAGACGATGACCAGCGGGACGCTGAGCTTGTCGATCGGGGCGACGCGCGAGGCTGGGCCCAGTTGCAGGGCGCGGAAGTAGCAGAGCCAGGAGAGGCCGGTGGCGAGGCCGGAGAGCGCGAGAAAGAGAACGGTGCGGCGATCGAGGATGCGAATCTCCGCCAGGCCGCCGACGCCGGGCGATCCCAGAGCGAAGACGATGGCCCAGGCAAAGACCACAACGACGCTGGTGCGCAGCGCCATGGCCAGGTTTGAGTCCACATGCGCCACGCCCACCTTGGCCAGCAGGGCGGTGGCGGCGGCAAAGACGGCGGAGAGTATTGCCCAGACAATCCAGTTCATGGGGATTATGGTACGCCACCTGCGAGTTGTTGATGCGGCCCATCCTAGTGTCTGGTTTCCCACCCTTGCGCCAGAAAAAAGCGCAAGGATGGGGCACGGAGAGAAGGTACATACGGGCCAGAGCAATACACTCGAATTCATGGAGACGGGCAAGGCCAGCAAGACAGCGCTGGGTGTGGCGATTCGGCGGGCGGCGCACCAACTGATGGACCTGCCTCCGGTGTTGGACGATCCGATCGCGGTGCGGCTGGTTGGGTTGGGCTATCGAGGTAAGATGGGGCGCGCCTCGCACCGGGTGGGGCGGGACTTGCGCGCATTCATGGCGGTGCGCAGCCGGTATGTGGAAGACCGGCTGGCCGAGGCAGTGGCGCAGGGGATTACGCAGTACGTGGTTCTGGGCGCAGGGCTGGACACGTTTGCCTATCGCAATCCTTTCCCCGGGCTGCGGGTCTTCGAGGTGGATTTTCCCGCCACGCAGGCGGCCAAGCAACGGATGCTCTCCGATGCCGGCATCGTCGTGCCTGAAACCCTGACCTTTGTTCCTTTGGATTTTGAGCACCAGACTCTGCCGGAGGGGCTTGCGGAGGCGGGATTCGACCGAGGCGCCGCAGCGTTTTTCGGCTGGCTGGGCGTGGTTCCCTACCTGACACTCGCCGCCTTTCGCGCCACGCTGAAGACTGTGGCTCAAATGCCTGCCGGGAGCGCGGTGAGCTTCGATTACGCGTTGGCGCCGGAGACACTCAGTTCGGTTGGCCGCAAGGCCTTCGACGCGCTGGCGGGGCGGGTTGCTCGCGCCGGTGAGCCATTCCGGTTGTTTTTTACGCCGGAAGCGATGGAAGCGGAGCTTCGCCAGGCGGGATTTCAGCGCATCGAGCAGTTGGATTACGAGCAGCTCAATGAGCTCTACTTCAAGGAACGCGCCGACGGGCTGAAATTGTCTGCGGTCAAGCTGGGAATGGTGGCGACTGCGTGGGTGTAGGGCTGCGCGATAAGATGAGTCATGCGCAAGTTTGCTTTTTTGCCGATCGCGATTTGCATGCTCGGGATCTCCGGCTGCGGCTACCACTCGCTGGGCGCGGCCACTCACCTGCCGCCCGGCGTGCGCACACTCTCGGTGCCGGTATTTGCCACGCGCACCGAGGCGTATCGCACTGAGACGGTGATGACCCAGGCGGTGATCCGCGAGTTTGCCACGCGCACCCAGCTGCGGGTGACCCCCAGCACGGGTGGAGATCCGGACGCGGTGCTGCATGGGACGATTCTGAAGGAGACGGTGGCGCCGCTCACCTACAACTCCTCAACGCAACAGTCGTCCAGCTTCCTCATCACCGTGGTGGTTTCGGTGACGCTCACCGGCCGGGACGGCAAGGTTCTTTACGAGAACAAGAACTACGTCTACCGCCAGCAATATCAGTCCACCACTAACCTGGCCAGCTTCTTCGAGGAGGATCCGGCGGCCGTGGAGCGGCTCTCGCGGGAGTTCGCGCGGCAGTTGGTGGCCGATGTGCTGGAAGGGTTCTGAGCGGCGAGGGACTTTTCACACGATGAGAAACGGCGCGGAGAATTTTCTCTCCGCGCCGCTTTACGTTTCAGGCGAAAAACTGGTCTACCACCAGGGGCTGAAGACCAGGTTGGAGGCATTCACCGTGCCGATGCCGGTGGCAAAGTCCCAGCCGGTTCCCGTCGCGAATGCCGGTTTGTAGCTGTGATTCGAGGTGGAGAGCACGCCGTTGGTGGCGCCATCCAGATAGCAGTTGAAGGATGCGGTAACGGTTTTGTGCCCTGACTGAATCTGAACAGCGGTGCAGTTTACATCCATGTCGCCCAGGGTCACATCGTGAAATACGCAACCTGAACCAACGGCATTGCCGTTGCTGGAATTGCAGGCTGCGCTGCCGTTCCTTCCGTACTCGGCGTTTGCAATAGCGTAATAGGTGGGATTGGGATTGCCCTGGCGTCCGTTCCTTTGATTAACCAAAGCCTGGATGCCAGCCATGATGGGCGAAGCAAAGCTGGTGCCGCCGTAGCCGGGCCACGTGTCAGGAGCGCCGGTGCAGGGCACGCCTCCGTAGGTCGGATCGCTGTAGCAGATGGGGTAGTAGTGGCCCCAGAGACCGTTGGCGGCAAACAGCGAGACGTCGGGAATGTCGCGCACATTGTCATGTGGATTGCCGACAACCGACTGCCAGTAAGGCTTCGAGTAGCCTGCGCAACTGCCGCTTACCACGCCCGAAATGCTGGGATAGCCGGTGGCGCAGCCGCTCGGTCCGCCGCTGCCCGAGGCAGTGGTCAGGAAGTAATCCTCGCCATACGCGGTGTTGCAAAAGCCGGCCGGTCCGTATGTTATCGGCGAGCCGGTAACAATGTTGGCGACCAGTGTGCTGGCGCAGGAGTCGTTCCAGGGAATCTCCGGCATGTAGGAGATGGCCGAGCCGTAAGTCGATGTGTTGGTCGCATTCCAGTATGTGGAGTTCTCTCCGAGATAACTATCGCCGAAGTCGGTTCCGCCCACGGCTACGTTATAGGGCGTGGATGCAAGCCCGCTAACGCCGATGCCGTGAATAGCCGCGCTCTGATTGGCATCGCAACTGGCTGCGCCCTCGTCTCCCGAGGAAACAAACACCGATACACCTTCGAGGGCGGCTATTTCATAAGTGATCTTGAAGGAAAAATTTGACGTCGCGCCGTTGTAGGCCTCACATTCGCCATAGCTGATGCTGACCAAAGGAGGCGGTTCGGGATGGGTCAGCAGGTTTTGGAGAGCGATCAATCCGCCGAAGGTAGTCGTGGTGTCGGCGCATGAGGCAAGCACGATTGCGGCATTGGGCGCAGCTGCCGAGGCATATTCCGCGTCGATAATCGCTTCCACATCATCTCCGTTCACCCCAGGATCAGGGCAACTGTTCGCCCAGCCTCCCGGAGGATGGACCTGCGTGAAAGAGCCGGAGGTGTATTTTGAAAGGCCGAAAGTGCTGCGGAAGTTGGTCCAATCGCTCGTGGTGTAAACATCAGTATCTTCAATCACCACAATAGTCTGGCCCTTGCCGGTATAGCCGGCAGCGAAGGCGGGGTTGAGATTGTAGATGGTGGCCAGATCCGGCGGTGTTACAGCGTAATACCCGCCTGCGGTGTAGTTGGGCTTGGACTTGGCCTCGTGCATGGGCCGGGGCCTGAAGTCGTTCAGCGAGACGATACCGGCGACCACCGGCGCAAGAGCTGCGGGAATCTTCGGGTCGCTTGCGTTTGCGATATGGTGCGCGCCCTTGACCTGGTAGTTGTGAATCTCAGTTCCGAAAGCCTCGCGAACCTGGCCTGCCGTGCCGGAAAAATCGATAAGCACGTTGTTCGGATATACTCCGTTGACGGCGAACCCGTGCGCTGTAAGCCAGCCGGTCACCTGGTCGATGTCGTTCTGCGCCACGCCGTAGTTCGCGCCAATCTGCTGCGCTGTGAGCCACTGGTGAAAGTTGGGTGAACTCTTGTCGTTAAGGCTGGCGGCGTAGGCGTCCAGAGCCGCCTGCTGCTCGGGAGCGCGGCTGAGAAGCAGTTGCATATGACTGAGCGTCAGCCCGTCGTCTACCGGGCCGAGGTCGTTGGCGGGGATGGCTTCCGGACGGGTGTTGCCCGCCAGCGTCACTCGCGCTGCATCGTTGATGGGCCCGACAATTCGGGCGTTGGAAGCGGAGGCGGTCTGGGCCGCGGCTGAGAGAGCGAGGCCTGAGACAAGAATCATCATTGAGGCCAGGCTCAAACACCGGCGTGGATTATTCATCGCACTTCTCCTTGGCAATGGGGAATTCACAGAGACAGGGAACCGTGCTTTCCAGCGGCGTGGTTGGTGTAACAGGTTTGCCAGCGAGGGGAGTCGCGCGGCTCAGAGCCCTGAGTTGGCCCACAGTCTAGCAGGAACAGGATGAAACGATAAAGAAAAATCAAGGCCCTGGAGGTATGAATTGTTGAAAGACACCGGAAAGGCTCGCGGTCCGGCTTCGAGATCCGGCCTATGCTCTACCCGGAAAGTCCCAAGCGGTTCGTCGAATCTGTCCTTATCGGCCTTCATCCTCCGATGGCACATCCGTTACTGGAGCAGCGTCTTTCCGAACCGCGCGGCTCAAGCTGCGCCTCAGGCCTTCTAGTTGATATTCGAAATCCTCGAAGGCTTCCTTGCTGATCGTGCTTGGCCATTGAAACTGGCCAGTGATTCCTTCCGGAAGAGCAAATGTCTGGGTCTCCATCTTCGATCCTCCCTGCGCGACGGTCTTCTTGACTAAGGGAGCGAAAATGCTCAGCGGCTTGAGTGGCTCGTCAGGTTCTGCAGGTTCTGCGGCTATCAGCTCGCCGACTGGAATCCCTGTCAGGCAACCTTCCACGAAGGCAAAATCGCCCTTTGGCGAGAAGTGCGTCAGCTTCTTTGCCGCAGGCATCTGCAGGACGCCCCGCGACTCCCATTGCACCCAGTCCCCAATATTATAGCTATTTTTGCCTTCGTCTTCGCTTTCCTTGTCTGTCCCAAACAATTTGTCGTCCAGCAGACCCGCATACGCAATCGTTGCACGGTAGTCCTTAAGAAAGCTCTCTACGGTTGATTCGACAAATCCGTGTTCCACAAGCAGATTATGTTTCATGGCGGGAGGCATATCCGGGCCCCACTTCTTCCAGCAATACTCGTACCATTTAGGAGAGAGCGCTGCGTTCTTGATTGCGTCCTTGCGTTCGGATGACTCTGGATCATCAAACAAGATGCGAATTGAGCGCTGTGTTACCTTTACAGATTTCCCGTTTGCCCCCGCCGCATCTTCGATCAACCCGAAGGACCTCAGTGCCGCCAGGATCTTAATCCCTGTGCTGCTCGTCGCAGAGTACTTAAGCGCTTCGGTGATGAGGGAATCAACTGGCGCAGGGCCTCGCTTTGCGTAGTCGTACACTTTCCGAACAAATGAAATTGCTTCTTCCAAACCCACATAGGGGTATGACGGTCCGCGTCCCATAAGGCACCTCCGGAACAATCATAGCAGCTTTTTGATAAAAAGCAACAAATTTGGCGAAATTGGCAATTTATTCTTGACAGCCAACCCGGAATGCACTATTTCTATAGACGGGCCTATGAAAAGAAGAGTTGTGGGCCGTCGTAATATGGAGTTCGATTCCCTACATCCGGTCAAATAGAAACCCGGCTCCCTAGAGAGCCGGGGGCCACAGAACCTGAGTTCCGTGGGGGTGATAAGCAGATTATCGTCAAGAAGGGTGAAAAAGTCAATGACAGAGGACCAAGAAAATAACGAAAATCCGATCAAAAATACCGAGAAAACTGTCGGGACTCCCCTTGCTCGAGTATATGGCTTCGTGGACGGATTCAACCTCTATCACGCCCTGGAGAGGTTTGAGCCTGCCGCCCCTGTCCCCGATCCTGACAGATACCAGAAGTACAAATGGCTTTGCCTGACATCACTTATGAAACGGTTCCTTTCCCCCAATTCGGAGGAATTGGTAGGCATCGAACTCTTCACCGCCTATCCAAGTTGGAAGAATTCAGAGGCCAAAAGGCTAAGACATCAGACGTTTGTTTCTGCTCAAGAACAAATGGGGGTCCATGTGACCTTAGGCGAGTTCAGGTCTTCCATGATCACCTGCCAGGTATGCCGGCAGACATTTCCTAAGTACGTAGAGAAGCAAACGGACATCAACATTGCCGTTTCTCTCATAAGCCTAGCGGATCGCTATGACAAGGCGATTCTTCTGTCCGCCGATTCGGATCAAGTACCAACGATCAAACTGCTTAGAAGTCTCTATCCGGAGAAGAGATTTGCGGTGATGCCTCCGATTGGACGAGGGGCGAAGGAATTAAAGAGAGTTTGCCATGAATATCTCCGAATGACCGAGGATCATCTTATGGACTGCCAATTGCCAAATCCATTTCCAATCGTGAGGGGCGGGAGGACAGTCGGTCATTTGGTCAAGCCAGCGATCTGGCCATAATCTGTGTCGAGTGCATAATCATTCTGGCGAGTTACCCACTTTCGGCCAATAGCCAGACTCGTTCGACGACGCCCTCAACGCGCCTTGCGGCAACTTTCCGCTCCTGTTTTGGTTCATTTTGGCGTAGCGGGGCTGGCTTTGGCGCGCTGGGGAGGGTATTCTGGAGCCGAATGACCCACGCATCCATGAGCCGCGCCGCGCTTTGGATGGCCCCTCGGGGACCGTTCCCGCGGAGACTTGCTCGATGAGCGGGGCGCGCTGGGGCGCGGGCTTCACCGCCGTGGGCCGCTTTGTGGCGGAGATTGAGGCCGCCGCTGCTGGCCAAGGCTCGCTCAAGCCCGGCTACGTGCTGGCCGGCGACGAGGTTTTCCTGCTGGACCGCTGCCGCGGGGCCGTTCTCAAAGCTTTTGTGCCGCCGGATCTGAGGGATTTCTGCCTCTCCGACCTGGACCTGACGGGCACCTCGATCTTCGAGGTGCTGGACCGCGCGCAGACGCCTTCGCTGATGGCGCCGTTCCAGGTGATTTTTGTGCGCAATGTGCGCCAGCTTTACACCCGCGGAGCCAAAAAGGACGAGTTTGCCGCGCTGGAGCGCTATTTTCGCTCGCCGAACCCGCAGGCGCTGATTCTCTTTATCGCCGACTTTGTGCGCATCCCTTCTGACATTCGCCGCATGGAGATGGACGACAAGAACCGCTATGAGCGGCTGACCGAAACCCTGGGCGAGCACTGCGGCATGGTGGAGCTGGCGCGAGTGAACGAAGAAGACGCGATGCGCTGGGTGGCGGCTACCGCGCAGGAGTCCGGCATCCGCGTGGAGGCCGACGCGGCCCGCGAGTTGGTGGACGCTCTGGGAGCGGATATGATGCTGATTTCTTCGGAGCTAGAGAAATTACTGCTCTACTCGCTGGGCCGGGGGCGCATTACGCTGGGCGACGTGGAGACGATGGTGCTGGCCGCCAAGCAGCGCTCGCTCTACGAGCTGACCGACGCCATCAGCGCCCGCGACCGGGCGCGCGCGCTGGCACTGCTGCAGGGGCTGCTGAACAGCTCGGACGCCGGTGAGGATGCGGCGATTGGCCACCTTTACATGCTGGCGCGGACCTTCCGGCAGATGCTGGTGATTCTGGAAAAGAACGTGCGCGACTCGCGCGCTATCTGGCAGGCGCTGTGGCAGGGCTTCCGCATGCCGCCGTTTGCCGCCGACGATCTGATCCGCCAGGCGCGCCGCTACAAGAGCCGCCGGGATCTTACGCGGGCTCTGCGGCTGATTGCCCGGGCGGACTTAGAGTTGCGATCCTCCCCGCCCGACAAGCGCCTAGTGCTGGAGCGGCTGGTCTACGAGCTGGCCTCCGAGCCGAAGCCGGTTTCGCCCATTTTTGCGCCCATTCAGCTCTCCTTCGAGGTATAGGCCGACAGGCTTTTCTAGCGCCATGATTACACCGACAAATCTGATCGCCGCCCTGCTCACGTTGGCGCCGTTTCTGGCCGCGGCTTTCTTCCCGCAGTGGGTAGCCGGACGGGCGCGCTCGCTTCCGGTGTGGGCGCAAATGCTCTCTCCCGCGGCCTTGTGCGTGCCTTATGTGCTGGTGGCCGCTGCCGGCGGCGTCTTCTGTTGGGGATGGTTTACGTTGTATGCGCTGCTGCCGGTCACCGTGGCGAGCCTGCTTTGGCAGGCGGGGCGAATTGATGGCAGTCAACGCGGCAACTGGCGCGATTTTCTGGTTCTCGCCACGCTCGGTCTGGCGGTCGATCTGCGCTGGTTTGAAGGCGCCTGGCCGGCCCACCTGGCGATCTTCAACAAGATGCTGCTGCTGGACGCCGGAATTTACGGCTTCATCGCGATCCGGCAACTGGAGGGGACCGGCTTCGACCTGCGCCTGCGCCTTCGTGATGCCGCCATCGGTCTGCGTGAGCTGGCCTGGTACATGCCCCTTGGGCTGGCGCTGGGACTGAGCCTTGGATTTTTGCATCTGCACGCAAGGTGGCCGGGGATTACGGCGATTGCCGGCGCATGGATTTTCACCTTCTTCTTCATTGCCGTTCCCGAAGAGCTCTTCTTTCGCGGGTGGCTGCAGAATCTTCTGGAACGGCGCATGGGGCGCACTCCCGCGCTGTTTCTGACGGCGATTCTCTTTGGCCTGGCCCACTTCAACAAGCGGGCGGCGCACTTCAATTGGCGCTATGTGTTGCTTGCCGCCTTGGCGGGCATCTTCTATGGCCGCGCCTGGCGCAGCGAGCGCCGCGTGGGAGCCTCGGCCATCACCCACGCTTCGGTGGATGCGATCTGGTCCTTATGGCTGCGGTGAGTTCGTTGTTCTATGCGTGTGCGCATAGGTAAGGTAACCCAGCCCTACGCGCATATTATGGTCAACCGGACCGGGAACGGTGATGGCGATGGTGATTCCGAGGATGGCGTGCGCCATGGCCAGTGCGTAGAGGTTGCGGTAGCGGAGAAAAAGCAGGCAGGAGGCCAGACCCCAAAGCAAAGTCACCGGCATGAGAATGGGGTTGGGCAGATGCGCCGACGCGAAGATGACCGCGGCCACGACTACTGCGAGTTTTGCGCGCGGAAGCAACCGCAGGAGGCGCGACAGGAAGAAACACTGAAGCAGAAATTGCTGCACGAATGCCCAGATGGCATAGCCCGCATAGGTCTTGATGAAAAGAATAGGGCTGCCAGGCAGGCGCAGGGTGTGCAGCATGACGGCAAGGGCGACGGCCACGGCGGCCGCCAGCAACGCGCCGCCCACCGCCCAGAGCGAACGGAGAAAATTTTTCCGGCGCAGGCCCATCGTCTGCAAGCCCTCGAATGATGTTGAGACGATGGCAGCAATGGAAGCAGCAGCGACCCACCAGAGCAGCTTTTGCCAGGGGCGAGGCGACCAGATGACGAGCAGAATCAGCCCATAGGCAACGGCCAGCTCGAAGAAGTCGCGTCGCCTGCTGCGCGCCGCAACGGGGCTGTTTCCGCCGGGAATGGAATGCCTATTGCTCGCCATGAACCGATATTACTGATCCGGCCCCAAAGAACTGCAACATTCCCTCCCACCCATTCCGCAAAAAGCGCGGAATGGATGGGGCACAGCGTTTCAATACTTCTGGGCCGGATCAATAGACGAATTTCCGGCAACCTATTCGAGGAGAACAGGCGGTTCAGCGACGGACCCTGGAGGTTGGCCGCGGGAGGTGAGGGCCACGGCTGCCGCCAGGATGAGGCCGCCTCCAACCCAGGCGAAGGGGCCCAGGTGCTCGCCGAGCAGCTTGACGCCCAGAAAGGAGCCGAGGGCCGGCTCGATATTCAGGAAGACGCCGGCTCGCGAAGCGGGCACATGGTGGATGCCCCAGTTCCACAACAGCGTTGTGGTAGCGGTGCAGAGCAGGCCGCTGATGGCCAGCGCCATCCATGCGGTAAGGCTGACGCGGGCGAAGGGCAGCGGCGCAGCGTTGGCGTGAGTCAACGGGCTCAGCACCCACGGTCCCAGAACCCAGGTGGCCAGCATGATAGTTCCAGAAAGAATGGTGTAGGCCGTCACCACCGGCGGGCTGTGCGTCAGCATCAGTTTCTTGCTGAGCAGAATCCAGGCCAGGGCGGTAAACAGCGAGACCACGATGAGCAGGTCTCCGGTCAGTGTCGTTTCCCCGTGCGCGGCCGTGCCCCGGCTGCCGCCCAAAGCGATGAGCGCTGCGCCCACCGTGGAACCGCAGAGGGCCAGCCAAGCGAGGCGGTCCAGCCGTTCCTCGGCGGCCCGCGCGCCGGCAAAGAGCGGGGCCGCGGCGGCCAGCAGCACCGGCATGGCGCCCACCATCAGCGAGGCGTGGCTGACCGTGGTGAGCGCCAAACCGTGAAACTGGACCAGAAACTGGATGGGCACGCCGAGAAACGCGCAGATGAGCAGCAGACGCACCTCGCCGGCGGTGAGCCGGAAGCGGTGGCGATGAACGAAGGCCACGGGCAACATGCCCAGGCTGGCAAAGAGAAAGCGATAGAGCACCATGTGCCCGACGCTCATCTCGTTGAGCGCCAGCCTGCCGAAGTAGAAGCCCGTGCCCCAGAGGCACCCGGCCACAAAGCAGGCGCCGTAACCGAGAAACGCGAGGCGACGGCTTGATTTTGCGTTCGGTTCCATCTCTATTAACTGTCGCACACGGGCGGACTCCCCGGTCCCCAAATGCGAGGGACCGGGGGCACCCGGCGCGGGCCGAGCCTCATTTGAAGGCCTCATCACTGCCCAAAACCGGCTGCATCGGCGAGAATGAAGATCGATGGTGATGCGATTATTTGGGGCAGGATGGGGTTTGCGCGCGGGTCCGCTGCGTGTAGGGCTGTTTCTGGCAATAGCCGGAGCGGCGCTCGGCACGCTTCCATCAGCCATGGCGCAGGGGAGTCTGCTCGACGCTCCGAAGCCCTCCCGCGAGATCCGCGCGCCTGAGTTGCCCGACCGGATTCCCGACAAGCCCTCTCAGCTCCCGGCGTTCAAAATTCCCGTTGAGCCGCTGGGCTTTTCGGCGCCGGGGCCAATCTATCTGGGCCAGCGCAACAGCATTGTTTCGCTGGACTTCCTCGATGAAAACCGGCTGCTGTTCACTTTTCGCGTGCCGGGACTGATCCACCGCGAGGCCGGGGAGAGCGATGAGCGCCGGATTCGCGCCGTGGTGCTGGAGCTGCCGGCAGGAACGGTCGAAGCCGAGGCCCTGTGGACGGTGCATGACCGGCAGCGCTACTTGTGGGCGCTCAGCGGGGGCCGTTTTCTGCTGCGCGACCGCAACAACCTCGAACTGGGCGACGCCACGCTGGAGCTGAAGCCCTTCCTGCGTTTTCCCGGACCGCTTCTTTGGCTGGAACTGGACCCCACACAACAGTTTCTGGTGACCGACTCGCGCGAACCCGCGGAGCCGGCGGAGAATCCCAGCGAGTCCGATCTGGCGGTGCGCATCCTGCGCCGCGACTCCGGCAAGGTCATGCTGGTCAGCCGGACCCGCTCCGCCGTTCATCTGCCCATCAACTCCGACGGTTACCTGGGGAGCCTGCGCGCAAATGGCAACGCCTGGATGCTGGACCTGAACTACTTCAGCGGCGGCAGCAATATTCTGGGGCAGGTGGAGTCGAGCTGTTCGCCGCTCTTCGATTTTCTCTCGCAGCGAGAGGTGCTGGTGACCACCTGCACTTCCCCCGGCGCGGGAAAGCTGGTGGCGATGACAACCGATGGCCGCCGCCTTTGGGATGCGGAGACTTCGGAGGCGACGGTCTGGCCGCTGGTGGTGAGGTCGCCGGACGGCTCGCGGCTGGCGCGGGAGGCTCTGGCCGTCTCCCACCCGGTCAGCGCCCGCTCGCCCCTCAGCCAGGACGACATCAAAGGGCAACTGGTCGAGGTGTTGAACGCGGTTGACGGCAAGGTAGTGCTGGAGGCGGCGGCCAGCCCGATTCTGGATGCGGGCGGAAATGTGGCCATCTCTCCCTCCGGGCGTCGCGTGGCCGTGCTCAACGGCGGCGCAATCCAGGTCTTCGAGCTGCCGCCGCCGCCGCCGCTCCCGGAGCCCGCCGCTCACCCGCCGGGCCGCTGACCGGAACACTCGCCCGAGCCCCGCAACACCCTGGATTCTGCTACACTGATTCCAGCGCAATCAAGGGGACAAACGCGCCAGGCCGCTCCCCAAAGATACGCTCCTGCAACCCAAGTTCGGGGAGTGGCTCAGCCTGGTAGAGCACCTGGTTCGGGACCAGGGGGTCGGAGGTTCAAATCCTCTCTCCCCGACCATTCTTTCTCTTTGCACAATCACAGCCCGACCGCCTGGTATTGGCCCAGGTTCCCTAGTACCGGAAGGTGCGTCAATATTGGGTTTTTCGCCGGACCTTAGATGCAAGACCATCTACAAAAACATCTACAGTCGGAAGAGATGATCCAGCGTTACACCCAGAGAGTCAAACTGGATCCGCACCCATCCGTTTGATTTAACGGCAGATTGGTATGTTGGCGAGGGATAAGATAAAACCAGGCAAGCAAAGGTTATTCTTTGAGCTGTAAACACTGCATGATCAATAGGTTTCCAGCACAGGAGGCTTTCGCTTATGATGCCTTCATGAATATTCCGGGCTAAGCAGCCTTTCAAAATCCATTATGGATAATGGCTTGCCAAACAAATATCCCTGAAACGACTTACAGCCCATGCGTTCAAGAAATTCCAGTTGTTCTTCCGCTTCCACTCCCTCGGCGATGACGGACAACCCCAGGGTCTGGCCCAAGGCGATGATCGTTTGAGCGATCGCTCCGCAATGAGGATCCGCCAGCAGATTCTGAACAAACGATTTGTCAATCTTCAACTGGTCCATCGGCAAGCGGCTGAGGTAGGCGAGCGATGAGTATCCAGTGCCGAAATCGTCCAAAGAAAAGCACAAGCCTTTCTGTTTGAGCTGGTTCATCTTGGCAATTACATTCTCGACGTTGTCCAGCAACATGCTTTCGGTGAGCTCCAGCTTGAGTCTGCCTGGATCTGCTCCGCTGCTGTCCAATGCACCGAGTACGCGCTCGACGAAATCCGGCTGATGGAACTGCCGCGCGCTGACATTGATGGCAACGATCAGCTCGCGAGTCTCCGGTCGCTTCGCCCAATCGACAATTTGGCACAAGCTGTTTCCAGAACCCAGTTCCCGACATCCAGAATCAGATTCGTTTCTTCGGCCAAGGGAATGAACTCATCCGGCATTACCATGCCTCGTTTGGGGCTGATCCAACGGATCAGGGCCTCGGCACCAGTCAGGCTGCCTTGGCAAATCTGCGGCTGGTAGTAAAGTTGCAATTCGTTTCGAGCGATTGCCAGGCGAAGATCTTCTTCCATCAAGGCACGGGCTTTGACAGCGGCCTGCACTACCGGTCGTTGAAGCACAGGGTATTGCGCCCCGCGGTTTTGGCCTGATACATGGCGATATTGGCCAGTTTCAACAGGTCGTCCAGGCTGTCCAGAGCATCCCGAACATCACCGCGCCAATACTGCCGAGCTCAGGTACTGGCGACCAGAAAGAGTAAATGGTTGCCTGAGGGAGTCGAGGATCTTATGGCCAATTTGTTTAACCTGATCGGCGGCTTCCAGCGAGTTTTCGCTCAGATCCTCCAGAATCACTATGAACTCATCGCCTCCCAGGCGAGCCACGGTATCGCCTTCGCGCACAGAGGCCGTGAAGCGATGCGCCGCTTGTTGCAGAAGCAGATCGCCTTCGGCGTGGCCGTATGTGTCGTTCAGGATTTTGAAGTGGTCAAGGTCAATAAAGAGCAGCGCGCCATTCCTACGGCTACGGCTATTGGCAATGATCGCGTGGCGCAGACGATCCATCATCAGGCGGCGATTGGGCAGCTTGGTGAGACCGTCAAAGTAGGCCAGTTCCTGGATCTGCTGCTCGGCGCGCTTGCGCTCGGTGATATCGTGCAGGAAAACAGCAAAGTGCCCACCCTCCAAGGGCAGATGGGTGATGCTGACATCGACGCAGAAGAGGCTACCGTCCTTGCGGCGGTGAATGGACTCAAAGCGGAGGCGGCCCTGCTCCCGGACTTTGTTGGCGAGGATCGTTGTATCCACATCGGAATCCTGGGTATCAAGCTCTGCGATGCGCATACCGCAAAGCTCCTGCTGGCTGTAACCGCTCATCTGACAATAGGCTTCGTTGGCTTCCAGAATGCGCCTCTCAGAGTTCACTATCCAGAAGCCATCCAGAGCAGTTTGCAGGATAGTGCGAAAACGCCTTTCGCTGGAGGCCAGTTTATCTTCTGTCTGCTTGCGTTCCGTCACGTCAGAGGCCATGCTCATAGCCATGCGCCGCCCATCAAGCAGCCCGCCCAAAGAGACAAACTGAATTCCCAAATGCGCTCGTTTCCATCCTTGCAATAGACAAGATATTCCCCCTGCTGCTTGCGCAGCTCCAGCGAGTAAAGCGTTTCTATTTCCTCCATGGCCGAATTCTTTCTTTCTCGATACGCCTTTTCAGTCCATTGAGAAGTAGTTAGAATCTCAGCGAGAGAATAACCGTGATCTCGATCCATGCGCGCTCAAAGCCAAAACTTCGCCATTCTCAGCATAGATCATGATGGAAAGAGAGCTTCCTCTATAGCGCGCGTAATCGTTCTTCGCTGTGCAGCAACTCGCTGCACTTGTTTTAGAGTTCTGCTGAGCGCTCTTCCACGCGTTCTTCCAGCTCCAGCGCCAGTTGCTCTATCTCAGAATGAGCAAGAGAGTTTTTGAGAGCCAGCGCGATAAGCGAAGAAAGCAGATGTACGATCTAATAGTTTCAGCAACACTATCCATATATAGCAAATCGAAGAGCAATAAATTTCCTACCAATTCGCCGCCTGCCCGCAAACTCAAACGCACCATAGATTGCACATCGGCGCTCAACAGAGCAGGCCGAAAAGGGTGATCCATGGGGAGAGCAGCAGAAGAGAGCATAAGAACATCGGCGTCTTTCAAACGGCAGAAAAGATCAAGCTCCGACTGGGAAAACAGGTCGGCCCGCCGAGCAGGACTGACGTGCAGAAGCGTGTCCTGCGCAGGACTGGAGCTGTGAACCAAAACCATCACGGTTTTGGCGCCGCTCAGTTCGCGCAGGTGATTGGTCAGCGCCTCACTGAACTCCTGGGGCGTTGTAGAAACCAGCAGCTCTGAGATGACCTCGATGGCCACCAGTTGCGCGGCAAATAAAGATGGGTCACTGCTTTCCATAACACTCAACCGTGATCCCCCTGCGCTGCATCGACCAAAGCCTGGCCGCGCGCGGCCAGCAGCGTTGCCAGCATCTGTTCCAGAGAAACAGCATCTACCCGCCAGAGCAGCCCTGTATAGGATGAAAACGCCCGCAGTGTTCCTCCGGCACTGGAACCAAACCGTGTCCAGATAAACCAGAATGCGACAGTTCTCTCCATCAGCCCATGCGCCGCGATTTCATTCAGACCCAATTCATTTTTGACTATATGCTCCCATCGCCGCGCCCACTCAGGGAGGATTATGAAAGCTTCCTCGCGCATCAACTAGCGATAACGCTCCCGACCTACCAGAAGTTGCACGCAGTTGATTACGGCCACCCTGCCTATGTGAAAGTGACGCACCAGGTCGAGCATCCGAGCCGAGCAATCTCCATAGACCAGCACCAGGCAGGTTTCGCGATCCTTGTACTTTTCCAGCATTGCGGTCAGTACGGACTCCAGCCGCAGCGGATCCATGTGGAGCATGGAATCGAGAAAGATCATTTTTCCGTCGAGCAATCCGCGACTATGCAATGCCTCCATCTCGGCGCGAACCACTCCGCAACTGATCCAAATCGTGTGCGGAGTCATTGACCACAACCGATCTCCGCTGAGAACTTTGCGCTAGCGGCGAGCATAGCTCGCAGATTCTCCGGCGGCGTGGCTTGCGGAATGTCCGCGGCCGAATTGCATAAGATAAAGTGACCTGCCGTACCTGCCTTGCGCAGCACTGCAAGGCTTTTCTCGAAGACTTGTTCGGCAGTGTAGCTGGGGAAGGAAAGACCGTCCAGGTTGCCGATAAGGTTCATCTGCGGGCCCAGCAAGCGCCGCGCTACCGTCAAGTCGTCCTTGGAGCCCACGGCAACACCCACCACGCTTTCCAGACCGGGAAGCAAATCGAGAATGTGCTGAATGCTTCCACCGGTATGGTGGAAGATGGTGGGGCCAGGTATCTGGGCAAGCACCCTGTGCAGATGGGGCAGACATTGCTCGGCAAAGAGGGCGCGCGCGCCACTTCCGACGCTGCCATCGCCTCGGTGAACGCCAGACAATCGGCTCCGGATTCCAGTAGAGCGGTGGCCCAGGAGATAAACAGCGGCGCCGTATGCCGCAAAAGTCTTTGCGCCAGCTCCGGATCGAACAGAATCGTCTCGATCCAGGCCTCAAGTCCGATCAGCAGCGAAGGCAGAATGCAGGGACCGGGTAGAACACCGACAATCGGAACCTGCTCTTTATAGAGATCGCGCAGGCGGCGGTTGACTTCCAGAACCATCGGCATGCGAGCGGTGCTGTATACATCGGGCATCGGCAGCTTCAACGCGTCCGAGGCCTTACCCACCGCAGCACGTCTCACGTTGGGAGTCTGGTTGGAGAACCAGGCAACCTCTCCGCCAAAGGCCTCGGCCAGGATGCTGTAATCAAAAACCGAGAGCACCAAATCGAAGCCGAATTCCTTCTGCATCGCCTGTTGCGCGGCGACGTAAGCCTCGACGTCGCTATAAAGCGTACGCAGATCCACGCCGGTCAAATTGGCTCCATAGGCGCCGAAAATGCCAAACACCGGCAACCGATCCACCGGCTGGCCCGACAAGGTATTCATCACTCTTTGAAAGGAATTCATGTTCTCCTTTTTGCGAGCGCTTCCTTCTGAAGCCGGGTAAAAAGTTCATCTGCTCCTATCGCGTTGCGGGCCGAGCCATCTCCTCCCACTTCCGCCACCAGTTCGGGCCGCCAGTTGAAAACGGCGCCTCCAACCCCCAACTTGATCTTGTCTTTCAGGCCGCGCGCGTCGATTAGATCGCGCAGCTTGCGGATATTCAACGCTGTGGTCTGCATCATGGCCGAGCAGCCGATTACGCAGGTCTGGACCTCCAGCGCCTTTTCCAGAAATTCTTCGGCGGGAACATCGTTGCCCAGATCGTGCACATCCCACCCGGCGGCCGAGAGAAACAGACCCACCGTCTTGCGTCCCAGGCCATGAAAATCATCCTCGATATTGCCCAGCACCAGGGCGCCTTTGGAGGGCGCAGTACTGTCTTTGACCGGTACACAGCGCACGAGAGCGTCTTCGGCGATTTTGGAAGCAACAAAATTTTGCGCCAAAGACATGGTTTCCTTTTCCCATAAATACCCTAGTTGAACAATCGCAGGGTCAAGAACCTCGGCAACGACCATCCGCGGCGGAATGCCCTCAGCCAGAGCCTGATTGATGAGCGCCGATGCGCCAGGGCGATCTGAAGCTATCATGGCAGCCAACAACTTTTCACTCCATTCTTGCAATATCATGGCCGGGGTTCCTCGTTTACTTCCGCTTTGCTTCGGGAGGAGGACTGAGGTGCAAATGAACAAAAAGCATGCGCGTGTGCAGTAAGATGCCGTTTCCAGCGCATGTTTGCCGGGTCCGACCTATCAGACGGCTGCATGTTAGATTCAAATCGAATCGAACATGCTGCACATCAACGGCTTAAGTCAAGCAGGTGGACCTATGCACAAAGAATCAACTCTATTAGGCGACCAGTCATCTGGCTTGTCAAGTGTGCGGAGGCAGTGCCTTGTGCCTCGCCAAAAATTCCATCCGGGGGTTATGATGGCTTAATTCGGAACTCGGAGGCCGCTCTGGAAGGGGTTTTCAGCAGCTAGATGGGGTGATTGGCGACCTATCATCACTGCGCGGCCAGCGCCAGTTATAAGGCGAAAGATTGGCGGACACACCTCCCGCAGTTGTTCTTGGACTCTGGGCAAGATGTTCGCAGTAGCAGTTCAGGCGGTCAGTCGTAACGGCAGCCGGGCCTTAGTATGGATGTCGCGCAGTCGGAATTCCCACTCAAATTGAGGTCAAGACTTTGTCGCGACGGCATTGCCGGGCAGTGCCGCCAGTTGCCGCGGGTCGTGCGCGTCCTCAACGCGATGCATCAGCACCGCAGCCAGCATGAAGAAGATTCCACCCGCCACCACCGCGGCGATGCGATTGTTGTTCAGCAAGATGGCCCATGATCCAGCCGAATCCCAGTGACACTGTGATCTCCGGAATCACGACGAAGGAGTTGAAAATTCCCATGTAGACTCCGGTTTTTCCCTCCGGGCAGCGAACCGGCAAGAATGGCGTAAGGCATGGAGAGCGTGCCAGCCCAGGCAACCCCGACTCCAAGCATGGAGAACAGCAGCGGAACCTGCAGTGAATCACGGCCACGGAAAGCAACCCCAGGCCGCCGCAGATCAGGCACAAGGCGTGGGTTGCCTTGCGCCCAAAGCTTCCGGGCAAGCGCGGGCAGCGCAAAAGAAAAGCCGAAGCAGACCAGCGAGTACATTCCGAAGCAAACGCCCGCCCACTCCACTCCCGCTGGTGTAGAGGGGAGAGTTCGTATCCGCGGCGCCGAAGACATTGCGCGCCACCGCCACCGGGAAGTAGAGCCACATGCAGTACAAGCCCATCCAGGTGCAGATCTGGACCCAGGCGAGCTGGCGCATGACACGCGGCATGGCGAGGATGGAAGCCAGCATTTCGCGAGTTCCCGCTGCCAGGCCCGCGCCGGCGGCCTTCTGTTTTCTGAATTCCTCCAGATTTTCAGGCGGATATTCTTTGGTGGTGAAAATGGTCCAAAGCACGGCGCCCAAAAACGCCGCCGCGCCCAGGTAAAAGGAAACGCGCACGGTGAAAGGAATAGTACCCGCGGCCCGGGTCTCCGTCACGTGAAAAACATTGGTCAGCAGAAAAGGCAGCGCCGAGGAGATCACCGTGGCCAGCCCGATGAAGAGGCTCTGCATGGCATAGCCGCGCGTATTCTGAGACTCCGGCAGCAGGTCGGAGACAAAGGCGCGAAAGGGCTGCATGCTGATGTTGATGCAGGCGTCCAGGATCCAGAGCAACCCCGCCGCCATCCACAGCGCGGAACTGCGCGGCATGAGGATGAGCGCCGCGGAGCTGAGAATTGCGCCGGCCAAAAAATAGGGGCGGCGGCGGCCCAGAGGCCCCCAGGTGCGGTCGCTGGCCTGGCCCACGATGGGCTGCACCAACAACCCGGTGAGCGGAGCGGCCAGCCAAAGAATCGGAATTTGATCGGCGCGCGCGCCCAGGTATTCGTAGATGGCGCTCATGTTGGCCATCTGCAATCCCCAGCCAAACTGGATGCCGAAGAAACCGAAGTTCATGTTCCAGATCTGCCAGAACGAACGCCGGGGCTTGTCCATGGATGCGATTCTCCTGCTTTCCTGCTGAGGATTGATTGCTACCGATCGTAAAGCGTTACCAGAGACCGAAGCCTCGCGCTCAACTCGCTGCTCAATGCGCCCGGGCGATACCGCCATTTCCAGTTTCCGCTGACCGTGCCGGGGAGATTCATGCGCGCCGCGCTGCCCAGTCCCAGCACGTCCTGCAACGGAACAATCGCAATATCGGCAACCGAAGAGAGCACGGCGCGGATCATGACCCAATTGATTTCGGAATCGTCATGGAAGTTGAGATACGCGCGGGCGAAGTCGTGCTCTTTCAGAACATCATCCGCAGTGCGCGTGCTGTCTCCGGCGCCGGAACTGGACCACCAGCCCACCGTAGTGTCATTGTCGTGGCCGCCGGTGTAAGCGACCAGGTCGCGACTGTAGTTGTGCGGGCGAAACGACGGACCCTGCGGATCAGTGCCGAAGGCGAATTGCAAAAGGCTCATGCCGGGCAGGCCAAACTTTTGCCGCAGTTCCTCCACCGGCGGAGTGATCACGCCCAGATTCTCCGCCACAATCGGCAATCCGCCAAATGCGTCCTGCATCGCCGACAGAAAATTTTCTCCCGGCCCTTTGGTCCAGCGCCCGTGAATAGCGGTTGCTTCGCCGGCCGAAACCTCCCAGTAAGATTCAAAGCCGCGGAAATGGTCGAGCCGCACCATATCGAAAAGCGCAAGCGAGGCACGGAAGCGCTCAATCCACCACTTGTATCCGCTGGCGGCCAGCAGATACCAACGATAAATAGGATTCCCCCAAAGCTGCCCAGTGGCGCTGAAATAATCCGGAGGCACGCCGGAGACCACGGTCGGGCGACCTTGATCGTCGAGATAGAAGAGATCGGGATGGGCCCAGACATCCGCGCTGTCGTGCGCGACATAGATTGGAATGTCGCCCATGAAACGGATGCCGCGCCGCTGGCAATAGGTTCTGAGTTCTTCCCACTGACGGAAGAATTCGAATTGCCAGTACTTGAAGGCCTGTAGTTCCGGCGCCAGTTTCCGCGACCACTCGCTGACAGCACGCGCGTCCCGGTTGCGAATCCGCGCGTCCCATGAGGTCCAGATTGTTCCGCCGTGCGCATCCTTGCAGGCCATGAAGAGCGCGTAGTCGTCGAGCCACGGGCTGGCACTTTCGCAAAAGCGGTCAAAGGCCGCACGATCGGCGCGCGACCCGTCGGCAAAGAAAACCTGCGCCGCCCTGCGCAACGCGGCCATTTTGAATTCGATTGCCGGACCGTAGTCGACGACTTCTTCAGGAAAAGGCGGCGCGAGGGCTAAATCGGACGGCTGGAGCAAACCCTGATCGCACAGCCGCTCAAGGCTAATCAACATGGGATTGCCGGCAAAAGCGGAGAAACACTGGTACGGGGAGTCGCCATACCCGGTGGGATTCAGCGGCAGCACTTGCCACAGTTTCTGTCCGGCTGCGGAGAGGAAATCGGCGAACTCGTAAGCGCACGGGCCGAGATCTCCGATGCCGAAGCGGCCGGGCAGAGAAGTAAGATGCAGCAGGATTCCACAACATCGCGGGACTTTCACGCAGTAACCATACACGCACCGGCGGCGTTCGAGCAACGCCGTCGAGGTTGCGCTCCGCAGAGACTACTTGCGAAGGCAGACAAACCTGCGCGCAGGTTGGCGCAGGACTCTACTGCTGCGTTCGCCCTGACAGCGTTTTGCAAATGATTCTTATTGCTCGTCCAGGTCAAGCCCATAGAGGTTGACGGTGGAGGTATGGGCGCTCACAATCGGCAGGTCGCCGGGCGCCAGGCCGATCAGCCGGTAGTCTGTCGCGGCAATGGGCCGCAGATTGGCGATCGTGGCCACCGGTTCCGCCTGTCCGGCTGGAACGGCGATGCGGTAAATGGGCTTTCCTTTTTCAAGAAAATTCTGAAAGTAGAGAAAGCGGCCGTCGTGGGACCACGCTGGGTCGCCAACACCTTGCGTTGTGAGAGTGGTCCAGCGCTGCTGCACCCGGTCAAAGAGCAGCAACGCCCTCTGGTCCAGGCGCATCGCGGCGATGTAACGGCCATCGGGCGAGAGACGCGGACTGAAAAGCCCCGTAGAGCCGGGAATCTCGGTCACCTTGTGGGTTTGGATGTCCAGAAGGTAGATGGCTTTGGGCTGGCGGCTGTCCATGCGGTTGGGCAGCCGTCCAAAGACGATCGATTGGCCATCGGCCGACCAATCCGGATCGGCTTCGTTGCGGTCCTCGTTTAGGAGGGGAGTGGGCTTTCCGCCTTCCGCGTCGATCAGATAGAGCTTCCAGGGCATCCCCGGTTCCTCCGCCATCAGGGCCAGGCGCTTGTTGTCCGGGGACCACTTCATGGAGAAGATGCGCAGGGGCGGAGTGGTCAATTCGATGCGTTGGCTGCCATCGATCCGGCTGCGCCACAGGGAACCGTCGGAGGCATTGAGCCATGCCACCCATTGGCCGTCGGGTGAGTATTCGGCCAGGGCTGCCGCACTCAGATTCTGTTCCAGAGCGATAAATGCGGAGGACTTGGGCAGCGCGCGCAGCAACTCAATCTGCGCATTGACTCCAATAAAGTAGATGCGATGGCCGACCGGCGAAGTCGTCGGAGCCTCATAGGCGAGCGGCCCATTGGTGATTTGCCGGGGCTTGCGGTCCTTCAGAATCCAGGGCCGCTCGCGCAGCGCCCAGATTTCGAAGTGGTCGTATTGGTCGTTGTGCCGGGACTGGAAGACAAAATCCTCGCCGTCGGAGGTCCAGCTTCCGCAGCACTCCGAGGCAGGCCGGCTCCAGCCCGGCAGCAGCGGATGAAGATTGGCGCCATCGGCCGCCACCTCCCACAACTCGGTGGTTTGGCGCTTGGGGTCGTGAAGGGTGTAGCGCAAACGCTTGCCATCCGGCGACCAGCGCAGCCAAAAAGCCAGGCCGGGCGTGGTGATGAGCCTGTGAGGATCGCTGCCATTTTCGCCTACAATCGTCAATTCGTTGCCATTGGCGATCAGCAGATGGTGGCCGTCGGGCATCCAGGTTGCATCGTGGGCCAGCACGTTGGGCACGCGGCGGGCATCGCCGCCGAGGGTGGGCACAATCCATAGTGGTTGTTCGGGCTCGGCCTCCAAATGGCTGTGAATGAGCAGCCGAGAGCCGTCCGGCGCAAGCGAGCCAATCAGAGGGGCGCCAATCTCCGAGGGCAGATGGACGAGGGCGATCTCGCCATTGGCGGCCAGAGCAACCGCCAGCTCCAGGTTGCCGTTGTTCATCTGCGAAAAGTAGAGCCGCGTGCCGTCGCTCGCCGAACTGGAGAAGCTCTCCACTTCCAGATCATCCTGATCGTTGGTCAGTACATGCCCGGAATAGGTAATCTGCTCAACCCGGTAGGGTCTGCGAGCGGGCGGGCGAAGGAACAGGGCCAGACCCAGCGCGAGGCAAACGCACGCCAATACCGCCGCAGCCCAGCGCCAGCGCATGTTGCCTGTAGTTTGCGATCCCTGGGTTGCGCCGGGCAAGAGGGATTCGGCGGGCTGTGCATCGACCGTCTTGACCGGGGCGATGAACCGGTAGCCGCGCTTGGCCAGCGTCTCAACAAAACGGGGGTTCTCGGCGCGGTCGCCCAAAGCTTCGCGCAGCTTGTTAACGGCAATGCCCAGGCTGTGGTCGAAGTCGACGGTTGTGTCCGTGCCCCAAAGCAGTTGCTGCAGCGATTCGTGAGAGACAACCTCGCCGGGCTGTTCGAGAAGCGCCGCCAGCAGCTTGAAGGGCTGGCTTTGCAGCCGGACGCGCACACCGGAACGGCGCAGTTCTCCGCTCTTCAGGTCGGCCTCGAAGATTCCGAACTGTACCCGCCTGGCGCCGTTTTTGTTCTCTTTAGTAGACATCAATGTCCGGCCAATCCCCGGCACGTAGTATACCGGAGAAAGTTATATAGGTTCTATTGACTATTAGACGGAGAGAAAAATCGTCAAATTTTCAGGAGAACTTCTCCTTCAACTAGTTAGAAAATAAATGGGTTAGCGGAAGGCCCTCAGATGATAGCGAATTAGCGCGGTGTGAATTGACCGCCCCCACCCCTGAGGAGTGTTCTCATTTTCGGTTACCAGGAGAAGCGCTGGACGTGCTGAATCCCCGGGCCAGAATTTTCAACGCTACACAACGTTGTATTTGGAGGACATCGTGATGCACCTACCATTCGGACCGCAAACCTGCGGAACGCAATTTCGCAGAATGATTCTGCCACTCCTTGTCTTGGCTCTTTCCCTGACAGGAATTTCCAACTTGAACGCGCAAACCGATACCGGGCGTGTCCTGGGTACGGTTGTCGATCCCTCTGGCGCCGCCGTTCCCGGAGCCGCCATCTCAATCACTAATATCGCTACGGGATCTGTGAACTCGACCATCTCAGATGCCCAGGGCAGCTTCTCAACACTTTCGCTGGTGCCCGGCGTCTACAAGGCAACGGTGGCCATGAAGGGCTTTGAGCAGGAGACGGTCAGCTTCGACCTGCAGGTCTCCCAGGTGAAGTCGATCAACTTTGTGCTCAAGCTGGGCGCTTCCACTGAAACCGTAGAGGTCACCTCGGCAGCTCCGCTGCTGGATACCGATACCTCGTCGATGGGCGAGGTGATCGAGGGTCAACAGCTTTCTGACCTTCCGCTTAACGGGCGCAACTTCACCCAGTTGGCGCTCCTCTCGCCCGGCGTCACCAAAGGCGCGTACGGCAGCGTGGCCAGCGGAGTCAACGGCAATGCCGAGACCTTCCGCAACGGCGAAACCGGCGGCGCAGCTCTCTCGGTGAACGGTCTTGTTCCCGAGGCCAACAACTTCATTCTGGACGGCGTAGATAACAACGAGTCGCTCGCCAACTCGATCAACTTCTTCCCGCCGGTTGAGGCGATGCAGGAGTTCCGCGTCAACACCAGCAACGCGCCGGCAGAGTTCGGCCGCGCAGGCGGCGCAGTGATCCAAGCCACCATCAAGTCTGGAACCAACCAGATTCACGGTTCGGGCTTCCTGTTCGCTCGCGACTGGCATGTCGACGCCAATCCCGACTACTTCGGTGGCACCCCGTTGCCCTTCCACAGAAAGCAGTTTGGTGGCACTCTGGGCGGACCCATCCTGAAGAACAAGCTCTTCCTCTTCGGCGATTACCAGGCCCTGCGGCAGATTCAGCCGGACAGTCCGGCCTGGAATACCATCCCTACGGATCTCATGCGCAAAGGCAACTTCCAGGACCTGCTCGGCGTCGTAAAGTCCGGAACGGGTCTCACCGCCACGGGCTACACCTTGATGCCCAATGCCAGCTACTCCGGATGCGCCAGCGTCACGTTGGCCAATGGCACGGTGCTTGCCCAGGGGACACCGCTGACCGTCGGCAACGGCGGCATCGGCGCCATCTTCGATCCCACCACCTGCAAGCAGTGGAACTATGGCGGCCAACCAAACTACATCGACCCTTCGCGGCAGAATGCGGCTGGGATCAACTACCTCAATGCCTTCCCAGTCCTGGGCCCCAGCAATATTAGTCCAAACGCCACCGGACCGCACTACTTCGGTGAGTACAACTACATGAATACTCAAGTGGAGATTCGCAACTTCAACGATTTCGATGGACGGATTGACTGGGTGGCTACCAAGAAGGACACCATTTTTGGCCGTTACAGCTACGGACAGGACGTCTTCGACAAGACAGTGAGTGTGGTGGGCACGCCCTCGGGATTTGCCGCCGGCGATAACGTCAACCATCCGCGTGGCTACGTCATCGGCGAAACGCATGTCTTCAGTCCATCCATGGTCAACGAGTTCCGCTTTGGCTACTCGCGTCCGCTTTACGGTTACGAGAACCCCTATGAGGGCGTGCCGTGGTCGCAGAATCTCGGCATCGTGAACGCCAACCGCAACGCATTGCTGGGCGGCGGCGCACTGATCGGCGGCTATAACAACGAGATCAGCTACACCGGAGACGGCGGACCTTATCTGGTCCCTCAGCATGACTACCAGTACACCGATTCGCTCTCCTGGTCGCACAAACAGCACACCTTCAAATTCGGCGCCAACATCATGAAGCGCGGCGTGAACTTCTTCCAGGGCAACGATTCCAAGGGTTACTTCTTCACCGGCCCCGACACCGGCGACTTTACCGGCTATGAAGCCTCGGAAGTCGTTGCGGGCTTCATGGACAACTATTCGATCTCCAACTCAACCGCCTATTTCGACACCAGCAGTTGGGAGACAGGATACTTTGCCCAGGACGACTGGAAGGTCAACAGCCGGCTGGTCCTCAACCTGGGCCTCCGGTATGACCTCTATACCTACCCGGTCGAGGCCAACAACTATCAATCGAACTTCAGTCTGACCACGGGCGCGCTCTTGCGGGCCGGAGCCAACGGCAACTCGCGGTCCCTGATCGACACAAACCACGACAACTTCGCCCCGCGCGTTGGTTTTGCCTATGATCTGACCGGTAAGCACTCCAATATTCTGCGCGGCGGATACGGCATCTTTTACTACCAGGTTCGCGGTGGCGTCGGCGACGTGTTGAGCAACAACCCGGACTTCAACGGAACTGCCTCCTATTCCGCCTACAGCGGCTATCGGGTAACTTTCACCGGGCAGGTTGCGCCGAACACCACTCTGAATACAGCGACTCAGACACCCCTGCCGCTACCCACCTACCCCGATACTGCAATCGAAGCCGCACCCACCAACGCCAGCGTGATCTCTTACTCCCCAAAGGATCCAACCTCCATGGTCCAGGAGAGGAACCTGCAGTTCGAGCACCAGTTCGGAGTAAACACCGTTGTCGACGTGGGCTATGTCGGCGCCAAGGCCGATCATGAAACCAACACTTACAACTACACCAACAATCAGTTGGTCACCGGCGCCAAGTTCTTCGGCCCGCAGGGTCTAGGTGTCACCGTCAACACCAACAACGGCTCCTTCAAATATAACGCCTTGCAGGCCCGGCTCAACCACACTCTGAGCCATGGACTGCTGGCCACCGTTGCCTACACCTGGGGCCATGGCCTCGACAATGCCACCGGCGCCTATTCGGCGACCGGCGCTTCCACCATCTTCATGACCGCCAATGGCCCTCTGTTCAGCGCCAACTATGGCAACTCCGACAACGACCAGCGCCAGGCAGTTACCATCTCCATCCTTTACCAGTTGCCTTTCGGCCATGGCAAGCAGTTTGCCGGCCATCTGCCCAAGGCCGCCGAATACGTGGTGGGCGGATGGCAGTTTAACCCCTTCTGGATAGCCGGATCCGGCACGCCCGACAACCTCTCCATCAGCCCCGCCAGTTCCAGCAGCCCCGGCAATCGTCCGGATTACATTGGCGGCGCCAAGATTGGCGAGATGACGAAAAACTCCAACGGCACTTACCAATGGTTCAAGACCAGCGCTTTTGCGCCTCCTCCCACCGTATTGGTAGGCGGGAACGCAATCTACACGCGCCCCGGAACCCTGGCCAGGAATACCATCCCAGGACCCGGCTATAACCAGTTAACGGCCTCGCTCTTCAAGAACATTCCCATTGCAGGGAGGGTCATGGGCCAACTGCGCTTTGAGGCGTATAACCTGCTCAATCACCCGGAGTTTACCAATCCGGATTCCGGCTACTATGACGGAAATTTCGGGCAAATCAACGGAACGCGTCAGCACTCTGAGCGCGAGCTTCAGGGAGCACTTCGCTTCACGTTCTGATCTCGTCATTGCATTTGCTTTCCTCGCGGCAGTCTTCTGGGACTGCCGCGGGCTTTCTCTCCTAACTCAGCCTTCCTCTCATGCGCAGCAGCGCATAATGAGGGAATGATGGTTCGCTCGCTTTCCAGCGGAGCGATCTTCGGAGAATGCTGTGCGATTGCGGCCCAATTTCGTTCTGACTTTTTGGCTTTTTGGCGCGCTCGCCGCATCCTGGGCGCAGGCTCCTCCCCCACAGGCTCCGCGCATCGACAAAATCGATCCGCCGGGATGGTGGGTTGGCCTGCCCGACCCCATGCTACTGGTGCATGGCGAGGGCTTGAACCACGCGCGGTTTACTCTCGACGGCGCGGGCGTAACGCTGGACCATACTCAAACCTCTGAGAACGGCCACTGGGCTTTCTTGTGGCTGAAATCCGCGGATGCCGCGCCACAAATTCTTTGGGTGACGGCAACGAACGACCAAGGCCAGGCGCGACGCGCCTTTCCGCTGGCCGAGCGCACGCGCGATGCAAACGCGCATCAAGGCTTCTCTTCCGCCGACGTACTCTATCTGGTGATGACCGACCGTTTTGCCGATGGAAATCCGGCCAAAGATAAACAGGGCTACAATCGCGCCGCCGCGAAAGGCAGGCACGGAGGAGATATCGCCGGCATCGAGCAGCATCTGGATTATCTGCGCGAGCTGGGAGTCAGCGCGCTGTGGACTACGCCGGTGGCATCGAACGGCGACATGCCGGAGGGTTATCACGGTTATGCGGCTACCGATTTGTACGCGGTGGACGCGCACTTCGGCACGCTGGCGGATTACCAGCAACTCTCCGATGCGCTGCATGACAGGCGAATGAAGCTGGTGATCGATCTGGTTCCCAATCATATCGGCGTAGAGCATCCATGGGTGCTCGATCCGCCAGCTCCGCTGTGGTTTCACGGCACGCTTGAAAAGCATCGCTTAACGCAGTCCAACTTTTATGCGCTGGTGGACCCGCACGCACCGCGCCAGGCATGGAGCGCCATCACCGATGGCTGGTTCACCGACGCCATGCCCGACCTGAACCAGGAGAATCCGCTGGTGTCGCGCTACCTGATCCAGAACGCGCTGTGGTGGGTGGAGACGGCGAACCTCGACGGCATCCGCCTGGATACATTTCCGTATGTGGACCGCGCCTTCTGGCACGACTTTCATACAACGCTGCACAACGTCTATCCGCATCTGACAACCGTGGGCGAGGTATCCAATGGCGATCCCGAGGTCACCTCGTTCTTCGCCGGAGGAGTTGAGCATCGCGGCATCGACACGGGGCTCGACACGCCCTTCGATTTTCCAGTGTATTTCGCCTTGTGCGATGTTCTGGCTCATGGCAAACCCATGACGAAGTTAGCCGATGTCCTGCGCCAGGATTCGCTTTATCCGCATCCCGAGCGGCTGGTTCCGTTCATCGGAAACCACGATACGACACGCTTTATGACCGAAGCCGGCGGCTCCGCGACGAAGCTCAAGCTGGCGTTGGGCCTGCTGGTTACGCTGCGCGGCATGCCACAGCTTTATTCCGGAGATGAGATTGGGATGGATGGCGGCGGAGATCCGGGTAATCGTCATGACTTTCCCGGCGGCTTTCCGGGCGACGCCCACAACGCCTTCACCAAGGCCGGCCGTACGGCCGCGGAAGAGAATATCTTTGCCTGGATATCCGGTATGCTGACGCTGCGTTCAAAGCATCCGGCGCTGCAAACAGGGATCGAGCAGAACCTTTTCGCCGATGAGGATGTCTTCGCGTTTGTCCGCTCGCCGGACGAGGCAGGCTGCGCGCCGGATCACTCCAGCGAGCGGTTGCTTATCGTGGTGAACAAGGCGGAACGGAGCAAAGTTGTGGACCTGCCGGTGGAAGAGACGGCGCTGGCCGGGTGTGCGGAGTTTCAAGCCACGGAGCCGGCCACGGGAATTATTCCGGTGGTCCAAGGCGGAAAGCTGCATATCGAAGAGCCGGCGTTATCGATCACGGTCTTCGACGTGCATTGAACCGCCGCTCGTTTCAGCAATGGCGGCGAAGTCTCCGAGGAAATTCTTCAAATCAAGATCAATGCGCGAGACCGGCAGATGTGTGAGAGCCGGTTAGCGCTCAATTGGCGAGTTTCTCCATCGAGGTGATTTCGATGATGAGCGGATGGCAGGGACTGATGCATTTCAAGTGCGCTCCGCTGATGTGGGGGGTTGCGGCGCTGCTGACAGGATGCGGAGGCAATGGAAGCGGCACTCCGCCGGTAACGCCGCAGGCGGCAACGCCGTCGCTTTCGGTGAGCGCGGGGACATACACGGTATTACAAAGCTTGTCGATTACGGACTCCACCAGCGGGGCAACCATCTATTACACAACCAACGGCGCAACACCGACAACGTCTTCGGCTGCGTATTCGGCGCCGATCCCCGTGGCAACCACCACGACCATCGAGGCGCTGGCCGTAGCCAGCGGCTACACGAACAGCAGCGTCGCCTCGGCCACCTACACCATCAACCTTCCCGCGGCTCCGGCGATTGCTCCGATCACGGACATCCACCAGGGATTCATCTATCAGATCGTTACCGACCGCTTCTTTGACGGCGATACGACCAACGACAATCCTTCCGAGAGTCCCGGCCTCTATGACCCCAACGGCTTCGCAAACCCAGCGGACGCCGACTGGAATCTGTATTGGGGCGGCGACCTGGCGGGGATTCAACAGAAGCTCAGCTATCTGCAGTCGATGGGCGTGGCCGGCATCTGGATCTCGCCGCCGATGAATAACATTCGCGTCAATGCCGGGACAAGCAATGGCGAAACCGGCTACCACGGCTACTGGCCGCGCGACTGGATGCAGATCGACGAGCACTTTGGGGACGACACCAACAGTTGGACAGCCTTCGATAACCTGATTACCGCAGCGCACGCCGATGGCATCAGGGTCTATGTGGATTTTCCCGCTAACGATTCCAATCCTATCGGCGCCGGCGAAGATGGATCGCTCTATAACAATGGAACGTTGGTTACCACTTACTCCACAGACACCGGAGCGACTCCTTACTATCACCACAACCCGAATATCAGTAACTACGAGGATCGCTACCAGGTGCAGTACTATACGCTCGAAAGCCTGGCGGATCTGGACCAGACCAATCCATGGGTCGATTCGTATCTCAAGACGGCAGTTACGAATTTTCTAAATCATGGCGTCGATGGTTTCCGTTTCGATGCAGCTCTGGAGACGAACTGGGGGTGGGAATACAGCCTGGAAAACACCATCGCCAACTGGAGCGGCGCCTCAAGCCCGGCCAGGATGACTGGGCAGCCCTTTATCTTTGGCGAATGGGATGAAGGCTCCGGAGATGCGTTGTATCCGGATTCAGTGAAGTTTTCCAACAACAGCGGAATGAGCCTGCTGGACTACACGCTCTATTGGCAACTGGCCGCTGTCTTCGGCACCGACGGCAGTTTTTACGATATCGACAATGAGCTGACGCTGGAGGACTACGGTTCGCCGACAATCCCGTCGCAGGCCTTTACTCAGCCCAACGACCTGGTGACCTTTTTCGACAACCACGACAATCCGCGCATCATGTCGCACGGAGCGGACCGGATGGCAGTCAAGCAAGCCATCAGCTTCCTGCTCACCTGCCGGGGCGTGCCGGTAGTCTATTACGGCGACGAGCAGTATCTTTTCAGCGACACGGACAGCGGCGCAGTCCCATATAACCGCAACGGCATGACCAGCTTCGGCTCGACCGACGCCGTGCTGCTGATTCAGTATCTTGCCGCGCTGCGCGCGGCCAATCCCGCGGTGGCCTATGGAACCATGACTCAACGCTGGATCAACAACGATGTGTACATCTACGAGCGTCAACTGAGCACGAATGTCGTTTTAGTGGCCATCAACAAGAACCCATCCACCGACCAGGCCATATCCGGTCTCTATACTGATCTGGCACCGGGGAGTTATGCGGACTATCTGGCCCAGACCATGGGCGGACTCGGAATTATGGTTACCGGCACGGTGGGGGGCAATAACCCGGTGACTGATTTCACCCTGCCGCATCGCAGCGTTTCCATCTGGGTCTCGGCCGGCAGCGTGCCGCCCTCGATCGGCAGCGTGACTCCGCGCGTCGCCAATCCAGGAGCAGCGGTGACCATCAGCGGCGCAGGGTTTGGCGCGACGGCCGGAACAGTGGACTTTACCATTGGCTCCACAACCTTGGCGGCAACTGTGACCAACTGGAGTAATGGGCAGATCACAGTGACGGTCCCGGCGCTTGCGGCCGGCGCAGCCACGGTAACCGTGACTCAAGGAGCGGCAACTTCCAACGCAGCGCCGTTTATGGTGAACACGTCGACGCTGATTCCAGTCAACTTCAGCGTCAGTAACACTCCGACGCTGGCCAGCTCGGATGTCATCATGCTCACGGGGAACGTGGCGGAGCTGGGCAACGGGGCGACCACATGGAACGGCGCCATCGGGCCGGTTACAATCCCGGCCACTGGCAGCGCGCAACAAACCGTCTCCGTGCCGGTGGGAACCACGGTGCAGTTCAACTTCTTCGTTCTGCACAGCGACGGGTCGATCACCTCTGAAGGCGTGAATCACAGTTATACCATTCCCTTTACTGGGGTGGGCGCAGCGGCCGTGACCTGGTAACACTGAGAGTCATGGAGTTCGTTCCATAACGGCCTCTTTCTTTCCGGATAATTTGAATATGCTGGAAATGGCAAGACCGGGAGAGCCGTGCCATCGGTCCTTTTGCGGGCGCAACTTATCCACGCGGCGCCACGGGTACCGCAGGGAAGCCCGGAGTAAACTGTTAAAATATTGAGGGAAGCAACTTTCTTTTCTATCTTCGTCTACACAATAGCCGATGCCGGAGAGGCAGACTGGTGATGACCATTTCTAACCGCAATTGTGCAGCGCTTATCTTTGTTACCATGGGAGCCGTATTATCGGCCCCGCTGACCGGGGCGCAAAGTCAGCCTGAAACTTATTCAGCACTTGTCCAGACACATTCCTTGCCGAACGGCATCGTCTGGCCGGGTTTTCGTGCGCAACTCCATCCGCCCAGGTAGTGTTAACAGGCCCTAGCTGAGCGCGCTATTGCAGAATCTCTGTCAGTGGAAACTTGGAAATATCCACTGTTACCTGTGACGTGAGTTGATTGATGAGGCGAAACACGTCGCGGTTCCAGTATTGGTTATCTGCGACTTCAGGATTCTTCTTGTCGGCAATACGATAAATCGTCCCTCTGTAGTTCACCTGGATAATGGGCGGAATTTCCTGATCCCCGGGCAACCCTGTCAAGCGTAACAGCGGAATCCTCTCAATTGGCGGGACTGCATCCACGAAGTTCGGCAAATTATTAGCCTGTAGCTCCGGCGGCAGGTAGCGGCTATTGGGAATGGCGGGGTTGGCGCGCGCGAGTGCGTCATAGGGAACCTGTTCCTGAGCGGCAGCCGCCATCAGCCCCATCAAAGAACGCATAACCAGATGTGCAGATATTTTCGACGTTGCGGAAGTTGAGTTGCACGAGTCTTGTTGATTTGTGCTTCCCTCGATGGAAAAACCATCAGCGAGGCTCATAAGAATCGCGTCGAGCGCAGGCCCCTGTTGGAGCTCCTTCATATCGGGATCGTTCAGTATCTCCCTTTTAATTTTCGCAATGTCAGGAACGGGTTTTGTTCCTTCCGATTGCAGCGGATAAAGAGAGAAGACGGGGCTAAACACTTTCCCCCCTAAAAGCCATTTGGCGCCCACGTGTTCCCAAACGGCGTTTTTTTGCGAGGCGGTCACGATATCCTGTGCTTTGGGAGCGCTGGTTACGTTGTCGTCCAAACCAGAATTACTGTCAAAGGGCACGAAAGTGTTTGTGCCCCGAAGCAGCAGGTAGCCGTGCTTCTGCAGCCAGTACACGACCGCATTGATCCTGAGAAAGGTCACATAGCTGGAGAGCATGTCCGGGTCGCGAAGATAATCGGCGTCAGTTGTGCCGTCCGCTTTGAGATACACCGCCGGGGGCACATTGCGAAGCGTTTCGACAGTACAGCCATGCGCGGAAACTCTGGTAAGTTCAATTCGATCCACCATCAGGCGGACGAGTTGATCCACTCGCCAGCCCTGCTGGTACAGGATGTAGAAGGTTTCCGCGGGAACCGGCTTTAACAGGAGCTGCGCATTGGTTTCGTCATTTACCGGGATAAAAGTGAAGATTGGATCGTTTTCATACGTTGCAAAAGGAGTGCCCCCGCCGGCGGGCCCGCCAATCGTTGCATTGGAGGTTGAGGTGGCATAAGAGCCGCTCCCCGTGAGAGACGCTGCCATCTTATACGCGCTCGTAATCTGTCCAATCTTGAAGAAATAGGTAGGATCGCGGTTCTGGAGCCGCGCCAGATTCAAGAGCATCTCTCGATTCGAGGTTTCCGCATAGGCCCTTTCAAAGCCCGTGAAGTCCAGCTTCAAACGCTTTGCCGCGCAGCCGGTCAAACCTAGCGGCAAAAGGCCGGCGAGACAAAGCAGCAGATACGTCCTCGCGCGCCTGGCCGGCGGCGAGAACCTTGCGGCCTGTTGCGCTGTGCAGTCTGGCAATCCTGATTCCATTTTCGACTCCGTTCCGATGCAATTGACCACCTTGGTGTGAAGTCCTCAAGCATCCAGCTCCTAGATTAAATGCTCGATTTGCACATGTTCTTGCGCATATACGCGGCCTATCTCCCGCAATGACGGCACGGCACGGACCGCATCGAGCTCGGCGAGTTGCGGGTTCTGCCGGAGCAACTCGTCCGCCTCTCTTCCCATGTAAGATCTGTTGTAGCGCACATAGCTGAACCAACTCCGCCCCGGCAGCGCGGCCCCTTCCAGATTGCCGATCTCTGAATCCAGTGTTTCGCCATGAATGCATTGTCCCAGGCACCGGCACAGGTAGTCCTGCTCGAGTGCTATTCCCTGCATCAGTGCAGCGGGAATTCGAGGAGCATTGTATCCGACCCACATGCGGCGCACATTCACGTCCGCATGGGCCAGGGAAAAGCGCATCGTGCCCACGGAAATCACTCGAATCTTGTCCGACCCAGTTTCCCATGCCAGCCGGTAGCAAGGCAAGATTGCCGTCAATGCGGCGATGAGTGCCGGATTGTTATAAGGCGTAATCGCCCCATCGACAAAAACATGGCGCTTGCCGCCCAGCGTGATCTCTTCGGGATCAAAAAATGTCGGCGCGGCGGTGCTGGCCCTTACTAACTGCCAGAGTGGGATTTTCAGATTACAGTCCGGGAGGCTGGGATCGTTGAACATCGCCAGGGGATTGTTGGTAACCGGCCATTCCGAGCCAGTTGAGTGATTTCTCAAAACCACCAACAAGAGCGTCTTCAGGCGCCTGGAATCAAGCAGCGCGGGCACTTCACCTTTCCCATCCTCGGAGAAAGCACGCTGCAGCATATCCGACAGGGGTTTTGCTTCGTAACGCGAGACCAGGAAGCGCTTCAGAAGGCGATACCAGGGCACGCGCTGAAACATGGTCGTGCCATGCCTCACGTAGAGTTCGAGGATTTCCTCAACCGGCATCCCCCAACTGAGGCCCGTGGCAATGATAGCGCCGGTGCTGGTTCCCGCGAAGAAATCAAAATGGTCGGCCAGGATAAGCCTGGGTTCTTTGAAGTGTTTACGCAGCAAAGTTTCGATACGGAGCAGTATCTCGAGGCTGAAGACGCCCCGGATTCCCCCACCGTCCAACGAAAGAATGCGTTTCATGGGCCTATTTCCTCGCTTGCTTATGATTCCGAATCAAGGATCTCCACTCGATTAACTCAGTCAAAAGAGCCTGCTCAATCCGCCCGGCAATGCGCAGCACGCTTGGCCATGTTTGCAACGCCTCAAGCTGCGCATCCCATTCGCCGAGCTGCTGATGCAATTCCCGATAGCGTTGCCTCCGTCGATCACAGTCATTTACCGCAAGCAATGCCCCGGCGACCGTCGCGATCTGGAATGCAATCGAGGCGCTCAGCGCCAGACCATGTTTCCACGGTCCCGGACCAATGCCGCCGATCAGGCGCCCGCTCACGAACAGCCACACGTTCAGCGCTACCGCCAATCCTATGCAGGCCCAGGTGGCGGCTCGATACTTACTAGCCTCCGCAGCCGATTGCGCCGCATGGTCGAAGAGATACTTAAGCTGGTTCGCCACGCGTTCCCGGCGATACCGCTGTTTGAACTCTTCGAGAGAGCCCTTGCCGCGTTCCCGGCCGAGCGCTTTCAGGAGATTCAACGACCTCAGCATACCGGATAGTTCGGGGACCACCTCCGGTCCAATCGCTTCATAGGGAGCCGGCGTGCTCCAGAAAGCCAGGACCGAACGGCAGACTTCAGCCGCGGTTCGCGTCCGTACCCACAGGATTTGCCGCTTTTGTAACCGCAATACCACAGGCAGGAAGGCAGCCAGGATTCCCAGCGCCGTCCCGATCGCCAACCATGTTCCAACTTGATGCGCCCACGATCCTGCCCCGCTGAACAGAGCCGCGGCCGCTGTGAAAATGATGGGGATTGCCGCCAGCCTGCGAAACTGCGGCGCGCACTGGGTCGCACTCTCGTCCACTTTGCGGAACCATGCGCGGGCCAGAGCCTCGGGCTTGTTCGATTCCACAGACACATTGTCATCCGGCAGGCGGTTCAGGAATTCGAGCTCCGGATCGTCCTGCAGTTCCTTTTCCGTCTTCTTATTGAAGATGCTGTTTTCTCCGGTCGCGCTGTGCAACCAAACCACCGGCTTGCCGAGCCCTCGCGCGAAGGATACGATGTCTTCGGTGCCGCCCAAGCCCTGCGATGGCTCTCCATTCCAAAGCGCGAGCAGCAGTTGGCTTTGCTGGACCGTTTCGATGCCACATTCGTAATAACACTCTTCGCGCGGCTGATCGCCACCTGTAACTTCAACCGAAGCCGCCTTGCTCAGGATCTGCTCCGCGCGCGACCAGCCTTCTTTGTCGAAATCCTTGCGAAACTCTTCTTCCGGCAGCGGCAACAGGACGCAGAGCGGCAGTGCCAGTTGAATACAGCTCTCGGCGAACAGCAGATCTCCTCCCGCCGCTACCGACGATATCCCATACACGAGTCCCGAAAAAGACGCTTTTTGCTGTTCCAGAAAGTCAAAGATCGATTTTCGGCATTTGGCTTCATCGTCGAGCGTTCGGTGGCCCGTAAATCCGATAGCCACCGTGGCTGGCAACTGGATGGAGGGTTCCATTAGGTCTGCCTTTAATGTGATTGTTACCGATGGAAGAAACAGTACGCTCGTCCCTGCCTGTTTGCAACAGCAATAACTGGGGCGGAGGAATATGGGAATGTTCACCCCCTATGCAGTGAACAGAGAGAACGGGCAGGAGCGCCAGTTTGCAGGAACCGCGTGTAGCCGAAAGCGTTAACAGATGCAGGCGTCTTGCGAACGATTTGCCAAAACTTAATGTTCAGATCGCGAAGCTCGATTCGATCCACCCTCAGCCGGAAGTTGCCGCCTGGCCCAATCCAACAGCTCAGGGAGATCGGCAATGAAGAGCCGGCCAGTCTTGTCGGAACTGGCGGTAACAATGCGCTTTCCATCGGGCGAGAATTTGGCTTTGTTGACCTGGTCGGTATGCCCGTTCAGAGTGCCTAACACCAAGCCCGATTCGGCGTCCCACAGGCGCGCTGTATCGTCCTGGCTGGCGGTGACGATGAGCTTTCCATCCGGCGAAAAGGCTGCATAGTTTACGCGGGCGGAGTGCCCAGTTAGGGTTGTAATCAGATGGCCGGTTTTGGCATCCCACACGCGCGCCGTATGGTCGGCGCTGGAGGTGACGATGCGCTTTCCATCCGGCGAGAACGCTGCCGCATAGACCCAGAGGGTATGTCCCGCCAGAGTTGTCAGCAGAGTGCCGGATTCCGCATCCCACACTCGCGCTGTATGGTCGTAGCTGGCGGTGACGATGCGCTTCCCATCCGGCGAGAACGCAACATCGTTGACCGCGGCGGCATGGTTTAGCGTTGCCAGCAGACGGCCCGATTCGGCGTCCCACAGGCGCGCTGTATCGTCCGAACTGGCGGTGGAGATGCGCTTTCCATCCGGCGAGAAGGCTGCATCGTTTACGGGTCCGCCATGCCCGGTCAGGATTGCCCGCGGATGGCCTGTATCGGCGTCCCACACCCGCGCCGTACCATCATCGCTGGCGGCGACGACGCGCTTTCCATCGGGCGAGAAGACCGCATAGTTCAAGCGGCCGGCAGCCCCGGTCAGGGTTGCCAGCGCACGGCCGGTTTCGGCATCCCACACCCGCGCGGTTTTGTCGGCACTGGCGGTGACGATGCGCTTTCCATCCGGCGAGAACGAAGCCGTATAGATCATCAGGGCGTGCCCAGTCAGGGTTGCCCGCAATTGGCCGGTTTCGGTATCCCATATTCGTGCTGCAGTAGGAACGGTAGCATCCTCGCCGGCAGTGATGATGCGCTTTCCATCGGGCGAGAACGAAGCATCGAACACTCTACCATCGTGCCCGGAAAAAATAGCCAGCGGATGGCCGATGCTGGCATCCCATACGCGCGCGGTGCCATCATTACCGGCGGTGACGATGCGCTCTCCATCGGGGGAGAACGCCGCATCGTAGACGACTGCGGAGCCGGTGTACAGAGTGGCCAGCAAAAGCCCCGAATTGACATCCCATACGCGCGCCGTAGCATCTTCGCTGGCGGTGACGATGCGCTTTCCATCGGGAGAGAAAGCGGCCCCATTCACGGGTGCGGTATGTCCGGTCAAAGTTGCCAGCGGATGGCCGGTTTCGGCATCCCACACTTGTGCAGTATGGTCGGCACTGGCGGTGACGATACGCCTTCCATCGGGTGAAAACGCCGCATCGTAGAGCGCGCCGCCATGCCCGGCTAGAGTTGCCAGCAAATGGCCGGTTTCTGCGTCCCACAAGCGCGCGGTTTGGTCCCAACTGGCGGTGACGATGCGCTTTCCATCGGGCGAGAACGCGGCCTCGCAGACCACGCGGGTATGCCCGGCCAGAGTTGACAACGGATGGCCGGTTTCGGCGTCCCAAACTCGTGCCGTGCCATCGTCGCTGGCAGTGACGATGCGCTTTCCATCGGGCGAGAAGGCGGCATTGAAGACTACGCCGGTATGCCCGTTGAGCGTGGCCAGCAGAGCACCGGATTCGGCGCTCCAAACGCGCGCCTCATGGTCGGCACTGGCGGTGACGACGCGCCTTCCATCGGGCGAAAAGACCGCCTTGCGCACCTCGACGCCGGGCCCGTTGAGCGTGGCCAGCAGATGTCCGCTCATGGCCTCCCAGACGCGCGCCGTGCCGTCGTCGCTGGCGGTGACGACGAGCCTTCCGTCGGGCGAGAATGCGGCATCGTTCACCGGACTGCTATGCCCAGCCAGAGTTGCCTGCAGTTGCCCGGTCACAGCGTCCCACACGCGCGCCGTTTTGTCGATGCTGGCGGTGACGATCAGCTTTCCATCGGGCGAGAACGCGGCCACATAGACCGGGCCGCCATGATGCAGAATGAGGTGTTCTAGAGGCCCCTCAAGAACTGTCCTCAGTGCGTGCTCGGCCTGGGCTGTCGGCGAGCGCTCGGCGGACGCGACTGCTGTCTGGAGCGCTAAACCCAGGTCGCCGCCCGAGGTGACTACCTGCTCCGCTACGGCAGCCAGTTCGCGCGATTCAGCCATGGCCTCTCGTGTCTTGGCGATCCACCACTCCCTGGTCGCTCCGGCCAGGCAGACGGCGAGGATGAGCGCGGCCGACACGCTTGCCTGCTGTATGCGCCGCAGCATCAGTTCCCGCCGGGCCGATTCTGCCTCGAAACAGGCGATGCTGGCCTGAATGAATCTGCGTTCCGCCTCGGCCAGCTGCAATGGCTTTTCCACCAGCCAGCTTCGCGCCCGAGTCAGCTTCAGGCCGGTGAGCAAGGCGTCGGTCTTAACCTGGGCCGGCGCTTTTTCCCAGTCGAGCAAATCCTGCTCGAGTTGATCCTTGCCGATCAGGAACTCGCGTTCCTGGTCGAGCCAGCCCCGCAGCAGCGGCCACTTGCGCAAGAGCGCCTCGTGCGCCACCTCGACCATCGTCACATCCTGCTCTTTCTCAATGATGAGCAGGCGCGCCTTGGCCAGGCGCTCGATCAACGGCCGGGCGTTCAAGGGCAACACATCGAAGCGGGCCGAACGGCGCGCGTATTCGCCCTCGGCGTTAACCCGCACCATCGCGGGAATAATCGCCTCCCGCAGCGCCTTCAAATCTTCAGCGGAGGGCTTGGCGGCGGCCAGTACTTCATCGGCTTTGCGGCGCACGGCATTTTCCAGCGGCGAAAGCTGCCCGGCGTCGTCGCCCATCGCGTTGTAGGCTTCCAGAGAGAGATGCTTTTTCCGGCTGAAACGGTCGTAGAGTTCGCGCAGCGCAAAGGCCAGCAACGGCAAGGCGTCGTCGGTCGCCGCATCCTTCATGGCGGCCGCCACCAGAGCGTCGTCCACCGTGAGACCGGCCACGCGCGCCGGACCTTCGATAATGTCGCGCACCCGCGCCAGAGGCATGGGCTTGAGAGAAAACTCCTCGAAGGGCGCCGCCAGGGCAGGCGCTTGCTGCAGCTCGCCCAGATAATCTGAGCGTAAGGTCAGAGCCACCAGAAAGGGCAGGCTCTCATCCTGCATAGCGTCGAGGACGCACAGAAACTCTTCCGCTCCCGCCTTCTCGGATGCGCCGAACAATTCCTCGCATTGATCGACCGTGATCAGGATTTGCGCCTCGTTCGCGGCGTGGGCGGCGCGCAGGTCGCGGGCCAGTCCGGAGAGCGTGCGCGTCAGATCCTGCGCCGCAAAGGCCTCGCGCCAGTGACGCCAATCGGCGCCGGGCCCCAGCGCGACGGCGACGGCCTGGGCCAGTTCATCAAGCGGATAAAGCTGTGGACGGAAGGGCGGGAGCACGATCCAATTGCGTTTGTCGCGTTTGAGCCGGGGCAAGACGCCGGCCCTGAGCAGCGAGGATTTTCCCGAACCGGAGGCGCCCAGCACGGCCACCATCCTGGCCCCGCCTTGTGCCCGTCGCGCGTTGAGCCGTTCGATCAACCGGCGGATATCGTCGTCGCGGCCGAAATAGATCGCCGCATCGGCCTCATCGAAGGCAAGCAGTCCGGGATAGGGTGGCCGCGTTTGGTCCCAATCGAACCCGCCGCGCGCATTCACCACAACCTCGGTCAACTCCGCGGCAAGGCGCTCCAGGCCGCCTTTTTGGTCTTTCACAAGATCCAGATGCTGGATGTCGCGTGAAACGAAGGCTTCCCCGGCCGGCGTCTCGAGTAACGGAAAGATGGCCTTGCCGAGCGCGCGCGCCTGGGTGAATTCGGCAAAGCACCATTTGCTGTCGAACCAGTTTTTGGTCAGAATCAGGATGACCGCTTCGGCCCCGGCAATTTCCCGATAGAGGGTGCGCTCCCAGTCGGAGCCGGGCGCCAGACCGGCGTGCTTATCGAAGTCGAGAAAGGTCTCGACGAAGCCATGCGCGTGCAGGCACGTGAGCAGTCGCGCCGCTTGCTCGACGTCCCGGCTTGAGTGGCTGATAAAAATGTGCGACATGCTCGTTCCCCTGGGGGTCCGCCCCCTTAACAGGCCCTAGTTGCCCAAATACACCTTGAGACTATCTGCCATTCGCTTGAAGGCATCTGAATAGTCTTTGGGACTGTAGTGATCCCCGCCGTTGACGAAATCGTAATCGGCATCCGGGTAAACGATGAGCTTGAATGTTTTGCCTGCCGTGGTTGACGCCGCCGCGAGCGTGCTATCGGCATCGGCCATGCAGCAGCCATTGCTATAGCGGTTCTTTGCGCCGACGAATACGAGGAGTGGCACCTTCAATCTGCTCGCGAAGCCGGGCGGGTCGTGAATGAAGTTATTTGAGGGATACCAGAGCACCTCGCCCGCGACCAGATCGGGCCATTGCGCGGCGAAATAAAGGCACATGCCGCCACCGACCGAGAAGCCGACCAGAGCGACCTTGCCAGGAAGCGCGTGCGGCATCTGCTGCGCCTCCAGGATGACCGTTTTCACGCCATCGCCGTGTGTTCCTAATATCAGATTGCCGTCGAACAGCACAACGTCGTAGCCGAGTTCAGCGATCTCACGGGCTACAGTGGTGTAGTGCGCTGGACCTGAAAAGCCGGAGGCCAGGACGACCACGCGCCCTTTGCCCTGGGGTGGCGGAAATTCCTGTTGCGCGTGCGCTACTGGAGCCACGATGAGATATGTAAGTACACCAATAACACTCGCCAAGCGCGAGAAGACGTTCACGGAAACAGCCTCCTCCCATGAGCACAGATTATATCAACCGGTATTTCCATTTTAAGCAGCAATCTTCTCAGGTTGACCACATTCCAATCCTTGAAGTCCGCAGGGAACTCGACTGGTAGACGAGGAGCCTTGGACTGGTCAGTTAGATCAATCAACGTAAACCGAATTCGGGGCTGAGCGGACTCATTGGAATCCGGGCCACCCATCACCCACTTACTTGGCAACCATGTTTTCACGCAGAAAGGCCACCACTTTGGTTATGGAATCGTTGGTCGCCTCGGGATCCCAGGATACGTGGCCTCTCATATGGATAGCCGCTGGATCGAAATAGTTCATATCGGGCCCATTGCGATTGAAGCCATGTGTGGCGCCAGGGTATTCGACGGTAATCAGCTGAAAATTGTACTTTGACGCGAGCAGGCTTTTGAGCTCAGGAACGGCTTTGCCCTCGCCGTAGGAGTCGTTGGACCCATAAAACACAATGATCGGAGCTCCGGTCAGCTTGCTGCCGCTTTTTTCAAGAGCTGGAATGAAGGGCTTGCACACTGGATAGAATGTCGCAAATGCGATAAAACCCTTGTCATCTCCCATCCATTGTTTGAGGTTGCTTTCCATGGCTGTTGTCAAGGCTATGTGGCCACCCAGGGAAAAACCCATGATACCGATGCGGTTGGGATCGATGGAGGGTTGTTTTCGCAACTCTTTCAACGCCGCGAAAGCCATCGGCACAAAGGTGTCGGGCTTCGGCCGGTCCATGGGGCCCCTATAAACCCCGGTTTTGAAATCGACTTCAAAGATGGCAATCCCCACACCCAGTATCGGTTCGCGGTAAAGCTCGCCGCGCTGGTCAATACCCATGGTGCCGTGAACCAAAACGATAGCGGGAACTGGACTCGAAGTGTTTGCCGGGAGGTAAAGCGTGCCCGACACATTGTAGGGATGGCTCGTATCGAGGGATGAAAAGTCAATTTTCGTCCCCGCCGAGGATGCTGCGGCAGGCAGCACAAAAACAGCTATCAGTACCGTGACAAGTAATCCGACGCATCTCAAAGATTTCATCGCGCACCTCTGTTGATATGACCTACGAACGGCCAAGGAGCCCCGCCTTCTGAGAGTCAAGAATGGTGCCCGGGCGAGTCCGATGCTTGAGTCCTTCTGATCTGATCAACTTCATCCCTTGCCGCCGGGCGCACCAAGCCTCGTTATTAAGCTGGAATCTCCTTTCCCTGGTCTGATTCGCATGAATTCTACCACTCCTGAGGGGCTTTGCAAGGTCATTACTGCAATTGCGGTTGAAAATCCGGGCGATTCCGCGCCGTCCTGGACTCGTCCGCGTAATCGAGCGCCCTCTGTCGCGTGTACTTGCCAAATAGATTGTTAGCGACTCACCGTCTGGTGTAGATCTGGAATGGGGCCCAAAAAAATGGCATGCGAAATCTGCTCTGTGAATGTAATAAGGCGAGTTTTGCGTTGCGGAGCGCGACCGCCGGCGCCTGGCCGTCTTCCAGGCCCTGATAGAGGGTGTCCATCAGGCGCGGCGTCGAATCGTCACTCACCTCCCAGAGTGCGCCGATGACGTTGTGTGCGCCGGCGCGAAGAAATGCCCAGGATAGGCCCACTAATCCTTCTCCCGCATAGGAGCGCGTGCCGCTGCCGTAACAGGCCGAGATGGTAACCAGCCGGGCATCGATGGGATGCTGCATGATGTCGCGCGCGTAGAGCTTGAAGGAAGCTTCACCGGGCTTGCCGCCGGAGAGCGCGGAACCCGAAAGTATGATGGCCGAATCCAGCGGGTCCACGCGGCTGGCAACCGCATGAGAGACAAAATGAATGTAAGCGTACCGCGCCGGATTGCCGGTCAGATAGGCTGTGGGAGTGGCTTGTTCGCCCGCGAATACCGCCGCTCGATGCGTGGCAAAGTGCCTTTCAATCTGGGTCATCTCAGCCCCGAAGAGTGGCAGGCTGGGATAGTCCGGGCTGGGCGACACCGGGTTGCCCAGCAGGAGCAGGTTTCGATTGAACTCCCGTGCAGGCTTTGCCGCGGCCAGCAGGTCCAGCGACGGGGCTGAGAGCAGAGTTGCGTCTTCGATCCAGAAATGCACTTGCGCAGCCGGGTCTGCGTCGCGGCCAATTTTCGGACTAGTTCCGGAACTGGGGCCGGGAGCCAGAAGGGTTTCAAAGTTCAACCGGCTCAGCGCGCCATCGGCCAGAATCATCACCGGCGCTTTGGGGCGGATGAGCTTTGCAGCCGGAGCCACCAGCAACTGATAGAGCGCCTGCCCATCCGGATCGCCGGCCTGCTGTGGATCCTCCAGGTCGAGCAGAGCCTTGCGGTAGCGCTCGACGCGGGCAACAATCTCCTTCTGCGCGGGAAGCGGAACAAGCGCAATCTTCGCCGGCGTGATGGCCCAAAGATAGGACTGCTTTTCGCCCAGCCAGTAAAAGAGCAGCGTTGCGCCGGACTGTTGGGCGATCTGGCGCGGGTTCAGCGCAGCGCGTTGGAAGGTGGTTTTGCTTACGGCCACGCCCAGGCCTTGCGCCAGCGTCCGGGCGCGGCTCTGGTCGGCCGCGGCCAGGGCTTCATCGCTCCGGCCTTCTTCCACCAGCAGGTGGATGTAGTCGTCGTAGATGCCGGTGGCGTTGGCGGCAAATGGCAGCCGCGAGCCTTCGTGCTTGAGTTGCGCCCGCGCCGACTCGAAGGCGGTCAGCGTGGCCTTGTACATCTTCTCCGCAGCCTGGATGTTGCCTTGCCGCTTAAATAATCGGGCTAACTGATCCCCGGCGCTCAGCCGAATCGTAGTTGGGCTGGCAGGGTCCTTTTGGATGGCGCGAAAGAACGACTCCGCCAACTGATCCTGGCGACGTGCGGCGGCCAACATTCCCTGCGTCAGCATGGTATTCGCTATCAGCAATTTGCTGCCTGCGCTCTCCATGGGAGTTACCTGATCGAGATAGGCGCTTGCCTCATCCAGCTTCCCGGTCTCCACTGAAACCTGGGCCAGATCTTCCAGCGCGTTCACAATGTCATCTTTGCTTTCAATCTGCTTTGCCAGAGTGAGCGCTTGAAGGTAGGATTGTGCGGCACGGGATAAATCGCCGGTGTCGTGATAGACATACCCGGCAGTGCTTGTCCATTTAAGTTCGTCGCGAAAATCTCTTAGCCTTGCGGCGCTTTTCTCCGCTTCAAGAAACTGCTCCAGCGCCCTTTCGTCATCTCCGAGCTGGTAATATGCCCATCCGAGATTGCCATTGGTAATTTGTGTCCAGAAATCCGAACCCAACTCAACGGCTTCCCGGTGAGCAGATTTCAACCAGTCCACGGCCTCATCGAAACGGCCGATCTGCATGGCTGCAAATCCCAGATTGTTGAGTGCGCCAACTTCCGCCCATCGGTCCTGATGAGCACGGGCAAAGAGAAGACTTTCGAGAAAATACTGCCGTGCGGCGGCGAGTTGTCCCATCCTGCCGGCCAGGATGCCGCGCAACCGGAGTACATTGACACAGGATGTGTAGTCGGCGATCTTGCAGAGGCCCTCGGCCTGGGTGAGTCTTTGATTGGCAGCGGAAAACTGTTGCTGTGGGGCAAGGGCGCCGGCCTCGATTGCCAGCTTGCGGACGGTTTCTTCCGGATGGTTAGAATCGGGCTGGTATCTAGCGAGAAGGCGCAGGGCATCGTTATACATTCCGCGCCGCACCATGGTTTCTGCTTGCAACAGTAGAAATTTTGCGGCCCAGTCGGGGCTGGAAAACCTGAACTGACTATATCCCTGTTCGGCTTCCAACTGGCTGATTGCCAGATCGCCCCTCTGAAATGTCAGTACTGCGTGGTCAAACACGGCCTGGGCGCTGTTGGGGCGTGTATCTTCCAGAGGGATCAGCAGCAACAGTATAAGGATCCACGAGTAATGAAATATTTGTGAACGGAAGCTGCGCCAGAAACGGTCAAGCCAATCCCGGCTGCCCGCCCGCCTTGAAGGTGTGTTTAATATCTGGCGGGCATACCGGGAAATTGTTCGAGGAATTATCCTGTGTTTCCGTTGGATGAGCCACCACCAACCGGCACGTCCCCTTCGATGGCGCAGCCCAGCTTGAGGTCGATCATGGTCAGGGTGAAGGTGGTCTTTGTGGGGACTTTGGTCTTCTCGTGCGGCTTCTCGTGCTTGACGGTCAGTTTGGCCAGGGTGATCGTCCCAAAGCCCGGAACCGTGATCACGTGCCCAAAGCTTTTCCCAGGGTAGCGGCCAGCCGCCTGGTTGACCAGCGAACATTCGACTGCCTCCGAACCAAGAAGAGTAGAGGAAAGTCGATTGTACCGTTTCAGCAGCTCTGCCGGTAAGTCTTTGTGCTTGCTGATACGGTCGTACTGGCGGGAGACGCGGCTGATAAAGCCCTTATCGTGGGTGTAGGGAGCGTCGTCTATCGGTTTGGGGCCGAAGATGCCGTGATCGAACTCCACCTCGACCGGGTAGCCGGCGATGCGGAGATTCTCAAAGCGGGTGCCCAAGAAGGAGATAGACGGCACGTAGCCCACGAGGGGGTGTTCGGTGATGGTCTGGCCCACGACGCGGTCGACCGTCAGCACCTCCAGAACGTTGAGCCCTTCGACGACGGTGGTGGTCAGGGTGTTCCAGCCTCCGCCCGGCTTGTTGCTGTGGCTGCCCGAGACGTGGGAGTAGGCGGAGCGGAAGGAGATGATCGATTCAAGCCGGTAGCCATCCAGGCGCTGGCTGAAGTAGCCGCCATTCTCCGGGAGTGTTGTATGGGCCTGGGGTTCGATTTTCTGCTCGAGCGGCAGGACAAGATGGCCCGAAAGGACCATTGTTTCCGCGTTGTACTTGTGCGTTCTTTCTTTCACTTTGGGCATTGGCGCTTTCACTCTCCTTTTTTATGGCCAGGGGGAAGAACTCTATGGCGTCCCGGAAGACGCGTCAATCGGTCAAACGAAGATCAAAGGCGTAACGGTCGACCACGGTGCGTTCTCCCTGCGCCCCAGCGCCGGAGACCACCAGGGAATAAGCGCCATTTTGCAGCATTGCGCCCGGAATCACCAGGGAAAGCCGCTGACCGCCGCCGTCGCTCTCGTTGGGGGCGGCCACCACGCCGGTCCAGGCAAGTTTCCCTTGAGGGTCATTGAGGTCGAATCGGTAAGAGACATAGGCGCCCGGGCTGGGCTGCGGAGGAAGGTCAACCGGAAGCGCAACTCCGTGGCGGCGATCGGCGGTGATGGCAGGGTGTGCGCCGCCCCGCGTGGCACCATGCAGTGGGGCCCAGGGAAGAAGTCGTGGCTGGTTGGCCGCGGCCCGCAATCCGGGATAGGTGACCAGATTCTGGTAGCCGAGAACCAGCAGCAAGGCGGCAAACGCGGGTACGGCAAAGGCCGGCCGAAGCCAGCTCAGCCACCGCTCCCGCTGAACCCTGGGCTCGCGGGAACGGGACGAGGCGGGGGCCGGCAAGGCGCCGGTCAGCTCTGGCAACTGGGCTTTGGCCGCCCTTACAAATGCGGTTCCGGCGCGAAGATCAAGGGCGCACTCGGGGCAATCGAACAGGTGCTCCTCGAAGGCCTCGCGCGCATCAGGCGTCAGCTCATCCAGAAGATAACGCTCCGCAGTCATCTGTTGTATAGCTTCGCTGTGATCCATCTTCTCAATCCCCACTGTGGTCCAACCTCTAATAGTGACCGCGGCCGGCAAATCGTTTCAAACCTCTCCGGTATTTGCGCCCAGGGGCATCGGATTGCCTAAGCGCTTAACGTACTCCGTCTTGAATTCCTGCTTGGCCCGATGCAACAGAACCCGCAGATAGACGCGTTCCACGCCAAACTCCCTGCAGACTTCGTCGCGATCGCGCTCGTCAAGAAAGACAGCCTTCAGCAGCAACCGGTCGCGCGGGTCCAGGTCAAGCAGAATCTCCCGGACTTTATCCTTGATTTGCCCGGAGATCTGCCCGGCAACCACCATCTCCAACGGATCGGCGCCATTGGCCAGCAACTCGGACTGTCCTTCCACATCCAGCGACTCGCTGCGGCCGGCGGAGCGGTAATGCTCAAACAGCACGTGATTGCAAACCTGATTAACAAAGGCGCCGAGGCGCTCCGGCTGGTGCAGGCAGCCGTCCTTGCGCAATACCGACAAGACACGGGCCAGGGTCTCCTGTCGCACATCCTCGATGGCCTGCGGGGACTGGAGCCGGGAGCGGAGCTTAAGCTGGAGCAATTCCGTAAAATAGCCGGCAAAGTGCTCCTGCGTCCGGGGGTCGCCGGCACAGAGACTTTCAATATAACCTGCGTTGAATGAACGGAATTGCAACGCTTACTCCGCCAAGCTGAGTGGACCAAAGTATAGCATTGCGGACGTTGCAGGCGCGCGACCCTTGTGGGCCCCGGCGGATAGCCGAACCGGACGCCGCGCGCCTCAGCAGCGGCGCGTCGGCCCTTGGTAACAGGCGCGGGACTCACAGCGATTGCCTGAATAGCTGGCTGGCCAGCAGAAATTGCCCGTCTCGCGCATCGACCGGCTGCACTGGCTGAGCAGGGGAAAACCTGTAGATAATACCGGTGGCCGGACCTTGCACGTTCACCAGCGGAAACCCGGAATACCTGAGATTCAGCGCGCCATTCTGCGTGGTTCCAGTGACTTCCAGCGCGCTTCCCTGCTGACCACAGCACATGACGATTCTCCTTCAAAGTTAGTCACTTCCGGCAGAGGTGGAGGCTTTACTATTACCGCCCCGCATAAGGGTCTTGCCGCATCCCTTTCAGAGCAAGAGCAGCAACAACAGCAATGCCAATGACAAGTACAACCACGGGGTATTCCATGAAATGTCTAACTTTGACGCTCTTCCGGCCAATGCCGCGGGCTTGTCTGATTCTGACAAGCTGATCGGAGCCAATAACTCCGTCCATGGCACCGCCTGCTCCAACCGGCCATGGAACAGCTCCTGTTTGCTCTCCTGGCCCGGCTTCTCATAGATTGCCGGGGATTTCTCTGCTTGCTTGCGCATCGCCCTCACACTCCGCAATGACTCTATCCAGAGAGCCAGCGCGCACAGAACAAAACACCAGACAAAATTGATCTCGTTCATCTCGAAGTTTCTCCATTCTGCCGTGGATGCAGACGGAACCCGCTCCGAAAACGGGTTCCGCCTGCCTCTGGGGAAGCCAATCGATCCCGCTAGCTCATCGCTCGCAGGCAATAACCAGCCGGCGCGTTTTTCAAGCTGAATCTCGCGCCGCTGCTTACGTTGATGCCCGGAGGAATCAGGATCACACCATCTAGACTGTTTCCCCAAACCACCGGGGCGCTTGAATCGGTAGCGGGAGGCGGCGTATTCCAGGAAAGCACCGCCCGCACCTTCACCTTCTTTGCCCCCTTGCTGCCAGGTTGCGCGCGCGAACGAACATCCACTGGCAGAAAAACCTTGTACTCCAAACCGGCTGCCGGAAGGCTGCTGAAGTCGTGCACTGCCACCGAGGTAGTCCCCTCGTAATGGAATCCGGAACCCCAGTCAACCCAGAACGCGACATACTCTCTGCTACCCGCCGTCGGGGGCCCTCCCAGGTAACCGCTGCGCTGCTTCACCCGAACTACGCCCGTCAACCGGCTGGTATGCGCATCTAGTCCGATGCTGTTCAACTGCTCGTACTCGGTGCTCCCTTTGGTGCTCAGCCAAGCCTCCACCACGCCCGAGAGATTGACCTCCGAGATGCCGGCAAGCCATTCCGCCGGGTCCGGCACAATCTCCGGTGAGTTCACTGCCTTGTTTAGCAAGCCGGCCAGGTAGCGATGCGCTGGAACTGATGTGCCGGCGTACAGTTGATGCAGCTCGGCCGGACTCAGCAGCTTCTCCCTGGATGCCAGAATCGCCTGCGCTGGATGGATCGCCAGCATTGGATGGACTGCTCTCACTGGATGGACCGCATGGGCTGGATGGATCGCATTTTTGATCTTGTCGATGAACTTCACGCTGGCTTTATCTGGAGAGATGGCCTTCATATTGGCCCCTTCCGGAAGGATGGCCGGCGGGATGCGGCACAGGCTGTCAATTTGAGCCGGTGCATCGCCACATTGCGGAGCCCGGTCCGGAATATTCCGCTCGCCGCGTGAAACCTTCTTCGAGACGGGATGCAGCCGTGTCGCCGGATCGTACGAAACCGCGCGTTTATCGTTTGGGAAAGCCATCAACCGACCTCAAAATCTGCAATACCTGATCGCGTCTGCGCCCAGGTCAACGCGGCAAACCCTTGCTCCCGCTGGATTCCACCGGCTCTCAAGCTGCAGAACGCCGGCGCTCTGAGTCGCCGCACAACCTATAGTGCACGCCAGCTCGCCAGCGTTTCAGCGTCTTGTGGAAAACTTCACATCGCCTCGTCGGGAAGAGCATGCGCGTGTCATATCCCTCTCCATGGGGGATGTCCGCGTCATTGACGCCGTCGACCTCGAGGGAAATTGGCTGTACAGGACGTACATATCGCGCATCTTTATGTTTCACATAATTCATTTGTTTCGTTATATATAGCAAAATATTCAATGACTTGTGCTGGAAGCGTGGCGGTGGATAGAGTCTCCTGCGAACCGGGTCACCTCCACCGCCGTCACTCCCACCTCGGGTGTTTCAGCAGCCTGACTATCCGCTCCCCTCGGAATCAGCGCCATGCGGTCTTTTTTGCTTCGGCGCTTATGCCTAGTATTGCCGGGAAATGGCCGATGCGCCCGATGCACTCTCTTCGACGATCGCCAGATCCCACGGCGCCAGCGTCAACTGCGCGGTCCTGACGACCGGCTTGCCGTCGAGCAGATTGGTTCCCGCGCCATAGGCGTAACTTACTTTCACTTCAGCGCCTGAGTAGTTGAAGTAGTAGTGCAGGAGCTTGCCCATACGGTTGACGCCATGCTGGACGTGGACTGCGGGCGGGAGTTGCTGGTCGGGGCCAGTGAGGCCGGCTTTCTGGAGGGCGTCCTTGAGGACGGCGGTTTGCAGTTTGCCGGAGAGATAGGTTCCCTCGTAGAGCAGGATTCCGGCGCCGAACGCGTTCTCGGTAATGGCCGGCCAACGGCCAAAGAAAGGATGGTCGTAGTAAGCGATCGCCTTGGCGTGCTCGGGCATGAGGAACTCGGCCCAATATTGAACCTGATTCTCCGCGCCGACGTGGAAAGGATCGTCCTTGAGCATCAGCGGGTGTTCGAGGTTGGAAAACTCCTGGTAGCTGAAGCCGGCGGCTTCGCGCAGCGGGCCGGGCGCGCGCACCCAGCGGACCGCGGAGTTCTCGTTGGCGAATCCGCTCTTGAAGGTCATCACGACATGACCTCCGTTCTTCACGTAATCCGATATTCGCCGCAACAGGGCGTCGTCCGAGATGTAGAGGGCGGGGACGATGAGCAGCTTGTAGGCGGAAAAATCGGCAGTGGCGGGAAAGACGAAGTCCGAACCGATGTTCAGATCGTAGAGGGATTTGTGAATCTGCTGGACCAGCGTGGAGTAATCGGCGGTGGGAGGGCCGAAGCTCCATTGACCGCCTGAAGAGGTGAAGGGCATGAAGCCGATGGCGTTGGCCGAGTCGCGGCTCCACAGGATGGCCACCTGGTTGTGAATCTGAAGGCCGACGAGATGGGGGCCGATCTTTTCCAGTTCGTGAGCCGTCCGGCTCACCTCGGCGTAAGCGCGGTTAGGTTCCAGATCGTGCGAAAGGACGCCCTTCCAATACGTTTCCTGGTTGGCGGCGATGGAGGCCCAGTGCCAATACTCCACCATGTCTGCGCCGTTGGAGAGATGAGTGTAAACGTCCTGGCGCAATTGGCCGTCGTAGGGCGGATATTGGAAGGCCGAAGTCCAGTCGGTGGTCTGTGCGTTGGTCTCGGTGACGAGGAAGTTCGAGTGCTTGAGCGAGCGGGTAAAGTCTTCCTGGATGGATTGCGCGGAGCCGTCAAAATGATCTTGCGTTCCGTGATAGTTATTGATCGGCGGGAATATCGAGGGCCTCGGCGACGGCCTCTTCGTTGACGTCGCGCTGCATCATGCCGCCGTAGTCGGTGGTGACGAACTGGCGGGGCGAAGCGGCTTCGCGCACGAGGCCGGCCTGCCAATGCAGAAAATCGGTGACGCGCATCTGGCTCCAGCGAGTCCATTCCAGCTTGTAGCCGGTGCTTTGGGCGCCGTCGCGGGTGGGCAGATCCTCCCAGGTGTGGATGTTCTCGCCCCAGTAGTTGAGGAACCAGGCCTTGCTGAGGGCCTCGGGAGTGACGAACTTCTTTTCCAGGTAATGCTGGAAGCCGATGAAGACGTCGCGATTGGCGGCGTCGTAGCTGGAGGTTTCGTTGTCGAGCTGCCAGCCGATCACGGTGGGGTTGTCCTTGTAGTGGGCGACGATGTGACGGATGAGGCGCTCGGCATAGAAGCGGTAGGCCGGCGAGTCGGTGTCCATGTTCTGCCTCATGCCGTATGTGCTCTGCACGGGAGGGCCGCCAAAGAGGCTGCCATTGAGGCGTTGGGTCAGAATCTCAGGGTGCTGGCGGGCCATCCATGCGGGAATGGAATAGGTGGGCGTGCCCAGGATAACCTTGATGCCGGCCTTGCCCATGGCGTCGACGACGCGGTCCATCCAGGCGTACTCGAAATGGCCGTCCTCAGGCTCCCACAAGCTCCAGGTGGATTCGCCCATGCGCACCACGTTGAAGCCGGCTGCCTTCATCATGGCAACGTCCGTGTCCAGCCGCTCGTAGGGCATGTATTCGTGGTAGTAGGCTGCGCCGTAAAGGACAGTGGGAAAGTCGGGCGCCGCGCCCGCTGGCAAAGAGTACGCGTTGAGTGTGTCCTGCTGAGCGCCGGCTACATTACCCAACGACAGAAGTGCTGCTGCGAGCATGAAGCGAAGACCTTTGCTACACGACTTCATCGTTGCTTCCTTTCTTATTCGTGGTTTGCTTCCGGGGCGGCTACGGTGCGGGTCTGCTGACGCAGCAGCTCGAAGCGGTGCGGCTTCATGTCGAGGTCTTTGCGCATCGCCGCGGCCAATTCATCCTGCGCTTGTCGCAGTTTGGCCTCCGCAATGGCCGAAGTTGGGCTTGGTTTCACCTCGGCGCTGAGGATAAAGCGCGCCTGGTCGAGCGCGGCGCGCCGGCTCTCTATCCAGTCTATGTCGCGCGCCTGATCGAGCATCGGCGTCCTCAAGAGAGCCAGATTGACCCCGTGTTGCAACTCCTCGCGCGAGTAGACTGCCACAGGCTTCCCGTCGATCGAGAGCTGGTACTGGCCTGGATCAAGCGACTCGACCCGCAGCATCATCTGATCGAGCTGCGCGATGCCGGAAATCTGGAGCAGCATGGGGGTCATGGCATTGTTGAAGTCCAGCGGGAGCGGAAGCGCCTCGTCGAGCTGCGTCCACCGGAGGCCGGCCGCCGATTTTTCCAGATTAGTCACCGTAGTCCGGTCCTTGCCGATCACCGCGGCGCTGGTCATATTCAGTTCCAGGCGGCTCACCACAGGGTTCACATGCCATGCGGACATCAGCGTCGCGGCCATGATCCAGTGGCCAGTTTCGGTGGGGTGAATGTGGTCCGGGAGAATGAGCGGCGCAAGCTGCGGAAACTGCGCCTTGGCGCGTTCCAGTGCGTCCGTCAATGGACGATTGAAATCCGCAACCAGTACACCTTTGTCTCCCGAGGCTTGCAACTGGGCGCCGATTCCGGCTACATCCTCCGCGAACTTGTCGATCGTGCGCGAGTAGCCGGGAAACTCCGAGCCATGCGTAATCTCATCGTATGGCGTGGGGCAGATCAGCGTCAGGGCCGCTCCCGGCGCAGCTTTGTGAAGCGCATCCAGCAATGTGCGGTAGTTCTTTTGGAAGTCCGCGTCGATCTGCGGAGAGGGCTGCTCCCATCCTCCGTCGTTCATGCCCAGCATCACGGTGATCATGGCCGGCTGAAACGGCGCAACGTCGCGTTGCACTCGCTCCGCCATCAATCCCGCGTAGCCGCCGGTCGCTGTATCTCCTGGAACGCCCGCGTTCACAAAGCGGACGTGCAGCGCGGGGTAGCGCGTAAGGACGAACTCCTCGACATATCTCGTGTAGAGCCGCTGCGCCGTGATGCTGTCGCCATAAAACACCACGGTATCGCCATCCTTCAGGACAAACTGTTGGCCGCGCGCAGTTGCAGCCCAGCCAGCCAGCGCGAGAACGCCGCAGCCAGCCAATAACCTCCATCGTTTCCGCCCCGTCGCACGTATCATCATCGCCATCCTGATTCTTTCGCCGTCTGACTCAAAAAAGAGCCACCTTACCGTTCAATATCCTGTCGCCGCCGTCAATACATAACCTGGTAGGCAGCGCCATCCAGCTTGACGGGGTCCTTCTCCGCGGAGTGAAAGCGGACCAGAACAGGCTTACCCGGCGCAAGGCCGGCTACCTTGATCTCGCCTTCCGCCCAGGAGAGCCCGCTCCACACGACCTTGTCGTAATTGATGCTGACCGGAATGGCGCGGCCCTCCTGTGTGACCTCGATGGAAAAGACCTTGGCCATGTTTTCGCCGTTAGGCGGGCCGCCGGCCCAGGTGCGGCGAATGAATCCGTTCGGTGTGCGCTGGCGCATGATAACTCGCAGTATGCCCTCGGCCGGCGGTTGAATGCTGGCCTCAATCGTATTGGGAGCCGTGGAGCGGAACTCCGCCTGCACAGGCTGGATCGTGCGAGGAACAACCACATCTTCCTGAACGCCGAAGTCGTAGCTCGGCGCGGCGTAGGCGTTGAAGCCCACCATTGCCATCTGCCCAGGGCCCAGCGTGATCTGGTCGCCATTGAGCCGAGGCACAAAGCCGGCATCGCGGAACTGCACCCGCCCTTCGCCGAGCGGCAGTTGGTTGGGCGCAAGCCGCGGCAGCGAAATCGTAACTACGCTCTGGCCGGGGTTCATCACTACGTAGACAGCACCGCGCGTGGTGACGCCGCCAAATCCGTATGGCTCGATGTCGCCGGGAATGCCGCCAAACGTATGGATGCGCCCCAGTCCTTGCAATTCGAAGAAGAGCGATTGCGCGCGCGCCATCCACTGGGCATCCTTGCCCCGGATCAGCTCCAGGTTGCCGTGCACCGTATTGACCCAGCCGCCGCGCGCCATCATCAGCAGAAAGGCGCCCCTCCATGCGTGCAAGCCACGGTAATAGATGGTGCCCGTTTTGCCCAGCATGAAGCCGGTGGAGTCGATGCGCTCCAGCGGGAAGCCCAACTGCTCGAAACGCCGCACCATGTGATCACTGTAGATGTCCATGGAGCGCCAGAAGCTGGCCTCGGGCACATCGGAGGGCCGCGGGTCGCCGGTGTATTGCATCTGGAAGACCCCAAGCCAGCGTAGATCGGTGGGATCGTGAAAGGGCAGTTGCGAGGCGGTGTTGTCCAGGTCGCCGCCAAAGCCGTTGAATGCGATCAGCACGGCTTCCGGATTCTTTTGCCGGAAGATGCGCAGCGCTTCGCGGAAGGCCGCGGCATTGCGCTCCCTAATTTGTGCCTTGCCTTCCGCATTGCTGAGTCTGGCCGCAGTGGCTGGAGTGGCTGCCGTCAGATCCACAAAGTCGAACTTGAACATGCGGATGCCGCGGTCGTACCAGTATTGCAGTACATTCATGAAGTCGGGCAGAAACCCGCCTTCGGAGAACGACATGGCGCTGCCGTCCTTGTTCAGCGAATCCTTCCATGCGGGTGCGGCCTGAATCTTGACCAGCGTGTTGGTGCTGAACCACAGGCCGGGCTTCACGCCGTTGGCCTGACACTTTTTGATCCACGCATCAGGCCCGTTGGGCCAGTTGGGTGCGCGCCAGGTGCGATAGCCTCCGCCGGGGTCAAACCAGAAGGCGTCCATCATGTAATAGTCGAAACGCACGCCAGCTCTTTTAAGTCTCAACAACTCATCCAGCTCGCGCATGGCCAGGGTTTCAGTCAGCGGAATGTTATCAGAGAGTTCGTCGTAAGACGACCAGTTGTTGTAGACCGAAATGGGCGCCTGGAGCGCGGGCGGAGGCGGCTCGGTTTGCGCGTGAGCTGTGAGTGCAAGCGCCGCGCAGGCGGCCACTGATGCGGCAAACCGGAGACCGCGTGGACCCATCCATTGGCGGATCATTGCTTTCCCTCGGAGGGTGATGTTGGTTGCATGGCGGCGAAGCGTGGAGCTCCGAGCCGGGCGCGTACCGCGCCACCCAGGGTTGCGGCGTTCTGAAAGCCGCGCCATTGCTCAAGCAAACGGTCATCGGCCGTCAGTAGGCGAATGAGGCCATCTTGCTGGCCGTTGCTGTCGAATCGGATCGAGGCGGCGTCCAGGTCGAGAAGCGCGTTGGCTTGCGCCGCAAGCTCTTCCGCGGAAGAGTTAGGGGCAGCGTGCAGGTGTACAGTCACGGCGAGTGCGGTGGGACCGTATTGCGCGGCCAGGCTGCGCAGCACCATCAACTGGGCGCGCGGGGCGGGCGCGAGCAGGCCGTCGCCGTCGAGAGTGAAATCAACCGTTGCCTCAAGGCGCAACGCGATCTCCGTTCGTGTTGACGCCGATTGCCGTTCCAGTGTTGTGCCCGTTTCGATGCCAGCGGCTTGAAGAGCCGCCAGCGAAACTTCGCGCCGGTCGCCTAGCGTGAACTTCGCATCGCCGGCGCCGGTGTTACGGTAGGTATTGGCTGAGGGCGCAAATTGTGCATTGCTGCGATAGAAGAGCGGCGCGGATGACTCGATCCTATTGCCGGTAAACGCCGCCGGAGCGCCGTCAATTGTTGCGTCATTCACAATCGCTGTAGCAGCAGCAACCGGCGGATTCCAGAGAATTGTGTTGTGATCAATCTGCAAGCCGCGGAGCACGCCGCCGCCCCATGTGTGCAGGTATACTGCACCTTGCAGAGCAGCGAGCCGCGGACTCAGGCCGTTGTCTATGCACAGGTTGTCGCGCACCACGCTCTCGCTGGTCATATAGCCTGCCGCAAAGACCGCGATGCAGTAGCCCTGGGTGTCGTGAGCATAGTTGCGTTCGATGGTGTTGCGCGTGTTGTCCCAGTCGATGTCATACGCTCCGCCATCCACGCCGGGGCTGTCGGTGAGAAAGGCTTCGTTATCCTGTACGGTGCAATCGGTGCAGGTCCAGGTCCAGATGGCGTTCGGCGTGCCGATACTCTGTGTGGGCTGCATCCCGGTCTGCCATGCGACACTCGTCTCGATCAGCCCTTCTGAGTCGCGGAACAGGATGATGCCGTCGCCGAAAACATCCTGCACGCTGGAGTTGCGCACCGTGATGTGGCTGTTGAGCGGAGCATCAGGCGGCACATAGAAAGGGCCTCCGCCCACCAGAATTCCCGCCCATTGATTGGTATGCGCAGCCACCACGCCGTCCACCAGTACGTCTTCAAAGACAGCGCCGACCTTGCTTGGCCCCACTACCACCAAGCCGTTGTCCTTGTTTTTCATCGCGCCGCCCTGGACATCGTGGACAAAGAGATTCTTGAGATAGATATGGTGCATCATGCCATGGTCTCCGCTCACGAAGATGCCATAGGTGTTGGCGCCGGAGAGGTCGAGCGAGTCGACCTGCCAGTACTGTTGATTAAATAGACTCAACACCTGGCGATCCTTGGCCGTGGCAACGATGCGCGGGCGCGGGCCCTGGCCGTAGGCGGTCAGGCGAATTGGGTGGCCCGCTGTGCCCGAGCCTTGCGGAGAAAAGCTGCCGTGGCAGACCGTGCCACGCTTGAGCGCGATGCGATCCCCGGCAACGAAGGAATGGGCCTGGGCCAGGGACAGGTTGTTCCACGGATGGACGAGGGAACCGTCGCCAGCGATGCCGGCAGAGCAATCGATGAAGTACGTGCTCGAAACTGCCGAGGGTACGTTCTGAGCGGAAGAGTGAATGGATGAGGGAAGAAGAAGAAGAACATAGACGAACAGCGCGGCCCAGCGGTCATCGCGCAGTTCAAGACCAGGGAAGAAGCGAATCATGCAGAGAGGCCCTCAATAGGTAAAAGGCGGAAAGCGCCGGAGAATAAACTGCCGGAGCAGCAGCCGACCGAACGGTCACCGCTCCGGCAAGAATAAATGAACGGCAGGCCGAACCTAAAAGATGATCTTGGCCGCAAGCTGCACTATGCGGTAGGCCTCCCCGGTGGTGGCAGAGTTAATCATTCCGAATGTGGGAGAACTGAAATTGCTATCAGGATTGTCCCAGTGCACGCTGTTTGTCGTGTTGAACGCCTCTCCGCGCACCTGAAGCTTCACTCGCCCTTCGATGGCGAAGTCCTTGGCCAGCGAAGTATCGAGGTTGACATAGCCGGGACCGATAAGGATGTTGCGACCGGCATTGCCGGGGGAAAAGTTGTTGGAATTACCCCCAGTGGGAACGAGCCCGGTTGTATTGAAATCCGCGATGTTGAAATATTCCTGGACGGTTCGCTTGCCGCGCGGCAGATTCGGGTTGCCGGTTACGTTCGGTCGCAGATCGGGCAGTTGGGCGGCAGGATTTGTGCCGCGAACCACGTTGATCGGATTTCCCGAGCGCATGATGAAGATGCCGCTGATCCGCCATCCGCCCGCGATCTCATTGGGCACTGTCCCCCATTTTGAGCCGAAGGCCTGGCCTTTGCCGAAGGGCAGGTTGTACGAGCCGCTGAAGATGAAGTTGTGGCGAAGGTCGGTGTCCGAAGAGGCCCACTCGGCCTTCAGGTTGTAGGGATTCTGCGGGCCGTCGTAGTTGACCGCGCCCAGATTGAAGGGCGCTGGGCCGTTATCGAGGCTATGGCTCCAGGTGTAACTGGCCAGGAAGCTGGTGTTCCGGGACATCTGCCGGGTCACCTTCACCTGCATCGACTGGAAGTTGCTGACACCTGGGTCGGTAATGTACTGAATCTTCCCGAGATAGGGGGTGATCAGGTTATCAATGTTCGAGTCCGTCAAATCGGCCGTATTGGCGTTGATGTCGCCCACCTCATAGGATAGATGCCTGGAGATGGAGCCGATATAGGCCACATCGACCGACATGGTCCGGTTCAATTGCCGCTCCACGGCGAGGCTGTAGGAACCGGTGGTTCCAGTTTTGAGATTCGGCTTATAGGCGAAAGTGGTTTCCAGATTGCCGTTGAGCAGATTCGCGGGAACGATATACCCGGCTGAGGGGATATTGATGGCGGTGCTGCGCGCCACGCCGGTATCCATGACGTACTGCCAGGGAGCAGAAGGGCCCGATGACGGTCCGTTGTAGACCCAGTTGGTGTAGGAATTCTGCTGGGCAAACGGCACGTTCTGGGTGAGGTAGTCTTCACGGCCGTCGTTCTCCGGCGAGTAGAAGATGGCGCCGCCGGCCCTGACAACCGTCTTCGGGTCGATGACGAAGGCCAGGCCGAAGCGGGGCGAGAAGTCATCCTTGCGCGGCTGGATCAGCGAATTGGAAGCGCCCGCGCGGCCCGCCAGCAAAATGTTGCCGCTGGCTATGTCGAAGTTGGACATATTGTTGTGGGCCTCGGTCCAGGGATCCTGGAACTCGTAGCGCAGGCCATAGTTGAGCGTCAGCCTGGGAGTCACCTTGTAAGTGTCCTGGGCATACCAGTCCAGGTTCCAGCTCTTGGTGTGTGGGTCAGACAACTGCAAGCCGATATATACGTCCGTCGGAAGCCCGAGAACAAGGTCGGCGATATCTGACCCCCCTGCCCAGTTATAAGCGCCCGGGATGTAAGTATAGTAGAAGTTCGACGTCTCGGCATAACCATAGCTGTCGAAGTAATCGAACCCGGTGGGAAACAGCGAGAAGTTGGGACGGGAGTTAAGCTGGCGCAGGTCGGCGCCGAATTTCATCTCATGCCTGGGCAGGCCGATCCACGTGAAAGTGTCGGTGTACTGATAGTTCGAGTCCTTTACATGGTAGGGCTTCCAAGTCGAGCCGCCGGCCAGGTAACCGTCGGCCATGTATATCTGGGGGTAACCGATGGTCGCCGGGTAACCGGGTATCGCCACGTTGCCAACTCCGTACTTGGTGGAGTAATCGGTCCCGTTCAACAGGCTGAAGAGGTTTTCATAGTAGCGCAGGTAGCCGAAGCGAAACTCGTTGAGGGCGGTAGGGCTGAAGGTGTGGTCATAGGTCACGGAAATGGAGGAGACGCCGCTGTCCTCCTGGTTGGCTTGATCAGCGTCGCCGCCGCCTGGCACAACCGTGTTGCCGTGATAAGGATCAGTGACCAGGCTGGTGGAATCCGACCAATGTAGAACCGCATAAAGCCGGTCTTTACTGGTAATCACCTGGTCGTAGCGGGAGTCCACCTGGTCACTGGCGGAGCTGACAGGCGAGTAGACATCGTAGTTATGGAACCATCCGTTATCGGTAGCACCCTGGGCCACGGTGAGGTTCGGGTGGGGATAGAAGTTGAGCAGGGTGTTCAGGCCGGCTGTGCTTACACGAGCTTTGGGAATTACGTTGCCGGTGAACTGCTGCTCGGCGCCGCCATAGCTGTTAACCGAGACAACGGGATCGAAGATGGGATCAATGGTTCCGGCCGCCGCTGTAATACCGGCAAAGGGGTCGAGGAGTCCGGAAAAGTCCACGTCCCCATTGGGATCAATGGTAATCAGGTTGAAGGGGATGGTGGAGTCGACATAGGCGTACGCGTTCTTCAGGCGAACACCTTCGTAGGCGCCGAACAGGAAGGCCTTATCCTTCTTGATGGGACCGCCCAGCGTGCCGCCGAAGTTGTGCTGCTTAAGGGTGGGGGCCGGCTGGGCCACGCTGATGCCGGGCAACGTCTGCTTGGCAGTCAGAAAGTTGGGGCGGTAAAACTCAAAGGCGTCGCCGTGAATTGTGTTGGTTCCGGCTTTGGTCTGAACAGCGACAACGCCGCCGCCGGCATTGCCGAACTCAGCGTTGTAGGTCGCAGTCACCACTTTGAACTCCGCCACCGAGTCCACGTTGGGCCTCACGGTGATGTCCTGGGTGCGGTTGGTGGTGGACTCGATGCCGTCCAACTGGATGGAGTTGGCAAACTCGCGCTGGCCGCTCACCGAGAGGGAAAACGCGTTCATATGGTTGCTCGCCTGGGCCACGCCTGGCACCAGCAGGGTGAGGTCATAGAAGTTACGGCCTGATAGAGGCAAGTCTACGATGGCGTCGCCGCTTATCACTGTGCCCACCTCGGAGGTCTGAGATTGCAGCACCGGAGGCGCTTCCGTGACCTCGACCGAGGCGGTGACATTGCCCACTTTGAGCTTGAAGTCGAGCGCCATCTTCTGGTCGATGGCCAGCACCGCATGAGTGAACCTGGCCTCGGCAAATCCGGGTGCGGTGGCCGTGACCGAATAGATGCCGGGAGGCATATTCAGGACGATGTAGTTGCCGGACGCGTCGGCCCGGCCAGTAAGGGAAACGCCCTTCTCTTCGTCGGTAGCGGTAATGGCGGCTCCAGGAAGGACGGCGCCGCTTGAATCGGTGACCTGGCCGGCGATCTGTCCAGTTGTGGCCTGTCCATAACCGGGGATGGCGGCAATTGCCATGTAGGCGATCGCAGTGAATGCAAAGAGAACAACACACCATCCGCGAGTTCGCGGCGCTGTTGTTCTCATGCGCCTGGCTTGAATTTTCATATTTGTGCAGCGGATTTCATTCTTCATACGGCCTCTTCTGCGTTTTCGCCCGGCTTTGCTAGCCGAATGAAAGACGCCATGGAATCAAATAGCAGAAACAGAATCGCGGCGCTCGTTTTCCGGGGCCTCTGTCTCTCCGAGTAATCGTTTACTAGAGGCGACATTTCCTGCTCCTTGACAGTTGGTCTTCCATTCTCCGGAGTCCCTTAGAATCACAGCCAGCAAACGATTTCTCTTCTGCAAAAGCACCATACATCAGCCCGAATCGACTTGTCAACCTCAAAAACAGGGAAATCGATTCCTCGAAAGTTCGACGCTAGCGAACCTGCGATGGTCAGCGAAAAAGATTGATATCTTCTTTGAAATCAGCAGGCCATCTGCTCCGAAACGCCATTTTCGCTAAATCCTCGCCGGTCATCCCGGAGTACATTCAGCAGTGGACTGCCTGGCGCGCGCGCCAGATACCTCGCTCTTGCCTTTCCGGAGATCGAGCATAGCGCCGCGAGGAAATCCGGTGGATTCGCGCACCACGAGCCGGGTCTCGATGGGATATTCACGCTTCGGCGCCGGCGTCCCCTCCACGTGCGCTCTCAGCGCCATGACAGCTGCCCGAGCCAGCTCGAAGCACGACATCTGGATCGTAGTGAGCGGCGGAATCGTCATCTGCGTTATATGAATATTGTCAAAGCCAATGACCGAGAGGTCGTCGGGGACGCGCAACCCGGCGCGATATGCCTCATGCAGCACTCCGATGGCTGTCACGTCGTTAGAGCACATTACCGCCGTGGGCAGCTTGGCGCCGGCCAACAGTTTCTCCGCAGCGACCATGCCCCCCTCCATGGTATGGTCGCCTTCAACGATCCGGCTTGCATCGACCGTGATGCCGCACTCCTGCAAGGCGCGATGAAACGCCGCCAGGCGCGAGTGCGCCGAATGCAACCGCAGCGGCCCGGTGACGAACGCTATATCCCGGTGCCCCAGCGCGGCCAGGTGTTGCACGCCCTGGCGTATTCCATGGTAATAGTCCACTTTCAGCAGGCTGATGCCCGGCCGCTCCGGCCCCACATCCACAAACACCAGGGGCACCTTGCGGTCCGCCAACTGTTCCAGCAGCGGCTCCTCGATGCCGAAGGTCATCACGGCCACGCCCTCGGCCTTGCGTTCAACCATGCGGCGGATGCAGCGCTTCATCCGCTCGGGATCGTAGTTGGTTGAGCCGATCAGGATTTCATATCCTTGCTCGACGGCTACGTCCTCAAATCCTTGAATCAATTCGGGGAAGAACGGGTTGGTGATCTCAGAGACGATGAGCCCGAGAAGCCGGCTGCGTCCTGAGACCAGGGAGCGGGCCTGGGTATTGGGCAAATAATCAAGTTCTCTAATGATTTCCCAAACTCGTTTGGCGAGCTTGGGATTCACGGTAGAGATATTATTGATAGTGCGCGAGACTGTGGCAATGGAGACGTTGGCCAGCCGCGCCACGGTATGAATATCCACGTGCGCTGATTCCCGAGCAGAGCGGCGCTTGGTTTTGGGTGCGGGAACGGTCATAGGCGCATTGCAGAATGCGTTTACAGGATACCCTATAAAACGAGAACTTGACAGAATATGGGAATAAGATTTACGTTGGCACTCGCGGGTAAAGGTTTACCAGAGTCGCCCTACCGCGAATCGCGTGGGCCGGCCAATATGCCTGAGTACGGTAGCGGCCGCGCATAGGCTTTCTGGAGGAGTTTCATGGAATTGCTGCGATTGCAAGCCGAGGTTCTTGAAGCCAATCTCGAAATCGTCCGCCGCGGGCTGGTTCTGTACACCTTTGGCAACGCCAGCGGCATCGACCGGGAAGCCGGGCTGGTGGCGATCAAGCCCAGCGGTGTTCCCTACGAGCAGATGACCCCCATAGATATGGTCGTCTGCAGCCTGGACGGAAAGATCGTGGAAGGCCGTCTGAAACCTTCTTCCGATTTGCATACTCATCTGGAACTTTACCGGGCATTTCCCGCCATCGGCGGCGTAGTTCACACCCACTCGGAATTTGCCACAGCATGGGCGCAGGCCGGCCGCAACCTCCCCGCCTTCGGCACCACTCACGCCGATTATTTCCACGGCCCCGTACCGGTCACCGAGGCGCTGAGCGTTGCTGAGATTCAGGACGAGTACGAGCTGAACACGGGCAAGGCCATTGTTCGCCGCTTTCGCGATCTCGACCCCTCCGCCATGCCGGCTGTGCTGGTCGCGGGACATGCGCCGTTCTGCTGGGGCAAGACCCCGGCGGACGCCGCGCGCAACGCCGTCGTTCTGGAGAGCGTGGCGCGCATGGCCTTTTACACTGCGCTTCTGTGTCCGGAGGACACGGGCGTTTCACAGGCACTGCTGGATCGGCATTACTTCCGCAAACACGGCGCGGATGCAACCTATGGACAGAAATAGACGTTTGCGCCGGCCAGGCAAGCGGGCCTGCCGCCGCATTCAACTCGCAATGGAAGAGTCGCCCAACGGCGGCGTTCGAGGTTCGAAACTGTGATCGTGAACTCCATCGGCTCACTTGGAACGCCACCATCGTTGGCTCTACTGGCTCTCAACGCCGCGCCTTTGGCGCATCTGCGCCCCCTGGATATTGCCGTGATCGCCATCTACTTCGGGATGGTGATCTGGATCGGCTTCTACCTCAAGGGCAGGTCGAACACCAGCGAAGAGTTCTTCATGGCCGGGCGCGAGATGACCGCCTGGATCGCCGGTCTGAGCTTTGTCTCGGCAAACCTCGGCTCGCTGGAGCTGATGGGTTGGGCCGGCTCGGCTTACCAGTACGGCATCCTCGCCACGCACTGGTACTGGATCGGCGCCATCCCCGCTATGCTCTTCCTCGGCCTGGTGATGATGCCCTTCTATTACGTCTGCAAGACGCACTCGGTCCCCGGCTATCTTGACCTGCGCTACGGAGGAGCGGCCCGCAGCGTGGCCGCCATCTCCTTCGCCACGGAGATGATCCTGATGAGCGGCGTGAACATGTTCGCCATGGCTGTGGTGATGAAGGTAGTGCTGGGCTGGGATATCACCTTCAGCATCCTGGTCAGCTCAGTCGCTGTGGCGATTTACGTTGGTCTGGGCGGCCTGCGCTCGGCCATTTTCAATGAGGTTTTGCAGTTCGTGCTCATCTGGGGCGGGGCGCTGCTGGTGCCGATCCTGGGACTAGTGCAGGCCGGCGGTTGGACTGGCTTGAAGGCCAGGATCATCACCAACATGCACTCGGACAGCTACTTCCACCTGTGGCGCGACACCGGCAGTTTTTCCGCCAATCCGATGGGGGTCCACTGGACGGGCATCGTGCTGGGCCTGGGTTTTGTAATCAGCTTCGGCTACTGGACCACGGATTTCCTTGTAGTCCAGCGTGTGCTGGCGGCCCATAACCTGAGAGCTGCGCGCATGGCGCCGGTCATAGGCTCGTTCTTCAAGATGGCGGTTCCCTTCATCGTCATCCTGCCCGGCCTGCTCGGCCTTGTCCTGTTGCAGAATCCCGACGGCAGCCGTCGGCAACTGGTGGGCGAGGATGTTGTGGCTGCGTGCACGCCAGGGTCGACGGGAGTTCCGCTCGATGACGCCTCTTGCCTGGGCGCAATGCAGAAGACCACGCTGCCGGCTGCTTACCAGCAGAAGGTATTGAGCGCGGCGCCGGATGCGGAGTTGCACAGCTACAACCAGGCCCTGCCTCTGATGATGGTGCGCTACCTGGGGCCCGGCCTGTTGGGGCTGGGCATCACCGCGCTGATTGCCGGCTTCATGAGCGGCATGGCCGGCAATGTGAGCGCCTTCTCCACGGTGTGGACCTACGACATCTACAAGCCGCTGATCAACAAGAGAGGTTCCGACAGCCACTATGTGCTCGTGGGCCGGCTGTCGATCATGTTCGGTGTGGCGGTCTCAATCGGCGCGGCGTATCTGGTGATGCACGCGCACGGCATCATGGATTACGTGCAGGCCCTGTTCAGCATATTTATCGCGCCTCTTCTGGGTGTCATTCTTTTTGGCATGTTCTGGAAGCGCGCCACGGCGCTGGCCGGCTTTCTGGGCCTGCTGTTCGGCATCGTCTTTTCGGCGAGCCTGTTCATGTGGGTTAAGCTGAATCCCGCCGCATTAGCCAGCGTAGCGCTTTCGCCTGACGCCAAGCCGATGGCCGAGAATGTTTTTCGCGCGCTGTGGGCATTTCTTTTCACCGCCATCATCGTGATCTTGGTTAGCCTGTTCACCAAATCCAAGCCGGTCGCGGAGCTGGACGGCCTGGTTTATGGAGCGACTATTCTGCCCAAAGAAGATCCGGTGCCGTTCTACAAGAACGTGTGGCTGTGGGCGGTGCTGGCGGTGTGCATCTTTGCCGCGCTCAACATTTTGTTCTGGTAGAGATAAGTTATTTTCGCGGTTAGCGGAGAAAGGAAAAGGATTCAGAGTTATGCATGGTTCCGGAATTCCTATCTGGTTTTTTATCGGAGTGCTGCTGGTCGTCTATGGCGCGATGATCTTCGGCTATGGCGTCTATGAATGGCACACAGGCAGCTACCCGCCTCTGGTTGAGTTAACCAACCTGCATACGCCGGTATGGTGGGGCGGTTTGCTGGCGGCTCTGGGAGTATTTTACGTGGCGAAGTTTCGTCCGGGGCGCAACAGCAAGTAGGTGCAGCGGCGGCCCTTGAAGAATGAAGCCGAGAAAACGGCAATTATTAAGGAGTAGGAGAAATGACGGCACAACGCACGATGACCTTTGGCGTGGTAGTGGGCAATCGCGGCTTTTTCCCAGACCATTTGGCTAAGACCGGCCGCGAAGAGATCCTCTCGGTCCTGGAGGCGACAGGGGCGCGGGCCGTTGTGCTGAGCCCGGAGGAGTCCAAGCACGGCGCGGTGGAAACCTATGCCGAGTCCGAGCGTTGCGCCGCGCTATTTAAGAAGCACACCGACGAGATCGACGGCATCATCGTCACGCTTCCCAACTTTGGCGAAGAGCGCGGCATTGTGGACGCCATTCGTCTCTCCGGCCTGAAGGTTCCGGTGCTGGTGCAGGCCACGCCCGACCGCTCCGACGCCATGACCATCGCCGTTCGCCGCGACAGCTTTTGCGGAAAGATGAGCTGCTGCAACAACATGATGCAGTACGGCATTCCCTACTCGCTGACCACGCTGCACACCGAATCCCTCGTCTCGGCTGAGTTCAAGGCTGACCTGGAATGGTTCTCTGCGGTTTGTCGCATCGTCAAGGGCCTGAAGAATCTGCGTATCGGCGCCATCGGCGCGCGCCCGGCGGCCTTCAACACGGTTCGCTACTCCGAGCGGATATTCGAGACGGCTGGCATCTCCATCGAGCCGATCGATTTGTCGGAGATCTTTGGCCGCATCAACCGCATGAAAGACACCGACGATGCAGCGCAGGCCAAGTTGGCCGCCATCAAGAGCTACGTCTCGACCTCCGGCATTCCCGAGGGCGCGCTGCTCAAGATGGCCAAGCTGGGCGCGGTCATCGACGGATGGATGAAGCAGACCAACGTCACCGTCAGCGCCGTGCAGTGCTGGACATCGATGGAGGAGTTCTTTGGCGTGGTGCCGTGCACCATCATGAGCATGATGAGCAACGACCTTATCCCTTCGGCCTGCGAGGTGGATGTGCCCGGAACGCTGAGCATGTTCATGCTGGCCCTGGCCAGCCAGACGCCCAGCGCTCTGCTTGACTGGAACAACAACTACGGCAGCAATCCCGACAAATGCGTCTGCTTCCACTGCTCCAATTTACCCAAGCACTTCTTCGCGCAGGCTCCGACGATGGACTACCAGGCGATCATTGCCGGCACGGTGGGCAAGGTGAACACCTTCGGCACCTGCGTGGGCCGCGTCAAGGCCGGCGCCATGACCTACGCCCGCTACTCGACCGACGACCGCCGCGGTGTCATTCGCGGATACACCGGTTCGGGCAAATTCACCGACGATCCTCTGGAGACCTTTGGCGGCGCCGGCGTGGCCGAGATTCCCCAATTGCAGAAGCTGCTCAAGTACATCTGCCGCGAGGGCTTCGAACACCACGTGGCCGCCAACTTCAGCGACGTCTCCAAGGCCGTCCATGAGGCCGCGACACGCTATCTTGGATGGGAGTCCTTCTTCCACGGGCAACCGGAAGACTAGGAGGGAGCGTGACCATTGTTGCAGGAGTGGATTTTGGTACGCTGAGTGTCCGCGTGTCCATTCTGGACAGCGAGCGCGGGCGTCTGTCCACCGCGGTGGCGGAATATCCGCTGCACCGCCGGCGCGAGGATCCGGATTATGCAACGCAAGCGCATGCCGACCACATGCGCGCCCTGGCCTCCGCCACGCGCTCGGCGGTGACCGAGGCGGCCATCGGGGGCGAGCTGGTCGAGGCTATAGCCCTGGACACCACCGGCTCCAGCGTGGTGCCCGTGGATGCGCAGATGCAGCCGCTCGACGACTACTACCTGTGGTGCGACCATCGCGCCAAGTCCGAGGCACAGGAGATCACCGAGCTGGCCCATCGCGAGGGCCTGGAAGCCATCGACTGGTGCGGCGGCGTCTACTCGCACGAGTGGGGCTTCGCCAAGCTGCTGCACTGGCTGCGCCACGCGACGCCGGAAAAGCGCGCCCAGTTCGCCTCCGCCTTCGAACACTGCGACATGGTGGCAGCCACGCTGTGCGGCGTGACCGGCCCAAAGCTCGCCAAGCGCAGCGTGTGCGCCATGGGCCACAAATGGATGTGGAATCCCAAGTGGGACGGCCTGCCGCCGCAGTCATTCCTATCCAAACTTGACCCGCTCTTTGACGGCATTCGCGAAAAGCTCGCGGGCGACTACCTCACCTCGGATCACCTCGCCGGGCATCTTTCGCAGCATTGGGCAGAAAAGATCGGACTGAAGGCCGGCATTCCCATTCCCGTCGGAGCATTCGATGCGCACTGGGATGCGCTCGGCGCGGGCTGTCGCGAGGGAGATGTAGTCAACGTGGTCGGCACCTCTACCTGCATCATCGCCATGAGCGGGAAGACACAACTGATCCCCGGCGTGTGTGGAGTGGTGCCGGGCAGCGTCCACCCGCAGTACACCGGCATAGAGGCGGGCCTGTCGGCGACCGGCGATATCTTCGAGGCCATTGCGCGCCGCGCCGGCGTGAAGGTCGCCGAACTGTCCGCAGGCCTGGAGGCATATCGCGCTGGACAGACTGGCCTGTTGCGGCTGACCTGGGACAACGGGGACCGCACGGTGCTGGTCAACTCGGAACTGGGTGGTGTGACGCTGGGTTGGAATCTGGTGCATACGGCGCAAGACGAGCTCTTCGCGGCCATTGAGGGCACTGCATTTCACACCCGCATCATCCTCGAACGCATGGCCGAATATGGCGTGCCGGTGGACCGCGTGATCAACGCCGGCGGCATCCCGCAGAACAACGCTGTGCTGAATCAGGTATACGCCGACGTGCTGGGCAAGCCTGTGTTGGTTCCGGCCGGGGTGCCCACAAGCCTGGGATCGGCCATCTTTGCCCTGCTCGCAGCCGGAGCTTTTCCGAATATCGAAGCAGCGCAGGCGAAGCTCTGCCTGAAATACACTGTGGTTTTGCCTCGGCCGGAAGCGACGGCGGTTTACGAGAAGCTATTCTTGTTGTACCGCAAGGCTTATTTCGCGCTGGGTGCGCGTTCGGCAGAGGCCGTGGCATTGGGTGACATCCTGCCCGAGCTGCGCCGGATCGCCAGGGAGACCGCTAAGAATGCATAACAAGCGATCGACCTGCTGGATTCTTGACTTGCTTCGTCTTCGAGGAACCACCATGTGCATCCGCGCATTTCGTGACTTTCCACTAACCCTAGCCGCACTCTCGGTGATCACTATGACTTCTTCCGCACAATCCGCTCCCAAAAACGACAACAAACAGCTGCTCATCGGCGGACAGCCCGTCGTCACGTTGACCCGCGCAAAATCCGGCGACGGCAGCAAGGCGGAGTTTCTTTCCGCGGTGGTGCTTCCCGGCCGCGGCATGAATCTCTTCCAGATCACCGCCTTCCTGCCGGGCAAAGGAGAGATACCTCTGCTTCATTCGCCATCCCTCGAAGAGGCCGCCAGTATCCTCGGAGGCCCCGGCGATCCGTTCGGCACAAAGAGTTTTACCATCGGCGGAGCTTTTCTGGTTCCCTTTGCCAATCGCATCATCGGACCGCTTTCCAACGGCGGCAAGACGGTCTCTTTCGCATGGCAGGGCCGTCCGATGACGCTGGACGCGAACTGGAAGGGCAAAAATCCCGAGGCCGTTCCGCACGCCATTCACGGCCTCATTCTGGCTGCCAGGACGGATGACGTAAAACAGACAAGCGCAGGCGGCGCCGAAACCGTGAGCGGCGTAATCCATGGAGGCGACTTCGGCGGCCATTGGTTTTCCAAGACCGACGTGAGCATCTCCGTGTCTCTCAGCGGCGATGCGGTGATTGCCACCGTCGAGGCAAAGAATGTGGGCGACAAGCCGGAACCCGTGGGCATCGCCTGGCACCCCTATTTCAATCTGCCCAGCGGCGACCGCGCGCAAGTACGTCTGCACGTTGCCGGCGATTTGCGAGCCGAGGTCAACAACTACGATGATGTCTTCCCCACCGGCAAGCTGCTGTCATCTCAGGGCACTCCTTATGACTTCACCGCCAAGGGAGGCAAACCGCTCGGCGATCTATTCCTAGACGATAACTGGACTAATCTGAAAAAAGCGCCTGACGGTAGTTCATACTCGGAGATCATTGATCCTGCCGCGAAGTACGGAATTCGCATCGTTGCCCTCAGCCGCCACGTCAATACCGTGCAGGTCTATTCTCCGCTCGATAAGCAGTTCATCGCGCTCGAGCCTCAGTTCAACTACAACGATCCATTTGGAAAAGAGTGGGATAAGCGCGATACGGGACTGGTGACGCTGCTGCCCGGCCAGTCCGTCACCTGGAAAGTTAAGCTGAAGCTATTCATCCCTGGCGAAACTCCGCGGAGGGGTCCTATTTCGCAGTGACACTGACGAGCTTGTTCGGTCCGGGCTCCTGACGCGATTTGCCCGTGTAAGGCACCCAGAGCCCCTGTCAGGGTCGCCTCATCACATGGACGTTAGGTGGATGTTTGATTCACCGGAAGCACAGGCCATCCAACTGTCCGCCTGAGTCAAGCAGATACTAAGGTGGCTTTCGATAAATGCAAGGGGAGAATGCACGCGCCCAGAAGGCCCGCTTCTGCTCCAAGTTTGGCAGGCAACACTTGAGTGCCTCCGCAGGGCATTCCGCTTGAAGCGGGTCTGCCTGGCGCAGTGAGCGCGTAGACATAACTGCGCCGTTCCAATTCGTCGAACAGAGACGGCGACAGAATGTCCCATGAATTTGCGACCCCTCCACCGACGACATAGAGCGGCAAGTTGAGAATATTGATTAGGCCGGCTAAACCGATTCCGAGGGCTCGTCCAGTATTGGAGTAGATGCCCAAGGCATCGGGGTCACCTTGCCGCGCGGCCTCGGCAAGATCGAGGGCTGTCAGCGATGCGCGATTGCCTTTCAGTAAAGCCAGGCCCGGCGCCTTGCCGGCCCCGATTAGAAGCTCGGCGGCGCTCACCAGAGCAGTCGCGGAGGCGTACACTTCCAAACAACCTGTGTTGCCGCATCCGCAGGCAGGGCCTTCGGGATAAATCGTCAGATGTCCGGCCTCGCCACCCATGCCGGTTGCTCCGTGCCAAAGCTTTCCATCTAGGATGATGCCACTCCCCACGCCGGTGCCCAGTGTCAACATGCACAGAGATTCGACGCCGAGCTGCTTGCCCAAGCCGAGTGTGTATTCCGCAAGCACCGCCACGTTGGCGTCGCCCTCAACTGCAACCGGCATGCGCAGGCGCTTTTCCATTTCGGCTCGCAGGTTAAATCCGTCCCATCCCGGGAGATTGGGCGGGTGATGAAGCCGTCCAGCGGGAAGCTCCAGGGGTCCAGGCGATCCCACACCAATGCCCATGAGTTTGCGGCCATCCGAGTATTGTTCGAGCAATGGGAGTATTGCGCCACACATGTCATCGACGACCGCCCGAGGGCCAGCCTCAAGACGAGTGGGCAACGCGATAGAGCGCAATATGCCAATATCTGGCGTGTAAGCCGCAATCCTCAGATTAGTTCCGCCAAGGTCGATGCCGATCGTCAGGGCGTTCCTTTTTTCCAGGGTCATCTCAAATCACCGTGAATTGGCTTTGCAGCGGCAATGCCAATGGGAACAGAGAAATATTCTCAAGCAAGCGCCGGTAATCATATTGCCGCACAGTCATATTGCTTGGAATGGAAACGATACCATACACCGATAATAACACAAATTGATTAGGCGCCGCATAGGATTTCGACTGCCACGAAGCCGGTGAAACTGGCTTATAGGTCCGGCCAATCCAACGACCGGCGATTTCAGAAACAAATCATGGGCGGGCCTGGGTGCTCCGGGAGTGCATCTTCTGCCGTAGCGACGGTGGCTTTCGTCTAACCTATATCAGCGCGCAACGGCCGACGCATTGACGGCAGGGGACAAAGAAACAAGACCGGACCCAACCATGCTGAACCGGCCTTTCTTCCGCCGAAGACCAATTCCTGCCCGGAATAACTTAACTTTTAAGGCTGGGCGGCATAGACTTAATTTGCAAGGACGTCCTTTACCGGAGCCGCAATCAAATGGCGAAGAATCGTAGACATCCAACTCTCAGCCAGGTTGCCCGGAAAGCTGGGGTAGGAACCACAACTGTTTCCCGTGTCATCAATGGCGGCGATCGTGTGAGTCCAATGACATTGGCCCGTGTGCGTCGCGTGATCGAAACACTGGGTTATATGCCCAATCAGGCGGCACAGACCCTAAAAGGTCATCGCACCAAGACAATCGGCCTTGTAGTCCCCAGCATCGCCGATCCCTTCTTTTCCAGTTGCGCGGAAGCCGTACAAGCCATCGCGCGCGCCAATGACTCACTTCTGATCGTGACTGTAACGGCTAATGATCCGCGCGCCGAGATCGACAACCTGAAGGTTCTCATACGCCATCGAGTGGATGGCCTGATCATTGTGCCGGCCAATTCGCAGAGCCCTGCGCTGCGCGAACTGCTTGAACGGGTCGCCATGCCGGTGGTGGCCCTCGACCGCCCCGTCGCCAATTCAGCGATCGCCTCCGTGGTGGCCGACAACTTCAAGGGCGCGATAACGGCCACCCAGCATCTGATCGATCACGGTTGCAAGCGGATTGTTTGTCTTACAGGTGAAAGCACCTTGTACACGATTCGCGAACGGATGAATGGTTACCGCAAGGCAGTCGAATCCGCGCACCTGACTCCCATCATCGACACCTCCGTCAAGGACTACAAGTCAACCGAATACGCGATCAAGAGCCTGCTCGATGGACCGAATCCGCCGGACGCCATTTTTTCGACGAAGAACAGCACCACAATCTATGCCTTCGAGGTGTTGCAGCGATTCAACATTTCCGTGCCCCAATCCATCGCCTTATTAGGCTTCGACGACTTTGAGCTCGCCTCGACGGTTCGTCCATCGATCAGCGTGATCCAGCAACCGGTCGAAGAGATCGGACGCCGGGCCGCGGAGATTCTCTTCGAGCAGTTGTTCGATGAGCGCAAGACCGGCTTGCCCCATTCTTCCAAACATCCTCAACAAATCAGGCTGCACACACGTCTCATCCAGCGCAGTTCCTGCGGATGTACTCCACCGATTTCCTGAAGTTACAAGAAAGCGCGGATACAAAGAAAGCGGTTTATATAAAAGATCCCGGTGCTGCCACTGAATTTTTCCCCGCATCCAGCGCCGGTTACTGCGCCGGATGCGGGGTAAGGTTGAGACTCAAAGCTGCCCCAGCATTTTCCTAGAAAACCAGCTTGAGAGCGAGCTGGAGCGTGCGCGCGCCATTGTTCCCGTTGCTGTTCTTCGTAGCCCCGATGTTGCTGAAGCTGCCGGCCTGGAAGTTCAACTGTTGCGGCTGCGCGAAGGGTGGCGTGTTGGTTAGGTTGAAGGCCTCCGCGCGGAACTGGAAGCGGAACGATTCCGTGACTGTGAAGTCCTTGAGAAGCGCGGCGTCCAGGTTGTTGTAGTGCGGTCCGCGTGCCTGCTGGATGCCGCTCGTGCCGAGAGGCGAGTAATCGACCTGTCCAACTTGGGTAGCCACAGGCGGCGTAGCGAACGCGCTGGGGTTGAGCCATTGCGTGAAGTTATGCGGGCCGGAGTAGAGACCCTGACCGGACACCACGTTGGCGGAGCAACCGAAGTCGGCCGTCGTGGCGACGGGGCAAGTGACCGTGAACGGCTGCCCGCTTTGGAAGGTGTAGAAGCCGCTGATCTCCCATCCGCCCACGATGAAGTCCGCAGCCCTGTTCATGGCGGAGCCTAACAGCTTGCCACGGCCGAAGGGCAGGCCGTAGGTGGCGGCGGCGTGCCACAGGTCGGCGGCGTCGGCGTCGCAGAGGCCGTAGTCGCCTCTGATACCGAACCCCTTGAGCCACTCGGCGCGGTAACCTGCATTGAACTGCGAGTTCTGCGGCGCGTGCTGGTCGCCCGAGCAACGGGACCAGGTGTAGTTGGCGAGCACCGTAAGCCCTAAGCTCATCTGGTGCTGATAGGTGATCTGCATGGAGTTGTAGCTGGTGTTGGCGTTCGTGGTTTCGTAGGTGCCGTTCCGCGCCATGTATGGGTACGGAATATACAACTGGGTGTTGTATCCAGGCGGCAAGATCACAGAGTTGCTGTTCGAGGTTCCCAGAATATCCAGGTGACGGCCCTGGGTGCCGACGTAGCCAATCTGGATCGCGTCGTGGTTCGTGAACTGATCCTCGACAGTCAGGTTCTCCGTCTGTATCATCGGCGTCTGGAAGCTGAACTGGCGGCCATTGAGAGTCGCGCCGAGATAGTCGCTACCGATGTATTGACCTCCCACGCAAGAGTTGAGGGGCAGAGTGGAGCAGGAAACCGGCGTTGTTGTGTACGGGGTCGGGCTCTGCAGCACGGTCGGATCGGTGAAGTTGAAATTATTGAAGGTATTTTCCAGGGTTGCCACGCCAGAGCCGGCCGGCGTCCCGTGATTGGAGTCGGGAGAGGGGACGGTCTGCGTGTAGCCAAAGGGATAGTTCAATCCCAGCGTGCCGCCGTAACCGAGGTTGCCCAGCGCTCCGTAGGCCGTGCCGAAGCCTCCGCGTACCACCACCGTAGGCCGCAGCTTGTAGGCGAACCCGACGCGCGGCGCGAAGTTGGTCTTTTGATCGTTGCCGAGTGCGGCGTTTCCAGAGCACACGATGCTGATATTGCTGAGGGCAGCCACGGTGTTAAAGATCGTGGACCGCGGGGTTTGGCATGTCTGGTTGGGGATGTAGAAGTTTGCGGTGGCTCCATTGCCGCCCGCGGGAACAAAGTTGGACTGGTAGCCGCGGGTTTCCTCGTAGGGCGTGAACAGATCCCAGCGCACGCCCAGGTTCAACGTCAACTTGGGACTCACCTTCCAGTCGTCCTGGAAGTAGGCGCCGATGTACCAGCGATGGTCGTCGGTGACTGGAATGTTGGAGGCGGAAAAGCCGTTCTGGCCGCCGACCAGGTTTACGCCAGTACCCACGCCGTATTCGTAGTTGATAGGCGTCACCAGCATGTCACTTATGCCGTTCAACCCGGTGCTCTTGTTGGAAATATCCGTGTACTGGCCGTTGAAGCTCATGTCGCCACGGCCTTGCGGCGGCTGCGAGATATTGCCTTCCAGATCGTCCACCTGGATGCCCGCCTTGAAGGCGTGATTGCGCCAGACCTTGGTGACCGCGTCCGCTCCCTCCAGGCTCCATACATATTGCAGCGTGGGCGAGTAGTTGCCGACGCCGAGTCCCCTGAGCCCGCCAATGTTGATGATGGGCAGGCCTCCGTTGCCGGCCACCTGCGGAACGCCCTGGATGCCGAACTCGAGGGGGATATTGCACGTACCAGGGCCCGGAGCCACGGTTCCAGTACAGGCTGTGCCTCCGAAGTCGTTGCCCCAGACAGACACCTGGAGCTTGTCGCTGTGGATCATGCCCACATGCATCTCGTTGGTGAGCGTGGGAGTGAGGATGCGCGTGTAGCCGACCGCCCAGGCCCAGGCCGGCAGTTGGTCAACGCGCCCGCCGCTCTGGCCCGCGCCAGGCCCCGGGAAATACGAGGGCAGGTTGACGGTAAAGTAGCTCCGGTCATAGACGGCGAACAGGATGTCTTTGGGGCTGATGTTGGCATCGATGCGAACATCGTATGTGTTGGTGTTTTTGTACTCGGTCGGAACGTAGCCTTGAAAATCATTGGCGAGGCCGGGGTTTGTCGCCGCCGGATACAGTCCCAGCAGCTTGACTGCGTTCGGATCCTGGCGGCTTGTGGGGATGATGTTGAGAGAGGAGAGAGGAACGCCGGCCACGTCCTGCGTGAAGTCGGTGGTGGTGTTGCCCGTAAAGCTGGAGCAACCGCCCGCCGCAGTGCAGTTATAGAAGGGATCGCGCAAAAAGCCGGTCTGGGTTGCGACCAAGCCCGTGACCGGGTCCGCTATTCCGGCCGTCGTGGCGCGCGTGGTGGCCGGATCGAAGATGGTGCCGTTGGAGAAGACGCGGCCCAGGGCGTCGGTGTGGCAGCCGGTGGTGACTCCGGCGTTGCAGGTGCTCGAGGTGTTGTAGGTGATGTTGTCCTGCAGGTTGGTGAAATTGCTGCTGACCATGCCCTTGCTGGGCACAGTCAAATTGCCGTCTGGCACCGGCAGGACGTAGCGGCCTCCCTGGTAGTCGGCAAACCAGAAGAGCCGATCCTTGCCGTTGACCAGGTGCGGGATCCGGACCGGGCCCCCGGCCGTAAAGCCGAAGAGGTTTTGGCGATACTTGGGAATGGCCTTACCAACGCAGAAAAAGCAGTTAGCGTTCAGATCGTTGTTGCGCAGGTACTCCCAGAGGTCGCCATGCACGCTGTTGGTGCCCGATTTGAGGGCCGCGTTGACGACACCGCCGGTGGAATGTCCCAATTCGGCGCTGAAGTTGCCGCTCTGCAGCGTAAATTCCTGAATGGCATCGGGCGGCGGCACGATGGCAGCGTTGGTCCCGGTATAGTTGCCGCCATAGAACTCGATGTTGTCGTTAATGCCGTTGAGGCGGAAATCGTTTTGCCATTCGTCGACGCCATTCACCCTGAAATAAGCAGACGCCGAGCTGCCTGCGTCGGCAGTGCCGTTACCGCCAGCACTGTTTGAGGGCGCATCAGTACTGACGCCGGCGGAAAGTTGCGCCAGCGAACCCCAATCGCGGGTGACAAGCGGCAGATCGTTTACGGCCTGGTTGGTGATGGTTTGCCCGACCTGCGCGTTTTCAGCTTCAAGCAGCGGAGCCGCGGCGGTCACCGTTACAGACTGGCTCACATTGCCAGTAGCGAAAGGTATATCCAGGCTCAGAACCTTTTGTATGTGGACCACAATCCCATGAAGAACATAGGCTTTGAATCCGGATGATTCTGCCTTGATGGTGTAGGTTCCAGGCAAAATACCGCCGAAGACGTAGGTACCGGTTGAGGTTGACACCGTGTTGAGCTTCACGTTTGTGGCGTCGTTTGTCAGCGTGATCTTTGCACCCACGACGACCGCGCCGGTTGGGTCCGTGACAGTTCCAGTGATTCCACCGGTATCAAGCTGAGCCGTCAATCGACAGGGTAAAAGCACAAGAACCAACAACCCCAAAACCGCGAGCGACAGCCCTCGAAGTGCAGCCTTGCGTGATGCCTGCAAGACAAGCATTGTGAGAAGATTCTTTGACATGTACAGCCTCCTTAGAGTTGACCGACAATTGCAAACGCCACGCTCCTTTAACAGAGCCAGCAAGTACGCTCCGCCATTCCGGAAAAATGCCTGATTCCCGCGCATGATCAGCCCCAATAAATGTTTTGCCTCTCGTGCATGAATTCCACGGAGACCAGGCACATCCTCATTTGCGTTCCAGAGCATGGATTCCGGGGACTCCATGCGCATCCTCAGGGTTTAGCCGATACACTGGTAACGTTTCCAGTCCTTAATGGTATCGATTCCACCAACACGAGAATTGTGCGACCGATCATTCCAGATGTCAAGACAATTTCCGTGAATCTTCCGTGAACCCGGTGAGTTTTTTACAAATGCGGTTGGCGTTTGCAAACGGGAGGAGACGCAGAAAACGGATTGAAAAGTGCCCCTGCAACGAATCGTCCAATATTTTCAATAAGTTAGGACATATTGGAAAACAGCTTCGGGATTGAGCGAAGAACGGCGACAACTCTGGCTATATACCAACTCTGACCATATACTACTGATTTTATAGTTGTTAGATGAATCTCCATGGCCTCTGGAGTGCTTGATGCTCCGTTTTCTCAGGCTACCCCAGAAATACTGATTTTGGCATTCTGAAGTGGCTTCATCTGCGCATTTGGCGCAGTTGGTACAGGTTTCCAGCCGTTTTGCTGTCGTTACGAATGGATAGACATAGCGGCTAAATTCAGGGTTGCCCATCTGGAACAATAATAGAGCCGTCAAGAATAATCGAATTCTATAGTTTTCCGTCTAACGAAAGGTTGCTCTTCAGGAATTGCGTGCGCCTCAGCTTCGCTAACCACGTCCAGAATACTGTAAAGTTGTCTTGTTGGCCGAGAGGTTTTTATCGAACGGCCAACCACCTTTCAACTGGCTGTGTCAGCCGAGAAGACAAGCGCGCACTTCACCGCGGCAGAGTTCGCCACGGCGCGATCCCGGTTCATGAGGCGGACGGCGCAGACGCCAGGCATTTGTTCGAGGATCACACGGTCGCGTATCCGGGTGGCCGCCAGCTCTAATGCAGATCATCTTCACTGCACCGCGAGCAAATAGCAGCAGAACGAGCATCCCGGCACCTCGGAGAACCGAAGAGTGAAAAGACCGGCAAGCGCTACCGACCCCCTCTGGTACAAAGACGCGATCATCTACGAACTTCACGTCCGAGCCTTTGCCGACTCGAACGGTGACGGCATTGGAGACTTCCCCGGACTGCTCTCGCGGCTAGACTACCTCCAGAATCTCGGCGTCACCTGCATCTGGCTCCTGCCTTTTTTTCCCTCGCCCTTGCGCGACGACGGCTATGACATCGCCAACTACGTCGATGTCAACCCATCCTACGGAACCCTGGGCGATTTCAAGTCGTTTCTGGACGCCGCTCACCAGCGCAACATGCAGGTGATGATCGAGCTGGTCATCAATCACACCAGCGATCAACACCCCTGGTTCAAGGCCGCATGCCTTGCGCCGCCCGGTTCGCCAGCGCGCGAGATGTACGTCTGGTCCAATACGGACCAGCTCTACAAAGACGCCCGCATCATCTTCACCGACACGGAAAAGTCCAACTGGACCTGGGACGAGACTGCCAAGGCCTACTACTGGCACCGTTTCTTTTCACACCAGCCCGACCTCAACTTCGATAACCCCGCGGTGATCGAAGAGGTTCTCAAGGCCATGCGCTTCTGGCTCGACATGGGCGTCGACGCGCTACGCCTGGACGCCATTCCGTATCTCGTCGAACGCGACGGCACCTCCTGCGAAAACCTGCCCGAGACCCATGCCGTCATCCGGACCATCCGCGCCGCCATCGACGCCGACTACGCCAACCGCCTCGTCCTGGCCGAAGCCAATCAGTGGCCAGCCGACGTTCGTCCCTACTTCGGCGATGGCGACGAGTGCCACATGGTCTTCCACTTTCCCCTGATGCCACGCATCTATATGGCCCTTCGCCAGGAAGATCGCCTGCCTATAACCGACATCATGGCCCAGACGCCAGCCATCCCCGACAACTGCCAATGGGGCCTGTTCCTCCGCAATCACGATGAACTCACGCTTGAAATGGTCACCGCCGACGAGCGCGACTACATGTACATCGCCTACTCGAACAACCCCCGCATGCGCGTTAACGCCGGCATCCGCCGCCGGCTCGCGCCCCTGCTCGACAACAACCGCCGTCGCATCGAGTTGTTGAAGTCGCTCCTGTTCAGCTTTCCGGGTACACCCATCCTGTACTACGGCGACGAAATCGGCATGGGCGACAATATCTACCTCGGAGACCGCAACGGCGTTCGTACCCCCATGCAGTGGAACTCGGACCGCAACGCCGGATTCTCAAAGTGCGACCCCGCCCGGCTCTACCTTCCCATTGTCATGGATCCCGTCTACGGCTACCAGGCCATCAATGTGGAAGCTCAACTCAGCGATCAGTCCAGCCTCCTGCACTGGACCCGCAACATGATCGCCTTGCGCAAGCTGTTCCAGGTCTTCGGCCGTGGAACCCTCAGTTTCCTGAACCCGGCGAACCGCAAGATCCTCGCCTACCTGCGCGACCTCAAGCGCGGCGACGGCTCGCACGAAACCGTTCTCTGCGTGGCCAACCTCAGCCGTTTTGCCCAGCCCGTCTCCCTCGACCTCGCCGGCCACAGCGGAGCCGAGCCTGTCGAGATGCTGGGGTATGTGCCATTCCCCACTATCACCGAAGCCCCTTACGTCCTCACCCTCGCTCCGTACTCCTTCCTCTGGCTCGAACTCCAGCCCACGAGTGCGAAGCCTGCAGAATCCTCATCCCGCTTGCCGGCATCCTGACCTTGTAGAAGCGTCCGGCCGCAGAGAAGCTGGCCGGTTGGAGGCTGCAGAAAGCCTCCAGCCGGTTTAACATGAATCTCCGGGATAACCATGGCGACAGCATCTCCAATTCCGGACAACACCTCCCCTGCCGCACATCCCGGCGCCGGACTCCTCGTCTTGCTCGCCGCCATGATGCCGGAACAACTCGAAAGTGTCCTCGCCAACCTGACCGCTTCTTTCCCGGCGGAAGACCTGCTCATCGCCTCTTCGGACGCGCTCCCGGCAGACTCCAATCCGTCACTGCGGTTCGTCGCCGCTCCCGCGACCAACGCCTCCTGGACCCACACCGCCGCGGACTTCGTTAACGCTTACCAGCTTGCCGAAAAGAACGGGGCGCGTGCCATCCTCATGCTGAGCCCGGAGTCCGGCTCGCTCGGTTCGTCCGCATTCCGCGACCTCGCCAACGCCGTTCTCACCACCCCCACCGACCTCGCAGTCGCCTGCTACGATCTGCCGCCGCGCGCCGGCCTGTTCAACTCCGCCATCCTCTATCCGCTTACCCGCGCGCTCTTCGCCTCCCCTGTGCGATTTCCCTTGGCCGTCGATCTCGGCCTTTCGCTTCGCATGGCCGAACGCCTCGCCGTAGCCGCCCGCCGTTTCACTACGCCCAGCCAGGGCGAAACGCCTCTTTGGCCGGTCAACGAGGCCGCAGTAGCCGGGTTCACCATCGACCAGTTCGACGTTGGCCCGTGCGTCCAACTCCCACCTGCCATGCCCGACTTCAACACCATCCTTCCCCTGGTCACTGGGGCTTTGTTCGCCGATATCGACGCCAAGGCGGCATTCTGGCAGAGGCCCCGCCAGTTGCCGCCCGCAGGCAATCCCATGGCCAGTCCCATGCCGCAGGCGCCTTCCATCGATGCGGCCGCGGAGATTGCCCCTATGCTCCAGGCTTTTCAGCTCGCGTACACCAACCTCCATGAAATCTGGTCGCTCGTCCTGCCGCCGAACTCGCTGCTCGGGCTCAAGCGGCTCTCCGCAACCGACGCCGCCACATTCCACATGCCCGAGAGCCTCTGGGCACGAATTGTCTTCGACTTTCTCGTCGCCTATCGGCTGCGCACAATCAATCGCGGGCATCTCCTCGGCGCGCTGATCCCGCTTTACCTTGCATGGGCTGCAAGCCACATCAACGCCACCGCCTCCGGCGCCAACCCCGAGCGTCATATCGAGGCCGTCGCTGCCGCCTTCGAGGCTGACAAAACCTACCTGGTCTCGCGCTGGCGATGGCCAGACAGGTTCAATCCATGAGTGCCCCCCGAATCAAACCCGTTTCCGGCACGAAGCAAGAGAGTCGATTCAAGGAGTGAGTCCTATGCAAACCATTCTTGCCACGATGCTCCAGCCAGTTACAAACCAGACTTCGCAGTCCTTGTATGGCGACAACACCTCTGTCTGGCAGCATATGTCCGACGCGCTCCATCAATCGCTCTACCGCGTCCTCTCGCTGCTCATCGCCATCCTGCCCGGTATCCTGGCCTTCATTGTTGCCCTGGCTGTATTTACCCTGTTCGGCATAGCTCTTTCCGCGCTGCTGCGGCGTGGACTTGCCGCGGCCAGGTTTGATGATCAACTCGCTCGCGGTCGCGGCAACGTCAAATGGGCGCCATCGACTTCCCCCACCGCGTTGATCGCCCGGGCCTCCTTCTGGGCCTGCGTCCTGCTCGGACTTATCATCGGCGTCTCGGCTTTCGACGCCTCTTACGCGACGGTCGCAACGCAACCAAGCTCGCTACTGCCCTACCTTACCCGTGTCGTGGGCGCAGCCTTCCTGCTCATCGCCGGCACTCTCATCGCGCGTTTCCTGGCGCGTTCGATCCTCATCGGAGCAGTCAATGCGCAGCTGCAGTACGCGCGGTTCCTCTCGCTCGGCATCAAGTGGCTCGTGCTCGTACTCACCGCCGCTATGGTCCTGGACCACCTTCAGATCGGCGGCGATGTCGTGGTGCTGGCCTTTGGCATCCTTTTCGGTGGCATCGTACTCACTCTCGCTCTCGCGGTGGGCCTGGGCTCCCGCGACCTCGTCAGCCGCTCGCTGGAAAGCCACGCCGAACACTCCAGCGAACACAGCATCGCCCCCCCGGCCACCCCAACCACAGGCCCCGGAGATTCCATTCGGCATTTCTGAGAACTTTGCAACTGCAGTTGATGGAGCATTTGCATTACGACCTGCTGTTTCGCGGTTTGCCGGCCTGGAGATGGACGATCCGGCGTGGGACGCGAAGGTGTTCACCAACCGGCGCCGATGATCTCCGGCTGCGCGAAAAACTCCGGTCAATCAAAGGTAGGATGAAAGCCGTGCGCCGGGAACTCGGCTACCAGGCAAAAATTACCCGGTAATGTGCAGAAAATCTATGGTCAAAATGCCGCCTGGAGGGGATACTTGCCGTGTTTTTCAATAAATCAGCATCTGGCCATTCAGATGCCGCATCCATGAATAAGCTGAGTTGTGTCCATAGGAAAATGGCTGTTTCAAATTGCACTGGAAAACAACGGGCAGTTTGTTTACAAGAGAATAGGGAGGGGTGACATGCAATTCTTTCGCCTGCGGTTGATCCTTGCGCTGGTCCTGGGAATCACGCTGGTCTCGGTTGCCTCGACCTATTTTGAGGTGCTCGCCCACAAGCACTTTCTGCGGCTGGAACTGAAGCGTAGAACCGCCTGGCGGAGCGCGAGCCTGCAATCGGAGATGGAGAAGGTGGTGGCCGGAGGCCAAACCGCGGAGATTGCGGCAGAGGCGGCGCGGCTGCGCTCGCGGGACGAGGCGCTTGGCTTGGCCGTCTATGACATGCAGGGAGGACTGGTGGCCGAAGCGGGTCCCGCCGGGGTCTTCGGAGAGCTGCCGCGCGGCCCGTTGGACAAGGCCATCCAGGGTGTCGATTCGGCTGTCTTTGGAAATAATGACGATCAGCAGTGGTTGGAGGAGGCGATTCCGCTGTATGTCGACGGTCGCATGGCCGGAGCGCTGGTGATTCTGGAGGATGCTCGATCCATTCGCGCCGAGAGCATGGATGTGTGGCGGCGGAGCTTCTGGCGGATAGCCGCCTTCGTGCTGCTGATCGTAGGCATAACGCTGCTGATGGTCCGCTGGTTCCTGATGAAGCCCATGATGCGCGTGGCGGATCGGCTGCGGCGGTTGCGCATGGGGCACGCTGCCGATCCTGCCGACGAGAATCTGGCGGAGTGCAGTCTCTTTACCCCGCTGGTCCGCGAGGTAGAGACGATGGCCGAGAGCCTGATGGAGGCGCGCGCCGCGGCTCAAACCGAAGCCCGGCTGCGCGACGCCGGCGAGCACCAGTGGACCGCCGAGCGGCTGGCCGTGCATGTGCGGGAGCGTTTTGGCTCCAGCCGCATCTTTGTCTTGTCGAACCGCGAGCCTTATATACATGTGCGCCAGGGGCGGGAGACGGTGTGCGTGGTTCCGCCCAGCGGGCTGGTGACGGCGATTGAGCCGGTGCTGCGGGCCTGTGACGGCGTGTGGGTGGCGCACGGCAGCGGCAGCGAGGATGCCCTCAACGTCGACAAGTTCGACCGGCTGCGCGTGCCGCCCGGCGATCCCCGCTACAGCCTGCGCCGGGTGTGGCTATCGAGCGAGGAGGAGGCCGGTTACTACGACGGCTTTGCCAACGAGGGGCTGTGGCCGCTCTGTCATATTGCGCATACCCGTCCCATCTTTCGTGCTACAGACTGGGAGTGCTACCAGCGTGTCAATCAGAAGTTTGCCGATGCGCTGCTGGAGGAGATGAAGGGCAGCGTCAACCCCATTGTCTTTGTGCAGGATTACCACTTAGCGCTGGCGCCCCGGCTCATCAAGGCGGCGCGCCCGGACTCGCGTGTGGCCATCTTCTGGCACATCCCCTGGCCCAATCCAGAGGCATTCGGCATCTGCCCGTGGCAGGCGGAGCTTCTGGACGGGTTGCTGGGCGCGGACCTGATCGGATTTCACATTCCCTTGCACTGCAATAACTTTCTTTCCACCGTAGACCGCGTGCTGGAGTCTCGCACCGACCGCGAACACATGACCGTCCGCCGGCATGGGCACATCAGTGCTGTGCGCCCCTATCCGGTGAGCGTGGCCCTGGACGGCAGTAAGCCGGAGCGGAGGACACCGGAACCCTCGCGCGAAGAGCTGCTGGGGGAGTTTGGCCTGCGTTGTGAAACATTGATCGTCGGCGTGGACCGCATGGATTACACCAAGGGAATCGTGGAGCGGCTGGTGGCGGTCGAGCACCTGCTCAAAGAGCATCCATGGTACCTTGAGCGACTGACCATGGTGCAGATTGCCGCGCCGAGTCGCACGCGGATTGCCAGCTATATCGATCTGAACCGCAAGGTGAAGGAGACCGTGGAGCGCATCAATCAGCGTTATCAGACGAGCCTCTGGAAGCCCATCCTGCTGATCGAGCGGCAGTGCAGCCACGCGGAAGTGGATCTCTGGTATCGCGCGGCGGAGGTGTGCCTGGTGACCTCGCTTCACGACGGGATGAATCTGGTGGCCAAGGAGTATGTGGCCGCGCGTGACGACGAGGACGGCGTGCTGGTGTTGAGCAAGTTCACCGGCGCGTCCACCGAACTGGGAGATGCGCTGGTTGTAAATCCCTATGACATTGAAGGAGTAGCCGAGGCCATCCATCAGGGCCTGGAGATGGACCGCGGCGAGCGGCGCAAGAGGATGCGGCGGATGCGCCAACACGTGATGGACCACAACATCTATCGCTGGGCGGCCAGCATACTGGGCGATCTGCGCGATTTGCGCATGGAGAGCCTGGGGGCAACCGATCTGATCCACGCTTTGCCGGCGTCTGTTTCGCCGGCAGAAGTGGTGCATCGTAAACTGGCGTAGAAAGCGAGCATCTGGTGACGGCTGAGGCGGCAAAAAAGCTGAAAGAGTTTTTTCGCGCCTTTGCGGGCGGGCCAACTCCATTTCTGCTGCTGGATTACGACGGCACGCTGGCGCCGTTTCGCGTAGATCGCTTTCAGGCGCTGCCCTGGTCCGGAGTGCGGAAGCTTCTGGACCGAATCCAGCGGCAGGGGCGGACGCGCATCGTCGTGATCACCGGTCGTTCTGCGCACGAGCTTGCGCCGCTGCTCGGGATTGACCCGCCGCTCGAGATTTGGGGCCTGCACGGAGCAGAGCGCGTCTTCCCCGATGGCCGCCGGGAGTTGGAGCAGATACCTTTCGCGGCCCGTAAGAAGCTGGACGATCTGCGCGCGATCCTCAAGCGCGACAGCCTGGGCGGACTCTTCGAGGACAAAGCTAACGGCGTGGTGATGCACTGGCGGGAAGCTGCTCCGCGCAAGGCAAGACTCATCGAGCAGAGGGCGCGTGAGCTCTTGGAGCCACTGGCGGGAACGGATGGGCTGGCACTGCTGGAGTTTGAGGCTGGGGTGGAGCTGAGGGTGGGTCGTGACAAGGGCGGTGCTGTTGAGGTGATCCTGCGAGAGGCCGATCCAGGCGCGCCGGTTGCATATCTGGGCGACGATTTGACCGACGAGGCGGCGTTTCGTGCCGTAAACAATGTTGGCCCACACGGCTTGAGCGTGCTGGTACGCGACCAATGGCACGAGACCAAGGCGGATGTTTGGCTGCGGCCGCCGGTGGAGCTGAGGGAGTTTCTGGAGAAGTGGCTATTAGCCTGAAAGCTGAACGCGATCTCTTCGGCGTCAGTTACTGTCGTTGGAGCGCAGGAAAGAAGCTTCCAGGAGGCTTCTCAGCTTCTTTTCTGGGCGCTGTTTCGGGGCGGCGACATAGCATAAAAATTATCCCATATACTGTAAACTCGTGTTACAGATTTGTGTACAAAAGGTAGGGGGAAGATGTTCCCCACAAGAGCAAAGTGAGTTATGAACCACTTTCCGGCGAAATCAGATAATTTTTTAGGACTATTCATCGCCACGTTTAAAATGACTGCCCAAGCTTCTTCATGGCCTCATTCCCAGCTCATCCAGTGTTGAACCCCCATTTGCGCCACCGCGCCCAACGCGAAAGATGCACAATCCGACTTTAGTCGGATTCGAGCCGCATACTGGACGGAGTAAGATGCAACTCGTTGGTTCGGGAAGCGCCGATTCGCTCTCTGCCGCGGGGCGGACACACGTGCCGGCGTGCGGTTGGTAAGTCTCGAAGGTCTGAAGATCAGGAGTGTCATCGGCAATGGCCGGCAGAAGATGCCACCAACGCCAAATCCGCTGGAAAGAGATGTTGGTTTAGCTCCCCTTTGTTGACTGGATATGCGTGCTTTGAAAGGTATGTGAGTTATGCGCCATCTTGAGGTATCTTCATATGTGCTCGTCTTTGCGTGCTGCTTGTGCGCGCAGCCGCCCGTCAATCGTTTGGTCTTCGACGCCAGAGCCTCCAATCCTACACCCCGGCCAGTTCCCACGCAACTTGGCAGTAATCGTACCCCTAACGGAAGTACGATCACAGTCAATAGCCAGTATCTGATGCGAGACGGAAAACCATGGATCCCGGTTATGGGAGAGTTTCACTTCACGCGCTATCCGGAGACATACTGGGAAGAAGAGATTCTCAAGATGAAGGCCAGCGGCGTTGATGTCATCTCGACCTACGTTTTCTGGATTCATCACGAGGAGATTGAAGACCAGTTCGATTGGGACGGTCAGCGAAATCTGAGAAGATTTGCCGAATTGTGCGCCAAGCACGGAATGTTACTCTATCCGCGCATCGGTCCCTGGGACCACGGAGAGGTTCGCAACGGCGGGCTGCCAGACTGGGTGCTCAAAAAAAGCGCGGTGCGCTCCAATGACCCTGTCTATCTTGCCGAGGTGAAACAATTCTATGTGCAAATCGGCCAACAGCTTCATGGGCTGCTTTGGAAAGACGGCGGACCTGTCATCGGTATCCAGATTGAGAACGAGTATGCGGCGAATGGACTAGGACAAGGGCGCGAACATCTAGCCGCACTCAAGGGTATAGCCATCGACAGCGGTCTTGATGTGCCCTTGTATACCATAACCGGTTGGGACAACGCGGTGGTTCCCGAAGACCTGGTATTGCCCGTCTATGGCGGCTATCCCGACGCTCCCTGGGACCCAAGCACGAAAGTTCTTCCTCCTGCCGAGGTCTATTCCTTTCGCTTTGCGAATCGGGTGGCTGCTAACATGGGAGCGATTGGCGATAACTCCGCATCCGGTAGCAGGCACGATGGCGAATTGCGCGCCGAAGTGCCATTCCTGACCGCCGAATTAGGAGGTGGCATTCAGGATACCTATCACCGCAGACCTTTGCTGGCTGCGGGCGACGTGCCAGCGATGATCCCCGTGATGATTGGTTCGGGAGTCAATCTCCTCGGCTACTACATGTATCAGGGCGGAGAGAACCCAGACGGAAGGCTGACCACGCTCCAGGAGTCGCAACGAACCGGTTATCCAACCGACGTTCCTGTTAAGGGCTACGACTTTCAGGCGCCCCTAGGTGCGTTTGGCCAGATGAATGCGACGCTGCGGGAATTGAAGCTGGACCACTACTTTCTCCAGGACTTCGGCGCGCAGTTGGCTTTGGAGCGCGTTATCGAACCAACACCGCGTCCCGCTGGGCCGGCGGATACATCCATTTTGCGGGCTTCGGCGCGCATCGACGGACAGCGCGGCTTTTTGTTTGTGAACAACTACATCCGCGAGCGGGAGGTTCCGTCACGGCCCGGCACGCAGTTTGAAGTTCGAGTTCCTGGCAAGATGTTACTTGTTCCATCCAGGCCTATTACCATTCCGGCCAACAGTTACTTCTATTGGCCAGTGAATCTCGATCTCGATGGTGTCACGCTGCGCTATGCGACAGCCCAACCCATTCTGAATATTCAGTTCAGTGGCGAGACATATGCCTTCTTCAAGGTAATTCCTGGCATTGCCGCGGAATTTTCGTTTCTGGCGGCAAACCGATCGGCGGTCCGCATAGGGCGAGGCACGATTTCCGAAAAAGGCGGCGCGCTGAACGTGCGAGACATCGGGCCAGGATTGAGTACAGCTATTACGATTCATGGTAACAGCGGACTTACGCACATAGTGCTACTCAGTGCGGAGCAGGCAGGAGATCTATGGAGAGTGAACTTCGAGGGGAACGACCAACTGCTGCTGACCCGGTCCCAGGTCTATAGCGATGGATCGCATATTATCCTGCGCCAAATCGGCAAATCGTTCTTTGATGTCGCGTTCTTTCCCGCGGGTAACCTCACTGCTGGCAAAACGGAACTCGAAGTGGGAAGAGGTGAACAGGCCGGACTTTTTCAATCCATGAATTTCCGCAAGCCGGAGCGAAAGATCGCGCTCGAGGTTGAGCAGACAAGAGCAATGGGCAAAGCGCCCTCGCTGGTTTTCGGCCCGGCGCTGCCGTGGCGGCATGACGCCGTGGTTATGGCGCCAGATGATTCCGGCTTTAGCCAGGCGGGCGAATGGAGAGTTGTAGTTCCTCAGGGCGCGCTGGATGGACTCAGCGATCTCTATCTCGGAGTACATTATCGGGGCGACGAGGCACGCCTACTAAACAGCGGCCATTTGCTCACCGATAATTTTTTCAATGGGACAGAGTGGCAAATTGGACTGAAACGATTTCTTCCAGGTTCGGCCTCGGCCACTTTTTCGCTCCAGGTCTTGCCGCTAAGCCAGCAAGCCCCCATCTTTTTCGAACCAGGCAAGAAGCCCAAGTTCGGTAGTAACGGCCAGGCGGGAGCGCTGGATTCAGTTGAAACTCTTCCCGAGTATGAAGTTGACTTATCAAGGTGAAGTGATACTACAGGTGGATCAACCCACGCTGCAGCGCTACCACTACGGCCTGGGTGCGGTCACTGGCGTTCAGGCGCGCCAGTATAACGCTTACGTGGCACTTCACTGTAGCTTCGGTGATACCAAGGTTGTTGGCAATCTCCCGATTGGACTTGCCTTTTGCCATCAGTCCGAGCACCTCTCGTTCGCGGTGGCTGAGGCTTGAGTCGGGCATGCGCGAGGCGAGCGCCTGAGACATTGTCGGAGGCAGATATCGGCCGCCGGCGTGAACTCGCTTAACCGCGTTGACCAGCATCTCCTGGGGCATGCCCTTAACCAGGTAGCCGGCGGCTCCCGCCTCCATCGCCTGGAAAATGTCTTCGTCGCCCTCGTAGGTTGTGAGCACAATAAACCGGGCCTTGGGGGACTGGTTACGAATACGGCGAATGGTTTCCACTCCGCTGATGCCGGGCAGCCGCAAATCCATGAGGGTGATGTCCGGGTGATGAAGCGCGTGCAACGTGAGTGCCTCTTCTCCGCTGCCGGCCTGGGCCACCGTCTCCATCTCCTTGCTGGACGCAATGAGTGCCGTGATTCCTACACGCATTATCGGGTGATCATCAACAATAAGTATGCGGATCGGCGGCATAGGCGGATTATAGAACGTGGAACACTGCATGCTCAGCTCCAGAGCGGAGACTTACGGGTGGCCTCGCATCATTGGGCGATGGTGGCGCGGGGAATCTCTAACCGCACGCTGGTTCCCTGATGGGGAGCGCTCTCGATCTCGAATTTCCCGTTGAACTGGTGAATCCGTTCCTGCATGCCACGCAGGCCGAAGTGTTCCTCGGAGAATGCTTTCGCGGCGTCAAAGCCCTGCCCGTCGTCCTTTACGGTCAGTGCAAGCGACTCGTCCGCGTAGCAGAGCTCCGCTACGATCTTTTGCGCGTGCCCATGCAAGATCGCGTTAAACACCGCTTCCCGGGCCACCATCATCAATTCATGGGCGGCCGGCAGGCTGATGGCAAAGGGTTTTCCGAGCAGACGATAGACCATCTCCACGCCATGTTCCCGGCCAATCCGTTCGGCCATGCGCTGGAGCGCAGTCTCCAGATCGACGAGCTTGCCCTCCTCGCCACGCAGATTCCACACTGCCTGTCTTGCCTCATCCACGGTGGCGCGAATTTGTGTGGCGGCATAGTCGATCAAGTGTGATCTTGACTCGCTGTCTTCAACCTCTCCGCTTGACGCGGCCTCGAGCAGCGCGGATATGCTCACGCAACCCTGGATAAGCGTGTCGTGCATCTCGCGCGCCAGCCGCGTCCGCTCAGCCAACACTGCTTTGAAGCGGTCGTGAATCTGCTTCATCCGCACCTGATAAGCAGAGATTGACAGCAGCGCCACAAGCAACACACAGAACGCCACAAACCACGGCGTCCGGTAGAAATAGGGTCTCTTGATCAGCTCAATCGAGGCGCGGGCCTCATGCTCCGGATGATCCGTCTCCCAGGCTTCTACAAGAAATGCATATTTCCCGGCGGGAAGATTGGTGTAGGTTGCCAGACGCTGTTGCGCGTTTGCGTAGGTCCAGCTCCGGTCATATCCGTCGAGCTTATAGCGAAAGCGCAGCCCTTCCTGCGAGCGCAGCAACACCGGCTCATAGCCAATCTCCATGCGGCTGCTGCCGGCGTCCAGGCTCAGTTTCCCAGTCAGCGGCGCCGGCTGGCCGTCGACCGTTACCGCGTCGATATTCAGGCTGGAGACGAAGAGGTGCTCCAACTCATCCGGGCGGATGCTCCACAGCCCCTGACTGGTGGGGAACCATGCTTCGCCGCTTCTGGTGAGAGCGCCCGCCGGCTGCGTTCCTCCATAAAACTGCGCGGATTTTCCGCCCTCATTGGCGCGAAAGATGCGCAACGAAAGAAGCTGTTGAGAATCGTTGGCCAGAGCATCCAGTTCGGCGCGGTTCAGCAGCATCACACCGGAGGGACCGCTGCACCAGAAATGGCCCTGCTTATCTTCAAGGATGGAATAGATGCTGTCGCTGGCCAGTCCGTTGGCCGTGGTGTAGTGGGATAGCTGGCCATTGCGATAGCGATAAAGTCCATGAGCGCGCGTGCCGATCCAGATTCCGCCGTCTACGTCCTGGTTGAGCGCCCACACCTTCTCGTCGCCCAGGGCTGCGGTCATCGCGTCGTGATTGAATTCTCCATTTCTGTATTGGCTGAGGCCGCGCTCGGTGCCGATCCAGATGGTTCCATCGCGATCCTCCAACAGCGAGCGGATGCTGTTGTAAACCAGGCCATTCTGCGCGGTAAAGTTATGAATGCCGGCTTGATCGAGATGACTGACGCCGTTATCGGTCCCGATCCAAAGAGTGCCGTCTTTGGACTCGATGAAGACGCGCACGAAATTGTTCACCAGTCCTTCGCGCGTAGTGAAGTGCGTCGTGCCCTGGGCGGAGAGATGATAGACGCCGCCGCCGTCGGTTCCGATCCAAAGCGATCCATTACGGCTGCGCAGCACATTGCGAACCCGCGCGTCGCCCAGACCCGGAAATCTGAACGGCTTGGCCTGGCCGCCCTGCACATGCACCAACTGGTTGGAAGCGGCCCACAGCGAACCGTCCGTATCCAGAGCAACCGTGCCGAAATCCGAGTCGGCGGCCTCGGAGAGGGCCAGAACTCGCACCGGCGTGCGGCTGAGGCGCATCATGCCGGCCTGGGTTCCCAACCACAGATCGCGGTCGGAGTCGGCAAAGATGGAGAGCACGGTGTTGCTGATCAGGGGCGATGGCGCCTTGAGGCGGGTGACACGATTGCCGCGAATCCTGAAAATCCCTGCGCCGATAGCGCCCGCCCACAACTCGCCGCTGGGCGCCTCGCGCAGGGATCGGATGGTGCCGGAAACTCCCGGCACCGGCTCGAAGCGGTCCTGTCCGCGCAGCAGCCGGTACAGACCGCCGACCGTCCCCACCCAGATCACGCCGTCAGAGGTCTGCAGAAAGGATTTCACCTTGTTCTTGCTGTCATTGCCGGGCAACGAATACTCGTGGGACTGGCCGTCTTTGAGCGAGTAAAGACGCGAGCCGCCCACCCAGATGCGGCCCGTGCGGTCTTCCATCACGGCATGGACGTTGAAGACGGGCAAGCCCAACGGCTTATCGGCACGTTCCAGGCGGTTGTTCTTGGCCCAGAAGAGACCATCGTCGGTGGCTACCCACAGGAGTCCGTTGTGATCCTCGGCGAGCGCCCGCACAAAGTCGGCAGTCTGGCCCTGGGCGACTGGATAAGCATGAAATGCGCCATTTTGCCACTCGATCAAACCGCTGCCGTCGGTGCCGATCCACAGGCGGCCATCGCGGGCGGCGAGTAGGCAAAAGACACTGTTCTCTCCGAAGGCAGGCGTATTCTCATGGGCAAAGAGGTGGAAGCGCGCCCCATCAAAGCGCAGCAGCCCGCCGCTGGTTCCCACCCAAAGGTAGCCGTCGGGGGTCTGCGCGAAGGCTTGCACCGTCTCCTCCGGCAAGCCATCCTGCGACTGCCAGGAGCGGATCGTGTAGTTCCATTCCTCGCCGCCTGCCGGGAGAGTCTCCACGGCCGATTGCTGAGCCTGTACGCTTTGGGTAGCCGGCGCGAGCATTCCAATGACTGCGAGCAGAAGCCCATGCAGCAGCAGCCATGCGGCGTATGGAGTTCCTTGCGGCCGCGAGGATAAATAAACCGGATGTGAGACAGCTTTCATGCGTACCCTATCATTCTCGCTCACTCTGCCAGGTGACAATACCCCGGTATTCGTCAACCGGCGATAATGAGCCGGCACAGCGTGAAAAAGGCCCGGACGATAGAGATCGCCCGGGCCTCCTTTTACACAGTTAGAAGGTTAACTTGAGCGCGCCCTGCATCACGCGCGCGGGAATGTTGCCGGTTTGCACGATATCCCCGAAGCCACCCCAACCTACATACGCTCCCCATGGAGCGGCGGGATTGGCGAAGCTGGGATGATTGGTGGCGTTGAAAGCTTCCCAGCGGAACTGCAGCTTGGATGTTCCCACCAGGCTCCAGGTCTTCAAGATCGCGGCGTCCGCGCCAAACTCACGCGGTCCGTACATGAGGTTCTTTGGGGTGTTGCCGAAGGTTCCTATGGCGTTGTTGGCGAACGCGGCCTGGTTGAAGTATCCGGTCGTCACCCAATTCCAATGGTTTCCCTTGCCGGCATCGATGGCTTGGCCGGGAACGAAATCGGCGCGATCCAGCTTCTGAAGGGAGCCGGAGTCGTCATCGTTGTAGCTGGGGCCAGCCGCCATAACAGAGAAGGGATTGCCCGTCTGGAAGGTGATGATACTGCTCAGTTGCCATCCTCCCAGCGTCTCCTGGATCAGCTTGCTCTTCGCCTTCAGGCCGGGCGCCTGATAGATGAAGTTGGTAACCCAGTTCCAGGGCATACTTAGCGTGGAATTGCCGCGATTCCACCTTAGGTTGAAGGGATCCCCGAGGTAAGGTGTACCGAAGGTTACGTTGCCGGAGCTGGCCGTGTCGATCGACTTCGACCAGGTGAAGTTGGACTGCACCTGCAGGCCACGCGACATATGACGCTCAAAACCGGCCTGCAAGGCGTTGTAACTCGCGGTGCCGTTGCTGACAGCTTCGAGTATCTGCGCGTAGTTCGAGTACGGGCGTATATCTGCCGTCGCGGCATTCTCGTCGATGGCGTCGGTCTGGTGATACGACTCGCTGCCTACATACGCCAACCGGGCGACCATCGATGGGCTGAGCTGTTGCTCCACCGAAAGGTTCCAGCTCTGCGTGATGCCCAGCTTGAAGTTGCGGGAGAAGGACTGGAGCAGAGAGACCGGCGTTGCAAAGCTTGAGTTCGTCGGCGGCTTATATGAAACAGAGGTGAACGGAGGGAACGGGCTTACGCCGCCAGTACCCGCGAAGGTGGACCAGGGATTGTCGAAGCTCAGCTGACCGGTAATCGCCGCGTCGGCGCCTGGCGTGCAACCACCGGAACAGTTGCCTCCGTAGAGGTTGAAGGTCGGGCTAAAGGGCGCGATATCGGCCGAGTGATTGTAGTAGGAGTATTGCAGCGGGCCGGTAAACATACCGAATCCGGCATGAACCACGGTATGGGGCAAGCTCTTAGGCTGCCATGCCACGCCCAGGCGAGGCTCCCAGTAGCCGTACGAGTCCGGCATCAGGGTGGCTGTGATTCCCTTGTCTCCGGGGAAGATCAGCCCAGCAGGAGCGTTGGGAAACAAGGTGCTCTGTTGTCCCGCAACGAATGCCGCGCCGCGTCCGCCCGCCGAGGTGGGAGCGGTGTTCGGATCCCAGCGCACACCGATGTTGAAGGTCAGGTTGGGACGCATCTTCCAGTCATCCTGGAAGTACGGCGCGAACTGATATCCTGCCACATCCGCAATTTCGCCGGCGCCCTGCATATACCCGCTCATATAACCGAGCAGGAAGTCCGCCAGGCCGTTGCCGGTGTACTGTCCGTTGAAGGTGACAATCGGCGTCGTGGGATACTGCGTGAATTCCTCGGCGAACTGATGCATCAGGTTGGCGCCCGCCGAAAGGGTGTGCCGTCTGATGCTCTTGCTGAGAGTGTCGGTAAAGCCGTAGGTGTTGCGCACTTCCTGCGATGGTTCGGTCCAGCCGCCGTTGAAGCCGCCGTTGCTCACGGTGAAGCCTTCCATGTAGCACTGTCCCGGCAATTCGTTGACGTTGATGTAGCGCGATAAGCACATGGCTTTATTGTTGCTGTCGAGTACCGCGGCCTGATTGTGCGCGCTCTGCTCATTCCAGAAGACGGAAAGTGTATTGACCGTGGTGGGATTGATCGTCCACGTGTGCGTCAGGACGTCGTTGAAATAGTACATGCGCTCGGCGAAGTTGTAAGTCCAGTTGCCCACATCGTTGATGACAGAAAGCATGTCGCCCGGAGTGTCGCCGGAGGGCGCCGTCATCTCGTCGGTAAAAGAGCGCAGTGTCAGGCGCTGCGACGGGGAGAGGTCGTAGTCTAGCTTGACCGTGTACTCGTCGAAGGTATTCCTGACTGGCGCTTCCATGTAATGCATAGCGCCATTGGCTGCCTGGGTGACGCCGGCCGTGTGGCCCGGCAATCCCGTAGTGGCGATGGTCCAGGCCGCGTTGTCAAGCCCGTTCGCATTCCAGATGCCAGATGTTCCTGTTTTGGTCGAATCCAATTGATTGGCCAAGCCGCCGACGGTATGGAAGGGCCCATTGAGGTTAGTGACGCCAGCCGTGGTGGCCAGGCCGCTGAAGTCGCCCGTCAGCATGGCGGCGGTGGGCGTGTTGGTCGCAAGGTCGGTTGAGGCCGTCATCAGCTTGGTTCCCTGGTAGTTGCCGAAGAAGAAGAGCTTATTCTTGATGACCGGACCGCCAACATAGCCGCCAAACTGGTTGCGCTTCAGAGGATCGACAGTCGTGCTGAACCAGTCCTTGGCGTTCAGGTCGTTGTTGCGCACAAACCAGAAGGCGCCGCCATGAAACTGGTTGGTGCCGCCTTTGGTGGCGATGATGACCACCGCGCCGGGAGAGAAGCCGTAGGCAGCGCTGAAGTTGTTGGTGATGACCTTAAACTCCTGGGTTGAGTCGGAGTTGGGAAAGGGCGCGGTCAGGGCGTCATAGTTGTCCATATTGGAGACGCCGTCGAGCATATAGAATGTGCTGCCCTGGCGTCCGCCGCTGGAGGCTGCGCCGGTCTCTGTCGAAAAGGAGAATCCCGGCTGAACGCCCTCGCCGCCATGTGCCCTGACGTCTACCGTGCCAGGCACCAGGAATACCAGCGAAGACGGGTCGCGGCCATTCAACGGCAGCTCCGCGATGGCGGCTTCATTGACCGTCGATCCCAGTTCGGCTGAGGAGGTGTTAATCAGCTCGGCATCTGCCGTAACAGAGATTGTCTCCCCCTTGCCGGCGCCAACCTTCAGGCGTACATCCTGCGTCGCGGCGAGCCCAACCGTCAGTTCGATGCCCTTCTGCACATAGCGGGCAAAGCCGGCAGCATCGATGGCAAGTATGTACCTGCCTATCGGCAAGGGCCTGATCAGGTACGTTCCTACACCATCCGTTTTGACTGACTGCGTAAAGTTTGTGTCGATGTTGGTGACGGTAACGATCGCTCCGGCCACAGCAGCTCCGGATGGATCGGTGACGTTGCCCGTCAAGCTTGCGCTGGTGCCCTGTCCATAAGCGAGAAGCCCTGAACCGAAGAAACCCACGAAAAGGATGAGCAGGAGTGCGCATACATGCTTTGCATTGATGAATCTCACAACAGCCTCCTGAAACAAGTTCCTGGCGATGCGTAGAGTGAGTTGCCGCGATTGTAAAGCTGCTTTCGTTTGCCTTTGAAGCCGTTTACAACCCCTCGCCCGCCCTACCGAGCCGTAAATGTTCAGAATTCCCCGTTCCGCTCCCAGTTGGCCGTTGCCAAGTCGATTGGAATGATGATTTCTGAATCGAAAACATCCTATTCTTACCCGATATCGGGATGTATCAGCCGAAAGTAGGATTGATAGAATTTTGTTGTCTTGTAGATTCTAAGCCATCCATAGAACCGCAAAATCGGCCGAGCGAGTATGGTGCGTTACGCAGATCGCGGCAGCCAGTACCGGGGTCCCAGCGATTAGGTCTTCGGCGCGGGGGGTGGATTACGCCGGCAACGATTGGATAAAGTACTAAGTGCAGGGCACGGACTTCTGAGCCTAGTTGCGGCGTCTATGGTAGAACTATCCTCACTCAGTAGTCAGTTGTCTGTGGTCGCCGAACGGTTTGCCGAGAGTCCACGGCTGACCACTGAAAACTGCCACTAACAACCGTTTTTGGAGAAGGCATGGAAAAGATGGGTCAGTTCCCGCATCGGCGGTGGAACCCCCTGCGGCAGTCCTGGGTGCTGGTTTCGCCGCACCGCACTCAACGTCCCTGGCAGGGAGAGGTGGGTCAAAATGCCACGCCCTCGGGGGTCGCTTACGATCCGCAGTGCTATCTGTGCCCTGGCAATCAGCGGGCAGGTGGAGTCGTAAACCCGGCGTATGAAGGCATCTTCTCGTTTGTCAACGATTATGCCGCCCTGCTGCCGGATTCTCCGTCAGTGACCGAGCCGCCGGCCTCGCCGCTGCTGGTGGCCGAGTCCGCCCGCGGCCTGTGCAAGGTGATCTGCTTTCATCCCGACCACAGCCTGACCCTGGCCCGCATGACCCGCCCGGAGATTCGCCGCGTGGTGGACGCCTGGACGCGGGAATATGAGGAGCTGGGCAGCCTGGACTGGATCGAGTACGTGCAGATCTTTGAGAACCGCGGGGCCATGATGGGCGCCAGCAACCCGCATCCCCACGGCCAGATCTGGGCCACGGGCTTTGTGCCCGACGAGCCGGCTGCCGAGACCGAGCGCCCAGCGCGAACACCTGACCCGCACCGGCCATTGCCTGCTGTGCGACTACCTGGCCGCAGAGCGTGTTACCCCAGCCGCTCAAGGCCGGATCATCTTTGAAAATGAGCACTTTGCTGCCTGGTCCCGTGGTGGGCCGTCTGGCCCTTCGAGGTGCTGGTGCGTCAGCCGCCGCCATCTGGGAGCGCTGCCGGAGATTAACCCGGACGAGCGGGACGGGCTGGCCGACGCGCTGAAGCGGCTGACCACCCGCTTCGACAACCTCTTCCAGACCAGCTTCCCTTACACGATGGGCTTCCATCAGACGCCCACCGAGCCAGCGCATCCGGAGTGGCACTTCCACGCCCACTTCTATCCTCCGCTGCTGCGCTCGGCCACGGTGCGCAAGTTCATGGTGGGCTTTGAGATGCTGGGCATGCCGCAGCGCGACATCACCCCCGAAGACGCGGCCCGGCGGCTGCGCGCCTGCCCGGAAGTCACAGGAGAATAGAAAAATGACGGAGGCAAACAGAATGGAAGCCGGGGAATATAGACTCGCTGGCGAAAACCGGGCCATGGTCTCGTGTGCTTTCTCCCGGCCAATCCGACTTCTGGCCGATGACGGTCGATATTCAAACTCTTTAGAAAGAGAACTACCATGCATGATCCTGTTGTTTTTCGTTCCATGCACCTTGCCCGCTATCAGGCCGAGCCGGCCATCTTTGTAGCGCCCGGCCGAGTCAACCTGATCGGTGAGCACACTGATTAC